>NZ_JBWDNQ010000002.1:0-1021595 GCF_056269285.1 Paenibacillus sp. JT31N11
CACTTCCATGCGGAGCTCCCAAGCCGCCTGGTGGACTGCGTATAGCTCCTCCCTCAATCCCTCCATAGGAGGGACCCCAAAGGGCCGCCGGCCCTCTGGACACCCGGAATTTGAATAACGTTGGCGTTGCAGAGAAACGCTTGGTTGATGCTCCCTGCATGGATCGTTTTCGTCCCTTTCGGGACACACTTCCATGCGGAGCTCCCAAGCCGCCTGGTGGACTTCGTCCCTTACTAACGTAGGAGGTACTGTGATGTTCAGGAGCAGCTTCCCTGCATGGATCGTTTTCGTCCCTCTCGGGACACACTTCCATGCGGAGCATGCAACGCTCCCAAGTCGCCTGGTGGGCTTCGTCCCCTAATAATTTAGGAGTTACAAACAATGTTCGAAGGTGGCTTTCTCATCCCTTTTGAATTACTGCGGCTCGCTGTATACTGCCGTAAATTCTTGACCGCCCCAACCGGTCATAATTTTCTCCTCCCCGTTGTATGGCTTTAACTCGAAAAGCTTTTCTTTGCCCGCATTTTCAGCTATTGATGTTTCCTCCTGAATGGTTGTCGTAACGTCATTCAGAACTGGCATATCCTGATTGTTCTTGCATGCAGAAATCAGTAATAGCATCGGGATAAGAGTGAACCATTTGTTCATATTAATTCCTCCAGGTTCCATTTTAGTATCCGGATAAACGTCATTTCTTTTTCCAAATATATAATCTTTATATTCGCTTTTTCAGCGGTTCCATCCTGTACTTGGGATAAGTCAATTGAAATGAATAAGCTATAATCTTTTTCAAAGATGATCAAATCATCGGCTTTTTATACAGATATGCCGACCCGCAGAAAAAAAACAGGAACCCTTCCTCCGGATCGAGGTAGATTCCTGTTTTTTTAGTGCTATCTATGCGGGCACGGGTTCTTTCTGGCATCTTTTGAAGAATTGGGTTAGCGGGCCAGAAAGGCAGCGACTTCAGCCAGCCGCGAGGCAAAGCCCCATTCGTTGTCGTACCAGGTGGCAATGGATAGAATCTCTCCCTGAACCTGCGTCAGCGGAAGATCAATAATGGAGGAATGCGAGTCTCCTACAATTCGGGAAGAAGCCCATTCGCCCTCCAAAACATCGATGACTCCCTTCAATGCACCCTCTGAAGCAGCGCTTCTGAAGATATCGTTAATTTGCTCAACGGTACAGGACTTCTCCGCCACAAGATTCAATTCGGCAATGCTTCCGGTACGGGTCGGCACCCGGTAGGCCTTGCCTGTAATTTGCAGATCGGGCCAGATAAATTTCAGAGCTTTCGCCGCTCCCGAGGAGGAAGGAATGATGTTTTCCGCTGCTGCCCAGGAATCCCGGCGGTCCTTCATAGGCTGATCTGTCAGCGATTGGGTGTTCGTATAGGAATGGACCGTTGAGAAAAGTCCATATTTAATGCCGAAATTTTCTTTAATGATTTTGACAACAGGCGCCAATGCGTTTGTCGTGCAGCTCGCCATGCTGATGATTTTGTGTTTTTCCGGGTCAAATGTATCCAGGTTGATGCCCTTAAGCAGAACGGCATCGCAATCGTCAAGACTTTTGCTTGGCCCGCTTACGAGCACCCGCTTGGCCCCCCTGTCCAGATGAATCTGGGCAACAGCACGGGTAACGGCGCGGCCGGAACAGTCGATAACAAGATCCACATCCAAGGCCTTCCAATCCGGCACTTCCTTGGACGAGTTGATGTACTGGATCTCTCTTCCGCCGATAACCAGCTGACCTTCACTTCCGGAAACGGACTCGTGCCAACGTTTGTAGTTGGTATCGACCTCGAATAACGCTGCGAGTGTCCCTTCGTCCTTGATATCGGAAACCGATACCGGAACAAATAGTTCTTCCTGCAGCGCCACCCTTAATAATTGTCTGCCTATCCGGCCAAATCCAAATACCGCAATTTTACCCATGTTACTTCCTCCCTGTATTCAATATGGTTTGCAGCTCCTACCCTAAAACCTAGGAATTCGTTTAGCTTGCCTTCAAATTCCCTCTCTCGCTAAATAACCAGCAATCTAGTTATACCGCATAATTTATTTTCTTGTCAACGCACAAAATCAATAATTATTATGGAAATTAGGAAATATAAATGTAT
The DNA here is from genome assembly GCF_056269285.1 of Paenibacillus sp. JT31N11. Classification (NCBI taxonomy): domain Bacteria; kingdom Bacillati; phylum Bacillota; class Bacilli; order Caryophanales; family Paenibacillaceae; genus Paenibacillus; species Paenibacillus sp. JT31N11. The sequence continues at coordinate 2,123 of NZ_JBWDNQ010000002.1, forward strand.
AATATAAATAGTTAACTAGGTATTTGGGGGTTATATAGAATGAGAAACAAGATATGCCTACAGGTCGATCACCGCTTGACGTTCAGTGTGAATACGCAAATCAAGGAACAGCTCAAATGGCTGATCGGCACCGGGCAAATAGAAACGGGAGATATGCTGCCTGCCGCCAGCCAGTTGGCTGCCACACTGGGTCTTAATCGGAATACGGTCAATTGGGTCTATACCCAGCTGCGTGACGAAGGTCTTGTCTCCATGCAAAAAGGCAAGGGGACGCAGGTGCTGGGCGGTGCGGAAACGGAGCAGCTGCGAAAGGAGCGCTCGCCGATGCGGCAGCTGCTCGAGCGCGCGATCAAGGAAGCGCAGGCTGAAGGCATCCATCTGCACGATTTGTTCGTAGCCGGGCTTGCCTACAGCCTGCTGCAGAACGAACAGCCATCGGTTGCGCGGATCCTGTTTGTGGAATGCAAGGGACATGCCTACACCTTCTACCGGAGAGAAATCGAGAAAGCTACCGGCCGCGAAGTCCAAATGGTTTTCACGGAGGATTTGTTGTCCGGGGGATTAAGCGCGATCGGAGAGGCCGGGCAAGCCGATATCATTGTTACAACCCTTAACCAGGCGGAGGAGGTCAAAGCCGTACTTGCGCCTTTTGATAAGAAAGTGCATGTGATCGGCGCCACAGCCGAGCCTTCCGTCCTCCTGGAAATTGCCAGGCTGCAGCCGGATATGGAGGTATCATTTGTCTGTCTTGGTAAAAAGGGCGGAGAATGGATGGCGCGGCGCGTTAACGATGCCGGCATTACCGGAATCAAGTCTGCAGCATTCGGTCTCCTGGACAGTGAACATCTGTCGGAGGCGCTGGACCGGTCGGCCAAAATTTACGCTTCCGAGGCCGTATTTCCGGAATTGAAGAAAATGGCGCCGGACAAGGTCGAGCTCTTTCCCATGCGCCTGGAGCAAAGCAGCGAAAATCTGCTGCGGGAACTCGTTGGGATTGATCATATGAAGCATGCAGCAGGCATTAATCCTTAACATACTGAGATTTGATATCAAGATTAGCAGAAAAAGCTTCGCTCCCATTCGAGGGCGAAGCTTTTTCTGCGCAGCCTGGCTGCGTCAATTTGGTCCCACCCTGGTAAAGGCTTCAACAGTTCTTAGCCTCCCCGGAGTCTCTGTCCCTTACATGCATCAGCTGGACAAATAAATTCCCGGCAAATCTAGCCTGCCATCTTTTCTTTCAACCTTAAGGCGATGAGGCGGGCGCCTGCATTTTGCCAGTTGTATAAGGTTCGCTCGGGTACGTAAGCCCGGAACCACTCCAGAGCTTCGAGCGATGTGGCGTCCAGGAGCTCTTCGGAGAATTTGCGGTTATATGGCTTCAGTCCCGCAAGGTAAGGAAAATATAAGGCATTGTAGTACCTCCACTCATCCGTAGTGCCGAACGGCTCATTCTGGCGGGGCTTCAGCTGCTCAATCGATTCGGTCAATACGGCCTTCAATTCTATGGCGCGTTCAATGACCTCGCCCTGTCCGCTTTGACTATGCATCCGCTGATCAATCAGCTTAAGCCGCGTCAAAGGATTGGATGCCAGACGCTCCAGATCGCCGAAGCTTTTCAGGGCGCTGCGGGTAAAGCGGAACAATGCTTCATCGTCCAGCTGCTCCGGAACCGCTTCTTCGTCCACACGGGGCGCAGCGCGGTCCACCATCCGCAGCTCGGCACTCTCTTCCCGGAGAGCGGGAAATGTCGCATATGCCACATTATCGAGCAGGGTGCGCAGCTGGTGCGAGAACACCTGAAGCCCTACCGACAGTGCGATAACCCCCGATAATAACCCCAGAAGCGTGATGTCGCTGCCTGTACCCCATACAATCGCCAGCACGACCATACCGGAGAAGAGCAGCGCGTAGAAGGCGGAATAGTCGAGCGAACGGAAGAAATCAGGCAGCCAGGCCTCGCCCTGCCGCTTGATTTCCATTGAAACCGCTGCGGCTCCGAGCAGCAGCAGCGCCAATCCATTTCCCAGCCAAAGGCCGCTGTTGGTCATGTCAGCGTCAACGAGCCCATTATACACACCAGCGAATATATAGAGCAGAAGCAGCAGTCCGGCCAAGCCCTTTACGGCTGTGAGCTGTTTTCCCAGATAAGCCGAAACCACAAAAACAATAGACAAAAGAAGCAGTATGAGAGTGACCACAGCCGAAATATGATCGATTGCGGAAAGAATAGTTTTGGTTATTCCGCCCGTGGAAAACCTCATTAAGATAGATGAATTCAAGGAGACCGCGAAGGCAGCAAGAGCAGCGCCGATGACAGACAGGCGCGGCTGACCCGGTATTCGATTGAGCATATATAAGCCTAGCCAGAAAATAATTCCGAAACAGATAAATTGATAAATCAGCAGTCCGTTTGACATTATAACACCCGTCCTTAAGCGTCAGGTTCAATGGGTGCTTGCCCATCCATTATGAGTTTACAGGGTTTCGCGACAAAAAAAAAGAAGGAATGGGCAAAACGGTTTCCATTTTATTCAACTTAAATTCATCCGGATGCAACAGCAAAAAGACCACCATCCCGGGTTGGGGAGTGGCCCTTCCATATCTTATTACAGCAATGCCTACTTCCGGACAACCTGTACTTTATCGACAAGCGAAATCAGCTTGCGCTCCCGCAATACCTGCTCCATCGTTTGCTCGGCCTCCACCATGACACCCTGGATCAGGCACTCTTCGCTGTTATGCTCCAATCCGCAATGAAACAATGAAGCCGTTCCTTCTATGGCATGGATCACGTCCAGGAAGGAAATGTCCTCTTTCCTCCGGATCAGCTTGTAGCCCCCGCCTGCCCCGGAAGCCGATTCAATCATGCCCGCTTTGACGAGTTTGGTCAATATTTTGGAAAGATAGGTTTGCGATACCTGCTGAATCTCGGCCAGCTGCTGAACGCCAACCGGATTCTCGGCAGTAGATGCGACCAGATGAAGCATAGTGTGCAGTGCATAATTCGTTGCTTTGGAATATTTCATATCACCGGGCTCCAATGCTAGATTTGATGGATTTATATTAACCTTGTTGATTGTTCAAGTCAATGAAACGTCCCAGTCCTTCCATTCTTTGGATAAGAGGAATATTCGGAGAATTCATGATAAAATAAGAGTTATCTATGGTCTGTACTGGAGGTTTTGCCTGTGAGTTTGCCCTCATGCCTGGTTGTTGAACGCGGTTACCCCTATGAATGCGGAACGATTCTGCCCTGCCATCCCTCTCAGACGATCCTCGGAAGAAAAGGAGAGCAGTGGGAGCCCGACATGGCTTTCGAGAATGCCTTTGTTTCCCGGAAGCAAGCGTCAATCTATTCCGAACATAATCAAACCTTTATCATGGATCTGGACAGCAAGCACGGAACCGACTTGAACGGGAACTCGCTGATCCCGTTTCAGCCTGTGCCGCTTGAGCCGTCCGACAATATTTCCTTTGCCAAAGGCATGGTCGTTCTCACGTTCTCCCCGGTAAATCTGGAGGAGACGCTGGACTTTACCCTTCTAAGCTCGGAGAACCGCAGCCTGCGCAGTGATTTCATGTTTGATCCCATCAGACAGACGATCCGGCTGCATGATCAGGATTATCGTTTTTCGGAAAAAGAATATAATTGTCTGGAGCTGCTTGTCCGCAAAGAGCATCAATTCGTCGGCAAGGACGAGATTATCCGCTGCGTCTGGCCCGAGCGCATGACCGATGATGCGGCTTCGCAAGTGTCGCCGGAAGAATTGAATTCGCTGCTCTACCGCATCCGCAAAAAAAGCAACGACACCTTCGCAATTGAAAGTATACGGGGAAAAGGGTATATCCTCCATGTTGTTCCGCCGCAGCAAACGCCCGTCGTTCCACCCCGCCTTCAAACAAAATAAGGAGCTGCGAATCGATCGCAGCCCCCTCGCGGCCTACCCGTTATCCTGGAGCTGGAGCGTTTTTAAGAAAATATGCTTCACCTTCGGAGTCGTGTAGCCGCTCCCCCCGCGTTCCTTCACATCTTCGATCATCATCGCCAGCAGCAAATTCGGATTATTGGCATTAAAACCGGCAAACCAGCCGTTCTCGCTGCCCTCTCCGCCTTTGCTCTGCTTCAATTCTGCCGTTCCCGTCTTGCCCGCGATGGAAGCCCCAGGGATATAGGCGCCGTGGCCGGCACCGCCGGCAGTGCTCACTGCTTTGACCAGATCGCTCTTCAGAAGCGCTGCCGTTTCAGGCGACATGACGTGTTCCTTCCAGTATTTGGCGCTGCCTGCCCGGTCATCCTCCGACAATAGCGGGTAGATCATATTCCCGTCATTGACGAGAGCGGAGAACATCAGCGCCACCTGCAGGGAGGTCATCGTCAGCTCCCCTTGTCCATATCCTGTATCCGCCAGTTGAATGTCATTTTGAATACCGTCGTTGGCCAGCTGCGATTTCTTCAAAGGATAGGGAACCGGGATGGCTTCGCCCACACCGTATTTGGCCGTCTCCTCCATAAAGGCATCCCGGCCGATGCCAAGCGCCGTCTGGGCAAAATAAATATTATCCGAATATACCAGGGCGTCCTGAAGATTGACCGGGTTCACATCATGCACCCGTTTCACATAATAATTCCCCCACGAGGGATCGGCGCTCCAGGTCAGACCGGAAATATTCTTCTTCTCCGCCGGATCAAGCTTCTTGGTATCCAGACCAATGGCGGCCGTTATGACTTTAAAGGCCGAACCTGGCGCGTAGCCCTGCGCGAAGCGGTTCAGAAAAGGCTTATCCGGATCATCATTCCACTGCTGGTACTGCTTGCCCAGAATTCCCCGCTGGAAGGCGTTGGGATCATAGGACGGACTGCTCACAAGCGCCAGCACGTCTCCGGTCTGCGGATCGATCGCCGCTGCGGAGCCCGTATCGGATTTGAGCTCATCATAGACTGTCTGCTGCAGCTCTCCGTCTATGGTCAGGCGGATCGTCTCGCCGGCTGCGGCTTCAATCTGTGCAAGAACGGCTTTTTCCTTGCCCGCTTCATCGGCGATAATAATCCGCTTGCCGTCCTTCCCCTTAAGCCGCTTCTCGAACACTTGCTCCAATCCCGACTTTCCGATGAGGTCGCCCGTTTTATAGCCTTGGTCCTTATTCTGCTCCAGCTGCTCGGCGCTGATTTCGGCAATATAACCCGTCAGATGGGCGGCGGCGGCTCCATACGGATAGGCGCGCACCGTCTTCTTCTGATAATCCACCCCGGGGATGTCCAGATACGGCTGCAGCGATTCTTGCGGAACAACGGCAATCGGGACGAAAAGATTATCCTTGACCCATGCTGCGCTGAGCTTCTTGTTTATATCGTCCACCGTAATATCAAGCTTCTCAGCCAGCCTGGCTTTGGCCCCTTCGGGGTTGTCGCCTAATTTCCCGGGTACGATGCCGATTTGCGGAAGCTCGGCATTGACAGCCAGTCCATTCTCGGACCTGTCATAAATCTCTCCGCGCTGACCTTCCGAGGTCAGCATACGAACTTTATCGCCCTCCTCCATTTGCGGAAAAATAAGCGACGGTTCCCACGCGACGAGCCACTTCGTTTCTTTATCGATGACGGACTTGAGCAGCTTTGCAGCATGGCTGAATGTCACGGGACCTGCCGCCGTTTCCATTTTGACATTATACGTGTAGCTGATCTCCGTAACTTCTTCGCCTGGTTTGTCCTCCTCAGGAGGAACCGCGCCCGTAACCGTCAGCTGACTGGCTGAAATGCCCTCATATATCTTGCTGTAGCGCTCGGCGAAATCCGTCTCTGTGATGGCGGTTTTGGCTGCCGGCGTCAATTTCGTATACATGCCTGCAAAATTCTGCTGCTGCCAGTCCGTCAAGTAAGCCTGAAACACATCCGAAGGCTTCTCCGCTTCTTCCTTGTCGCAGCCCGTGAGAAGCACGAAGAGTACAACCAGCGCACCTGTCAAATAAAGCAACCCTTTTTTCAAGCTTCTCTCCCTCTCTCTATTATGTCTAAATAACCCATCCTCTCTAATCATAGCCTGCTGCGGGAAATCCGTACAATAGAGAAAGCATCATAATTTCATGATAATGGCAGACAAATGCAGAAAAAACAAAAAACAGACGATGAATCCGCCTGTTTTCCTCATGAAATAGTTGCAAAGTATAGCCATTTTCAACCTTTATTATATGTTGAAACAATGGCTTCCTCTGCTAGCGCAGCAGCGCCGGATCGATTTCCGGAACCAGTCCTTCCTTTGCCGCTCTGCCGAGCAAAGCCGTAACGGCCGCATATCCATCCTCGCCAAGATTGGCCGTAAATTCATTCACATACAAGTCGATATGCGCCTGGGCAACCTCGGGCGACATCTCCTGCGCATGCTCGAGCACATAATCCTGCGAAGCATCGGGATGCGCCCAGGCATATTCGACAGAGGCGCGAATCCAGCCGGCGATGGCATTCAGATCCATGGAACGCCGGGCAATGATAGCGCCGAGCGGGATCGGCAGCCCCGTATCCGCTTCCCACCAGCTGCCAAGATCGGTTTGCAGAGTGAGGCCATAGGAGGGATAAGTAAAGCGGGCTTCGTGTATGACCAGACCGGCATCGATCAAGCCATCCCGCACAGCAGGCATAATTTCATGGAAAGGCATGACGACAATCTCGCCGACGCCTCCAGGAATTTTCTGGGCTGCCCATAGGCGGAACAGGAGATAGGCCGTTGATCGCTCGCTGGGCACAGCTACGCGCTTGCCGCTCAGCGATGCCGGATCACTCGCGCTGCCATCACCGCCAGCGGTAAGAACCAGCGGCCCGCAGCCTCTGCCGAGCGCTCCTCCGCAGGGCAGCAGCGCATAGTCGGACAGCAGCCACGGCAGAGCTGCATAGGATACCTTCATGACCTCGGGCCCGCTGACCTTGGCAGCAAGATTATTGGTTATGTCAATATCCGCATAGGTTACATTCAACTCAGGCGCATCCGGCAGGAGGCCGTGCTCCCATGCATGAAAAACAAAGGTATCATTGGGACATGGTGAAAAAGCAATATTCATTGTAACACCTCCGTTAAAATTGAGCTTGCAGCTTCCAGCGCTTTGAGCGCGTCCCCGATCCGCCAGGCGTCACGGTCGCGGGGACCGACAATATTGGAGATCGCCCGGATTTCCAGCACCGGCACGCCCCGCTGATATGCGGCAGCTGCAATGCCATAGCCTTCCATGGCCTCAGCTGCGGCACCGGGTACACGCTCGGCCAGCAAAGCGGCTGTCTCCGCTGTCCCGGTAACGGTGGATAAGGTCAGCACCGGACCGGTCTGAACGCTGACACCCGCCGTGCGGATTGCTTCCGTCAAGGCAGCCAAATGGCCGGAATTCACCTGAAACCGCGAGCTGCCGAAGCCAAGCTCGTCCACGCTGAGGAAGCCATCCGGCGTCTCGGCCCCCAGGTCGGCTGCGATAATCTCGCTGGCCATGACAATCGTGCCGATCTCCGCCTTATCCTTGAAGCCTCCGGCAATGCCTGCGCAAATAATCAAATCATAACGGGATAATGCCAGGGCGCCTGCCGTGCTGGCTGCCGCAGCGGCCACGCCGACTCCGCCAACAAGAACTTCGAACCGTTCTGCTCCTGTACCGCCGAGTCCCCGCAGTACGGCATCTCTCTCCGCGTTCACAGACGTTACAATAAGCACGCGCAAGCCTTGGCTTGTCTGTGCGGGCGGTTTCTGACTATTTTCCATAACCGGTTTCTCTGTCATCGTCTAAATCCCTCCATTAGGAATTTTACACGATTTCCGAAGCCTATACCAATAAAAGACGCTGTCAATCCCATGCAGCGTTGCCGCAGATCAGCCGATTGCCATGCCGTCAGGCGCGATAGGATCACCCAACAGCAGGCGTGAAAATCCTGTGTCAGCTCCGCGGCGCCCATAAAATGACCGAAACCCCAACGAGGCAAATAAGCGCTCCGACCCAATCATACAGATCGGGCGTTTTCTTATCGACTGCCCATCCCCAAAGCACCGCCAGCACCATAAATACGCCGCCATATGCGGCATATACGCGGCCAAAGCTGGGGAACTGCTGCAATGTCGGGATAATGCCGTATACGAGGAGAATCAATCCCCCGACAATGCCAAACCATAGAGGCCTGGATTCACGCAGCCACAGCCATACGAGGTACCCGCCTCCGATTTCGGCCAGACCAGCCAGAACGAATAAACCGATTGCCATGCCGATCGCGTCCCTTTCTTTAGCTTATATTAAGAAGAAACGGCTTGGCGAGTAAGTTTCTTCCCTCATACTTTATAGAAATATATAGGCGTGAGACTTATATTTTCTATAAAGTAGAAAAAACACTTATCAACCGATTACAAATGAGGTTTCTTCTGTCCCCACGCATGCATCTTCATAAACGACTAACCTACCAACAATCCTAATGCGCGCATCCTCGTTTGACAAGCTGTTCTTCACGAGGCCGGAGCAAGCTGCAAGAGAATCGTCAGCAGGAGTGCAGAAGCGCAGAAAAGCCGGCCTTCCTCTCCTTAGAGAGGAACACCGGCCTCAGCTTGCTGTATTTCATGAAGAGATCAGCCATTACTTCATCATATGATTGCGCCATCCGCCGGAAGCCGTGATGTCTTCCGCGCCGGACAAGGCATACCCTTCGCAGACAAAGCCGGGAACCTCCGTCCCGTCCTCCAGTTCGACCTTGCCGATCCCAAGGGGTGCGGGAATGGACGCCGCGAAGGAGCCGAATGCGGCAAGCGGCATCTCCCACACCTCCAGCAGAACGGCGGAACCGCCGTCATTCACTTTGATCATGCCCGGTTTGGCAGGAGCTGTCGGCAGCTTGACCAGCTTATATTTCGCTGCGCTTGCCGTCTCGCGCACGAATCGCGCACCGCATGCGCGCATCTGCTTCTCCAGCGGAAACCCCCGCATATGCAGGCCGCAAACCGCCACCAGCGTGGCTGCTTCCTCCATGGCAGCGGCAGCTTCCGGAGCTGCGGAATGATCAACTGCAGCATTGCCGGCGGCCGCCTCAACGAACCACTCCGCAGCTTCGCAAATCATCCCCTCTTCCCCCGAGAGGCCAAACAACGTAATGCCGAAGGGAAGCCCGGCGGCCGCGTCACATGAAGGAACTGCCACTGCCGACAAATCCAGCAGATTGCAGTGATTCGTATAACGTCCCATATCGCTGTTGGTGCTGACGGGATTTTCTCTGACCTGATCGCGCGTCCAGGTTCCGCCGCATGTCGGCATTACGAGAACGGCGTCCTTCAGCAGCCCGCCGGCTGCAAGCTTCAGGCGCTGCAGCTTGTGCATAGCCTGGAATACGGATGCCGCCGTGTAGCGGGTTGCTGCTCCGGTACGCAGTACCTGAGCGGTTACCGGAAATATGGCGTCCGGATATTCTTCGACGAACCCGCCCAGGCTTGCCCAGCGCTCCGCCACCAAGGGACCGCCATACAGGATTTCGGCAGCTTCCTTGAACAAGTGCGTGTCTATATATTCAACAGGAATCTTAAGCTTCTCCAATGTCATGACGGAAGCTTCCCAGGCCTGCCTGTAGTCCTCCGCATAAGGTCCAAAGAATTCGAGCGGCCCGCGCGGCAGGTAAATAAGGGCAGGCTGGCGGGCCTTGGGATGAGGCACGCTTCTGGACCACGGGTCTGTGAGATCCACGCCGCGCGCAATGGAATCTACGGATAATGCGTCGGCCAGACTATGCGTGAACACCGTGATGCAATCCAGGCTTGCGCAGGCGGGTACAAGACCTTTGGTCGGCCAGGCGCCGAGGCTCGGTTTGAAGCCGACCAGGCGGTTGAGCGCTGCCGGCACCCGCCCAGAGCCTGCGGTATCGGTACCGAGGGCGAATGCCGCTTGCCCGCAGGCAACAGCCACGGCGGAACCTGAGCTGGAGCCGCCGCTGATCAGCTCTTCCCGCAGGGAATTACGGGTTTCGCCGTATGGGCTTCTGGTTCCGACGAGCCCCGTCGCGAACTGGTCCAGATTCGTTTTGCCCAGCGGAATGGCGCCCGCAGCGGTGAGCCGCGCAACGACCTCCGCGCTGTCATCCGGCGTATAGGCATATTCCGCGCATCCTGCCGTAGTCGGTATGCCGGCCAGGTCAATATTATCCTTGATGGCAAAAGGGATGCCCCACAGCGGCGAGCTGGCCGGATCAAGCGAATCCAATTTCGCCAGATAAGGCTCTATATGCTCAATCGCCGGAGGAGTGATCCAGATATTCATTTCTTTGTCCCTGTCTGCACGCTTTAAAATTTCTGCGATTACCTGCCTCGGCGTCGCTTCCTTGCTGGCATACATCCGCCGCAGCCCGCTTATCGTGAGCTCCCGGGGAAGCTGGAAGGGTTTCATATTGCGGTCACCACGCTTTCGCTTTCATTGGTAATCCCTACAATCAGCTGTCCTGTAAACACTTCATCGCCCGGCTTCACCAATACGGCAGCGACAATGCCGTCGCATGGCGCCAGCTGGGAGAATTCCATCTTCATGCTTTCTTCGATGATCAGCACATCGCCTTTCCGGACTGCCTGACCGGGAGTGACAAGCACCTTCCACACGCTGCCAGGCATGGAACAGCGAACAGCCGTAGTGCCCGGCGGAAGTTCGTCCTCCGGCGCATTCTTCGCTGACGACTCATGCTCCGAGATATATTCGGAGAGCCCAAGCTCTCTCCAGCTTTCCCGTTCCGCATGAAAAGCCGTCTGCTGCTGCTTGCGGAAAGTATCCGTGCTCTCGCTGATGGAATCCAGAAATTGCAAATATTCGTTCAGATCAAAGGTCGTCTCCGTGATATCGGCTTCGAACCTGCCGCGGGAGAAATCCTCCCGCAGTTGAAGCAGCTCCTCCGCCTCTACCGGATAGAACTGGATCTGATCAAAAAATCGCAGCAGCCAGGGCTTTCCGGGCTGAAAGCTCGCGTTCTGCCGGTTCAAATTCCACATCTGGATCGTGCGGCCGACGAATTGATAGCCGCCAGGCCCTTCCATACCGTAGACGCACATATAAGCTCCGCCGATACCAACCGCGTTCTCCGGCGTCCATGTGCGGGCCGGATTATATTTGGTCGTAACCAGACGGTGCCGGGGGTCCACAGGCGTCGCCACAGGCGCGCCCAGATAAACATCACCCAGACCCAGCACCAGATAGTTCGCGTCGAAGACGACTCTCTTCACTTCATCGATGGATGCAAGACCATTCACACGCCTGATAAATTCCAGGTTGCTTGGACACCAGGGAGCGTCCGGCCTGACATTCTGCTGGTAGCGTTCAATGGCCAGCTGGGTCGCCGGATCATCCCAGGAAAGCGGGAGTCTGACGATCCGCGAAGGAACGCGAATGGAAGCAAGCGGCGGCAGCTGGCTGTCCAGCTCCAGAATGATCCGGCAGGCTTCCTGCACCGTTATCCGCTTGGAATCGATATGAACCTGCAAAGAGCGGATGCCCGGCGTCAGATCCAGCACCGGAATGTCATCCCGTTCCTGGATCGCCTGCATCAGGGCATGCGCCTGAAACCTCAGAAGCAGATCAAGCTCCATGCTGCCGTACTCCACCAGCACATTCTCATCGCCGCTGCAGCGGATCGTGATCGGAAAGCGGCGGTTCCCCTTCTCCTGCACCAGCAGCGGATAGTCCGCAGACAGCCCATCAACCTGGAGCGGAAGCTCTGCCGGGACAAGCTTCTCCCGGCTGCCGCTGCCGATAAACCCGAGATTCCGGTCCTGCAGCCTCCGCAGCTCATCAGCCTGCTCCAGCGTAAGCAGCCGGAAGCGGACCCGGTCGCCCGGATGAAGCTGGCCAATCTTCCAGAACTCGGCCGAGGCCGTCGTCACCGGGCAGACGAAGCCCCCAAGACTGGGACCGTCCGGCCCCAAGAGAATCGGCATATCCCCGGTCAAATCCAGAGTTCCGACGGCATAGGCATTATCATGAATATTGGATGGATGCAGCCCTGCTTCACCGCCGTCCTCCCTTGCCCACAATGGCGCAGGTCCGCTCAGACGGACGCCGGTCCTCGAGCTGTTGAAATGCACCTCGTAGCTTGTAGCGGCAAGCTCCTGCAAATAATCGGGCTGCAAATACTCCTCCGTACAATGCGGCCCGGGAATAACCCCGATCGTCCATTCCCGTGTCATTTGCGGGCGGCGGCTCTCTGCCAGCTCAACCCGGTTGACAGGGGCATCCGCTGCCTGCCTGACTGCCAGCACATCGCCGGTGCGCAGCGCCCTGCCGCCATGACCGCCGAAACCGCCAAGCGTGAAGGTGGAAGAGCTGCCAAGGATGCGGGGCATATCGAAGCCGCCTGAGACAAGCAAGTATCCGCGCATGCCAACGGCTGCTTCACTGAAGCTGAGCACCTGGCCCCGCTCGGCATATACCGGTTGGTACAAAGGAAGAGGCTCTTCATCAAGATGCGCATTCATGTCGGCGCCGGTCACACAAAACCACATGCCGCCGCGGAAACGGTACGATCCTCCGCGCAGCGTCAGCTCAAGGCCGGATGCGTCGTCCGGATTGCCAAGCAGCTTGTTGCCGGTCCGGAAAGCCAGCGGGTCCATAGGGCCGCATGGCGGCACGCCCACATCCCAGTGCCCGACCCTGCCCGGCCAGTCCTGAACGGTCGTCTGTATGCCGCCATCCAGAACCTCAACCGCGCGCTCGGACGGCTGGAAGGCATTTAACAATTGGGTATATACATGGCCATCCCGCACTTCCTCTTCTTTCAGCAGCTCCTGTACATAAAACAAATTAGTCGTTATGCCGTAGATCCGGGTCTCATCCAGCGCACGGATCAGGTTGTCAATCGCTTCCTCCCTGTCTCTGCCAGTAACGATGATCTTGGCGAGCATGGGATCATAAAGGGTCGTAACCGTCATACCGTCCCGGAGCCAGGTTTCGATGCGGGCATTCTCCGTGAACACGGCCTTATCCAGCTTGCCGGCGCTCGGACGAAAATCCTGCAAGCAATCCTCGGCGTAAATACGCGCCTGAATGCTGTGTCCCACCGGCCCCCGGACCAGCAAATGGATTTCCTTCAGCTCATCCGCCGCTTCCCGGACCATCCATTCCACCAGATCGATGCCCAACACCTCCTCGGTAACGCCGTGCTCGACCTGCAGACGGGTATTCACCTCCAAAAAATAGAAGGCAAAGGATTCCGGGTCATAAAGATATTCCACGGTACCTGCGCTGCGGTATCCGGTCTCGGCCGCCAGACGCTTCGCCGAAGCGAACATTTCCTCACGCACATGCTCCGGCAGATGAGGTGCGGGGCTTTCCTCGATGACCTTCTGATTTCTGCGCTGGATAGAGCAGTCGCGCTCACCGAGCGCTGCCACCTCGCCAAAGCGGTTGCCGAAGATTTGCACCTCCACGTGACGGGCCCGGGCTATATATTTCTCCAGAAAAATACCGCCGTTCTTGAAATTCGTCTCGGCCAGATGGCGCACGCCGTCATAAGCGGAGCGCAGCGCGTTCTCATCCGCACAAACGCGCATCCCGATGCCGCCCCCGCCCGCTGTGCTTTTCAAAATAACGGGATACCCGATGCGGGACGCTTCCCGGACCGCTTCCTCAAGCTCCTGGATCAGCGGGGTTCCCGGCAGCAGAGGAACCTCGGAGCGCTCTGCCAGCTCCCGGGCGGAATGCTTCAGTCCGAACATCTCCATCTGTTCGGGCGTAGGGCCGATAAATATGATCCCTCGCTCGCGGCAGGCGCGGGCGAATTCAGCGTTCTCACTGAGGAAACCGTAGCCGGGATGAATCGCCTCTGCGCCGGTTTCGATAGCGCTTTGGAGAATAAGCTCTGCATTCAGATAGCTCTCTTTGGCTGGCCCGCTTCCAATACAAACCGCTTCATCCGCTAATTCGACATGCAGGCTGTCCTGATCGGCTTGCGTATATACAGCAACGGAGCTAATTCCCATCTTGCGCAGCGTTCGTTCAATCCGGACTGCGATGGCTCCCCGGTTGGCGATTAAAATTTTCTTGAACATACTGTCCACTCCTCAATGTCATCTCTGTTTACTGTAATCCGCTGTCCCAGATCAACAGCTGAATCGGCGTCGGATTATAGGCATTGCAGGGATTATTCAACTGTGGACAGTTGCTGATGAGCGCCATTGTTCGGCACAGCGATATCAGTTCCACATAACAGCCGGGCGCCGAGACCCCATCGGCGAATTCCAGCCCCCCGTCAGGCGTTACCGGCACGTTCATGAAGAAATTGATGTTGGGGGCAAGGTCCCTCTTCAAGTAGGAAGCTCCGCCATGCCGGGAAAGCTGCAGCATAAACGTGTCGCGGCAGTTGTGCATCGGCAGCTTGTCGTGGGCGTAACGGACAGTATTGCTCTGCGCCGAGCAGGACCCGCCCAGCGTATCGTGCCGCCCGCAGGTGTCCGCAACGATGGACAGCAGCTCCTTGCCGGACTCGGAACGCAGGATAGATCCCGTTGTGAGATAGATGTTGCCTTGTCCTGCTATAGTAGCGACAGCGCTGTAGTGGTCCTCCGGGTTATCTGCATCATAGAACAGCGTATCTGCAGCCTGGTTGCCCTCCAGATCGACAATCCGCAGCACCTGTCCAGGGAGCAGCTCATGCATCCAGCCCTCACCTGCGGGTATAATTTGACTATAAATGGCATCTTCAGCAAGAAGCGTGCTTTCTGCGCGGTTAAAACCAGTCATAAGATTTCCTCCTCCATGAATGTGGATCTTTAACCTGTTCAAGCTTATGTGGAAAGAACGTAATAGTCCCAGGTATTCTCGAATGCGCGGCGGTTCTCCGGCCGGAAATTCAGGCAGCAATCATCGGCTTCCACCGGACTAGCCGCCCTGATGTTGATCGCAATTGGAACCGATGGATAAACGGCGGCAGGATCAAGCGGATGCGGCGTGTTGGACAAGAGCAGCAGGACATCCATCTCCGTGCGGAGCGTCACGCTCGCCCCCGCCGCGCAATGGCCGGCGCTGAAGCGCATATCGCCATCCGCGTCGCAGGACACCTTCGAGAACAGATTCACGACAGGCACCAGATCCCTTGCCCCTAACCCGTTTCTGACCAGCTCGACGGCAAAATTCTCCTGTCCGCTGCGCAGCCAGTCGTTTCGCAGCTCCTGATAGGTCGTGACTCCATATTTCGTATCCGTCTGCTGGCGTGTGGTGTAACCGCTGATGGGATCATGCCATCCCAGTTCGTCCTCGACCAGACTTGCCATGGCGAGTCCATTGTCGCTCATCAGCACATGTCCTTTGCTTAAATGCGAGGTATGCTGCGCCTTGAGGGTATCGGACATATTGTAGCGCTCGGTCAAGTCTCTGGCGTTGTACAGCAGCATGGATAGATTGGCGCCTTCGCCCAAGGCAGTCAGTTGGATCAGCTTGCCCTTGCCTATCACAGCCGACCACTTCCCCCCGGCAGGCAGGGTCTTGCTCCATTGTTTGTCCATGTGTGATTTCCTCCCATATTCATCCTGTTATCCGGATGAAATCCCCGGATTTACAACAAAAAAGCCTGGGAGATCAATCTCCCAGGCTTTTATCCTTCCGTGTTATACAAAAGAGGCAGCTGTGCTGACATCCTCTGTACACTATCTCTTGGACCAGACTTGACTAGCAGGCAGCGGCCGATAAATCGGTGAAACCCCTAATCAACGGAACCCTAGACAGTTTATCGTTCTCCATTCCACATATGGATGAGAACCGATATGCAGTTGTTGAGTGCTGATATCCGTATTATAGGAGGAGAAAATCGGCGTGTCAATGTTCATGTAAGGTTTTATTACATAATGTTAAAAAGACCTTTGGCCCAAATCCATAAAAATCCAAAAATCAATAAACATCCGATAAATAGATACGTATCCCTCCGCTTCCAGAACTGGCTGCGGATAAAGGTCGGCTGGCGTATGCCGATTCCCCGGCTCTCCAGCGCATCCGCCGCATGCTCGCCCAGACGGAACAGGGCAAGCATGAAAGGAATAGCAGTGTCTCTTAGCTGGCCCACAGCTCCAAGGATTGTTACCCGCGGGGCTTTGCCCCGGGCAACGGCAATACGGGAGAATCTTTCCCATTCCTCCAGCAGAATCGGCACGAAACGAAGCAGCAGCGTTATCGTCAAGATCAGGCGCTGCGCCCAGGGGGGAACACGTTCCGCCCAGGCAAATAATTGCTCCAGCGAGCGGCGAAGGCGCAGCGGCGTTATCGCAAGCGGCAGGCCAAGGCCAAGCAGCATCACAAGCCACGGACGCGCCAGCGATTGGAGCGATACCAGGAAGGCATCCGTGTTCCACCAGCCGCCGCCTGCCGTGTTCCCCGCACCCGACAATATCGAGATCATGATCATAAAGAATCCGAAGCTTATGATCGGAATGCGCCAGCGGGCCAGCGGAATACGAAATAAGATAATAGCGGTTAACACCAAGATCAATGACCATCCGGTTCCGGACCAGGATTTCTGCATAAATATGCCGCTGGAAACGAGTATATAGGACAGCCACACCGATCGGGGATCGAATAAGGGGAGCCGCGATTTTGATCTGGCAGCTGCCCCTGCTCTCGCAGCAAATGCATGCGGCAGCTGTGCTTGATCTGCTTGCAATGGCAGATTTATTTGCGGCAGCTCTTCGCTTTCAACGCTTCCCTGCTTCTTCCGGCCGAGAGCCGGAAGTACGTCCGCCAGATCGGCCGGAGACCAAAGCTTGTCAGCCGGCACGCCTCTATTCCACCATTCATGTGCGATTTCAAGCCATGCAGGGATTGGCATCCCGGCTTGCGACAGCCACTCCGGATGAGCGATAATATCATTCCGGCCGCATAACCTGGTCATACCGGTGCTGCTCATGATCAGAATATTGTCCGCCAGTGCCGCCGCCCAATCGCTTTCATGAGAAATCAGCAGAATTCCCTGGCTCGCGGCAGCCCGCTGCTTCAGCTGCTCTGCCAGCAGCTCATGTCCGGCGGCATCCAGACCGGCTGTCGGTTCATCCAGCAGCAGCCATCGGGCGGGAACGGCGAACAGGCAAGCAAGAGCCGTCCTCCTGCGCTCCCCGCCGCTCATGGCATACGGGTCCTTCTCCAGCCATGTATGATCCCAGCCGACCGCATGCAGGGCTGCAGCTATACGGCGGCGCTCCTCCGGCTCAGACAGGTTATAGGGTTTGAGTACATAACTCAGCTCGCTCGCGACGGAACGGGCAAATAACTGCTCCTCCGGCGATTGGGATGCATATCCGTATGCAAGAAGCGCGGCTGGATTCCGGCGCCGTCTGCTCTTCCTGCCCCTGAGCCACATCTTTTCGTCTCCATAGGAAATAATCCATTCTTCCGCGAATCTCAAGCCTGCAGTCATCTCCAACAGCCTCGTCTTCCCCGCGCCATTTGGTCCCATTACCAGCGTAATTGATCCTTGGTTTAATTTCAGCCCTGTTCCCGGAGAATGCTGCGGATTCAGCCCGTCATTGTCACCGGTTAATCTAATCCCGTCTATCGTTAAAGGGAGCAGCTGTTCGCTCATGGACGCTTCAATACCTCCCGCCATTCTTCCGCCGTAACCGGAAGAGGTGAATGGGGATCCAGCTTGCCTAGCCGGTTCATCTCAATGGCCAGCGAAGCCAGGTACGGCAAGCGCAGCCCGCACTGCTCGCAGGGTGTTTGACTCTTGCCGCCAAGCCCGTCGCCAAGCAGGAACTGCCGACCTGTTCCGTCATAGACGATTTTGCCTCCGGCCAAGGCCACCACGCGCGAGTAAGGATCCAGTTCATTCAGCCGTTGAGTAACCCAGACAACCGCCGTTCCGCTGCGGCATAGACGGTCAGCAACCTGCTGTACACGTCCACGGGAGGCATCGTCCAGCATCGAAGTCGCTTCATCGAACACCAGCAGCGGCGTTTCCGCCGCGCCTGAAGCCGCGACCGCCGCGAGCTGGCGCTGTCCACCCGACAACTGATCCCATGGCCAGTCCGCAATTGGCAGCAGCCCCGTCCAGGATAGAATATATTCAGACCTGCCCGGAATTTCATCAGCCGGTACACCCCGCCACTCCAGAGCGAAGCTGACCTCCTCCCTCGGATTCTCGCCGAACAGCTGCGCATCGGGATGCTGCATCACATAAGGCGATGGCCCGAAGCCGGCGAATCCGCGGTCCATCTCTCCATAGACGCCTTCCATCGTGAGTCCTGCCAGTAGACGGGCAAGTGTCGTCTTGCCGCTCCCGTTCACGCCGACCAGATTCAACCACTCGCCGGGCGCCAGGAGCAGGTCGATTTGTTCCAGTCTTGCCGTGCTTCCCTCAGCCTCCGGATCCCCTGAGACCTTAATGCCTGAAAGCTTAAAATATCCATTCTTTAATTGCTCATTCACAAAATTCACTCTTCCCAAGTTGATGATCCCATGATAAAATGCGAATTGTTAACCTCGAACAAATAACAAGTTAACATATGAAAGGGGATTAAACAATGTCCACATCGAATCCAATCTCACCTGCTTCAGCATCCCAACCCGGGACAATCTACCGGATACGCGGGATCGTATTCACCGCGCTGTTCGCCGCGTTATTCATTGCCTTCAGCTTTATTCAAATTCCGCTCTGGTACACGGCGGTCCCTATCACGCTTCAGACACTTGCCGTTATGCTGGCTGGCGGACTGCTCGGAGCTGTGTACGGATTCTGGAGTATCGCTCTTGTCGTGCTCCTGACTGCCACCGGACTGCCGCTGCTTCATGGCAGCGGAGGCATGTCCGTGCTTCTGGGAGCCACTGGCGGTTTTATCTGGATGTTTCCATTCGCCGCTCTGCTGATCGGCTGGGTCAGCGATCTTGTGTTCCGCAGCGGCAATAAGTTAACCACCGTAAAATGGATCGCTCTTATAATCAGCATTATCGTCTTTGGCGTTCTGTTTGTCTATGCGTCGGGTGTTTTATGGTATGCGCATTTTGCCCATGTCTCTCTCGCCAAAGCCTTGGCGGCATGCTGTTACCCGTTCCTGACAGGCGATACGATCAAAACCGTCATCGCGGTCATCCTGATTCCGGTCCTGCGGCCACTTCTTCCCAGGCTGCGTGCGGCCCGGCGTTAATAATGAACAAGAAGAAACCGCTTCGTCGTCCTTTCGCGGCAGAGTTAGCTTCTTCCCTTAAGCCTTATAATTCTATAAGAGCAAAATATAAACCCGGCCGCCAGGGATTTCCTTGAGGACCGGGTTCGACTTGTTGACCAGAAAGATTAGACGCTCAGCTTCCGCATGGCGGTATCTGCTCCGTCTATTTGTTGATTGATCAACAAACGCAGTGTATTTGAGAATTCCTCCGCATTAAAGACCGACCTGTCCATCGAGGATACCATTATCGCTCCGCTGATTAGCATACGAAGCTGCGCAGACAACGCTTTGGCATCCTTCGCGCCGGCTTCACGGGCGATCGCCTCAATTCCATCCCACAGCTCCTGCCGGAAAGCGGCAGCCTTCCTGTTGCCGGGATGATCCTTGTCTGGAAACTCCACAGAGGTGTTCATGAGCGAACATCCCCGGTAAACTACATTCTCCGCCCGTACGACCAGACCATGGAGCAGTTCATACAGCTGTTTGACTGGATTATCCGGGTAATGGCGCTTCGCCTTGTCCATATTGTCCATATTGATCCCGTGGCGATATTCCAGATAAGCGACGACAAGATCGTCCTTCGACGCAAAATTACGGTAGAAGCTGGCTTTGGCCACGCCGGATTCCTCTATAATACGGTCAATCCCTACCGCACGCACACCCTCGCTGTAAAATAAGGCGGAAGCCGTCCGCAGGATGCGCTCCTTGGCAGATTCTTTTTTTTCCATGCATTTACAACTCCATTCCCCGTGCCCCAGAGACGTCCGCGGCAAATTTAAATATTGACATGGTACAGATCCGTCTGTATTATTCAATTTACGGAATGAGACGGAACTGTCTCTCTCATATTATGAATAAACCCGTCTGCTGACAACCTGGGTCATGATTCGGCCCTCGTTAAGCAAGAATACGGGTATAAAGGAGCGGATCCCATGTCAACGTTAGTAAAAACAGCCGCACAAACTCACCCTGCCCCGGTGAAAGAAATGCGTCCGCGGCCCCGTATTATGCTGAGCGTGATGCTGTTGTCTGTCTTTATGGCTGTCGCCAATATTTTTGTTGTAAATGTGGCTACGCCTGCCATTCAAAGCGGACTTCATTCCAGCTTTTCCGGCGTGCAGTTCGTCATAACCGGCTATACGCTGGCTTATGCTATCGCCTTGATAATTGGCGGAAGACTTGGTGACCGCTACGGACGGAAACGGATGCTAATGATTGGAGTTGCGGGGTTTACGCTCACATCGCTGCTGTGCGGTGTCGCTTCCGGTGTCAACATGCTTATACTGGCCCGTATCATTCAGGGTCTGAGCGCCGCATTGATTTCGCCGCAGGTGCTGTCCCTGATCCAGGTCAATTATCCGGCCGAGAAACGCGCCTCCGTCTTCGGGCTGTACGGCGCCTCGCAGGGAATAGCGGCATCAAGCGGTCAATTAATCGGCGGACTTCTGCTATACTGGAACCCGTGGGACCTGGACTGGCGTATGGTATTCTTCTTCAGCGTTCCGCTAGGTCTGATCATCCTGTCCATGATTCCCTTCATTCAGGAATCGAAGGAGCCGGTCAAGACCAGGCTTGATCTCTCCGGAGCCGTGCTTGTCGCAGCCGGCTTGCTGATGCTCGTTTACCCTCTCGTTCAAGGACAAAAAGAAGGCTGGCCAGCCCTGCTGATTATCAGCCTTATTATGTCTGTACCCGTGCTTGCCGTATTCGCCTGGTTCGAGAAAAGGCTGTTGAAACACGGACGGGTGCCTTTCATGAATGTACAGCTGTTCCGTCATAAAATGTTTACGGTCGGCATGCTGATTGTCTTTATTCTGCTGTGCTCGCAGGCTGCATTTTTCCTGGTCACCGCTTATCTCCTGCAGGTGGGACTCGGTTTCAGCGCATTGAAAGCGGGATCCGTTATTCTGCCGATGGGACTCGGGTATTTTGCCGCATCCCTTATGTCTTCCAGAATTTCCGCCAGAATCGGCCCTCATGTGCTGACCATCGGCTCTGCTTTGACAGTTCTCGGCTTCCTGAGCCTTGCATTGTCCGTCCATGCAACCGGAATTGGCTTCAACGGCTATGAGTGGATACCTGCGCTAGCAGTGCTTGGTATCGGACAGGGGTTCGTCGCTGCTCCGATTACGAATATCGTGCTCTCCAAAATACGTCCTGGCGATATTGGCTCCGCCTCCGGGATCCTGACGACTGGCATGCAGGTTGCCTTCGCAATCGGCATCGGCCTGATCGGCATCGTGTGGCTGAACGCGCTGGGCAGTCCCGCTGCTAACGTCAGCCCGCAGGCATTCGCACAATCGTATGCCGATGCGTACCTGCTTTGTCTCTATTTGCTGGCTGGACTCACCGCTATCCTGCTCCCGCTTGTCCTTGTTCTGGCCAACCGGAGGAAATCCCCGGCAGATGGATCTGCGGCGGATTAAACTTTCAGCAAGAAGAAACGCCCGCAGCCGCCCTTCGTCGCGAAGGGGGCCGCGGGCGTTCTTTTTATATCCCGGCGCGATTCTTCTTACTTGTTCACGATTTTATTAAAGGACTGCACGGTCAGCACATAATAGATCAGATAAATAACAACATAAACAGCCATGGAAGTCATAATGGGCGTGGACAGGCTGCCGTTGATGAGATTAATGCTGGACAAGGCTTTCAGAATCATGGAGCTGTGCAGAATGCCTATGACAAGCGGAAGCGCGAATACGAAAAAGGTCTGCTTCGCGACAGAGATCCGGATTTCTTTCCGGCTGACGCCGATTTTCCGCAAAATATCATAACGCCCCTGATCCGAACGGGCTTCGGTCAGCTGCTTGAAATAAATGATGCTGCCGGTTGCCGCCAGAAACACCAGGCCCAGAAACCCAAGGACAAATATATTCAAGGCGGCATCTTCGAGTCCATCCCGGTATACCGCATAATAGGAGGACATCTGATTCTCTTCCGTCGCAAGCCCGTTTAATTGTTCCGAAGAAGCTTTCGCTGTCTGTTGATCCTCGACCTGATACACGTGATAGACATCCGGGGGCACTTGCCCTGCTATTTCGTCAAACAACCGGTCGCTGACGACAATGGTCACATCAGGAAAAGTCCAGCGCAGCACATTGCTTTCAAGGAATTGTACGAAGGAGACATCCTTATCCCCCTGAGGGGCTTTAATCGTGACGGACCTGCCCGCATAATCGGAAGAAGTCAAATCAGTCGCATACCTTGGACGGATAGCGGCTGCCTGATTATCTGTCAGCTGAGCCCGTCCCTTCCGGCCGATTGCCCCGGAAACCTCATTGTATTTGCTTGCCGCAATCAATTTCAAAGGCGTATCATCAGGCGGGAAATTCGATGGATTATAAGCCAGCGCTGCTGTATTCGCCTTTAGCCTTATAACCGGAATGGCAAAATTCTTCGTGACCGGATGCTCCGTATCCGCCGCCAGAATTTGCTCGACCTGCTTATCCAGCGCGCCCCCATCCGAGATATAGCTGTAGCTGAAGGGAGCGGCATCATCCGCATTCTTCTCATTGCTGTAGTACATGCTGTAGCCCACGCCCACCGCGCTCAAGGTGATCGCGCTGAGCAGGGCGATCATAGTCAGCGTACGCGTATTTCCCTTGATGCGGAACAGCAGCTGGGAGGTGGCGATAACGTTCATCCCGCGATAGTAACGCGACTTGTTGCTTTGCGATGCGCGCAGCAGCCAGACGATGGCCGAGTGGAACAGGAAATAGGTTCCGGTAATGAGCGCCACAATGAACAACAACATATTCCTTCCCATTTGTTCATTGGTCGTCATCGGCTGGAACACAAGCCAGTAGCTGAAGGCAAGCAGCAGAACGGCAAGGGACGACACCATTACCGAGGCTTTGGGCGCTTGATCGCCTTCTTTTTCGGCCTGAAATAATTCAATCAGCTTGAAGCGGTAAATCAGGCGATAAGCCTGAACCGATGTGAACAGAATCAGCACCGCAAATACGATGACCGTATTCAAAATCGCCTGCAGGGAGATACTGAAGCTTACATTGATGGCTGAATCCAGCAGCTTCAGGAAAATCATCGTAAACAATTTGGACAATAATGTCCCGAACACGACGCCAATCGCCACACCCACTGCTCCCATGATGAGGTTCTCGTAAAACAGCATTTTACCGATTGTCCGTTTCCTCATCCCAAGGAGCGAATACAGCCCTACCTCCTTTTTTCTTTTTCTCGTGAAGAAGGAGTTCGAATACCAGATAAATACAGCTACGAACAGAATCAATACAATGGATGCCCCCATAAATACCGAGCTCATAACCTGCGACGACTGCATCGTTGCCTGGATTTCTTCGGAATATTGCAGGGAAACGAAGGTGTAATAAATCACAACGCTGAAGATCATGGAAACAAAATAGAGCAAATAGCTTTTAAAGTTCCCGGTGACATTTTTCTTCGCGATATCAAACAACGTCACTTACGCCACCCCCGAGCACGGACAGCACATCGAGCACTTTATTGAAAAATTCCTTGCGGGTGGCGGCCTGCCCCTTCACCAGCTCCGTGAACATACGGCCGTCCTTGATGAACAGCACCCGCTTGCAGTAGCTTGCGGCAAAAGCGTCATGCGTGACCATGAGAATGGTCGACTTCGCCTGCTCATTCAAATCTCTGAGACTCTCCAGCAAATCGGTGGCCGATTTGGAATCGAGCGAGCCTGTCGGCTCATCCGCCAGAACCAGGCTCGGACTTGCCACGATCGCGCGTGATGCCGCCGTGCGCTGCTTCTGACCGCCGGATATATGATAAGGGTATTTGTCCAGCAGCTGCCTGATGCCGAACTTATCGGCGATCTCGTCCACTCTCCGCTCCAATTCCTTTACATTCATTTTGGCCAGCGCGAGCGGCAGCAGAATATTTTCTTTGACCGTCAGTGTATCGAGCAAATTAAAGTCCTGGAAGATAAAACCTAGCTTATCCCTTCGAAAAACCGACAGCTGCTCCTCGTTCATCTTCAGAATGCTGGTTCCGTCAATGACAATGTCCCCTGAAGTCGGCTGATCGATGGTGGCCAGCATGTTGAGCAGCGTCGATTTCCCCGAGCCCGACGGACCCATAATCCCGACGAATTCCCCTTCCTGTACTGTAAGATCAATGCCGTCCAATGCCGTAAACACATTTCCTTTGGTTCCGTATATTTTTTTGATTTGCTTCGCTTCCACGATGGTTCTGCTCATCTGCGGCGCCTCCATTGCTATCATTTGTCATGCTTATGGATTTATTCTACAAGATTCAAACCGCATGCGGACTTACAACATCCCCGTTTAACCTTACAAAACTGTCACATGGATTGCTTTCAAATCCGGTAAAATGGTATGTTTCATCATACAGCATGCTTTATCCAGGGAGGTGCAGGCGTGAAAATAATGATCGTGGAGGATGACCGCGTAATTGGCGATCTGGTAGCGGAGACGCTGATCAAATGGGGCTTCGAGGTTGCCCTGGCCGATGACTTTGATCATATTCTGCAGCTGTTTGTCAAAGAAAATCCGCAGCTTGTCCTGATGGACATTAATCTGCCGGCGTTCGACGGCTTCTACTGGTGCAGTCAAATCAGGGAAATCTCGAAGGTTCCGATTCTGTTTATTTCCTCCCGGAACACGCCGATTGATATGGTTATGGCGATGAATATGGGCGGAGACGACTTTATCCAGAAGCCCTTCTTTACCGAGGTGCTGATCGCCAAAATCAATGCCCTGCTGCGCAGAACCTACTCCTATACCGAAAATGCCCTGAACGTGCTGGAGCATGACGGCATTGTCCTGCATTTGGGCGACGGAACGATCTCGGCGGGGGGACAGCGGGTGGAGCTGACCAAGACCGAACTTACCATTCTGAAGCTGCTGATGCAGCATAAAGGTACAGTCGTTCACCGTAAAAAAATCATGCGCAGTTTATGGGAAGATGAAAGCTTCGTGGACGATAATACGCTTACGGTCAATATCACCCGGGTTCGCAAAAAACTGGCGGAGCTTGGCAAGGATTCCTTCATCGCCACCCGGAAAGGAGAGGGATACATCATCTCATGAGCTTTCTCGCCTATATGCAGGACAAGCGATATTTTCTCTGTTTCTATGTAATCATCATGCTGTTTGTCAGCTCCCTTATGCTCGTGAGCGTCGGGGAACGTCAGCCTATCTATCATAATATCATGTATGCCAATGCGGGATGCTTCTTCTTCATGGCATTGTACATCGTGATCGGCTACTTTTACCGCAGAGCCTTCTTCCTGGAGCTGAAAGCGCTGACTGGCAGCGATTCGGAGCAGGCGATTGCAACCCTCTCCGAACCGCAAAATCATCAGCAGGCGCTTTACCTTGAGCTTGTGAAGACGCTTTATGAGGCCCATTCCCGGCAGCTGCAGCGTTCGGTCGACGAGCAGCGGGATCATCAGGATTTTATTATGTCCTGGATTCATGAAGTCAAGCTGCCGATTGCGGCAAGCCGCCTGCTGATGGATAACAGTTCAGGCAAATCGGTCGATTATCTGGTTGACAAGCTGGAGGATGAACTGGCTGAAATCGACAATTATGTGGAGCAGGCGCTTTATTACTCCCGGATCGATTCCTTCTCCAGAGATTATTTCATCACGGAGGTTCAGCTGGGTCAAAGGGTTAAAGAAAGCGTGAAAAAATATGCCAAGCTGTTCATCAACAAGGACATCGGCCTGCAAATGAACGATGTGCAGCAGTTTGTACAAAGCGACAGCAAATGGCTTGTTTTTATCATCGACCAGATCACCTCCAATGCCTTGAAATATACGCCGGAGGGCGGCAGCATCGCCTTCAGCTTCGAGGAGGACGGCAAAGAGAAGCGGCTGTTGATCAAGGATACGGGAATCGGCATCAAAATGGAGGATATCCACCGCGTGTTTGAGAAAGGCTTTACGGGAGCAAACGGAAGAAGCCATGCCAAATCGACGGGAATGGGACTGTATCTCGCCAGGCAGATGGCTCTCAAGCTGGGACATGATCTATCCATTCAATCGGAAGAAGGCATATCGACAACAGTGACCATTCATTTTCCCAAATTGAGCCATTATTATCGGATGCAATAAGAAGAAGCCTGCGGCTGTCGCAGGCTTCTGATCGTTAACATGCAGGCTCGCCGCCAAACGACGGTTATAGCTTCTTCATGTGCGGATTTATTTGTAGAATGCAAAAGACTCGAAGTTAATCTCATGGATCACAAGCCGCGGATCCATCTGCAGAACGAACAGCAGCACCTCCGCCACATCTTCCGCTGTCATGAATTTCTCCCTCGGGACCTGGCGCGTTCCCCAGAAGCCCGTATCCGTCGCCCCCGGATTCAGGGTCGTGACGCGAATATTCCGCTCGATCAGCTGCAGGGAGAGCCCCTGCGAGAACATATTGACCGCTGCCTTGGCCGTGCAGTACAGAGGAGCATTGGCATTCGCGCGTTTGGCCGCCATTGAACCGACATTGACGATCAATCCCCCCGCTTCCTGATCCACGCAGGGAATAAAATGCTTCGAGCAAAGAAAGGTACCCCTCAAATTGACATCCATCGACTGTTCATACTGCTGGATCGTCATCTCCGAGATGGCTGAGGGTATACTGAGGCCGGCCAAATTGAGCAGGGCATCGCATTGTCCGAACGCCTCGGCCGCATGCCCGAAGAATGCCTCTACCTCCTGCTCGTTTGTCACATCCACTTTCTTGTACGCCGCCTGGGCGCCGCTGCTTATCAATTCATCGGCCAGAGTCTGCAAAGCCGGCTCGTTCCGCGAACCGAGCACTACCCTTGCTCCCTGCGCGGCAAGCGCTCTTGCGGCCGCCTGCCCCATCCCACCGGCAGCGCCTATGATTACAATCACTTTATCCTTCAACCGCTCATCCTGCATATCAAACGTCTCCTTTCTCTAATCATGCAAGTCCTAAAATTCGATCAATATTTTTCCGGGCACTGTCCCTTCCTTCATCGTCTGGATGGACTGCGCGAGCTCCTCCAGGGAATGAACACCGCTGATAAGCTTCTCCAAATCATAATGACCCGCCGCCTCCACACTCTCCAGAAGTCTCACGGCTTTCTGAAAATGGGAGTAGGTATACACGCGGCTGCCCACCATGGTCAATTCCTTGAAAATCCCCTGCATCACGTTAAACTGCGGAATGCTTCCGGGAAAACCGACAAAAACAACCGTCCCTCTGATTCTGCAGGCTTGCGTTGCCAACAGGAGGCCTGCCTGGGAGCCCGAAACCTCGATGACAACGTCGAACCCTTCTCCCTCTGTCAGCAGAGCAGCATCTGCGGCGGCATCATTCTCGATCGGGTTAATGATGTCCGTAAAGCCAAAGGACCTCACCTGATCAATCCGGATCGGGTTGATCTCCGAGAACGCGATCTGTGCGGCTCCTCCTTCACGGGCAACAAGTCCCACGATCAGTCCGATCGGCCCTGCGCCGATCACCAATACACGGTCGCCGTTCTTGACCCCGGCCCGCTGGTTGACATGAAAGCCTACCGCAAAGGGCTCGGCCATCGCTGCGATCCGGTCAGACAATCTGTCGTTCACCTTGATGACCTTGCCTACCGGCGCTCTCAAATACTCGGCGAACCCGCCGCCTGTATGAATGCCAAGCAGCTTGAGATTTTGACATACATGCCAGTTCCCTTCTCTGCACGCACCGCAGCTGCTGCAGCTGATTAAGGGCTCAACGACAACGCGGTCACCTATCTTAAGGTTAACGGGACTTTTTGTGTTGATCCGCTCAATCGTGCCGACGAATTCATGTCCCAGGATAACCGGAGTTTTTGCCGTAGGATGGTGACCGCCATAAATATGAAGATCAGTGCCGCAAATCCCCGCATACCTCACCTTGATCAGACATTCCTCCTCCCCGATTTCGGGAACCGGAACATCCTGAATCTCAATATTTTCCCACGCTGTCAAAACGGCCGCTTTCATCAAATTCCTCCCTTCATGAAGATGCACATCCCTTAAAAGTACCCGCCTTTTTTTATCACTTCAGAGGGTGTCAATCCTTCGAGAACCATCTGCTTGATCGCTTTCTCATTCTCTTTAATATATTCTGATTTGAGCAGCACATCATAAGCGATATCCCTTGGAATCACGATTACGCCGTCGATATCGCCGAAGATAATATCCCCCGGATAGATGAATACCTGGCCAATCATGACGGGAATTTGCCAATCGATCATCCGGAAGCGGCCGAGCATGCCGTTGGAGGTGCGGTACCTGCAGAAGACGGGAAAATCCAGCTCCAGTACCTTGTTCGTATCGCGGACACCCCCGTCAATGACAGCCCCCCTGCAGCCCCGCTTCTGCGAAGCCATCGTCATCACCTCGCCCCACTGAGCCGACTCGTCATCCCCGCTCGTATCCCAGACGACAACGGAATTATCTCCGATTTCCTCCAGCATCTTGGCGCGCTGCTCCATCTCGCTTTCAATCGTCAGATTCTTCGAACCCTTAACCGTGAAGGCGACGGCGCATACTTTCATTTCCGGCTTCAAGGGCGCAATATTGCTGGGCAGCACCTGATGCAGCAGCCCATGCTCTCTTAATACATCATTCACGGCCGCCGTAAACACCTCCTGGAAGCGATTGCACAGTTCTTTCTCCGGTATGGGAAGGGCACTTGGCTCCCTCCTGCCGCGTTTGGCTTTCAGATCGTCCAGATTCATTTGATTTCCTCCTGTTTAGAGATAGACAATAATCCTGCCGCATAATTATAATGAATACCATGATCCCATTGGGCTGGAGCGATGCGTATATGTCTGGTATCCATGTACAAGATGATTTAGATTTCAACATACGGTTCATCGAGCACATCAATGAAAAAGAGCCTGATCTGCAGTGGCGCATTGATCAGATTGTTTATCACAATACCTACGTCATCGCATTTTGCTCCTCCGGCGAGGCCGTCTATCGTTATTTGAACCGTGAAGTTCCGGTTAAGGAAGGCGATCTGCTTTTCTTCCCCAAGGGATTGGTCCGCTCAGCAAGATCCAACCCGGACAATCCGTGGTCGTTCTATACGGTTTCCTTTGACATTGAATTTCTGAATGACAGCACATATGATTTCTTCAAGGGGTTCAAAAATGTCATCCGCAGCCCACATCCCTTCAAGCTGCAGTCCCTGTTCGCCGAACTCAGCATGGTCTGGAGCGGCAGGCGAAGCGGGTTCACGATCAAATGCAAGAGCATCATGATGGATATCCTGTACCAGATCATCAAGGAACAGGATCGGGCCGAGCATGGCGGCGCCCACTACTACGTGATTGAGAAAACCGCCAACCTCATCCTGTCCAGCTACAGGGACCACTTCTCGATAGACGAGCTGGCTGCGCTAAGCGGGTTAAGCTCCTCACATTTCCGGCTGCTGTTCAAGAAAATAATCGGGATGACAGCCGTACAATACCAGAATCAGATTCGTATTTATAAAGCCAAGGATCTGCTGCTGAGCGGCGACTGCAATGTATCGGAAGCAGCAAGATCCGTCGGCTTTGAAGACATCTATTATTTTAGCAGGCTGTTCAAAAAGCTGACGGGCGCATCCCCTTCCTACTACTTGAAGGACTAGCCTGTTGCCTTGATTTAAAATTCAATGGCTGGAATAGCAGATGGTCCGGACATTGCCATCCGGATGGCTTCTGACGACAAGCTCATCATTCTCCCCAAGCTCCAGTGAATAGCCGGTTAATCCGGCGGGCGGCTCCACATAGAACTGCCGGTCAGTCAGCGGAAGGATATGCCACTCTTTCACTGCCTCCGTATCGTCTCTGGCAGCGGCATATACATGGATGTGCTCCGATTGGCAGGAATCGCTTGCAAAGCGAAACGTGGATGCGTTCATTTCCACCGGCCCGCTGTAGGGCGTATCTCCTATCCAAAGACTGCTCCGGCTGGCTTCCCCTCCGGATGCGGCGCTAACCTGAAAGAACTTCATTCCCGCTGCGTTTCGCCTCAGAACAAGCTTCGTTTCGGCCGCCGCCTTGACCTTCATCCGGTTGTCGTCATCGTTAAGCATGAATGTGCTGGCGACCCTGACCGGCCTCTCCGCTTTCAAGCGGTCTATAATAAACAGGGTGTGTGACATCGCAGTAATCCAGATCCGCTCCGCTTTAATGATCGGATACCCGTACAGCTCCGCCGCGTCCGAACGGATCACCTCAATACCGTCCCGCTCTGTGACCATACGCGCCGGTTTATGCGGCGATGCAGCTCCTTCTTTCTTCCATGCTTCCTCCACGGGCAGCTGCCTGATTCCATCCTCATCTGCCGCTTCAATGTTCCATGTACCGGTATTCAACTCATGCTCATCTCTAAAAAAACGCTCCTGCAGATGTGGCAGCATTCTCTCATCCCTCCTGAATTGCGGCTTCCTGCATTCCTGGCATATGACGTTACGCTTCAGATTTACGGGGCAAATCGTACAGACCGTTCCGGTAAGCCTCCACCATCGCAAACATCAGAGGGGCGAAGCTGTGATGCTCGTCGCGGTGGGGAAGCATCAGCGTCACATAGGATTTGACCGTGCCTTTCTCGTCGCCTTCACCGGGACACAGGCAGCCCGGGCAGCTTCGCTCCGTTGAGAAGTCAGCATTAATGCTGATCTGATTCAAGCCCTCGATTCCCTTGAGGAATGCGGGCGAATAGGTATCCCTGTCCAACAGTCCGCATCGCATGCCCACACCAATACCATAAAGGAACAACCCGGTGCCCGACGTTTCTTCATAAGAATATTCGAAAGGAATTTCCTGTCTCCATAGTCCTCTCTCCGACTGATGAGGAAGGAGGGCTGCCGCCAAATCCCTGAAATATTTCTCCGCCTTCGGCCTGTGGCGGGAATGCTGCGGCAGATGCTGTACAAGCTCCGCAAGAGGCAGAAACCCCCAGCCATTGCCTCTTCCCCAATGATCCTGCGAATATTTGCCGGGTCCTGCGAAGTTCTTGCTCTGATGGAGCAGGCCATTCTCAGGGTCAAGAAACTCCTCATACATGAGAAAGCTTTGATTGGCCGCCTCATCGATCAATCGCTCTTCGCCAAGCGCCAAGCCAGCGAATAGCAAATACGGCGTTACCGCCATCGCAACGTCAATCCAGATCATTTCGCGCTCGGGCGCATAGGGGTATGACATGATGCCGCTGCGGTCCCTGGCTGCCGTCATCATCTCCTCCGCATACTGCCTGACCTGATCCTCCGCTTCGGGCAAATGGCCTTTCATCAGTGCATAAGCCTTTGGGATTCCGCCAATCCGGTAGCTTGGAAAATTATAAGTAGGATGTTCAATACGGTCGGGAAAACGGGACAGAATCGTTTTGCACTTTTCGAGTAACACGGGATCCTGCTTTTCTTCAGCGGTCAGCAGCAGTGCGTAGATGGCCAATAACCCGTAATAGTGTTTGACCTCTTCGACATGCTCATAGTGTTCATACAGCTTTTGTGAAATATAAAGCGGATTCACGAATCATTAGCCTCCTTGGCAATCCGGATTGAATTACAACCCTATTCTATAATTTCAAGGCGCAGGGGAACATGAAGGAAACAACTAATTTTTGTCTCATTCGCTGAACAGCAGAGAAAAAAGCGGAGCCTCACGAGCTCCGCTTCTTGGTGCGATTCTAGACAATATCCGGCTCTGAAACCTGGTCCTGCGGTGCCTGATCCTGCGGCACTTCGTCCTGCGGCGGTGCTTGATCCTGCGGCGGCGTCTGGTCCTGCGGCGCTTGATCCTGCGGCGGCGCCTGGTCCTGCGGCGCTTCGTTCTGCGGCGGTGTCTGGTCCTGCGGCGCCTGATCCTGCGGCGCTTGATCCTGCGGTGCCTGATCCTGCGGCGGTGCTTGATCCTGCGGCGGTGCCTGGCCCTGCGGCGCTTGGTCCTGCGGCGGCGTCTGGTCCTGCGGCGCTTCGTTCTGCGGCGGCGTCTGGTCCTGCGGCACTTGATCCTGCGGCGGCGCCTGGTCCTGCGGTGCCTGGTCTTGCGGTGCCTGATCCTGCGGCGGCGCTTGATCCTGCGGTGGCACATGGTCCTCCAGTGCTTGATCCTCCA
This sequence comes from Paenibacillus sp. JT31N11, assembly GCF_056269285.1. Classification (NCBI taxonomy): domain Bacteria; kingdom Bacillati; phylum Bacillota; class Bacilli; order Caryophanales; family Paenibacillaceae; genus Paenibacillus; species Paenibacillus sp. JT31N11. The sequence continues at coordinate 34,306 of NZ_JBWDNQ010000002.1, forward strand.
GCATCTGCGCCTGTTTAGGTTTTGCGATCACCCTCAATTCCGCCACCGCAGCATAATTCACCGGTTTGACAAACCGAATATACCGAAATGACACCGGCTGCGGCAATTCGATGGACCAGGTTGCCCGATATGGCAGAACTTCTTCATTCTGAGACCCCAACACGGTTATATCGGCAAAGTCGCTTTGGTTCGATCCCTGAACCGTAAATAATTTGCGTGTTGATTGCTGGTCTGCATCCTGGCGTGTAACGACCTCTATACGGGTAATATCGTAATAGCGGTATGATTCTCCCAAATCTACGGTCAACGAGCCGGGAACGCTTGTCGTCCATAGCGAACTGTTATTGCCGTCAACCGCTTTATCCGCTCCATAGGTCGCACTGAAAGCAGAAGTAGCCGTAGCCGGTTTTCTTTTGGCAAGGTTGACAGTCTCCGGCTTTGTTTGCCCCGCTGCAACGATAAAAAGATCAAGTTTGGTAATAAAGTTCCCGTCACTGTGCACGCCGGTAATTTTTATTTGGGCATCACCGCTGCCCACAGCGTTAATTAACCCTGTTTGAGCATTGACAGTCGCGATTGACGGATTAAGCGACTCATATTGCCATAAGGTCTCTCCTTCAATGACAGTTCCGTTATCGTGTGTCAGGACGGGCTGGAGCTGCAGAGTTTCACCCGCATTCATAACAGGTGAGCCTCCGCTCATATTCAATTCGATGTGATAGTCCGGCCAATTCGCTGTAAACGAGACAGACGGACCATTCATACTCCAGCGCCCCTCCGTATTTACCGCCTCAACCTTGGCTGTTACAGGCACATTTTCCGGCCAATTGCTAATCGTAGTTGAATAAACGGAACCAGTTACCGTAAGAGGAGCACGCCCATCGACATTAACATTATAGGAAGCAATGTTATACGAAGGATCAAGTAGAGACCATTCCAATCGGACTTTGCCGGGATCATCCATTTTGAATGCCTGAAGCACACTCCCTTCCGGCCAATTGAGAGATAAGTCTTCTCCCGTATCATATTCAGCTATGACGCGCAGTTCTGCAACAGCTGCGTAATCAATAGGTTTTGAAAAACGAATATATTGAAAAGATTGCGGCTCGGGCAAATTCACAGTCCAAGTTGAGCGGTATGGAAGCGTCAGTTCATTTTGGCTCCCTAGTACGGTATAAGTTGCAAAATCTTTGCGGTTGGAGGCCTGCAGCTCAAAATTTCTCCGTGGTGATTGCTGGTCAGTGTCCTGACGTGTAACAACTTCGATGCGTTGAATTTTGAACAGATGATAGAGATCGCTCAAATCAGCCGTTAAAGTACCCGTGCCTGCTGTCGTCCAAAGCGTCTGGATATTACCGTCCAGCGCTTTTTCCGATCCAAAATTGGGTCCCGCAATAGTGCCGGTGGAATAGGATTGTTTATTTTTTGCAATGTTGACAAAGGCGGGTTTTATCTGTCCGGCAGCTGAAATATATAGGTCAAGTTTTGCAGTAACGACAATGTCATTGTATTCCGTTGTAATGGTAACATAGGTTTCGCCGGCACCTAGTGCTTGTATTTCGCCCGTTTGAGCATCTACCGTCGCAATCGCCGGATTTGCCGAAACGAACTGCCATTCCTCAGGACCCGAAGTAACGGGGACATTGTCGCGGGTTTTGACAAACGGATGAAGAGCAGCGGTATCATTAACGCTTAGAATCGGAGATCCGGTAATTTCAAGATCGATCACGTAAGGGTTCCGGACTTGATTCGTGATGGAGAATTGTTCGGTGAGAGCATTCTTGTTGAACGCAGGATCCTGCAGCGCTCCTTCGGCCATTGTGAGCGTTATCGGGTGCTGATATTCGAGAATTCCATTCGTTTGCAGAATCACTGCATTATTATTCGGCAAATAGGTATTCATTACGACCGACGCGACTGTTGCGGCCGTCCCGTTTAGAATAAACCGTTCGGGATCTATCGAAGACGGCGATATCGCTTCACTGAAGGTCAGTTCGATTTTTGTGCCTTCTTCATCCGTAATAGCTTGTAATAACTCTGGCTTTATCGGATCGTACTCTTTAACGGGAATCGAAATGTCCTTATATTGTGCCGTTAAGCCCGCATTAGCTTTAATTGATGCAAAATCGCCGTAATTATCGGTATAGGTGTCAGCACCGAGCTTGAACCGGTTTGCGAAAATTGGGGTAGGAACATTAACAATCACGTTTCGTTCCACTGCATATCCTTCGGTAGCTTGGTCGAGATAAATACCAACTACGGGAAACCAGTTCTTGGTGGGATCCGTTGGCGGTGCCGCCCAGGGAGACCGGTCAAAATCGTGTATGAAATTTTCATAAATTTGCGAATTCGGCTGTTTGGACAACGTGTAGATTCCAGCGCCATCCACCATCTGCTTCATGACATGATGAATATCGTTGTATCTGATAATATTGTCTTTAAGCTGTGTCGTATTTATTGTCCAGCCCCACCCTACGGAGATTGCACTGTAGGGAAGATCCGTTAATTCGTTATGCTCCACAGTAAGCGCTTCCGTAAACCCTCCGAATATTCCGACAGCCCCGTAATAATCCTGTCCGACTCTCGTAATGAAGTTATTGGCTACCAGCGTTTGTTTAACGATGGTCCTAGGATCTGCAGGCACCTGCTTCAATATAGATAATCCACTCTCCACATTCACTCCGTTTGCGGAAATATCTTTAAATACATTGCCTATGACATCCACATTGTTCGTTGCAGAAATAAGATCGAGTCCCGTTCCACCCAGATTTTGAAAGGTATTGCGCTCGAAGACAATGTTCTCCGCAGCTTCGACGGAAAATGCCGACGGAACTTTGCCGTCATAATTCGTCATTATGGGGTAAAAGCTCGCTTGCGTACTGGTATATCCCTGCTGAGTGGGCAGATTCCACCCGGTATGCTGAAACGATAATCCGATAAATTTCATATTTTTCACAGTCTGATCCAGTGTTCCGGTTACCTTCACCAGCGATTCCAAAACCGGTGCGACTACATAAGCTCTTGCCATATCTTCACCAAAGCGTGGTCTGTAAAAGAGCTCGCTATTTTCTTTATCGAGATAAAACTCGCCTGAAAGATCCATAAATTCTAAGGCATTTTCAAAATGGTAAGCTTGTTTGGGATCCATCTGAGGGGCTGTGCGGTTAAATATGACATCCCTTCCTGGATTCTGTGGTTTGATGACCGCTTCATCACCGCTCACATTCATGGACTCTATTAGCATATGCTGATCGGACCAATACGTCTGAATGACCATTTCGACTTTCTGTGGGTTTTGGATGCCTGCTACTTCGGATTGGTTAACGTATATATCTTGATTCGCTCTGTCCCACCGCTTGACCCTGAAGAATTCGCCTATATTGGGCGTCCGGGCCCGAACCGCCCTGTTGTCATTGACATACAGCTGGCGAAATTCCAAATTGCCGATTGGCGCTTTGAACACGCCACCACCAATCGATTCCCAGCCTGTAATTTCCTGGCCGCCGCTAAGGATGGGATGTTCCCCCGGGTAAGCCTGATAGATGACCTGATGGCCGTTTTTTCCAGAGTCCTCATTGGTGAAAAGAAGCGTCTGGGTCAAGTTATACGTTCCACCATGAAGATAAACTACAATATCAGCTGTCTGATCGCCAGATGCCAGGATGGACCTTACTTCATCACGCGCTTTCTCAAGTGTCTGAAAAGGCGCTGCCTCCGATCCATCCCCCGAATCGGATCCTTGCGGAGAAACGTGAATTGCTCCCGGTTCGATGTCGGGTACCGGATCCTCTGCACGCGTATTTCCTGGTGATAACATGATCCCAAACAAACAGGTCAAGCCAATTAACAACAGCCATTTCAGCTTTTGCGTGCTGTGTAACCTTACCCCTTTAAATAACATACTGATCACTCCTCATGAAATATCATTGTTGTCCTGATCAATTTGAATATCCATATTTTTGTTTTTATAGAATTGATTGCGCTTACATAGTCTTAAAGAAAGAAGAAGGAATCTCATCAGGCATCTCTCATGTTCGCATTGTTTCTCTGTAGCGTCCCGGCGTAATTCCTTCGACTTTTTTAAAGATCCGTATGAAGTAGGTTGGCTGGTAGCCCACTTTTTCCGCAATTGTATTTATTTTCAGATCCGTGCCGCTCAGAAGTTCCTTTGCCTTTTCCAATCTGGTAATGGTCAAATAATCAATGAAATTCGTTCCTGTATATTGCTTGAATGCCTTGCTTAGATTATAGGATGTAACACCGTGCTGATCCGCGTATGATTCCAGCGATATCGATGTGTGAAAATCGACCTGAATCGCTTCCGTCACCTTGCTGACAATCTGCTCCAATATCGTTTCCCTGGTCTCCGAAAGCTCCTCGATATAAGGTTCGATAATGGTAAATCTCAGCCAGCCAAGCATTTCATCCTGATCCTTGATTCCGCTCAATTGTTCATAGAGATTGCCGCTCTGCATAACGGACGAGTATACTCCTGACCTCAGCAGCTCGTGTATGATGCTTCCAAGCAGCTGCAGCATCCCCTGCTGAAACTGCATTTCCCTGGAATGATTATGCTTTATTTGTTCGGCAAAATGGTCCAGCTCCCTGACCGCCTCATCTCTGAGTCCCATTTTCATGGATTGGATGATGGCATTCTCAAGGTTGAACGGATAGTTTACTTGAATGGTTTGCCGGGGCAGCAGATCGTCCATATCCAGAATCTCTTCGTTTTTGTCCAGATCCCTGAACTGGAGAGCGGCCCGCGTTTCCTCCAGAGACTTGTGAATATCCCGCGGATCATCTACAAGTTTTCCGACCCCCACCGTTATCCGCATCGTCGTATATTGAGTCAGCATCTGAATGAGCTCGCTGGAGAAGTGAAACAAATCGCTTTTGACCTGCTCCCTGGGCCGCTCTGCCGGAAAGGCAAATATGACAGCGAGGGACAGATCATGAAAATTAATTACTTCGGCGTCCTGCCGGCTGCTTTGCAGCACTTCCTGCGTGATATTGGCGGCTGCGAAGGTTGCCAGCTGTTCGTCGCCTTCATTAAACTTCCCTTTGTTATGGGCGAATCTGTCCATACGCACCAGCAGAATGGCGAAGATTTTATCGCTCGCCTTCCAGCCGTGAAACGTCATTTTTTCTTTGAGCTCCATTTCGGTGAAGAAGTAGAGATGTCCTTGCACCAATTGAAGCAGGAAACCTTCCTTCAGAGACTGCCTGTTCTGCTCAAGCTTTGTCTCCAGCTGATGGCTTTCATCGATGAGCTTGCGCCACCTGCCGGCAATAAATTGAAACTCGTCGCTTTTATCGGATGTGGAGGGTATTCCAACTGTGTCCTTAAACAAACCGACAAGATGTTTAACCGGTCTGTAGATGCGTCTTGAAGCGAGCCAGGAGAGGATGACGGCAACCGCAAGGCCTATTAGACTGAAGACAAGGCCCAGCTTGGATACCAGAATGACAGGGGATGTTAGTTTGGAGAGCGGAGTGGCAACGACATACTTCCATTCGTTCCGCGATAATGCGCCTACTGTGACAGAATAACTGATACCTTTGCGGTTGAAGATAAAATCTCCTACTTCGAGCTTGCGGTCGATGACCTCGCTGCGGACGGCTTCGTCCAGGTCGACGGCCTTCGCGCCTTGATTTCTGCCCTTTGTGATCCAATCGCCGTCCTGCCGGAGGATATAGGCTACACCCTCCCCGTCGGGATTAAGCGGGTACAGGAAATCGTCAATTTGGCTTTTGTCGAGGTACAGAATGATCGTTCCCAGAGGTTCTTCCCCCGCGCCGAGAACCTTGTGGACAAGCGCAGCGTTCACATTGTTTTTATACTTTAGCGGACTAATGGGCTCATTCCACCACATCAAGGAGGATTTTCCCCTTTGCAGATCCTGGAATGTCCGCTTGACTGCCTCGTCTGTGATGGTATAGATGCCTTCTTCATCCGAAACAAGCAGCTGTTCCTTGTTCAGATAAAGCACGGCATTGCCGATGAGCGGATTCGATTCCTTCAATATCCGGAGCGATACGAACAGCTCCCGCGTCGTATTCGGCTTCTGCCTCAGATCGCCCTCAAGCAGCTCCTGATTGAATACCGGATTGAATACCCATTGATTCCCGATGATCTCAAGCTGGGACAGCTGCTTCTCCATGCTTTGGTATATTTCATCCAGCTGCAGCCGGTGATTCCGCTTCACTTCAGCCTCAATCTGTTTGACCCCGATAAAATAATTGCTTGCCGCAATGATTGCCATGGGAAGGCAGGTAACCATGAACACAATGATCAAATTCTTGTAGAAAAAATTCAGGTTAAGCTTCCTCATGGCAATCCGTCCATCCTTTAATCAACTTCATAATACTCCCATTATATCAAACCTTGCCTATCTATTTGCCTGCTTTTTTATGATAAGCGTCATTTAATTCCTCCAGCGATTTATTCCAGTTCGGATCCGCAAGCAGTTCAGCCGTGAAGGCATCCCATTTGTCCAGCGGCTCCGTGCCCAGCATGATTTTCACCTGCAGATCGGTAATCTTCTTGAGAAAATCGTTGCGGTACTTGGTCCAGGTTTCGGAGTACAGCCCAAAGCTTGGATTGGAGACGCTGACCTTGCCGATTTCGTCAATGATGCCTTTGTTGCGGTTGTAATAATCAGCCGGAATATTCGGCGCTTTCGCATAGGCGTATTGATCATAGCGGGTAAATATTTGACCGAATGCGGAGGTGGAGACAATATCCTTCTTCGCCTGCTCCGTCTGCACGTAGAAGTCCCCGTCCTTCGTAAAGTGCACATCCTTGAAGCCATAAGCGCCAAGCTCATACCCTTCCTCCGACGCACCATAATCGAGGAACGCGAGAATTTTTTTCATTTTCTCTTCGGACACGGACTTCGGAATTGCGAAAACGCCGTTGAATCCAACGCCTTTGCCCACATACGGCGTGCCGCCTGGTCCGGTTAAGGAAACCAGTGGAAGCATATCGCCAGCGGGATTGGTGGTGCGGATTCCTTCGGTCATCACCCACGCCGCCGACACGGCTTCAAAGGCAATGCCCGCTTTGCTCGCCATGACAGCTTCTCTGGCCTGGGTATTCTTCAAGGTGGCAAAATCGCTATGGATTAGTCCCTCCTTGTAGGCCTTGCTTAGCCAGGCGAGCGCATCTTTGGTTGATTTATCCGTTACCATATTCACCAATTTTCCGCTGTCGTCGACCTTCCAGCCGTCATTGGCGCCTTGGAACGCGTTCAGAATCGGTGCGAAGCTGCCCAGACCCAATCCATCCGCGCCTATGCTTCCGACTAGTCCCACGCTATCCTTCTTGCCGTTTCCATCCGGATCGTCGTTGGTGAACGCCTGCATCACCTTGTATAGTTCGTCGATTGTTTTCGGAACCGGCAGGTTCAGCTTATCAAGCCAGTCTTTCCGTACTGATGCGAGGCCCCCGTCAAGTCCCCTGACCCGGGGAATCGCATAGATTTTACCGTCCTGATACTTGGTATTTTCCCAAGCCTCCTTAGGATAGGCGTTAAGGTTCGGATAATCTTTAATATATGAGCCAAGCTCCCAAAAAGCACCCTGGGTTACCATTGTTCTGACATTCTGGGCAAAATTGTCCCCGATCAGCGTAAGATCCGGCATGTCCCCGGAGGCAAGCGTGACATTCACCTTCTCATTGTAGCTGTTGGGGGATACCCATGTAATGGTCAGCTTGGTATTGGTCCGTTTTTCGACTTCCTTAATCACCACATTATCCGGACCCGGCGGCTCTTCGCCATAGAACTGGGTCATAATGCTGATGCTTGTTGGCTCTTCCTGCTTCTCCGGCTCCACGGCGGGCTCATTGGTTTGATTGCCGGTCTGGTTATCCGTTTGGCTGGCGGTGTTGTTGTCCGTTTGATCCGTATTGCCGGTGCTTGGTGTGTTGTTCGACGGGCTGTTGCTGCCGCTGCTGCAGGCGCTGAGCAGAGCCATCCCGGCAAGTGTAAAAACCAGAAGCACCGCAGCCATAGACCGCATCGATAATCGTTTCTTTTTCTTCAATTTGCTTCCTCCCTTTGAAATATATTCTATCTGTATGTCATCATTCCTTTACAGATCCTACCATTACTCCCTTGGTAAAATGCTTTTGCAGGAATGGATATACCATCATGATGGGAACAGTCGCAATAATGACGGCTGCCATTTTGATTGATTGGGGATTAATGATTTGCCCTTCCTGGAGCACATTGCCGCCGCCCGCCGATGTGTTGGAATCAATCAGCATTTGCCTCAATACAAGCTGCAGCGGCCATTTGCGGAAATCATTAATATACAGCACCGCATTAAAGAACACATTCCAGTGGGCAACGGCGAAGAACAGGCCGAATGTCGCCAGAGCCGGCAGAGACAATGGCAGAATAATGCGCCACCATACATGCAGATCGTTGCAGCCGTCTATGACGGCAGCCTCCTCAAGGCTTGCGGGTATGCTGTCAAAGAAGCTTTTCATCAAAAACACATTCCATCCGCTGCTGAGCGCGGGAAGAATGAGCGCCCACAAGGAGTTCATCAGATTCAGATCCCGTATCAGCAAATAGTTCGGGATAATGCCGGGATGAAACAAAATCGTAATCAAAATCACCATGAGAATTGTCTTTCTTCCCAGTAAGCGCTTTCTCGATAACGTATAAGCAAGGGCCGATGTGACGATCAGCCCAAGCACCGTACCGGCTACGGCCAGAAAGGTCGATACGCCGATGGAGCGGATAAACAGCGGTGTAGAAAACAAATACCGGTAATTCTCCAATGTGAACCCGCGTGGATACCAGATGATTCCGCCTTTCAGATACTCCCTCGGATCCGTGAAGGATACGCTGAGCACGTAATACAACGGAAACACCATAACCAGACTGAGCAGGAGAAGCAGCAGCACATTAAGCCGGGAATATATTTTTTCGGCAAAGGTTTCTTTAATCATGATTTCTCCCCTTATGGATTTGCTTGAGCCAGGCAAGAGCCCATCCTCTTAATAGAGGCCATCCTGACCGAATAATTTGGCACATTTATTGGCTGCCATCACCATGATTAAACCGACAATCGATTTGAACAAACCGACTGAAGCGGTATAGCTGAACTCCCCGTTCAGTACGCCATTGCGGTATACATAGGTGTCGAATACGTCGGATACATTCGATACTGCAGCGCTGCCCATCAGGAATACCTGTTCGAATCCGACGTCCATCACATCTCCAAGCTTCAGAATCAGCAGTACAAATATGACATTCCGGATACCGGGAAGCGTGACATGCCAGATCTGTTTCCATTTGCCGGCGCCATCCATCTTCGCTGCTTCATACAAGGTAGGATCGATTCCGGAGACAGCCGCCAGGAAAATGACCGTCCCCCAACCGGCGTCCTTCCATATATTTTGCAGGGTCAGCATGGGCCAGAACAGATTGGGCGAGGTCAGGAAGGCTATTTTATCAATCCCCAATAGCGCCAGGATGCTGTTGATGACCCCCTCCGACTGCCCCAGCATTATGAAGCTGATCCCGGCAATGATGACCCAGGAGAGAAAATGAGGGAAATAAATAACGGTCTGGATCAGACGCTTCAGTATCACCTGCCGTACTTCATTGAGCATAATGGAGATGACAATCGGCGCCGGGAAAAACAGCAGCAGGTTCAGGAAACTGATCGCTAATGTGTTGCGCAGCAGAATATAGAAGTCCGAATTGCTGAAGAAGCGGATAAAATGATCCAGCCCCACCCATTCGCTGCCCAGAATTCCGGCGTATGGCGAGTAATTCTGGAACGCAATGACCAGGCCCCACATGGGGACATATTTGAAAATGAGAAAAAACAATAATCCGGGCAGAGCCAGCAGATATAAATAACGGTCCCGGAACAACACCTTCATTCGTGAATGGCCTTTATTGCCCAAATTTGTAGTTGCCAGCGTTTTACCCATGAGCTTTGGTCCTCCTGTTCTTGTTCGGTCTACTGCTGCGGAATCTGGCTCGGACGTTTGGTAAACCCAATTTACTTGATGGATAAGCTCACCGTCTAGACGACTTTTTTGCCCTGGTGCTGAAAGAGAAAACCCTTGTTTTTCGCTGGTTGCAAGAGCTGAAGGACTCCGGCGGCAAAAATGTTCACTGCTTCCCCACTGCACTTTTTTGCCAAAGTGTTGGCTGTGCATGAAAGTGCAGTTGTAAATTACGACAAAAGAATAAGGCTTTAGTCCGATTAACAAAATATGGATGTAATGGCATGCTGTTGTTAAGAGGCTGGCCAGCTGATCATGAGTATGAAGGAGGAATTATTTTGAAGCTCAAAAGCGTTCTTCTTGCTGCCTTGACAGGAGCCGTTCTTATGACGTCACAAACCGCGGCCGCGGCCCCCGTAATTCCGAAATCCTTTCTGGAAACGGTGGACTATGGCAATGAATTTGAGCTGGGCGCCGTCCGTTCCACTTTATCGAATCAATTTAATATGGGCTATATCGGCAACAGCGATGATCCTGCGGGATGGGATTTTGACTGGTACAGCTATACAAATACGACGGACCGCTATCAACGCGTGGAAAGCTGGCTGTATGTGCCGGCAGGATATGACTATGAGTTTCTCGAGGGGGCATACCGGCCCAGAGGCGATTCAGAGCGCATTGGCCAATATCGCCGCTACATCAGCTATTTGTCTCCGGGGCAAACGATTGTACGCGGTGTAACGGAATGGGATTACCCGTACAAGACCAGCAAGACCAAAAATTATGTATTCTGGGTATTGGCGGAGCCTTATGACCTTTCATCCCGATAAATTTCTATAGGCTATCGAACAAAGTATCATCAATACGCAAGGGCTGCCATGCGGCAGCCCCTATGAGTGTAGTATATACCGTTCTCCCTGAATGCTCTGGACTTATCCAAGCAAGCGAGCCACGTCGATTTCGCTGACTACCGCCAATCGGCCGGGCAGCGTGTTGACCAGAACCCTGCTGCCGTCCCGGGAGAAAACGGGATGATGGCATACCCGATGAGGATTTCTGCCGCTGATTTCGGACTCTCCCAGGGTACGGGGAAGGAATAGACTTTTCATAACCGTGTCTGTCTGCAGATCTATGAACACCACTTCCCCCGGAATTCCTCCTGTATCGGTAACAAGCAGATTATAATCCGTTGGCGATATGCTCGGATGCCCCCCGCTGTTATGTTTGCTTATTTTCCTGTAACCGCTCCCATCATATCGGACCTGAGCCACGCACAGCTTCGCCCTGTCTTCCGGGTCCTGCCCGTATCCGATCAGATGCTCCCCGTCAGGATGCCAGGACCAGTGAACGCCCGATCTGTCATAGCTTAAATCGAGAGCCAGATGAATATGCCTCATATCTTGATCCGAAGTAAATACATAAGCCAGCCGCGGCTCTTCCCTACCCGCGTCCACGCAATGATTGCCAAAATAAAATAAAAACCGGCTGCTGTCCGCATTCCATCGGACGCAGTAGCACATCAGCGTCAATCCTTCTTCGTCCCCCAGCTTCTGTCTAAGCTCAAGCTCTGAATGCATCAGACGATCCAGCCGGGGATGCTTCTTGAGTATATCGGCCGTGCTCATGACCAGCGATGCCCGGTCCGGATCGAACGAGAACCGGAAAAGTCCATGCTCACCCCGCCGCTGAAAAGGAACCGGACTAAGACCAGGCTCATAAACGCCAGTTCCGTACCCCGCCGCATACAGCATCCCCATCAAGCCGGAAATAATCGGCTCGCCGCGCGGCGGAACTCCTTCCATATCGCCCTCCAGAATTCGCTCTTCTCCCGTTTTCAACTCGCGCCTGACAATAAGGGGCCGGTTTAATGTGCCGCTCTGATAGTATACATATCTACCGTCCGGGCTCCAGGATTGCCATAGACCCGTATGGAAAAAGCCGGCATGCAGCGCAGTTTGTCCGAATCTGTCGACTACCTCTCCATCCGAAGATACGACAAGCACCTCTCCAAGCCCATTGTCCAAATCTCCTCCGGCCAGCAATAACAATCCCGAGCCGTCCGGCGCATACGGACTAATCGTGTAGTAGGCATGCACGCACCAGCGATCTTGTACCGGAATCGGCCTGATAGAGGATAGCTCCGGCATTCCTGTCAGATTCATGACAACCGCCTCCGCTTTATAGGATAGATAACCCATTTTCTTCTCGTATTATTATATGCTCCTTTACAGCTGCAGACCATTCATGAAGTGCCCGCTATTTGCACAAAATGATTTTCCGGATTTTTCTATCAAGTCGAAACCTTCTCTATTAAAATTGCGTCTATTCTATTGGATGGCGCTTGATAAGCCCGTTATCTGCTTCATATCCTTGTGCTCAAATGTTTACAAGCTCGAAACATTACTTGCCAGTCTCGAAACATCTGGCTTATATAATGGGTACAGATCATTCGGGAGGTTTCGACAGATGAGAAAAAGAACGAAAAAAAAATCCGGCGGCCGTATAGCCGTCCTGCTTGTGCTTATTTGTGCGGTTATCGCAGTTGTCACTATTCAGGAAATTAAAGCAGGCTCGGATTCTGCCAAAACCGGCCAATCGGCAAATGAGAGCCCGGGCCAGAATGAGAATGCTGCTGCCGACTCATCGGACAGCACCACCACCGGCGAACCCGTGCAATCGGGCACGGACGAGCCCTCCAATACAGGTCAGGAAGAGCCGCCAGCAGATGATCAGCAGCCTGCTGACGCGAACCAGACGCCGGCCAAGCCGCCTGTGGCTGATTCAACTAACGATGATGACTCCATCGTTGTCGTTGCACAGCCCGAAAGCGTCACCGCACTCATAAACAAACACTTTGCGCTGCCCGAGGACTATGAACCGGCCGATCTGGTCTATCCGGATGTTCCGTTCACATTCTCGGAGAAAATCGAAAAACGCAAAATCCGCCAGGTCGCTGCGGACGCGCTGGTTCAACTGTTTGCGGGAGCCAAGGAAGACGGCGTTCCGCTGGCCGGCGTATCCGCCTACCGTTCCTATTCCAGACAAAAGACGTTGTTTGATAATTATGTCCGCGAGGATGGATTGGAAAAAGCCCGCACCTACAGTGCGGTGCCGGGGACAAGCGAGCATCAGACCGGTCTTGCCATCGACGTGTCCGGCAAGGACGGCAAATGTGCCGCATCGGACTGCTTTGGCGGTACGCCCGAAGCCAAATGGTTAGCCGAGCATGCAGATGAATATGGATTTATCATTCGCTACCCTGAAGGAAAAGATGACATTACCGGCTACAAATATGAGCCTTGGCATATCCGCTACGTGGGTAAAGAAATAGCCAAAGTGGTCGCATCCGAGGATTTGACGCTGGAGCAGTATATGGACAAATACGGAGACGGGGCGGTGCTCGTTACCGGGCAATAATCAATGGCCGCAGTATGATTTTCTGATATTCCAAGTCCAAGTCCAGCATGGATTAACAGTCGTTACCCATGCTGGACCTGGACGCTTTGGTAGCGCAATTTCCAAATCATATCGGCAGCATCCGTTGCCGCCTGCCGCTTGGCAATTTCTCTTGCCTGCTCCCTCATCCGCCCCAAAATGGAGGGCTGACTGAAGCATTCCCTGATTTTGCTGCCTAAATCCCTGGTACTGTTTGCCAGCAGCGCCGTACCCGATCGGAGCAAGTAGTTGACGTTGTCTTCCTCCTGGCCGGGAAGCGGCTTGAAGACAATCATCGGCAGTTCCATGTTCAAGGCTTCCGAAATTGTCAGCCCGCCTGCCTTGGTCACCAATAAATCGGCAACCGCCATCAATTCATGTACATAGTCGATATAACCCAGAATAAGCACCTTGTGACTGGATGATTTGAATTTCTCGGTTAATTGCTGCTTCAGTTTATGGTTATGCCCGCAAATAATAATGACCTGAATGGGATCCGCAAGCGATTCCAGCGCTTCGATCTGATGGGGACTCTCGCCGAAAAAACCGTCTCCGCCTCCCATAAACAGCAGCGTTGGCCGGCCGTCGTCCAGATGATGCTTTCTCCTCAGCAGTTCCAAATTACCCCTTTGGCTGAATTCCAGCCGAAGGGGTATTCCTGTTACAGATATGCTTTCACCTGGTATATGATGGCGGATCAACCCCTGCTTGACCTCATCGGAGCCCACAATATAAAGATCCGTAAACGGATAAACCCAATAACTGTGAACAGTATAATCGGTCATCACCGTTACGGTCGGAACCTCCGTCAGACCGTGAGACTTGAGCAGCGACATTAGACCGGCAGCACCGGGGAATGTGGAGACCACGACGGACGGACGCATGCTCTCAATCAAATCCAGCAGCTTCTCCTCGCCGAAACGGTTGAGCTTTTTGAGAAAATCCGACAAAGAGTTCACATGCCTCGTTTTGCGATACAAATAGCCGTACATAGAAGGCACTTTCTTCAAGCTTTGCAGAAAAAGATAACGGCCAATGGAATGAAAATAGGGGTGCGTCAAATCCATCACATCGACAATGACGGTTTCGGCCTGCGGATAGCCGAGCTTTAAGGAATGGCTGACAGCGGCTGCAGCCTGTTGATGGCCATCTCCGTAATTGCCGGTCAAAATCAGAATTTTGTCGTTATGCATGTCGATGAACTTTCCCCTTTCATAAACAGATAACCCTTATTCTATGTATTCTATTATTCCATTTTCCCATTCATTCGCATTTAACCGAAACATTATATTTCCTGGTGCTTTCATCCCATGGAGTCATAATAAATCTATTATTGTAATGATAGTTTCCTGCCTTGTCCACACCCAAACCATGAAGATTTTCTAATCAAAATCTCATAAACTCCTAAAAGCCGCAGAATCGCTCAAAATCTATAACACTATGTAAATAGTGGAAAATATTAACGTGTTATAGTGATTTATGCAATCCTTTACATTCTTGATTCATCCATTACATCCTTGGGAGGCAGAACACATTGAATAAGAAAAACCTGTTTCGGAAAAGCATCGTCGGCATCACCTTGAGCTTGGCCGTCCTGGCAAGCAGCACATTGGCAGCACCGCCAAAACCGGTTGCAGCGGCATCCGCTACCACAAGCTCAACTTCATCCAAAATCATCGCAAACGCCAAAAAGTATCTGGGCGTAAAATATCAGTTTGGAGCTTCGACAAGCACAACGAAACGCTTTGACTGCTCATCTTTCACCAAACGCGTATTGTCGACTGTCGGTGTAACTATTCCGCGCACATCCAAAGCCCAGTCCAAAGCCGGTAAATATGTCTCGAAAAGCAACCTTAAAGTCGGCGATCTGGTCTTCTTCTATTCCCCCATCCACCATGTAGGCATTTACATCGGGGACGGTAAAATCATCCATACATATGGAGCCCCGGGAGTCACCATCTCCAGCATCAACTCCGGCTGGTGGAAAGATCACTACGAAACTGCACGCCGCGTACTGTAATCCACGTATCGCAAAGGGGATTATCCGATATCCTATCGGATCGTCCCCTTTTTTTTGTTTCCTTATCCGAACGGGATATCCAGTGAAGAATCTGGCTGCGCATGCGAATAGAGGAATTAACGATCTTCCAGTAAACCGACAATGAAGGCCATCGCTTCTTCCTCGTCATTTCCTTTTGTTTCAATCCGGATCTTCGTACCCGAATCAACGGGCACCAGCATGACGCCAACAAGGCTTTTGGCATCCACCGCATGCTCGATATAGTGATGGTCAAAATAAATATGGATGTCGGAGGTGAACTGTGCAGCCTTCTGAAAAACCGCAATCAAATCCTCGCGTTGAATCTCGGAATGGATAATAAATTCATAAACCTTCATAGTATCCACCTCTTCATATCGTTTCGACTTGACGCGCTGCTATGGCAGCAGCCCGCTTAAATCCTCCAGCCTGGGCTTCTGGAACTCTACGACAAGGCTTCCATTATGAATCCTGATGTTTCGGACAACCAGAACTTCCGGCAGTTCTTCCCCGATTGGAATCACGACATTCCCGAAGTAACGGATAGGCAGCGTGATATCTCTCATCCGGGCCTCTTCGATGACAGCTGTCAGATCCGGATTCCGCCACTCCAGCCGGTAGGTCAGCTTCAGTGCCGCGGGAATCCGGTCCTTGACACGAATGTTCAGATCGGCGATCAGCCTGTCCCCGGCCAGTTGAAATTTTGCACCCGTTACTACAATTCCACTGCCGTACCGGGGTGCTTGCGCAAGCGCCTGTTTTCCAAAATTGTTAATATCCGTCTCTGACAGCATCAATTCCGTAGATAACCGTCTGACCATGCTCATAGCCCTGTCCATGAGCGGCACTTCCTCATAAGCCAAATCAAGCTTCTGGCTTGGGGAGACATACCATATAGCGCCGGTGACCGCCAGAGCTATGATAATGACCAAAATAACCAACGAAATCAACAGCTTTTTCACGATTGTCCTCTCAACTCCAGGTCTGCCGATCGTCCTGCTTATTCCAAAATCCGTTTCTGACACGATTATATCATGTTGAATGAGACGATGCACCGAGAGAGGGTGTCTCTCTATTCTAGACGATATTGCTCCTCTTAAGGTTGCGAAAGAAAAGCCGAACCACCGGCGCCTTAGCGCCTCGATGATCCGGCCTGAGCTGGATTTAAAAATAGATAACATACACAATGACGGCGAGCACGATCCGGTATATTGCAAATGGAACAAGCTTGACGCGGTTGATCAGCTTCAGGAAGAAGCGGATGGAAATGAGGGCGAAGAGGAAGGCGCTCACGAAACCGACAATAAAGAACGGCAGGGAATCCATGGTGAAATACTCCCAATTCTTGACCAGCGAGAGCATGCTCGCCCCCAGCATAATCGGCACTGCCATAATGAAGGTGAAATCGGCTGCCGCCCTGTGGCTCATCCCGAGGAGCACACCGCCGGAGATCGTGGAGCCCGATCTGGAGAATCCCGGCCACAGCGACAGGCATTGAAAAAGACCGATCATGATGGCTTGTCTGTAGGTAATCTGGTCGACAGTTTGAATACTCGGAACAGCCGGAGCGAACCGGTCGGCTGCAATCATCAGAACCGCACCAAGCACAAGTCCGATCAGCACTGTTCCCGTAGAGAACAGATGATCGTCAATATAACTTTCCGTCAATACTCCAAGCACGCCGGCTGGAAGCAAGCCAACAATGACCTGCGACAGTCTCAGACGCTGTCCCGGGGCGGCAGCTTGACCCTCGCTGCGCCGCCGCAGCCCGAGCAGGTCCATGAACCGTTTCCAGAAAATAATAACGACGGCTAATATGGAGCCCAACTGGATAACAATCTTGAACGTATTCGCCACATATTTGGTCAGAAATTGCTCGGACTGCAGCCACATATCATCCACGATAATCATATGTCCTGTCGATGAGACGGGAGCGAATTCCGTTACGCCTTCCACCAGGCCCAGCAGCAGTGCTTTCAACAATTCAATAAAATCCATTCCTGGCATCTCTCCCGTCCTGCTTAAACTTAAGCTTTAGCTCTTCTCTGTCTGCGGATAAATAAGAATACTAACACGATCATTCCGGCACCGATTGCCGCATATGCAGCATGGGAATACAAGTCCATGAAATGGAGAATATCCGCCCAATTCTCTCCCAGGGCTGCTCCAATCATCACCAGAATAATGTTCCAGATCAACGTCCCCAGGGTAGTGAAAAGAAGGAACAGCCAAAATTTCATCCGCGACATGCCCGCCGGAATGGAAATCAAACTTCGTATGAGCGGAATCATCCTGCAAAATAACACGGTCCAATATCCATATTTTTCGAACCAGGTATTCGCTTTATGGATATCTGCCTTCTTGAGCCTCAGAACATGACCCCAGCGTTCGACGATTTTCTCCAGTCTTTCCACGTGAAGCAGCAGCCCGATGCCGTACAGGACAACGGCTCCCAGCACAGACCCCACCGTAGCAAAAGCGATGACGCCGGGTACTGTCAGACTCGTGTTGGTCGTCATAAACCCGCCAAAGGTAAGAATGACTTCCGAAGGAATGGGAGGAAAGACATTCTCCAGGGCGATCATCAGCAAGATTCCCCAATAACCAAACTGCTCCATAAAATCAGTTATCCAGTTCTGCACCTTCTTAAGCCTCCTCACTAGTCAGGTGAAAGCCAGGCTGCGCAGGTGGAAACGTCTTCCGATCGCTGTTGTACCCCTGAATTTTTTTGTGGATATCTGTATCGGTTAAATTCGGGGTACAAAGGCGAACGCTTACGTTTCTCCAGACTATTTCCGCCTGCTCCGCCAGTTATTCACCTGCCTTTAAACAAGCGTCTTCTTCAGGTTCCGCAAGTAGCGGTTGCGGATGAAGAAGAAATATAATATCTGCGCCATGAAAAAGCTGATCAGCACGACCCCCATTTGATTTGCGATCGACAGGAAGAAAAACTTCTGCAGAGCAATAAACGCGAATATGCTGTGCACAACCGCAAACAGAATCGGAACGAAGAACAGCAGGGCAAGCTGCCTTGTAACCATCCTCGACAGCTCTTTTTCCGTGAGTCCAATCTTGACCATCGTGAGAAATTGGCGGCGGTCATAATCCAGATCCGCATAAAGACGGAAGTACAGGAAGCTGCCGGCGGCAATAAAAAACACAGTGCCGACGAGAAGCGCAACGAACAGCATAATGCTGTACAAGCTGTTTTGCGCAGCCTGCAGCGTTCCGCTTACTGTAATTGCATAAGGCTGGCCCATGTCATAGCGCATCACTCCGAAGTCCGCCAGCTCTTCCAGCATCCCGATCGTTTGTTCAATATCCTTGACATAGAAGCCGGTATAGTAATCGGTTTGGACCGATGCGGTGATTTGGTTGAAAAGCTGATCGCTCACGACCATTCCGCTGAACTCCGTATCGATATCCTCCTCCAGCTCGGCCAGATCCCGATCATCGTCGAGATCCGTCATCAGATAATCCGGTATGGCAACCCGCTTGGTGTAGCCGGTCTCGCGAAGGCCTATACCGCTGTCCTGGAGGGTATACGTCAAGAGCTCCCGAATCTGGATATAGGCTTTATCCCGGAGTGAGCTCATCAGAACCAAGGCTTCATCGCCGCTTAAAGCTTGTTCCGTCGTGGGCACGCCCGCAAGCTTGGTCACTTCCTTGTAATCCGAGAATGAGATCAGATGCAGCTCTCTTTCTTGAGCGGAATCCGCTGCCGAATGGGTCTGAACCGCGACATATTTGACCGGCATGCGGTAGCTTTCATAGGGAATAGCTTTGTCGGCTAATTCATCCCTGATCTGCTGCAGATGCCCTTCCTCAAGCCCGCTTCCATCCTTGGCCACGTAGCCGATGGCGGCCGGATAATCATCGGCGAATTGACTGGTCAAGGTTTGCAGGGAGGTAAATGCGCCAACGCTGCAGAACGAAACAGTCGAGATGATGGTAACCATAAAGAACATCCGGGCATTGTCCTTCACCCGGTAAGCCAGGCTGGAAACCGTTATAATGTTCGTTTTCCGCAGGAAAAAGGAACGCTTCCTCTGCAGCAGCTTGATCGTGTATACACTTAGCTGCGTGTAGAAGAAATAGGTGCCGGTTATTGTCATCACGATAACCGGAATCATCCGCAGGATCACCGTGGACACGCTCGCGGACACCGATAAATAATAGCTTGCGGTTAGCAGGACGACGGCAAGCAGCGACAGCAGAACAGAGCTCTTCGGCTGCGCTTTTGGCTTCTGGCCGGATTGAAACAATTCAATTAATTTGTTGTTGCGGATCAGGACCGCGGTACATAAGGAAATCAACAGAAACAAGACGATGAAGGACAGCGCCGTGAGCGCAAGAGCCTTACCCGACAGATAGAACGGCAGCGACGACAAGCCTACGAATTTCGAGCCGATCATCAGGAACAGCTTCCCCGTCAGCAGCCCTGCTGCAATCCCCGCGGCAATCGCTCCCAGGCCAATCAGCATATTCTCAAAGAAAATCATCCGGTTGAGCTGTCCTTTGGTCATGCCGTGCATCATCAATATGCCGAATTCACGCTTGCGCATTTTCAGAAAAGAACTGACAGAATACAGAACAAAGAAAAATGAGAACACGTACATAATGCCCTCTGCTGCCACAAGCGCCTGTATCGCGGCATTGAAGATCATACCCTCCTGAATGCCCGGATTAAAGATGAACAGCGCGCAGATGCAAAAGATCATCACCGAGAAGGAGCTGCTCAGAAAATAAGCCGCGTAGGTCCGCTTGTTCCGCATTACATTCCTATAAGCGAACTGACGAAAGGTCATGGCTGTCCCCCCCTAACAGCGACAGCATATCGATGATTTTTTGAAAAAAGGCCTGACGATTGTTCCCGCGGTAAATCTCGTTGTAGAACCTGCCGTCCTTGATGAAGATGACCCGGCGGCAAAAGCTGGCGGCCAGCACATCATGAGTGACCATCAGAATTGTGGCTCCATCCTGCTCGTTAACAGCCGAGAAGGTTTCCATCACATCCTTGGAAGCCTTGGAATCCAGATTGCCCGTCGGTTCGTCCGCCAGAATAAGCGAAGGGGCATGGATGATCGCCCTTGCTATCGCGGTCCGCTGCATCTGTCCGCCTGAGATTTCATAGGTCCGTTTTTTCAATATGGCCTGAATCCCAAGCTTCGCGGCCACTTCTTGGAGCCTTCGGTCCATCTCCGGCACAGCCACGCCATCGAGGGTCAGTGTCAGCAGAATATTTTCTTCCACCGTCAGCGAATCGAGCAGATTGTAATACTGAAAGACAAAACCCAATTCATGGCGGCGAAAAAGGGCGGTCTCCTGCTTGTTCAGCTGCTGCGGATCCTTGCCGTTGATGATGATTTCTCCTGATGTCGGCTCGTCGATGGTCGCCAGAAGATTTAGCAAGGTCGTTTTTCCGCTGCCCGACGGGCCCATGATCCCAACGAATTCGCCTGCCTGAACGTCGAACTGGATATTATCCAATGCCCTGTACGCCACCTTGCCCTCATACAGCTTCGACAGATTACGAACCTTCAAAATAGACAATGGGCATAACTCCTTGTGCAGTGGAATGTCCTTATTATATAAAGGCAGGAGAAGTCTCTGCTATCGTTCAAGATTACATTAGCTTACAGCTTTGTAAGACTTGAAAAGAATCCGGACCGTCGTTCCCAGCCCGACAGTGGATTCAAGCTTCACGTCATGGCCCAGCTTTTCACAGATTTGGTTCACCAGATAGAGTCCCATTCCCGTCGACTCCTGGAACTGCCTCCCGTTCTCCCCGGTGAAATAGGGATCGAAGACACGCGGCAGATCGCTTTCGGCTATGCCTACCCCTTCATCGCGTATTTCCAGAACTGTTCCTTCCGTGCCGGAAAATCCCCGGAAATAAAGATGACGGTTGTCCTGTGCCGTATAACGGACAGCATTCGTAATGATCTGATTGATGACAAAGGACAGCCACTTGTCATCCGAGGCGACTGCAAGCTTCCCCTCGATATGAATGACCGGAAAAATACGCCGGCGGATAAACAAGCGCTTCTGGCTGCTGGCCGCTGCACGCACGATGGCTTCCAGATCAAGCTGCTCCACATAAAAATCATGCTCGAACATGTCCAGACGGGCAGTGTACAGGACCATCTCAAGACCTTTTTTGAGCTTGTCCATCTCGTCGCCGATGGCTGTAAAACGGGGCTCATCCTCGTTTTGGATCATCAAATGAATGACCGACACCGGCGTTTTCATTTGGTGAACCCATTGGTTGATGAATTGAATATGATCCTCAATCCGCTGCTTATACTGCAGCAGATCCGTTTGGTAGTGCCGGAATTGGCTCTTGAGCAGAGCCTGCAGGCTTTCAGTCAGAGGGGTTTGATGGCGGGCTTTGAACAAATCTTCATTCGAGGCGAGCGGCTGCTCGAGCCGCTCATAGAAACTGCGGTTTGTGATATACCGGAAAGCCAGGTAGCCAATCAGCATGCAGGTGCCCAGCAGGCCCGCATATAAGCTGACAGCCGTATGACGGTAACCGTCCAGCCAATAGATAAAACCGATAACAAGCAGCTGCGAGAAATACAAATAGATAAAGGGCAGCTGCTCGCGGAAGAATAGCTTCATGCCTTACTCACTCCCCCAGTTCGGGTAAAGCCGATACCCCTGGCCGCGAATCGTCTGAAGCGAATCGTGAATATTCAGAGCCGTTAGCTTCTTGCGGACACGGTTCACATATACATTCAACGTATTATCGTCCACAAAAGTTTGCTCATCCCATATTTTGTCCAGCAGCCGGTCCCGGCTGACTACTTTCTCCGCTTTCTTCATCAGCTCATCCATGATCTTCGCTTCCGTATGGCTGAGCTCGATTTTCACATCATGCAGGGAAAGCAGCAGCCGCTCCACATCCAGCGTAAGTCCGGCAACGGAAATGGTCCTCTCGTTAGCGGCAATGGCATAGGAGCCGTAAGCCCGGCGGAGCAGACTACGGATCTTGGCGGTTGCGAGTTCATAATCGAAGGGCTTGGTAATATAGTCGTCCGCGCCGTTCTCCAGGGCCATCACCTGATCCATCTTGCTCTCGCGGGCGGAGATGAACAGAATGGGACATGTCGAGCTGCTGCGGATCTGCCTGCACCAATAGTAACCGTCGAATTTGGGCAAATTCACATCCATCAGCACAAGATGCGGCTCGAACTGCTCGAATTCAGCCAGAACCGCTTCAAAATTCATAACGGCCCTGGTCTCGTAACCGAAATTATGCAAATGCTCCTGCAGCAAGCCCACCAGTCCCTTGTCATCTTCAACAATAAATAACTTGAACATCGGCATTCTCCGTTCTCTGAGGCGATCCTTTTGGGTAAAATCATTTTCCCGTCTTTATTGACATCCCGGCATGCCTGCGCACGCGGAGGCCAACTATTCACGGGTATCCAATCAAGCTCTGCACATTGCCGCCAGCTTGTTTACGGTTTGCCAGTTGCGGGTCGTTGCGCTCACCTTGAGCTTCTTCTCGAGAAAGGTATTGGAGAATTTGGTAGTTCCATAGTTGGTGCGGCACCAGAGGTAAACTTCCTTTCCCTGGACGCGGAGCTCGTCGGTCCCGTTCTGGAAGGAAAGCAAATGCTGAATGGACTCTGCAGCCGGTTCATTGGCAAGAAACGCAATATACAGCTTCCCCTCGTCGTCATTGCCGTAAGAGGCAAATGGATTGCTGCCGATGACCTCGTCCAGCTCATCCATGGTACGCACGATCACCGGCACATCGAATGAGAGCGAGTCCGCAAGCTTGTTCCCGATCTCTTCGGACAATAGCTTCGTTTGCTTCTTTTGTGCCTGAAAGACCACATTTCCGCTTTGGATATAGGTTTGCACCTTCTGGACAGGCAGGGATTCCATAATGCTTTTCAGTACATCCATCTTGATCTGTTTCTTCCCGACATTAATGCCGCGGAGCAAAGCAATATAAGTGGTCATGCTCAATTCCCCTTCCCTGCAAACTTTTCATATGCAAAATCGTAACACGTTCCCGTTCATGGAAACAAGCCTGCATCGATATGGCCTCTCTTCGCCCTTAGAAACAGCCCCGGCATAACAAGAGCCTCTGGTCCACTGGACCAGAGGCTCTTGATGGCAAGGATTTGCTTTTCCTATTGGTTAATCCAGATTCAAATCGGTCACAGCCCCGGTCGATGCGGACGAAACAAGGCGTGCGTACTTGGCCAGAACGCCTGTGGTGAATCTGGGTACGGGCCTGGTCCAGGTCAGCGCGCGTCGTTCCAATTCCTCGTTGGAGACCGCAAACGAAATCTCCCGGGTTTCGCTGTCGATTGTAATCATATCCCCATCCCGCAGTAAACCGATGGGGCCGCCAACCTGGGCCTCGGGAGAGACGTGCCCGACAACGAAACCGTGCGAGCCTCCCGAGAACCTTCCGTCTGTCATCAAGGCTACTTCCCCACCCAGTCCTTTCCCAACGATCATGGCTGTTACAGAGAGCATCTCCGGCATGCCGGGGCCTCCCTTGGGACCGACATAACGGATGACCACGACGTCCCCCTTCAGTATTTCATCATTCATAATGGCCTGCGTCGTCTCTTCTTCGCTGTCAAACACGCGCGCAGGTCCGGAGAAGCGGAGATTCTTCAGTCCCGACATCTTGGCTACGGCACCCTCGGGAGCCAGATTGCCCCGGAGTACGACGAGCGGACCGCTCGGCTTAAGCGGATTATCGAAAGGCCGGATGACGGCTTGTCCGTCAGCCAATGGCTGGGCATCCGCCAAATTCTCAGCCAGGGTTCTTCCCGTGACAGTCAAACAATCGCCATGGAGCAGTCCTTCAGCCAGCAGCAGCTTCATGACGCCGGCGACGCCGCCCACGTCATTGAGATCCTGCATGACATATTTGCCGCTTGGCTTCAAATCCGCCAGATGCGGCACCTTCAAACGGATACGCTCAAAGTCGTCAAGCTTCAAATCGACCCCGACGGAATGCGCCATTGCAATCAAATGCAGGAAGGCATTCGTCGAGCCGCCAAGCGCCATTACGACCGTGATCGCATTCTCAAAAGCTTTTTTGGTCATGATATCGCGCGGACGGATATTCTTCTCCAGCAGCTTGAGCACCGCTTTTCCCGCTTCCGCGCATTCCAGGGCTTTATCGGGCGAAATCGCGGGCGTGGAAGACGATCCAGGCAGACTCATACCCATGGCTTCGACAGCGGATGCCATCGTATTGGCGGTATACATGCCCCCGCAAGCGCCAGGACCCGGGCATACCCGGCATTCCACCTGATGCAGCTGCTCATCGTTGATTTGACCGTTCTGATGCTGTCCTACCGCTTCAAAGGCCGTAACGATATCGACGTCTTTGCCGTCAAGCTTGCCGGGCTGAATCGTCCCCCCATATACATAGACGGCAGGCAAATTCATGCGCCCGATCGCCATGAGGCAGGCCGGGGTATTCTTGTCGCACCCTCCGATGGCAACCAACGCGTCAAAACGCTCCGCCTGGGTCACAATTTCAATGGAATCGGCAATCACTTCCCGGCTGGGAAGCGAGAACAGCATCCCCTCATGCCCCATCGATATTCCGTCTGACACGGTGATCGTATTAAAGATCAACGGAGCGCCGCCGTGGGCCTGGACGCCCTTCTTGGCTTCCCTCGCCAAATGGTCGATATGCATATTGCAGGGCGTCACTTCACTCCAGGTGCTGGCAACGCCGATCATCGGCTTTTTGAAATCGTCATCATTAAATCCCACAGCACGGAGCATCGCACGGTTTGGAACCCGGTTGACGCCCTCGCTGATCACGATGCTTCGAATCCTCAGATCTTGATTATCCGCCATTTTTCCACCACTCCTTCTCCATCGCCTTTATATCCGTTATTCCTTTATTAATACTGCCGCTAACATTCTGCCCTTCGCCGAAAAAAGTATACCGTTTCCCGATGCTATTCTCCGCCTCCATAAGATAATATAAAGTAATGGAACATTTTTCAAACCAGGAGGAAAAGCCAATGGATCGATTTCTTGATGTCAAACAGGCAGCGGCCTTCACGGCCTACTCTCCGCCGCATCTGTTCGCTCTCCTTATTTTCGGTCTGGCCGTTATCCTGCTGTATCTGTTCCGCGGCTGGCTTCAGAAGGGCAGCCGGAACCGGAACGGCCGGTATTTTCTGGCGGCTGTATTAGTGATCTGCGAGGCATCGCTGAATATCTGGTATACCGCGGAATCCGTGTATCAGGTGAAAAGCTCTCTGCCGCTTGAGCTGTGCAGCATCACCTTGTATCTGTGCATCCTGATGCTGCTGACCCGAAGCCGCATGCTTTTTCAAATCGCATATTTTACGGGAATCGGCGGAGCCATTCAGGCCTTGCTTACGCCGGCGCTTGATTACGGCTATCCCCATTTTCGCTTCATTGAATTTTTCACCGCCCATATTGCCATTATTCTGGCCGTTCTCTATATGGTATGGGTTGAGCGGTTCCGGCCGACACTGAAATCCATAGGGCTTACCATGATCGTTCTGAATGCTCTGCTTATTGTTGTCCTGTTCGTTAATGCCGCAACCGGGGGGAATTACATGTTTCTCTCCAGAAAGCCCGATTCCGCGTCGCTCCTCGATTTCCTTGGCCCCTATCCCTGGTACCTGCTTTCGCTGGAGGGCGTGGCTTTGGTGCTGTTCCTGATTCTATATCTGCCTTTCGTTGCCATACCTTCTCACGTCAGGAAGAAGAGGGTCCAGTCATCCTCCGAAAAATAAGCAATTCTACAGCAGAAGCCTGCTCGTCGATTCGGCAATCATCAGAATTTGCTCCATTATCTCTTCTTCCGAGGGCTGCAGATCATTTTTGAGCCAATACGTAAATACGCCGATAGCCCCGCCAATTATCCAGTTGATATAAAGCTCAGGGTTTACCTTGGTATTAACCGGGGCTGCTTTCCGGTAGCTGTTGTTCATGGCCTGGTAGATGCGCTCATGGAATCTGGATGCGAACTCCGGGACCCCCTGCGTCAGGAGCATGACTTTATAGAAAGCCGCATTATCCTTGATATGCCTGACTGACAGCTGGACGGCAAGGAACAAATCCGTCGGGGATGGAGCCGAAATGGCGGACATTTGATCAATTATTGCCGCGTATTCGTTCAGAGTTCCGTCCATTACCTCTGACAGCAGCTCCTCTTTGGAGGAGAAATGATCATAAAATGTGACCCGGTTGATACCGGCACGATCGGCAATTTCCTTTGTTTTCAGCTCATGAAATCCTTTTTCCATCATCAAGCCCAGCAGGGCTTCTATTAGCAGCGCGCGCGTCCGCATAACGCGGATATCCGGATAAACACTCCCGTGCTTCAACATTCTATAACCACCCGTAAACATTAATTGACAGATTCCCGGCTTCTGTCGTAAAAACGACTGAATCGCTTGTTGTGTCATTGACCATTTGAAAGCTGTTGCTATCATTATAGATAACACCCTTAACACAAACAACTTTTTGAAATCGAAGGGATGGGATTTAGATGAAACTTCAATCCAAATCAGCCGTCATCACAGGCGCAGGGTCAGGAATGGGACGGGCCATGGCGCTTTTGTTTGCCCAGGAGGGGGCCAGCGTCATTGTCGCTGATGTGAATGGCGATGCGGTAGACAGCGTTGTTCAGGAAATTACGGCTGTAGGCGGCAAAGCTGTCGGGGTCATATCCAATGTGTCCAAGGAAGAGGATGTACAGCGGATGATCGATCAGGCAGTGGACAGCTTCGGTTCTCTCGATATTCTGGTAAACAACGCAGGCATTATGGACAATATGGTTGCTGCCGGAAATTTGACGGACGAGCTGTGGAACCGTGTCCTAGATATTAACCTTACCGGCCCAATGAGAGCGATCCGCAAGGCGCTGCCCATCA
Source organism: Paenibacillus sp. JT31N11 (assembly GCF_056269285.1). Lineage (NCBI taxonomy): Bacteria > Bacillati > Bacillota > Bacilli > Caryophanales > Paenibacillaceae > Paenibacillus > Paenibacillus sp. JT31N11. The sequence continues at coordinate 61,664 of NZ_JBWDNQ010000002.1, forward strand.
TGATCAAGCAAGGCAAAGGGGTCATCGTCAATACGGCCTCAATCGGCGGGCTGTTTGGTTCAAGAGCGGGACTCGCTTATACAGCCTCCAAGCACGGCGTCGTCGGTCTGACCAAAAACGTCGGCTTCCAATATGCCAAGGCTGGAATCCGCTGCAACGCCATTGCTCCCGGTTCTGTCGCAACCAACATCGGCACCACCATGCAAACCCCGGATCCTTACGGTATGGAAAACGCCATGGCCGGTATGGGCCTGAACCGGGCCGAGCCGGCTGATCCCGCTCAAATTGCCCCTGTCGCCCTGTTCCTCGCCTCCGATGATGCCAGCTACATTAATGGCACCGTGGTGACTGCGGACGCAGGCTGGACCGCTTACTAAGCCTGTAAAACTTTAAAAAAAGCAAAAACACCTCTTGCTAAAAGAGGTGTTTTTGCTTTTACAAGAGCCTGCCGTCAAGATCTGATGCTCGTCAGCCTTCTTCCAGATATTTGACCATTTGGGGTGTCAGCCTGACTTCTGCCGCCTGCAGAGCCTCTTCAATCTGGGTCTGGGTATGGCTGCCGATGACTGGAATAACCGGGAATGGCTGGCTGATCAGATAAGCAAGGGCAATGGCGGATACCGGAACCGACAGCTGCCCGGACAGCTCCAGCGCTCTCCCGAGCCTGCCCAAATTGATCTCGTTATAATAGGTTTGTTTTGTGGAATCCCGCAGAGACTCTGCTCCGCCTGCCGCCATTTTTGAAAAAAAACCTTTGGCCTGCGACGTGAAGGCGAAAAGAGCCATTTCCGATCGTTTATGAAAATTCAGCTCCGCCCTGTCCATTACCACCATCGTGCGGTCGCCAATAGCCTCCTCATTGACTTCGGCGAGGCTCCATTGAATTTGACTGGCAAAAAAAGCTTGAATTCCTTTATCCCTCGCATAGGCATTAGCTTCCTCTATACGGTCGGAACGCCAGTTGGAGCAGCCAAAATAACGGATTTTACCCTCCTGCACAAGCCGGTTCAAGGTTTCCAGAATTTCGCCGGCCGGTCTGTTCCGATCATCCCGGTGCAGCCAGTACAGATCAATCTCATCGACGCCCAGAGCGGCTAGGCTCTCATCCAGATCGGAAACAATATCCCGTGGCGACAGCCTGGATATGTTCATGGTCGACAGATCGGGATGGGCGCCCTTGGTGGAGATCTGAATTTGCTGCCGCTTGCCGGAGGCTTTCAGCCAGGCTCCGACCGTTTTCTCGCTCATCCCGTGACCGTCAGGCAGCCAGTCCGCATAGACACGGGCGCTGTCCACTACGCTGCCTCCGCCATCAACAAACTGGTCGAGGAGGCGGAAGGACTGCTCCAGGGTTACAGCCGTTCCATAATCCGCCGTGCCCAGCGCGACAGGAAGCAGGGAGAGATCGGTTCCCTTGATCGTGATTCGGCTCATTCGTGTTTCCTCCTATTCGATTCCATATCTCTCGTTAATGATCTTCCTGTGATGAAGCTCATGACCGGCAATGATATAAGCCAATGCGAGAACATTGATTTCCTTCCCGTTGACAATCCCCCTTCTGGTCGGGGCATCCCCGGACAACCCCTTCAGCAGACATAAAGTGGACCGCCGCACCAGAGTGTATTCCTCCATTAATTCAGACAATAAACGCGAATCAAAATCTGCTGCCTCCACGTAATCGTCCTGCTCGAAGCCGGGGAGCGGCGTCTTGTCACCTCTGGCAATCCGCAGCAGCCGGTAGCTCATGATTCTTTCGGTATCCGAGATGTGGCCGATGACTTCTTTCAGACTCCATTTACCCGGCGCATATCTGAAACTCCCCTGATCCTCAGACAAATTCCTGAACTGCTCCAGCGTTTCCCCCAGCTGCTGTTCAAGAATTTTCGTGACACTCCCATCCGGCACTAAGCCTATGTACGTACCAAAATAGGGGTCATAATCTTGCTTTGATAACCGATAAGTCATAAGGGCTTTCGCATCCTTCCATATTGGGGTTCCAGCAAAAAAACAGATGTTCCGATGTATCCACTATAAACCTAACACAAGGAATTCAAAAGCAATTTCATTAAAAAGGACCGGGGATCATGCAGATCCCTAGTCCTTCCCTCCATGTATACCCTCATTCACACTCTGGATCGGCGGTGCCGCCTGTGATAATCCGCTCAGGTCACGATAGCCGTGACAATATTAATAACAAGCGTCAAGCTGCCCAGACCGATATTTACCCATCCCAGCACATGTGCAATTTTATGCTCCTTTTGCAGCTTGTCCTTGGCCTGCTTTCGTCCATCGAAGCGAAGAATCAAGTAACCCGAGCCAATAAAAGTCAAAATAATAAAATTGACATACCCCACATTTTGAAGCAATTCATCACCTCATTTGATAAAAATCAGCTTGCCTTCATCCCGACCCTCCGCATCCGCACCTGGCATTGAATATCGACGGACAAGGTCTTGAAGGTCTCCGTCCATTTCTCATCCGTCCGGATATTGCGATTCCAGTAACCCGGCATCTTCGCCCGAAACTGTTCGCCAAAGCCGAATATATCCGACTCTGCTGCCTGCAATTGCTTAACAAATTCCGTGGTTCCCTTCACAGTCATGGAAGCCGAGGTGACAGCAAGCTCCTCCAGGCTCGCTTGTTTGTCGATGCTGGAGTTCTCGTTCGCATTCTCCTCAATTACCTCTTCCAGGAGCACATGCACCTGCACATGCGGCTTTCCATCCTTCACAGATACCTGCGTTCTGGTTCTTCGCTGCGTGGCTCTGATCATAATCATGTCCTGGCTGCCCTTGCGCCTTGGAATAAAGGCTGTGTAACCTCCCCGCTTCCTGCCGGTCAAAGCCATATAAAAGCCGATTTCAAGCGGCTTGGTGCTTCCAACCATTTTATCCCCTTTAAAATAGGCAAGTCCGGCGACTTCAATGCTTCCTTCCCTGTTCATATTGAGCAGCGGCAGAATCGGCTCTACCCCTTTGCTCGTACTCTTGCTCCAGAATATCCCGATAAATTCATTAGGGTATTTGCCCATCTCCACAGCATGATCAAACATGGCCAGCAAATAAAGCGCAGGAACCCTTTCCAGCTGCGGAGCCGCCCTTACCACCTTCTCGGCTCTGCCTTTGGATATACTGAGCCATGCGAGTCTTCGCACCTCCGCATTTCTTCTCAGATAATCATTCAAATTCTCAAGTCCCACGCGGGCTACCTTCTCGGATACGATAATGACGCGAAGATGGCCAAGGAACAGCTTATCCGCCAGCTGCTGCTGCAGCACACTCATGGCATCATCCATGGTATGTCCGCTTGCCGACAAAATCCAGACCGGCTTCTGCGAAGCCCCGGACCCGCCTCCTCCTTCGCTGCTTGGCCCCAGCGGAATACGTCCCGGCACAGCGATTTGAGCGGTAAGCTGGTACCCGATGCCCTCCGGCTCCGGGATGGAGTCCTTGACATGGGCCACCTCCGGTTCCTCCTCCTCCCCTTGAGGAGTTGCAACATCAATCGCTATAGCAAGCACAACTGCCCGCTCTTCGATTTCCAGACGATCCCAGCAGCCCGTCAGCAAAGGAACGAAGATGCTCACAAGCAGAATTGAGCTACAGGTTCTTTTGATGGTCTGAACCGACATTCCCTTCGCCCCTTTTCTTGCGGATCATGGCCAGCATCAATAGCAGACACGGATACCCAATCGTAAGGATGAGTCCGGTTTGGCCAACGATATCAATATAATCATACATTTGCAGCACGCTTTGCGGCAGCATGGCGCTCAGAAAGATAAATGGCAGCAGAAAATAAGAGAACATCTTGTGATCGCGGAGACGGAACATTTGCGTAATGGATTTTATTGTCAAATAATAGCTTGAGAACAGCGTCGTGAAAACCGCGGTTACCCAAACAGCCAAAAATGCCGCATCCAGTCTTTCCAGGATATTGGCGGGAAGAGCAGTCGTTTTCGCCAGCTCCAGTGTTGGCCACATCAATACTTTAATTTCTTCCGGGCCGAATACGGCAACTGCCGCAATTACAATCAGCAGATATAAAACGCCTGATATTCCCCAACCCCATAGCATCGAGGCGTACGCTCTTTTGGGGGAGCGCATGAAGGGAATAATCAATGTTATGACGAAGGAACACTGGAACAGCGCCGCTATCGTCAGCAGGCCGCTGAATATCTGATGGTGCTCGTTTCCCCATATCGGAAGCAGGTTTAAGGCAAAACCATTTTTGAGCGAAAAAATAACAATGGCAATTCCCGGAACAAACATAAAAGGCAAATAGAACAGATGGACGCTGGTAAATGTGGCGATATCCGTTCTTACAATCACCGCTGCCAGCAGCAGCATCATGATCACCGTAACTTCCAGCGGAGTGCGCTTCAATACGGAGGTCACGACCACCTCACCAAACTCGCGCGAGGCCAGGGCGGTCAGAATGGAGAAGAAAATGACGAGCGCCATATTGATAACCAGGGCAAGCCATCTGCCTATAATGTCTTCACTGTATTGAATCAACGACTTTCTGGGAAAACGTACGCCCAGCACGGTTGTCAGTATCAATCCGACTAGTCCGATAAGAGCTCCGATAAGCGTAAACAATGGAGCTCCTGAATCCATGGCATTAACGGACAGACGGGGCAGTTCAAGCACACCGACCCCGATGATGGTGCTAGCGATAACTGCTGCCGCCTGAACCATCGTTATCTGACGAGCTTCCATCTTGATTCCCTCCTTCCTCCGATTCGGTATTCTGCATCGGATCAAGCACATTGGATTGCTGTTCGTGGTTGGGCTGCGACTTCTCCCCTACCCGGGTCGGATCAGGAGAATGGAGCATCGCGGGCCTCAGCTTCATCGACCAGATCGGAGCACGCGTAACCAAATCCTTGAAGCCTTGCATATCAACCGGAACTGCCGGGCTCATATACGGAATACCGAAGGATTTCAGGGAAAGCATATGATTCCCGATCACGATTAAGCCAATGACGACGCCATACAAACCAAACATACCGGCCATGATGATCAGCGGAAACCGCAGCATACGCAGCGCGAAGGCTGAGTTATAGGCAGGCGTTGCGAACGATCCGATTGTCGTCAGCGCGATAACGACAACGGTAATCGGGCTTGCGAATCCGGCCGCAACCGCCGCTTGGCCAATAACAAGCACGCCTACGATGGATAATGCACCACCGACCTGCTGCGGCAGCCTGATGGTAGCTTCCCGCAGCACCTCCATGGATATCTCGACAATAAGCACCTCAAAAAAAGACGGGAACGGCACTCCCGCTCTCCCCCCGGCTACGGCAACGGCGAACTCCGTAGGAATCAGTTCGGGATTGAAGGAGATGATGGCAACATATAACGATGGAAATATGAGAGAAAAAACCAACGCTATGACACGCACCACCCTGATGAAGCTGCCCTGCAGAAAACGCGATGTATAATCCTCGGTTACCTGGTAGAACTGGTTGAACACCGCCGGCACTATAAGCGCGAAGGGCGTTCCGTCCACCAGAATGGAAACCCTTCCTTCCAGCAGATTGGCAACGACTTTATCGGGCTTCTCGGTATTCTGCACCTGAGGGAACGGGGACAGATAGTTGTCTTCGATGAACTGCTCCAAATAGCCGGCATCCATAATTCCATCGATATCGATATTGGACAGCCGCTTTTCCACTTCCTGAACCAGTTCCGGATTTACAATCCCGTCCAGATACGTAATCGCGACATCGGTTTTGGTCACCCGTCCAAGCGTAATCACCTTTACCCGCAAATCCGGGGTCATCAGCCGGTAACGGATCAAGCCCAGGTTGTCGTCCAGATGTTCGATGAACCCTTCCCTGGGGCCTTGAATCACCTGCTCGGTCGGCGGCTGCTCGATCGCTCTCTTGCCAATATCCCGGCAGCCCATAATGAGCACTTCATCCAGACCTTCTATGGCAAGGACCGTTGATCCTCTCGAGATGCCATCCACCAGCTCGCTGATCTTGGAGGTCGTCTTGATGGGACTGTAAGTCAGCGTCTGCCGCTTAATCATCTCCGCAAGCTGTTTGGGGGTTTTGCGTTCCTCCTCTGGCGTCTCCACAATCCTCATCAAAGGCCGCAGCACGTCCTCATTGATTTGCGTTTTGTCGGCCAAACTGAAGTAATAGAACAAAACCGCCGGATAATGGCCGTGAATATCGAATTCACGGATAATGAAGTCATCGCTGTCTTTAAGCAATTCCTGCAAGAAAAGAACCGTTTCATCAATTGACCGATGAGTAGGCTCATCCCCCAGCTTCTCCATAATCTTGTTGGGCGTCTCTATTTTCCTTCGTGACTGATCAGACCTTTGGATATGATTTGACTTTTGCTTGGATCTATTAATCATGGATCTCCAGACGGACATATCCGTTCCCCCTCACATACCGGAATAGAAAGCTTGCTCATCATCGATATTCTTCTCCCTGATAGGCTTCCAATTATTTCATTCGATTATGCATGCTGGCCTGTAACGCTGTGAGGCAGAAAAAAAGGCCAACCGGAAACCGCCGGTTGGCCTGATCAGACAAAAGACTGCCTCGCGGCAGTCCGTTATATATTCGTATTCATTTGGCATAAGCTTTCTGGTGAAATGAAATGATATAGCGGAATAAAGCTTCTCCATCAACAGGCAGACCGCTGCCAGGCTCAAACCAGTTGAACATGGCCCTATAAGGCTCAGGGACCCATCTATAATGATGGACATAATCCGTTAAGGTAAATCCGCATTTTTCCCAAAAGCGGATCCGGCTGGCGTTTATGGCCGTCTCATCCGCTTCCGCCTCAATAACGATTCCCTCCAGAGCCTGCTCCTCCTGCGCCCAGCGGGAAATGGCCCGGACGAAGTCCGCTCCCGCACCTTGACCCCGCAGGTCCTCCCGAACGGCAAGATAATCGATAACCAGCACCCTGCCGTCATCGCTTCTGGCGGATATCGCCATAGCGGCCGCTTCCTGATTAATCGACCCGATGTGCAGAAAACACAAATGCTTGTCGAACATCCGCTTGATCACCGCATCGGATTTCCGGCCTTCCTGCGCAAAAGCTCCGTGATAAATCCGCAGCGCCTCTGGCCATAACGGATGGTTCAAATCAGCTGATGTTATCATAATCAAATGGCTCGTACCGGCACCCCCTGCTGTATTGGAGCTCCTTGCTCCTATTGAAGGAGAAGAACTATTTTCCCAGTAACATGTCTTTGCGATAATCGGGTCAGCGCTTCCGGCACCTGCTCCAGCGAGATAATCTCACTGACCATCGATTTGATCTTCTTCTCCAGCATCAAGGCCATAAACTCGTCCGCCATGGCTGCCAGATCCTCCTCGGCCTCCCGGTTTCCAGATCCATGTGCCCCGCTTAACATGATTTTGTGCAGCGTGAACGTCTTGGAGGAGGGCTGAAAATCCGCTACGGTTTCCGGAGCCCCCGCGATGCAGGCTAATTGCCCCCCGAACTTCAAAGCGGACAAATCCTCCTGGGCGGTTGCGCGGTTGACGGAATTCAGGATCAGATCCACGCCGGCCCCGTCAGTAAGCTCTCTGATCCGGCTGTACGTATCCTCCTTATTATAATCTATTCCGACGTCGGCACCAAGCGCCTTCACATGCTCCATGCTTTTCTGGGATGCCGTTGTCAGGATCAATGATGCTCCGGCAAGCCTGGCAAGCTGAATGGCATATCCGCCTACGCCTCCTCCGCCGGCATGAATCAGGATCGATTGACCCGCTTGCATATGCATTTTGCGAAATAACACCTGATAAGCGGTCAGGCCAGCGCATGGAAAAGCCGCCGCCTCGACGAAGGAGACGCCTTCAGGAATTCGCGCAGCTGTATGTGCGGTGGTCACGCTGAATTCAGCATATCCGCCCGGCTTGGTAAAATCGCCATGATAAACAACGCGGTCGCCAATCTGCCACTTCGTCACGCCATCCCCAATCTCCACTACTTCGCCCGCAACATCCACGCCCGGGACAAAAGGGTACACCCATGCGGGATGGCCGTTCAAAGCGAGCTTGTAATCAACCGGATTCAATCCGGCCGCGATTACCTTGACCCGGATTTCACCCGGTCCGGCCGCCGGAACCGGCAGCTCCGTCGTTTCCAGGGATTCCGGTTTTCCCGGTCTGTTCCATACAAGTGCTTTCATAGCGGTTACCTCCTGTGTGTTTTGCGCAGTAAAACTTGCTTCACAAACAGAAGCTTTAAGTTTTACGCCGTAAAACCTGCTTCGTTCAGATAAAATGCTATTCTGCCCATAATTCATCTAACTAAGGAAAAAACAGGACCGGATAAGGGCCCTGTTTCCATTGTATAGGTAATCGCTCGGCATTGTCTATTCGGAAGCGGCAGGACCTTGCATTTTCTCCGATTAGCCGAAGTGCCCCAAATCGATAAAAGTGAAACTTACACATTCTATAAGGCAAAAAAAGACCCGCTCGGTAACCGAGCGGGACTATGTATAGCCGCAAGCTGACAATTAAGGGATATACTGCTGAACGATGCGGACTACCTTCCCGTCCTTGATCGTCAAATGATAAGGAAAACCGCTCAAATCCACGATATGCTTATCTGCAAAAATAACATTAAACTTCTCGAGCGGAATTGCCTGATTAAAGACGGGCTGAAGATCTTCCAGCACACCATCCTGATCATATATCTGCATCTCTACCTGCGCGTCTGGATCGATCTCGACCGCTCTGGTTTGATTATCGGAATTGACAATATAATAGCCATCCGGCGCGCCGTCCATTCCGGAATCCGGTTCATTCTCGAGAAAGGCCTCATCGGCGGCAGCCCCCTCAAACCATTGAATATCGTCGACTGTCAGATACAGCTTGCCTTCCTTGTGATCAATATGATTGATAAAAGCGGTGACCGTTTCAGCTGACTGCCCGGCTGGCGCGCTTTCTCCCTTGCCTACGGCATTTGCACTCGGGATGGAGAATGCCAGAACGACTGCAATTACGGCTGTAGATAATGATAATTTTTTCATACTTAAGCCACTCCCTATCAAGGACATCTGGTTATAGAATAACTATAACCGGGAATAGGCTCCAAATTGTTTCGAAAAGGTAACAATACCGTATAAATTAATTAAGATTGTAATAAACCGTGAGCGCTTGAAGAAGTCCCAGCGGATTTTTGCGCAAATCCTTGGCGCTGAAGAACAGATCGCCGCTGACTTCTTTAATCGAAGTATTGTAAGACAATTGATCGATAATCTCCTTGGCATTCTGCCAGCCTGCCTCGGCAGTCCCCAGCTTGTAAGGTGAATGGCCGATATACAGCTTAACGTCTGTGCCCCGTACCTCATTCGCCCACCAATCTACCAAGGTGCCATAGGGAGCCGCCGTGAAAGAGAAGCTCCAGTATATCTGCGGAACGACATAATCGATCCACTCCTGCTTGATCCAGGTGCGTACATCCGCATACATGCTGTCATAAGCGGTTACACCAGCCTTGGTATCCGAGCCTGTCGCATCCAGCGCCTTGTTGCGCCACACTCCGAACGGACTGATGCCGAACTGCACCTGCGGCTTGGCGCTGTGGATGGATTCGCCCAGCTGCCGGACAAATTCATTAATATTATCCCGGCGCCAGTCGGCGAGCGTGGCGAGTTTCTTGCTGTTGTATGTCCGGAAAGTAACATCATCGCCAAAGGTGCCGCCGGACGGATAGAAATAATCATCCAGATGGATGCCGTCCACATCGTATTGATGGACCACTTCCATGATCGTATCGATAATATGCTGCCTCGCCTCCGGGATGCCGGGATTAATATAAAACATGCTGCCGGATTTGACGATCCATTCGGGATGCTGCTTGACCACATGATTGCCGGCCAGCTTATCCGTTTTCGTATCTGTCGTCGCGCGGAACGGATTGAACCAGGCATGGAATTCCATTCCCCGCTTATGTGTCTCCCCGATCATGAATGCCAGCGGATCATAATCCGGCGCTTTCCCACTTGTTCCGGTCAGAAATGCAGACCATGGAACAAGCGTGGAGGGGTATAAAGCGTCGCCTGCCGGGCGAACCTGTACAAATACCGCGTTCATGCCCATTCCTTGCAAATCATCCAAAAGCTTGATGAACTCATCCTGCTGCTTCGTCTTGTTTCCGAATGAACCTGTTGATGGCCAATCCAGATTGAAAACCGTCGATACCCAGGCTCCTCTGAGGCCTGAGCCGATGCCCCCCGTATTCCCGCCGCCGTTATCGTCAAGGGGCGGCAATGGAAAGGCGGGATCGACCGGCGGCTTTGGCTCCGCCGGGGCAACAGGATCGACAGGTTCGGAAGGAGGCAGCTCAGCCAAACCTCCGCTTAGCATCGTGATCGTATGCTCGCTTTGATTCCAGTTTACCTGCAGACCGAGCTGCTCTCCGACAAAGCGCAGCGGGACCATAACTCTGCCCTGCTTGACTGTCACAGTCGTTCCCAAGGCAATCTTGCTCCCGTCCACGAGAGCGTAGGTTTGGCCGGCCGTCAGCGCAATCGCCGTTTCAGGCCAGCTGATGGTCACGCTCTTGCTGCTCTGCTTCCAATCCACCGCCGCTCCCAATCCTTCGCTGATCACTCTGAGGGGAACCAGGGTTGTGTCCACTTTAGGAACAATATAAGGAGATACATCGCTTATGATTTCCTGCCCGTCCAAAAAGATCTTAATCGTACTGGAATTTTGGGCATGTACATTCAGGGCCGCAGCTTGCGACCATAAGACAACAAACAGCAAAACAGCCAGACACTTGCGCAAGTTCATTAATAAATCCTCCAAATTTCGTTAGACTCTGCTTCTTCACTTATATATTGGACGCATCATAATGGAAATTGTTGCTTCCAATAAAAAAGAGACCTCCGGAGAGGTCCCTTATATGGGTTCGTATATGATTTTATTTAAGCTCCGGTTAGTAACGCGTGCATATCTTCTTCGCTTCTTTCAAATCTAAGCACTTCTTCCGCATGGATATCCCGCCTGTCAGGCTTCATAAACTTCTTCCCCTGCAGGTAATACCCGTTTTCCCTTGCCATGGAGTAAAAAGCACACAGCTGATTGGCAATCCGAACGGCCTGTTCTTCCGTATGTGCGGAATACAGCGTGTTGCCGGAACCGAAAGGACTGTTATTGCTTTGAATGTTGACATCATATTGCCCAATGCTGTCATCTTCCTGCTTCACCGTAATGGTTGTGTTATAGCAGTTCACAAGATATCGGACTGTCATGTCATTCACCGCCTTGATTCAGTTTATTTTCGGCTTGCCGTATTCCTTATTACACACATTGCTTCACAATTAACCATAATCGTATAATAAATATAGCAAAGGGGTAATTTCACTTTGACAAAAGTGGTATAATCCAATTAGTATTACTAAGCACACGCTTATGCAAATAAAAATCAAATATGTGAACAGGAGATAAACATGGCGCTTAAAATTCATATCAAAAACCTTGTAGTAGTGGACAGCAATGAAGCAGAAGGACTTTACCATTTTGTTGCCACACTGACGGACAACACCAAATGCCGGCTTATTTACAGCAAGAAACCGGATTGGGAGTTAATCGGCGTTAACCGCCTGCTTACCGTTCCATGCCCGATTTGCCGTAAAGACTACTATTGCAACTGTATGTCCAAGCATGCTTCCGAGTTTGAGAATGAAATCAAAGAAAAAGGGCTGATCAAGATCTAACCCTTCTTCCCTGTCGACTCGCTAAACGCTTCGATCCGTTTGATTTGATGAATTTCTGTCTTAGGCTTTATGATCAAATCATACGGGTCCAAACGTATGCGGATTCGCATTGCAGCCGCTCTTCCGCTAAGCTTTATTCAGTCCTTTGTCCGCATGCAGCAAATTCTCTCTCAGCTTCTTATCCGCCCTGTAATAGCTTTGACGCACAAGCTCATCCGCGCATGGCCGCTCCAGCTTATTCTCCTCTTTATTCTGATCAGGATTCGTACGGTTTATGATTTCATACAAAATTCCCATTCGGTCGCCTCCTGTCTCGCTACCTTATTGCCTGCCTGGCCTGGAACAATAGCTGCATTCGCCGGCACATGCTTTTTCTATGTATATGCGGTTGTGTTCATTTTAATTGATAATGATTATCATTGTCAATTAAAAGAAGCGAATTCTCCGTCCTTTAACGGCAAAGCAAATTTCTCCCCGAATATAATTGCAAAAAAAGAACCGTACAGACTAGGCTGCCGGCTCCAGGGTTAAAGCTGTTATTCTTTTTTTCCCTGATTTTCTTCCTCGTGCTCTTCCCATCTCTTCGAATACGCCTTATTGGTTACCCAAATGGTCAGCCAGACTACAATGACCCCAATAACAATTGCTCCAATCCAGACGCCTGCCGGTACCCCCATGCTGATCCTCCTTTATTGTTGGTATAATGGTATCTATTTTCGATTGGGGAGAGAACGGACATATTGGTCCGAAAGCTCCATCAACTTAAGCACATAATCGTAGTCTTTGCGGTAAGCGGAGAAATCAGTCACGGGCTTCAGCGTTGACAATGATGTCGCTTTACCGTCCTCGAACCCTTTGCCGGGAACAAACAGGATGTCATTGTTGAAAAATGAGCCCGTCGGCAAATAATAGCGCATGCCAAACACATTGTGATCGATATTCATCAGATCATGTCCAAACGCTGTAAATTTCTCTTCGCTGAGGGAGACTCCGAGCAGATTGGCGATCGTCGGCATGATATCAAGCTGTCCTCCAACTGTGTTTACAACCTTGCCGTCCGTCTCTCCGGGCATGTGGATAATGAGCGGGATGTTAAACCGGGAAACCTGCGGATCATACGTGATGCCAAGCTCAGAGCTGATAAGAGCGGAATCAATTTGATCGGGCTGCAGGCCGAAGTGATCCCCATACAGAACCAGCACCGTGTTATCCCACATGCCGTTTTGCTTCAAGCGGTCAATGAGCGTGCCGACCGCATAATCCGTATAGTTGACGGCAGCCAGATAGCTCCCAAGCTGCGTGCCTTTCAGCGCGTCCGGTATTTTCATTTTCAAACGATCCTCCGGCACCTCGAACGGGAAGTGGCTGGATACGGTGACGAATTGGGCGTAAAACGGCTTGCCCTGCTTGCTGAGCTCCGACAGCTTCTCAACCCCTACTCGGTACAGCTCTTCATCGGAAGCGCCGAAACTGTTGAAATGATCATTGGTATAAAAAGGCTTGTCGTAATAATGATTGAAATTAAGCGCCGGGTAGAGCTTGCTCCTGTCCCAGAAGCCCACATCATTGACATGGAACGTATCCGCTTCGTAATTGCGTTCCTGCAGCAGTCTTGGCATACTCGGCAGCACGCGGTTCCCGTAGCCTGTCGACATCGCTATTTTCCCCGTTGGATAGATGGACGTGTTCGACATAAACTCGGCATCGGAGGTGTTGCCCTGTCCGATTTGCTGGAAGATATGCGGGAAGTACATGCCCTGATCAGCCAATCCGTTCAGGACAGGCGTCAGCTCTTTCCCGTCCAGCGACAGATGGATCGGAAAGTTCTGAAACGCCTCCATTTGAATGACGATGACGTTCTTCCCTTTGGCTTCCCCGAAGAATGCCGGCGCTTCCCCCGGCTGATCCTTATACGCATAGGATGCCTGAAGGTCACTAATTTCCTGGGCGATCTCATCCGTATTGCCCTCCGCTGCTATGCTGTTATCCTTCACGGCCTTGATGGCCGAGGCTACCTGATAATTTAGAAATCCATCGGTCTCGGCCGCCACCAGCTCATTCTCAATGGGCATGCCCAGCTGGATATATCTGGCGGATATCGCGATGCAGACGACGAAAGTGATAAGCACGCCTATTTTCCAGATGGAACGGTTGGCCGGCAGGCGTACTCCGATGATTCTGAGCACAAGCCAGACTATAACGGCAATAACGATATCGATAAAATAGAGATAATTGCTTAACTCAACCGTGGACTGAACGCTTGATTTGATTTGCAGCACCTGATCCAGATTATAAAGCGCCGTATAGGTCGGTACCGAGCCAAAATGCGAGAAATATAAGGTGGCTGCAAACAAGGTGAGCGAATAGATGAAATTAAACAGCCAGAATACGATGGACTTCACCTTAAGAGGCAGAGCGAGCTCGAACAGGCTCAAAATTACCAGTAATGCAGCGGCGTCTGTCGTCAGGCGGCTCCAGGCAATATCATGAAAGAAAAAGCTGCGCAGCAGAATCATCTTTAGAAGCAGCAGCAGGAATGTGATATAAAAGAGAGGAATACGGCGCCGCTTCTCATCTTGGAAGGACAGCGTATATCGTTGTTTTCTGAATAAAGCTTTTTCCACGAAAATCCAGATCCTTTCCTGTTCATTTATTCATGTCCTCCAGTATAACATTTACGGACAGGCTCTTCTATAAGATCCGGCCCAATCATGCGCCATATGCCTCCAATATGCCAGATTGACAAAAAATAGACACTTGGTTTGATCTATTTACCAAAAGGGATAAATCTTTTATACTTAATCGTAATCCTTACTAGTTACGAAAGGTCGGTCCAATATGCCCAATTCGATTTACCGCTGGAGCCTGAACATTGTCACGGTCGGGATATTGGCCGCTCTGCTGCTGGTCTTCACAGGACATCGTATGCTATCGACGGATCTGTTACCTGATATTTCGGCAGCCCAGTGGCAGAGCCTGAAGACGGTTTTCGTCAGTATTTTTCTGGAGGCGCTGCCCTTCATTCTGCTTGGCGTGCTCGTTTCTTCCTTCATGAATCTGTATATTTCCGAGGAGCGAATGCGCAGATTTATCCCCAGGAATCCGCTGCTTGGCGTTGTATATGCCTGCCTGCTGGGGATTCTGCTTCCCGTATGTGAATGCGGCATGATTCCCATTGTGCGCCGGCTGATCAGCAAAGGCATGCCTGTCTATATCGGAATTACTTACATATTGGCTGCCCCGATCATCAATCCCGTCACTTTCGCAGCAACCTATATGGCCTTCCGGCTGAATACGGACATGGTATATTTCCGGATGGGACTCGCCTTCGCCGTTTCTGCCATAGTCGGGCTGGTGCTGTATCACCGGGTGAGAACCAGCCCGCTTGAATTTGCCTCCGCTTCCCTGGAAGCGGGCGAATCTGCTGCCGGCCCTTCCGGCCGTCCGCATGACCGTTATTCGCAAGGTCCAATTCATAGTGATTCCGTGCTCCGGCATGGCGCCCATGAACATGTCAGCGGCAGTCATCATCAGGCGCATATGCATGATCATCATATTCACGGGCATGGACATGCGCATGATCACTATCACAACCATGCATCGGGAGGCAAATTCCTCTCCGTATTCACGCATGCCGCGGATGAATTTTTTGAAATGGGCAAATTTCTGATGCTCGGCGCTTTCCTGACAGCCCTGATCCAAACCTTTGTCAGCCGGGATGATCTCGTTTCGCTCAGCGGAGGCGATCTCGGCGTGCATGCTCTGATGATGGCTTTTGCCTTCCTGATCTCGTTATGCTCAACCTCCGATGCTTTTATCGCCGCTTCCTTCAATGGAGTATTTCCCAAAGGAGCCCTGCTTGCTTTTCTGGTCTTTGGACCGATGGTTGATTTCAAAAATACGCTCATGATGCTGGCGGTTTTCCGCTCGCGTTTTGTGTTTGGGCTCATTGTCCTGATTACAGCTGTCGTATTGATCCTGTCCATCGTTGCCGGACAGCTTTGGCCAAATCCATAATCAAGGAGGCGCAAGCCATGGAAGAACAATCCGTTGGACGCCAGGTCATCCATCCGATCATCCGTGCCGTTATACTGGGAGGTATCGCGTTCTATATTGTCCGGCTGCAGCTGACGGGGCATCTGACCTTGTATATCGCCCCGCGTATGACGATTTACGTCAAGCTCGCTGCAATTGCCCTTTACGGCGTAGCCGTTGTACAGATCTACCAGGCTTTCAAGCTGTGGAACGGCAAAGAAGACGACTGCGGCTGCGAGCATCCGCCTTCGCCTTCTCTCATACGCAATATACTCGTATACGGCCTGTTCGTCGTCCCGCTTGCCGTCTTCATTTTCACCCCGGACACAACCATTGGCAGCGCGATGGCCGCCCAGAAGGGCATGACCTTGAGTACATCGGGGAGCATCAAGATGAAAGAAAAAAACGCCGCTGCCGATCCATCGCTGCTATCGGCTGACGTAAGCGCTCAAGCCGCCTCTGCTCCGCAATCAACGCCCGGCAGCCCGGAAGATGCCCCGTCAGCTGACGGGCCCCAGTCGGAGCTTGCGAAGCTGTTCCCGGCAGATGAGTTCACCGAGGCATATTCCAAATACGGCATGGAGCTCTACCAGAAGCCGCTCATTACCGTCACCGAGAAGAATTATATGGAAATCCTTACGACTATCGATTTGTATCTGGATAACTTTATAGGGAAGAAATTGACCATGGAGGGCTTCGTATACCGCGACGAAACGCTTGCGGCCAATCAATTCATTCTGGGCCGCTTCGCCGTCCAGTGCTGTACGGCGGATGCTCTTCCCTACGGCGTGCTGGTCAATGCGGCAGATGCTGGCGCGTATAAGAACGATACCTGGCTAAGAATGACCGGGACCATTAATAAAACCCAGTATAACGGCACAGATGTCATCCTCTTTACAGCCGGCAAATCCGAGAAAATCAAGCCGTCAGATGATCCCTATGTATATCCGGACTATGATTTTGGCTTATAGTCAGGCTTGCTCATGTTTATCCGCAGGTAAAAGCCGGGCTGCAGCAGCAGCCCGGCTTTTACCTGCGCGATTATAGCGATTATCTCGTTTCCCGGTGAATCGTGAATTTTTTCAGCCGCGGACTGTATTTGCGCAGCTCCAGCCGCTCGGGATGGTTGCGTTTGTTCTTGGTTGTCGTATAGTTGCGGTCTCCGGTTTCCGTGCAGGCAAGTGTAACAACGACTCTCATGATTATCAACCTTTCTTGGTTTTAATGATTTGATTTTAATGAAGCACTGCTTCCTCTTCCTGAACCGGATTCGGCAGATCATCCTGGAAGCTGCTCCAGTCCTGCTCAAGCTCCTCATCCGACAGCAAGCAATCGTCCAGGGTAGAGATGATCTGCGGTCCGTCCATCTCGATGCCGATGAATACAACCTTGTTAATCCGGTCCCCATGCACTTCATCCCAGTCGGTGAGCAGCTCCTGATCCTCAAGCAGAACTGCCTGCCTCTCATCCTCGGGCAGTGCGGCAACCCAGTAGCCAGCGGGTCCAAACTGGATGGATGGGCCTGCCTGGCTGATATTCTGGGCCATATCATGACGCGAGGACAACCACATTATCCCCTTCGCGCGGACAATGTCAACCGGCCAGTTCTCCATCCACTGCAGCAAGCGTCCGGGATGGAACGGTCTATGACGCTCGTAAACAAATGACGAGATGCCATATTCTTCGGTTTCCGGCACATGAACAGGCTTGGCCATTTCCTTCATCCAGCCTGCCGACGTGCTCGCCGCGTCGAAGTCGAATAATCCGGTGTTCAGTATTTCCGCCGGGTCAATCCTCCCTTGACTGCTGCGGATCAGCCTGGCGCTCGGCTGCAGCTTGCGCAGCACGCCTTCCAGCTCCGTCAAATCCTCTTCATCCACCAGATCGCATTTGTTCAGAATAAGCACATCGCAGAATTCAATCTGATCGATGAGCAGATCGACGACATCGCGGTGATCGTCGTCGCCAACCGCCTGACTGCGCTCCAGCAGCGTTTCGCCCGAGGAGAAGTCATGCCAGAACCTGTAGGCATCGACAACGGTCACCATGCAGTCCAGACGGCAAAACGCAGTCAAATCGATACCATGCTCCTCATCGATGTAGGTGAAGGTCTGGGCGACCGGAAGCGGTTCGCCGACGCCCGTCGATTCGATGAGAATATAATCGAACCGGTTATCTCTGGCCAGCTTTTCCACTTCCTTGAGCAGATCCTCGCGGAGCGTGCAGCAGATACAGCCGTTGGACATCTCCACCAGCTTCTCATCGGTCCGGGAGAGGCCTCCGCCGTCCTTGATCAGGTCCGCGTCAATGTTGACCTCGCTGAGATCGTTCACGATTACCGCAACCTTCAAACCGCTCCGGTTGTTCAGAACATGATTCAATACCGTGGTTTTGCCTGCTCCCAAATAACCGCTCAATACGGTTACGGGAATTTTGGTCGTATTCATGAATCACAACGTCCCTTCAATTGCGTAATTATTACGATAATGACCGGAAATAAAAAGCACTATTCATTCAACGCTTTCTCCAGGCCTTCAAGATTGGATTTCATAACGGCGATATAATCCAGATTTTTGCTGATTTCTTCATCAGTCAGCCCTTCCAGAGGATTAAGCACATCCGTTTTGGCTCCTATTTCATCCGCGATGGTTTGGGCGACTTTCGGGTCAACCAGTGTTTCGAAGAAAATGGTTTTCACTTCATTTTGTTTGGCGAACTCCACTATTTCAGCCATTTTTTCCGGGGAAGGCTCTTCCTCCGGCGACAATCCGGCAATTGGAATCTGGGTGATTCCATATTCCTTGGCCATGTATCCAAAAGCCGCATGCTGGGTCACAAATCCTTTTCGTTTCGTATTGGCAAGACCTGTCTTATAGGCATCATCCAGCTCCTGGAGTTTGGCAATATATGCTTCGCCGTTCTTCGTGTAGTCCGCTTCATTGGCAGGATCCGCCTGAATGAGCGCAGCCTGGATAGCCGCCACTTCCTTCTGGGCAAGCGCCGGGTCAAGCCATACATGGGGATCAAGAACGGGACCGGCATCCGCTGGCGCCTCTTCCCCTTCTTCTTCCTCCTCCGCCGTCCCTTCCATCAGAGCAAGGCCCTTACTGGCTTCAACGACAATCCGTTTGTCATTGGTTGTGCTGCTTATCGCGTCGTCCGCCCAGCCTTCAACGATTCCGTTGTAAACAAATACATCGGCTTCCTGCACCTGAACCATATCCTTGGCGCTTGGCTCCCAATCATGGGGCTCCGTACCGGAAGGGATCAGTCCAACGACATCGGCGTGATCGCCGGCCACCTGTTTGCTGAATTCCACCATCGGATAAAAGCTGGCGACGATTTTCAGCTTCGTGCCGCTATCCGCATTTGTGCTGCCGTTTACCCCATTCGAAGCAGTTGTGCTGTTTGCAGCCGCTGCATTGTTATTGCCTGTGCTTGCCGTATTGCCCGCATTATTCGTATTTCCCCCGCAGCCCGCGATCAATACCGCTGAAGCAGCCACCACTGCCAAAGATTTGCTCAACCCGAATTTCATTGCTCTTCCTCCTTGTGATCTTTACCAGCCAGAAGGCACCCGATTCTGCATCCACATACCCTTTCGGGCCTTCAGGCCGGCTTGTTCTCTTTATACAGCTTAATGAAGCGATGAATCTTTAGAAAATCGGGGCAGCTGCCCTATTACGGCCGCCTCCGGTTCCTTCCTGGTTTTGCTCCTGCTTCTGACCAGCCATGCCGCGAATTTCTTGACGCCGATGCCGGCGATCAGAATGAACAGCAGCAGCAATGCAATCGTACCGCCGGGCGGTGTGCTGAATTGATAAGACGCGGTCAAGCCGGAGAAGACGCCAATCAATCCGATGATCATCGCGTAAATCAGCGCCGCCGTGAAGCTTGGGGCAATCCGGATCGCGAGCGCCGCCGGAAGAATGATGAGCGAGGAAACAAGCAGCACGCCGACAATCGGCATGGCCGCCGCCACAATCATGCCCGTCAGCACGCTGAAGCCAAGCGATATCCATTTTACGGGCAGCCCGCTTGTTCTGGCTGTCTCTTCGTCAAACGTAATTTGATAGAGGGGCCTCCGGCAGAGAAAGAAAAATAATCCTCCGGCGATTGCCACCGCACCCATTAATTTCAATTCCGTACTGTTTACAGCAACGACCGACCCGAACAGATAGGAGGAGAAGCTTTTGTTCACGCTATGGTTAAGACTCATCAGCACAACCGCGCTGGACAAGCCGCCAACCATAATAATGGCAATGGAAATCTCGCTGTAGGTTTTATAAGAGCGTCTGACATATTCCACTGCTATTGCGCCAATAATGGCAACCGCAAATCCGGTCAATGTCGGATTGATATGAAGATAAGCGCCGCCAGCAACGCCTGCAAGCGAAACGTGAGAGAGCATGTCTGCCATGAGCGCCTGCCGGCGCAGCATCAAATAAACGCCAAGCACCGAGGCCACCAGCGCAATCAGCCCACCGGCATAAAATGCCCGCTGCATGAAGTCGTAGTGCAGCATTTCCATCCGCCATCCTCCTTCCGAACGAGCTCGATCACCCGGTCCAGATAAGGACTGACCTCCGATAATCCATGGGTCACCATAATAACAGTCCTTCCGTACTCCTTCACCTGATGCCGCATGAGCTCATAGAGGCCGAATCGGCTCGCCTGATCCATACCGGTCGTAGGCTCATCGAGCACAAGCAGATCCGGCTCCTGCGCCAGCGCCCGGGCAATACAGATACGCTGCTTCTGCCCGCCTGACAGCTCCCCGATCCTGCGGTGCCGCAGATCCCACATGCCGACCTGGCGGAGAGCCTGCTCGGTGCTGTCATGATCCTTGGCTTTCAACCGGCGCAGCCATGAACCGTGAACATACCGTCCGGACCGCACAAATTCTGCGATCGTACTAGGAAATCCGCTGTTGAAAGCGGCAATTTGCTGCGGAACATAACCGACGACAAGCTTGTTTCCTGTGGCATTCATGGGGGATAAACGGACGTCACCCTTCCACGGATCCAGCAGGCCCAGCACCAGCTTGAGCAGTGTTGTCTTGGAGGCGCCATTGGGTCCGGTTACGGCAACAAACTCATCCGAGTGGATCTCCAGACTTACATCTTCCAGACAGGGCACATCCCGGTATCCGAACTCAACGCCTTGCATTTCGGCAAGCAGCATGCTTGAACCCCCCTTCCTTTCTCTGATTGCACAAATCCAATCTATTTATATGTAAGTTTTACGATTTTGAGACATGCAAGAAGAAACGGGTTTCGCCGTCCTTTAGCGGCGCAGTTCATTTCCTCCAACAGAAATATAAGCGAAGTATCGAGGTATTTGATATTTTCTTATATTTTTAGAAGAAACGGCCCCTGCCGTCCTCCGTTTTCCTTAATCGTAATATTTACTCAATGAAGTTTACCAGCTAACGCAGCATTAGTCAATGCCGCAGACCAGCCGCCTTTTATTTCCTTATCCGTGGCGATGCAAGCCGTTCTGCCTCTCCAGTATGAACCTCAAAAAAATAAAAAGGGCCGATTCCCGCGTGGAAATCGACCCCTTAACCGCTTGCCGTCCTTTATTTAAACCGATTCCTTGCTGCAGCAAGGGGATCAGGCCGATGCTTCCACCTGGCAGGTTTCACATATCCCGTAAACCTCGAAGCGATGATTAATGATTTTGAAATTACCCGGCAGCTGCAGGGAATTTTCCATGGGACAATAATCAAAGGTCAACGTTTTCTCGCAGTTGACGCAAATGAGATGGTGATGGTGATGCGCAGTGCAGCTGCCCCTGAATTTGAGCCCGCCGTCCATAAAATAAAACTGCTCCAGCGCTCCCATCTCGCTAAGCAGCCGCAAATTGCGGTATACCGTATCAAAGCTGAGGCTCGGATATTGGACAGTCATCAGATCATAAACGTCTTTTGGGGACAAATAGCCTTCACGCTTCGTAAAAATCTCCGCCATCATGCGGCGCTGCTCCGTTATTCTCCAGCCGTTCTTCACCATAACATCAATAATCTGCTGCATCCTATTTTGTTCAGCCATAGTAGCAATCCTTTCAACTTGAGTCTTCATTTCATCATGCCGCACTTTATGAAGATATGTCAAGACTATGAACGTTTACACGCGCCAACATGAGCCAGATGCAGGAAGGACTGTATATTCAAACCCAATTTGCAAAAGCTAACCACGTGCCGAGAGCGATCGGCAATATGAATGAGGAGGCAACTGACAGTGTCCAATAATGTGAACAAGGATCGGAACCGCCACGGCGGAAGCGATAATAACGGGCAAAGCCAATCCGAAGTGCATGGCGGCGAGTTTCGCAATGGACGAAAAAGCATGTTCAAGAATAACAATCCCCAGGGGGATGAAATACCAAACGAATACATCAGCAAACTTGAAGACGATATTGAGGAAGAACAAAAGTAATCTTGCCACCGCAAGTCGGGCAGACGGGAAGCTCTTCAACATGCGGGCTTCCCTTGTCTGCTGCGGCATTATAAAGAAGCGGAATAAACATAAAAAAAGAGCACCCTGATTGGGGCGCACTATATCAATAAGATAACTTACCGGAAAGAAAAAGTCTACTCTTTTTTCGATTTTTCCGTTATATTTTTTATGCTGCTTTCGCAGGCCTGCAAACAGCACCAATATTTCCGGGACTTCCTGACGGCAAGATAGAGGGACTTCCTGAGAGACGGAGTGTGCGATATTGAAACAACATGCCCATATCAAATGGATTACAGCCGGGCTGCTGCTTGGCTTGGTACTGGCTTCCCTGGATCAGACCATCGTGTCCACTGCCATGCCGACCATTGTTAAAGATTTATCGGGACTTCATCTATACAGCTGGGTATTCGCGATCTACATGCTGGCCTCCACTACGACTATTCCCATCTATGGAAAGCTAGCCGACCTGTTCGGACGCAAAAAAGTGTATATGACCGGCTTACTGGTATTTCTGGCAGGCTCTGCTCTGTGCGCCATGTCCGGAACGATGACGGAGCTCATTATATTCAGAGCCGTTCAAGGCCTGGGTGCCGGTGCTTTAATGCCCATTGCCTTCACCATTGTCGGCGATCTGTATCCGCCTGAGCGGCGGGGAAAATTTCAGGGATTGTTCGGCGGCGTTTTTGCGCTGACCAGCAGCTTCGGCCCCACGCTCGGCGGAATCATCGTCAATTATTGGCATTGGGGATGGATTTTCCTGATTAATCTGCCTATCGGGATCGCTGCGGTACTCATTATTCTGATCGCCATGAAGGAGAGCAAGGGCGCGGAGAAACGCTCTATTGACTGGTATGGGGCGGTCACGCTGAGCGGTGCGGTCGTTTCCGTTCTGCTCGCTCTGGTGCTGGCAGGCGGAGGACAGGAGGACGGGACTCATTTGGGATGGGGCTCCTGGCAAATCGTGAGCCTATTCGCAGGCAGCGCCTTGCTATTGGGATTGTTTCTATGGATTGAAACGCGGACCCATGAACCGATTATCCCTTTACAGCTGTTCAAGCTGCGGGAAATCGCGTTCGGCAACATCGCCGGATTCTTCATGAGTGCGGCCATGTTCGGAGCTATTGCCTACATTCCCTTGTATATTCAAGGCGTTATTGGCGTGAGTCCTTCTGTAGCCGGATATGTTCTAACCCCTCTGATGCTGTCTGTCGTTATCACTTCAACCTATGGCGGACGGCTCATGAGCAAGGTATCCTTCCGGACCCTGCTTCTGCCAAGCCTGGCCATGATGGCCGGCGGTCTCCTGCTGCTGAGCACTATGACCGCAGAGACAACCCTGGCGCAAATTATTCTCTATATGATTGTGACCGGCCTTGGCATAGGCGCCGTTTTTCCTGTCCTTGGAACGGCCGCCATGAGCGCCGTGGATTTCGAAACCCGGGGGGTCGCCACCTCATCCTCGCAGTTTTTCCGTTCGATCGGGGGGACAATCGGAGTCAGCGTGTTTGGCAGTCTGCTCGCACAGCGGATGACTCTCGATCCGCAGCTGCTGCTGGATAGTGATTCCCGGAGCAAGCTCTCCGGCAACGAACTGCTGGAGCTTCAGCAGTTATTCAGCAGCGCTCTGGATCATCTGTTTGCAATCGGCAGCGTGCTCGTCCTGATTGCGCTCGCGGCGAGCTTCTTCATGGGCAATGCGCGGCTTGTCCAGCGGCCCATCCGCACCAGCCCGCCTGCCGAGCAGCCAGCTTCCCTTAATGAATAAGCGCATGCTCACAACAAGCTTATCCCGCAGCAGATAAGGATCAGTCAATCAGCTCATTTAGATAGCTTTTCCTGTTTTCCAGAAATCTTCGGGTGATCTGATAATGATCGGTATCCTCATAACGGATCATTGCCGGCGGCCTTGCGTCAAAGCTGTAAATATCGGCATTCGGATAGCCCAGAAGAATCGGAGAGTGGGTGGCAATAATAAGCTGCGCATGACGCTGCAGCTCATGAATCATGCTGAGGAATACCAGCTGTCTTGCCGGAGACAGCGCAGCCTCGGGCTCGTCAAGCAGATAAATTCCCCGCTGGCCGAATCTGTTCTTGAACAGGGAGAGGAAGGATTCGCCGTGCGACTGCTCATGCAGCGATTTGCCGCCGTAAGCATCATAAACGGATGCGTGCTCCCTGGCGATGTCGTCAATATGGTTGGCAAAATTATAAAAGGATTCCGCCCGCAGAAAAAAACCATTGGTCAATTTGGGCATCCACGATAGCCGGATATAATCACCGAGCTGTGCTCCGGCGGAGGCCAGCTCATATTGATTATTGCGCCCGCCCCCTGCTGTGTTGAAATGGCACTGATAAGCGATCGCTTCCAGCAGCGTTGACTTGCCCGATCCATTCTCTCCGACCAGAAAGGTTACATTCCTGCCAAAGCGCAGCCGATCCAGAGACTTAATGGAAGGAATATTGAACGGATACCTGTTTCCCGCAGGTATCTTTTCTTTAAGCGTACTCACTTCAAGCAGCATTGTCAGCTTCCCTTCGTTAGACCGGATTGAGCAACTCGTCACATTTCGACCCGATATCCGTCTCAGAATACCCTACATCCAGCCAGGACACGAGTAAATAATTGTAAAAAATATAAATTTTGCGCAGTTCATAAATAAATTTTTTATGAAAGGGTTCTGTTATTATTTACATTAATCATTGTAAATGATACGATTTGTATCATAATAAACAAAACTAAATAGTAGGAGCTGGTGATATTGAAGAGAATGATTAAATTATTCTTAATAAAACCGATTCTGCCAGCAGGGTTTCTAGTCATCATTCTTGTTTTCACATTATTTTTAGGCAGTCAAAATTTGCAGAACAAAATCAGGATGACCTCGACAGTAAATGCCGCTTCCCTACAGATTCAGCCAAATTCCTCGAATGTGTACGACAAAATGAAGACAGGCTCATTCATCAACTATCTGGTGGTCGGAGATGCTATCGGTCAAAGCGACGGGGCAGGCCGCAAGCGGGACAAGTGGTTTTACCGGTTCGAGGATCAGATGAAAACAACCCGCCAGGTGACGGCGCTGCGAACGCTGGTCACCAATCCCGCAGGTACCGTTTTCGGAGGATGGTCAGACTACTGGACGCTCTTGAACGTCAATGCCAGATATGATCTGGCCATCATCAGCTTCGGCCAGAATGATCAGGCTGCACTGGACCCGCAAACGTACGGTGCGATCTACGAGAGCCTGATCCGCAATATCAAGAACCGTAACCCAAAAACTGAAATTCTGCTGCTTATCGAGAACACCGTGAAGAAAAACGCATACCCCGATATACTCAAAAGACTGAGCTCCTATTACGGGCTCACCGCAATCGATACCAGAAACGAATTCCTCTCCAACCAAAAAGAAAAACTGACGGATGACGGCACTCTTCCCAATAGTCGCGGTTATGAGATGTACACCGGCCAAATTATGCAAGCACTGGAAGCCGATCTGAACGCTGGCAAAACCATAACAGCGATTCCCGAAACGCCTCTTTTCCCGGATTCGGAGCTGTTCCATACAGGAAAAGAAACGATGATTTCCCCATCTGACATGAGCTCGCAAGGATTTGTTGAAAACAACAACGGCTATACAGGCAGCCGCCCTGGGGACTATATCAGCAGTTCCTTCGAAGGGAACGTGCTGGGTCTCAATGTCGAGACTTCAAGCAGCGGCGGAATCGGCAAAATATATATCGACGGTAAGTTCGCGGGCATGGTGGATGCCTATTCCAAAGTCTCCACGACAAAAAAGATGTTCATAACCAGCGGTCTGACATCGGGCGCGCATTCATTTAAGCTGGTCGTCACCGAGAACAAAAAGAAAGAGTCCTCAGGAACGACGATCAGACTGCTTAATCTGATTACCAGCGATGACAAGTCATAAAAAGCAAAAAGCTGTTCAGTTCGGCCGATATGCGCCAAGCTCATTGCCGAACGGATCGACGAATTTGATTACCCAACCGAAGCCTTCATCCTGATACATACGGATGAAGGTATTATTTTTGTCCAGCTGCTGCTTCAATTGAACCATATTCTCCGTAATGAACATAAAAGCCGGCATTGGAAAATCCTCCTCCGACAGCCATTGAACCTTCGTTTCCTTATTGCTGTGGTGGAGCATCAAAAAGGGGCCTTTGGCAAAACGCAGCCATGCTGCATGCTTATGTACAGATTTAACCTCGAGTCCGAGCACCTCGGAATACCACTGTGTCGCTTTCTTCAAATCATTGACGGGCAATTGAACATGGTCTACTCCCTGGATGTAATGAGTGCGCAAGAAATTCCCCTCCCCAGCCGCTTCATACCCCTTTGACAGGGCAGTACAGATTATTGCAATCATACCATATTTGGCAATAATCTGAAAATACACCTTTCAAAAACCTTACATGGCAAGAAGCGGCCTTGCCGTCCTTGGGGGAGGGGCTGTCCCTATTAATTATCCGTCCGGTCGATCTCGCTGGTCCTGTCCTCCCATCTGCGGGAATAGGCTTTGTTCGTTACCCAAATGGTTATCCAGGTTACGATAATGGCAATAATAATGGCACATATCCATACAAAAGCAGGTACACCCATTTTGTACACCTCCCTTATCTATTGTGAAGCAGGCTGCCGCCAGGTCCTATACCTTAAATCGGACGATGCTCTGCTTCGACTCGTTAACGGTCAGCTGGAACACATCAGGACGGCTGTAATGGCCGACTGCGTCAAAGTCAAACCGGCTCTGCGTTACCAGTGCCATGTCCAGCTCGGCCATAATAAGGCCTTCTTCATCATACAAAGGCTGGGCGACATATTCGCCCAGCGGCCCTACAACTGCGCTGCCGCCACGGCACAGCACCTCCGGATCGCCTGCGATATTGTCATAGCCGTATAAATCCTCGGGATAGGTCGATTTTGTTGCATATTGATTGCTGGAAATGACGTAGCAGCGTCCTTCGCAGGCAATATGCCGGAGGGTAGCCTGCCATGTGTCGCGGGCATCAGCAGTAGGCGTGACCAGAATATCGATACCTTTGGCGTACATGGCCGTTCTCGCCAAGGGCATATAATTCTCCCAGCAGATCAAACCGCCAATACGGCCAAAAGGCGTGTCGATCACCGTCAAGGTGCTGCCGTCCCCTTGCCCCCACAGCAGCCTTTCGGCTCCTGTCGGCATCAGCTTCCGATGCTTGCCCAGCACGTCCCCGTCCGGCCCTATATACAGGATGGTGTTGTAAAGCGTAGCGCCGCTGAATTCCCCGTCGCGCTCAACCACTCCGATAACCAGATAAAGTCCGGTCTCACGGGCAATCTCGCCTAGTCGAAGCGTATCCTTGCCCGGAATATCGACAGCGCTCTGCCAGTATCTTGCGAAGTCCTTGCGGCCTTCCATCGTTCGGCTGCCGACCCGGGCGCCGAAGGAAAGCCCTCTCGGATAGCCGGCGACAAAAACCTCAGGAAACACAAGCAGACGGGCATCTTGAGATTGCGCTTGCGATGCGTAATCGGCGATACGCTCCAGTGCCGACTCCTTGTCAAATAGGACCGGCGCCGCTTGAACGACTGCAATCCGTACATTTTGCCCCATCCTGACCATCCTCTCCTGCAAGCCCTTATTCATGTCTGTTGAAGATGCAATTCTATTCGATATGCCCCTATCATAGAAGCAAATGACCCCCTTGTAACCAGCCAATTGGATCGGAATGAACCCATCCATTTGAGACGAAATGATGAATTGGATGGTCAATTGCAAATCCAATTGGCAGGCTGTATGATAGCTTGAACCGGCTATGATTCGTTTGTATCGTTCAAAGCCTGTATTTTATTTGTCAAAGGTGTGACTTCTAGATGTGGAAACCTGACCGGCATTCGAAACAGCCGATATACCGGCAAATCGTGGAGCATTTGGAGCGGAGTATTGCATGCGGCGAGCTTCCTCCGGGCAGTCTGCTTCCGTCCGAGCGGAAAATGGCGGAGCAGCTGGATGTAAACCGCAGCACCATTGTACAGGCCTATGAAGAGCTGCGCGCATCCGGATTGCTGGAAAGCGCTGTAGGCAGAGGCACCAGCGTCAACCGCACCAAATGGGGGCTCACTCCATCCCATACGCCAAATTGGCGGCAGTATACGGAGGGAGGAGCCTTCCTGCCCAATCTCCCGCTGATGCGGCGTATCCGCGAAGTCGTCCGTCATGACGCGAATTTGATCGATATGGCAAGCGGCGAGCTTTCGGCCGATTTGTTTCCCAATGAACTCGTCCAGGAGCTTCTGCGGGAGCAGCCCTTTACGGAGCATCTGGGCTACGATCATCCTCAGGGCAGCCCGGCGCTGCGCATGACCCTGGCACGGTTTCTTGGCCGCCGGCACGGGATTGCCGCTACGGAATCCTCCATATTGATTACATCGGGTTCCCAGCAGTCCCTGTACTTGATCACCCAATGCCTGTTATCACCGGGAGATGCGGTAGCAATTGAGGATCCCTCCTACTGCTACTCCCTGCCGATGTTCCAGTCTGCGGGCCTTCGCATATGCCGGCTTCCAGTTTACAAAGACGGCATTGACCCGGAGGATGTCGCCAGGCTGTACCGCGAGCACCGGATTCGAATGGTCTTTCTGAATCCCAATTTCCAGAATCCCACCGGGAGTATTCTCAGTCTGACGAAGAGGAGACGTCTTCTGGAAATCGCCGCAGAACTCAGGATTCCCATTGTCGAGGACGATCCTTTCAGCCTCACCTCGATGCTGCCGGAGCCTCCACAGACGTTGAAAGCACTGGACAAGGACGGCATCGTGATGTATATCGGCTCCTTATCCAAAATTGCCGCCTCCGGCCTGCGGATTGGCTGGCTTGCCGCCCCGCAATCTGTCGTCAGCCGGCTCGCGGATGCCAGGCAGCAAATGGATTTTGGGCTCAGCATCGTGTCGGAATGGCTGGCGGAACAACTGATGCGCTCCGGACGTTTTGAGGACCACATTATCCATTTGCAGATGGCGCTGCAGCAGAAGCGGGACGAGATGATCGACGCCCTGAACAAATATTTGCCGGATGCCGTCACCTTCGACCTTCCGTATGGCGGTCTGAACCTGTGGTGCAAAATCAACCGGAAGGTAAATGACAGCCGTCTGCTGGAGGAAGGAATCCGCAGCGGAGTCGTATTCGTCCCCGGAACTGTGTATGGATCAGAGGAAGGTTATATCCGGCTCAGCTACGCCAAGCCCAGGCTTGAGGATATAGAACCGGGGATCAGGGCTTTGGCCCGTGCGCTGCTTGGACAGTCAGCTGTCCGCTGAGCTCCTTCAGTAACAACCGGTAATTTCCTCCCTCCGAAATAAGCAAAACTTAAGCCAAATAAACGCTTACTTATATTTCAAATAAGCCTTTCGGAACTGCATCCGAAAGGCCATAGAAATGAAGGAGGGATTCATTATATCTTATTCCCGGCAATACGGCGGAGCAGATCGTCCCTTACATAAACATAAGCATGCTCGTCATTGGTTCTGGCATAGAACCGCAGAGCATCAAGACCCTTGCACAGCAGAGCCGAGAG
Organism: Paenibacillus sp. JT31N11; assembly: GCF_056269285.1. Lineage (NCBI taxonomy): Bacteria > Bacillati > Bacillota > Bacilli > Caryophanales > Paenibacillaceae > Paenibacillus > Paenibacillus sp. JT31N11. The sequence goes on from NZ_JBWDNQ010000002.1 coordinate 91,438, forward strand.
AAACCTCTCTTCAAAATGCCTGATCTCTTTGCCTTCGGCTTGACAATGCTTATAATAAAGCTCGGGAAGCCTGACATGCGGCGACCACAAATCAAAGGTGGCCAGGTCGAACATATAATCGCCATACATCGCCATTTCCCAGTCAATCACGCCAGTCAAGCGCGGCCCGTCTGCGATCAGATTTCCCGTATGAAAATCGCCATGAACCAGATAACGTTCCTCCTGGCTGTACGCAGCCAGCCTCATCATCCTGCCGTATAAGGCATCGAACAGTCCTTTATCCAGGAAACTCCCTTCAAACAGACTATGCCAGCCCTGCCAGAATCCCGGCTCTTTCTCATCGAAGGACGATTCCAGATGCGCCTTCCAGCTTGCTTGGCTGCCATTGCCGGAAGGCAGAATCCATCCGAACCCCTGTGTCTCCCCCACATTCAGCTTGTTTATCCCGGCAAAAAGCTTAATCAGCATGGATTGGAGCAGGGGCAGCTGATCCGCATCATATTGAACCAGGGTCTTTCCCGCAGCTCGCTTGGAGATCGCGAAGTACATGCCGTTAACAGGACCGATTTCAATAATTGCCGGAATCGGCAGCTCATCTGAACCGAAATGGTCGGACAGGTAACGCTCTTTTTGAAATCCGCTCTCCTGGGCATTAAAACGAACAACATAATCCTGCTCCCTGAACCGGAAGAAATATGCGCGGTTGACCTCTCCCTGTTCAATAGCCTCCAATCCTGAAACAGGCTCTCCCCAATAATCCTGCAGAAAAGCAGCGGCGGACTGGCCGTCCATATCAGACTTGATGACAGACATATAAATCCCTCTTCTCTTTTTATTAAATGTCAGTTATTTGGTTAAACGGTAAATCGCGGGTTGAATCCCTTTCAGACTGATCCGCATCAGCTCCGTACAGTCAAGCCCGTATTGCTCCGCTGCCGAGCGAAGCAGTGCGCCGTCTTCCGCAAGAAGAACAGCTCTGCCCGCCGGGTCAAGCAGCCTGGACATTTCCCTGAGCAGAGCGCCATACAGCTCCTGTAATGACTCGCGCTGGCCTATTTGCCTGCCAAACGCCAGGTTGCTGATTATCGTGCTGGCCCAGCCGTTGTCAATCGGCAGATTCCTTGCATCCCATTGATGGATAGCTGCCGGGAACCTACCTGGAAAATTATCCCTGCTGGCCTGAACCGCATTCGCGGAACAATCCCCTCCCCTGATTTCCCGAAGAGGATAAGCCAGGCGTTCGCCTACTAAAGTTCCGGATCCGCAGCACGGGTCGATGATGCGGTCGGCAGGCTGCGGCGATGACAGCCACACAAGCGCGTGGGCAATGGTTGGGCGAAGAGCACCGGGAGTGAAGATGCGGTCCCTGGAGCGGTATCTGAAGGTTGAATCCGTCATACGGAATGAAAAAACAGCCGCATCATCATCAATATCCAGGCGAAATTCGCAGCTGTGACTCTCAGGGCTTCCCTTTCTCCACCCGGGATAATGCCTCCCGATGCCGCACATGGCCGCCTCAGCCGCCTCAAACCGGCTGTAGCTGTGCGCACCCTTCCGGCTGGCATTGACCACGAATCCCGCCTCGCGCAAGCCGGCGGTATCTGCAAAAGATAAATCGCATGCCGCGATATTCTTCAGCAGACTGGGCAGGTCCGAACGGTGCAACCCAATGGAAAAGCAGCAGATTACACGGTATATATTATCTGCGGTGCGCAAGGACAAAAGATCGCAGGCGGGCAAAGCCGTTTCAAAAAAGATTTTTCCTCGTTTAATCGACTTGATTTGCGCCTCCGGAATTTTACGGGTCATTTCATCAGCCAGGACGGCTTCTATTCCGGGGAGCGCCGTGGCCATATAACGAATTCTCTTCATGCTGGGTTCCTCCGATATGAAAAATCGGAAAACCGGCTGAACGCAAAAAAAGCCGCAAATGAACAAATGTCCATTCACAGCTCAGGCATACAACGGGTAATAACTGAAATAACCCTGTTTATTTGCAGGAGCAACCGATTGACCGTAATGTTCAAGACATTTCCGGTATCCCAATCAAGCCATGAAAAATCAATCCGGCCATTCGACCGAATCTTCTCATCTCAATTTGGAAATACCGTCTATTCAGTTTATTAGGACTGAACAGCTGTCAAGAATACGGTCATCATCATCACGGCAAACTACCTCCTGCTTCAACGTACTTTTTATTCTATAGGAAACGCTTGCAGCAATCAAGATTTTTTGAGATAACGCCTATAGCCAAGCTTTCCCAATATAAACAGGACACTTCCTGCCAGGACAATAAATATGAACATGTAGACCTCTTGATTCGGACTCTCCACCCGGCCAAAGGAAACCTCGCTTGCAGCCGGCTCCACCGTATTATACGCCTCGGCAATGTCAGGCACATATTTCATGGTCATGTAGACGCCTTGTCCAATCTGCACCGCCAAATAAATAACGGCGAGCGCAGCCCCTGCCAGTAGGCTTTGCAGAATGGTCCTGATCAATTCCCCCAACTCCTTTACGCAGATACCAAAAGTTACTTTTACAATTGTACCACAATCTGGGATTGCTCACCTTCAAAATCCTGTAGAGACAAGGACTATAACGGGAATAATAAAAAGCCGCAGGCTCAATGGCCGGCGGCTGCTCTATTGAATCGATTGGAATTACCAGTTGTTCAACGTATCCGTCAGAACAGGGACGATTTGCGATTTGCGCGAAACAACGCCCTTGAGGATTGCTTTATTGTCGGCAAGCTTGACGTTATAAGCTTTTTCAACAGCACCGGATACTTTGCCTAGCGCAAGCGCAACAGAATCGTTATTGAGAATGTCGGTCACAACCAGCAGGAACAGGTCGAGTCCTTTATCGGCGATAATGCCGCTCAGTGCATCTTCAAGCTCGGCTTGACGGGAAATCACATCATTGGTATCCACAGCGTTTACTTGAGCGATTTCCACTTTATAGCTGCCCATCGTAAACTCCTTGGCGTCAAGGGAGATCAGTTGAGCGATCGTTTTGTCGCTAAGGTCCGCTCCCGCTTTGAGCATTTCCAGGCCGTAGCTGTCAGCGTCCACGCCGGCAATCTCGGCAAGCTCTCGGGCTGCCGCAATATCCTGCTCCGTGCAGGTCGGGGATTTGAACAGCAGGGAATCGGAGATGATGGCAGAGAGCATCAGACCGGCAATCTCTTTGCCGATTTTCAAGCCGTTTTCCTTGTACATTTTATTGAGAATCGTCGCTGTACAGCCAACCGGCTCAGCGCGGTAGTATAAGGGCTGGCTTGTCTCGAAATTGGCAATACGGTGATGGTCGATAACCTCCACAACGCGAACCTGATCAATATCGGCAGCGCTTTGCTGGCGTTCGTTATGGTCAACCAGGATAACGCCGGAAGCTTCACCGGCAACCGTCTCCACAAGACGGGGTGCTGCGGTGTTGAAATGTGTCAACGCATATTGCGTTTCTCCGTTCACTTCACCGAGGCGAACGGCTTCAACATTCAGACCCAGCTGAGTTTTCAGATCGGCGTAAGCGATTGCGGAACAAATAGTGTCCGTATCCGGGTTTTTGTGTCCGAAAATAAGTATTTTTTCCATGGTTGTTCTCCTTAATAATGAAATTTTTGACGAGATCCCTTATATTATAACGAATTATTCGCCTTATTCCTATGCTTTATGTAAGAAATTGAAGAGCGGTTTGTTCACACTTCAGACGATTATGAATGCGCAGTCTGTTTCGCCGGTTTAATTACGGTCCCGTAAATCCATTTGAGAACGTCGCCATATACCTGCTCACGGCCAATTTCATTGAGGATTTCATGCCGCATGCCTTCATACAAGGTCATCCCCAGCTCCATTACCCCAGCTTTTCCGAATGAACGGTAGGCTCTTTTCACTGTTTTGCCGTAGGCGCCAACCGGGTCATTCTGACCGGAGAGCATGACAATGGGCAAATTGCGCGGCATGTGCCGGATGTTGGATTTCTTCGTAATGTAGAGCAGTCCGTCAAACATATCCCGAAAGCCGGCGGCTGTAAAAACAAATCCGCACTGCTCGTCATCAATAAAACGATCCACCTCCGCTTCGTCGCGGGTGAGCCAGTCCTGGAGCGTTCTTGCCGGTTTAATCCGGCGGTTGAAGGATTTATAGGTCAGCTTATTGAGAAAATGACTGCGGTACATGCAGCCCTTGGTCATGATCTCCCATGCCGCAATCCCTCTCCCCAGATGAAGCAGCACCCGGGGCTGATGCGCCGTTCCGATCAAAATCATACCGTCCAGCTCCTCACCGGCTATAATGGCATAATGCCTGGCGAGAAAGGACCCCATGCTGTGCCCGACCAGCGTCAGCTTCAAATCCGGATGCTCGGATCTGGCCAGGGCTGTCACACGCCTCAGATCGCTCACCATGCCCGCCCAGCCGTTCCGTTCTCCGAAGAAGCCGAGCTCCTCCCGCTTCTCCACCGACCAGCCATGACCACGCAGATCGCTGGCGTACACAACCAGCCCCCGGCCCGTCAAATATCTGGCAAAATGCTCATAGCGCCTCGCATGCTCGCAGGAGCCATGGATCAAATGAATCAAACCTGTGATCTCTTCGCCTTCATCCGGCTCCCATTTGTACAGATGAATAGATTCTCCCGGCAATTGATGATGAGTGCTTCTCATGCAGAATTCCTCCGTTCTTAGAGTACTCCGTCTTTATTTTGCCGTTATTTTCAGCATTTCAGTCTGAATAATCAACTCCTATTCAGCTGCCAAAGAAAAAGACCAGGATCTTGATCCCGGGTATCCAGTACGCAACCCGCTTCATGCTAACCCCCCTTAAATTTATCGCGTGCGTGACGCACAAATCAAGCTTCCGGAACAAAAAAAGATGTCACCGTGTTTAGCGGCGACATCCCGTTTATCTATATAAAACGCAAGTGGCCGGTGATTAACCGGAGAGCAGGTAGAAAATTCTGCAGAAGCAGTTTTCTCCACTATTCAATCGTCATCGTCATTATGTTTGTCGTCTTTCTTATGTCCGCGGCTTCCATTCTCCCGGTCACGGGGATGATCATCATCTTTTTTACCCCACGGGTTATGCCATTTTGGTTCCTTCTGATCCTTATCCGGGTTCTTGTGTCCCTTCTGATCCTGATTCTCAGCGTTGTCATCGACGTGACCGCCATGCGCACTGCCGCTAGATGTGCCCGGCGGATCCGGGAAATCCATGACCGGCTCGCCCTGCAGCGCTTCAGTCATCAGCACCTGAAATACGGCAGCCGCAGCTTTGGAGCTTGTGGTTAAATAATGATCGGCGTCCGTATGATCGTATCCGAGCCATACCGCTCCCACCAATTGAGGCGTGTAGCCGACGAACCAATTGTCCTTGGCTCCCGCGCCTCCGGTTCCCGGCATCTCCGTCGTTCCCGTCTTCCCGGCAGCCGGACGGCCAGCCAGTGCGGCGGCTTCCCCCGTTCCATCCTGCACGACCCCTTCGAGCTCTGCTGTCATCATACGGGCGATAGCAGGATCGGTCGTCTTCTCTCCGGTTATATCTCCTGCATCAGCGAGAACCTCGCCGCTCGCAGTCTCGATCCGGATAATCGAATGTGCCGGCATACGGGTACCGTCATTGGCAAATACCCCAAAGGCTTCGGCCATCTGAAGCGGGGATACGCCTTCCTGCAGACCGCCCAAAGCAAGTCCCAGCGTTCGGTCGGCATCCGTCAGCTCAAGCCCGAACCGGGCCGCCGCATCCATCCCCGCATCAATGCCCATATCGTTAAGCAGCCGGACCGCAGGAATATTATAGGACTCGGTAATCGCCTCATGAATCGTCACCTCGCCATGGTAAGTCCCTCCCGCATTCTGCGGCTGGTACCCCCCGTAATTAACCGGTTCGTCGACGATTGTGTCATCCGGGCGGTAACCCTTCTCGAAGGCCGGCGTATAGACCGATATCGGCTTCATGGCTGATCCCGGCTGCCGCTTCAACTGAACGGCACGGTTGAAGCCGCGGAACGGCTGCTTGCCCCTGCCGCCGATAAGCGCCTTGATGCCGCCATCGCGGGGATCGACCAAAACGGCTCCACTCTGGATCAATTGATCCGCCGCGCTTGGCGGAAACAGCTCCTCCTGCGCATAGACTTGTTCAGCCGCCTGCTGCATACGCGCATCCAGCGTCGTATAGATCCGCAGACCGCCATGCAGAATTTCATTCTCTGTCAATCCGTATTTGGCGGACGCCTCGCGAATAATCTGATCGACATAATACGGATATTTCAATGCCGTATCCTGCTTGGATGCGGGATTCCGCAGTATGATCACTTCCTTCACCGCTTGACTGTAAACCTCCTCCGTAATCCGGCCTTGGTCCTTCATAAGCTGGAGCACGACATTGCGCCGCGCTTTGGCCTGGTCCGGTTTTTTGTAGGGAGTAAGCGCAGATGGGGCCTTGACAAGGCCTGCCAGCAGCGCAGACTCCGATACTGTCAGTTCCGAGGGGGATTTGCCAAAATAGGTTTCCGAGGCATGCTTGATCCCCCATGCCCCTTCTCCGTAATAAATCTGGTTGACATACATCTCCAGAATATCGGACTTCTTGTAATTCTCCTCTATCTTCTTGGCGAGCAGCACCTCGTTCCACTTGCGGGACCATGTGCGTTCCTGGGACAGGAACACATTCTTGGCCAGCTGCTGTGTGATGGTGCTTGCGCCCTGTTTGGTTTCTCCGGACGTGAGATTGGTAAAAAGCGCACGGCCGATCCCCCAAATATCCATGCCGTCATGCTCGAAGAAACGCTTGTCCTCGACCGCCACCACAGCATCGATGAATGACTTGGGCAAGCTTTCGTAACGGACGGCTTCGATGGTGCCAAGAGCGATCCGGCTGGCCTCCTTGCCGCTCGCTTCATATAGAATAGTCGCCGCAGGCAGCGGCTCAGCCAGCTTTGAAATATCCTGCTCCGCAACCATCATGCGGAAGATCTCCCAACCAGCCGCTGCCAAAATACATGCGATCACAACTGCAATCATTAACACTTTCCAACGTGTATGCTTCGTCTTGTTCTTCATAACCGGATTCATTTGCTGCCTCCAACCTTGATGTCCCTTTTGCCCGTTCCTATAAAGATTCGCAGGAATCCGCCATTTTCAGTACGTTCAGGTTGTTATCGATGTGCATGGCGTTCATGCATGCGGCTTGAGGATGTGGTTATCCCCCGGGATGCACCGCCGCACAGCGCTCTGCTGCCTGTACAGGGCGCAAATGAAATACACCCGATGCCATCGCGGGGATGACATCAGGTGTAATTATTATTGTTATAGCCCTGTTCGAGGAGGCTGCATTTATAACCGGGCTAGCCCTTGATTGCGCCGGCTGCAATCCCTTTTATAATATATCTCTGCATGAACAGGAAGAACACGATGATCGGAATCATCCCCATTACGGCATAAGCGAAGGCCAGATTCAGATCGCTGCTGTATTGGCCAAAGAAAAAATACTGCTGCAGCGGAATGGTGCGGTACGCCTTGTCCTGCAGAAACAGCAGCGGCAGCAGGAAGTCATTCCAGATATACAGCGCATTCAGCACAATGACAGTCGCGGTGACCGGCTTGAGCAGCGGCATAATGACCTTGATGAAGATACCCGGCGTCGAGCAGCCGTCAATACGGGCCGCCTCCTCGATTTCCCTGGAGATGCCGCGGATGAATCCGGTATAGAACAGCACCCCCATCTGTACGCCGAGACCTCCGTAGATAAGCGTGATTCCCCAGTGCGTATTGATCAGATGGAGCGTCTTGCCCATTTTGTACAGCGGCAGCATCGTCACCTGGAAAGGCACCATCATTCCCGAGAGCAGAATGACAAAGATCGCATTGTAGAACGGCTTGTTCCTTCTGGCGATCGAATAACCGGCCAGCGCCGAAGAAATGATAATCAAGGCCACGGAGATGACGGTTACGATCAAGCTGTTGGAAATGGCCGTCGGATATTTCGATGTATCCCAGGCATGCACGAAATTGGACAGGTTCAAACTCGACGGCAGCGCGTAAAAGGAAACGAACGTCTGCTGTGAGGTTTTCAGTGACATAAGCAGCGCGACATAAAGCGGGAACAGGAACACAACCGCCAGAATCGCGACGAGGACGAAGACTGTTATTCGGGATGCTTTCATATCAGAATTCCACTTCCCGTCTTCTGAAGATGCCCAGCTGGACAATCGTAACGATGACCAGGATGAGGAAGAAAATCATCGACAGCGCCATTCCGTATCCGGCTTTGAAATTGGCGAACGAGGTTCTGTAGATGAAGGTCGTCATCACATCGGTGGCAAAGCCCGGTCCGCTGTTTGTAGTGACGAATACAAGATCAAACACTTTGAGCGCTCCTGTCAGCACCAGCAGCAAATTGATGGTGACCGAAGGCGCCAGGAGCGGCAGCGTCACGCTTCTGAACGTGCGGAATGCGCCCGCCCCGTCAATCCTGGCGCTCTCGATCAATTCGCCAGGGATGCCCTGAAGCCCGGCGATATAAATGATCATCGGAGAGCCGATGCCCTGCCAGACGGCGACCACGATCAGCCCAAACAAGGCATAATCGGGATTGCCCAGCGGACTGGTGACGTCCAGCCCGAAATAGGCAAGCAGCTTGGGAAAGCCGTTGCTGTAATTGTAGTTCCATACAAATCCCGACAAGACGACGGATATAACGCTTGGCAGAAAGAATATCGTTCGGAACAGATTCCGGAATTTCAGATAGGAATCAAGCAGCAGGGCGAGCAGCAGCGATAGAACATTAACGAGAATGGTGAGGATAAACGCATATTTGAACGTGTTCCCGAGTACTCTCCACAGATCGGAATCCTGAAGAGCTTGCACGTAATTGTCCCAGCCGATATAAGTAAGCTTGGGTGATATTCCGTCCCAGCTTGTAAAGGAATAGCGGACTCCGAGCAGCAGCGGAATAAACACCGCGATCAAAAATAAACAGATCCCCGGTACAAGGAACAGCAAATACCATGCCTCGCCGCGTATCATTCGTTTCAGGTTTCCCATAGGCCAAGTTCCCTTCCTTAAAGCTGACGGCATAGGCATCTCGCGCCTATGCCGTCAGCTGCTGTTTGCATCTGTTATTTATGGTTTTTGGCAATCCAGTCGTCAATATTTTTGATGACCTGATCCTCGGTTTCCTTGCCGAAGAACAGATTCTGCATATCCTGACCGAGCGGAGTCAGCCAGTCGATTGTCGTACGTGCCATATAACCTTGAGAATCATAGGTTTCGCCATTATCGAAGTAAGGCTTCAAATCATTGATGGCCGGCGCAATATCAGTCGACGAGCCTTTTACATAGCTCAGGGAGTTGATGTTCTTCACCCATGCGTCGCCGCCCTCTTTGCTCGCCATGAAGGCCAGGAATTTCAAGGCTGCTTCCTTATGCTCGGACTTGCTGTTGACCGCGAGCGACGCATCCGGATTGAATTCCAGCTTGTTCAGGCTTTCGTCATTGCTGAACGGGTAAGGGAAGACGCCCATTCCGCTATTGTACAAATCGGGATTTTTCTTCTGGATATCAGCCAGCGGCCATGTGCCGGAGTACAGCATGGCGGCTTCGCCCTTGGCGAAGAGATCCACGCTGCCGTTGTAGTCTACGCCGAGCTGGTCCTTGTTGCCGTATTGGTAGAGCTGCATCGCATGCGCCAGTGTGGTTTTGATCGCCGGATTGTCAGCGAATTTGGCGGCGCCCGTCTCGATTTTGTCGAAGAAGTCGGGAATGTTGCCTACAAGCACCGTGTTGCTCGGCAGATCCCGTCCGATCCACATATTAAGCGTCCACAGATCCTTCCAGCCCAATGCGAAAGGCGTTTTGCCGGAATCCTTGATTTTCTGGGCTGCCGCCATCAGCGCGTCATAGGTTCTTGGAATTTCAATACCCAGATCGCTGAAGATTTTTTTATTATAGTAAACAGCGATTGGTCCTGCATTTACAGGCATAATGTAGTTTTTGCCGTCTGTTGCCTGCGCCTTCAGTACGCTGTCATCGAAGTTTGACAAAAAGTCCTTGCCAGTCAAATCCTCCAGATAACCGCCGTCCGCGAACAGCTTCGTTTGGGCGCCGGAGTTCAGGGTGAACACGTCAATGATATCCCCGCCGGCCATCTTGGTTTTGAGCAGCGTGTAGTAATCGTCATATTTGACAGGCTGCACATCGACTTTAATGTTCGGGTTCTCGCTTTCGAACTGTTCGACGATTTTGGCGACGCCGTCGGTCACATCGCTCTTGAAGTGCATGAACGAAATGGTGACAGGCTCATCGCTCGCAGCAGGCTCATTCGCTCCGCCATTGCCGGCGCCGTTGTCCGGTGCTGCCGGGGTATCTGCAGCAGGCTGCGGATTATTGTTGCCGCTTCCACATGCGGACAGCGCAAGCATCAGAAGAAGCGCGCAGATGCCAAGGCTTAAAAACTTTTTCATTTCGTTTCCCCTTCTCTTGTTTGGTTTGGGTTGAACGTGAAATTCCCCGTTCTGCCTTTATCTTACTTCCGCTCTGGTACGGCTGGTAATAAAATAAATTGTGCTTCCGATGTTCAATATTTTGGAGCATCATGTTCCAGGGGCATGATGCTCGCGGTACTCGGAAGGCGTCCGGCCGGTGAATTTCTTGAATACCTGGCTGAAATAACGCTGGTTCTCGTAGCCTGTAAGCTCGGCGATTTCGTTGATCTTGCGGTCGGAGCCGCCGAGCAGCTCGCATGCTTTTTCCATCCGCTTGCGCGTGAGATACTCAATAAAATTCTCGTTGGTCACGGTCTTGAACAGCTTGCTGAGATAGCTAGGGTCCATATGAAACCTTGTTGCCACATCGATCAGGCTGACATCCTCAAAGTAGTGCTCATCCATAAACTGCACCACTTCCCGGATTGTATGAACAGATTCCGATACACCCAGACTTGCCCCGTAGTGGCCCAGCGCCTCCGCCAGCTGGTCCAGAAACAACCGGAGCTGCTCCGCATCCAGAATAACCGCAATAGCCCTTGGATCAAAAAGCGAAGGATGGGCCGCCCCGATGCCTTTCAGCTCCGAAGCGGCGATATCCAGTATTTTATGAAGATCCCGGTGGATGCCCTGGATCGTGATTACGGGATCAGCAGCAGCCTTGCGCAAAAAAACCTGCAGCAGCCTGCTGCTCTCCGCCGCTTTGCCTGCAGCGAAGGCCTGATGGAGTGTTTTCAGGTCAAATGAAGACAGCAGTTCCCCGTTCGTTGTCCCGGCAGGACCGGCGGCGGAGGATATACTCAGCCCGGAATAATTCAACCGATTCCGGAACAGCTCGTCTTTGGCTTCACGAAAGGCTTCCGGCAGTTTGTCCAGTTCCCGGTAAACCGAGCTGATCCCGGCAGCAACATCCGCTTTGAGTATCGAGTGCACGGCATGATGAAAGGCCGCTACCAGTTCCCGGCTCCGATTGTCGTCAAAGACTTGCTCGGGAAGGATCAGGCAAATCCGCATCCGGTCGTCGGACTTGTACACCAGAGGCGGGCTGCCTTGCATCGCCCCGGCGATGACTTCATTTAATATATTTTCGACGCTGAACATGAACAGGTCTGCATTGCCGTGGAATTTGGTAGCGGAAATCTCATTGAACTGGCGAAACATGCAGATGGCCAACCGGTAGCTTCCGGCTGTCCGGGATATCTGCAATTCCTCCGCCTGCTTGCGGATATCCGACAAATTCGTGATGCGTCCGCCTGCGACATGCTGCAAGAATTCTTCACGGCGCAATTTCACGATATCCTGCGTTGATTTCTTCTGCTGCTGAAGACTTGAATAGTTGCGGCAGGCTTCGATCGCCTTGACCATCGCGTCTCTCAAATCGGCAACGGATATGGGCTTCAGCACATATTCGCATGCCTGATAGGTCAAGGCTGCCTTCAAATATTCGAATTGAGAGTATCCGCTCATCACGATCGTTTTGATTTCGTTATAATGCTTGTACAGGTTCTCCAGAAACAGCTGCCCGTCCATAATAGGCATATTCATGTCCGTCACCACGATATGCGGCTTATTGATCCGGATCAATTCAAGCGCTTCTTCCCCATGCTTGGCCTCTGCAATGACAATGACATCCAGACCAAGCTCGCTGATCATCTTGCTGACGGATTTCCTCCCTACAGTCTCGTCGTCTACCACCATTACTTTGTACAAGCTCAAGCCCTCCGCTTTCTGTAAGGGATTCGTATCCGGATTGTCGTACCCAATCCGGGCTCGCTGTCAATCTCCAGTCCATTCGGACCGCCGTATACGAGCCGGATCCGTTCATGGACATTTTTAAGCCCGATGGAAATGCCGGAGAACACATCAAGCGACTTGCGGTCAAGTCCGGACCGCAGCGCGGCCAGCTTGTCAGGGGCCATGCCCGGACCGCTGTCTCGAAGCGTAATGATAACGGAATCCCGCTCGTGGATGGCACCGACACTGATCCGGAGTTGATCGCTCATCTCTTTGTCCCAGACATGCACAATCACATTCTCCATGATCGGCTGGAGCACGAAGCGGATAATGGAGCAGTCCATTAAATCCGGCTGCACGTCAAAATCCGCCGACAGCGCATCGTCAAACCGGAACTGCTGGATATATAAATAATTGTTCACATGGGTAAGCTCCTGCCTGATCGTCGACTCCATATTGCCTTCATAGAAGCTGTAGCGGAACATATCCCCCAGCGCGCGGCACATCTCATGGATCTCATAGTCTCCCAACAGAACGGCCTTGCCGCCTATCGTTTGCAATGTATTGTACAGGAAATGCGGATTGATCTGCATCTGCAAGGCAAGGATTTGCGCTTCCTTGCTGCGCAGCTGCATCTGGTAATCCTGCTCGATCAGATCGCGGATTTTCTCCGTCATAAAATTGAAGTTGCGCGTCAGCTCTGACAGGTCGTCCCGGTACTTGTAAGGCTTGAGGCTGACATGAAAATTGCCTTTGCGGACATCCTTCATCGCCCTGCCCAGCAGCTGGATCGGCCTGGTAATGTACTGCTGCGCCAGGATGGAACAAAGCAGGATGACCAGCATCACGAACAGGAAGGCTCCGACTGTAATATGCAGCGTATTTTTACGGTTTTGCGCCATTTCCGTGCTCGGATAAACAATTGTAAGTCCCATATTCGCATGATCGAGATAGGACGTGCTGACAAGGAGATTCGGCGTTTTGGAGAAGCTGATATCATAATCGTCGTTCACGTACGGGTTGGCGGGCCGCTTGAACGCAGCCACGACATCCGCATACTTATCGTTTGTCCGATAGAACGCCTCCCCGTTGGCATTTTGCAGGACAATGACGTTGGGCGGACGGTTGTTGGACTCCACGATTTTCGTCAGCTGCTTCTGCTGGATGTAGAAAACGAGCGTGCCGTATTTCTCCTTATAGAAAGGATTGTAGATCGTTATCGCGTAAACAAAAAAATTCTGCTTCATGGTTTCGTCATAATAGGAAAGCATCATCGATTGCTGGAACGGCAAATCGAGCATCTCCTTGTAGCCCGGAATGCTCTTGAAATCAATCTGGTCGTAGCTTCCGGCAATGGACCAGGAATCCTTCAATGTATTGTCCCTGCCGTAGATCATCGTCCTGATGATATCCTTGTTGTTGTTCTGGATGAGCGAATAATAGTTCTGCAGCGTGTCCTTCAGATTAATGAAATCGGGGTCGCCATAGTTGACGCCATGCTCCATCAGACCGATGATCCGGGCGAACTTGTACACCTGAAGCGCCGATGTCGCGATATTATGAAAGTATTGATCCAGATATTTGGACAAATAGACAGCATTCTGATCGGAGCTGCGCAGCATCGTCCGTTCCAGAGAACGGGTGCTCGTCTCATAAAAGAGATAAGAAAGAATAAGCATCGGGATCAGTGAAATAAGGACGCTGCTCAAGACGATTTTGGTGCGGATGCTTCTGTTGATGAACAGCCATTTAAACATGAGCCTTCTCCCTGTCCGGCCTCGTACTGCCGCACAGCCTTCCTGCAGCAGCCAATTGTTCCGGACCTTTGCCCTGCCGGGCAGGTATGCTCATTGTCCCGTCTTTCATAAATGCCCCTCCCTTGAAGCGGTTCCCAACATTCTACAATTCCCTCAACGAGGAAACAATAAAACAATTTGTGTTTAGGATGTTCAAAATCTTGACAGATACACATTTAATTTCTGCTGTGCTGCCCATTTTAAACAGACCTTTCCCATAATAAACGGATGGCGAATAAAAGAGCAAGATTGCAGCAGCGCATATTTTGATTATTTATGGTTTAATAAAGCTATACGAAAGGCGGGAATTTTTGCAATGACGAATAAAATGAACATGATAAAATGGTCCGACCATATAAGCAGCATGCTCCTTTATCCTCCGAAGCCGTTCAGCTTCGATGCTGCACTCGGTTATCTCAGCCGCTCCTCCAAGGAATGCATGTTTGCTATCCAAAACGGACAGGTCACCCGGCTTGTTCCGGTGGATGAAAAGCATGTGCTCATCCGGATCTCCGGGGAGGATAACGCAGCCGTACGCATCGAGTTCCTTGGCGATGCTCCGCTTCCGGAGGCTCATGCGCGTGAAGCCGTCGCCGCCTACGTGTGGGAGTGGTTTGATCTGGACAGCGATTTGACTCCCTTCTATGAAATGGCTGAGAGGGACCCTCTTCTGAATCGGGCCGTGACGGAGCATTACGGACTGCGGATTATCGGAATCCACGATTTATTCGAGGCTTTATGCTGGGGAGTTATGGGGCAGCAGATCAATCTTGCTTTTGCCTATACGCTGAAAAAAAAGTTTGTCGAAACTTTCGGTGAATCCGTAGAATGGGAGGGCCGCTCTTACTGGATTTTCCCCAAGCCATCCACGATTGCGGGTCTCTCCGTCGATAACCTCACACCGCTTCAGCTCACGGGCAGGAAATCCGAATACCTGATCGGTATCGCATCCCTGATTGCCGGCGGACAGTTATCCAGGGAAAAGCTGCTTGAGCTCGGCGGACTGCAAGCGATTGAGAAAGAGCTGGTCGGCATCCGGGGGATTGGCCCCTGGACGGCTAATTATGTGCTGATGCGCTGCCTGCGGATTCCTTCGGCCTTCCCTATTGCCGATGTGGGGCTTCATAATGCCATCAAGCATGTTATGCAGCTCGAGCAAAAGCCTACAATTGCAGAGATCAGGCAGCTCTCTTCGGCTTGGGGAGATTGGCTTTCCTATTCAACCTTCTACTTGTGGCGGATGATAGATTAGTCACACAAAAAAACCGGAAATCCGTTTTGTGGCGGAAGTCCGGTTTTTTTCTGCTGTAAAGTCCGTTTTATGCGTAAGGCTCAGGGCTGTTTGACCTTCACCCATGACTTGCGCCGGTCACTTTCAACAATGGCCTCATTGATCAGCATAATATAATGGCCATCCTCCATGGATGCGAATGTTCGGGGATGTACGGCAGGCTCGCCCTGCCCGGCGCGTTCCACCGCGTCATAGAAATCAATAAACAGATTTTTGACGCCATCTGGCCAGCCCTCTTCGTGGCCTCCGGGATAATGCACCATCGCAGCAGCCTCATCGGACAGCTCTTCCCGGTCGCTGCCAATTTCCCGATTCGAGGAGCCGCGCCGCCCGCTCCACAGCCGGTTCGGCTGCTCCTGATCCCACTGCAGTGACTCCGATGCGGCGGAAATTTCAAAGTAAAGCTTGTTTTTCCGCCCGGCGCTTACCTGTGAAACTGTGAAGACCCCTTGTGCGCCGCCTTCCATATGGATCATGACAATCCCGCAGTCCTCCGTATGAACAGGCACCTCCTTGTATGTCTCCTGTCCATTCTCCCCGGTCAGCACCTTGCGAACCGGATAGACAGTTTTCAGATCGGCAAAAACCTCCGTGATCCTCTCCCCGGTCACATGCTGAACCAGGTCGCACCAATGGGAGCCGATATCGGCAATCGCTCTCGTTGCGCCGCCGCGCTCCGGGTACATGCGCCAATTGCTGTCCGTCTCCTCCAGCAGCCAATCCTGCAAATACCCGCCTGTCACCAGATGGATCCCGCCGATTCTTCCCTCGGCTATGCGACGCCTGGTCTCCGCGACCAGCGGATAATGGCGGTAATTATAGCATACGCCGCTAATAACAGGGGTCGCCTTGGCGAGGGCCACAAGAGCCTCCGATTCCTTGCTGTCCATAGCAAGTGGCTTCTCGGAGAGCAGATGCTTGCCTGCAAGCAGCGTCAGTTTGTTGATTTCATAATGAAGGTCATTGGGCGTGCAGTTGTGCACCGCTTCAACCTCCTGATCGCGGATAAGCTCTTCCGCGGAGCCGTAGGCCCTGGGTATTTCATATCGTGAAGCCACTTCCAAGGCCCTCTCCAGATTGCTTCCCGAGATCGCCACCACCTCAACATGCGGCAGACGCCGAAGCGCCTCCAGATGAAAGCTTGCAGAAAATCCGGTCCCAACAATGCCAATTTTGATTTTTCCCATCACGGTTCACCCCAATCTCCACTCAGGCTAAATTCCCTCTATTCAACGCTGTTCCCATAATCAGAGCCTCCACGAAAGAAGCAAAAACCGCACCCACGCGAGTTGGCAGGAGCGGTTCCTTATTTTCTGACTTCATCATCCTAGCAGCGGATGATCAGATGGCCGCATTCTGCAGAGAACGTATGCTCTCAAGGCAGATCAGCTCTTTGCAAATGCCGGCTATCGAATCAGCGGTCAGCGCTTCCCGCTTTTGTGAAAATTGTTCATACTGCATGCGTGCTATGTCATCCTCCGGATAGCGGTCGAGGTAGATTTCAAGCTCAGCCAGCGTATCTTCCACTTCCTGCAGCGCATCCTTCTCATCGACTGTGTTCTCCGGGAGCGTATCCCATAGGTTCATTGCGTTATTCATATATTGTTACCTCCTGATAATAGATGGTGAAGTTGTCCCTCCTTCTATTACCACATTATTGCGGCTTCAAACCTTCTTCCGGCTGAATATCCGAATCCGGGTCGACAGTCCCGTCCGAGCTGCCGAAGCTCTCCACTTCCTTCCAGGCATCCGCATTATCGAATCGGCCGGCATGATTCTGACGGTTGGCGCCAGCCCCCTTCGGCGGCGGAGTCATAATCTGTTCTTCCACCGGCCGCTCTTCATTAAGCCCGGGACTGGAAGCATCCTTGATACAGGTTTGTGCGGTCGGGAGCGCCTGCAGGCGTTCATACTCTATAGTCTCGCCGCATTCACGGCATTGACCGTAAGCCCCTTCCTCCATCCGGACGAGCGCTTCGTTCACTTCTCTCAGCTTATTCTCCATCGATTCGTCGACAGCCATGTCCCGCCCCCGCTCAAAGGTTTCCGTGCCCAGATCGGCCGGGTGATTATCGTAAGCGGATAATTCCCCGGTGGAATCCGTCATTGTGCCCCTCTCATCGGCGTCTTCAAGCCTGAAATGACTCTCCAGCTCTTCCTTTTCCTCCACAAGCCTATGCTTCAGCTCTTCCAGCTGCTTTTGCTTCAAATATGTCATATCGGGCTTCCCCCTAACAAGGAATTCGGAATTCCGCCAAAGCGGATGCCGTTCTCTTCCTTACCCGTTAAGAGCAGCCGGCTAACAAGCTAGATGATGCTCGACGCGGCCAAAGCTTCAATCAGCCGGACGCCATAAGCCCCGTGTCCAGGCCAGCGTACCGCCGGGAACAGCATCCGGGCCAATCTTGTCCGCCGGAATGCGGATCTCTTTTTCTTCCACTTCAATAACAGCAAATTCCGCCTCATACCGCAGAAAAACCGCCAGGCGTCTAATCACGCATTTCTCATTATCATCCATTATGCCAGGCCTCCTTTGACGAAAAACCCCTCGGTGTCACCGGATCCATAAGTTTTTCTGGCCGCTCCAAAACAGCCCTGGACCGTTTGGTCCACGATCCGGACGGCAAGAACAGGCCATCTGCACATGGGCAGTTGCAGCGAATAGCCATCTTCCCCATGTCTTGAGGATCGGTGTCTACACCTCTGTCACTAGTTTAACCGCTGTGCCTGGCTTACTCAATCGCAGGCCTATAATCGGCAAAAATAACTAAAAAAGTCCGCGATTTAGGGCTGTTGTCAACAGCCCTAAATCGCGGACTTTAATTCAGACTAGTTCATGCCACCCGACACAAGCGAATGATAAATGCCACCTGCACTGTCACAGTGAAGGTGGCGAAGCAGCTTTGAACTCCTTCAATGTGATCACTTCATCTTAGCAGCAAGCTGACGGCGATACTCCAGCACAGGCAGTCCACCCCAACCCCAATTCTCGGTGTCAACCTCTTCGATAACGACGAAGGTAGCTTCTAACGGCTTGTTCAGAACGTTAAGCAGCAGCTCGCTGGCCCCTTTAATGAGCGCAGCCTTTTCCTCCGCCGTAACAGACTGACGTTCTGGAGCGGTGCCCTCGCGGGTCACTTGGATCGTAACGATTGGCATGGATATTCTCCTCCTTTTGTATCTACTGCTGCATTTGCTTAGTGACCGGCATTCTGACCGCCATCGACATGAAGAATCTCACCCGTTACGAAGCTGGCTGTCTCCAGATACAAGACGGCATCGACGATATCATGCGGCTCGCCCATGCGTCCCATAGGATGAAGCTTGGCCAGGGCATCGTGGGATTCGACGGGATGCATCGGCGTTTTGATGTGCCCCGGAGAAACTGCATTCACGCGGATCCCACTTGAAGCATACTCGATCGCTAATGATTTCGTTGCCGAGACCAGCCCCCCCTTCGTCAATGAGGCGAGTACCGAAGAAATGCCAGCTACCGGTTGGTCAACCAGACTTGTTGTAATGTTAATGATATGTCCCGTTCCCTGTTTCAGCATCTCTACCACCGCGCGTTGGGTAACATGGAAGAATCCGGAAACATTAGTGGATAAAATCATTGTAAAGTCTTCTTCCGAATACTCCGTAAATGGCTTAGCCATGAAGATTCCGGCGTTGTTAACCAGAGTATCAATGCGTCCAAAATGAGCCAAACCTTCGTTGATTAAGCGCAGCGCGATCTCGGGATCTGCAATATCACCTGCAACAAAACGTACTTGTTTTCCTGTAGGATCAATTTCTTTTGCAGCCTCAACCAGCGCTTGTTCACGACGTCCATTGATAACTACATTCGCTCCCCGATTCACCAGCTCAATGGCCATCGCTTTTCCAAGACCGCTGCTGCCGCCAGTTATGACTGCTACTCTTCCCTGAATATCCATGTGTTAGTTTACTCCTGTTTATGAAATTTTAATTATGCCTGATAAATAGCCTGCATGTGTGACCGCAATAAGTGATGATTATTATGATTGTTCTAAGCCGTTCTTCATGGATTTAGCAACGGATACGGTGCGTTTTGCCTGATGTTCGGCAGCAGCGCGCACGTCTTCCTTCATCGCTCCATTTTGATCCACTGTCACACTTGTGCCATACGGATTCCCTCCGGCAGCAAAAATCGATGGATCAGTAAATCCGGGCGCTGCCACAATCGCACCCCAATGGTACATCGACGTGTACAACTGAAGTATCGTTTGTTCCTGTCCGGCATTCGGATTTTGGGCGGAAGTCATGGCACTCACCACTTTATTCACCAGTTTGCCCTTTGCCCAAAGACCGCCTGCCGTATCGATGAACTGTTTCATTTGAGCTGGAAGATTACCAAATCGGGTCGGCATACTGAAGATTATCGCATCGGCCCATTCCAGATCTGCCAAAGATACGGTTGGGATATGTTTGGTCGCTTCAAGATGAGTTTTCCAGGATGGACTGCCGTCAATAACGGATTGTGGCGCAGTTTCCGGTACTTTTAAAACTTTCACATCCGCCCCGGCTTGAAGACCTCCATCCGCTGCCCATTGGGCCAATTGAAAGTTAGTTCCATTTGAGCTGTAATAGATGACGGCTAAATTCACTTTTGATGATGACATCGATTTAATCTCCTTTTTCATTCGTTTTTGAAATATACTCATTGGTATCGCTCCAAACTTTATTTGTTGTCGGCCAAACCAATATCCGCCGATATGATTCCTGTTTTTCATTTGTTCCCGAAAAATGCGACGTTCTTCATAAATATACTTTCTTGTTTGTTAACCAACGCCCCGTCAAGCTCTGTAATTCGTTTTAATTCAATCCATTCAGGATCGTTGCGAAAACGATCATAATTAAGGTTGCGCATTGCCAAATCAGCATGCTCAACAACATAATAGAGGCGGTTATTTGCTTCATCTGAATCTTCCCAGAATTGTGTGATTTTCATATTGTGTTTCATGAATAATGGAATGACATGATCTCTGAACCTATTTTGGATAACCTTCATTTTGCCTGGATTAACATCATAAATTCGCAGCTCATACAGCATCTTTTCACCTCCTCCATTTCCTATTTCATCTATCTATTAAAAGGTAGATTATACTTGTAAAAATATCCGCCTTTTTAAGTTAAAGCGGATATTAATTCATCGGCAATCCTGTCAAACCTGCTTACATCCCGAAAACTTCTGGCAAGTAATTGTGCACCTTGAAGCGATGCAAGAAACTGATGGGCTCGAACTTCCGCGGTACCTTCGAAATTCAGATGTCCTCCGGCCCGCCCCTGATCCAACACACGTTCCAACCACTCCAAATTGGCTGCGAAAAACTGAGCGACCCCTTCTCTTACATTGCCTGATAACGTAGCCAGGTCAGTAGAGAGCATTACGCTCAAACAAGTACAATACTCCTGCACAGGAGCATCGTAAAGTAAAATGAATTTGCGCAGTTTTTCCAAATTGTCCTGTGTGTCGGTATCAATTTGAGCGACTGAAGATATAAAATTTTTGTAATACCGTGCTATCAGCGCTTCTCCCAAATCCTCCTTGTTAGGGAAATAGTAATGAATACTGGCAGTACGTATCCCTACTTTTTCTGCAATATGCGCATAGCTGAATCCGTTGAACCCGAATTCCTGAACAATTGACTGGGCAACATCCAAAATAAGCTCTGCTGTATTTTTATTTTTGTTCATGTTTGTCATTCTACCTTTTAGTAGATAGTCTGTCAACCCCGGTTAACCCCGGATTGATTCCGACTGCTGCTCTATGAACGTCAAACGGTGTCGCCTAGCCATAGGCAATACTCAATCATATCAAAACACACGGTATAAATGGAATGCGATAAGTCAATACTTGAGACACCTCTGCGAGGAAAGGAGCGCTGCGCGTAGATGGAGACAACGGAAAAAATCACGGGAACCCAACTGGGCTTTTTACTATTTACCTTTGTCATTTCCACAATCATGTTAACCGTTCCCGGTATTATGACCATGTTCGGCAAACAAGATGCCTGGATGTCGGTTTTCCCTGCTTCTCTAACAGGCTTAGTAAGCATATGGGTGATGATTACCCTTGCGAATCGTTATCCGGGTTTGACGATTATACAATACAGTTCAAATATCGTCGGGAAATGGTTAGGAACATGCTTGGCAGTGAACTACATTTATTATTGGTTCGTTTCAATTTCGACGATTATCATGCAGCATGCCGAGTTTATCAATACGCTGCTATTGCCAAAAAGCCCTTCCATCGTAGCGAGTCTGGTGTTCTTGATCTTATGCGGGCTGGCCGCCATTGCGGGAATTGAGGTCATCTCAAGATGTAATGAGTTTATTACGGTAATCATTCTGTTTTTTTTGATTCCGCTCTTGATTCTGACAATCGGGGAAGCGAATTCCAATCAACTAAAGCCGATTTTGGGAGAAGGAATTCTGCCTATATTACAAGCTGCAGTCAGCCCTGGAGGCGGATATATGAATCAACTCTTTATTCTCGGATGGCTCCTGCCTTATTTGAATCAACCGAAAAAAGCCCGCAAGGTTTCGCTGATTGCGCTTTCCGGCATTGTCGTGCTTATTTTTATCATTGTAATAGTAACAATTATGGTCCTCGGTCCATTGACGGGTAAACTGACCTTTTCTTTTCTAAGCGTCATCCAATATATCGGTATTGCCGGATCCTTCGAACGTCTGGAGGCAATCGCCGTTTCAATGTGGGTAATGGGTTGCTTTGTGAAGGTATCGGTATCGTTGTTTATATTATCCCTTTGCATAACCCAGCTTTTCGGAATGAGAAGTTACCGCGAAATCGTATTTCCCATAACGCTGTTGTCCCTCATTGGATCGGTCTGGATTTTCAAAAACGGATCGGAGCTTCTTAATTATCTTGCTTTTACATTCCCGCTCCTGGCTTTTTTCAACCAAAGTTTCTTACCGCTGTTACTTCTGGTGATAGACACGATAAGAAGAAGAGTGGAGAATTCACGGCTTTAACAGCATTTTCCCGATGGGTTCAAAAATAATTTTGAAAGGGACAGCAAAGCCTGGCAGGTCGACCCGCGCGATTAATAAGGAGCCGATAATAGCTGCTGCTCCCATTAAACCACCGTATACGGCTGCTTCTTTGTTTTTTTGCTTGCTTAGCAAGGATTGTATTCGAAATAAAGACCATACCGCCAATATAAGTACATAACCCGCTATTTGCACGATCATTTTTTGAGCTCCTTTTCATTCAATTGCAGAGGGGGCCCCCCCATGCCGGCTCCGTTTAAACTTAGCTTTGCAACAATGGTAACGTCTACCTGAGGAAACTTCTTATCCCATTGTTCCTTCAACGATTTCCACTGTTTCGGCTTATTGCGGTGGATTTCTTGGCCGAAACCCACGCTATCTACTTTGTAGCGCCCTTGGACTTTGAATAATGCATCCCGAACTTGTTTCTCAACTGCTGCCTCCAATACTCGCTGCACAAGCTCGAGATTCTTCGGCCGACTGATATCCAGGGGGGTGTTATTTTCAACGAGACTTCCTTCCCCCTGCAATTGAATCTTCATTTTGATGTTATCCCCGTTTATATCGAAGGCAATTCTTCGCTCTGCATGATTTAACAACATCCCGACCATTCCGCCGCCTTCCGGCAAATAGGCGTCGACCCTGCCGTTCTTCATCCGATCGGTAACCCAAATAAATCCATTGGTTTCATTTTCGTTTAAAAACCCGACTACTTTTAAATCCTTTAAAATGGCAGACCCCGCGAGCTGAAACAGGTCGTTTTTGCTTTTTTTTGTTCCTTCCGAATAATCCTTGGCCTCGATAACGCCCATAACCGGACTGATGCCTTCGCTTGATGCCGCGATAAAAAAGTCACGCAAGGTAACCGCCAATTCGCTTTCCAGACTTTCCATTTCCTTGACCGCTTCGACAGGCACTTGTTCAAAGGGGTAATTCGCTTCGAGAATTTCTCGTCCTTCGCCTCCCTTTACCATCATGATATAGGTTCTTAACCGTTGGCGCGGATCGTGATTGAAAATGTCAAGAATATCGTTGATCCCATGTCTGCCTAAGGATTCGCCTATAAAAATAACGCTGCGATGGGCGGTAAATAACCGGCGGGAACTTTTTTTCTGAATCTTGTGAAACGCTTCGTCGGCATTCTTTCCCGCGGCGGACAAAACAAAAAAATTTTCTGGCTGTCCGCCTCCTTCGCTCCCCGGCCCCCCCAGGCCGGAAGATGGGATTGCAATCTGTACCGATAATAAATACTCCCCGTCATCCGTCAAGTCAAATGCCGTGCCCGAAATGAACGCAAGGTCATTGATCTCCGTTCGGTCCCAACAACCGCTTGTCAGCAATACAGTAAAAAGTAAGCCGATGTATAGAAATGCTTTCATTCTGAAGTTCCTTTCCTCTCAGTGTCACGTCCTAATTGCTCTCGGATGGCCGTTTCCCTTGAGTTGGGCTTGGTTTCTGTCCAGCAGGTTCGCGGACTGGATTGTTGAATTGCGTTGCCTGTGGACGACGGGTTTTAGCCCATACGGGTGCCCGTATGAAGATATCCTTCACATTCATGAAAGTGAGCGGTGCTATGGATGTAAAATAAGGGACGCCGAACGAACGCAAGGAAGCAACATGCAGCAGGACGCCAAGAAATCCAAGTACAATGCCATAAAGCCCAAGCGTACCGGCCAGGAACAGCATCGGAAAGCGCAGTAATCGGATGCCATTGGCAAAACTATATCGTGGAATCGTAAACGCCGCGATACCGGTGATGGATACGATAATGACGACCGGAGCCGATATAATTCCCGCCTGCACGGCCGCCTGGCCGATAACTAATGCCCCTACGATGCTTATCGCTTGACCAAGCTGTTTGGGTAAACGAATTCCCGCTTCCCGCAGTGCCTCGAAAGTGATTTCCATCAGAAAAGCTTCGACCAGAGCCGGGAACGGTACAGCCTCCCTTGAAGATGCAATACTCAGCACCAGATTAGTCGGAATCATTTCCTGATGGTAGGTCGTAACCGCAACATAGAGGGGAGGAGCGAATATGGCGATGAATATGAAGAGGAATCGAATCCATCGCACAAAGGTTGCAATGGGCCAGCGAACATAGTAATCCTCGCTGGCTTGAAGTCCAGTCCAGAACGTCATGGGGACAATTAATACAAATGGGGTATTATCAACAAGAATAGCAATTTTTCCTTCCAACAGCTCTGCAGCTACCACATCAGGCCGTTCCGTACTATGTACTTGTGGAAAAGGCGAGTAAGGCAAATCCTCAATAAATTCCTCCACATAGCCTGAGTCGAGAATTCCGTCAATTTGAATCCGGGTTACCCTTTTTCGAACTTCCTCGACTAATGATTCGGGAACAATACCCACGATATAAGCGATGACAACCTGGGTTTGAGAAAGCTCCCCAATCGTATTGGATTCCATTTTCAATCGCGATGTTTTAAGCCTGCTGCGCAGTAGACCAATATTCGTCGAAAGGTTCTCAATGAATCCATCCCTGGGACCACGAATAACGGGTTCTGAAGAAGGTTCTTCAAGACTTCGCTGTTTATTGCCATTTACCTTGACCATCATGGCATTGCTGTCCGCTCTCCTAAGAACGATAGCATGACCATTTAACACGTGACGAACCATGTCGGTTACGTCTGATGTAATTTCCGTCGTCCCTACGGAGATAATCTCATCATCCAGAGCTGCTGCTTTTTCAATTATCAAATCATCTTTAGTGGTAGATTTAGCAATCATTGGCTTTAATATATGATCGTCAATCATCTTTTCATCAACTAGACTTGGGAAATATAGGACAAGCCATTGATTTTCTCCAGCCAGCCGAACTTTACGGAAAACGATATCGGAGCTGTTTTGAAATATATGTTTAAAAATCAACTCATTTTGCTCTAAATCCGATGTTAGCCTGGAGTTTTCTTCATCTTCAGAATAGTCATCCTCCGGTATATTTGGATACCCGGGATTAATGCGTACTCTCTTCTTAAACCGTTTCACTGAATAAGCCCCCCAAAGCAAACACTGATACATGTATTTTCCCATTTTTCGTCAGAAATATTCTTGAGCTCACGAAGGTCAAGGTTATACTCTATTTTTGTTGAACTTCGGAAGAGCCGGCAGACGTTATCGATTTAGTGAATAAATGAATACATTATTAGAACCTGCAAATAGGCCAAGTGGATAAGTTCCCTGCATGGGAATATCCATTTGGCCTGTTTTATTGGAACCATTAAGTCTTTATCCGACTGTTGCAGTATTCCCTATTTGAAGCAAGCTGCTGCTATATAGTAAAAGATTATGCCAGGTCGATTTTGGTTATTTTGCCGGGAAGCTCTTTGTTCATAAAATTGCTCATGGCCTCTGCAGCGATCATTTTTTTGATCTCCAGCTTGTCCTCGGCGGACAACTGCTCGAAGGTTTTCGTATCGCGCTTCTCCACCTTGATAACATGGTAGCCGTAATCCGATTTGACCGGCGCCCCGACCGTCCCGATTGGCTGTGTATTGGCTGCATCCTTGAATTCGGCAATCCATGCATTGGACTGCTCATTCTCATATAAACCGCCATTGCCGGAAGATCCGGGATCATCGGAATATTCCTTGGCCAGCTCATTCCAGTCCCCGCCGTCATCCAGCAGCCCTTTCACCTTATTGGCACGCTCCAGTGCTTCCGCATCCGTACGTACGGTCTCGCCTGTTTGGGGATCGGACGTGGTTACCAGAATGTGCCGGACGGAAACGATATTATAATCGCTTTTGGTCTGGTCAAACCGGCTCTTGATCTGCGCATCCGTTACTTTATTCTGCATGCTGCCGAGTGCGACGGTAATCATCGTGTAGAACTTCTTCACATCGCTCTCGGCCAGCCCTGCCTTCTCGTTGCTTGCCTTCAATTCCGCATTTTGTGCGATGTAGGCATTGTACTGCTCCATGAACTGGGTTAGCCCGTTCTGGTCTTCCGCACTCAGCGGTTTACCCGCAACCGGCCCGTACAGCAGCTTGTAGCCGATATATTCACGGAGGAACTGCTCTTTGGCCACCGGATCATTCAAGTATGCCGCGGTATCCGGGTTAACAATGCTGAAGAATAAGGCATATTTCGCAAATTCCGTGTTGGTGACCTTGCCGCCGGAGTAGGTAGCGATCACTTTCTCCGCAACAGCGCCGGGTGCGGCTGCGCCGGTTTTAATCTCGATGGTTTTGAGCTTCGTGTTCCAGTTCACACTTGCCCCGACCAGCTTCCCGATATCCTTCAGATAAACATAAGTTTTACCGTCGTAGGTCAAGGTGGGGTTTGCCAGGGTCGCGGCTTTGCCATTGACTGTAATGTTCGTGTTTTTGTTCAGCATAGCCTTGATCGCCTGAATGCCGTCATCGGCAAAAACGGCCGAGGATGCGGTTAATAATGAACCGACAACCGCGCCGATTACGAACGGCCTTATGGACTTCTTCATTATGTATTTCTCCTTTCGGGTATAAAGAGCTCTGCATAATTATAGCATTATAACTATGGAAATATAGGCGGCTGAGGCAAATCTTTTTGCCTGCGGAACCGGTTCCTATCAAGAGCGGATTCCAAGGCCCGGCAAGCCCGCCGGCAGCAGACAAAAAAAACCGCGCCATCCTTCCGGCGCGGTTCAATCTATTAATACATTCGGCTTTCTCAGGTCTGGTAGAAGTTGCGGATCCAGCGATGCGCTCCCAGCTTCGCCACCTGCTCCTTCGGCAATCCATTGCCGTCGCCGAAGCTCATGTTGCTCTCGACATTGCGGATCGAACGCATACCCGGGATGACCGTCGAGACGGCCGGATGACTAAGAACAAAACGCAGCGCGGCTTCGGGAACCGCCTCCACTGCAATGCCCAGATCTGCGGCAATCTGCTGCACTCTGTTAAATACCTGCTGCTTCCGGTCGCCGCGGAAATAGCCGTTGCGGAAGTCTCCCTCTTCGAAGGTCGTTTCCGGCGTGATCCGTCCTGTCAGTCCGCCCTCATCCAGCGCTACACGGACAATAACGCCTACATTATGCTTCTCACAGGCCGGCAGCAGCTGATCCTGCGGACTTTGGTCGAAAATATTATAAATAACCTGAACGGTATCCACGATTCCGGATTCCACCAGTTTGATCGCGCTCTCCGGCTGATGGTCGTTAATCGATACACCGAAGAAACGTATTTTGCCCTGCTCCTTCAGCTTGCGGACACCTTCGAGCCAATCACCCTGCTCCAGCCAGTCATCCGACCATACATGAAACTGCTGAACGTCGATGCGCTCCAGACCCAGGTTGCTCAGGCTCTGCTCGGTGCTGGCAATTACATGCTCGGCTGTGAAGGTTTCATTGGCGGGAACACCTGCGCGTGCAGGCCATTGAAAGTTCTTCGGCGGAATCTTGGTGGCGACGTAGATCGTTTCCTTCGACTCCCGGACAACTTGTCCAACCAGCTTCTCGCTGTGCCCGTTGCCGTAACCAAGCGCGGTATCAATGAAATTAAGACCGAGCTCAATCGAGCGGTTCAATGCTTGCAGGGATTCCTCATCAGATGCCCCGATCCACGACGTCTTGCCAATGCCCCATGCGCCGTATCCAATCTCCGATACCTTCAGTCCGGTCTTGCCAAGGGTTCTATAGTTCATCTATCCTACGCCTCCATTTCATTTGGACCGGCAGCCCGTGCAAGCTCCGGTCTACCATCATTATAGAGAATACCATAATCTGTGGTAAGAGCTGAACTAGGATTCACTTACTTACTTTCAGTTTACCAAGAAGACGTAAAAAACAAATCCCCCTTCATTTCCTGCAGCAGAAAATGAAAGGGATGCGATAAATGGATGTCAGGCGGGTGAGGCAAGGGTATTTATTTGAACAGAGACAAATATTGCCCGTAGCCTTCCTGCTCCAGATCCATCTTGGGAATGAACCGCAGTGCGGCGGAATTGATGCAGTAGCGCAATCCGCTTGGACCGGGACCATCATTGAACACATGACCCAGATGGGAATCCGCTTCCTTGCTCCGTACCTCCGTGCGGATCATCATATGGGTGATATCCTGTTTCTCCTTCACATGTCCGCTGACGACAGGCTTGGTGAAGCTCGGCCAGCCGCAATTGGAATCGAATTTGTCCAGCGAGCTGAACAGCGGCTCTCCCGAAACAATATCCACGTAGAGGCCTTCGCCGTTAAAATCCCAGAATTCATTGCGGAAAGGAGGCTCGGTTCCGTTATTTTGCGTCACCTCGTATTGAATCGGGGTTAGCTGCTCCCTGCGTTTGGCTTTATCCTTATCTGTATTCCAGCGGCTTTTGATAAACGCGTCGCGGCCGGAGCCCTTGCGGTACATCCGGTACCGCAGCGGATTCTTCTTGTGATAATCCTGATGATAATCCTCTGCCGGGTAAAAAGGCTTGGCTGGAACAATCTCCGTTACGATCGGTCCGTCGAACCGCCCGCTCTCTTCAAGCTTGAGTCTGGATTTCTCCGCCGTCAAACGCTGCTCCTCCGTGTGATAGAAGATCGCCGTCCGGTAGGAGGAGCCTCGGTCGTGAAATTGCCCGCCGGCATCGGTGGGATCAATTTGCATCCAATACGTATCCAGCAGCTTCTCATAAGAATAAATCTGTGGATCAAACGCGATTTGAACCACCTCGGCATGGCCTGTCGTTTCGGAGCACACCTCTTTATAGGTCGGGTTGACGGTATGTCCGCCCATATAACCGGAAACGACGCTGATAATGCCCGGCGTCTCCTCGAATGGAGTCACCATGCACCAGAAGCAGCCGCCGGCAAAAGTTGCCAATTCATACAGATCCGCTGCTTCATCCAGCTGCTGTTCATTTTCCAAACTCATCTTTATCCCCTCGCTTTTTCCTGGCTGAGCCAGAATGATTATATGCGGAATAATCCATAGCCATTGAGCGGAACTATCGGCTGTTCATCAATCTTGAGACCATCTTCCTGAGAGTCGAGAGCTACCTTCACGAGCCACTTGGTAAAGCCCGCTACATTCATCGTTGCCATTTCTTCAAGACTGTAAAACCCGGCTGCATCCACTTCAAACTGGTCGGGAGTCGGCTCGCCTGAGACATATTCCATCGAGAACGCAATATAAACATTATGAATCCGGCTTGGCTGATCGCGGACCGCTACAAGACTTTTCACAACGGCCTCAACGCCCGTTTCCTCAAGAACCTCGCGGCAAATCGTCTCATGAATCAGTTCGTTTTGTTCGATATAACCGCCTGGCGTGGTCCAGTATCCTTTGCCCGGCTCCTGGGCGCGCCGCACGAGCAGCACCTTGTCTTCCTTCACGACAAGCGCACCGACCCCTACGCTGTAATTACCCCAATGAACGAAGCTGCAAGCGGTGCATGCGCTGCGAGGTGTGCCGTCCACATCCCGGAGCTCCATCGCGCTGCCGCAGGTCATGCAATATTTTGCCTCCATAAGTGCTTCACCCTGTCCGTGTTTTATATATAGCGACTGTTACCCTGTGATATCCGTATGCCAGATTAATTATATACCATTATGTTCCCCAGCAAAAACATCAAAAAAAATCCGCACCTGAAAGGGCGGATTTTAAAGCTCGGGCATGCTTGCTGCTAGACGGCAAAGGAATGGCTGCCGATCTTCTCGAGGACCTTGCGCGTAAAGATCCATTTGGAAGTGGCGGTGTCGGGATTATAGTAATAAAGCGCATTATGGGTGGGATCCGAGCCTCTGACGGCTTCACGGGCCGCTTTAAAAGCAGTCTCGTCCGGAATCAGCCAATATTGGCCGTCAGCAACAGCCGAGAACGCATGAGGCTCCATGATGACCTCCGAGACCGAATGCGGAAACAAGGGAGAATGCAGCCTGTTCATCACAACTGCACCGACCGCAACCTGTCCCTTGTAGTCTTCTCCTCTGGCTTCGCCGTAAATTACCCGGGCCAGCATCGCAAGCTCCGACTTGCTGACCGTAACCTTCCTGAGCGCCGCCCAAGTCGCCGGTCCTGCGATTCCATCGCTACTCAGCCCATGAGCTTGTTGAAAACGCATGACGGCCTGCGAGGTCTCTTTACCAAAGGACTGCGTTAATGCACCTTTGAAATAATTCAGAAGCTGCAGCCTGAACTGCAAATCCGGCACATCCTGACTCTTGCTGCCAAGCTGAAGCGTCTTGGGAGCCATAGCCTCGGAATGACTGCAGGTTGCAGCCAGCGCTGCGGCCGTTAACAATATGACGAGCAGTGAAATTCGTTTGAACATTCCTGATAATTCCTCCATACTCCATTCAATTTGCCCGGTTCATCTCCTGCGGAAACGTTCGGCTGATGAATTGTAGCATGGATAATGGTAAAAGATGCTTATTGCTAGTTTTTTTTAATCATCTTAAAAATCTCTCATATGACCGGAAATATCATAACCTGCCACCCAATCCAGCCGGTTGGCCAGAAACCCGGATGGCAGCGCCCGAAGGATCATATTGCGAAGGCCAAGCGCTGCCGGATTTTCCAGCTGAACCATCCTTGCCATGCGGCGGGACTGTCTGACTATCCGCGTCGTACGGGGAATTCGGCTCAGCTCGTAGGCGCGCAGTGCCGACATGATATCATCCCCGGATATGGAAACCGTCCGTAAATGATAGGCCAGCATAACTGCATCCTCAATAGCCTGCGCTCCTCCTTGACCAAGGTTCGGCAGCATAGGGTGAGCAGCGTCGCCAAGAAGTGTAACACGCCCGCTGCTCCAGATCTTAAGCGGCTCACGGTCAAACAGATCATGAGAGAGAATGGCTTCTTCGTCCGTGGCCGCTATAACGGCTTCAATCGGACTATGCCAGCCTTTAAAATACGTTAAAGCCGCCTTTTTCCTCTCTCCCGGCAGAGCCTGTGTGCCCCTCGGAGCATTGACGGCTCCAAACCAGAAGACGCGTCCCTCACCCAAATGGGAAAATCCAAAGCGCCTGCCTGGGCCCCAGGCCTCGAATCCGCCACCGAGATCAATGGGATACCGGCTGTCCTGGAATTCCGCAATCCCTCTCAGCGCTGTGAAGCCTCCATATTGGAGAGGACTGCCGTCAAGGCCCCGGATCTGCTCCCTGACGACGGAATTCACCCCATCGCAGCCGATCAGCACAGCCGACTCATGCTCTTCCCCATTCTCAAATACGGCATGGACGCAATGTCCGCGGTTCTCCAGCCCCTTAAGTTTGACGCCCAAATGTATATCCGTCTCCGGCATCGATGCTAGGTGGTTATAGAGAGTATGCTGAAGCGCTGACCGGTGAATCAGATAGCTTGGAGTTCCATAGCGGACAGCTTGTTCCGCAGCCGGTAGAACGGTCAGTATCCGGCCGTCATGCGTGCGGATCTCTGCTTTGCCGACGGCGGCTCCCCTGAATCGGATCTCTGTACCCACACCCAGCAGATCCAGCGCTTTCATCGCGTTGGCCGCAAGCACAATACCGGCGCCAAGGTCAGCCAATTCATGCGCTTTGTCAAACAACCTTACACGCCAGCCTCTCTGCCGCAGAGCTATGGCCGCGCTCAATCCGCCAATACCTGCGCCAATCACAATTGCCTCTCTGCTGATCGGCGGTGCAGCTGCAATCACATCGTTGTCCCCCTTATGACTCCTAGCGCCGGTTATTCCTCACTAACATTGGAACGAAGGTTTAAATTGCGATATCTGTCATGCGATCAAATGTTCCCTATTCCGGTTTACATCGACCAGTACCTGCATTACAATGAAGCTATCATCATACATATCGCTGCAAGCTGCATCATGGATTGAAAGAATCATCCTAAGAAAACCTGAGGTGAGATGAAGTTGAATGTGATCAAGCTGAAGGACCGGCAGGAACTGGACCGCAAAACTCCATCCATGCCATGGTATATAGAGAAATTTATCAATTATAAATTACCGGATCTTTCCCCGTCCTCCCTGCTTGAATACGTCAGGGACTACGAGACTTTTCTGTCCTGGATGCTGGCAGAAGGGCTTGCCGCAGGTCCGTCCATGCGGGAAGTGCAATTGGAGGAGCTGGAGAAGCTGCATATGGACAGCATCGATCAGTTCAAGATGTTTCTGGCTACCCGCCGGGAGCATGCCAACAGCAGGACAACCATATCGCGCAAGCTTTCCTCCCTGCGCTCGCTTTTTCATTATTTGAGCCAGATTGCCGAGGACGAAGAGTTTTATCCGCTCTTGAAGCGCAACGTCATGGCCAAAGTCTCGATCAAACGGGCGAACAAGCCCAAGGATACCGCGGCCAAGCTTGAGGGCAAGCTGCTGCAGGAGCGGGAAATTGACGAGTTTATCCGGTATATTCATGAGGACTACGGTTCGGACGCCGCGGCGAACAAACAGGCCATGTATTCCTATATGCTCAACCGGATCCGGGATACTTGCATTGTCAGTCTTATCCTCAATTCCGGGCTGCGGGTGTCGGAGATCGTCAATATGAATACCGATGATCTCGATTTGAAGAAGAAGCTGCTTTATGTGTTTCGAAAAGGGAAAAACGATAACACCTTCAAGACGCCGGTTTATTTCCGTCAGGAAGCCATGCATGATCTGCAGCTGTATCTCTCCCAGCGCGAATCGCAATACAGGGCGCCGAAGAGGGAGAAGGCGCTGTTTCTGGCCATCGCCAACGGCAGAAGCGAGGGCTCACGCATGACCAAGCGGGCTATTCAGGAAATGGTGATCAAATATGCCAAGCGATTCGGCAAGCCGTATCTCTCGGTCCACAAGCTGCGTCATTCCTTTGCAACCGATTATTACTTGCGCAACGACCTGTACAAGACCCAGGAGCAGCTTGGCCACGCTTCGCCGGAAACGACACAAATCTATGCCCATCTCACGGACCGTACCATGGCAGAGGCGATCGACCGCCAGAAGCGCGACGATTAATTGCTCAAATAAAGTCGATCTGCTGGTCCAGAATAATTTCCTCAACAGATGTTTCCGGAAACACCTGGGCAGGTATGAGCGAAAATTCCACAGTCTTCAGATCATCCGGCAGAGCAGGCGCAATATGGAAGGTCATTGTCGTCTGCGCTCCGTTACCGCCCATGCTGCTCCGCCTTACGGCATAATCCTGATCCCCTATGATTTCAAGGGTCAGATTTGCTTTAATGCGCGTATGGCTGCTGCTGTCGGCATCGTCTCTTCTGTTGTTTATTTCCAGATAAGCGACACTTACATGCTCATGCTGCATGGCATGCGTCAATATATAGTCTATATGATCTTTTGTCACCTTCTTCATAATGGAAACCACACCCTTCAAATCGCCGGTACTGTCAGGCATAACAGGCCGGGTGCGTTCCTGGATATTCTGAAAAAAATAACTGATCTGCAAGTCCGCCATCTGGAACTGCTCGCCCCAGGCCTGCACCTGCTCCCAAGGCGGAAAAAACCTGCGGTTTCCGGTGAGTGCCTTCCTCTCCTTTATAAGAGACAACAGCTTCTCGTCAATTGATTTGATTTGATCATTATATTCGTTCGGAATTGCTCTTAGTTCGGACCACACCATTCAACATTCACCCTTTCGTAACATAATTGGCGGACCCTATCACCATCGCAACCGTATAGATAGTAGAATCATATCATGATACGAAACGTGGAGGTATTTTAATTCAATGCTCAAAACTGCAATCGGACGATTGAGATGGATCGGCAATGTGGAAGGCGTCTCTTATCTCGTACTGCTGCTCATCGCCATGCCCCTCAAATATTGGGCCGACATCCCCATTGCCGTAACCATCGCAGGCGCGCTGCATGGACTGCTCTTCACGCTGTTTCTCCTGGCTCTGCTTCATGCCTGGATCGTCAGAAAATGGTCCTTCCTGTTTGTCTTTATCGCTTTTCTTTCCGCCTTTATCCCGCTGGGAACCTTCTTCCTGGACGCCAGGCTGCGCAAGGAAGCCTAGCTGTCTTCAGCCCATTTACTTGCTAGTGCTCATAGATCATTTTACGGGTCATCCCGCCATCCACCGTCATGTTCAAGCCTGTCACAAAATCATTCTCCGGATCCGTCAAATACATGCAAGCACGGATGATGTCGCCGGGATGTCCGACACGTCCTGCGGGATGCTGCTCATGATCAACCGGACGCAGTTCCGCATAATTGCCTGTTTCGATCCATCCCGGACTGATGCAGTTGACGGTAATATGATCGGGTCCAAGCGATACAGCCAGCGAATGAGTGATGGCGACTATGCCTCCCTTCGTGGCGGCATAAGCCTCGCTGTTAGGCTCGGACATGGCCGCCCGTGTAGAGGCGATATTGACAATCCGGCCGCCGCCGGATTTCATCCGCTTCGCAGCCTCGCGGGAACAGAGGAAGGTGCCGCGTAAATTGACATGAACGACACTGTCCCATTCGTCGACCGACAGCTCGTAAGGGGATTTCGTTATGCCGAATCCTGCGTTGTTAATAAGAATATCAACCGTTCCGTACAATTCCCCGATACTCTCAAACAGCTGCACAATCTGGCCGGGCTGGCTCAAATCCGTTTCAACGAAATGGGCCAGAGCGCCGGTTTGCGTGAGTCTCCGGGCCAGAATTGGCCCCTTCTCGTTCTCGATGTCCGTCATAATTACCTGCGCTCCCGCTTCGGCGTAGGCTTTGGACAATTCACTGCCAATGCCTCCTGATGCTCCAGTCACCACAACTACTTTTCCTTCATACTTCATGCGGAATTCAACTCCTTATTTTGCAGAAATTTATGGACTTCAGCTGCTGCTTGACAAGACGAAGCTAGCTGATACGCTGAATGCATTCCATGCGGTTGCCGAAGGGGTCCCGAAATTCAAACCGCTCATAGCCCGGTATAGGTATTCCATCCAGAATCCCAATCCCCCGCTGGGCAAGCGTTGTTTCG
This sequence comes from Paenibacillus sp. JT31N11, assembly GCF_056269285.1. Taxonomy (NCBI): domain Bacteria; kingdom Bacillati; phylum Bacillota; class Bacilli; order Caryophanales; family Paenibacillaceae; genus Paenibacillus; species Paenibacillus sp. JT31N11. The sequence goes on from NZ_JBWDNQ010000002.1 coordinate 126,648, forward strand.
ATAAGCTTCAAATCTGTGACTTCATAGGCCAAATGGGCCTTGGTACGGGTCCGGTCCACGCCGTCCTCCGTCCCGATATGCAGGGCAAGCGGCCCTACTTCAACCCAGAAACCGCCTCTCCCGGCAAGAGAATCCGGCTTGGGAATCTCCTTTAACTGCAGCACCCCGCAATAAAAAGCTCTTGCCTGATCCTCCTGACCAGGCGGAATCGTAATCTGGGCATGATGGAAGCCGGTAATCATAACGTTTCACCCTTTCCCCATTGATAAGCCTGTTCGAAATTGAAGTCATGCCAGCGAAGCTGATCGTATCGCGCGTACACGGTCTATTACCTCTCCATGCCCGACTTGAGCACTCTCGCCCGTTCGCTCCTTCAACTCCACCAAGCCCTGGGCTATTCCTTTACCGACCACAATCCGGATAGGAAGTCCGATCAAATCGGCATCCTTCAGCTTTACGCCCATCCGCTCTTCCCGGTCGTCGTAGAGCACTTCGATTCCTTCCCGCTTCAGCTGTTCGTACATAAGCTCAGCTGCTGCGAGCTGGGCTTCATCCTGGAGGGAAACAACAATCAGATGCACATGATAAGGCGCGGTCTCGATGGGCCAGATCATCCCGTGCTGATCATGATGCTGTTCCACAATTGCCGCCAGCAGCCGGGTGACGCCAATGCCGTAGCAGCCCATAATGATCGGCCGTTCCACGCCGCCCGCATCGAGAAAACGGGCATCAAAAGCTTCACTATATTTCGTTCCGAGTTTAAATACATGTCCGAGCTCGATGCCTCGCTCCATAACCAGCTCCTCTGAGCAGCGCGGGCAGCGATCCCCCTCCTGCGCATTGCGGAAATCGCCGACATGCTCAAGCGGAAAATCCCGCCCGGGAAGCAGATGCCGGAGATGATAATCCGCTTCGTTCGCTCCCGCTACCGCATCGTCCATCGCCGCCACATCCCGATCGACCAGAACGGGAATAGTAGCTGCGAGTCCAACCGGACCCGCAAAGCCCGGAACGGTTCCGGTCGCGGCCTGAACGGCTGCGGGAACAGCCAGCTCCAGGTTTTCCGCGTTCAGCCACAGCTTGACCTTCGTTTCGTTCACTTCATCGGAGCCCCTCACGAGCACGGCGGCAAGGCGCCCATCTGCGGCGTAAACCAGTGTCTTGATCATCTCCTGCGGCTGCTGGCCGGTGTGAGCGGTAAGCTGATCAATGGTCTTGATGCCCGGAGTGTGGAATTTCTCCGCAGCGGGAGTAACTGAGCCCTTTATGCCGGCAGAGCCGGAGCTTTGGAACTGGGCCTTCTCCAGATTGGCGGAATAGCCGCAGGAGCGGCATGACATAATGACATCCTCACCCGATTCGGCCAGAGCCATGAATTCATGCGTGCCGCCTTCACCGCCTATGGAGCCGGCATCCGCTTCCACCGCCCGGAAATTCAGACCGCAGCGTTCGAAAATGCGGTGATACGCCTCATACATGGCATCGTAAGTCCGGCCCAGCCCTTCCCAATCGGTATCGAAGGAATAAGCATCCTTCATGACAAACTCGCGGCACCGCAGCAGACCAAAGCGCGGACGGCGCTCGTCCCGGAACTTGGTCTGGATTTGATAAAGCAGCAGGGGCAGCCGTTTATAGGAGTTCACTTCCTGCTGAACGAGCGTCGTGATGATTTCTTCATGAGTCGGTCCCAGTACAAATTCTCTTCCGCTGCGGTCATGCAGCCGGACCAATTCGGGGCCATATCTATCGTATCTTCCGGATTGACGCCATATGTCGGCCGGTTGAAGCGCCGGGAGCAGGATTTCCTGCGCCTGAACCTTGTCCATCTCCTCGCGGACGATCGTCTCTACCCTGCGCAGCGCCTTCCTGCCGAGCGGCAGAAGCGAATAAACTCCTGCGGCGAGCTGCCGGATAAATCCGCCCTTCACCATCAGCTGGTGGCTGACCGCCTCGGCATCGGCAGGAACTTCCCGCAGGGTCGGGATAAACGAATGACGTTGTCTCATTTCTTTAGCACCTCCGCTACTATTGAAGTTCTCAGAATCCATCGGATACAATAAAACGCGCCCGTCCCCGGAAAGGGACGAGCGCGCTGTCTCGTGGTACCACCCTAATTTGACTATGCCAAGATTCGGCACAGCTCTCATTAGCGGATAACGGGAATATCCCGGCTGCAGATACTATGATTTCCCTGCAGCAACTACAAGGCGGGGAGCAACAGGCGGATGCCGGGAATTTTTCAGCCGATGAATTCCCTCTCTGGACGCAGGCCGCAAGCTCTTTCATGATGCTTCACTTCCACCCGTTAAGGACGGCAAGTATGCAATCTATCGCTCATATCCTTGATAATCGTTGTTAACTATGCCTGGGAGCCAAACCCTGACCATTTCCCAAGACCTGCAAATAAAATAACCCATCCCCATGGCAAAGTCAATCCCGGTGCCCTACGCCAAGCCGATTCCTCAGATATAGACATATAATTCGTAAGCAATGATATAAATTTTAATTGATAACGTATGATATTCCATGTATATTTGAACATATAGTAATTAAACATGTCATTTTGCATTCAAAAAGTCATATAACGGCCAGCACTTCTTTTAACCATCCCTATACTTTTATTGAAAGGAGCCTCCATTATGCAAATCTCGCCAAACGCAGGGAATCCCGCGATTCAGATCGATGAGACAGACCGTAAGATTATTAAAGCCCTCAACATGAACGGGAGAATTTCATACACCGATCTGGCCAAGGATATCGGACTTTCCCGGGTTGCGGTGCAATCCAGAATCAATGCCCTCATGGAGAACGGCGTGATCGAACGTTTCACCGCCGTCATCAATCCGGAGAAAATCGGCATCCTCGTCTCCGCCTTTTTCAACGTGGAAGTGGAGCCCAAGTTTCTGCACGAGGCAGCGACGGCGCTTGCCGATGAACCTGTCGTAACCAGCCTTTACCATATGACGGGTCCCAGCAAGCTTCACATGCACGGCCTCTTTACGAATAACCAGGAGATGGAGCAGTTCATGAAGGACGTGCTCTATAAGCTTCCCGGAATCATGAGCGTGGATTGCCAAGTACTGATCAACCGATACAAAAGCCGGATGGGAATGAGGCTATAAACGATGACAGACTCTATTCAGAAAACCAGCAAACAGGATTATCGGGATTTGTCATGGGCCATGCTCAAAACCGGCATTATCGGATACGGCGGCGGTCCATCCGTTATTCCGCTCATCCAGTATGAAGCTGTAACCAAGTACAAATGGCTGGACCAAAGTGAATTCGGCGAGATATTGGCGCTTGCCAATGCTCTTCCGGGTCCTATTGCCACCAAAATGGCCGCTTATCTGGGATACCGGCTGCGTAAAAGTCCCGGCGCCTTAATCGCTCTGCTGTCGCATATTATGCCTACAGCCCTTGCCATGGTGGCGCTCATCTCCATTGTCCGGTGGCTCAGCGGCTCGGCTGTAATTGCCGGTATGATCGGAGCGGTCACCCCGGTGATCGCGGTTATGCTTGGAGTCATGGCCTATGAATTCGCAAACAGGGCGGTCAAGGGGCTTGGCATGACAGCAGGCCTGTTCTTCTTCCTGCTGGCTTTCCTGATGATGAACGTGGTCCATATTCATCCGGCTATGGTCATTGCCCTCTTCATCGCATACGGGATTGTCCATATCCGGACAGTAGCCTATCTGAAGAGCAAGCGGAAAGAGAGAATGCCGGATAAGGGAAACTAACAGTGGTTTAAACCCTCGCAGATTAATTAAAGTAACGAAAAAAGGATGTAGCGCATGGACTGGATAGAATGGATTCATCTTTTTCTGGGCTTTCTGATTTCCAATGTATTAGGCTACGGAGGCGGTCCGGCTTCCATACCGCTGATGTACCAGGAGATTGTCACGCATTACGGATGGCTGACAGACCCGCAATTTTCCAATATGCTGGCGCTCGGCAATGCCCTTCCCGGCCCTATTGCGACCAAGATTGCCGCTTATGTCGGCTATGAAGTGGCTGGCTGGGCCGGCCTTGTCATTGCCTTGGCGGCCACCATCCTGCCTTCGGCAATAGCGCTCATTCTGCTGCTGCAGCTGCTGCAGCGTTTCCGCAAATCCAATGCGGTGAAGGGGATTACAATACTTGTGCAGCCGGTTATCGCCATCATGATGGTGACCCTGACCTGGCAGATCGCCTCCTCGTCGATTTCTCTTATCGGCATCTGGCAGGCGTTAATCATCGCAGCGGTTGCCTTCTGGCTGATGCAGCGCAGGAAGATCCACCCTGCACTTGTCATTCTCTGTGCATTTGCCTATGGCGGCATCGCGATCGGCGTGTTTCATTTATAGGTGCAGACGGGTCCCCGTCATATACACCAAAAAAAGAACCAGTCGAGTTGGGCTGGTTCTTTTTGAGCACTAGTTTTCTGGTCTGTTCGTTCATGCTTAGACGTGATAGGAGTAAGATGCGGTATTCATACAATTACCGTTCAGAACGCCATGTTTATGAGTTGTCCGCATCCGCGCTGACCGTTGCGACCGCCGCTTCCAGCCCGGCGTCAAGCTCCGCTTTATAGCTTGAAGACTGGGCTTCCGTCCAGTTCAGACGTTTGCCCATCCAGGCATGAACGGCTTCCTTCCAGCGGTACACCCGCGAGATATCGAAGAACAGCGCACCTGTCCGGCGGATCCAGAAATCCATCGGCGTGAGGGTCATTTCCTCATTGAGCGCATACTCCACAGACGCAAACAGCTCCAGAGGAAGTCCGGATTGTACCTGCTCCTGCTTCCGGTCCTTCATGATCTGATGCAGCGAGCCGACATTGGAGCCGTAGAAACGGGCGAGCCGCTCCGCCGCTTCCGTTGACAGACCAAGCTTGACGCCACGGGATGTCTGATCGGCAATAAATGCGCCAAAACCTTTCGAGCCTCCGACATCGCCTCCGGAGAGAGCCGCGTGCCTGGTCAGGCAGGCGGGGAAAGCTGAACCCTGCTGGCGGGTCAGCTCCTCCGCCGCTTTATTCACGACTGCTTCGGCCATTTTGCGGTAACCGGTCAGCTTGCCCCCGGCAATGGACAGCAGGCCCGATGGGGAGCGGAAAATCTCGTCCTTGCGGGAAATTTCCGAAGGGTCTTTGCCCTCCTGGTGGATCAGGGGACGGAGACCGGCCCAGCTGGATTCCACATCCATAACGGTTAAGCGGACTGATGGAAACAAGGCATTCACCGCGCGCAGCAGATATTCCCTGTCCTCCTTCGTCATCCGCGGCTTCTCGTAATTGCCGGTGTAGGTCGTATCGGTGGTCCCCACATAGGTTTTCCCCGCACGGGGAATAGCGAACACCATCCGCTTGTCGGGCGTGTCGAAATATACGGCCTGATGCAGGGGCAGCCGGGATTGGTCGAAGACCAGATGGACGCCCTTGGTCAGATGAAGCGTCTTGCCCTGGCGCGAGCCATCCTTCTCGCGGAGTGTATCCACCCACGGACCGGCTGCATTGACAATTTGTGCGGCATGAATAACCACCCGTTTCCCCGTCAATTGATCGCTTGCCTCAACGCCCGCCATCTGCCCTGCTTCATATAGAAAATCATCAACCTTCATATAATTAATGGCCCGGGCGCCCTCGGCTACAGCCCGCTTCATGACTTCAAGCGTAAGTCGCGCATCGTCCGTGCGGTATTCGACATAATAACCGCTTCCCTTCAGTCCATCGCGCTTCAAGAGCGGCAGGCGTTTCAACGTCTCCGCCTGGCTCAGCATACGGCGGCGCTCCCCGCGTTTCACACCAGCGAGCCAATCGTACAGACGCAGACCAAGCGACGTCGAGAACCAGCCGAAGGTTCCACCCTTGTAGATCGGCAGTACCATCCATTCCGGTGTCGTCACATGGGGAGCATTCTCATACACGATCGCCCGCTCTTTCCCGACCTCGGCGACAACGCCGATCTCGAGCTGCTTCAGATACCGGAGCCCGCCATGGACCAGCTTGGTCGAGCGGCTCGAAGTGCCAGCCGCAAAATCCTGCATCTCCACCAGTGCAGCCCGCATGCCGCGTTTCTGCGCATCAAGCAGAATCCCCGCCCCAGTGATCCCTCCTCCGATGACAAGCAGATCCCAGCGTGTTTCCTCCAGTTGACTGATGATCTCCTCACGGTTAAAGCCTGAAAAGTTAGCCGTCATAAAGTTGTCTCTCCCATTTCCCGTCAATTAGGAAGAAAAGGCTTCTCCGTCCTTTGGGCCGCGAAGTTCGTTTCTTCCCTCAAACCTTGTAGAAATTTATAGGCATGAAGCTTATGCACTCTGACAAAAAGGCTAGAAAAAAGAGAAGCCGCGACAAAACCTTCCCGCAAATTTGCGAAAGGTTATCACGGCTTCTCCATATCTCCGACCCATTATTAACTTGCTTTCATCCTACCACACATTTCAATTATTTGAAAGCCTGAGCTGCCCGGACAGCCCTGCCCCAGCCCTCGTATTTCGCTTCGCGGAGCGATTCCTCCATGCTGCTCTCGAATCGGATATCCAGCTCCCAGAGGCCGGCAAGCTCTGCCCTGGAGCTCCAGAAGCCAACCGCCAGACCGGCCAGAAAGGCCGCTCCCCTTGCCGTCGTCTCGCTGACTGTCGGGCGCTCCACGGCGATTCCCAGCATATCGCTTTGAAACTGCATCAGCAGATTGTTCCGGGAGCCGCCGCCATCGACGCGAAAGCTGGCAAATGACAGCCCGGCTTCCCGTTCCATCACCGTGAAGACATCCTTCGCCTGATACGCGATCGCCTCCAGCGTAGCGCGGACAAGCTGCGCTTTGCTGGTTCCTCTTGTCAGCCCGAATACGGCTCCGCGAACCTCATTGTCCCAATACGGGGTGCCCAGCCCGACGAATGCGGGCACCACATACACCCCGTCCGTCGAGTCGGCTTGCTCCGCGACCTGCTCGCTTTCCTGGGCGGAGCCGATCAGCTGCAGCTCGTCGCGAAGCCACTGCACCGCCGATCCCGCCACGAAGGTGCTGCCCTCCAAGGCATACTCCACCTTCCCGTCGATCCCCCAGGCAATCGTCGTCAGCAGCCCATGCTCCGAGCGGACGGCTTCGCTGCCGGTATTCACCAGCATGAAGCAGCCGGTGCCGTATGTATTTTTGGCCATGCCTTTCTCGAAGCAGGCCTGACCGAACAGGGAAGCCTGCTGGTCCCCGGCCGCGGCAGCAATCGGGATCGCATGTCCGGCATACAGCTCATCTGTCGTGTGTCCATATAGATGGGAAGTAGGCTTGACTTCCGGCAGCAGCTCCGGGGGTATATTAAGAATCGCCAGCAGCTCCTCATCCCACTTCAGCTCATGAATGTTGTACAGCATCGTGCGCGCCGCATTCGAATAATCCGTTACATGGACGGCGCCGCCGGTCAGTTTCCAGATCAGCCAGGTATCGATGGTGCCGAACAGCAGCCCCCCCGCCTCCGCTCTCCGGCGCGCTCCCTCGACATGATCCAGAATCCATTTGATTTTCGTTGCCGAGAAATAGGCATCCACCATCAGCCCCGTCTTCTCCCGGATGAGCTCCTCATGACCATCCGCCTTCAACTGCTCGCAAATTCCCGCGCTCTGGCGCGATTGCCAGACTACCGCCGAATAGACCGGAATACCTGTATTTTTATCCCAGATGACGGTCGTTTCCCGCTGATTGCAAATCCCGATTCCGGCAATTTGCTCCGGTCCGATGTCATTCTCCTCCAGAACGCGCCGAAGCACCGACTGGGCTGACTCCCAAATTTCCTCCGCGTCATGCTCCACCCACCCCAATTGGGGAAAATGCTGCGTAAATTCCTGCTGGGCGATCCCTCTCATCAATCCCTGCTTATCGAATAAAATGGCTCTTGTGCTGGTGGTACCCTGATCCAATGCCAATATGTATGAATCCGTAGAATGTTCCGCCTGGTTCATCCTTAACCACAATCCTTTCCGGGGCTTTATTTTCGAGGCAAGTTCCGTCTTACATAAAATGCTTCCACAATGCCGCATTGCTTGTGGTGACGGCAGTCGCACCCGCTGTAAGCGCTCTCTCCACGTCCTCCGCCGTCCGGATGAAGCCGCCGGCAAGTATGGGAATGCCCGCCTCCTCATGCACTTCCTTGATAATGTCCGGAATAATCCCGGGCAGCACTTCAATATAATCCGGCTGCGTGCGCCGAAGCAGCGCATAATTCTTCTGGAGCGCACCGGAGTCCAGCAGGAACAAACGCTGAATCGCCAGCAGCTTATTCTGCTTGGTTTTGGTGATGACGCCGGCGCGTGTTGACATGATGCCGGCCGGTTGAATCACCTGGCAGAGAAATTCAGCCGCATACTCGTCATTCTTGAGGCCTTCGATCAGATCTGCATGAATAAGCACCTGCTTGCCGCAGGACTTGGCCAGCTGAACAAGCGACTGAAGCTGACTGATATGGCTGTCCAGCAGCACGATGTACTGATAGGATAAATTCAGCAATTTCTCGAAATCCTTTATATTTCTGGCGGCAGGCAAAATGAGCTGTTGCTGAAATGACATTCCGAATCCGTCCCCCCAAGCCTCGATCGCATCGCTATCTCGCAAATAAACAAAAAAACACATAAAATCATCCCTCGCGCACGAGGCGCAGGAGTGTCTATGTGAATTTCTCCGATTCTTCCGTCACAATATGAACTTGAATCTAATTGTAGCTTCACCGCTGCCATGCGTCAAGCGCAATAACCCCGCATCAGCATCAATGCGGGGTTATCTGCAAGCCTTTCAAACGCCAGCTGCTTCATTCTCAGCCGTTGACATCAGCAGTCCTGTTCGCGGCCGCATAGCGGTTGGCCGGAATCGGAATGCCCAGATTGCCGCGTAGCGTATCCGATTCGTAGTCCGTACGGTACAACCCGCGCTCCTGCAGAATCGGCACCACCAGTTCAACGAAATCCTTCAGGCCGCTCGGAATGGGAGTATGGATGATAAATCCGTCGGCAGCCTTTTCCTCATGCCACTGCTGGATCAAGTCGGCGATTTTCTCCGGCGTGCCGATGAAGGCCCCGCGCGGCGTTGCCGAGCGGAGGGCAACCTGCCGCAGGGTAAGATTTTGTTCCTTGGCCTGTTTTTTGATTTTATCCGTTCCGCTGCGGAAGCTGTTTTTGCCCAAATCGCCTACATCCGGGAATGCCTCATCAAGCGGATACTGTGAAAAATCATGATGCTCGAAGAAACGTCCCAAATAATTGAGCGCATTCTCAATGCTGACAAGTCCGGCAATTTCCTCGTATTTGCGTTCCGCTTCTTCTTCTGTTGCCCCAATGATGGGCCCTATGCCCGGCAGAATCACAATATCGTCCTCGGAACGGCCGTTCGCAATGGCGTTGTCCTTAATTTCCTTATAGAACTGTTTGGCTTCCTCTATGCTCTCATGTCCGGTGAAAACCGCATCGGCCGCCTTGCCCGCCAGCTTCTTCCCGCTCTCGGATGAGCCAGCCTGGAAAATAACCGGCTGTCCCTGTCTGGATCTTGCAATATTCAATGGTCCTTGTACAGAGAAATAAGTGCCTTTATGATTGAGCGTGTGCAGCTTGGAAGGATCGAAGAAAACGCCAGATTCCTTATCGCGGATGAAGGCGTCATCCTCCCACGAATCCCACAGTCCCTGCGTAACCTCTAGATATTCCTCAGCGATTTTGTACCGTTCATCATGGGACGGATGCTCGGTTTTGCCATAATTTTTGGCGGAGCCCTCAAGCGGGGATGTCACCACATTCCACCCGGCCCGGCCGCCGCTGATATGGTCCAGCGAGCCGAACTGCCTGGCAACCGTGAAGGGCTCGCTGTACGAGGAGGACAAAGTTCCTACCAAGCCGATATGCGAGGTAGCAGCGGCAAGCGCGGACAGAATCGTGATCGGTTCAAAGCGGTTGAGAAAATGCGGGATGGATTTCTCATTGATGTAGAGACCATCGGCGATAAATACCAGATCGAATTTCCCCGCCTCTGCCGTTTGCGCCTGCTGCTTGTAGAACTCAAAATTCACGCTGGCATCTACCGGAACCTCGGGATGCCGCCACACGGACACATTGCCGCCCACCCCATGAATCAGTGCGCCAAATTTGATTTGCTTGCGATTTGCCATGACAAATTCCTCCTCTGTGGACTTCCGGTGAAATAAACAGGCGGCGCAGGCGGAACCGTCTGCTCTGTTGCTGCTTACGCTTCTCTAGGCGATTTCCGCCTATTCCGCCAGTTCATTGCCGGGTATTTTAAACAGCTTCTATAATAACAACGCGGTTTCGTTCAGCTGCAGCCGGTAGCTCTTTACCAGCAGATTGCCGTTCATAATATCTTTGTCAAACGCCCGTTCGAAGCCAAGTCGCTCATATAATCGCACTGCGGAGTCCATCATATCGGATGTGTGCAAATGAACCGTTTGGGCGCCCCACTGCCGGCATTCTCTGGCACATGCGCGGATAAGCTCAGTCGCCACGCCAAGCCCGCGCGCTTTGCGGGAAACCGCAAGCAGCCGGATAACGGGATTTTGAATATCCAGATCGCTTCTTCCATAAGCGGCTTCGGAGGAATCAAACAGGAATACGGTGCCGACAATTTCTCCATGCAGCTCGGCAACAAAACGCGATTTCGTTGCCGCCTCGCTCACGGAGGAGATAATATTCTCCTTGTACTCTCCCCAGCGATCCTCGGGGAGCGTCTGTTCATACTGGCCGTATGCATCCAACAATACCTCCTGGACAGCATCCGCATCCGTGTCTTTCGCCTCGCGAATGACAATCGTTTTCGTTGACATCGCATCCACCTGCTTCCCGAAGTTCTCACAACAGTATGTGCATCATGCAATTTTACCTATCAAGCCTGTGGTAAAAGAACCTTGCTTTTGATGCGCTCGATTTGACCAATATGATTAACTGCATGATTGATAAAGGATTGGATAATCGTCGACAACGCCACCGGATCTCCCTTGAAATTCAAAGCCGTCTTCTCCCAATCCTCAGCGGACAAACGGCGAAACAGAAGGCTGTTATAGACCAGCAGCGCATGGAATACATCGAGAATATCCGAAGCATGACCGGCATTGGGCGTTTGCCCGGCCACCCAGTTATCCTGATTGAAGGCGGGCAAGCGGGCTTCCGAGCCTGCCAGTATTTCGCGGAGCCGGAAGGACACGACGATATTATGGTCTGCCAAATGGGCAAGCACCTCGGTGATGCTCCATTTGCCGGGGGCTTCTTTTTCAGTCAATTGTTCTTCTGTCAGGCCGGCAACGGCCTGCTTCAACTGCTCATACGTCTCCAGATAGGACTCTATATTAATAGTCGTCTGACTCATCTTAATTCCTCCTTATAAGTATCCGGTTTTTAGCCCTCACCTAACGCAAAGCAAACCGGGATAACGAAAATAATCCAATATCCTGTACTGACTTGCCCTTCTCGATCAGGTCAGCCGCAATTTCGCCGACCACGCTGGCAAACTTGAACCCATGTCCGGAGAAGCCGCCGGCGAGCAGCACATTCCGATGCTCCGGATGCGTGTCGATGATGAAATCCTCGTCCGGGGTCATCTCATATTTGCATACCGCGCCGCTCAGCAGCCTCCCTGCAGCCCCCGGCATGAATGCCGAGAGCGCCCTGCGCAGATCGCCTTCATCCTCCGGATAGAAGCCGAATGGAGCAAGCTCCTCGCCGGGCTTCCATTCCACTCCGGTGTCATGCCTTCCGATCTTGAGACCTTTACCGTCTATGCTTGGAAATCCATAATAGCCGCCGTCCTTGGTTCCAAGCGTAAATCCGGGAAATACGCCGGAATCAAATCCGTTCCCTTCCGTTTCAAACCAGCCGACGACCTTGCGGACGGATCGGATAGGCAGGGAAATGAACGGTTCCAGACGCTTGAACCACGCTCCGGCGCTGATCATTACCTTGCCGGCGTGAAAGATGTTGTCTTTGGTACGGACGGTAACTCCACCGGCATCCGGCACAATATCCGTAACGAATGTATTCGTGAGCAGCCCGGCGCCTGCTTCTAAAGCAGCCCGTTTATAGGCGGCAACGCCTCTCTCGCTGTACAGGTAACCGGCATTCGGCTCATACATGCCTTCAAAGCCGTCCGGCAGCCGCACTCCTGGCCAGCGGCTGCGAATTTGCGCGGCATTGAGCAGTTCTGTGGTTACCCCAAGCGCAGCGGCATCATCAAGGCGGACGTCGTAGGAATAGACATCCGGATCGGACATATTGAGCACACCCGAGCGCTCCAGCAGCTTCTCCCCGGTCAATTTCTCCAGCTCAAGCCACCGTTCATCGGCGCGCAGCGCCATGGATACATAAGCTGCGCCGCCATGATAGGCGTGACGGATGAGACGCGGCTCGCCATGATGACTGCCGAGCGCATGCGGCGGATCAAATGCATCGATAAGCAGCGTCTTCAGACCGCGGAGGGCAAGCTCGTAACCTGCGCTCATTCCCATGGAGCCAGCTCCAATTACGATAGCGTCATATGTTCGTTGAATGGTAATGGTGAACCCTCCTGCCCGCTCAATCGACTGATGGCGTCAACAGCCAGCTCCGCAAAGAAAGATGCGGCGACCGGCAGTGCCGCTTCATCCACATCAAAAGCGGGATGATGCCACTCCTGCGGCCCCGATGTCCCCATGAACACAAACACGCCGGGCACCTTTTTCAGATAAAAGGCAAAGTCCTCGCCCGCCGGGGACGGAGCGGGCCGGACAACCGTCAAGCCCAGCGATTCCGCTGTCTGCGCCGCCTGGGACGCCCACTTCCGATCGTTTATCACCGCCGGCGGCCCGTCAATCCAGTTGACTCTGGCTTTGGTCCCGAAGGCTGCGGCTACGCCGCTGACCACCTGCTCGAAACGCTCCAGCACCCTGCTGCGCACATTCTCGTCAAAGGTGCGGATGGTGCCGTCGAAGATGGCCCTGTCGGCAATCACATTCCAGGCCGTCCCGCTGTGGAGACGGGTCACGCTGACGACGGCGCTGCCCAGCGCGCTGACATTGCGGCTGACGATCGACTGCAGGGCGGTAATCATATGCGCTGCCGTTACAATCGGATCAAGACCGGCTTCCGGAACCGCCGCATGTGTGCCCAGTCCTTCCACCGCAACTTCAAATCCATCGGCGGCAGCCATAATCGGGCCCTCTTTGATACCGATGGTTCCCACCGGCAGATCCGGTTTGTTATGCATGCCGAATACGGCTTGAACGCCTTCCAGAGCGCCGCTTGCGATAACCTGCTGAGCGCCTCTCGCCTTCTCCTCGGCGGGCTGGAACAGGAAGCGCACCGTTCCGCGGAGCTCCTGCTCCCTGCTTTTGAGCAGCAGCGCCGTGCCGATAATGGATGCGGTATGAAAATCATGTCCGCAGGCATGCATCCTGCCGGTAATGCGGGACGCGAAGGGCAAGCCGGTCTCTTCCTGAATCGGCAGCGCGTCGATATCCGCCCGCACGGCAACAACGGGCCCGCCATGAAGTCCGCCGATTTCCGCGACGAGTCCGGTTTTGAGCGGATAATCGGCGATGCGGATGCCGGCCTCCGTCAACCACCGGCGTATCGATGCGGTAGTCTCGAATTCCTCGCCCGACACCTCGGGATTCTCATGAAGATGACGGCGTATCGCAACCAACTGCTCCACCAACGGTTCTGCAGAAGACAAACTCATATCAACATCCTCCTTAAAGCTTTATACAGGAAGCTCGGTAAACGCCTGATTCAATAATTTGAACGAATGAATCCGTTTGTCGAACTCCTTCACGATCGTGGTGAAAATAAACTCATCCACGCCATAGATTTCCTTCAGCTCCAGCAGCCTTGCACGGACGGTTTCCTTGGTGCCTTTCGTAATATCCGCATCCCGGATTTCATAAGTAAAGGTCTCCCCGGCCTGCCTCGCGAATTCCTCCGCCTGCTCAAGCGTGCCGACATTCACAGTCTTGCCGCTGGCCAGCGTTATCCGGACATTCTTGAACTCTCCCGCCATTTCCACGGCTTCCTCATGAGTATCCGCCGCGATGACGGACAATGCAAGGATGGTTTTCGGCTGTGCGCCGGTTTCCCGATTGAAATGGCTCCGATAGACTTCAAAAGCCTGCTTCGCCGTTTCCGGATCATTGTTGATAAATAAGGCAAAAGCATAGGGGTAACCGCGCTCGGCGGCCAGCTCGGCGCTGCTTACGCTGGTGCCAAGCATATGAATGGCAGCCGGCTGCTGAGTGAGCGGATTCGCCTGAAGACCTGCGAGCGGGTGATCCTCCCCTGCCGGACTGTGGAGAAACTGCTCCAGCTCTGTCAGCTTCTCGGCCAGGGACGGTGACTCCGTCTGCCCCTTCTGCAGCGCTTTGGTGGAACGCGGCAGTCCGCCGGGCGCCCGGCCAATGCCGAGCTCCACGCGGCCTGGCGCCAGCGCCGCCAGCACGTTGAAGTTTTCGGCTACCTTATAAGGGCTGTAATGCTGCAGCATGACGCCTCCCGATCCGATCCGGATCTTCTCTGTCCGGGCCAGAAGATAGGAAATCAGCACCTCCGGGGAGGAGCCGGCCATCAGAGGCGAATCATGATGCTCAGACACCCAGAAGCGCTCAAAACCAAGCGATTCCGCCAGCTGCGCCAGTTTGACGGTATTGGCCAGCGCCTCGCCCGGCGTTTGCCCCAGGAATACTATGCTTTGATCTAAAATACCAAATTTGACAGCCATTTGCATCCGCTCCAATCGTTATATGGAATACACGCCTTCCGGCGTAATGCGCTTCAGGAACTGCTTGGTCCGCTCTTCTTTGGGCGAGCCGAAAATCTCTGTTGGCGTACCTTCCTCCACAATGACGCCGTCATCTATAAAGACGACATGATTTGCGACATCCTGGGCAAAGCTCATCTCATGGGTCACGATAATCATTGTAATGCCTTCCCTGGCAATCTTGCGGATGACGGCCAGAACCTCTCCCACAAGCTCCGGATCAAGCGCCGAGGTCGGCTCGTCGAACAATATAACATCCGGATTGAGCGCCAACGCCCGGGCAATTCCCACCCGCTGCTGCTGCCCGCCCGATAATTGGCTCGGATAGGCATCCAGCTTGTTTCCAAGGCCCACCTTCTCCAGATGCTCCACGCTTATTTTGCGGGCTTCTTCTCTGGAGAGCTTCTTGACGATGATCAGGCCTTCCATAACATTCTCAAGAGCTGTCTTATGGCGGAACAGATTGTACTGCTGGAAGACCATAGCCGTCTTCTGCCGAAGCTGGTGAATATCCGCTTTTGCCGGATTCCTGCAGTTGACAGTGAAGCCGTCAATGGAAATTTCCCCGCCGCTTGCTCTCTCCAAATAATTGATGCAGCGCAGCAGAGTGGTTTTGCCGGAGCCGCTTGGGCCGAGAATGGCGACGACTTCGCCTTTTTTGACCGTCAGATCGATGCCCTTGAGCACCTGGTGTCGGCCGAAGGACTTGGTGATTTGGGTCAGCCTGATCATGCTACTCCCCCCTTGTTGTAAACGTTGATCCTTCTCTCGATAAGACCCGTTGCCCGCTCGATCAGGAAGGTCAGTGCCCAGAAGATCAGCGCGGCCGCAATATAGGCTTCTGCGAACTTCCAGTTCGTCGAGGCGACGATCTGGGCCTGGGCGTTGAGATCCACAACCGATACCGTAAAAGCGAGTGTTGAACCGTGCAGCATGCCGATGACATTATTCGAGAGATTCGGCAGTGAAGCGGCGAGTGCCTGCGGGAATAAAATCCGCCTCAGCGCCTGCGGGGTGGTCATTCCCACCGAATAGGCCGCCTCCATCTGCCCCTTGTTGACTGCCAGCAGGCCTGACCGTATGACCTCCGACATATAAGCGCTGGCTGTGATGGAGAAGGAAATATACGCAAAACCAATCATCGGGATCGAGGCCGAGTTGAAGGACCAGCCGAACTGCTTAGCCAGGCTGTCTATGATCAGCTGAAGCCCGAAATAGATGAGAAGCAGATGCGTCAGCATCGGCGTGCCCCGGATAAAGGTCACATAGGATGCCGCGATAGGATAGAGCACAGGCACCTTATAGATGCGGATCAGAGCAATGGCCGTCCCGATAATAAAGCCGCAGCTTACGGAGACAATCGTAATGTACAGGGTTGTCGGCAGCGCCGCGAGCAGTCCCACGACGGCAGTCCAGATGAATGACGGGTCCAGCTTCATAGTCTCGACTCCCCTCTGCCAATGCCGATTGCGCCCGTAACCTGACGGAAGACCATGTTTATTCCTTTGCGCCTCCTGGTCTTCTCAACAGCCTGATTCTCGTGCCGGAGCAGCCTGCTTTCCAGCTTGTTGAACATTTTCTCCAGAATAAAGCTGATAATAAAATAGATGATCGCCAGTGAAATATAGGTTTCGATAAAATGCTGCGACAACGCCCCAAGCGTCTGCGCCTTGCCGGTCATTTCCATAATGCCGAGCGTGAACGCCAGGGACGTGTCCTTGAGCGTGGCAATAACCAGATTGGCGAACACGGGAACGGAGATCGCGAGCGCCTGCGGCAGCATAATGCGGGAGAATGCCTGATAACCCGTCATGCCCACCGAGTAGGCTGCCTCCACCTGCCCCCTGTCCACGGCCGTCATGGCTCCCCGGATCGCCTCGGCCATATATGCCCCGCCATGCAGGGAATACGTCAGAATAACGAAATACAGGACAGGGACCCGGGATACATCCAGATCAATCAGCTTCAGGATCTCCGGCAGCCCGTAGTAGAACAGGAAGAGCTGGATCAGAACAGGCGTGCCGCGAAAAAAGGAAATATACACCTGCGAGAAACGCTGCAGGACCGGTATCCGGTACAATCTGGGGAGCGCGACGAGAAATCCGACGACAATCCCCAGCAGAATCGAACTGGCCACAATGAGAAGGGTGATTCTCAGCGTAGGCAGAAGCTTGATCAGATACTCGAAGACATAGGAAATATCAAAGGGCTCGCCCATCATGCGATCTCACCTTTCATAAGGTTATACAGCCTTGATCTAGGTGTAATCTTGACCAAGCCAGGTGGTGCTGAGTTTGGAAAGCGTTCCGTCGGCTTTGATTTCCTTGATGGCTTCGTCGATTGCATCGGACAGCTTCTGGTCATCGGCGTCGTTCTTGCGGAATACAAACAGAATTTCAGCATCGCTGAGCGGCTCGCCAACAGTTTTGAGCTCGCCCTGCGGATCGATCAAAGACAGCGAGAAATCAGCTGCAAGCGTAGCGTCGACTCGGCCTGTGGTCAGTTGGCTCACCGTATCGTTGGCTGCGCCGCTCTGGTAGACGATGTTGATTTTTTTGTCATGATCCTTGTTGTAATTCTCCAGAATTTGAGCCTCCGCGCTGGTGGCGCCCGTCAGTACTTTCTTTCCTGCCAGATCATCCAGCGTCTTGATGGTGTCATTGTCCTTCGCGACGACGATTTTATTTTTCCAATGTGCGTAGGCCTCTTTGTTAAAGAGATATTTCTCTTCGCGCTCCGGATTTTTCTCCATTTCATGAGCGACGAAGTCGATTTTCTTGGTATCCAGACTGAGCAGCAGGTTGGCAAAATCCATCGTTTGCAGTTCAAATTCATAACCTGCAAGTCGTTTGTCGATTTCCTTCACAAGCTCCACATCAAACCCGGTAAGCTTGCCGTTCTCGTCCAGGAAGCAGACTTTGGGGAACTGCGTTCCCGTTCCGACAATGATTTTTTTAACCTCCTGCGAAGCATCCGTACCGGCGGTATCGGTGGTGTTTACGTTAGCGGCGGCATTCGTTCCGTTAGCGGAACCTTCGTTTGTGTTGTTCTTGCTGCCGCATGCCGAGATGACCAGGACGATAGCGAGAATCAGGGAAAACACAGTAAATTTCTTCATCTTCAAACCCCTCCGATTATGTTCAAACATTATGTTTATAATTCCTACCGGATAAGTAAGGATTATAGTTGAGATTTACTTTACACCCCGCCCCGGGCATCGTCAATAGGTGCGCTTATAGAAAGGTTCTATATGAACATTCAAATATCCAATCATCCCGCAGCGGCGGGGCTTCAGCGGATCGAAAGCTCCTTGCCAATGTCCAGAATAGCGTCAATAAACGCCGCATGCTCGCCAAGATTGGCGATCAGATTCGTCTGCATGGAAATGCCGTCCGTCTCTGGAAAATAAATTGGAAACAGCTTGCCGCTGCGGATTTCCTGACGCACACACCAACCCGGAAGGAAGCACATCCCCGCTTTCTCGATGACGAGCTTCTTGGCCATTTCGGAGTTGTCCGTCTGGATCTGGATGTTGGGCGGTTGATCCAGTTTATCGAAGATCCGGTGGATTCGCAGCCAGTCCAGAGCCCCGCACTCGAAGAAAACAAGCGGCTGCCCGGCAATTGCTTCGATCGTAAGCTGCGTTTCACTCAGAAACGGGTGGCCTTCATACGTATACAGCTGGATCGGGTCCTCATATAATTTGACCGACTGCAGATTGGGGTGGGAAACATTGCGGACGAAGCCGATGTCCACCTCTTTGTTAAGCACTTTATTGACAATATCATCTGTCACACCTGTGACGATTTTGTACCGGGTTGACGGAAAAACCCGATTCAGCAGCGGAAGCAGCTCCGGAATCAGGTAATTCGAAACCGATAGCGTACAACCGATTCTGAATTCATCCGGGAGCGATTTCTTCTGGTTGATATTCTGCTTGCCCTTCTGATAAATCAGAAGCAGCTGCTGGGCATAAGGCAGGAACCGCTTGCCTTCTTCCGTAACCTGGATTTGCTTGCCGATCCGGTCAAACAGCTTGCAGTTCAGCTCACGCTCAAGCGATTGAATGCGGGCCGTTACGGACGGCTGCGACAAATATAAGGCTTCAGCAGCCTTGTTGAATCCTCCATAGTGAATGACATAAACGAAAGCTTCCATATTTTCTATATTCATTGGCGTTCATCCCCTTTGATTCGACTAGAAGCGGAGGCGTAATGCCGTCCCGCTGTCTTCCCTGGATTAAAAGAAAACATTCCGTCTGTATGGACCGGAATGTTTTTATAATGGTTTCAGCTCTGGTTTATCAAACTGCCTGCTGCGTACGCTCCAGAAAGGAATCCAGAACATCCGCAAGCTTCCCTCTTCCGAAGGATATAAACTTGCCTGTGCTGATTCCTTGATCACGCGCAGCAAATTCAAGAAATTGTATAATTGCTCTTCGTCTATCCATAATATCCACAAGCCCATTGTCGAATAGCCGCTGGTCGATTGTATTGTATATGCCCCTGTTCAGCTTGAAATGAACCAGGCAGTACTCGTAAAAGGCCAGATCGGGCCGCTGCAGCACCTGCTTATCGATACCGGTTCCCATGGCCATTCATCCCGCAGCAATTTCTTTATTGCGTGCTTTCTTCCACTGCAGCTCGTCATGCAGCTGTCCCAGCGCATCATCCAGACGCTGGCGGATTTCCTCCGATACCTCAAAGACATTGTTATCGAAGCGGCTGATCGCCTGGTCTACCGCGTAGACGCCGCCCAGAATATGATGCCCGCCCAATGCGGCAATAACAGGCTTCAGGGCATAGTCGATGGCCAACAAATGCGCAATGGAGCCGCCGATGAAATAAGGCAGCGTAATCTTGTCGCGCAGACCCTTCATCGGTATCAGATCCAGGAAGGTCTTCAAAACGCCGGTGTAGGACGCCTTATAGACGGGGCTGCCGATAATCACGGCATCCGCTAGTTCTACCCAGCCAACCGCCTCGATAATTTCGGGGCTGTTGAAATTGGCCTGAATCAGATCCTGCGCCGGCAGATCGGCGACATGGATCGTTCTGATCTCATGTCCCCATGCCTCAAGCCTGGGCTGGCTATATTGAATGAGTCCGTACAATCTCGAGCTCCGGTTCGTGCTGCCTGATATAATCACGATTTGTGCCATTGAATGACCTCCTGAAAGTTTTTAGGACGAAGGAGACAATACCTCCTTCCTTGAGCATGCACTTCTGCATATAATGGATATCATTTATTCACGACAAATACCCAGTATTCCAATAAGAATTAATGTTGAGCTAAATATAGCAAAATTTCTCTCCTTTGTCTATACATCTTTAGCTAAGGAATTGGCTTATCAGCTATCCTCTGAGCCGGACAGCTGCTTGTTCCCGCATGTATAAGATATTGCTCTTGCCTGGAGCGCAGGCATAGCAAAACACCTCTCTTGCTCCGAGAGGTGCCTGCCGATTCTTCTATCAGGGCTTGGGCAGCCAGGTTTCCTATCTTCCATAAAACTGCGATCCCTTGCAGACCGTGTTCTCCGCCCGCATCCTTCACCAGGGGTCTGAGTCAGCCCCAGATCCTTGTAAAGCACCGCTCCGCTGTAAAATTGAACTCCCAGCAGCGAAAATATTTTGCCGGAAATGTCTACAATCGCCACAGGCTTGTTACCGATTGCAGCCTGCAGCCGCTCTTTGGCTTTGGCCGCTTTGGCCTCATAATCGGCAATGGCCCTCTCGGCCGTTTCTGACTTGTTCAGCAGCCCGCCCAGCATCCGGAGGGCCTTGCGTCCATCAGTACCGGACATGGCGAAAGAATAGGTCGGAGCGATTTTCGCGTATTTTTCATACATGCCGTCAGTTGCTTGCCCCGAGAATCTCTCATACAGTTACTGAACCGCAAAAAAACCATACCGGACGCGGGGGAGCGTGTCCGATATGGCCCCTTCAATATACATATATTTTCACAATATCGGCAGCTGCAACGTCCGGATTAAGACCTAACCCCGTTCGTGACTTCAACCGCATGCAGCGTTTCACGGATAAAGGCGGGAAGGTCCTGCGGCGTTCTTGAAGTGATCAGATTGCCGTCAACGACAACTTCCTTATCTACAAAAGTAGCGCCGGCGTTGCGCATATCATCCTGCAGCACCGGAACACTGGTGATCGTGCGCCCTTTGAGCAGCCCTGCGCTGATCAGCAGCTGGGGGCCGTGACAGACCGCCGAAACGGTCTTGTTCGCCTGCAGCATGGCGGTGACGAATTTTTTCATACCTGCATCCAGGCGGATATTCTCCGGGGACGAACCGCCGGGAATGATGACCGCATCGAATTCCTCGGGTTTAACGTCGCCAATCGCTTTATCCGAAGTATAGCTCGCCTTCCCCTGCTTCCCTTTCAAGGTCTCTCCTGCTTTCAAACCGACAATTCCGCTTCGTGCCCTTTTTGCCTGACAGCCTCATAGGGCTCTGACATTTCGGAGTCTTCGAACTCCTGACCTAATAGAAAAGCAATTCTAGCCATCGAAAACCAGCTCCTTCTTGTCATGATATACGGCGAAGACGGTCCCGCCTACGATACGTATATTACCCTTGAGGCACAGCAAATAATCACACGGGCGGCAATAAATGGACTTTATGTCCTGCTGCCTGCTGCTAACTCTCCAATTGAATAAAGGGGCTCCACTGCCCTATCGCATACAAATGCAGCTCATGCATGGCCCGCGTGCATACCGTATAGAACAGCCTGCGCTCGCTCTCCCGGCCATACTGGACAGCTGATGCATTATAGACAAGGACAGCGTCGAACTCCACCCCTTTGGCCAGATAAGAGGGAATGACCACTACGCCGGATTCGAAGGTCGTGGATTCCCGTTCAACAAGATGAAGCCCCGGGATCACTTCGCTGAAGGCCCGGTAAGCCAGCATGCTCTCCGCGGCTGTTTTGCAAATAATCGCAACCGTCTGATGTCCGGCTTGAAGTAAACCGGCAACCGTGCCGGAAATGAGCTTGTGCAGCTCCTCTTCGCCAGAGACAAGCGTCAGCGCGGGCTCTTCGCCATCCCGGTTGAACGGCTGGATAACCTCTCCTCCTTCAATGCAGCGGCTCGTAAACTCCACGATCTGCCGCGTCGAACGGTAGCTTCGGGTCAGCGTTATGGTTTCCGTTTCCTCCGGATCATAGAGAGCGGATAATGCCTTGAATCCGCTGCTTCCTGCCGCGTTATGGGCGTTAATCGACTGGTTCAGATCCCCAAGCGCCGTTACTCTGCTGTGCGGAAACAGCCGCTTCAGGAAGGCGAACTGAAAAGCGGTATAGTCCTGCGCTTCGTCAATCAGCAGATGACGTACGGAGGTATTCGTATGAAAGCCGCGCACACGTTCGACCAGATACAAATATGGAGTTGCATCCTCATAGGCCATTTCACCCTTGTCCAGCCTCGCAATTGTTGCCGCGCATATTTCCTCCCAATACTCCGGAAGGCCGCCCTCAACTTCGGAGGCAAATCTCCGGGCAAAGGCCGGATCGGCATACAGCTGCCGGTAGGTCGCTTTCAGATTGACGAAGGCAAATTTCTTCACCCGCGAGCGGAGCGGTTTGAAGCTCTCGCCAAGGACATAATCAATCAGCTCCTCGCGTTCAAGGTCATGGTCATCAAAGGTCGAGCCGGAGTATTGTTTTTTTCGCTTCAGGTTCTGATAAATCCGGGCATAGGTCTCATTATCCAGCAGCTCGATGGCATCCATCGCCCAATCCTCCCCGCGCGCCTCCTTCTGGCGCTCGCTCAGACGCTGCAGCAGCCTCTGGGCCACCAGGCGCAGACGGTTCGGAACAGCCATTGACGGGTCCAGCGAATAGAAGGACTCCGCTATGCCCTCTGCCGTTACGACGGCCTTCCCGCGGAAGACAAGATCGCGGAATAGCAGTCCCTGACTGCCCAGTTCAGCCAAATAGCGGTCCATCAGCGCGACGAAGCCGCCCGAAGCCTTGAACCGGATCCCTTCAATGCGGGGTTCGTAGCCCGGCTGATCCATTCCCGTCAGCGCGTATTCCAGCTGGGCATACGGATTCTCCAGCCGGAAGGCCCTCCCGATCCGGTAGGCCAGATAGTCCTGGAAGGTCGTCTGCTCCATATTTTCCTCGCCAAGCTCGGGAAGAACGGTAGAAACATAGCTGTTGAACATCGGATTTGGCGAGAACAGCACAATTTGATCGGCTTTCAGAATGCCCCGGTACCGGTAAAGCAGATAGGCTACTCTCTGCAGC
The DNA here is from genome assembly GCF_056269285.1 of Paenibacillus sp. JT31N11. NCBI lineage: Bacteria > Bacillati > Bacillota > Bacilli > Caryophanales > Paenibacillaceae > Paenibacillus > Paenibacillus sp. JT31N11. The sequence continues at coordinate 149,662 of NZ_JBWDNQ010000002.1, forward strand.
GCGGCAGAGGTCTTGCCGCTGCCAGCGGCGCCCTGAACAACCAGCAGGCGGCTGCGCTCATTGCGGATGATCCGGTTCTGCTCCCCTTGGATGGTCGCCACGATGCTCTTCATCTGCGCGTCGGATTGTTTGCCCAGCACCTCCTGGAGCAGTTCATCCCCTATAGTCACACCGGTATCGAATAAGCTGACAATAATGCCGTCGCGGATTACAAATTGTCTCTTCACCTTCAGCTCGCCATGAATCGTTCCGGATGGAGTCTCGACCTCTGCAGGGCCAGGAGGATAGTCGTAATAGAGACTGGATATGGGAGCCCGCCAATCATAGATCAGATAATTCTCATCCGCGCGGTCACGAAGTGAGGCAATTCCCAGGTAAATGCAATCCTCCTGCTGCTCCCCGTCTTCCATAAAATCAATCCGCCCGAAGTAGGGGGAATTCCGCAGCTTCCTGAGTGTTCTAAGCTGCATGGACGCCTGGCCGTGAGTACGCTCACGCTCGGACAGCAGCTCGGCCTGCTGCTTCATGCTGGCAAAGGTTTCTGCGACTTCCGCAGTATCTTCAAAGTTGACGGTTACGTCTTCCCAGAAATTTTTCCGTATTTCGACCATTTCGGATTTTGACTCCAATGTTTCCTGCTCCAGCAGATCTATGCGTGTATCGATCTGTTCTACGACCTCATCCACGCGCCGCTGTTCCTCTGTCCAATCCTGATTGGTTTCGTTCATCGTCTAATCGCCCTCTCTATCCCAAAGAAACTATTGACATCCAAACAATTATTATGATATAATTATAGTGGATAATTACGAAAATTTATAATTTATTCTTTTCAGTCCGTCTATAGATTTTACCAGACTGTCTTCAGAAGATCAATTCATTACTTACGCTTAATAAGCGGAGCGCTCCTGCAGCGCTCCGCTTTCTTGTTTTTGCCGGTAGAACGGCAGGGCTTGCAAAGCGCTGCCTTATTTCTTTCCGGACAATCTGCCGGTCTCCGCATCGTAGGCATCGAAAATTTGCCGGGCAATCGGAGCCGCCCCCCAGCCGCCGAAGCCGCCGTCGGGAACGATGACCGCCACTGCCAGCACCGGGTCTTCAGCCGGCGCGAAAGCGATCAGCACCGCATTTTCCACTTTCTTGCGGTCTCCCGCGTCCTGCTCGGACGTGCCGGTCTTGCGCAGAAAGGTATAGTTGACGCCCTCAAAGCCCTCGACCTTAACCTGGGACATCCCCTTGTAAATTTCATCCCAGTACTTCTGGGGGAAACTGATGGTATTCAATACTTTGGGCTCAAAGCCCTGAATGATGCTTCCATCCGTGACGCGGATTTCATTCACAAATTGCGGCTGCATTCTCTTCCCGCCATTGGCCAGCATTGAGGCATACTGGGCAAGCTGAAGCGCGGTGTACCGCCCCTGCTGGCCGAACGAAGCCCGGACAAGCGCCGACTGCCTGCTTGCTGCCTCGGCTTCGTGATAATAATCGATTACGCCGGCCGATTCCCCCGGAAGGCCGCTCTCTGTAGATACTCCCAATCCGAACTGCTTCATATAGCTGTCCCATACATCCACGCTTTTCGCGCCGTACTTGTCCAGAAGCCTGTCTCCGACCATTGCCGACATAAAGGTATTGGACGATTTTGCGATCGCCTGATAAGGGTGGAGCTGACCGTAAGCATGGTTGTCGGAGTTATGGATTGGCACCTCATGGCCTTTCTTGCCAAAATAATATACCCCCGTGTCGGAGTAGACGGAGCCGGTCGTGAACAAGCCCTCCTGCAATCCAATCATGACTGATAAGGGTTTCTGCGTCGAACCCAAATATACGAGCGAAGGCGGATGCCGGTCCCGCTCCTTCTTGGAATCATAGGGAGCATAGACCTGCCGGATTGTACCGTTGTATTGATAATATTCGATATTTTTCAAATCCTCTTCGGATATTTTCCCGCCTGCCCATACATTCGGGTTATAATCCGGCATGCTGGCCATGGCGACAATCTTGCCCGTATTCACTTCCATGGCTACCGCATAGCCGGTCTTGGCATTTTTGCCTTCGTTCAGAGGCGAGCTTGCGGCGGTTTGGAGCGTCTTCAGCTGATCCGTAATCGCCTGCTCCGTTGACAGCTGGACATTCCGGTTGATGGTCAGATAGATATCATCGCCGCGCACCGGTTTTGTAATTTTGGGAGGTCCGATAATCAGGCTGCTGGCATCAACCGGATAGGTTTTCAAGCCGTTTTTGCCCCGCAGCTGATCCTGATACATATATTCAAGCCCGTCCATGCCTACATCCTCATCGTCCAGAAGCTGCAGCGCCGGGTCTGTCTCTTCCTGCTTTTGTTTATACTTGTCCACGCTCTCCCGTACACCCTTATATTTCTTCAAATAGCCGACCAGCTGCACGGCAATCGTGCTTTGATCGTAATGGCGGACGCTTTCCTCCACGATATCGATTCCCTGATACAGATCCCGGTTCTCGGAGAAATAAGCGATTTCCCCCTGCGACAAGCCTGATTTGATCCGCCGGGGCACCGTGTACGAATTCCGGGTATGGCCCAAATCCATCTGACGGATAATGTCTCCGGAAGTCATGGCAGGCTCTTCCTTGCTGCCATATTCAGCAAAAGCTTCGCTCAGCTTCGCGGCAAGAGCCTCGGCATCCTCTTCTTGGAAGCCCGGCTGAATCGTGAAATAGAGGGACTGCGAGGAGATGGAATATGCAATGGGCTGACCGGATGAATCCAGTATATTGCCGCGCGCAGGCGGAATTTCAATGTCTCTTTGTCCCGACTTGCTTTCCTCCTCCTGGAGGGCGGGACTTCTGACGAATTGCAGAACAGCCAGCTGAATAATGAGAATGGCAAACAGGATAAAGGAGACAAAGAAAAACAGGTTCAAACGAAGCGCAAAATGCCGCCGGCTCATGTTTTTCTTCACCCGAGGGTCGGCATGAAGAGACATCAATAACAACTCCTTGGCTGTGAATAATCGAGGGAATGGCAACAACGTGGCAATTGGGACAGATTAACATTTTATAGACGAGAATCCATGTCCAAAAGTTGCAAAAAAAGAAAGAAACCAACTATCGCCGTCCTCTGGCGGCAAAGTTAGTCTCTTCCCTTAAATCTTATGGATTTGTACGGCTTGAAACTTGTTCCCGTTCTATAAGGCAAGAAGAAACGGCTTCGCATTCCTTTGGCGGCACAGTAAGTTTCTTCCCTTGGAAATATCATTTAGAGTATAGGATAATTTTATATGTTCTTATAATTCCAAAAAACTTGCCGCGCTTGCAATGCGGCGCAGCGAGCCTCCCGACTGTCGCCATTCCAAGATACCGCTCAGCCGTACACCCGGTCTCTCGTCCGCAGCAGATCAGCCAGGAAAACAAGCGCCAGGCCTTGTCCCCAGCCCTGCACCCGCTTATGCGATACGCCTCGATAGCCCTCGGCATCCCGCATCACAGCCGTTCCCGCCGAAACGCCGGTCACCGACCCGTCATCGGTAATCCGCTCCATAATGCCGCGTATCGACTTGTTCACGTATCTGTTATATAGCGTCCCGGAATGAAGCAGCGCCGCGGCGATCCCTGCCGAGCCCGATGTTTCCAGGTAGGAGGAATCGTCAGTCAGCACGGTATGCCACATCCCTTCCTCCGATTGCAGCCGCACCAGGGCGCTGAGCTGATCGCGGAGCGAGCCCTCAATCATCATGAAGGAGGGATGGGTGACATGAATATGCGGCAGCGCCTTCGCCATCGTGAGCGCGGCCCATGCATTGCCTCTTGCCCAATAAATCCCGGACATATGATTGCCGGCCAGATTATCCCAGCCATGATAATACAGATTCGTGATGCCGTCCTGCAGGCAGCGCTCATGTCCATGATACTGCAGCAGACCATCCTCCAGATAATCCTTCCTCTCCAGCAGCGCGCCCATGCGGATCAGAAAATAACCCGCCATCATCATCGTGTCGACCCATGCCTGCTCCGGGAATTGATAGGTGACAGAGTTCACGGTATGCTGGAATATTCCTTCTGCGAAGCGCGGCGCATCGAGCCGCAAATATTCGGCCATCTGCTCGGCGACCTCCAGATACGATTTGTCTTCCGTCGCCTTGTAGAGGGTAATCAGGGTATGTCCGACGGATACTCCATTGACGGAAAGCTTGGGCAGACCGTCCTCCAGCTTCTCGTCCACCCATCCCTTCAGCAAATTCAGATACTCTGTTTTGCCGGTTGCCTCGTACGCTTCCGCAACGCCATAGAAGGCGACGCCCGCGGGCCAATCCCAATTGAAATCCATCCGGAATATGCGCTCGACAACCCGGTCGATCGCGCCTGCGACCTGCTCCTCTTCAAATACCAGTGGCGGCATTTAAGACATCCCCTTCCTGATCAGCCCTTCAAACCGCTTGTGCTGATTCCTTCAACAATAAATTTCTGAAATGTAAAAAAGACGATAACGACAGGCAGCAGACTGAATGTGGACATCGCGAACATCGCTCCCCAATTGGACAATGAGTCGCTGTCGAGAAACATTTTCAAAGCCATGGACACGGTATACATGCTTGGCTTGTTCAGATAGAGCACGGGGCCAAGCAGATCCTCCCATCTCCAATAGAAGGAGAAGATCGCCGCCGTCGCCATCGCCGGAGCCACCAGGGGCAGAATAATCCGGTAAAACAATTTGAATTTGCCGCAGCCGTCGATGGTCGCCGCCTCATCCAGTTCCGCCGGAATTGTCCGGATAAACTGAATCAGCAGAAAAATAAAGAACGGCGCGCCGAAGTAGCTCGGTATAACGATTGGCTTGATGGAATTAAGCCAGCCGAGTTTGGCGAAAAGGATATACTGCGGCACCAGCACCACATCATGCGGCAGCATCAGCGTAATCATCATGATCGTGAACCAGAACGTCTTCCCGGCAAACCGCAATCTGGCAAAGCCGAAGGCCACCAGCGCCGAGGACAACACCGCCCCGATCGTCGAGAGAATGACGATGATCAGCGAATTTTGCGTAAAGGTAGCAAAGGTATATCCCCCCACACCCTCCCAGCCCTCCTTGAAATTGGTCCATATCCAGGGGGAGGGAATCAGGGAACCCGCCGTGATGAAGATGCGCTCGCTTTGCTTGAACGAGCTTATAACCAGCCACAGAACCGGATAGAGCAGGAGAGTCGCCCCGCCAGCAGTGAACACATGATAAAGGGACCATTTGAAGCGTTTGGACAGCATCATCATTGATCCCCCTTCGATTCGTAATGAACCCAGAAACGGGAGGTCTTGAACAATATCGCGGTCAGAATCGCAATAATAATCAGCATTACCCATGCCATAGCCGAGGCGTAGCCCATATTGGTGAATACGAAGCCCTGGCGGAACAGATAGAGAGAATAGAGAAGCGTACCGTCCAGCGGACCTCCCTCGCCTTTGGAAATGATATAGGCCGGTACGAAGGTCATGAACGCCCCGATGGTCTGCATGATCGCATTGAACAAAATAACCGGGCTGAGCAGCGGCAGTGTGATCCGGAAGAAGCGGGAGAACGCCCCTGCCCCGTCAACATTGGCCGCTTCGTAGTAGCTGGACGGGATATTTTTCAGCCCCGCAAGAAAGATCAGCATGGAGGAGCCGAACTGCCACACGGACAGGAATATCAGCATCCACAGCGCCGCGAGCGGGCTGCCGAACCAGCGGACGGCTTCCAGCCCTAGCGATCCCAGCAGGATGTTGACCACACCTTCGTCGCCGAACAAATTGCGCCACATGATCGATACCGCGACGCTGCCTCCGATAATGGAGGGCAAATAAAACAGGGTCCGGTATAATCCGATGGCTCTGGAAGCCGTGTTGAGCAGCATCGCGATCAGCAGCGCAAACAGCAGCCGCAGCGGCACGCCTCCCAATACGTAGAGAAAGGTTACCTTCAGCGAATTCCAGTATTTCGGATCATGCAGAAACATTTTTTTATAATTGGCTAATCCCGCCCATTCCGGGGCCGAGAAAAGATCGTAGTCGGTGAAGGAGAGGTACAGGGAAACGAACATGGGAACAAGCGTAAATATAAGAAAGCCCAGAACGAACGGCCCGATAAAAGCATAGCCGGTGAGATGCTGCTTCCATGCGATTTTCAAATCATCAACCCCTACTTTTAAAAGGCTTTCATGAATCCGCGAAGCGGCTGCTTGGTACGTGGACAGCCGCTTTCGCGTGCGTCATGAGCGGTTACTTGTTCTTCTCCAGAACGGCATTTGCTTCTTCGCGGAACCGTTTGGCCGCCTCTTCAGGCTTGATTTGATCGAAAGCCATCTGCTCGCTGTAGGTTTTGAATATATTGATGATTTCGGCTGAGCCTACCGGGTCCGGGGGATCAACCGGCGTGCTGTTCGTTTCCGCCCAGGCGACATAGTCGAATACCTGCACCTGCGCGGGTTCGAGCATCGGCTTAAGCGCTTCCTTCACCTTGGAGGATACCGGCACGCCGCGCTCGCCTTTAATCAGCTTGTTGGCCTCGATGTCGTTGACGAAGAAGTCGATGAATTTTGCCGCTTCCTCTTTATGCTTGGAGTTCTTGGAGACGGACAGATACATGCTCGGCTTCAGATACAGCCCGGCTTCCCTGTCCGGCCCCGGCATATGCTGCATTTCCAGCGGTCTTGCCGCCACCTGCTGCAGAGCGACGAATTGGTTCGTCCACTGCCAGATGCCGACTGATTTTCCTTTCACCACGGGATCGTCCTCCACGCCTTTGACCTGTGCCATATAATCGGGGTTCGGCACTGCGCCGCTGTGAACAAGATCAGCCAGCTTCCCGAAGAAATCGACGAACAGCTGGTCGTCCTCATAGCCAAGCCCGGTTCCCTCGGCATTGTAGAGATGCTGTCCCATTGTCCGTAGATAATAGCCGAAGAACACTTCCGGTCGCATGCCTGTGTCGAAATAAAGGCCGGCTGCTTTGGCTTTCTTGGCCAGTGTTACGTAATCGTCCCATGTCCAGTCTGGGTCCAGCTTGTCGACGCCCAGCTTGCTGAGCAGCGCCGGATCATATTGGAAGTTGACGACGTTAACGCCGGCATTGAACCCATACAGCTTGTCGCCCACTTTCCCCCCGGATACGGCATTCTCGGAGATATCCGCTACATTGATGATGTTCGACAAATAAGGTGTCAGATCCTCGAGCTGTCCTTTCTCACCGTACTGCGACAGGTAGGAAATATCCATCTGGATAATGTCCGGAAGCTCGTTGGCTGCCGCTTGCGGCGCAAGCTTCTTCCAGTAATCGTCGAAGTTGGCAAACTCCGGCTCAATCGTCACATTGGGATGCTGGGCTTCATACATTTCAATAACTTTCAATGTGTAATCATGTCTTGGCTGACTGCCCCACCAGGTCATACGAAGCGTGACCGGTTTGTCTTCTGCCGTCTTCTCCGCAACCGTCTCATCGCCGGTATTTCCCGTGTTGTTCGTGGTTCCGGCATTGGCCGGTTCCGGATTGGATGCGCCGGTATTGTTTCCGTTTGCGCCTCCACAGGCTGCAAGCACGAACAGCAGCGTGAGTGCAAGCAGAAGCATCATACTCTTCCTCATATGAACAGTTCCCCTTCCCCAGGCAATAGAATTTGGTAGCTCTTACATATCCAATTATAAGAATTTACAGATGAAGGGGAATGCAATAAACCGTGTCCTTTGTTCAAAAAACAGTCTTTACAAGGTCCGCTTAAACTCCGAAGGCGAATAACCGGTATGCTTCTTAAATACCTGGCTGAAATACTGCGGGTTGTCGCCAAAGCCGAGGCGGTCCGCAAGCTCGAACACCTTGACGTCATCCATCCGGTCGATCATCGCAATGGCTCTCTCCATTCTCAATCTGGTGACGTAATGGGAGAATTTTTCCCCGGTTTCTTTCTTGAACAGCTTTCCCAGGTAATCGGCGTTCATATAGAGCATGTCGCCTGCCACCCAGAGCAGCGAGAGTCTTTGATCGGCCAGATTCGCCTCAATGCATCGGATGACCTTGGCGATAATATCCGATCTGGCATGCTGATGGAACACCTCATTCGCCAGACAAATCTGCCTGGCCGTTGCGACAATAAAATCCCGCATCGCCCGCATGGTATCAAGCTCATCCCATTTCGCCAGCTCCTGCAAATAGCCGCCCAGCTTCTCCGGCCCGCCCGCCCGGACAATACCGACATATAGGGGAACGAGATAAGATTTGACGAGAGCCGTCGCGAGATATGGCTGGGACAATGCCTCGAAATAAAGATCCAGCCCCGCCTTCGCCTCCTGCCACTGCCCGGATTTTACCGCGAGACACACGCTCTCCTCGTCAGGAAGCGCAGGCTCCGCCTGCGGTCTTGACGCAGCGGCAATATCCTTTCTGGTGATCAGACTGTCCTCCCCCAGATAGAAACGGAAGGACAGGCATTCCAGCGTATCCCTGTATAGCTGCCTGACAGCTGTAATGTCGCCGGGATCGCTCAAGGCAGCGGCGGCTTTGATTTTATAATAGGCGGTGAATATCCGCCTGATTTGATGAATAAGCGCAAGCAGCAGCACTGGCTCTGACGCTTCCCTGATCAGCAGCAGCACCTGCTTGCCAACGATGGCGCTGAGCAGCAGCCGTTTGCCCAGCAGCTCCTCGGCAATATTTTTGAGCGCGAACAGCTGCTCATATTCGCAGACTCCTTCCACAAGAAGCAGAAGCAGCCGGACCTCCCCGCTTCCTGTTGCGATGCCAAGCAGCCTGCTGAAATCCTCCCACTCCTCCCGGCCGTACGTCTTGTTGGTCACAAGCTCTCTCAGGAACTGCTCACGCGCATGCGGCTTGACTTTCTTCAGCTCCTGCTCCATGGTTTGCAGGAACTGCTCCTTGCTGAGCCTCTGATTCAGTTCCCCGACGAGTTCGTTCAACGCCTCCATAATGGCCCGCTCATTGCACGGCTTAAGCAGATAATGCCTGACCCCAAGCTGCATGGCCGTGCGGGCGTAATTGAAATCGCTGAAGCCCGAGAGCATAATAAACCGGATGGAAGGGTCCATTTCGTACAGATGCTGAACCAGCTGCAGCCCATCCATGCCCGGCATTTTAATGTCCGTAATTACGATATCAGGCCGCTCCTGTTCCGCCCACGCCTTGGCCTCCAAACCGTTGCGTGCGGTTGCGGCAAGGCGGGTTCCGCAGCCATTCCAATCGACAATCCGGGATATTCCCTCCAGAATAATGCGTTCATCATCGACAAGCAGCACCTTATACACGAACATTTCCCTCCTCTTTATCCAGCGGCAGCCGGAGCATAACCTTCGTACCTTCTCCTCTGACGCTCTCTATGGACAATCCGTAAGTCTCTCCGAAGAGCAGCTTGATCCTCTCCTCAATATTGCGCAAACCGACTCCCGAACCCTGCGGCTTGAGCTCGCCGCTCTGCAGCAGCACGAGGACGTCTTTCTCCATTCCGGGGCCGTTATCCGTTACCGTGATGGCAATTCCCGCCCCATCCGGCGCCAGGCTTGCATGCACATGAATCGTACAGACCCCGATCATTTGCTCAAGGCCGTAGTTTACCGCATTCTCGACAATGGGCTGCAGCGACAGCTTCGGAACGGCGCAGTCCAGCAGCCCCTCCGCGATATCCAACCGGAAGTCCAGCCTCTCCTCGAAGCGGAATTGCTGTATGGTAATATAATTCCGGATAATTTCCAGCTCATGGCTCAAAGGGATCAGCGGTTCCTTCAGGTTGATGGAGCTGCGCAGCAGAAAACCAAGCGACTCTACCATGCTCGAAATGTGGGACTGACCGCTCATCTTGGCGGACCAGTTGATCGTATCCAGGGTGTTGTAAAGAAAATGGGGGTTGATCTGTGCCTGCAGCGCTTTGAAGTCCGATTCCTTGATCGTGATCTGCTTCACATAATTTTCCTGTATGAGATCGTCGATCCTCCTGACCATGATCCGGAAATTCCGGTGAAGCTGTCCGGCTTCATCCATCGCCATCGGGATATCGTCCTGTTCCTCGAAGCGCTCGAAATTATCCAGACGCACCCGCTTCATTTTGTCGTTAAGCCGTTCGATGGGAATGGTAATACCCTTGGACAACCGGAAGGAGAAGATCAGCGCCAGAATGACGAGCAGGCCGTAAATCAGGTACACATAATGCTTGACATCGCCGATCCGCTTAAAAATACCATCGTAAGGAATGACATTGATATACGTCCAGCTTGTGTTGGCAGAGGGCACATAAGTGATGAAGAATTGTTTGCCGCCGCGGCTTGCGACCGCATAACCCTGATTCGACCGCATATAGGTTTTCAGCTCGCTGCCTGTGATGGACGGCTGCTCGGGATAGACAAAATGATCGCCGTCCGCAATTATAAATTCGGCAGAGCTCGTGTCAAGCCCCTTCATAAAATCGCCAAACAGCTTATCCATATCGATGCGAATCGCAATCATGCCAAGCGTCTCCAGATTCAGCTGGTCATAAGAGCGGATTAAGCGGGCGGCGCTCAATACCTTGTCGGATTTATCAGGCAGAATCCACGTATTGCCGCCCATGAGGAGGCCGGTTTCCCGCTTGATTGCCTCTGCGCGTTCCTTCGAAGTGGAGATCTGCTTGGCGCCTGTAGCATATTCATCGTCCCGGTAATCAAAAATCTGCAGCGACAAAACAAAGGTGTCGAGACCGCCCAGGTTGATCATCCGCTCGCGAATTTTGGCCGCCAGGATGAAGCGGTCATACTCCGTGCCTCCATGCTTGATCGTGGTCAGATACGACTGCATCAGCCCGTCTGTTGCGATCCGGTAAGTCAGCTGCTCCATCTTCTTCAGCTCGTTCTCGATACTGAAGGAGGTCAGATGAAGCGCCTTCGCTGACTGCTCATAAATTTCTCCGTCGTACACCTCGAACGCCATCTGCTGCACCACCACGATCAGAATCCCCACGGTCAGCATCACTGCCGAGATGAGAACAAACAGCTTGTATTTGATGCGGAGATTTCGGTAAAGCGCTTTCATCGAAAGCAAGGATACGCCTCCTTTTTATAAAGTGCCCCCCGCAGCACGGCCAGCCTGCGATGGGATGGTTCTTATCTTATAAGCAAGCTTCGCAGGCTGTCAACGAAGAATCCTGTTCCTGGCGCTACTCCCGTAAGAAGAAACGGCTGAAGCCGTCTTTTGAAGGCAGATTAGTTTCTTCCCCAAAAATATCAGAGAAGCAGCGACCAAATTTTGTACTTTCTGATATTTCGAAAAAAAGCCCGGCCCCGCATCAAAGCTGCGGGGCCGGGCTGATCAAAAACAGGTTTTCGTGAGCGGCTGTCTATCGGTAATGACGGGCCGCCTGATCCTGTTAACCATCCGGAATTGGAGTCAGCGGCGGCTAAACTTCATTGTCCGGAATTTCCGGTGCGGGGTCCGGCGGAATTTCCGGCAGATCCGTCGGCGGAAGCTCCGGAATGACATCCGGCTTGATTTCCGGAGGTTGATCAGGTTTGATCTCCGGTATGACCTTTGGTGGAACCTCTGGGGGACTATTCGGCTCTTGATTGTCTGATACCCTTTGATCTATCCTACTTAGCATGGTTACCGCCTCCTTCCCTACTTATTAACCATCTACCGCTGATTCTAATTAGGCTCATGCCGGACTGGATTTCCCGGGGGCCGGAAGCTTGACCGTGAACGTCGTTCCAATTCCGCGTGTGCTGCTTACCGAGACCTCCCCGCCATGCATATCAATAATCCGCTTCACAATGGAAAGTCCCAGCCCGCTGCCGCTCGTCTGGCGGTTGCGCGATTTGTCCCCCTTGAAGAAGCGTTCAAAAATATAAGGGAGATCCTCCTGGGCAATACCCGTTCCGTTGTCCGAAATGCGGATAACGGCTCCGTCCTCCGCATCTTCGGCTTCGATCGTAATGGTTCCGCCTTCAGGCGTAAACTTAATACTGTTGCTGAGCATATTCATCCACACCTGGGACATGAGATCCTCATCGGCCGTAATGTTAATCTCCCCCAAATCCACGTCCATTAATATATCCTTCTCCACCCACTGCGGCTCACAGGCGAGAATCATGCTGCGCAGCTGCTTGTCCAGCCGGTAGCGCTTGATTTCAAACGGATGCTTGTCGGACTCCAGCGAGGTCAGCTTAAGCAGATTATCGCTGAGCTTGGACAGACGGGCGCTCTCCATCTCGATAATCGTGTAATAATGCTTGCGCTGGTCAAGACCCAGGCCTTCCTCCTGCTGCAGAGCCTGGGCAAAACCGCGAATGGAAGTCAGCGGAGACTGGATTTCGTGAGAGACATTGGAAATAAAGGTCTGCCTCATCTGCTCCATCACATCCAGCTCCACCGCCATATCATTGAGACTGTTCACGAGCTGGCCAAGCTGGCCGGGCAGAGGCTTGCCTGTACCAATAACCACTTTGAAGTCTCCCTTGGCAATTCTTCGAATGGCGTCAAGAATTTGAACCCAGCCCCTCATATCCTGCCGCCAAGGGCGGAAGCACAGGATCAGGAGAAACATTACGACCAGGCTGGCAATCTGAATGATCATCTGTCTGCCGTAGTGATTATATAATCCCGGGGCTTCGCTCTGAATGAACAAAGCCAGCTGTTTATCCTGCATGGCGAACGGCTGGCCGACTGTGGCAACCGCCGTCTTGAACAGATTCGGCCGCTTGATATGCTTGACGATGCCGCCGGCGAGTACAGCCCGGATATCTTGCTCCTCCAGGTTTTCGGGAAAACGGTTGGCCTTGCTGCCATAGGTCCGGACTTTGCCGGCTTCATCCGCAATCAGAATACGGTACCCGTTATGCCCTGCAATCTGTTTCCAGACCTGGTCAGAGACCGGCTGTCCGGCCGCAGCCAAGCCAGTCATCATCTCCCCGTCATGCTGGATGATGGCAAGCGATTCCGACTCGTTTCCCTTCTCTGCCACATAGCTAACCACGGTATAGGCGATGCTCCAGCTGACTGAAATCATAAGCAAGAAACCAAGCAGGCCAAGCACCACTCTGAGCCAGTTCGGCATGGCTATACCTCCAGCCGGTAGCCGAGCCCGCGTATCGTCTGAATGCGAAACCGGCACTGCTCCTCGGGGAACCGCTCGCGCAGCCGTTTGATATGAACGTCAACGGTCCGCTCGTCGCCTTCATAATCAAATCCCCACAGCTGCTCAATAAGCAGCTCGCGGGAGAATGTTTTACCCGGATAGCTGGCTAATTTGAACAGCAGCTCAAACTCTTTGAGCGGGATCGTCATGCTGCAGCTGCCTGCAATGACTTCAAGATTGCCGCGGTTAAGCTGGACCTCGCCAATCTGTACCGTCTGGGAGGTGGCGATCCGGTAACGCTTAAGCAGCGCTTTGACACGGGCGATCAGCTCCAGCGGCTCAAAGGGCTTGACCAGATAATCATCTGCTCCAAGCTCGAAGCCTTTGACCTTCTGCGAGGTTTCTCCCTTGGCCGTCAGCATGAGCACCGGCAGATCCGCATAATCCCGAAGCTCCCGGCACAGCTGCCAGCCATCCATATTGGGCATCATCACGTCGATGATGGCCATATCGATCCGCTCCTTCTCCACCAGCGCCAGCGCCTCCACGCCGTCAGTAGCTTCAATGGTTTCAAAGCCCTCGCGACCCAAAAACAAACACACCAGCTCGCGGATATGCGGATCATCATCTACAATCAGCAGCTTCGTCATATCTTCCATTCATCTCCGATTCCTGCCCGCGTAATAAGAAACGGCTGTCGTTGTCCTTCTGGCGGCGCAGTTAGTTTCTTCCCATTGACCTTATAGACATAAAGAGGAGTAAAACTTATTCATGCTATAAGATGAACAAGAGGATATCCTATAACTGTTCCAGCTCATATCCATATACTGTTCGTGCTTTCATGATCAATTATTCCAATAATGGCGTTAACCGGCTGTTTCGTCAACACCAGCCAACGGGCACTTCCATAACCTTGCAGATGGAGCGCCGGCACCGCTTTGAAATGTAGTATAAGATCACTTTATGAACTGAACATGAACGAAGAATAAGGGCAAATTACTAAACGCCTTTGACAATTCTGGCCGCCCTGTTCGCGACCTGGCTGTACAGCTCATCCTCATCTATCGTCAGCAGCTTTCTTCCCTGCATCAACAGTACCCCGTCAACCATTACACTGTCGACGTCCGCCCCGTTTGCGCTGTATGCCAGCAGAGCCTCAACATCATGGATGGGCTGCAGATGCGGCTTCTTTAGATCAATCAGGATCAGATCCGCCCGCTTCCCGGCTTCAAGCGTTCCCACATCCCTATCGATATGCAGCAGCTTTGCGCTCTCTATCGTTGCCATACGCAGTGCCTGACCGGCCGGCAGAAGCGTTGGATCGCCAAAATCCAGCTTTTGCAGCCAGGCAGCCGCCTTGATTTCCTCGAACATATCGAGCGTTTCCGTGCTGCCCGCGCCATCCGTACCAAGACCCACCGCAACACCCTGCCTCAGCAGTTCGCTGACTGGAGCGATTCCGCATCCCAGCTTCAGATTGCTGACTGGATTATGAGCGACTCCTCCCTTCATCCCGCCCAGCAGACGAATATCCTCATGTGTCAAATGAACCGCATGCGCGAGCAGCACATGCAGCGAATCGAACAGCCCAAGCTGATGCAAATATTCCGTTGGTGTCCGGTCATACCTTTCACGAATGCGTACAACCTCTTCCCGGGTCTCAGCCAAATGGATATGAACCGGAATTCCGCGTTCCTTGGCAAAAGCGATCACCTCCTGCATCGGCTGCGGCGGGCACATATAGGGTGAATGCGGGCCGATCATCGTCGTTATACGGCCGTCCGCCGCCCCTGACCAGCGGTCGATCAGATCCACTGCCTCCCGCATACGGATTCCGCCGTCATCCTGCATAAACACCAGCCCCCGGGTAAGAGAAGCCCGCATCCCCGTCTCCACAACTGCGCTTGCAATGCTGTCCATTTCGATATACATGTCGGCAAAGGCAGTCGTTCCCGAACGGATCATCTCGGCCATGGCCAGCTTTGCTCCCCAATAGATATCTTCCCGGTTCATGTTGGCCTCGGCAGGCAGCATCTTCTGATCCAGCCAGTCCATCAGCTTCAAATCATTCGAAAATCCGCGCAGCAGGCTCATGGGCGTATGCTGATGGGAATTGACAAGGCCGGGCATTACGGCCATTCCCTTCGCTTCTATAATCCTATCCGGCTGTGAATTCTCCCTTCTCTGCTCTTGGGTCCATCCCCGGCCTTCCCCGGCTTCGTCCGGATACCTGACTACCGATGCGATCCGTTCGTCCACAATCCATAAATCTCCCTGAAAAGGCTGGGCCCCAGTCTCCATCGTCAAGATCGTACCGCCTTTAATCAACGTCCGCATGCAACCACTCTCCCTAACGCTTCATAGAGTAAGCCATTTCCGCATGGCCCTCACAAGTACGGTAAGCGTTGACCCGGGGTGAAGGTCAATCCCCGAAGACCCGATTATTTGTGAGCTATGACACAATCCTCCAGAGCGCATGCCACTTTGCCGCGGGATGAGTTAAGATGACAGGCATTCCTGAACGAAAACAAGTTTAACGGGAGGCTCGGTCAAAAAAAAAGGACAGCAGACAGGATTCAAATCCTGTCTGCTGCCCTTCTGTCAGTCCTGCCGTCGTTGGAGCGTCTGAGACGGACAGTTAATACCCTACCTCTACCGAAGCGATAACAACATAGATCAGATCATTCTTGTCTTCTTTATCCGGCAGCACAATTCCGCTTGAAGTTACCATTCCGCCGTCGACGATTTCAATCGTAACCTGACCATATGGGAGCTCCGATCTGACCGCTTCCTCGTCCAGTCGTTCACGGTCGCAGGGGACGGCCAGTCTGACATGAACCTTCATCGCCTGCAAATCATTGCCCGGAAGCACGGAGCGAAGACCCGGCATGGAGTTGTGGTGGATTGCATTCTGAACGGCTCTCACTGCCGCTTTCGTGATGTTCTGTCCATGCAAGTCGGTACCCATACCCAGCTCTATGAAAAAGACATTGTCCACGTTGATTCCTCCACCTTTGTTTTTTCTTGATTATAACAGATTGTGGAACGCTTCATGAACCTTGCGGCGGAGCCAAGCTTAAAAACAACGCAGCACCGGAATCCGGCGCTGCGTTTGTTCTCCTGATAGCTGCCTGAAGTTAATGGTATGAACCTCATACAGTCGCCTTCAGGCGCCTATCCATTCCATGATGTCTGCCCGCGGCGCTCCCCCCACCTCTTCGGCCAGGATCTGCACCAGCTTGCCGTATTGAATTCTGGCCGCTTCCGCATCCCCGCACTGCCGGTACAGCTTCATCAATTCGAAGTGGAGTTCTTCGGCGTGGGGAAACTTGTCCAACAGCTGGTTGTAGAGATGGATCGCTTCCGATACGCGATTCACCTGCGCCAGCAGCATCGCCGCCTCCGATGTATGCCGGAACCATAAATAGCGGAGGCGCTGGCGTTCACTCTCAGCCCATAAATAATCGTAATCCGCCAAATAGTCGCCGCGGTACAGTTCCGTAAGGGCAAGATGATGATCCAACGTATCCTTCGTCAGCACCGGCGTCCCCATTACGCCCTGCTCCCAGACCTCGATATCAAGGGGAAGCCCGTTTACTTCAAGCTTGTAGCCCTTCTCATTGCTTTTCAAAACAAGCGTGACATCCAGTGCCGCGATAGTTTTGCGGATCTGATAGGCCGTTGTGTAGAGCTGGGTATAGCCTTTCTTGTAATCGACCTCCGGCCATAGAAGCTCCAGAAGCATATCCTTGCGGATCAGCTGCTCCCTGTGCAGAAGCAGGAAGGAGAACAGCTCCTGCGCTTTAAAAGTGCGCCACGGAATGGACTCCAGTTTGCCGTTGTCAAGCTCCAGCGTCTGGAAGCAGCGCAGCATAGCAGGTGAAGCTGAGACGGGTGATACTGGTTGAATATCGGACGCTTCAGGCCTACCGGCTGCCACAGCTTGCGGCAATGAGAGCTGCAGCCGCTCCACAGTCCTTTTCAGCCGCTCGGCATTCACCGGTTTTAGCAGATAATCGATCGCGTTAAGCTCAAAGGCTTTGATTGCGTAATCATCGTATGCGGTAACGAACACAACCTTCAGGTTCGGATCGCGCATTTGCAGAATCTCAGCCGCTTCAATTCCGCCCAGAGCCGGCATATCAATATCCAGGAAAGCGACGTCCGGTTTAAGGCTCTCCGCCTGATTTACCGCTTCCTGCGCGTCTCGTAACTCAGCGAGTATATGTATGCCCCCGATTTTCTCCAATTGTCTGCGTAAATAGTGGCTTGCCAGCGCTTCATCATCAACCAGTATCGCCTTCAATTGTATTCACCCCTATGCCATGTTCGAGCGTAAGACATCATATTGCAGCCAATTTCAAATTGGCTTGTTCATCATTTATGAAGTATATCAAGGATGCGAGATGAATCTGTCGCATACACTCGATTGCTGTCAATACAGATTGTAGTTGTTCGGAAAATGTAAAACAACCCCGATTTTTTAGACAAAGAAGAGCCGTGCTTCGTAAAAAAAGGCTGCTCTTTCTTTTATCGGTTTGTCGAGTGATGAATTCAATAGAGACTGGAAGAAACAATTATTTTCCTATTATATGGGTATAAAGTTGATTCGCACCCTTAGGGGATCAAAAGGTTAAGCGCTATACTTCTCGTAAAAAAAGGAAATCCCGGTCATTCCGGAATCCCCTTACCCCCTGCCGCTATGGATGAGACCGACTGTTAATATGGCAGCTCGTTGTCTTCTGGACGAGTTATATCTGCCTGCTGGCTATCTCCGCTCTTCCGCTCTTCTTGTGCACGGCCAACCAGCTCCAGCACTTCGAGCAAATCCGGCGGCTGCAGCAGCTCCACCGGCGATACGCTGCGGTCAAACTGAAACGCGTCGCCTTCAATGAGCGCAATATATCGGCCATTATATGTGGCAAAATGAATCGCGCGCCCGAATTCCGACAGCGGTCCCTTGACCGAAACGCCATCCAGCTTGAAGGCCACGCTCAGGTTCGGCTGCTGCTCTACCAGCTGCTCCGCGGCCGCTGCAACCTGCTGATGGGTCCAGCTCTCCTGCAGCTCCCTCTTCTCGCTTGCCGCCCATGCCTCGAAGCGCTGAGCCTCCTGCTCCCGCTCCTCGCCGTCCTGGCCCTGCCACTTCTCATCCATATAGTCATGCACCATAGTAATCATCTGTTCGCTCATCAGCTCCGGCATCGCTTTCTCGTAGCTTACAAACCGCAGAAAATCCTCGAAATACCGGGCATGCGAGGCTTGATGGATTTTCAGCTCCCAGGGCTCCAGCATCCCCTCCTCCGGCATGAAGGGATATTGAATGGACTTCATATTGCGTGCGCTGATGGCCATTTCCACATGTGAAATCAGGCTTTTCTCATCCGAGATCCGGGCTATCTTCGGTTCAAAATCGCATTTCAGGATAAATAGCAGGGGCTCGTCCGTATGCCGGTTCGGCGTTGCTTTCACAACGATCAATGCGCCTCCGCGGACGGCTGCGGCATCCATATAGAGACGGACAAGCTCATCCGCGTAGCTATGGTAATCGTGGTTGTTATCCGCTTCACGAAGCCGCTGAAACAAATTATAGTTCGGGTTGCTGTCCAGATCATATCCGGGTTCAGCTATAAATCGTCCGATTTTGGTTGGCGCGTTCTCCGTATTGGGATGGCGCTCCGCCTTGCGCTTGCATATCCGCTGAAACTCGCCGTCCAGAAAAGCTTTCAGCTCACTGTCGGCGTAATCGTGCTGGTCCATGGTTTGAAAATGCTTGAACGCCTTGGCGGCATTATCCGCTCCGTCTGCCTGAATAACAAAAAAAGATAGATGATGCACAATAAAATCCATAGGTGCGTCCTTCCCCTTTGCGGCTCATAATAACTTGCTTGCAGCACTTGCAAATAACTGCTGTGTCGGAGCTGCAAACCCAAGCCAATAGCATAGCATAATTTTTCAGCCGGATTCCAGTGCTGTTTTCTTCCTTATGACCGCAAGTACGCTATTCTCACAGGCTTTCGCGTTCCCGGGTATAAGAAATGCATCTGGAGCAGCTGGCGGATCATCTGCCTGTATGGAGATGAAAAGAAGCCAGGAAACCCATAGGGGTTTGACCTGGCTTCTCCCATTTCATTTGCGCTCCGCGATTTTCTAATGCTGGACATCCTCAAACGCGTTCAACCGCTCCAGCACCCGGCGTTTGCGGTACAGCATTGTTGCCGCTTCCGCCACATCCTTCAGCATGCCCCGGTTGATAAAGGCTCCGAACAGGATACCTGCCACGGGAATGAGCTGAAACAGCTTCTTCCAGCCAAAATTGTCCCGGTAGGTGGCCACAACCTCCCGCCAGCCCTGAATCTGCGAAGCCATCTGATTATGGGATTCCGGCTGGCCGAAATGTCCGAGCTGCTCCAGTATCGCCTTTTTGCCGACAATGTCGGAGGAAGCGAACTGAAGGCATTTGATTACAAATACCCGTTCTTCCTTGAGCCTGGGATCGTAGCCGTAGCTGACCGCAACCTCCTGAATCGCTTTGAGCGAAATGCCCAGCAGCGCCGGAATATCGATGGCCAATGTGAAGATGCCGCCAATTCCCGTAGTCGCCCCCTGAACGGTGGCAAAGGCTGCCCTGCTCTGCGAAATTTCTTCCGCGGACTTGTCCATAACCGCAAGCGGGCTGGACGCAGCTTCCTCCAGCGTATCCACACCAAGCTTGCGGAGCACCATATTCTCGGCGATCAGATATTTTCCGCCGGTCTGGACGAAGCTGCCGATCTCGTCAATGGCCAACCCGATTTTGTCCTGCAGAAAACGCGGGGTTAATTTGTCCAGCAGCACGAAGGGAAGCCGCCCCAGTTTTTCCCAGAACCAGAGGTCCTTCTGCGAGCGTTCCCATTTCTCGATTTCCGCAAGGACGCTTACAAGCTCCTCTTTTGTTTCAATCGTCATGAAGCATAGCAACTCCTCTGCTGTGCGGCGACCTTACTGATAATCAATGGTACGCACAGCCGGTAAATTCTGAATAACAAGAATCAGCTGATTGATCTGGAATGAGGGAGGCAGTATCATTTGGATATCGATCTCGATTTCGGCCGCTTTATTTTTCACCACATGAAAACCGGCAATCCGGATGCCCTGCTTCTCAATTTCCTGCAAAATGAGGTCCAGCATGCCGGTCTCGTTGTCCGCCCGGATGAAAACCTGCTCGGTTCGCGGACTTCTCAGCCAGCTGAGCTTCAGGTGGAGCAGCTTTTGTCCGATGAAGATCAGCAGAGTGACACCGACACCCACCGTGTAGAGCCCGGCTCCAATCGTCAGGCCAATGCCCGAAGTCGCCCAGACGCCCGCGGCTGTTGTCAGTCCTTTCACCGTTTGCTTTTGCATGAAAATCATTCCGGCTCCCAGAAAACCGATCCCGCTGACGACCTGTGCGGCTATCCGCGCGGGATCAAGAGAGAGATTGTCCCAATTCAATTGATCCTGAAATCCGTATTTGGAAACGACCATCATCAGCGCAGCGCCCACAGCCACAATAAAATGGGTCCGGATGCCCGCTTCCTTCATCCGGCTTTTCCGCTCGTACCCGATAATCGCTCCACAGGCGCCTGCTATTACTACGCGAAGCAAATAATCCAGTTCCATATTCATTTCCCACTCCCCCAATCATCATTAACAAAACCTGAAGCCGGCATACAGTTCATGTCGCCAGCTTCAGGTGTTTTGTTACCGCCTTATGGGTAAAAACCGCATCATCCTTCTGCTGTCAACAGATTCGTAAGCGGACCGTGGTGCAGCAGCTTCAGCTTGTGAAGCGCGCGGGTGCAGGCCACGTAAAGCAGCTTCGCATCATTGTCTCCGAAGCTTGCCGCATCCGCGTCGGCAATCAGAACGGCGTCAAACTCCAGCCCCTTGGCCAAGTAAGCCGGTACAATGGTCAGACCGCCTCCGTAGGCCTCCTGCCTGCTTTGGATCAGAGAAGCCTCGATTCCTTCCGCTGCGATATATTCGGCCAGCTCCAAAGCGGATCTGGCGGTTCGGGCAAGTACCGCAACGGTGCGGTAGCTTCCTCCGTTTTGCCAATCCCGCACGGTTCGCACAGCTTCCGCGAGGCGTTCCCTGTCCGTCCCATGCTCCATCGTTTCCACAGGCTCGCCGCTGCGGAATACCGGAACGGCAGGCTTCACACCGTCTCCCATGCTTCCGAGAATGCGGTTGGCAAAATCAATAATTTCCATCGTGGAACGGTAGCTGCGGTCCAACTCGAAATAGCCCTGCTCCTGCTCATCGAACACATTCGTCAGCTCGGTCCAGCTTGTAATGCCCGCATACCGGTGAATCCCCTGCTGCAGATCGCCAAGGATGGTCATTGAAGAGTGCAGCTGGCACAGCTTCAGTGCCTCCAGCTGGAAGGGCGAGTAATCCTGGGCCTCATCGATCACGATATGATCATAAACAGGCTGATCCAGACCGTACAGCCGCAGTTGAATATAAACGAGCGGGGCCAGATCCTCCGGCTGCACGAGCTTTTGCTTCAGTGCTTTCATTGTTGCCGTACGCGCCTTGAGCGGAATGAGCTCAGCCGCTTCCGGGGTGCCCAGCAGATCGCCATACAGCTGTGCGGCGGTATAAGAGGAAATCTTTTTACAGTAGGCATTCAGCCTTGTATTGGCCTTGCTCTTCAGCTGGCGGTCCGTGAAGCGGCGCGCCTTCCATTCCGATTCCAGCCATCGCTTGATCCGGTTAACGAGCCGTTCGCGGCGCTTCATAAACGGTTCATAGCTGTCCTCGATCAGCAGCCATTCACGAATCGCCTCGGGATGAAGCGTCAGACCGTCAATTGGCTCAAAGGGAAGCTCCGGCAGGAGCGTCGACTCCAGCTGCTGCAGCCTGCTGTCCACAACCTGCTTGAACGCCAGACTTCCCTTGATGCGGCCGGGCGCCTGCTCCATCTCTTCCCTTGTCCGCGGATGCTCGAACCAGTACGCCATCGTATCCGTCGATTCGTCCAGACGGACCGACTTCTCAAGCCGCTCGATCGCCCACTCGTTGTAGGTTGTCTGCAGGATATCACCGACCCCGAGCTCCGGCAGCACCCCCGAAATATAGTCGAGAAACATCCGGTTGGGCGCAAAAATAACCATCCGCTCGGCCCGAATCCGGTCCGCATACCGATACAGCAAATAGGCCAGCCGGTGAAGGGCAACCGTCGTCTTTCCGCTTCCCGCTACCCCCTGGATAAAGACGGTCTTGTTCTTCTCCGTCCGGATAATCCGGTCCTGCTCCTGCTGAATGGTCGAGACAATATCCCGGAGCCGGTTGTCCTTGTTCTCGCCAAGGCGGTACAAGAGGAATTCATCCGTGACCGACTCTTCCTCCTGGCCTCTTATATAGCTGTCAACGACTCGTTCCAGCACTCCGGCGCGGACCATCAGATTGCGTTTAAGATGAACGGTTCCCTCTACGTCCCCTTCAGGGGATTCATAGGCTACCGGAGCTTCCCCGCCGCTGAACGCGTAGAACAGGCTCGCAATGGGAGCCCGCCAGTCCACCACAAGCAGCTCCTTGCTCGATTCGTGCGCCACGCCGGCTTTGCCGATATAGAGCGGCTTGGGATCGCCGTGCAAATGCTCCTGGAAATCGATCCGGCCAAAATAAGGCTCGCGCTCGGCGACCTCCAGCCGCTGCTGCCTTTGTTCGCGCTGCAATTGCAGCATTTGTTCCGTAAAATCATTGCCCGTGTAACGGGGCCCGATCGCAAGCAGCTGGCCGCGAATGTGCCGGAGCACCTCGTCGATCCGCACCGCTTCGTCTTGAAAGGCACTTTGAACAGACATGTCAGTTACCCTCCTGAAAGTTTATAGTTGTTGATCCTTGAGACCCGGCATGAGACATGAGAAGGCGGAAATAAACGGCTGACGCCACCCTCTTTTGGTGCAAAGCAGGATTCTCCCCTCAAACCTGACCGGAATTTATAGAAATGAAGCGCTATAAATTCGATAAGGTCAAGAAAGCCGCATTCGCATGCGGCTTGTTCGTTCGTTCTTCTTTATGAGGTCTCCGCATCAGGCTTCCAGCCATGGGAATCAATCGCTTATAACACGAATTAGAAATATAGCATATATAGAGCCGGCAGTCAATGATAATGAAGATATCCGGCAGTATGATACAGCAAATAAGCACGTTTAAACAGCAGAACCTCTGAATCTCGGCGTTATGTTAAGGATCCACCATGCGCTGCTTCCCCGCCTGCCCGTTCTCATCTTATGATTTGCTAGATGAGATAACGGTAGACTGCTATCAGGATGGCGGCATGAATCACAACCATGACAGGCAGGCCTGCTGCAAAAGCGATATGCTTCGTTTTGTGGCGGAACATGCGCATAGCCAGCCAGCCGCCGAATGCTCCGCCGGCTGCTCCGATACCCAGAAGCCTCCGTTCGGGAATGCGGTGTTTGCGGCCGCGTGCGCTTGCGGAGCGGGATTTGTCTACGCGCATAAGAACAAACGCAATTATATTTATAATGACCAGATAAAGCCCAAGCAGCTGCATTCTTTGAACCTCCGAATTTTTAAACGATTACAAATATTTTCTTACATCCGCGGTTTGGTCCGGTTCGTCGGTTGGGCTTCAAGAGGGTTATCCGGCCAATAATGCTTGGGATAACGCCCCTTCAGATCCTTCTTGACCTCGAAGTAGGCTCCCTGCCAGAAGCTCGCCAAATCGCTTGTCACCTGCACCGGACGCTGGGCGGGCGACAGAAGATGGATCGTTAGCGGCAGCTTGCCGCCGGCAATCCGGGGCGTCTGCTGCCAGCCGAACACCTCCTGCAGGCGGACAGCGAGCACGGGAGCTGCCGGGTTGCTGTAATCGACGGGAATGCGCGAGCCGCTGGGCACAGTCATATGGGTCGGAATTTCCCGATCCAGCTCCTGGCTCTCCTGCCAGGAAAGCTGGGATTCAAGGATCGGCACCAGATTGATTCTTGCCAGATCCGATCGGCTGCGCATCCCGCCAATATAAGGGGCGAGCCACTTCGGCATCCCGGCCATCAGCGATTGGTCGGAAACATCAGGCCAGGTTCCATTATGCGCATGCATTAATTCAATACGGGCCTGGAGCTGTCTGGCCTGCCTCGTCCAGGGAAGGATCTCGAGCCCAAGCTCGGCTATGCCGTTCATGAGCGCCTGAGCTACCAGGGCAGGATCCGCATCGGCCAGTTGGCTTTCCTTGAGCACAAGCGCGCCCAACCGCCGCTTGCGCCTGGCGCGGACAGCTTGAGCCGAACGGTCCCATAGCACTTCGGCTTCGTCAATAATCTGCTTGCCCATTATCTCTTCCAGCTCTGTCAGGGTGACCGGCGCGGCGAGCAGTATCCTGCTGTCCGTCCCGCTGTCTTCAAGCTCGGCCGCACCCAGATAGGCCGCTCCCGACAGCGGCTGCAGCTCCCGGACGACTGCGCCGCGCCCGCTGCTAAGCAGGAAGCGGCCGTCGTTCCGGCGCTGAGCAATCCGGTCCGGGTAGGCCAGCGCCAGCAGCAGCCCGCAGCTGTCTCCCCCGCCGGCAGCGGAATTCGCGCCTGCCGCCGGGGGAGAAATCCCCGCCGCCCGCCTCCATTCCCGGGCTTCGGAGGCAATTCGCCTCATCACCGCATCATCCATTGCGCCCGGAGAATGGCCATGCAGCGCTTCCAGCCGCAGCCGCATATCAATGCTGCGGACAGTGCTGCGAAGCGGATCACGATCGCTGAGCAGCGCAGCCAGCTCGCAGGCGGTGGCGCCATAGCCCAGCTTGTCCGCCTCCAGCACCATATGGGCCAGCCGCGGATGCATGCCAAGCTCGGCCATAGCCCGGCCATGCCGGGTCGGCTTGTTCCCGGCATCCAAAGCGCCAAGCTCGCGCAGCAGCTCCCTCGCATGCGCATACGCCGCAGCCGGAGGCTGATCAAGCCAGGCGAGTTCACCCGGCTCGGCAACGCCCCAAACCGCCAGCTCCAGCGCCAGCGGTGCCAGATCGGCTTCCAGCAGCTCCGGCTCGCTCTGCGGCCTCAGCTGCCGGTGCTCATGCTCCGTCCACAGCCGGTAGCAGACGCCCGGCGCTTCCCTCCCTGCCCGGCCCTGCCGCTGATCGGCAGACGCGGCTGAAACAGCAACCGTCTCCAGCCGCGACATGCCCGTCCGCGGCGAGAATCTCGGCACGCGGCTAAGACCGCTGTCGACAACAATACGCACACCCCGCACCGTCACGCTGGATTCCGCTATGGTGGTAGCCAGTACAATTTTACGCTCGCCCGGCCGGGATGCGGCAATCGCCAGATCCTGCGCCTCCGCGGGCATGCTGCCGTGGAGCGCCATCACCCGCACATTGGCTCCAAGTGCCGCCGATGCGCCGCCAAGCAGTCCCTGGACACGGTGGATCTCGCCCGCCCCGGGCAGGAAGACAAGCACATCCCCGTCATGGCTGCGGACAGCGTCCGTTACGGTCCGTGCAACAGCTTCCTCGATGCGGCCCTCCAGCCGTTTTGGAGCATAATGCGTCTCGACCGGAAAAGCGCGGCCCTCGCTGCGGACAACCGGAGCGCCGCCGAGCAATGCCGATACCCGCCCTCCTTCCAGTGTGGCAGACATGACAAGCAGCCGCAGATCCTCCCTCAAGAGCGACTGCATCTGAAGACAGAGCGCAAGTCCCAGATCGGCATGCAGATGGCGTTCATGAAACTCGTCAAATATAACGATCCCGACGCCCTCTAGCGAAGGATCCGATTGAAGCATTCGTGTCAGCACGCCCTCGGTAATGACTTCAATTCGGGTTGCCGGCCCCACCTTCGTGTCCATTCTTACCCGGTAGCCGACCGTTTCGCCAGGCTGCTCGCCAAGCGAAGCTGCCATGTAGCGGGCCGCCGAGCGGGCCGCCAGACGCCTGGGCTCCAGCATCAAGATACGCTGCCCCCCAAGCCATGGCGCATCCAGAAGCGCAAGCGGGACACGCGTTGTCTTCCCGGCGCCGGGAGCGGCAATCAGTACCGCGCTGTGCCCGATCGACAGAAGTTCCCTCAACTCCGGGAGCAGTGCATCGATCGGGAGCACCTCATTGTCATGATTTGTATGCTGAAGATCCATCCATTTCATTCTCCTCTATCAAATCAGCATGGCTGCGATGCTTATGGTCAAATCAATGTTTCTATTATAGTGTTTCACAACCGGAAGAGATAATCAATCATGCCATGCAAGCGACGTATCGCCCATTATACACTTTCTAAAAATATAATAAATAAATAGACATTGCGCATTGGCAGGCGGGCATGGTATGATATGCCTTGTCTTATTGCATGGAGCTGTGGTGTAGTGGCCCAACATGCCTGCCTGTCACGCAGGAGACCGCGGGTTCGAATCCCGTCAGCTCCGCCACTTATGAATGTTATGCAATCTAAATCAAGAGCAGGAACCGCGGTTCCTGCTCTTTTTGTGCTTCCTGTAAGATTGACATGCTGGTCATAAAGCTAAGACGCCTCTTATCCATATTCATGGACGGTTCCAGAAGGAATGCTATTCCTTCTGCGTTGAGACAGCCTCGTACACACTTTCATAAACCATTCGACCAACCGCATTGCCGATTGTTGTCGCTGCTCCAGCATAGGCATGAAGTCCGAGATAACGCTCCGACTGGCTTGCGCCAATCACGATCGCGTCGGTTGTCGTGCCTGTGGCAGCAAGGCCATGAAACGAATCGGCAATACCGAGGTCGGCGAGCGCAGCCGCCTTGGCTTCCGTTGCGGTAATCACGGCATTCACCATTGCAGGCGGCGTCATCCGTCCGTCAATCAGCACAACCGAATTTATCGTTCCCGCTGTATAAGAAGAGAAGACAGGGCGAAGCAATCCTGCTCTTGCCGCATTGCTAGTGCCAGCGGTGGTGCAGCATACGATGGTGAATTCATCGCCCCGCATCTCGGTAATGGAGGCATGCGTCAGCTTCGCAGCTGTCAGCATACCCACCGTGGATTGCGGCGGATATCCCCGCTCGCTCAGCATCATATGCAGATCATGTACAGGATCCGAACAGTCATAGGCGAGCGGAACCTTCCAATTGATGATCCGTTCGGTTATCGAGAAACCACCGCCGAGCACCGCGCTGCTGATCGTCTCCAGCGGCCTGGCGCAGGTAATGATAATCGCATCTTCTTCACGCCTGATCTGGATCTCCCGCCAGCACTCCGATAAATAACTGCGTCTATCCGCACTTCGAAAAGGCTGGGTCATTTACGCTTCGCCTCCTCTGTCTGTCCCCGGCTCCTTCAATCCCATAATGGCTGTGATCCTTGGTATGTCCACATGCGCCCTCACATGAACGGCAAGCCGGTTGAACGCTTCCTCGCGAAGCTCATTGACGCGTACGCCAACGGATAAAGGCTCCCAGCCTTTCGCCAAGCGCAGCAGATTCAACCAGCCCCTGCGGAAATCATCATTATGCAGCACGCCATGCAGAAAGGTTCCCCATACGCGGCCGTCCGCGGATACGCAGCCGTCATAATCGAAGGCGGCTTCTTCACCGACGGTTCGTTCATCAGCCGAATGATGCCTGGGCAATTGAGCCTCTTCACCACAGGCTTGTTCACCAACCGAATGACGCCCAGGCAGGCGAGCCTCTTCACCACAGGCTTGTTCACCATCCGACTGACACCATGCCAGCTGGTTCATTTTATCGCCGGCTCGTACACCTTCCGACTCGTACCGCGTCAGCTGGCCTTCTCCTGCCGGCTGCCGGGGCAGCCGGATCTCTCCATTGCCTGGTGCCGTCAGCCCGGCGGGTGTCAGCTTAAAAGGCCTTCGTTCCGCCGGGTTGAGCCGTCCACCTGAAGATATCCTGCTTCCCGCTTCCACCAGATCCCAAGCCTTACGCCAATTCACCCGGCCCGTATGAATTTCAAAGCCTTCCACGGGATAATCGCGCTCCAGGCCGGGAAGCCAGCCACTCCCCTTCACTCTCTCCGTCCGTTTCTCAGCGGCGAACGTCACGTCGAAACCAAACCAGCCGAAGCCATGAGTCTCGCCGCGGTCGGATTCGGTATGAAGCGGGTCCAGCAGCCGTTCTCCGAGCATCTCATATCCTCCGCATATTCCGACTGCATACCCGCCACTGCGGACATGCTCCTCCAGACGCGCAGCGAGCCCGCTTTCGCGCAAATATAGCAGATCATCGACCGTGTTTTTGCTTCCGGGGATGATCACCGCGTCCGGCTCGCCCCATTGCTGCGCCGAGGAGACGAACCGAAGCTGTACATCCGGCTCGCTGCGCAGCGGATCAACGTCCGTAAAATTCGAAATATGCGGCAGACGAAGCACGGCGATATCCAGTTTGCCTTGAGCTTCTGCTGCAGGGTATGCCTGAGCTGCAGCCGCCATTCCCCTTACCGTATTATCAAGCGATAACGAATCCTCATCTTCCAGCCCGACATCCGGCAGATAAGGCACCACGCCAAGCACCGGCTTGCCGGTTTTGGCTTCCAGCCAATCCAGCCCGGGCTGCAGCAGCGAAACATCGCCGCGGAATTTGTTTACGATAAACCCGCAGACGCGTTCACGCTCGTCCTCCTCCAGAAGCTCGAGCGTGCCGACGATGGAAGCGAACATGCCGCCGCGATCAATATCCGCCACGAGAATGACAGGCGCTTCCGCCCACTTCGCAGCCTTCATATTCACAATGTCCCGATCTTTCAGATTGATTTCCGCAGGGCTTCCGGCGCCTTCCAGAACGACAACGTCATAAGACTCGCGCAGCGTGCGCAGCGACTCTTGTATAATGGGTCCGGCGCTAAAGAGAAACTTCTCCCGGTATACGGCGGCGGCATAATCCCCCAGCGGCTTGCCGTGCAGAACAACCTGCGACACCATTTCCTTCTTGGGCTTCAGCAGAATCGGGTTCATATCCGTTGTGGCCAAGATCCCGCAGGCATCTGCCTGCATGCCCTGTGCTCTGCCAATCTCTTTGCCGTCCCAGGTCACATAGGAGTTCAAGGACATATTTTGTGATTTGAAGGGTGCCACGCGGCAGCCGTTTTCTTTGAAAATGCGGCACAGGGCAGCAGTAAGCAGGCTTTTGCCCACATCTGAAGCGGTTCCCTGCAGCATAATGGTTCGCGCTTGTTTCGGCAAAGCCTTGTCGTCGTCCATCTTCACTTGTCCCTTCTTTTTTTGCGGACTGATTTGATCGGCGAGTATACTCCTGCTCATCCAATTTGCACCGGTCCGGGTATTTATATATTCGGTAACAGGTCCTCTCAAGCGTTCCGTTCATCCCTGTTCCAGCAAAGGCTTCAATGCTTCCAGCAGCCGGATATGATCCTCCCGGAACCGCACCGCTACCCGGCAGTAGCGCTCATCCAGGCCGTCGAAGAGCGAGGCATCACGGATCAGTATGCCGCGAAGCCCCAGCTGCTGCTGAAGGGACTTTGCATCAAGCGAATGCTGCCATGACAATGCAAATAAAATGTAATTTGCGGCTCCTTCGTACACCGCCAGACCGAGTCGCTTCAATTGCACGGCCAGCCATGGGCGCTCTTCCGCAAGCCAATCCATGGTGCTTCGCCGGTATTCCTCATCGCCAAGCACCGCTTCGCCGATTTGCTGAGCCAGCGAATTTACGCTCCAGGGCACTTGAAGCGCCTTGAGCCGGTCAATCGTTGCCGGAATTGCGACCATATAGCCCAATCGAATACCGGGAATCGCGTAGAATTTGGTCAGTGAGCGGATGACGATCAAATTTGCATGAATGGCCGCTTCCTTCAGTAAGCTGAATGCCGCCGCCTCCGGAACAAAATCCATGAAAGCCTCGTCCACGACAACCCTCTCGCCTTCTCCCAGAAGCTCCCGGATAATCGCAGGATCTGACAGTTGGCCGGTCGGATTATTGGGAGAGCCCAGAAACCATAATGCTTCCCCGGCGCCGACTCCCTCCGCGCGCAGGGAGGCAAGCATATCGGATACCTGCTGCAGCGTCAGCCGGAACCCCTCTTCCTCCAAGAGCACGAGCTTCTTGACGGCACTTCCGCATTTTATGGCGGCATCGCCGTACTCGACGAAGCTCGGAGCAGTCACGATCGTCACCTTTGGCCGCAGCAGCCGCACCGTCAGATCGATCAGCTCCGCAGCACCGTTGCCGGCCAGAATTGCGCTCCCGCTTACCCCGTGATGATCGGCCAGTTTGTGAATGAGCCCTCTTGCTGCGGGATCGGGATAATGTCCAATCGTTCGAGCGTAATCCGCCAGAAGACTGGCAACACAGGCAGGCGGACCCTGTGGGTTCATATTGGCGCTTAAATCGGTAAAGCTCCCGGCCCCGATGCCGAACAGCTCCTGGGCGGTTAACAGGTCTCCGCCATGACCAAATCTCTCCAGCATCCAGGACTGGCCTCCTTATATGAGCAAAGATATTATTTAATGATGGACCAGTCCAACTTTGACTGCCACGCTGACCGCAGCAGCCGCAGCTATCGAACCAGCCAAAGCAGGGCAAAAAGCAGCATGCATTCCAATATTTCATTGAGCGCACCATAGGTATCACCGGTCAATCCACCTAATTTGCTGGTGAAGTACCGGGAAAGCAACGTCCCGCAAAGCAGCGCAAGCCCTCCGTGGACAACGAGAATCAGCCCGATTTCCGGCCATGACCAGCCGCATGCAATGCCGATAATGATAACAAAAGTAAGCTGCATTGCAGACGCAGCTGTTACGTGCTTTTTGCACACCGCCCGGAATAACACGGCAAGCCCTTCGCCCGGTCTGGCGAATGGCCATCCCGCCATCGAGCACACCACCCACAGCCGGCTCCAGCCGCATACCATAACCACTAGAGGCGCAGCCTCCACCCATCCGCCCTCACCCTCCAGAAGCGCCGAGAGCGTGGCAAATTTCAGCAGCAGCAGAAAAAAAGCAGCCATGACGCCCATAGCCCCAACCCGGCTGTCCTTCATAATGTCCAGCATCCGCTCCCTCGGGCGATGGCTGAGCACGCCATCCGCGCTATCCATCAGTCCGTCCAGATGAAGAGCGCCGCTGAGCGATGTCCAGATCAGCAGGATTAATACGGCAGCTGGAAGAGCGGGAACAGCCAGCGTCAGAAGCCATCCGGCAGCAGCGGTAATGCCTCCTATCACAAGCCCGACAAGCGGATAATAGATTGTGCTTCTTGCCAGTACGGCAGGAGTGAAGGGGATTTCAACGGGAACCGGAATACGTGTCATGAATTGAAAAGCGGCCCCGACAGCCTGCAGCTGTGACTTCAGCGAATCCCGCACCATAGCAGAACCACCCCCGCAAACCAAAATAGACTTACCAGATAAAGCAGCCGGATGGTCAGGATAATATCCCCTGCTTCGAGAGTCCGCAAGGGCCAACCAAGACGCGCCCGTTCGCTGACTTTTCCGAAATAAACATTGCGCCCGCCAAGCTCGATCCCCAGCGCGCCTGCGACGGCCGATTCGGGAATGCCGCTGTTTGGGCTTGGATGAAGGCTGGCAAAAATACGGATCGCTCCGAGCGCTCTGCCTGCCGACAAGCCTGGCGTCAGCCAGGCTGCCAGAGCCAGCAGCAGTCCGCATATCCGGGCCGGAATGAAATTCAGGATATCGTCCAGCCTGGCGGACGCCCAGCCCAGCTGAAGATAGCGGTCATTGCGGTAGCCGACCATGGAATCCAGTGTATTGGCCGATCTGTACAGCATCGCAAGCGGAGCCGCCCCGATGAGAGCGAAGCATAAAGGAGAAACAAACGCATCCACGGTATTCTCCGCGACCGTTTCCACCGCAGCTCTGGCAGCGTCGGCTTCCGTCATCGCCTTGGTATCCCTGCTGACGATATAGCCAGCATATTTTCTTGCCTGCTCAAGATCTCCCGACACAAGAGGACGATGAACCTGCATCGCGGCGTCCTTGAGCCCCTTTACAGCAATCGTCGTGGAAATAAACCAGCAAGATACGGCATATCCCATCCAAGGGTGGATCCAATCCGCCACAGCCGTAATCAGCCACATGATGGCGAAAGACAGCAGCGTGGTGACTGCCGCAAGCAGAATCCCCCGCCCCTTCAGCGTAAGCGGAGGAAGCTCCGCCCCTGTCGGGTATAGCCGTTTCTCCAGGGCGCTGATGAATTTCCCGATCCAGATGACCGGATGCGTCGGCCATTTCGGGTCGCCAATAATCCAATCGATGACAATCGCGGCCGCGACCAGGAGCAGGGTTTCAGGCAGCGAATAGAACAGCACCTTCAGCGCTCCTCCAATCGGAAAGCATGTGCTTTCAAATCCAGCGCAAAACCGGCCACAACAAGAAAGGCTTGATCGCATTGCACCGCCAGTCTGCGGTTGAGGCGGCCCGCTTCGTCGCGAAACCGGCGGCCGAGCGGATAAGCCGGAACAATGCCGCTCCCCACTTCATTGGTTACCAGCAGCAGCGGGCCACTGTATGCAGCAATCGCGGACAGCAGCTTGTCAACAACGGCTTCAATGGTATCCGGCGGCATCAAACCTCCGGATTCTCCTTCATCGGCAGCGTCCGCTGCGGAAGCATTCTGTCCGTCGGCATCCAGCCGGAGCATCCAATTAGTCAGCCACAAGGTCATACAATCCACCAGGACGGCAGGCCGCCGCCAGTCTGGCCCTCTCTCTGCGGCATCTTTCTCCAAGCTCAGCAAAACCGGGGCAAGCTCAAGCGGCTCCTCGATGGTTTGCCAGCGAAAATCGGCCGCTTCACGCGAGCGTTGATGCTGCGTTATCCGCTGCGTCATCTCGTCATCCCAGCTCTGGGAGGTGGCAATATAGATGCCGCTGTCCGCCATCTGCATGGCATAGCGCTCGGCAAAATCGCTTTTTCCGCTGCGTGCGCCGCCAGTAATCATTACCGCCATTTGCTATTCTTCCTTTCTCTGTCCCATCCTCGTGAACCAGAATTACCCGCGAGAGATTCCGGCACTCTCAAAAGTCGCCATCTCTCTCATTACAGCAAGCGCAGCATCAACAAAATGAAATCCCAGCACCGCCCCGCTTCCTTCACCCAGACGCATGTCCAAGTGAATCATCGGCGAGATCCCGATGCGTCCCAGCAGCTCGCCATGACCCTGCTCGTTGGAGAGATGGGAGCCCAGCATATAGGGAAGCGCCTGCGGCGCCAGCCGGCAGGCCACCAGCGCGGCAGCCGAGGAAATATATCCGTCAATGAGGACAAGGCAGCGGCTGGCTGCTGCCCCGAGAATGACGCCGACCAGACCGGCAATCTCGAGTCCGCCGACCTTGGCCAGCACATCAAGCGGATCTGAAGGATCCGGCTTGTTGACCGTGATCGCGCGGCGAACCACTTCGACCTTATGCCTGCGGCGTTCTTCATCGATACCGGTCCCCCGTCCGACCGCGGCATCCGGATCCATTCCGGCCAGCAGCGCGGATATAGCTGCGCTTGCCGTCGTATTGCCAATTCCCATCTCGCCCGTTGCAAACATCCGATACCCGTCCGCGGCCAGCTCATTCGCCAGTTCTGCGCCTGCTGCAATCGCCTGCAGGGCCTCCGAACGGGACATGGCTGGCCCTTTTGCCATATTAGCCGTGCCCGCGCGTACCTTCCGCTTGATCAGACGCGGATGCTCAAGCTCTGATTTCACGCCGATATCGACGCAGCTGACCAGCGCTCCTGCCTGACGGGCCAGAACATTAACTGCCGCTCCGCCTGCCAGAAAATTCAAAACCATCTGTGCTGTCACCTCGGAAGGGAACGCGCTTACGCCCTCTTCGCAAACCCCATGGTCGGCTGCCATTACGACAACCGCCCGCTTCGACAAGTCCGGTGCCAGTTCGCCGGTTATTCCGGCTATTTGAGCTGCTATCTCCTCAAGCCTGCCGAGACTTCCCGGAGGCTTGGTCAGATTGTTCAGATGCTGCTCCGCAGCCTCAACAGTCTCCTTGCTCACAGGATCAATGCCCTGGATGAGCCTGTTCAGCTTCGCTTCATTCATTTTTCCTAATCTCCTTTCCTTTATCCCTGCTTGGCAGAAGCTCTGCCCGGCAGCAATAGAAGCTGCGGTACGCCGGTCTGCGGATGCGGCAGCACAACGGACCTTGCACCGTACACGCGGTGGATCATATCCTCGTTCATGACAGCGGCCGGCGTCCCAAATGCTTCAACTCGCCCTTCGCTGAGCACGAGCAGTTCCTCGCAATACTGGGCCGCCAAATTCAAATCATGCAGCACAGCCACCACCGTCATCCCGCGTTCCTGCTGCCAGCTTTTTACCGTGTCCAGCATCTGCATCTGGTAGCCGATATCCAGATAAGTAGTCGGCTCATCGAGCAGCAGAAGTCTTGGCTGCTGCACCATGACCTTGGCCAAGGCAACGCGCTGCCGCTCACCGCCGCTCAGCTGATCTATCCGCCGATGCTGCAGCTCGTCAAGCCCCATCGCGGAAATAGCCTCATCGATCAGCGGCCCGGCATCTGTCTGCTCATCGCCCATCCAGTTCTGGAAGGGATACCGTCCCATGCCGATTACCTCGCGGACTGTGAAGCCAACAGACGCTAGGCCGCCCTGCTGCAGCACCGCGAGCCATTTGGCCAAGGGCTTGCGGCCGTACCGCTCCGCAGGAATACCTTCAAGAAGCAGCTTCCCGGCAGTCGGCGATTCAACGCCAGCCAAGAGCTGCAGCAGAGTCGATTTGCCAACGCCGTTCGGACCGATAATCCCGTACATCCGCCCGGCTTCCAGCTTGAACGATATTCCGTTCAGGATGCGTGTCCCGTCGATTGATTTCTCAAGCCCGATCGCTTCGATCATAATGCCCCTCCCCGCTGCACCTTGCGCCTGTACAATAGATAGGCGAAGAATGGCGCTCCGATCAAGGCTGTGACTACACCCAGCGATATCTCCTTGGGACTCAGCGCCGTCCGCGCCAGCGTATCGGCCCACAGCAGATAGATGCCGCCGCCAACGGCCGACAGCGGAATAATAATACGGTAATCCGGTCCAACCAGCAGCCTCAGCAGATGCGGGACAACCAGCCCTACAAATCCGACCACGCCGGAGATCGATACCGCCACAGCGGTCAGTAACGTAGAGACAATAAGTACAATGATCTTCGTCCGTTCCACGTCAATCCCCATATAAGCCGCGTGGCGCTCGCCAAAAGCAAACATATTAAGCGGCTGTGAATAGCGGATGAGTACAGGAAGACCGATGATCAGAAAAGGAAAAATGAGCTGCACATGCTCCCAGCCGCGCGCACTCAGGCTTCCCATCAGCCAGAACATAATTTCATTGACAACCCCTTGCGACAAGGAGACCATAAATGTGACGAAGGCGCCAAGAAAGGCCTGCACAATCACGCCCGATAAAATCAGAGTCTCCACATTCACCGCTCCGCGCGCGCGCGAGAGGGCAAACACAATAATCAACGTTATGATGCCGGTGATAAAAGCAACCAGCGGTATGGACCAAATCCCGATAACCGTCTGATAGCCGAAGAGAATCAGGAAGGATGCGCCGACAGCGCAGCCCGATGCCACGCCTAGCGTGAATGGGTCTGCGAGCGGATTGCGCAGCACACCCTGGAAGCCGGCCCCGGCCAAGGATAAGCAGGCCCCGACCATCACAGCAAGCAGCACGCGAGAGAGGCGGAGCTGTGTGACAATAGCAATGTCCCCTGCGTCCCATTTGCCCTCCGCACCGCTCATCCAGGGAAGCTGATGAACGAGAATGCCCCATACGTCGCGCAGCGGAAGTCCGGCTGAACCGATCGACATACTGACCACAATAGATGCGACAAGGAGGAGCATGGCTGCTCCTCCGAATACGTACAGTTTAAGTTTCATTTACTTGATCAGGTCAGGATGCAGCTTTTTGGCTACCTCCAGCAGTCCTTCCGCAAGACGGGGGCCAACCCTCACAAGAGGATCCTGGTCGACCTCGAAAATCTTCTTATCCTTGATCGCCGCAATCGTGTTCCAGCCCGGACGGCCTTCAATTCCTGTCAGGATCGGATTTTTCTCGCCTTCCTTGACGATCATGGAAGCGTAGATGATCACATCCGGGTTCGTTTTCACGACCGATTCGGGATCGATTTCATACCAGCCCTGTTGATCGGCAATATTGGTGCCGCCTGCGATCATAAGCAGCTCGTCAAGAAATTCGCCTTTCCCTACCGTCCAGCCAGGGGAGAATTCAAGGAATACCTTGGGCTTTGGCGCATCCTTTACCGCATCTGTCACCTGCTGGCGAACGTCCTGCATATGCCCGGTTACTTCAGCCGCTTCCTTGGGCTTGTCCATAATGGAACCGATTTGCGTGATTTTAGCTATGACATCATCATACGTTTTCGGATCGCTTGCATATACAGTCAGCTTCAGTGAACGCAGCTTATCGACAATCGGCTGGTTCATTCCCGAAGAAGCAAGCACCAGATCCGGCTTCAGGCTGACGATTTTCTCAACATTCGCTTCCATGCCGCCAATTTTCTCTTTGGCTGCAGCATCCTCCGGGTAGTTGGAGAAATCATCCACAGCCACGACCTGCTCGCCTGCTCCAATAGCATAAACGATTTCCGTTTCACTTGGTACAAGCGTCACGATTCTGGCAGGCGCCTGGGCAAAAGTAAGCTCTGTACCTGTAGCATCCTTGACGGTCAACGGATAAACGGTTGCTCCTGCGGCTGTTTCCGCATCGGCCGCACCGTTATTGGCCGCTTCTTCCGTTCCGGATTGATTCGTACCGCCGTTTGCCGTGGTTTCTGTCGCCGTTGCCGGATCTTCCACGCTTGTGCCGGATCCGCCCGTGTTATTGGTATTGCTGTTTCCGCATGCTGCGGTAAGCAGCAGCATGGCTGCGAGAAGCAGCATAAGAGAATATTTTGTCCAGGATATTCGTTTTACAGTATTCATCAATTCGTCTCTCTCCTAAAAAAATATAATTTTGTACATCTCAAACAAAGAAGAAACGGCTGTCGCAGCCTTCTGGCGGCTATGCCAAGCTTCTTCACCTCAGAACTATAAGCAAAGTATGGTGGGATTTATACTTCCTTATATCAAAAAAAGCATCGCCGACATGGAAGTGTCAGAAATGCTCTAGTTCTTTCGAACAGCGGCTTGTTGACGGAACGCCTCGTCAGGCGGAGCGTTCATAATATGAACCCGTGTCAAAGCCAATCTTTAAGCACCTCCCTAAGTCCTCGTAGGTAGCGTTTATATAAAAACAGGCAGGTTGTCTGACTTGAAGCAGGCCCGAATCCAAGCGGATCATCGGGAGCTCCTTACAGTGGCGGGTCCGTGCCGGCTTCTCACCGGTCTTCCCCTATTAAGCCGAATCGCAGAAAATCTTAACAAAAAAGCGGATTGCGGCACCTGTTTTTAATCCTATTCAGTTGTGCATGTGTAAATATATCACTCTCATACGCTGCTTGTCTATACAGGCTGCTGATCGACCCTCCTGGCATCGCTGCTTTTTCCCAAAGCCCTCTTCATCTGCCCGTTAAGCCGAAGCGCATTGCCGACAACAGATACCGAACTAAGCGCCATCGCCGTTCCTGCCATCCATGGCTCCAGTCCGCCGAAGGCCGCAAAAGGGATGACAACCATGTTGTAAACAAAGGCAAAGCCAAGGTTCTGGCGGATATTCCTCACCGTCAAACGGCTGATGACCAATGCCTCGTGTATACCGGTAAGTCTCGGACGCAGCAGCGTCAGATGGCCCGCATCCAGCGCAGCGTTGGTCCCGCTGCCCATAGCCATACCGACATGGGCTGCGGCCAGCGCTGGCGCATCGTTCCAGCCGTCTCCGGCCATGCCTACTACCTGTCCCTTCTTCTGCAGACTGCGGACAAGCTCCGCCTTATGCTCCGGCAGCATGGACGGATGGAAATCCGCTATGCCGACAGCATGTGCGGCATGCCTGGCAGCGGGCAAATGGTCGCCCGTCGCCAATAGGACGGAGACCCCCGCGGCTTGCAGCAAACGGACTGCCTCCGGGGCCGACCGTTTCACCGGATCGGCGAAAGCAAACGCGCCAGCGCATATCCCATCCCGCGCCGCGTAGATAATGGTTTCGCCGGCCAGCTCCCTATGGCTGGCAAACATGGCTGTGCTCGGGCTAATTTGCCAGCCCTGCTCTGCGGCAAAGGCCGCATTGCCGATCTGGACCTGCTCTCCCTCCACAACCGCCCCAATGCCCTTGCCGGGCATAGAATGAAACGCGTCCGCCTGCGGCACGTCAATCCCGGCCCTCTCCGCTGCGGTTCTGATCGCCGCGGCAAAAGGATGCTGCGCCTGGGATTCCGCTGCTGCAGCAAGCCGCAGCAGCGCATTCCGGGAGCCACGAAGCGGGAATATCGAGGTAATGGCGGGACGTCCTTCGGTAAGCGTGCCCGTCTTGTCAAGCACAATCGTATTGAGCTGCGCCAAACGCTCCAGAGCGCCTGCCTCTTTGAGCACAATCCCGCGCCGCGCAAGCTTGCCTGAGGCCAGAACAAGCGATATGGGCGCAGCCAGCCCCAGCGCGCAGGGGCAGGCCGCCAGCAGTACCGCGAGCGCGTGGATTCCCGCTGCCCCTGCGTCGCCCGGGCGCAGCACAAACAGCCAAAGCAGCAGTGTTGCAAGGGACAACCCCAGCATGACGGGTACGAATATTGCGGAAAGGCGGTCCACTCTCCGGCCGATCGTCGATTTGGTTGACTGGGCCTGGCGGGTCAATGCCGCGATTCGGCTCAGCAGCGTATCGTCACCGGCAGCTGTGATTCGCACATGCAGCCCGGAGACCGCAGCCGTCGTACCGGCAAATACCTGGTCGCCGGCTGTTTTCACCACCGGCATGCTTTCGCCGGTCAGAAAGGATTCATTGATCTCCGTCTCTCCGTCCAGCAATACTCCGTCAGCAGGCAATGGGATACCCGCTTCAGTCAGCAGATGTTCGCCAGTCCGGATTCGCGCAAGCGGTACTCTCTCCTGGATGCCGCCGCGCACGATAACCGCGTCCTTGGGCTGCAGCTGTGCAAATGCCTCTCCTTCCGACATCACCCTCTCGGAAGCAGCGGCTTCCAACAGCTTCCCCAGCAGAACGGCTGTGATGACAACAGCCGAGGTTTCAAAATATAGCGGTTTGCCGGCCATCATCGCATAGTAGCTGTATCCGAAGGCAGCCGTCGTCCCAATGGCTACAAGCACATCCATCGTAGCTGTCCGCTCCCGCAGCGCATAATAGGAACCGAAATAAAAAGGCATGCCGATGAAAAACTGTATGATGGATGCAAGCGCAAACTGCAGCAGCGGCTCCTGCAGCATGACAGGCAGGGGAACCCCCTGCAGCCAGCTGTAATGATGCGCCATAGTCCAGAGCAGAGGGAGTGTGAGCAGCGCAGAAATAATAAAACGCATACGCAGAGAACCGATTTCGGATAAACCTGTCTGTTCCTCGCCGAAAGGGAACGCATGGAACCCGAGCTGGGCAATGCGCTCAATGACGGAGGATGAGCTCACCAGCCCTTCGGCGATACGGATGTTGGCTGATTTTCCGGCATAATGGACGGAGACTCCGTATACGCCATCCATCTTGCCCACAGCCTTCTCAATTCTGACCGCGCACGCGGTGCAGCTCATCCCCTCAATGCGTAGATCCAGCACTTCCTCTGCGGCAAACTTTTGCACCATGCATCCCTCCTTCCCCAGATCAAAGCTTTGTCTGCCATCTGCGAAACCGTCAAGGATTGTCCTATTCCTCACTATATGGCAGAATTCCGCTCCTCATGATTATCCGGGCGATAATCTTGCCTGATTCACGAGCCATCGCCATTCAATACGTCGTCTCCAGGCTGGCTGCTCCCGGGATCCGGCTTTATCCAACATGCTGTTCCTGAACAAACAAAAAAGCACCGGCAATTACGCCGATGCTCCTCTTATATACTGCTATGTCTATCAAACCGGTTATCGAAGCCTGCCTTACTCTCCTGTTACTACTTCCCCAGGCCAGCTCAGCATCCCGCCAGCGATGTTCACAACCTCGTAGCCCTGAGCGGACAAATAATCGCAGGCTTTGCCGCTGCGGTTGCCGCTCCGGCAAACCAGATAGATCGGCTCCTCAAAATCAGTCAATTCTCCTACACGCTCCACGAACTCGGACAACGGGATGCTGACCGCTTCGGCGATATGGCCCGATTGCCACTCATCCGGCTCTCTGACATCGATAACGCTCAGCTTCTCCCCTTCACGCAGACGTGTTTCAAGCTCGCTTGCCGTTATTTCCCCATACATACACAAGCATCTCCTTCTTATAGGTCCATTCAGGATTGAAGTTTATTCAGCAATCACATTTGCATTGTACCGTTGTCCGCTGCCGATGTCCAGTCATCCGGAAAATGCGCATTACGCCTCAAATCGAAAAGAAACAGCTATTTTCAAAATAAAAGCACCCGCCCAGAAAAGGCAGATGCTTGATCGCGTATTCTATTTATCCATTTCTACACGCGGACTGCCGTTCCACTCACGGCAACCATGAGCATTCCTTCACGAACCACCTCATAATCGATATCAATCCCGACAATCGCATTGGCTCCCATACGCGAAGCATTAGCGGACATTTCGCTGAAGGCTACATCGCGCGCTTCCTTCAGTTTGGTTTCATATGCTCCTGAGCGCCCCCCGACAATATCGGTAATGGATGCGAACAAGTCGCGCATGATGTTGGCTCCCATAATGGCTTCGCCAGTTACGACACCCAAATAATCCTGAATCGGCTTTCCTTCAATCGTCGGCGTTGTTGTGAATATCATACTTCACTCTCCCAGGCTCAAATTATTTTATAATGAGCGGCCTGCTTGGCAGGCTTGCCATCCTCCGTAAACCGGATCATAATAACTTTCTCGGTCTTGCGATCGAACCAGATGCTTACCTTTACAGCGAGCTTCCGGTTGCCTTTATCAACAATTAAACGGAAAGATTCGGAGAGAACGCCTGCCTGCTCGGTTCGTCTTCCCAAATGCTTATAGTCCACTATATCGGCATGATACCGTTTGATTGTTTCCTTCACCGCAAGTCTTCCCCACTTGGCATAATCGGGTTCAGCTGAAGCCGCGTGCGTACGGCAGACCATCAGAATCAGCAGAGCCGCTGTTAGAATCATTGTTTTTTTCATAAAAGGACACCTCCACTATTTGGAAAGTAGAGTGCCCGCACAAGCTCTATTCTATTCGTGAAACGTCAGTTGAATGTCTAGTACTTCCCAGGAAAGGTTACCCTTTGTTTCAAGGCTTTTCCTTGGTCCCCGTTCTTGCCGTTGGCCCTTACACATAACATGCAGGATATAATCAGCAGAACTGCCCAGGCCAGGTAAAAGCAAAACCAGATAACCTGCTGTTCATTCTGAACATGCCGCCAATCCAGGATGGTACGGCTGGCCATCAGCCTATGCTCCAGCCATACCTGGGCCGCTTTATAGGAAAGAATCGTGATTCCGATAAGCACAAGTGATGCAACAGCAGCGATGATCCGGTTGTTTCTGGCCGCGATATACAGCAGCGAGGAGGCAAACCAGCCGAACAGCATCGCTGACATGGGAGCCACGATCCATACCCCGACCCAATCAAGATTATCGGCGGAGAGGCCCTTGGCCAGAAACAGGAGAGCCCCAAGGACCACCGCACAACCCCATAGTAATTTGCGCGTCATGGGGATGGCGAGAGGCTGCAGCGTGATGAGGGAAACGGACCTTAACCATACGAAATAACGCCGGAGCAGCACCAGCGCCGGAACAAGCAGCCCCAGAACAGAAAATCCATACTGCAGCCATGAGTAGACGCCTTTACCTGCTATTATGGTCCGCAGAACAGGAAAATCGCTGACAAACCCTCCTGTGTGCGTCCAGCCGTCCATGAAAATATGGGTCAGGAAGCCGATAAACAGCGATACGAGAAGGACCGACCATTCACGAAAAGAACGGACACGCCAATCCTTGAGCATGCTTTGAACGAAATGATCAAGGCCTCCCCGGGCAGGCATAAACTTTGGCAGAACAGGCTTGACGACCAAATGAAATACAAAAGCAAGAGCGATTGACAACGGCATTCCGAGCAGCAAAAACCCTTTCAGGGAATGACCGATGGTACGGTACGGCTCCATGGCAATAAAATACTCCATATCAGGCGCCATACTGCCAAGCACAAGTCCAGTCACG
This sequence comes from Paenibacillus sp. JT31N11, assembly GCF_056269285.1. Classification (NCBI taxonomy): domain Bacteria; kingdom Bacillati; phylum Bacillota; class Bacilli; order Caryophanales; family Paenibacillaceae; genus Paenibacillus; species Paenibacillus sp. JT31N11. The sequence goes on from NZ_JBWDNQ010000002.1 coordinate 191,891, forward strand.
CTTAGCCATTTCGGGGCAATGCGGTGCAGCGGTGCTGCATATAACGGATGCGCGAATGTAAAAGGCATCGTCTACCCCCTTTTTTTCAAAAATCAATTCAGCAGTCCGAATTTATTAAGCGGCCACAAGCGGAACACCGCTCTGCCCTCCAGGCTTGATATGGAGATCGGGCCGAGCTCCCGGCTGTCCTGGCTGTTCTCGCGATTATCGCCCATCACGAATACTTTTTTGTCCGGAACGGTATAGGGGATACTCAACCCGTTGCTGAATGTCAACCCTTTTACATAAGGCTCTTCCAGCACGGTTCCATTAATAAGAACGTGTCCATCCTTGATATCGAGCATGTCCCCTGGCAGTCCGATGACCCGTTTAACTAGTCTTTTATCGCTTTCAGGCCCCGAAATAATGACAATATCACCACGGTTAGGCTGATCAAAATGATAGGACAATTTGTCCTCGATAAGCCGCTGCCCTTCAAAAAGGGTATGCTGCATGGAAACATTTCTAACTTCGGTTTGGGCAAATGCATAATTCTGAATGAGAAGTGCTGCGACCACTGCGATCGTTAATGATAATAACCAGTCTCTGACCTCGCGTACCCATTTCCTGGTCCTTGGCTGCTCCGGCTCCACTTTCAACTTCCATTCTCCTCTCTGTCCTACAAGGATATCCAGGCTAAGCATCTGTCATTAATACGATTGAACCTGGTAATTAGTTGCTTTGCACATCCAAATCTTCAATAAAAAAAAGGATTGCCCCTCCTAAGCGCCATGCGATAGAGTATAGAGACAAAACCCTCTATGCCAAGGAGTGAAACAGCTTGCAAGTTGAAACTGCCGCCCGCCTGAGCGGGACCAGCATGGCCTTAAGCCGGTTTGACCATGCTGTCTTTATCGCCGTTACATTACTTTATTGGTCAACTCTGTACGTTTATGTTCCTATATTGACACCTTTTATGAAGGAAGGCGGCTATTCGGACATCCTGATCGGTGTCGTGCTCGGGAGTTATGGTTTTACGCAGATGTTCATCCGTTTCCCGCTGGGATTGTTGTCGGACAAGATGCACAAGCGCAAGCCCTTCATGATGCTGGGTCTGTTGAGCGGAGCCCTCAGCTGTCTCTTGTTTATGATTCCGGGTTCATGGATGTGGCCGCTGGCTGGAAGGATCATGTCCGGCGTATGCGCATCCGCCTGGGTTGCCTTTACAGTGCTCTATGCCGCCTACTTCTCCGCTAATGAAGCGACCAAAGCGATGAGCAACATCAGCTTCCTGACGGTCATCGGTCAATTGATCGGAATGACGCTAAGCGGTTGGCTGGCTGGCGCTTACAACTGGAATGCGGCTTTTATTACAGGTGTGGGACTTGGGCTCTTGGGTTTGATTCTGACCTTTGCGGTAAAAGAGCCGCAGGGCGGTGTCGCCCGTGCCCCGATATCGCTCAAATACTTGCGGGAGATCGTTCGGAATCCGACCCTGCTGCAGGTATCCATACTATCTATTCTGGCGCACAGCGTGCTGTTTATTACTATGTTTGGCTTCACGCCGCTGAAAGCGACCTCGCTGGGAGCGACAAGCGGCCAACTCACGATTATCGTTATTGCGTTCATGGTGCCGCATGCAATCACATCCCTGCTAAGCGGACGAATTATTGCACCACGCTTCGGAACCTGGAATGTTGCTGCAGCCGGATTCGCACTCAGCGCGGTGTTCACGGTGGCCATCGCATACTCGCCGTCACTGGGGTGGCTGGCAGCCACACAGGCGCTGAACGGCTTTGCCCAGGGCCTTCATTTCCCGCTCCTGCTGGGACTCGCCATACAGCCGTTTGAGCCGTCTAAACGGGCGACGGCCATGGGATTCTACCAGGCGGTATATTCCATAGGCATGTTCGCAGGACCTTTTCTTGCCGGCTTTGTTAATGACGGCTTTGGCCGGGATTACGGATTTTGGCTGGGAGGGGCATTTGCGCTCAGCGCCGTTATACTTACCTTGATCTGGAAACGCTCTCCCAATCAAACCATTCGTTAAAAGCTGCTCCATCTCGTAACGGCTGCAATTCTTTGGCTGTTAACAAAGCTTTCTTTATTTTACCAAACGGCGGCCTTCCTGTCAGCTTGCCTGCAGCTTTGGAAGTATGGCTGTCTATCTTTTTTACCGCCGCTTTACTTCTATGCAGCGGGTAAAGCGGCGATGGAACACAGCTGTATCCCGGCAGCGCTGCAAAGCTTGCTCCCCAGGCGCAAAACACGGTAAACTTTATATTTTAGAAAAGCTGGCGCCGATAAGAATCGGGCCAGCTTTTTTGCGGGGATCGGGACGGGTGTTCCTTCTTATTCGATACATTCCTCCGGATCATCGGCAGGCGATGCATCCTCAACATTGATTTTCTCGGCGACTGTGTCACGAATGACGGACACGACCGTTTGCAGCAGATAATTGATATCCGCCTGGCTTTGCTGAAATTCCGTAATAATCGGAATTCCATCCAGCTCATCCTGCAGCACTTCTATTTCTTTTTCGATCTTGGCGACCATATCCGTATTTTTGAACGTGGTTTCAAATGCCACGATTTCCTTCTGCTTCTTCTTGATCAGCGCAATCAGATCCTGAATGCGCGTATTGCCCTGAATCTGCTTCTCTGCGCGGCGGAAATGCTGAACTTCCTCGGATGTATACAGCATGTCGGCCAATTCCTTGGTTTTGAGCATAATATCTTTACGAACGATTATATCTTCCGTATTAAACGAAGGTACATTATAACCTTCTCCGTGCGCATGATCATGCTCGTGTCCATGCTCATGATTTGCCGCTGTCTGTTCGTTTGCCATGTTCATTCCAACTCCTCAATTTTTTGCGCAGCCATTGTCCTTATGACACCGCTTCTTGCGCAGACGGTTCTTTAATCGGTTCTGCTTTGATATACCAGGTTTGTGAATCGGTAACACGTGCCTGGATGAACTGTCCGATCCATTCCCTGGGCCCTTCCAGATGAACCAGCTTATTCGTGCGCGTCCTTCCGGACAATACATGGGCATTGTTCTTGCTTTCGCCTTCCACGAGCACTTCCACCAGTTGGCCGACCATTCTCTCATGGCTGACCCGGCTCAGCTCGGCTATCAGACTGTTCAGACGCGCCAGACGGGCTTTCTTAACCTCCATGGGGATATTATCTTCCATGTCGGCTGCCGGAGTCCCGACACGGGGCGAATAAATAAACGTATAGGCGGAATGAAATCCGACCTCGCTCACAAGCGACAGCGTATCCTCAAACTGCTCATCAGTCTCGCCGGGAAATCCGACAATGATATCCGTCGTTAACACGGCATCCGGAATCGCCCGTTTGATTTTGCCGACCAGCTCCAGATACATCTCCCGCGAATATTTTCGGCTCATCCGCTTCAGGACTTCCGAGTTGCCCGATTGGACCGGCAGATGGATATGCTCCACCAGGTTGCCGCCTCCGGCCAGAACTTCAATCAGACGATCGTCAAAGTCGCGCGGATGGCTTGTCGTGAAGCGTACACGCGGAATATCGATCTTCGAGATATCCGCCATCAGATCCCCGAATCGGTATTGGATATCCTCAAAATCTTTGCCGTAGGCATTCACATTCTGGCCAAGCAGCGTTATTTCCTTAAAGCCTTGACGGGCCAAATCCCGCACTTCGGCGATTACATCCTCCGGACGGCGGCTGCGTTCCTTCCCGCGCGTATACGGTACAATACAGTAGGTGCAGAATTTATCGCAGCCATACATGATATTAATCCAGGCCCGCATGCCTTCGCGTTTCTTCGGAAGGTTCTCGATAATATCGCCTTCCTTGGACCACACTTCGACGACCATTTCCTTGCTGAACATGGCATCCTGCAGCAGCTGCGGCAGCCGATGGATATTATGTGTACCGAAGATGATATCCACGAACGGATGCTTCTGCATAATGCGGCCTACCACAGATTCCTCCTGGGACATGCAGCCGCAAACGCCAAGTATCAGCCCTGGCTTCTCAATCTTCAAATGCTTCAAATGACCAAGCTCGCCGAATACTTTATCCTCCGCATTCTCTCTTACTGCACAGGTATTGAGCAGGATTACATCGGCCTGCTGACGGTCTTCCGTCGCCTGATAGCCCATCTCCTCGAACAAGCCTCTCATCACTTCCGTGTCATGCTCATTCATCTGGCAGCCGTAAGTGGCGATCAAATAAAACTTGCCTTGACCAAGCTTGGCAATCTGGGGAGGGATAGCAAAATCGTAGTGCACCTGAATCTCTTCCTTGCCGCGGCTCTTCTCATTCTTGTAGCTTGGCGCAGAGTTGATCGTAATATCCCGGCCCTTAATCCGGTATGTCGTCTTGCCTTCAGTCTCCTTGATGACTTTGGCGCCTGAGAAATCGAAGTATTTGGAGTAGTCTTTTTCGCTCTTCACGGATTGCAGCTCCGCAGCGTTCTGGCTCTCCTTGCTCACGTTGTGTTTCACTTCCTTCCAATATACGTGCACCAATTGCTTGATTGTATCGGTCCATTCCCTGATTATATCAAACTGCCGTCTGTTTATAAAGAAAAATGAGGACCCGCATTCGGGCCCTCACGTACCATCATCAGTCTTCTTATCCGATGATTTCCGCCTGATCTCCTGTCTTTGCCCCGGCCGCATTGGCTTCATCCGTATCAATATGCATATCCAACGCATAGTCCGGTGATACGCGGGCGATCACCTGGTCAAGCACAAGGCCTCTTTCGCCGTGCAGTCGCACGGATAACCGCTGCTTGTCCGTTATTCCATAACGCTCGGCATCGCTTGTGTGAAAATGAATATGTCTGGCGGCTACTATAACGCCTTCTTCTATCTTCACTTCCCCCGCCGGACCTTTAATTACAATACCGGCAGATCCGGCAATATTGCCCGATTCCCGTACCGGCGGATTCACTCCGAGAGCGAAAGCGTCCGTACGCGACACTTCCAGCTGGGTTCGCCTGCGTACCGGTCCAAGTATGCGGACCTTCGGGAAGCTGCCTTTTGGTCCGATGACCTCAACAGTTTCGTTTGCCGCATATTGGCCGGGTTGTGACAATGGTTTAAACTCGGTAAGAGCGGCACCCTCGCCGAATAACAAGACCAAATCTTCTGGAGATAAATGAATATGCCGGGCGGAAACACCTACAGGTACTGTCCTCATGCTGAATTCTCCTATTCATCTAAAAAGTATTGATTCGCTTATCTTGTATAAAAGGCATACAGCCCGAGTGGGTTGTATGCCTTCATTAAGCTGCCGCGCCGTCTTATTTGAACTCGGCAAGCAATTTCTCGAATTGATCCTGCGGCAGCGTCAGATCCTGGTTGGCCAAGCCTTCTTCTTTGAAGCCGACAATCAGGTCATCGTAGGCTTTCCGCTCTTTATTCTGGTATATAAGGCCGGTCAGCATGCCGCCGGTCTCCATGATTTTGTTCATCGCCAGCATCCGGTTGGAAGAATCATATTCAGGAAACTGTTCCAGATTGACGATATTCTCTTTAAACCAGTCGTAGGTGTTGACTTTATTGAACGTTACGCAAGGGCTGAATACGTTGATCAGCGAGAAGCCTTTGTGATTTAGGCCTGCTTCTATCAATGCAGTCAGCTGCTTCAAATCGCTCGAGAATGATTGGGCTACGAATGTTGCTCCTGCCGACATTGCAATTTCAAGTGGGGACAGCGTCGACTCGATCGATCCTTCAGGCGTTGACTTGGTTTTGAAGCCTTCCGCGCTGCGCGGGGAAGTTTGCCCCTTTGTCAAACCGTATATTTGGTTATCCATAACAATATACGTAATGTCCAGGTTGCGGCGAATGGCATGCACGGTATGTCCCATACCAATCGCAAAGCCGTCCCCGTCGCCGCCTGAGGCAATAACGGTCAGCTCGCGGTTGGCAAGCTTCACACCCTGAGCGATCGGGAGCGACCGGCCATGGATCCCATGCAGCCCATAGGCATTGATATAACCGGAAATCCGGCCGGAACAGCCGATGCCGGAAACGACTGCCAATTTTTCAGGCTCCAGGCCCACATTCGCTGCCGCACGCTGAATCGCCGCTTGTACGGAGAAGTCGCCGCAGCCGGGACACCAGTTAGGCTTTACGTTATTACGGAACTCTTTGAATGTCGCCATCTCTAGACCAACTCCTTACAAGCTTTGTAAACTTCGGAAGGCAGGAACGGATTGCCGTCATATTTCAGCAGGCTGTGTATTTTTTCGGCTTGACCGACGTGCAGCTTCACTTGGGAAGCAAGCTGCGCTGTCGCGTTATTCTCAAGCACAACCACTTTTTTCGCGCTCTGCATGTACGAGTTTACCAGATCGGTAGGGAATGGATGGATTTGGCGAATAGTAATGTGATTGATTGTATGTCCATCCTTATCCAGTCGGGTGCGCGCTTCGTCTATCGTTCCGCCGGTGGAACCCATTCCAATGACAAGCAGATCTGCTTCCTCATGTGGAGCATCAGCCCGGACCGCATCGCGGATCAGCATATTGTCAAGCTTCGAAAGTCGTTTGTCCATCATTTTCTTGCGGTTGACGGCGCTCTCGGATGGACGCCCGGTCTCGTCATGCTCAACGCCTGTCACGTGATGGATACCATTCTTGTCGCCTGGAATAACGCGCGGTGAAACGCCATCTTCCGTCAGCTCGTAACGCTTGAACAACTGATTGGTTTCAAGCTCCGGCAGGTCTCGGGTAAGCTTCCCGCGGCTGATTTTCACTTTGTCCAGATCAAGCGTCTCGCAGGATTGCTTACCCAGCGAAAGCTGCAGGTCCGTCATCAGAATGACCGGAACCTGATATTCCTCGGATAAGTTGAAGGATTCAATAGTGTCATAGAAGCAGTCCTCTATCGAAGCTGGAGCAATGACAATCTTCGGAATTTCCCCATGCGTTCCGTAAACCATGGCGTTCAAGTCGGATTGCTCCTGTTTCGTAGGCAGCCCAGTTGAAGGTCCGCCGCGCTGGGTATCCACGATAACGAGCGGCGTCTCGGTCATGCCCGCAAGGCCGATGGCCTCCATCATCAACGACAGGCCAGGTCCCGCGGAAGCGGTCATTGTACGCACACCTGCGTAATTGGCTCCGATCGCCATCGTTACTGCTGCAATCTCATCCTCGGTTTGGACAACAGTCCCGCCGAGCTTGGGCAGCTTTTTGATCAAATATTCCATAATTTCCGAAGCGGGGGTAATCGGGTAAGCGGCCATCAAGCGGCATCCGCCGGCCAAAGCGCCGAGTCCGATTCCTTCATTGCCGATCATGAACAGCTTTTGCTTGCCGTCTGCAGGCTCAAGCTGGAATTCCTCCAGCGGACCACCGGCCAGATCCAGTACAAAATCCGAGCCGCGCTTGACAGCCTCCACGTTCTTCTCGACGATCGCCGGACCTTTGCGTCCGAACTCCTCTTCCACCGCTTTATTAAATACATCGATAGGCAGACCAAGAAGCGCCCAGGATGCGCCGGACGCCACCATATTTTTCATAAGGGAGGTGCCAAGATCCTCTGCAATCGATGTGATTGGAACAGGAAACAAACGGGCGTTGGTACCCTCCGGCAGAACGGGACTGAATTTTGCGTCAGCTACGACTACGCCGCCTGCACGAAGTTCATGTGCGTTCAAATCGATGCTTTCTTGGTCGAACGCGACCAGAATGTCCAAATCATCGGATATCGCCCGAATCGGATTCGTGCTGATCCGAATTTTGTTATTCGTATGCCCGCCCTTAATACGGGAAGAAAAGTGACGATACCCGTACAAGTAGTAGCCAAGTCGGTTGAGCGCCGTAGAGAAAATACGGTCCGTACTTTCAACGCCTTCCCCTTGTTGTCCACCGATCTTCCAAGACAATTGACTGATCAAAATGCCCATCTCCTCTTTTTGATGAACGTTCTTTCTCGACAAATTATAACGAAATACATGCTGTATGTTCATGGAAATTATATAGAGTCTCATAAATAGTATGATGACAGGTACTAAAAAGCAAGATGTAAACGCTATTTTCTAATATAACTCTTTTCGATGGAATCCATACCGGAAAGAGATCGAATGGCGAATAATTATTCAGGCAGGCAGATGTTTCGTTAAGAAACGAAGCGCATTTTCAGCAAAAAAATCTTGAACTTGCTCTGCATTATACTGTTTCAGCAGCGTTTCTTTCAAATTCACCAGCTCCCCGGGATTCGATAGGCCCGCCACATGGGTATCGATACCATCAAAATCGGAACCAAAAACCAATTGCTTTCCGCCCCCCAGACCGCATATCCGCTCCACATGCCGCAGGACATCATTCATATCAGCGCGGCCGCCTTCACGCACGAACTGCGGCACAAAAGTTATACCGATCAATCCGTCCACCGCAATAAGAGCTCTTATCTGATCATCCGACAAATTGCGAGGATGGTTACAAATCTCCCTGGAGTTGGAATGGGAAGCAATAATGGGTCTGCCTGAAGCATCCACCACATCCCAAAAAGAGCGCTCGCTCAAATGCGAAGCATCCAGCAGTATGCCTAATCGGTTGCATTCCGCCACAAACTCTCTGCCTTTGGCCGTTAGCCCCCCCTGCCTGGGCTCCATGACACCGTCAGCCCCCCAGTTGGCATTATTCCAGGTCAGACCCGCCGCGCGGACGCCAAGCTCAAACAGGATGCGCAGCATTGCCATATCTCCCTGCAGTCCATCTGCGCCTTCGAGTGAAAGCATAGCGCCGATTGCCCCGTCCTTGCGCAAATTCCGCACATCTTCCGGAGAGCGCACGAAGCGCATACCGGGTGCCGCGAGCACCTTTTGATGAAACAAATCGATGCTTCGCAGAATTGGAACCATTGTTTTCTCGCTGCGCTCGGAGATATAGATAGCAAAGATTTGGAGGATCGAATCCGCCTGCTGCAATCTTGGCAATGACACATCGAGCATCAAATCGGGGTTATCTATGAAGGACAACCGGTCATTTTCAAGCAGCTTCCACAGCACATCGCAATGAAAATCAACGGTGGGTATCATTTTCATATAACCTTTCCTCCCAAGCTTTCCCATATTTGCATGCAAAAAAACCTGTCTACGCCGTAAACAGGTTTCAAATTGAATATTTAGGCAGTATCCTTATCGCGGCTCCACAATAAGCTTGATTGCCGTACGATCTTCTCCATCAATGACGATGTCTGTAAAAGCCGGAATGCAGATCAGATCCACCCCGCTGGGAGCCACAAATCCACGGGCAATAGCAACCGCTTTTACCGCCTGGTTCAAAGCACCAGCCCCGATGGCTTGCAGTTCGGCCGCTCCGCGCTCACGCAGTACACCCGCCAACGCCCCTGCAACGGAATTAGGATTGGACTTTGCTGAAACTTTTAATACATTTACGTCCATGTAAAGTACCTCCTCGGGAATGATGGATGGATACCACTATTTAAATAGTATTCGAGAGAGGCAATAAAATTCCTTCTTTATTGGCGAACACTTTACAAAATGTTCTGAATTATGAGAATTTTCAATGCTTCATATTGGAAGCCGCTATGATTACATCATGGCCAAGTCTGTCTCGGTCATGCGTATTTTCTGAATCCGCTTCGCTTGCCCGGTAGATTCATCGATATCAATCAGGGCCGCATGAAAATGCCAGTCTCCTTCATCCACTACGAACCGGGTCGGAAGCTGCGTCTTGAATTTGTAAATAACCGCTTCACGTTCCATACCGAGAACGCCTTCCTTGGAGCCCACCATGCCGACATCGGTTAAATATGCAGTGCCCCCAGGCAAAATCCTATCATCATTGGTTTGTACATGGGTATGTGTACCTACAACAAAAGAAGCTCTGCCATCCAGATACCAGCCCATGGCAATTTTCTCCGAAGTCGCTTCCGCATGAAAATCTACGAGAATGCATTTGGTTTCCGCTCGCATCTGATCCACCAGTTCATCCGCCTTGCGGAATGGACAATCAATCGGAGGCAGGAAGGCCCGGCCTTGAAGATTAATAATCGCGAGCTCCTTGCCATTCGCTTTTATAATCGCTGCCCCTTTGCCAGGAGCCTCATCAGCAAAATTGGCGGGACGGATGATACGCGGTTGATCATCGATCCATTCAAATATATCTTTGTTGTCCCATGTATGGTTCCCCATGGTGATGCCATGAACGCCTGCATCCAATAATTCCTTAACAATCGCGGCTGTGATTCCTCTTCCTGCTGCTGCATTCTCACCATTTGCGATGATGATATGGGGATTATATTTGCTCTTGAGCGACGGCAGTATTTTTTTGACCGCAGTGCGGCCGACGCTGCCGACGATATCACCGATAAATAAGACGTTCATCTCATAACCTCGCTTATATAGACTAGAAAAGTGGCCGACAAGCAGCCACTTTTCCAGTTTCTTTCTGATTTTGTTATTTGGCATACTCGACTGCACGCGTTTCGCGAATGACTGTCACTTTGATATGACCCGGATAATCGAGCTCACTCTCAATTTTCTTCGTAATATCACGCGCCAAGCGGAATGCTTCGGTATCATCAATCTTGTCCGGTTGAACCATGACGCGAACCTCGCGTCCTGCTTGTATAGCATACGACTTCTCAACGCCTTCAAACGATTCCGAGATGCCCTCAAGCTTCTCCAGACGCTTGATGTACGTTTCGAGCGTTTCACGTCTTGCTCCCGGTCTTGCAGCGGACAGAGCATCTGCAGCTCCAACCAGCATCGCAATAACCGATGTCGCTTCACAATCGCCGTGATGGGATGCAATACTGTTGATAACAACGGGATGTTCCTTATATTTCTTGGCCAGCTCAACGCCAATTTCCACATGAGAGCCTTCCACTTCATGATCGAGTGCTTTACCGATGTCATGAAGCAATCCGGAACGTTTGGCGAGCGTGATATCTTCCCCTAGCTCCGCTGCCATAAGTCCTGTCAAATAGGCGACTTCCATGGAATGCTTCAATACGTTTTGACCATAACTCGTCCGATATTTCAATCGGCCCAAAATTTTGATCAAGTCCGGATGTAAGCCATGCACGCCAACCTCAAAGGTAGCCTGCTCCCCGTATTCGCGGATTCGTTCATCCACTTCCTTACGCGATTTCTCGACCATCTCTTCGATGCGGGCTGGATGGATTCGTCCATCTGCAACCAGCTTCTCAAGCGATGTCCGGGCAATCTCGCGTCGTATTGGATCAAATCCGGACAAGATGACCGCTTCCGGTGTATCGTCAATTATGAGATCGATACCGGTCAACGTTTCCAGGGCACGAATATTGCGGCCTTCACGCCCGATAATGCGGCCTTTCATTTCTTCATTAGGCAGTGTAACGACGGATACAGTTGTTTCCGCCACATGATCTGCTGCGCAGCGTTGAATCGCAAGCGAAATGATATTGCGGGCTTTCTTATCGGCTTCCTCTTTTGCTTGTTGTTCAATTTCTTTAATCATTTGCGCTGTTTCATGACGAACTTCCAATTCGACATTGTTCAGGATGATCTGTTTGGCCTCATCCATCGTCAAGTTCGAAATACGCTCAAGCTCACTAAGCTGCTGCTTGTAGAGAGAATCGATCTGTTCTTGCGTCTCCTCGATCCGTTTCTCTTTGTTGGCTACTTGTTCTTCTTTGCGCTCCAGCGTTTCTATCTTTTTATCCAACGACTCTTCCTTTTGAACAAGCCGTCTTTCAAGACGCTGTACCTCATTGCGACGTTCGCGAATATCTCTCTCTGCCTCGGTACGGAGCTTGTGGACTTCGTCTTTCGCTTCGACCACTGTTTCTTTCTTGAGCGCTTCTGCTTCTTTACGCGCACTGTCAACGATCTGACTTGCGGCTTGCTCGGCGCTAGAAATCTTGGCCTCGGCGATTGACTTTCGAATAAAATACCCGATACCAAAGAAAATCACACCAACAACGAGAGCGATCAGGATCCAAATCCAATCTGGCATCTTCTCACCTCCTCGTTGCTCACCAAAGCAAACGCTTGGGACTATTTTGTTTTCCAGCCGGTTTTTAACCCGATCCATACATAGCATTTTGACGAAATAAATCGTTTCGAATCAATTTTTGGAAGAAAAATCGACTCTGGAAGAAGGAATACACACTCATTTTATCTTTTGTGAAAATCAATTGTCAAGGGTATGCCCGTTTTCGTCGTCTTCATCGGACCGGCATGCCTCGTTAACGGCCTGTTTAACCACCGCGCTCGGGAATCCTCTGCGCAGCAGAAATGCCATCAGTTTCCGTTTTCGGTCCCGGATTTCCCCTTTGACATAAGGCCATTTCTTCTTGGCTGCGCGTATTGCAACCTCGGTCTCCATCTGCGAATCGAGTCCCTGAGCGGCCTCCTTAGCTGTACCGCTGGCTATGCCGCGATGCGTCAGCTCCTGCTGCAGCAGTCGTCTTCCCTTTAATTGGCTTCGCATTCGCTGCTCGGCAAACTGATTGGCATAGGAGATATCATCGATCAGCCTCTCGCCTTGCAATCTCGCCAGAGCTTTGCCGATTGCGGATTCATCAAGCCCTTTGCCAGAGAGATAACGCGAGATTTCCTTCTCGGTGCGGGGCCTTGGCCCCAAATAAATCAATCCCAAAATATAAGCACGATGATCATTGTCCTTCTCCACAATCTGTTTCAGCTCATGCGGATCAATCTGCCTCCCCTTCAAAAGCCTGTGCGTGACAATTAAATCTTCGTGAACAGAGGTAAAGGGCTCATCACTGCCATCCATATACAAATGGTAACGCCGCTTGTCCTTGCGCTCCTGTTCAATAGCGGTTATAAGCATCATACCTGCCTCGGTTTGTTCTTCCTGCTCTTCTTGCTCATCTTGCACCCGTTCATCATCCTTCATCTTATGGCTGCTCCTTCCCTGCCATTTCCCTTGAGCTTCTCCCTAAAATGAATGGCATCAAATAAATAAGTTCATGTTCTATATCATGCAGAAAAGCACCCGCGAAGGTGCTCTTCCGAATCTATTCATAGCCAAGGGTAAATAGTTATTCCAACTCGAGATCAAGATCCAGCTCGTCCTCGTCCTCATCATCCACGGCAGAAGCTGTGAGCGCGGCGGCTGACAAATGGCTTGCTTCCCGAATTTGATTCTCGATTACTGTTGAAGTATCAGGGTGATCCTTCAGGAACTGCTTGGCATTCTCCCGGCCTTGTCCCAAACGTTCTCCGTTATACGAGAACCAGGCTCCGCTCTTCTGTACAATATCCATCTCAACGCCGATATCGACAATGCTGCCTTCCTTGGAGATGCCTTCGCCATACATGATATCAATCTCAGCCTGTTTAAAAGGCGGGGCTACCTTGTTCTTAACGACCTTGATACGGGTTCGGTTGCCGACAATGTCATTACCCTGCTTGATGGATTCGATCCGGCGCACATCAAGTCGAATTGTGGAGTAGAATTTCAATGCGCGTCCACCAGGGGTCGTCTCTGGATTACCAAACATAACGCCAATTTTCTCACGCAGCTGATTGATGAAAATCGCGATCGTCTTGGATTTGCTGATGGCGCCTGACAGCTTACGCAATGCTTGCGACATCAATCGCGCCTGCAGGCCGACATGGGAATCTCCCATTTCACCCTCGATCTCGGCTTTGGGCACAAGTGCCGCAACCGAGTCAATAACAACAATATCCACTGCGCCGCTGCGGACGAGCGCCTCAGCGATTTCGAGTCCCTGCTCACCGGTATCGGGCTGGGAGAGCAGCAATTCATCGATATTAACGCCAAGCTTGCTGGCATACAGCGGATCAAGAGCATGCTCCGCATCGATGAAAGCGGCTTGTCCACCCACACGCTGTACCTCAGCTATGGCGTGAAGAGCTACTGTCGTCTTACCGGAGGATTCCGGTCCGTACACTTCAATAATCCGGCCTTTGGGCAAGCCGCCGATACCAAGAGCAATATCCAGGGCAAGGGAACCAGTGGATACTGTTTCCACTTTCATATGATTCGACTCCCCGAGTTTCATGACGGAGCCTTTCCCGAATTGTTTCTCTATTTGACGTAATGTCGTTTCAAGCGCAGCGCGACGATCTGACAACGCGTTCACATCCTTCATTATTTATAATGTAATGATACCTTGTTTCTCCTCTAATGACAATAGTTTTTACGAACATATATTCTTATTTTTTTCATCGGCCGATGAATGAAAAAAAGAACCGCAGCAAAGTGATCTTCGCCACGGTTCTTCCGTCAACTAATGACGATTATATTTCATTTTCCGTATTCTGACAAGCAATAAATCATCATCTGCCCGGCTGTTCGGCAGACAGCAGCTGCCAGAACCTGTACAGGAGCGACTTCACCGATCTCACTCTTATAATATCGCGCGTTCCGCTCAGCTGCGCCTTATGCACAATTGTCGGTTTGCCGCGCTCGGCAATGCCAAAATAAACCAGACCGACAGGCTTGCCTTCAGCTTCACTCGGGCCTGCAACCCCGGTGAGCGACAAGCCGAAGTCGCAATCCGTTAAATCGCGCACCCGCTCCGCCATAAGTGCTGCCGTTGATTCAGATATGGCGCCAGGCGCGCCTGCTCCTTCCAGCTGGGACAACGGGATGCCCAGCAGTTGATGCTTCATCTCGTTGGTGTAGGTAACGACGCCACCGACGAATTCGCCGCTGCTTCCCGGCAGGGTGGTCACAAGCTCAGCCAACAGCCCTCCTGTAAGACTTTCGGCACTGGCAAATTTGCGTCCCGTTACTCTAAGCAGGCGTATGACCGCTTCCTCGAGGGGAATATCCTCGTTCGCAAACAAATATTGGCCAACACGCTCCTTTATCTGCAGCTCCGCCTGATCCAGTCTGGAATCCGCCTCATGCAAGGAGAGCGCCTTGGTGGAAAGTCGGATGGCTACCTCACCTTCTTTGGCATACGGGGCAATTGTAGGGTCGGACTGGACCTCGATCAAATCAATAATCGCCTGCTCCAGACTGGATTCTCCAATGCCGGCAAATTTCAGCAGACGGGAGAAGAGCCTGCGTTCCTCGCCCATTACGCTTCGCAGCCAGGCTTTGGCCGGACCGTCAAACATCGGCTTCATTTCCCGGGGCGGCCCTGGCAGCAGCACATAATGAGTACCCTCGACAATCAAAGCGTTGCCTACAGCAAGACCGGCGTCATTCACGAGCGGATCGCTGCCTTCAATCTGATTCGCCTGCCTGCGGTTGCTTTCCACCATATGCATGCCGCGCGAAGTGAACAGATTCTCAATTTTCACCATGGACGGCTGATGAATCGAAATTCCACGGTTCAAGTAACCGGCGAGCGCGTCCTTGGTCAGGTCATCCTGGGTCGGTCCAAGTCCGCCCGTAAATACAATCAGATCGGCCCGGGTGCGGGCAATCTCGACCGCCTGCACAATACGGACGGCATTATCCCCTACTACCGTCTGAAAATAGACATCGATTCCCAGCTCGGCAAGGCCTGTTGAAATATATGTGGCATTGGTGTTCACCGTTTGACCCAGCAATAGTTCCGTTCCGACTGCTATAATTTCAGCGCGCATATAAACCGCTCCATTCCATTAGGTAATGAAAAGCACCATTCCCCTGTAATGACAGAGAATGATGCTTTACAAACAAATTGTCCTACTCCGTAAGCGGAATAAGATTTTTATTTTTGATGAAATAATCAATTCCCGAATAGACCGTAATAAGGGCAGCAGCCCAGCTTGAAATAAGATCGAATCGGAAATCGAGAAACGTAAACGGAAAATTATTCAGCAGCAAATCGATGATCATCGTAATTTGCACGGCTGTTTTCCACTTGCCCCACGTACTCGCCGCCAGCACCTTGCCCTCCAGCAGCGCAATTTGGCGAAGCCCGGTCACCGCAAATTCGCGGCTTATGATCACAATTGCAATCCAGGCATCCAGCTTATCCATTTCGACAAGCGAAATAAGCACCGCCGCCACAAGGAGCTTATCGGCTAATGGATCAAGCAGCTTGCCCAGGTTAGTCACGATTTTGTTCTTGCGTGCGATATAACCGTCTAGTCCATCCGTACTGGCCGCAACGATAAATATCAATGCAGCCAAGATCTGATTCCAGGTTATCGAGAAGTCATCAAAGCTAAGCGGCTTTAAATCCACATTGATGAGCAGCAAAAACATAATAATCGGGACTAAAAATATGCGAATCAATGTGATCCGGTTGGCTAAATTCACGATTATAGCCCCTCCCCGGACATATCAAATTCATAGGCATGCGTTATGCGCACTCTTTGAATTTCGCCAATTCCAGCCGTGCAGTTGGAAATAAAAACTTCACCGTCAATTTCCGGCGCATCATAAGGCGAACGACCCACGTAGACATCGCTGCGGCCATCGTAGCGCTCAACTAGCACTTCAATATCATTGCCAACGTATTTGCCGCTGATGTCCTTGGATACCTGCCGCTGGATTTCCATCAGAGTATTGGCTCGCCACTCGATCACTTCGCTTGGCACATGATCCGGAAGCCGGACAGCCGGCGTATCTTCCTCGCTTGAGTAGGAGAACACACCCAGCCGGTCAAATTTCATTTCCCGGACAAAATCGCATAGGCGGTTAAAGTCTTCTTCGGTTTCCCCTGGAAAACCAACGATAATTGAAGTACGCAGGGCGACATCCGGAATTCTGGAGCGGATTTTGGCTACGAGCTCCCTTGTATCACGCTGCCGGCCAGGTCTGCGCATCCGTTTCAGGATGGAATCCTCACTATGCTGCAAAGGCATATCAATATAGTTGCAAACCTTTGAATTGGATGCAATCGTATCAATCAGCTCATCCGTGAAAAATCCCGGATAGGCGTAATGAAGCCGGACCCAAGCAATGCCTTCCACTTCGCTGACACGATTAAGAAGCTCCGGAAGCATGAATTTGTCATACAAATCCGTTCCGTAGTTCGTTGAATCCTGTGCAATCAAGCTGACTTCCTTCACGCCTTGATCTGCAAGCATCTGAACTTCGTTTACAATGGATTCGATAGACCGGCTGCGGAACTTGCCCCGCATAATCGGTATCGAGCAGAATGTGCAAGCATTATCGCAGCCTTCCGCGATTTTCACATAAGCGGTATAACGGGGAGTGGTTACCAGACGAGGAAGCTTCTGGTCATAGTCAAAAGCAGGATTGCCTACCTTGACCGGTCTCTTCCCGCGGAGTGCCTCATCAACGATATCGGTAATGTGATGAAAATCACCCGTTCCAACGATGCCGTCTATTTCCGGCATCTCTTCCATCAACTGCTTCTTATAACGCTGAGTCAAACACCCGGAAACGATAAGCGCCTTCAGCCGGCCCGTCTGCTTGAACTCCGCCATATCCAGAATCGTATTAACCGATTCTTCCTTGGCCGCGTCAATAAAACCGCATGTATTGACAATAATTACAGTAGCTTCATCAGCCTGATCGACAAGCTGATAACCTCGTTCATCGATTAATCCAGACATAATCTCTGAATCGACCAAATTCTTTTCACAACCTAATGTTACAACTTTCACTCGTTCCGTCATCATGTATCCCCCAGATTCCTCCGAAAAGCTATCTCAACAAGTATAATACAAGGCCCAAGGCGTGTCAAAACAGGAAAAAGTCCTTTCCCACGCGCTCTCAGGCGTTAAAGAGGACTTCATCCACGTTCACAGCAAAAAAAGTTATCGGTAGTTTGTGAATTGCAATTCTATTTGCAAATCCGCACCGCGGAGCAGCGCCATTACAGCCTGTAAATCATCGCGGCTTTTGCCGGTAACCCGGATTTGATCTCCCTGTATCTGGCTTTTCACCTTCAGTTTGGAATCCCGGATAAGGATATTGATTTTTTTTGAAATATCCTGCTCAATCCCCTGTCGCAATTTAACCCGCTGCCTGACCGAAGAGGCGGAAGCGGATTCTACTTTGCCAAAATCCATGTTTTTGATGGGCACGCCGCGTTTGATCATTTTGGATTGCAAAATATCAATGACGCTCTTTAGCTTGTATTCATCGTCGGAGACAAGTATGATGTCTTCTTTCTCAAGCGAAATTTTGCTTTTGCTTCCTTTGAAATCAAATCGAGTCTCAATCTCTTTCTCTGCCTGGTTGATCGCATTGGCTAATTCCTGCATATCCACCTTTGAAACAATATCGAATGCACTTTCCGAACTCATTTTCGTAAGCAGCTCCTTTTTCCAATTATTACTTGAACCGTATTATAACCGATCCTTATGTATAAGAAAAGACATCCATCCTGGAAGTCCACAAGGATTGGATGTCTTCAATCTGATTTATTCACTTTCCTGGCTGCCATCCTGTGTTCCCTCTGCTATATCCTGCGATTGCCCGTTTTCACCGGAATCATCAGCAGGGGTTAACAGCATTTTGTGAGATCCGGTTTGATCCTTATCATCGATCAGAACGCCGTCAATCGTCACCTCGACGATGTTGGCATGGGCGATATTGATATAAATTTTACCCTCAACTTCGGCTGAGCCGGTCTCCCCATCCTGAAGGGTTTTCTGGTAAAGGCTTTTGCCCGATACGCTGTTCTGATTAATTCCCACCCAACTGCCTCCTCCTGTGAGCTTGAAGGTCACAGTGTGCGTTCCTGCGCTCGGAGAGTAGAAGAAATAATCGGTTTTTCCGGAAGAACGGTCTAATGTCAGCGCAATCTTATCAGGTGTTTCTGGAGTGTTATTCGGAGTTGACTCATCAGTGCCCGTATTCGTACCATTTCCCTGGTCCGTGGTTTGATCAGGCTCGTTCGTGTTGGTCGTCCCCGATGGATCGGCAGCGCCTCCCGTAACTGGCGGCTCGGTTTTGTCTGTCATTCCTGTTTGATCAACAGATTCAGTACCGTCCCCGCCGGGTCGGTTGATAGCGAAAATGTACACAACCACAACAATAAGCAGCAGAAAGGACCACATGAGAACGCGGAACCCAAACCGGCTCCAGCGGTCGGAGGCTTGGGTTTGGGCGCGGCGCGGCCGCTGTACAGGTTCGGCAATTTGCTCTGGAGCTGCCGATGGAATTTCCCTTTGATATAAGCGCAGCACTTCTTCAGCATCAAGACCAACATTTTCGGCATAATTTTTTACAAAAGCGCGCACGTAGAATGTCCCCGGCAATACGGAATAATTTCCTTCTTCAATAGCTTCCAGGTAATGCTTGCGAATCTTTGTCAAATCCTGAATATCATCCAATGACAGCCCGCGCTGCTCACGCGCCTTGCGGAGTAAAGCGCCCAAATCCGACATTGACCACACCTCCTATTCTTAAAATTCATGAAATCCGGATGTAAACAAATCGTATGAAATCTCTTCATCCGGTGTATTGCGCAGTTCGATAATATAATCAAAAGCGCTGTAATCATATTCCGACTCTTTAATAAACATATCCGGATGTTCAATTACCTTCGTTGAGGGCATAGCCATGATCTCCTGAAGAAGAGCATGATGTTTCTCATTGGAACGCACCGTGCTGACGATTCCATCGATAATAAAAATATTATTCGGATTCATTTCTTCCTCGGACAATTGGCTGCGGACAGTCTGACGTAGCAAGGTTGAAGAAACGAATGTCCATCGTTTATTGGAGCATACACTGCCCGCAATGATAGACTCCGTTTTGCCTACCCGCGGCATGCCGCGAAGCCCGATGATTTGATTGCCGTCACGCTTGAACACTTCACCCAGAAAATCCACCAGCAGCCCAAGCTCGTCTCTTGTAAACCGGAATGTTTTGCGGTCATCCGAATCACGTTCAATATAACGGCCATGACGTACAGCCAATATATCAACCAACTTAGGTTCTCTGAGCTTCAGCACGGTGATATTGTCGACCTTTTGCAGCATTCTGCCAAGAATTTCGATCTTCTCTTCATCATTCGTCTGCAGCAGCATGCCTCGCGTCCTATTTTCTACCCCATTAATCGTGACAATATTGACTTCCAGCATACCAAGCAATGAAGCGATATCCCCCAAAAGTCCCGGTCGGTTTTTATGTATTTTATATTCCATATACCATTGTTTAACTTCCAAATTTGACACCTCATTCGAGGAAATAAGTTCAATCGTTCAAGAAAGATTATTCTACAATATTCGCCATATTCCTGCAACACATCTATAAAAGATTGCAGAAAAGCCCCCTTCAAGGGAGGCTCTTCCGCAAGCAATCTGCTTACGATCTTTGTACAAGCTTGACCATCAGCCCGGCGATGGTTTTGCGTTCTTCTTCATTGCCGACTTCCCAAATTTCTTTGAGCGCCTGCTCCTGCTCATTCTTGGGATCGACCTTCTCGCCAAGGAAAGCCCCGATTTCATAAGCAAGATCCGAAATGGATTCCTCGCTCAAACCGATTTTCTTTCCCTGCTCCACCCGACCGGCCAAGAACTTTTTCCATGTGTCGAAATTAGAAAGGACGTTTGACATGTGTTGACGCCTCCTCTGCGTGTTAACCGTTATCCGGCAACATAACGTATTTTGCGCGCAAAGGTTCTTTCTTATACGACGAATTTAACCGCCATAAAGTTTCGATTCCTTGAAAATTCGCCATATGACCCCTTGAACTCAAAGTTAATTCCAAGTTGGTCAAGTGAGCCATCCGCCGTTGGGACTGATGATCTGCCCTGTAATATACGCCGATTCGGGCAGGGCCAGAAAATAGACCAGAGAGGCAATTTCATCAGGTTGTCCAAGTCTTCCCGCCGGGATTTCCATCTCCAGCGCCGAAATCTCTTCAGCCTCCAGGTTATCGAGCATCACTGTATTGACAGCGCCCGGAGCGACTGCATTAACGGTCACGCCGGAAGGCGCAAGCTCCTTGGCCAGCGCCTTCGTAAATGCATTCATACCGCCTTTGGTTGTGGAATACAGCACCTCGCACGACGCTCCCGATAACCCCCAAATCGAAGACACATTAATAATGCGCCCAAAACGCTGGGTTACCATAGCGGGCATAAAAAGCTGGGTACATAAAAACATGCCTTTTAAATTAACCGCCATCACGTCGTCCCATTCTTCTTCCGACACATCGGCAAGCATCCCA
Source organism: Paenibacillus sp. JT31N11 (assembly GCF_056269285.1). Taxonomy (NCBI): domain Bacteria; kingdom Bacillati; phylum Bacillota; class Bacilli; order Caryophanales; family Paenibacillaceae; genus Paenibacillus; species Paenibacillus sp. JT31N11. The sequence continues at coordinate 212,919 of NZ_JBWDNQ010000002.1, forward strand.
TTATGGGAAATACCAGCATTGTTGACGAGGATATCCGGTATCATGCCGCGAGCATCCAGCTTCTCCTGCATCCGCAGCAAATTCTCCTTTGAGCGCAGATCAGCCGAGACGGTGGTCACATTAGCCGCACCAAGAAGCATGCAGCTTCTGGCTGTTTCATTGGCCGCCTCATGAGCTTCATTGTAATGGATCACGACATTCATGCCTTCCTTGGCAAAGCGACGCGACACTGCCGCGCCAATCCCGCGGCTTCCCCCGGTCACGAGCACCGTCATCTCATTTAATGTTTTCAAAGTGGAGCTTTGGCCACGATCGAAACTGCCATGCGGTCCCAGTTGAAATGCTCACGCAGCCGTTCGTTGACTTCCTCTAAAGTAATGCTCTCATAAATAGGCACCAGCTTGAACAAATCGGCGCCGCGGAACCGATAACGCGTAAATTCTCCGGCAATCGCTTCGGGAGAATTCAGCATGCGGAGATAGCCACCGATCTTTTTGCGACGTGTCCGTTCGAAAGCACTTTCCTGAAGACCGCTAGCACGTGCTGCTTCAATCGCTGCCTTGAGCCGCGCCAGCAGCTCGTCAGGGTCCGGGGTCTCTCCGCCGATCACTGAGAAAGCATAATCCTCGCTGCTGTTATATTCATGACCGAAGGAATCGGAAATCAATTTATCGTCATACAGTGTGTTATAAATCGGAGAGCTGGAACTGAGCAGCGCATCCAGCATCAATTTGGTTATCAGCTCTTTGCGGAGAAGTCCGGCCGGATCCAGCGGCTTGGGATCCTCTTTAAAACCGATCATGCATTTTGGCATGGATACGGGCAGCACAGCTGTTTTGCGTGCATTCTTGACGGATGAAGGCTCGGGATCAAAAAAGCGGTTGATCGCCCCCTGCGGCTCGAAGGATTTCCGCGCCTGATTATTACGTACAAGCTCCATCACCTTGCCTGGATCAACTCCTCCAACAATGAACAAAAACATGTTGGATGGATGGTAAAAGGTTTCATAGCAGCGGTAAAGGGTCTCCTTGTCAATCTTTCCGATGGATTCCGCCGTTCCGGCGATATCGATGTGAATCGGATGATTGTTGTACAAGGCGTCGATCAGTCCAAAATAAACACGCCAGTCCGCATTATCGCGGTACATGTTGATTTCCTGCTCGATGATGCCTTTTTCCTTCTCCACATTTTCATCGGTAAAATAAGGGTTCTGTACGAAATTCACCAGCGTTTCCAGATTCGCCTCAATCTGCTCCGTTGCGGAGAACAAGTACACCGTACGGTCAAAGCTGGTATACGCATTGGCCGACGCTCCCTGGGAAGCGAATGTGGCAAACACATCGCCCGTTGGCTCCTCGAACATTTTATGCTCAAGAAAATGGGCAATTCCATCCGGTACGGACACCGGCTCCTCTCCGCCAACTGAAAAGCGGTTGTCTACCGAACCATAACGCGTTGAAAATGTGGCGTAGGTTTTGCTGAAGCCTGCTTTCGGTAAAATAACAACCTCCAGCCCGTTCGGCAGAACTTCCCGGTATATCGTTTCTTGAACGCCTGGATAAGCTAATGTTTCCACAGGCTTAGTCCTCCTTCCCGTCGCGCAGGAAATATATCGTATCCAGCTCTGTTTTTTGGGCAATAGCCGCAATCTGCCCGGCAGTTACCGCCTGCACCTGGCGCATCAGTTCATCTGCAGAACGCTCACGCCCGGTTAAAATTGCATTGAAATCGAACCCAATCATCTCATTGGCGGAGTCCTGCAGCTCACGAAGGTGATTGGCAATCATCGCCTTGGTCTGATTCATTTCCAGATCGCTGTAGGTACCGGTTCGCATGCTCGCCAGCTGCTCCTCAATGATAGCGGTCGCTTTGTCGAAATTATCGATTTCAATACCGGATTGTATGGTGCAGATGCCTTTATGCCCATCCAGACGGGAAGCCGCATAATAGGCCAGGCTTGCTTTTTCCCTGACATTCAGGAACAGCTTGGAATGCGGATAACCGCCCAGTATCCCGTTATACATCAGCGCTGCAGGGTAATCCTCATCACCGTACGAGGTATTGATCCGCAGGCCCATATTGAGCTTGCCTTGACTGACATCCATCCGCTCAATGACGGTTCGCACATCGGCAACCTTACGCGCAACAGGCGGCATCGTGTAAGACGACGGTGTCCCTGAACCTGTCTGGAAAGCTTCTGCTACAAGCGATTTGACTTCTTCAAGCGTCGTATCCCCAACCACATACAAATCGAAAGCAGCTTCGGATAATAAGGATTGATATCTCTCTGTTAAACTTTGCGGCGTTATGGCATCAATATCGGCCATTTGGCCAAGCGGATGAAGGCGGTAAGGCTCGTCGCGGCACATTTCCTCCAGACAGCGCTCCGCTGCGTAACGGATTTTATCGTTAATGATCGCTTCCAGACGTTTGCGCAGCGTCTCTTTCTCGGCCTGGACGTATTTATCGCGAAAATATCCATTCTCCACTGCCGGTGCAGTCAGCACCTCACCAAGAAATTTAAGCGAGGAAGCCAGAAGCGGCTGCTCGGAAGAAACAAACCGGTCATTGATAACATCCATCCGGAACTGGATGATTTGCGAATCTCCACGCTTGTACACGTCGAATCCGAAACCCGCGCCATAAAGCTCATCCAAACGTTCGCGGAATGCGATGGTCTCGGGTGTAGAAGCGGTGCCGCGCCGCAGCACGAATGGTATCAATGCGTTGGCTGTCACTGTTGCTTCCGTTAAGGGAGACCCCATATAAAGCGAAATGGAGAATGTCTTGAATCGTTGTGTCGGTAAGACGTGCAAACGTATACGGTTAAGCTGTCCTCGTTCAAATGCAGATTTGGTCACGCCTCGCGTCCCCTTCCGCTAATAGTTTCTTATTCCTAAGTCAATCTATTCCATTTTTCAAAGCTCTATTCCATTCTAACTGATGAGAAATGGAAGAAGCAACCCGCGTTCATAAACGGGCTGCTTCGGGTGAACATGCATCACATGCAGAAAATATGTTTGCCAATCGTTTTGACCTGCGGACGGGACCATATCCATTTGGATGTCGCCGTCTCAGGGTTGAAATAATAGGTACAGCCCCCTGAAGGATCCCAGCCGTTAATGGCGTCATTGACGGCTTTTGTGGCGCTCTCGTTGGGAGTCAGCCAGATTTGTCCATCCGCAACTGCCGTGAATGCCCCCGGCTGAAAAATTACGCCCGATATCGAATTCGGAAAGCTTGGCGATTTGACACGGTTTAGAATAACAGCGGCAACGGCAACCTGACCGACGTACGGCTCACCGCGGGATTCTCCATATACGGCGTTGGCCATCAGTTTCAAATCATTTGCGGATAGTCCCAGCTTCGAGGACTTCGTTTCATTGGATCCTCCGCCCGAGGAACCCGTATTCCCGCCATCTCCGCCTGATGCAGGCGCCGGAGCGTCCGCGGCGGTTGGCTTCCAGCTCTTTGTAGCCTCCCAAAGCTTCAGCTTGGTTTTTGCCCCGACAACGCCGTCGGATTTCATTCCGAATTTCCATTGAAACCACGTGACGGCATTTTTCGTCGTGGACCCGAACTGGCCATCCACCTTGCCATTAAAAAATCCCAAATACTTCAGACGGCCCTGCAGTTCACTGACATCTTTTCCGGATGATCCGGGCTTTAACGTGGCGCTGCTGAAAGTTTCAGCGGTTTTCCCGCTGTTGCCATGCTTAAGCGTGAACGCGCCGAACAACAGAAGAACGATGACGACGGTCACCATTATTAATCGATTTCTCATCTTTGGAATCTGCCTTTCTCTTGCGGATTCTAAAAGCAAGCGAAGCTTATTCCTAGTATGAGAAATCGGATTGCCTTCTATGCACGAATTTGACTTACGAGCTAATCTTTCCTGCATCATACTGATCCACTGTCAGCAGAACCTCACGCGGTTTGCTGCCTTCATAAGGTCCTATAATGCTGCGGGCCTCCATTTGGTCAATAAGCCGGGCCGCGCGCGTATAGCCTACTCGCATGCGTCTCTGAAGCAGGGATACGGATGCCTGCTTGGCTTCAAGAACAATACGGACAGCCTGATCATACAGCTCATCCATCTGCTCATCCGCTTCCGGCATGGAATCATCCACTTCGGGTACCAGATCATTCGTATACTCCGCTTCGGCTTGGCCGCGCGAATAGTTTACCACGGCTTCCACCTCCTGGTCGGAAAGGAAAGCCCCCTGCACCCGGATGGGCTTGGACATTCCAACAGGCAGGAAAAGCATATCCCCGCGTCCCAGAAGCTTTTCCGCCCCAACCATATCCAGAATCGTACGGGAATCGACCTGCGAGGAAACGCCAAAGGCGATCCGGGATGGTATATTCGCCTTGATCAGTCCGGTGATGACATCAACGGACGGGCGCTGTGTCGCGATAATCAGATGGATGCCGGCGGCACGGGCCATTTGGGCTAGACGGCAGATCGCATCCTCGACGTCATTGGCGGCGACCATCATCAAATCGGCTAATTCATCCACGATGACGACAATATAAGGCAGAACCGCGGATGGATTCTCCGCCATCAGATTATTATAGCCTTCTATATTGCGCGTGCCCGATTTGGAAAACAGCTCATAGCGTTTCTCCATCTCCACCACGATCTTCTTCAAAGCGAGCGACGCCCGTCTCGGATCGGTGACAACAGGCGCCAGCAGGTGGGGAATGCCGTTGTACACATTAAGCTCAACCATCTTCGGATCAACCATCAGAAACTTGACTTCATCCGGCCGCGCCTTGTATAGAATGCTGGTAATGATACCGTTAATGCAAACGGATTTACCCGAGCCTGTCGCCCCGGCGACGAGAAGATGGGGCATTTTCGCAAGATTTCCCACAATCGTCTGGCCGGAAATATCCCTTCCGAAGGCGATGGACAGCTTCGAAGGCGCATTCAAGAATGCAGGCATCTCCATAACCTCGCGCATCGTGACGACGGATACCTCGGTGTTGGGCACCTCGATGCCAATGGCGGATTTGCCTGGAATAGGCGCTTCCATTCTGATATCCTTGGCAGCCAGCGCGAGGGCGATATCATCGGTCAGTCCGACTATCCGGCTTACTTTGACGCCTGTCGCGGGCTGTACCTCATATCGGGTTACGGCCGGACCACGCACAACATCCAAAACCTTCGCCCGCACCCCAAAACTCTCAAGCGTAGCTTCCAGTTTCCGGCGGGAGTCATTCGCATCCGCAGCTTCCCCCGCTCTGCCGCTGCCGCTCGGCTTGGTCAACAGCGAAAGTGACGGCAGCTGATAAGGCTTGACGGCAGGCACACGGGGAACAGGATTTACAGCGGCGGAGCCCTCTGCCAGTTCGCCAGTTTCAATTGCCGGACTTACAGGCGGCGAGCTTGGGGAAGAGATGCTGGTAAATGCATCATCTATTTCTTCCCCATCGACAAGATGCGGTTCCAGATCTTCTCCTTGGAAAGCCGTATTATCGATCAGTCCCCTGCTGCTGTCTATTGCAGGAGGAAGCTCGATTTCGCCTGCAGGATCAAAAACCTCCGGCACCACTGCCGGACTGCCTTTACCGGCATTATAAGCCTGCCATTCAGCGCTGCCCTCTTCATCATCGTCATCCCACTGCGGTACTCTGCTGCGGCTGCTTCCGGCAGGCTGAACCAAATGGTCGTCATCCATCTGCCAATCGTCTTTGTCGCTGCTTGAGTGCTCCTCGGGATCCGATGTTTCGTTAAACCAGGAGAAAAAGGGTATTCTCCTCTTTGCCGCCCGGGGACGCGGCTGATAAAGATCATCCTCATCATCTTCCAAATCATCATCCTGAATAATAGGGGCTGCGCCCTTGCCCCCTCTTGCCGGAGCTGCTGCAAGCTGCGCTGATCGTCTGGCAACCAGCTTCGCCCGCATTAGCGACCAGAAACGTCCGCCCCGGACGCGCAGGGCTTTCATCAAATCCACATAGGACCGGCCTGTCATCAACATAATAGAAATGGCAAACATGACGATCATAATGAATTTGGCGCCAAAATAACCAAATAACCAATAAAGCAGCGTATACTGAATTGCCCCTGCATAACCGCCGCTGATTGCTCTCGGCGCCACGCTGCCGTCATCCAGGACAGGAGTATCAATTAACGAAGCACGAATATCGCCGCCTAATTGACTTAATATGTAACCGGAAGTCAACCCCCCGGTAGGCTCTGTTTTCTGATCCATTACCGTAATCGAGCTCATCAGCGTAAATGCCAGCACCAGCAGCAAAATCCCGGTCTTGCGGGTGGACCAGCCGGATGGCCAGGTACGTTTGATCATAACGGTCAGACCAACGTAAATGCCTACAAGAGCCAGGGCAAAGTAAAACTTTCCAAGCATCAGTCCAAACAGTTTGGACAATGAACGTCCTACCGTAGCTTCACCCGAAAGCGCGATGACGGACACCGTAATCAACAAAATACCATAAACCTCATATTTTAGGCTCGTCCCAATCGAGCTCTTTCTTCTTCGCTTTTTTTTCGCCAACTTCAGTCACCTCTGGTTGCCATTATACCATACGAGGCCTCTGGATGCCGCTACTAATCTCCAATCCAGGGTAGAGCTGCCAACTGCTCATAACCCCACCCCGAAGCTTTACTATGAGAAAAACAGCTGTTTCAGGAGGAGCGGGAGCCAAATAAAATAACCGTGCCCGGTGAATACTGCGGCTGCAAATAAGCGTCCAATGGACACTCGAGCAGCCGGACGATTTTACCGATCCCCGGTGAGATCGGCTCAATTTGCATTCTTACATTGCCTATGGTGATGTCCACATATGGACCAGGCTGTTCATCCATTCCATCTAGGACAAGCTCCAGCGGCATCGTCGTGTACAGCGTCATTGCGTCAGCCCTCCCGGCCCTATTCTCTTGCGTTCCGCAATAAAACCATCCAGCTCGCGCAGTGCCACTCCAATCCCGCCGACCGCATCGATCAATCCATACTTGACCGCATCCACCCCAATTACGGTTGTCCCGATATCGCGGTTAAGCTCCCCGGTCTTGAACATCAGTTCTTTGAACATCTCGGTGCTTATGTTCGAGTGTGAAGTTACATACCGTACCACCCGCTCCTGCATTTTCTCCAAATATTCAAAGGTTTGCGGTACTCCGATAAACATGCCGTTCATCCGGATGGGATGGATGGTCATCGTCGCGGTCTCGGCGATAAATGACTTCATTCCCGCTACGGCAATGGGTACGCCAATGGAATGGCCGCCGCCCAGAACAAGGGTAACGGTCGGCTTCGTCAACGAGGAAATCATCTCGGCAATGGCAAGACCGGCCTCAACATCCCCGCCCACCGTATTCAGCACGATGATCAGGCCTTCGATTTTTGGATTCTGCTCCGCCGCCACCAGTTGTGGAATAATATGCTCATATTTGGTCGTTTTATTTTGTGGAGGGAGCACCATATGCCCTTCAACCTGCCCAATGATGGTCATGCAGAATACATTAGATTCTGTTGTGGGTATCGTCGTCTGTCCCAACTGCTGCAGCGTTTCCAGCGTAGGATTCACCATTTTCCGGTCGCCGCCTTCAGGATCCGGCTGTTCCGATTTTTGAAGCACTTCAATTTCCCGCATGTGATTTTTCCTCCTTATGCCTATTCGCCAGGAATCAATCCTGTTCTTTCATGTGCTCTGCATAGTATGGAAGGACAGAGAATTATTATACGGTTTATACGGAATTGACAGCCTGGAACGTCCCATTGCCGCGTTCGTGAGACAAATTTTATGTATAACAAAAAACGGTTTACTCCCACCCGGAATGAACCGGGCAGGAGAAAACCGTTTTGCATGTTTTATCACTCTTGGCTGAAAATCATTATACTTCCATGATAATAGGCAAAATCATTGGACGGCGGCGCGTCTGTTCGTATAAGAAACGGCCGAGCGCATCCTTCACATTGGTTTTCAGTGAAGCCCATTCGTTCACCTTATCATTCATTAATTTATGCAGGGTCGAAGTCACGATGCGGTTCGCTTCCTCAAGCAGCCCTTCGGATTCACGCACATACACAAAACCGCGGGAAATGATATCCGGACCGGATAAAATAGCGCCGTCTTGTTTGCTGAGCGTAACCACTACCACGAGGATACCATCCTGCGAAAGCAATTTACGGTCACGAAGCACGATATTTCCAACATCGCCGACACCCAAACCATCAATCAACACATTACCGGCAGGTACTTTGCTGCCTTTGCGTGCTACTCCACCCTGCACATCGATCGTATCCCCGTTGTCGATAATGAAAATGTTCTCCCGTTCGATGCCAACCGCCTCTGCAAGCAGGGAATGCTGACGAAGCATCCGGTACTCGCCATGGATCGGAATAAAATATTTTGGACGGATCAGATTGAGCATCAGCTTCAATTCTTCCTGACTTCCGTGACCGGATACGTGAACGCCGGAAACAGATCCCGGACCGTAAATAACATTGGCGCCCAAGCGGAAAAGCTCGTCCACCGTGCGTCCCACATAACGCTCATTCCCTGGAATAGGCGTAGCTGCAATAATAACCGTATCTCCCGGCAGGATGTCCACTTTGCGATGCGTAGAACGAGCCATACGCGTTAGAGCCGACATGGGCTCGCCTTGACTTCCTGTGGAGAGCACAACGACGCGGTCAGCCGCCATCTTGTTGATTTCTTCAGGCTCGATCAGCATGCCTTCCGGAATGGTTAAATAACCCAATTCAGAAGCAATAGACACCACGTTCACCATACTGCGGCCAACGACAACGATTTTGCGTTTCGTAGCCATAGCGGCGTTAATAACCTGTTGAATCCGGTGCACGTTGGAAGCAAAGGTTGCAATAACTACACGCTGTGTAGCTTTGCGGAAAATATCTTCAAGAGAAGGACCGATCATGCTCTCCGAGGGTGTAAACCCTGCGCGTTCCGCATTCGTACTGTCCGACAATAGAGCGAGTACGCCCCGCCGGCCAATGTCCGCAATACGCTGAAGATCCGCATATTGATTATTAACCGGCGTGTGGTCGAATTTGAAATCGCCAGTGTGGACAATCGTGCCTTCCGGCGTATCGAGACAAACACCAACCGAATCCGGAATACTGTGATTGGTTTTGAAGAATGATGCCTTGATCGTGCCGAGCTGGATTTCGGAATCGGCATTAATCAGAATCCGTTTCGTTTCGCCAAGCAGACCTGCCTCTTTCAACTTGCCTTCAATCAATCCGAGTGTCAGCTTCGTGGCATAAACAGGAACATTCAGATGCTTCAATACATAAGGCAGTCCGCCAATATGATCCTCATGTCCGTGCGTGATAAGAATAGCCCGTACCTTGTCCTTATTTTCCGTTAAATACGTAATATCCGGAATCACGATATCAATACCGAGCATATCTTCTTCCGGGAATTTCAAACCTGCATCGACTACGACAATATCGTTCCCATACTGAACGACATACATATTTTTTCCGATTTCGCCGACGCCGCCCAAAGCAAATATGAGCAGCTTATCTTGGCTGTTTTTCTTTGACAATTGTATCCGTACCTCCTAATTTTTACGAAGTAAAACCAAATTCATAAGTGTAGAATCAATCACCCTCACGAAATAAAGTCGCTTCGTTAGCATGTTATATTTTTTACGAAGAAAATCTTCGTAACCATGGTCAAATGTTAATGAAACTTATAAAACTTAAGTGAATAAGCAAAGCAAAACAATGTCCGGTGACCCAGCTTCATGCTTGGGCGGGACATGGAATGCTTCCGATTGCAAAATGCCTGATAGAAGCGGACATCAGCCTGCCTGATCAGATTCGCATCATTCTATCAAGGAAGCCGTGTCTTATGCTGTTGTATGCCGCTCAAAACAAGGGAAAGGATTCATTATTATTTGCCGCACACCATCACTTGTCCCCATTATACATGATTGAATTTATGAAACACAAGTAAAGGCGAAGAACTGTTAGAAAATATAGGTTAAACAGGACGTTTATCTGTCCGGACTCACGTCATGATTACTTTAGATCATGTATGCAGGAAGAACCGGCTCTCGCCACTCTCCGGCGTCGAAGTTAGCTTCTTCCCGATGTTATACCTATATATACGTCAAAAAAAACCGATGCAAACGCACCGGTTTTTGGTGAGTGCTGCATAAAGAGCTGCAAGCAACTCAAGAATTCAATAACTCACGAAGAGCAGCTAGCTCTTCTTCCGTAGGTCCCACGAGCGGCAAGCGCACTCCGCCGACAGGAATGCCGCGAATCGCCAGTGCTGACTTGACCAGAACCGGATTGGGAACGAGATGCGGCAGTTCAAACAAGCCTTTGAAAATCGGATGACAGGATGCGTGAATCCTGGCAGCTCCCGCAACGTCTCCGTTGACGAAGGACTCAATCATCTGTTTCATTTCACGGCCGATAATGTGGCTGGCTACGCTGACGATACCATATGCGCCGACAGACATCATTGGAAGTCCCGCTCCATCATCGCCACTGTACACCCGGAAGCCTTCAGGAGCTGCAGCAGCTATTTGAGTCACCTGATCTGTCGATGCACATTCCTTGGTTGCCACGATATTAGGTATCTGCGCCAGACGCAGCGTCGTTTGGGCTGTCATGCTCACGACCGTGCGGCCTGGAACATTATAAAGCATAACCGGCAGCGAAGTGCCCTCGGCAATACATTTAAAGTGTTGGTAAATGCCTTCTTGGCTTGGCCGGTTGTAGTAAGGAACCACGAGCAGAACGCCATCTACGCCGCATTGCTCAGCAAGCTGGGTCATTTGAAGGGAGTGGGCTGTATCATTGTTGCCGGTTCCCGCTATGACCTTGCAGCGGCCGTTAGCGCGCTTGACAACGTATTTGAACAAAGCAATTTTCTCATCATCCGTCAGCGTCGGTGATTCCCCGGTGGTTCCGGAAACCACGATGCTGTCGTTCAATTGTTCATCAATCAAATAATCGACAACGCGGCCGGTCGCTTCCCAGTCAACCGCTCCTTCCGCATCGAACGGAGTTACCATGGCGGTAACCAATCTTCCGAAATCCATTATGACTCCTCCTAAACATCGTTTCAAACATTTATTCGTGCAGCGAAAATTTCGCATGCAGGGCCCTTAAGGCGTCTACCATGAAACTCTCGCTCACCAGCACCCATATCGTAGTGTTGGAATCGGCCGATTGCAGAATCGGAATTCCCTGAGCTGTTAGCGCCTCCACGATTTTGGCCATAATCCCGGGAACACCGTTCATTCCCCCGCCGATTACAGATATTTTGGCGCAGCCGCTAACTGCGATCGGTGCATATCCAATCGCCTGCAAAACCGCAACCGCCTGCCGGGCATCCTGATCAAAAACCGTATAAACCGCTCCACCAGGTGTCACATTAATAAAATCCACACTGATATGATGCCGCGCCATCGCCTGAAATACCTGAAGCTGAACATCATTATGCCCGTCCTGCGCATGAACCGTAATTTGCGTAACTCCGCTAACATGAGCTACGCCTGTTACATAGCGGTCGCGAACCGTCGCGGACTGAGCGAGATTCAATGTGTCGGTCACCAATGTCCCTTCATCCTCCGAGAAGGTTGAACGGACGCGAAGCGGGATCCGGGCCTGCTGGGCAATTTCAACGGCACGGGGATGAATCACTTTGGCTCCTTGCCGGGCCATATTGCAAATTTCCGTATAACCGACAATCGGAATCGGGCGCGCATCCGCCACCAGGCGCGGATCAGCCGTTAATATGCCGTTGACATCGGTATAGATATCGACTCTTTCCGCCTTCAAGGCGGCACCTATCGCGGTGGCTGAAGTATCGCTGCCCCCACGTCCCAGCGTTGTTGTCTCACCGGCTTCCGTCATTCCCTGAAATCCGGTGACGATCACTACATTGCCGTCCTGCAAAAATTGGAGTATTCGCTCCGTACGTATTTCGACAATTCGTGCACGACCGAATTGATTATCGGTCAAAATACCAGCCGCACCCCCTGTCAAAGCAACAGCAGGTACCGAGTGTGCACGTAAAAGTCCGCAAAGCATAGCTGCCGATATGATTTCGCCGCAGCCAAGAAGCATATCACGCTCCCTGGCCGGCAAACCCGCTCCATGATCGGGGAGAAGCGAGAGCAGCGTGTCCGTCGCGTAAGGATCACCCTGACGCCCCATAGCAGAGACGACAACGACAAGCTGATGCTGTCGTTGCCGCTCTCTTTCGATATGACGAAGCACAAAGTCTCTTGCTTCCCCGGTGGAAAGCGAGGTTCCACCGAATTTCTGGACGAGGATGCCCATTGTCAAACCTCCGTATCCGCACTTTTTAGATGCCGGATCATTCATGTTTGACCAGCTGCCCATGCTGCTTATCCTATTATTTGCCGATTGCGATATATTCCGCAATTTGAACTGCGTTCCATGCTGCGCCTTTGAGCAGATTGTCGGAAACGATCCACATATTGAGACCGCGGGAGGAGCCAAAATCACGACGCAGACGACCGACGAATACATCCGGCTTACCGGCAGCATCCGTCGCCAGCGGGTAGAGCTGATTGGCTGGATCATCTACGAGAATAACGCCTGGGGCGTCTCCCAGCAGCTTTTTGACATCTTCAAGGTCGTAATCATTCTTTAATTCAACATAAACGGATTCCGAGTGGCCGTAGACAACGGGTATGCGCACGCAGGTCGCCGTTACCTCAATCGAATCGTCCCCCAGAATTTTTTTGGTTTCCCGAATCATCTTCATCTCTTCCAGCGTATAGCCATTATCCTGAAATTTATCGATTTGCGGGATTGCATTAAAGGCGATTTGATGTTTGACCGGGAGCGAGCCAACCGGCAAAATATCCGGAACAAGCTCATTGCCGTCAAGCACCTCGCGCGTCTGGCGCAGCATCTCTTCTATAGCCCGGCTTCCAGCTCCGGATACGGCCTGATACGTCGAGACAATAATACGGGAGATGCCGTAACGGTCCAGCAGCGGTTTAAGCGCGGCAACCATCTGAATGGTTGAACAGTTAGGATTTGCAATAAGACCTTTATGCTCGCTTATTTTATCAATGTTCACTTCCGGCACAACAAGCGGAGTGTCGGGATCCATCCGGAAGGCATTCGTATTGTCGATGCAGACCGCCCCATGCTCGATTGCATGAGGGGCAAGCGCCTTCGTCACATCGCCGCCAGCGCTGAATAATGCGATCTCCACATCTTTAAAGCTCTCCGGCGTTGCTTCCTCCACTGTATGCTCCTGACCCTTGAACATAATCTTCGTACCGGCTGAGCGTGCGGATGAAAGCAGCTTTAGCGCGGCAACCGGAAAATTCCGTTTTTCAAGCAGACCTATAATTTGTTCTCCTACTGCGCCTGTTGCCCCAACTACGGCAACGTTAAACAATTTTTGATTCGACATATGTCGTCTCCTCTCAAAATGAAACTTATGTCAAGGATTGCTCCAATTGCATACTAAAATACCGGAAGAAACTTGGAGGAAAGATCTCTTCCTCTTCCCTCGCAGCTTATAGAAATAAATATCGGATGGGAATATAAATATTCTATAATCGAGCTGCCATCGGCCATTCCTGCTTATCCCAGGGAACGGTCAATCAATAACGGCTGCAGCTGTTTACCTTGAAGAGCCGCTTCGCAGGCTTCTGGTATCAAATCCATCTTGGCTACAAGCGAATTCGGCTTTTGCACCGGATTGTCTTGCCCGAATGGAACAAAATAAACATTTTTGCAAACAAGCAATTTGGCGATATTCGCCGCATTCAGTCCGAGCCCGTCGTTAGTGGAAATGGCCAGCACGAGCGGCCGCAGATTACGCATCTGGGCTTTGGCAGCCATTAGTACGGGACTGTCTGTCATTGCATTGGCAAGCTTGCTCGTAGTATTTCCTGTGCACGGTGCAATAACCAGCACATCAAGGAGCTTTGAGGGACCCAGCGGTTCAGCCTCTACAATAGTCGAAATAATATCATTGCCCGTAATCATCTTCAACTGCCGCTGCCAATCCTCCGAAGTGCCGAAACGGGTGTCTGTCGTCATAAGTGTTTGAGTCACAATCGGAACGACATTCGCACCTTCATCAACAAATCGCTGGATGACCGGCATTACTTCCGCAAACGTACAATGTGAACCGGATAAGGCATAGCCTACCGTTTTACCCTGCCATTTCATTGCGCATTCCCCCGTTGCCTGGTATCTTCCGTAATCAACCGACTCAAACAATCCGCAATGATGCGTCCAGCGGTTTTCGGTGCGACGATACCTGGTAGACCGGGGGCGAGCAACGCTTTAATGCCCCGCTTCTCAGCGAAGCGAAAATCCGTTCCGCCCGGCTTGGAAGCGAGGTCGATAATGACCGCTCGCGAAGGCAAATTCGCTATAATTTGCGCTGTGACTATCATAGTCGGAATTGTGTTAAAAAGCAAGTCAATATTACTCACATGCTGCTGCAAATCCGTGATATAAAAAGGCTCAAAACCCATCTCCAAGGCCCTTGCAAAATGCTCTTCCCTTCTTACGCCAACCTTTACTTTTGCCCCTAGTCCCTGGAGCGTCCGGGCCATCGTCATTCCCGTCCGTCCAATACCCAGCACCATGCAGGATGAGCTGTGGATGGTAATGTCCGTATGTTGAATCGCCATCATTACGGCGCCTTCGGCTGTCGGGATTGAATTGTAAATCGCCACATCGTCACGATCGAAAAGCTCAACCAGCGCGATAGACTGTCTCTGGCAAGCCTCACGTAAATATGGCTTCGCCATACCTGTATAAACCTTGCAGTGTTTTGGCAAAAGAGCAATATGTTCTTCCGTCAAAATAAGCTCGCGGTCGCTAAAAACAGCCGGAATCGTTCCGTCATCATCGGTCCCGACCGCCGGGAGCACAAGCGCATCGGCGCCTGGAAATAAATCAGCGCTCAATTCAGCGTGTACTGCTCCATCCAGCGGGGTGTGAAGCTGATCAAATCCGGCAACCGTTACAGCCGCATCCAGCTCCGTCAGCTTGCGGATAACCTCAAGCTGTCTGGCATCGCCACCCAGCAGCACGACCTGAACCCCTGTCAGCATAAGGGTATCACTCCTTTCTCCCTTCATCCGTTACGACATTCGAATCCTCGGATATAGATTATCTTATGCCAAGGCCCAAAAGGGGTGAAAAGGAAAATGCGCCATTTGAGGTTTTCGTATTGGTTTGAAAGTACCAAGGCCTGGCACATTGCCGATACTAAAGGCGAAAACAGGCAAAAAAACCCGATGCATCCGCACCGGGTTTATTATGGCCGTAATATTTATAATATGAATCGGATGAATATCGAGTTATGTTAAACTCCGGTGTGGCCGAAGCCGCCTGCTCCGCGAACCGTATCCGGCAATTCCTCTGCTTCCGTAATTTTGATTGCCGGCACAATCTGAAACAGCATTTGAGCAATCCGCTCCCCCCGCTCGATGACGAATGGTTCCTTCCCGAGATTGACGAGAAGCACTTTTACTTCTCCCCGATAATCAGCGTCAATCGTTCCGGGTGAATTCAGGCAGGTGATTCCATGCTTGTATGCCAGGCCGCTGCGCGGGCGGATCTGGGCTTCAAGCTCCGCCGGCATGGCCATTGAGAAACCTGTCGGAATAAGCTTGCGTTCGCCTGGAGCGAGTGTCACGGGTTCATCAACAGCCGCCTGCAGGTCAAATCCCGCTGCTAATTCCGACATCCTGCGGGGAAGCACCAGTTCTTCATTGCCCGGCAATCGTTTAAACAATACTTGAAACAAGACTATCCCTCCCGAGAGCGGAAGCCGCTTTATCATTGGATCCTACCATTGCTACCGCAAACGGAACGGAGAGCATTTGCTTGGTAACGGCTTGAATATCGCTCATTTGCACAGAATCGATCCGTAGCAGCATCTCATCAAGCGTGTAATGACGGCCGATCATAAGCTCGTTCTTCCCCAGCCGGTTCATTCGGCTGCTTGTGCTTTCCAGACTGAGGATCAAACTGCCCTTGAGCTGTTCCTTGCCCCGATGCAGCTCGCTGTCGGAGAGGCCCTTGGCTGCCAAGTCATGCAATTGCTCCAGCGTGAGATCGAGCACTTCCTTCGTTTGTTTCGGTGCGGTTCCGGCATAAATCGTAAACAAGCCGCTATCCGCATGGGAGGAGTGATACGAGTACACCGAATAAGCCAAACCGCGTTTCTCGCGAATTTCCTGAAAAAGCCTGGAGCTCATTCCGCCTCCCAACGCGTTGTTCAGCAGAATCATCGCGTACAGCTGAGGGTCGGCGATCGAGCACCCGGGAAAGGTCAGGCAGATATGGTTTTGCTCTGTTTTTTTCTTATGAAATAAATATTGGCCGTTAAAGTCAGGTGCTTCCAGAATGCTTTCCGAGCCTTTATTCTTAAATCCGCCGAACTGCTTCTCCAGCAGCTCAAGCAGAGGACCTTCCTCGACGTTGCCCGCGACACTGATTACAGTGTTGTCGATCCGGTAATGATCGCGCATATAGCCGCGGAGTGTATCGCCATCCATGGCATTCAGACGCTCCTCCAGCCCAAGAATCGAGTAGGCAAGCGGATGGTCTCCGTAAGAAGCGCGTGATGCTTCATCATGCACCTTGTCATCAGGCGTATCCTCGTACATGGATATTTCCTCAAGAATGACGTTCTTCTCTTTGCTTAATTCACCGGCGTCCATCACCGATTCAAAGAACATATCTGCCAAAGCATCAACCGCGATAGGAAGATGCTGATCCAGCACCTTGGCGTAATAGCATGTATATTCTTTGGCTGTGAAAGCATTGATATTGCCGCCTATGCCATCAAACAAATCGGCAATGTCCTTCGCGCTTCGTCTGGCTGTTCCTTTAAAAAGCATGTGCTCAATAAAATGGGAAATTCCGTTATTGACTGGCGTCTCATTACGCGAACCTGTCTTAACCCATATCCCGAAAGCCACGGAACGAAAGGTTGGTATGTACTCCACCACGACCCGCATCCCGTTGCTGAGTGTATAATTGTTCACTTATTTTCCTCCTAAAGAGTTTTACTTGCAAAACTGGCTTCGTAAGCATTCGCTTTGAGTTTTCTGCTTTCTTCGTGAATTACTTCTCTGCAAAGCAGAAAAATCACTTCGTAAGCATAATCTTAAGTTTTGCTTGCAAAACTGGCTTCGTAAGCATTCGCTTTGAGTTTTCTGCTTTCTTCGTGAATTACTTCTCTGCAAAGCAGAAAAATCACTTCGTAAGCGCAGTACTCGTTCATATCGCCAAAATCAGTGATTTCACTATAACAAAATTAAGGCCCCGCCTCAACTAAATGCACCCGCTTGGGGGATAATGTTTCGCTGACCGTCCCTAAGGAAAGTCCTTTCTGCCTGATTGCGGCAATTATACCCGGCAGCGCCTGACTTGAAGAATCGGTGGGATGCATGAGAATCAGTGATCCCGGTTCGACACGGGTCCGGATTTTGTTCACGATCGATGCGGCCGGAGGATGCTGCCAATCCACAGTGTCGAGGGTCCAAAGCACCGTTTTCAACCCCTGCTCCGCCGCCACCTCGATTGTTATCTGATTAAAATCCCCGGAAGGCGGCGCAAACCACACATTGGACACATTGAAGGTTGACTTCAGCAGCGCTTCCGTTTTGGCGATTTGATTGTAAGCGGATTGCCGGTCAAGCTTGCTCATATCAGGATGAGAATAGGCATGATTGGACAGCTCATGCCCCTTGGATTGAATCAGACGGGCCATGTCGGTATTTTTTTTCAGCCACGACCCATCGAAGAAGAAGGTCGCCTTTACATTTTGCTCCTCAAGCGTCTTGAGCATCGGTTCAAGAAACTCATTGCCCCACGCTACATTGATCATAAGCGCTACCATCGGCTTATTGGGATTACCCTTGTAGATCGGCTGTCTTCCCAACTGCTCCAGGCTGATCGCTGGGGAAATTTCCTTATACATGAAACGGATCGGGCTGTTTTCCGGCGCATCGCGCATCAGCCGATAGGTTTGATCCACATCAACCTCTAGCCCGTTATAACCCGGAATCGCCTTCCATACGCGGTCAAGCCTGGCATCAACAGGGGCAATGCGGCGTTTGACAGCTTCCTTCTCTATAGCGTCCTTCAACTGCTGCCTGACAGAATCTGAGGAAATATCAATTCCCAAAGCTGTAGCAGCCTTTCCCTGTTTCAATTCAGCCAGGTAGGCCGATAAATCACCGCTTAACCCGAAAATCAGCAGCAGCGCACACATGAAAACCGTCATTATGATCGCTTTCTTCAGCTTCATCGCTTTGTCCCACCCTTCTTATTCATCATATTATGGCTTGGTCCACAATATGTAAGAGGTGTAGAAGAACAGAGCTGCTAGACGATGTTTCTTTATTACGGCTGATATTATGTACAAAATAAAAAGAGACAGATGAAATCTGGCTCTCTTCTTGAATATCCAAAAATTATTGGTTTGTGAGTATACTTGTTACGATTGAGCAGGAGCCTCGGCCGTCAGAACTGCTTTACGGGAAAGATTAACGCGTCCTTGCTGATCGATTTCCGTCACTTTAACTGTGATTTGATCGCCGACTTTGACGACATCCTCAACTTTGGCGACACGCTCAGTCGACAGCTGCGAAATATGCACCAGTCCATCCTTACCCGGTAAAATTTCGACGAAGCAGCCGAATTTCTCGATGCGTCTGACCGTTCCCAAATAAATCTCGCCGACAATTACCTCGCGGACAATGCCTTCAATGATTTGTTTGGCCCGATCAATGGCTTCCGCGTTCGAGGAGGCGATAAAGACAGTGCCATCCTGTTCGATATCGATTTTTACGCCGGTTTCGTCAATGATTTTGTTAATGACTTTACCGCCGGCACCGATAACATCACGGATTTTGTCCGGGTGAATATTCATAATCACGATTTTAGGAGCATAAGGGGACAATTCTTTGCGCGGCTGCTGCATAACCTCAAGCATTTTGCCAAGAATGTGCATGCGCCCCTGACGCGCCTGTTCAAGTGATTCCTCAAGAATAGCACGGTCAATACCGTCAATCTTGATATCCATTTGAATCGCGGTAACGCCTTTGGCTGTTCCAGCTACCTTGAAGTCCATATCCCCGAGATGGTCTTCCATACCCTGGATATCGCTGAGGATCGCGAAATGGTCTCCGTCCTTGATCAGTCCCATTGCAATACCCGCAACAGGCGCTTTAATCGGTACCCCTGCATCCATCATTGCCAGCGTGCTTGCGCAAATACTCGCCTGGCTTGTCGAACCGTTGGATTCCAGCACCTCAGACACCAGACGAATCGCATAAGGGAACTCCGCTTCCGAAGGTATGACCTTCGACAAGGCTCTCTCTCCAAGCGCACCATGTCCGATTTCACGACGTCCCGGCGGACGAAGCGGTCTAGCCTCGCCTACGCTAAATGGAGGGAAATTATAATGGTGCATGAAGCGTTTGGTTTCAGCCAAATCGATACCGTCGAGTATCTGTACATCTCCAAGCGGTCCAAGCGTACAAATGCTAAGCGCCTGCGTTTGGCCGCGCGTGAATAATCCCGATCCGTGTGTGCGCGGCAGGATAGCAACATCGCAATCGATAGGGCGGATTTCACTCAATGCCCGTCCATCCGGACGTACTTTATCATGCGTGATCAGACGCCTTACTTCTTCCTTGACAATATCGTAGAGGACTTCTTTCACATCGCCAAGAAGCTCCGGTGTATCAGCATACTGCTCTTCGAAATGAGCAACAGTCTCAGCATTGACAAGGTCAATTGCTTCTTGTCTGGCGTGCTTCTCAATAATGCGGACAGCTTCGACCAGACGGGCCGACGCAAAAGCGCGAACCGCTGCGTTCACTTGCTCATCACTGGCGTGCAGCTTGACTTCCATTTTTGTTTTACCAGCCAAACCATGGAGTTCTTCTATCGTCGCAACGATTTTCTTGATCTCATCATGGCCGAACATGATTGCTTCCAGAATAATCGATTCCGGCACTTCATTCGCTTCCGCCTCAACCATCATGATGGCATCCTTCGTACCGGAAACGACTACATAAACCTCGCTTTTCTTCTCCTGCTCAACCGTAGGGTTGATGATAAACTCCCCGTCGATGCGACCTACAATGACGCCGCCAATCGGTCCGTTAAACGGCAAATCCGAAATCGTCAAGGCTGCGGATGTTCCAATCATGGCTGCGATTTCCGGAGCGCAATCCTGGTCCACACTCATCACGATATTGGCGATCTGCACATCATTGCGGAATCCGTCTGGAAACAATGGGCGAATCGGACGGTCTGTCAGCCTGCTGGAAAGAATGGCCTTCTCGCTCGGACGTCCCTCCCGCTTGATGAATCCTCCGGGAATTTTACCGACCGCATATAAACGTTCTTCATAATTGACGGTTAACGGGAAAAAATCGAGCGGCTTAGGTTCATTGGACGCCACGACCGTACAGAGTACGACAGTTTCACCGTATTTAACCGTAACTGCTGCGTTTGCCTGCTTGGCAAGTCGACCCGTCTCAAGTACGAGCGGGCGTCCGCCTAACGTCATTTCTACACGTTGTAACATTGAATCCCTCCTCACTGCAACTGGTAGGCCAATAAAGGGCCGGGCTGCATGGTCTATTAGATTTTCATTCGACAGCTATATAGGTTCTCCTGCTGCAAGAAGACTTTTTGGGATAACAGAAATGGGGCAAGTTTCTTGAGAGGTTATATACAAAATACCGTTACATTTACAAAAAGCAACCCGGAGCAGCCAAACCGGAACCCCGGACGGCTGGACAACCAGGTTGCTTTTATCCTCGCATCTTTTATCGGCGCAAGCCGAGTCTTTCGATCAATGCGCTGTAGCGTCGTACATCCTTGTTTTTCAGATATGCCAACAGCTTACGACGTTGACCGACCATTTTGAGCAGGCCGCGACGGGAGTGATGATCTTTCTTGTGCACCCGAAGATGGTCTGTCAAATTGACGATGTTTTGCGTCAGGATAGCGATTTGAACTTCCGGAGAACCGGTGTCGTTCGCATGGGTTTTGTGCTCATCGATCAATTGATTCTTACGTTCTTGAGTAAGTGCCATCCTTGTTCACCTCCTTTATCTTAATCGCCATTAGCCTCGCCGCCGTCGGTGAGATCGAGCAGGCCAAGCCAAGGTTCTTGCCGCTTATGCGATGTGCAAAAATGCATCATCTCTCCGCAACGACTAGAAGTATATCATAATCGCCCATATAAAGTAAATGGAGCAGGGTTATTTATGAGACGATGATAGACTAACGCTGCCCTTGGGACAAAATCGTTCTGGCCTTATCGGCATCGGCATGAATTTGACCAACCAGCTCATCAATCGAATTAAATTTCTTCTCTGTGCGGAGAAAAGAAATAAAATGGATCGCAATCGACTTGCCGTAGAGGTCGCCGTCAAAGTCAAATAAATGGGCTTCCATGACCGGTTGTGTCAGATTCTCATGGAAGGTTGGCTTCACTCCGATGTTCAATACACCGGGAATCCGCTCTCCGTCCACTTCCGCCATGATGGCATATACACCCTGACGGGGAACCACATAAGCCGTTTCCGGATCCAGGTTGGCGGTCGGAAATCCGATCTTGCTGCCTCTGCCTTCACCATGGACGACAGTTCCCTGTACATGATAGGGTTCCCCGAGGAAATGCTCGGCCATTTCCAGCTTGCCTTCTGCCAGCGCTTCGCGGATAAGGGTACTGCTGACTTTTTTGCCGTCGATCATGAGCGGCTCTACGATTTCCACAGCGATATCCGGATCGCCAAGTGCGACAAGCGTGTCCGCTTTTCCCGCACCCCGGGATCCAAATGCAAAATCAAAACCGACGACTGCCTTCTTGACCTGCAGCGGACGCAGCACATGCTCGACAAATTCATCCGGCGTTACTGCGGAGAATTCCAGGTCGAATTGAACGATATACACGACATCCACACCGAGGGAACGGAAACGGTTGATCTTCTCCTCTAATGGAGTGAGGCCATTCACATATTGATCGCCCTGCCCCAGCACTTCCTTCGGATGCGGGTAAAAGGTCATTACTGCAGCCTCAATGCCTGTACTGCGTGCAGCTTCGACAGAGCGGCGGATGACATTCTGATGCCCCTTGTGGACACCATCGAAATAACCGATGGCAAGCGTCTTGGGAAGGGCTGATTTTGCGGGCTCAGAGGATTGAACCGGATATTGTAATGAGATTATTTTCACTGCCGTCACACCTGCTTTATGAGCTTCACTTCATTTTAAACGGACGTAAATACTTTGACCGCTTTCAACGAGCCTGTGTCCTTATCTGCTTCAAATAAACCAAGAAACAATCCGTCATCACGATATAGACAAACTAACGACTGGTCATCTATACGCTGCAGCGTCTGAATATTTTGTAACGGAATACGCTTGCCTTGAAAAGCATGCTGAGCGGTAGCTGCATTTACTGAACCGCTGGGCAGATGGCTCAGCGCCGAGTCAGCCGGCAGCAGTTTAGACTCGAGTTCTCCCGCGACATGCAGCTTTTGAATCTCTTCCATCGTCAGACAGTGCTCCCGCGTGAACCCGCCTGACAGCGTGCGTGTAAGTTCAGCCATAACCGCAGGAACTCCCAGCGCTTTACCGATATCCACGCACAAGGTGCGGATATAGGTGCCTTTGGAGCATTGAACGGAAAAACGGATCCGGGGATGCGCCATTCCAAGCTCAAGCTCAAGCAGCTCAAGCCGATAAATGGTTACGGGACGCGCTTGGCGTTCTATGATATGGCCCTCCCGGGCCAACTCGTAAAGTCGCTTCCCCTCGACCCGAACGGCTGAATACATCGGTGGAACCTGCATAATCTCGCCTACGAAGGAGGCCAGTGTACGGCGTATCTCCGATTCATCAATGGTAATGTTGTCCATCTGCGAGATGATAGCGCCTGTCAAATCCTCCGTATCTGTCGCCAAACCAAGCTGCAGAACAGCCTCATAGGCTTTTGGCCGCTCCTGGACATATTCAACGACACGCGTTGCGCGTCCGATACAAAGCGGCAGGACGCCGGTAACCTGAGGGTCAAGCGTGCCGGCATGACCAATTCTTTTCACACGGAGTATCCCTCTTACCTTGGCAACAACATCATGAGAGGTCCATCCAGCCGGCTTCCAAACAGGTAGAATTCCCTCCATCATTGGGCCAACGCCTCACTGACCGCATTCACCAGTTTAGTCATTGCAGCTGAAAGGGGCCCCTCAAGCTGACAGCCGGCTGCTCTGATATGCCCGCCGCCTCCGAATGATTTGGCGATAGCCGCAACATCCGCTTTACCGGAGGAACGCATGCTTACCTTGACGTTTCCATCTGCGGTTTCTTTGAACAACACGCCAACCTCAACGCCTTCTACATTGAGCGCGTAGTTCACCAGGCCTTCCAGATCATCGCCTATCGCTCCGGTTTCCGCCATATCTTCATATGCGATATAAAGCCAGGCAATCTGGCTGTCATCGGAGAACATCAGCCTGCTGAGCCCGCGCTGCAGCAGCAGAAGCTGCGGTTTGGTCATACGTTCCAGCAACCGGTCTGCAATAGAATGACTGGGAATGCCAATCGCCAGCATCTGCGAAGCCACCTGCATCACATAAGGGCTTGTATTGGAGTAACGAAAGCCGCCCGTATCCGTCAGCAATCCGGTATAAATAGCTGTTGCCGCCTCAGAATCAAGCGCAAATCCTGCATGGATAATCAAATCGTATAAGATCTCAACAGTTGCCGCTGCATCCGTGCGAATCAGATTAATCGCCCCAAATGCGTCATTCGTAGGATGATGGTCAATATTGAGGAGCTTAGCCCCTTCGGCAAATAGACCGGATACGAGGCCGATGCGCCGAAAATCGGCACAATCGACCGCGATGATCCGGTTGTATGTTTCTGAGAGAGGCTGCTCTTTGCTCAAATTAATAACAGCAGCCGATTGTTCCATAAAATCAAGTCTTACCGGCACAGCTCCCTCATTCATCATGACGTACTGCTTGCCAAGCTGACGCAGAATCCAGCCTGCCACCAGCGTGGAGCTGATGGCATCACCGTCAGGCTGAACATGTGAAACAATCAGAAACCGGTCTGCCCCTTGAAGGAATTGCAGAGCCTGGTCCAGCTGCCTGGTATAATCAGCCGGGAAAGCTGCTGCTTGCCCCGCGATCATTTGCCACCGCTGCCGCTATTGATTTGTTCGAGCAGGGATTCAATCCGGCTCCCGTACTCAATGCTGCTGTCGAATTTAAACAGCAGCTCGGGCGTATGACGAAAACGGATTCTTTTGCCCAGTTCCGACCGTAAAAAGCCGGTGCCGCGTGCCAAAGCTTTGAGCGTTTCTTCCTTTTGCTCATCATTGCCCAGTACGCTTAAATACACTTTAGCCTGCGACAAGTCGCCTGTCACTTCAACCCCGGTAACGGTGATAAAGCCGATCCGCGGATCTTTAAGCTCCATCTGGATAAGTGTACTCAGCTCTTTCTTGATTTGTTCACCTACACGTCCTACGCGAACCTTCGCCATAGGTCAATCACCTCTCTACTGTTTCCATAACGTAGGCCTCGATCACGTCGCCTTCTTTGAGTTCAAAGTTCCGCTCAAGCGTAATTCCGCATTCATAGCCCTGCGCAACTTCCTTGGCATCATCCTTGAAGCGTTTGAGCGATTCGATCTCGCTCTCGAATACGACGATTCCGCCGCGGATCAAGCGGGCTTTTGCAGATCGGGCAATTTTCCCCGAAGTAACCATACAACCTGCAATCGTACCCACTTTGCTGACTTTGAAGATATTGCGGACTTCCGCCTGGCCGATAACGACTTCCTTGAATATCGGATCCAGCATCCCCTTCATAGCATGCTCAATTTCGTCGATAACATTGTAAATAATGCTGTGGAGACGAATATCAACCTTTTCCTGCTCAGCTGTCGCAAGCGCCTGCGGCTCAGGTCTTACGTTAAACCCGATTACAATCGCATTGGAAGCGGAAGCCAGATTAATATCGGATTCGGTAATCGCACCTGCGCCACTGTGAATGATTTTGACGCGGACGCCTTGAATATCGATCTTCGCAAGCGAGCCTTTGAGGGCTTCGGAAGAACCTTGAACATCGGACTTGATGATGACATTCAGGTCCTTGATTTCACCTTCAACAATGTGTTTATACAAATCTTCAAGCGTTACGCGCGAGTTGGCACCCAGCTCGGATTCACGTTGTTTGATCGCTCTGCGGTCGGCGATTGCTCTTGCTTTGCGCTCATCCTCGAACACGAGGAACGGATCGCCGGCAAGCGGAACCTCAGTCAAGCCCGTAATTTCCACAGGCGTACTCGGTCCGGCTTCCTTCAGCCGTCTGCCTTTATCATTAACCATGGCGCGAACGCGTCCGAAGCAGTTGCCTGCTACGAAGGCATCGCCGACCTTCAATGTGCCGTGCTGCACGAGAATACGTGCTACCGGTCCTTTTCCTTTATCCAGCTCGGCTTCAATAACGGTACCGCGAGCCCGTTTGTTGGGGTTCGATTTGTAGTCGTTCACTTCAGCAACGAGCAGGATCATTTCCAGCAGTTCTTCAAGTCCGATGCGCTGTTTGGCCGATACATTAACAAATATCGTATCGCCGCCCCACTCTTCCGGGATGAGCTCGTACGGAGTCAGCTCCTGCTTGATTTTGTCAGGGTTGGAATCCGGTTTATCGATTTTGTTAACCGCTACAATGATCGGCACGCCTGCAGCCTTGGCATGGTTGATTGCCTCTACCGTTTGCGGCATAACGCCATCATCAGCTGCAACTACGATAATGGTAATATCCGTTACCTGCGCACCCCGTGCCCGCATGAGCGTGAACGCTTCGTGGCCCGGTGTATCGAGAAAGGTTATTTTCTTGTGATTGATTTCGGCTTGATAAGCACCGATATGCTGGGTGATACCGCCTGCTTCGCCACTGGTTACGCTAGTATGGCGAATGGCATCGAGCAGAGTTGTTTTACCATGATCGACGTGACCCATGATCGTAACAACCGGTGGACGGGATTCCAGATCCTCTGCTTCATCCGTTTCTTCAAACGTTTCAAAAGCATCCTCTTCAACCGGAATCTTCACTTCAACCTCTACACCGTATTCGCTGGCGATCAGTTGAACCGTGTCGAGATCGACCTCCTGGTTAATGGTTGCCATGACACCCAGAACGATCAGCTTCTTGATGACTTCAGATGCATCCTTATGAAGCAATTTGGCCAGATCGCCTACCGTCATTGTACCGCGTACAATGATTTTCTTCGGCGTATTGTCGATTTTCTCTCTGCGTTCCTGCTGCTGGTTTCCACGTCCGCGCTGGTTTTTGCCGCCGCGGCTGCCTTTGAAATTGCTGGATCGGCTGTCGTCAAACCGTTTGCCGCCTGCTCCAGGACCGCCAGGTTTCTTCTTCGCGCCTCCTCTGTCATCCGAGCCCGGTGCCGGACGGGAGTCAAATGCACGCCCTTGTGTACCACGGTTCTGCGGCGGCGTATTGGAACGCGCGCTGCCTTGTGCGCCTGTGCTGCTTCCGCTGCTCTGACCGAAACGCTGGCCTCCCGGGCCGCCGCTGCTGCCTTGACCTGACGGACGTTGTCCACCGCCTTGACCTTGGCCGCTCGGACGCTGACCGCCCTGGCTGCTTCCTTGACCGCCGGATGGACGCTGACCGCCTTGGCCTTGGCCGCTCGGACGCTGACCGCCCTGGCTGCTTCCTTGACCGCCGGATGGACGCTGACCGCCTTGGCCGCTTGGGCGCTGGCCGCCCTGGCTGCTTCCTTGACCGCCGGATGGACGCTGACCACCTTGGCCTTGGCCGCTTGGACGCGGGTTATTGCCTTGATAGGAAGATGGACGCTGCTGTTGTGGTTGCTGGGATTGCTGCGGCTGACTAGACTGCTGCGGCTGTTGCGACGGTTGCGACTGGTTCGTGCTGGCTGTTGGCGTACTTGGTCTGGTTATGTTCATATTCCCCTGTCGTTCCTGGTTTGTATTTTTGTTGGCATCTGACTGGTCTGTGGAGCCTTGTTGCGCCGCTCCCGCATTCTGCGGCTGGGCAGGCAAGCTGTTCTGCTGCGGCTTGCGCTCAAGCTGCGGTTGGGCTGGACGGTTAGTGGATTGTGCCGCTGCCGATACTGTCGCATTCTCCTGGGCGCGTTTGGCAGCCGCATTGGATTTGATGTCGCGGAAAAAACCCTCGACTTTACCTACCATTTCATTCTCCATAACACTCATATGGTTGTTGACCGGCAGATTGAGACGCTTCAAAATCGTGATGATTTCTTTGCTGCTCATATTAAGTGATTTTGCGTATTCATAAACCCTTAATTTATCTTTATTGTCCTTACTGTCTGTTTGTTTAGTCAATATACTCCACCTCCGAAGGTTGGGTTAAGCTTTGTATAATTATCTTGGAGAACCCCGCTTCCGTCACGGCAATGATCACCCGCTCCGACTTGCCGATTGATTCTCCCAGCGTGATTCGGTCAAACAGCTCCACCATCTTCACATTGTAAGTTCCGCACTTGTCCTGGAATTTCTTCTTTGTATTATCCGAAGCGTCGCCGGCCACAATGACAAGCTTTGCTTTGCCTTGGCGAACCGCCTTTAGTACGATCTCATCGCCGGAAATGACTTTTCCTGCACGCATCGCCATACCCAGCGACGACAGCGCCTTATGCCTGGGAATCATCATCATCATCTTCATCATCCATCCGATCTTTTTCCGCATTAAAGCGGTCCTCCACGGCAATAAAATCCTGTTCAAGCTGATCGTAAATGTCCATCCCAACAGGTTGTTTAAGAGCACGGTCGAGCGCCTTGGTCTTCTTCGCCAGCTTGAAACAGGAGACTTTGCCGCACAAGTATGCGCCGCGTCCTGCCTGTTTGCCCTTCAAATCAATCAATATCCGCTCATCCGGAGTACGGACAATGCGAATTAATTCCTTTTTGGGCTTCATTTCCTGGCAAGCCACGCATTTGCGCAGTGGAATTTTTCTGGGTCTCATTTTCCATCCCTCCTGTGGCGTCAGGCGCTTCAAACAGCAAACGCCGTATAAAGCTTACGCTAGTCGACGGAGACGGAATCCTGATGCATGGTGCTCATTGCAGATTTCGGGCGACCATATTCCTGCTCGGCTTGCGTTTCGCTTTTTATATCGATTTTCCATCCTGTCAGCTTGGCTGCCAACCGGGCGTTTTGTCCTTTAATGCCGATGGCGAGCGATAGTTGATAGTCCGGCACAATGACACGCGCCATCTTTTCCTGCTCGTATACGATAACTTCCAGCACTTTGGAAGGACTGAGTGCATTCGCCACATACTCTTCCACGCTGTCCGACCACCTGACGATGTCGATCTTCTCGCCTTTGAGCTCCGTCACAATCATTTGCACGCGCATCCCTTTTTGACCTACGCAGGAACCAACCGGATCCACTTCGTCATTGCGCGAATGAACGGCTATCTTCGAGCGGAAGCCCGCTTCCCTGGCCACTGAACGGATTTCCACAACGCCATCATAGATCTCCGGCACTTCCAGCTCAAACAGACGCTTAAGCAATCCCGGATGCGTACGTGAAAGAAAGATTTGCGGTCCTTTTGTCGTGTTCTCAACCTTGGTTATAAACGACTTGACGCGGTCGCCATGCTTGAATTTATCTGTCGGCATCAGCTCGGTAAGCGGCAGCACAGCTTCAACTTTGCCCAGATCAATGAACAAATTGCGCACATCCTGACGCTGTACGATACCGTTGACGATATCTTCCTCTTTATCGATAAACGCATTGTAAATGAGCCCCCGCTCCGCTTCGCGGATACGCTGGGTTACCACTTGCTTGGCCGTTTGTGCGGCAATGCGTCCAAAGTCACGCGGCGTCACTTCGATTTCGGCAATATCATCCAGCTGGTAATGCGGGTTCAGCTCGCGGGATGCTTCAACCGAAATCTCCAGGCGCGGATCGAAAACCTCATCCACAACCGTCTTGCGGGCGTAGACTTTAATCACTCCGGTAAACCGGTTAATATCAACCCTCACGTTCTGGGCGGTGTTAAAATTGCGTTTGTAGCTGGAAATAAGAGCAGCTTCCAGCGCTTCTATTAAAATATCTTTGCTTATTCCCTTTTCCCGCTCGATTTCCGACAGTGCTTCTATAAAATCCATGCTCATTGGAAATGAGTTCCCCCTTTCGAATCGTACCATGTGGTTAGGTCATACCAGTTATAAACCAGATGCGCGGCTATCGTTATTAGAAAACGATGGCCAAACGGGCGCTTGCCACTTTCGCATATGGAATGGTGTACTTCTTTTTGCCCATATCAATGACAACTTCTTCACCGTCAAACGAAAGAAGCGTACCCTCAAACTCTTTGGCTCCGCTTACCGGCTCATAGGTTGTAACAAACACATGCTTGCCGATTGCTTTGCTGACATCTTGAGGCTTCTTAAGCGGTCTTTCCGCGCCGGGCGACGATACTTCGAGAAAATAAGCCTCGGTAATCGGATCGCTCTCGTCAAGCTTCTCGCTTATAAACTCGCTGATTCGTCCACATTCATCAATATCGATGTTGCCTTCCTTGTCGACAAAGATGCGAAGAAACCAGTTGCTGCCTTCCTTCACATATTCCACATCAACAAGCTCAAATCCATGTTCGTCAAAAAAGGGCTGAACCATTTCTTCGATGACGGTTTTGATTTTCGCAGTGCTCAAAAATGATGTACCCCCCACTGCAACTGCTAGCTGCTGATTATGCAGCTCAGTTGTCAGTCCAAATTCTGCAACTGCCAGCTGCTGATTTATGCAGCTCAGTTGTCAGTCCAAATTCTGCAACTGCCAGCTGCTGATTTATGCAGCTCAGTTGTCAGTCCAAATTCTGCAACTGCCAGCTGCCGATTTATGCAGCTCAGTTGTCAGTCCAAATTCTGCAACTGCCAGCTGCTGTTTATGCAGCCCAGTTGTCAGTCCAAATTCTGCAACTGCCAGCTGCTGTTTATGCAGCCCAGTTGTCAGTCCAAATCCGCAACTGCCAGCTGCTGTTTATGCAGCCCAGTTGTCAGTCAAACTTTGCAACTGCCAATTGCATATACAAGCAATCCAGGGGCCGCATCGGCAACTGTTAATTGCGCACATATGCAATTCAGTTGCACGTAAAAAATGCTATAACTGTTGGCCGATATCATACCGGCCAATCGGTTAATCGTAAGCGCAAAAAGCTATTGACAAAACGTAAAGAGTGGGTTTCCCCACTCTTCTGCGAAAAAGTCGTATCATCAGCATTGCCAGAAAGATTATACCATAACCATGATGTGGTGACAACAAAGGAATTACATACACTCTTGGAAACACTGGCATTGTACCGTTGCAATCTCCAGAATATTTTAGAATAAGGACAGCTGGTTCGATTCCGGAAGGCCGCGGAAGCAGCCCATTGTTCCGAGCACTTCAATGATCGTTTTGGATGCCTTGGACTTCTGCTGAAAGTCTTCCACGGAGAGAAATTCGCCTGACTCCCGCGCAGCAGCAATGTTTCGGGCCGCATTGTCCCCGATACCGGCAATGGCCGCAAACGGCGGAATAATTGAACGATCCTCAACGATAAATTTCGTGGCGTCCGAGCGGTAAAGATCAATCGGCTTGAACGAGAAGCCGCGTGCCGTCATCTCAAGCGCCATCTCAAGCAGCGATACGGATCCTTTCTCCTTGGGCGTCGCTATAAAACCCTTTTGCTCGATTTCAATCAACTTGCGCAAAATCGCGTCATAGCCTTGACAGAGCAGCTCCAGATCGAAATCCTCCGCACGAACGGTGAAATAGGTGGCATAATAGGCAATTGGATAATAAAGTTTGAAAAAGGCCGTTCTGACAGCGGATATAACATAGGCGGCGGCATGCGCCTTCGGAAACATATACTCGATTTTCAGACAAGAATCAATATACCACTGGGGAACCTTGCAGTTCTTCATTTCCTCGATCCATTCCGGCGTCAGTCCCTTGCCCTTCCGCACGCTTTCCGTAATCTTGAACGCAAGCCCTGCATCCATACCCGCTTTATAGATCAAATAAAGCATGATGTCATCCCGGCAGCCGATAACCGTCTTGATCGTGCAGGTACGGTTCTTGATCAGCTCCTGGGCATTGCCGAGCCAAACACCGGTTCCATGCGACAGGCCGGATATTTGGAGCAAATCGGCAAATGACGACGGCTTCGTCTCCTCCAGCATTTGTCTGACAAATTTGGTGCCCATCTCCGGAACGCCATATGTAGCTACCGGGGTCCGGATTTTCTCGGCTGAGACACCAAGCGCTTCCGAGGAATTGAACATGCTCATGACCTTCGGATCGTTCATTGGTATAGTTGTCGGATCAACGCCTGTTAAATCCTGCAGCATCCTCATCATGGTCGGATCATCGTGCCCGAGTATATCAAGCTTGAGCAGATTGCTCTCGAAGGCATGATAATCAAAGTGCGTTGTTTTCCACTCGGAGCCCGTATCGTCGGCAGGATACTGAACCGGAGTGACTTCCTCCACTTCCATGTAATCCGGCACAACTACGATCCCGCCTGGATGCTGGCCCGTGCTCCGTTTCACCCCGGTAAAGCCCCCGGCCAAACGCAGAATCTCGGCGCCGCGCCACTTCTTGCCATGATCTTCCTCATACTTCTTGGTATAGCCGTATGCCGTCTTCTCCGCGATCGTACCGATCGTTCCTGCCCGGAACACGTTTTCCGGACCAAACAGCTCCTTGGTGTAATTATGGGCAATAGGCTGGTATTCACCGGAAAAGTTAAGATCGATATCGGGTACTTTATCGCCCTTGAAGCCAAGGAAGGTTTCGAACGGAATATCCTGGCCTTCCCCCTTGAGAGGCTTGCCGCAATTGGGACATTTTTTGTCCGGCAGGTCAAAACCGCTCGGGTAGCTCCCGTCCAGGAACCATTCGCTGTATTTGCAGGCCTCGTCCAGGCAGCTGTAGTGCGCAGGAAGCGGGTTTACCTCGGATATCCCGAGGAAAGTGGCCACAACCGATGATCCTACCGATCCCCGAGAACCGACGAGATACCCGTCTTCATTCGATTTTTTGACCAAACGCTCGGATATCAGGTAGTTGGCTGAGAAACCGAATTTAATGATGGGCACAAGCTCTTTCTCCAGACGCTGGACGACGACATCCGGCAGTTCTTCCCCATACAGCCGTTTGGCCGTATCGTAGCATTTGCTGCGTATTTCCTCATCCGCCCCATCGATGATGGGGGTGAACAGTTTTTCCGGGAACATATCAAACGACTCAAAGCGGTCGGCAAGCTCCGAAGTATTTCTGACCACAACCTCAAATGCCCTCGCCTCTCCGAGAAAGGCGAACTCCTCCAGCATTTCCCTGGTCGTCCTTAAATGGGCATCAGGCTTGCGAATATCTTTAAGCGGGCTAAAACCCGTAATTCCATGGATCGTAATATCGCGGAACAGCTTTTCCCTTGGCAGTAAATAATGCACATTGCCAGTGGCGATTACTGGCTTGCCCAGCTTATCGCCGATCTCGCAAACGCGGCGCAAAGCCTGTTCGATTTCGGCACGGCTGGCAACAAAGCCCTTGTCGACCAAATGCATATAGAAGCCGACAGGCTGAATTTCCAGCACATCGTAATATCGCGCCACTTCCTCCGCTTCCTCCAGCGATTTATTCATAACCGCCTCGAAGAACTCACCCTTCTCGCAGCCCGAAATAATCAAGAGCCCTTCACGAAGCTCGGAGAGCTTGCTTTTGGGAATAGAGGCAACCCGCTTAAAATGCTCCGTATGCGACAGGGAGATCAGCTTGAACATGTTTTTCTTGCCGACTGCATTAAGCGCATATATACAGCAGTGGAACGGCCTCATATTTGACAAATCGAGTCCAACATAATCATTGAGCATATGTAAGCCGGTCACATTTCGTTTGGCTGCATCGCCAATCAATCCATACAGGATGCCGCCCAGCGCGATGGAATCATCGATCGCCCGGTGATGGCTTTCCAGACTCGCTTTATATTTATCGGCCAACGTATTCAGCCTGTGGTTCTTCATCGCCGGATGGAGAAAACGGGCAAGCTCGAGCGTATCCAGCACGGGATTCTTAAATTCCGGGAATCCGTTCTGTTTGCAGGCCGCCTGCATAAAGCCCATATCAAATCTTGCATTGTGCGCGACAAGTACAGCATCACCGACAAATTCGATGAAGTCCCGCAGCTTGGGTGCCAGCTCAGGAGCATCCTGTACCATCTCGTTCGTAATATTGGTCAGCTGCTGAATATTATAAGGAATGGCTTCATGAGGATTGATAAAGGTCGAGAAACGGCCAATTTCCTTGCCGTCCTGCATTTTCACGCCGGCCAGCTCAATGATTTTATTATTAACAACTGAAAGTCCCGTCGTCTCGATATCGAATACTACATAGACAGCGCTCTGCATGGCTTCTTCACGCGAGTTCATCACCATAGGTATCGCATCGTTGACAACATTGGCTTCTAACCCGAACAACACCTTGACCCCATGCTTCTTGGCCGCCTTCGCCGCCTCCGGGTAGCACTGCACGTTTCCATGATCGGTAATCGCAATCGCCTTATGTCCCCATTTTGCTGCCTGCTTGATGTAAACATCAATAGGGGTAACAGCGTCCATTGTACTCATTGTGGAATGAAGATGAAACTCGACACGCTTCTCCTCGGCGTCATCCTTGGCTTCCTTGGGTGAAACCACTTCATGAAGATCTGAAGGCATCATCACAAGCTCCGGTTCCTGCATGAACCGGTCATATTCAACGCGTCCCCGCGCTTTGATCCATTTGCCGTTGGAAAGCTGACTGAGAACTTTCACATCGTCCTTCGTCTTGGCAAACATCTTCACCGCGATAGAGTCTGTAAAGTCGGTTACATTAAAAGTAAACAGCGTGCTGCCGTTACGAAGCTCCTTCACTTCAAGGCCGAAGACAGTTCCCTGTATGGTGACCTTCTTCTCCTCCTCGAGGATATTCATAATCGGAACCGGTTCCTCACGGATATCGTAGCCGACGACCAGCCGCACATCGCCTTCCGCCACCTCAGGAGCTTCCGCGGCGGCGCTTGTCATCATCTGCTGGATTACTTCACGCTCTTCCAGATCACGCCTCTGGGCGAATTGCTCATAGGCTTCCTGATTCTTTACGCCAACTGATAACTTCACCCTGCAGTTCCGGCCGAATTGATCCTCAAAAAACTGCACGGCCATTTCATCAATCTTCTTCTTGCGCGCCAGTTCAAGTCCCATGTCGTCAAGCAGCGCAAGCGTAGCAAGCCCGTTCTCTACCTCCAGCCGGGCCTTGCCCAGCCAGCCGTTTACCGAAGCATTATGCTTCTGAACCCATTCTACAAATGCCGGCCAATATTCAATCAGGAGCTCATCGGTCTTTACCCCTTCTTCATACGTGAAGCAGAAGGAGACATCTGCAAGATGGGCGAACTTGGATTGAATGGTCCGGCAAAAAACGCCAAAAGCCGCTAGAGGAACCAAAGACGTTTTGCGTATGCAAAACGTCCACTCCCGGTTGCTCCGGCTTACGATCACTTTGTCGATATATCCGTCCCCAAAATGCTCATCGGTCAGTTGCTGCGGCAGCTCAGCCTGCTTCATCATCAGCTCAAAGCGATGCCGCTTTTCCCCGGTTTGGCTCATCGTTTCCTCCCCTATTCAAGTCAAACAATCAATAAGCGCGGGCAAATACAACCGTATGCTGCGCCTTGTCTCCGCAAACGAGACATTTGGTTTTATGCTCAAAAGGCTCAAACGGAATATTGCGGCTTGTAGCGCCGGTCTCTTCTTTGACCTGTTTCTCACAGGCTTCCGAGCCGCACCAGCCGGCAAGCGCGAAGCCGCGCTTCTCTTCCATCAGCGTCTTCATCTCATCCAGCGTTTCGACCGAATAGGAATGATCCGCACGGAACTGCTTCGCCCGCTCAAGCATGCCGCTTTGAATCTCGGCAAGCATGCGTTCCACTTCAACCACAAGATCGGCTTGAGCAACCATTCTCTTCTCACCGGTCAAGCGGGAAACCAGAACAACTTGTCCATTCTCCATGTCGCGAGGCCCAAGTTCCAGACGCAGCGGCACACCGCGCATTTCATATTCATTGAATTTCCAGCCGGGACTAACATCGCTGCGGTCGTCCACTTTAACCCGGACGCCAGCCTTTTTCAGTTCCTTGTACAGCTCGTCTACACGGCCGACAACCTGCTCCCGCGTCTTCGGCGGTCCGATCGGGATCATCACGACCTGGGTTGGCGCTACCTTCGGAGGAAGCGCCAGTCCCCGATCGTCGCCATGGACCATAATGAGCGCGCCGATCATTCGGGTCGTCATGCCCCAAGAAGTCGTATGTGCAAACTGCTGTGTATTTTCACGGTCCAAGTATTTGATATCAAAGGCAACGGCAAAATTAGTGCCCAGATAATGCGAGGTTCCTGCCTGGACCGCGCGCCCGTCCTTCATCATCGCTTCGATGGAATAGGTATCAACCGCACCGGCAAACTTCTCCGAAGGCGTTTTTTGTCCAACGATAACAGGGATCGCCAGGAAGTTCTCCGCGAAGTCCTTATAGATACCCAGCATTTGATCCGTCTCGGCTCTTGCTTCCTCTTCCGTTTCGTGGGCGGTGTGGCCTTCCTGCCAAAGGAACTCCGTTGTCCGCAGGAAAGGAAGCGTCCTTTTCTCCCAGCGCACAACATTCGCCCACTGATTGATGAGCAGCGGCAGGTCGCGATAGGATTGCACCCATTTGGCATACATATGACCGATAATGGTCTCGGAGGTCGGCCGGATGGCCAGTCTCTCTTCCAGCTTTTCCCCTCCGGCCTCCGTTACCCATGGAAGCTCAGGGTTAAAGCCCTCTACATGCTCCTTCTCTTTTTGGAAAAAGCTTTCGGGTATCAGCATGGGAAAATAAGCGTTGCGATGACCCGTTTCTTTGAACCTGCGGTCAAGCTCGTCCTTCATATGCTCCCAAATTTCAAAACCATCCGGGCGGAACACAATACAGCCCCGCACCGGGGAATAGTCCATT
This sequence comes from Paenibacillus sp. JT31N11, assembly GCF_056269285.1. NCBI lineage: Bacteria > Bacillati > Bacillota > Bacilli > Caryophanales > Paenibacillaceae > Paenibacillus > Paenibacillus sp. JT31N11. Next base: position 249,030 of record NZ_JBWDNQ010000002.1, read on the forward strand.
AATTCAGACTTTTTGATGACATCAATATACCATCTGGAGAAATCCTCGCCCTGCGGCGTAATCTCCGTGACAAACTGCTTCTCTTTCGACATAACCGGACTCAGTGCTCCCCTCGTACCAATCGCAAAATGTCATTATAGGTGACGGCAAGCATAAGCAGCATCAGCATTGCAAAGCCGATGAAATGCACCATGCTTTCCCGGTTTGGATCAACCGGCCTTCCCCGGACAGCCTCAAGACCCAGGAAGATTAAACGGCTTCCATCCAGCGCCGGCACCGGCAAAAGATTAAATATCCCCAGGTACAGGCTGAGAAGCGCCGCCCATGAGGTCAGTTCCGCTATCCCCTGCTCGGCGATTTGACTGGTTACCTGCGCAGTACGAACAGGTCCGCCTAAATCATCAAGCTTGAACTCGCCAAAAATCAATTTCTTGAATCCTTGAAAAATGCTGATTGTCATCGACTTCATGGCTTTTCCCGCCAGAGTGAAGGTTTCTCCGAATCCTGCAGCCCGCGTCGGGTAAGCGGCTGTAATTCCTACCTTGCCGTCCCCTGAAGCAGGATCGGGCGCGGGTGTGAGTTTGAATTCAATCGGCTTTCCATCGCGAATGATATCCAGAGTAATCGGCTTGTTTGGGGACTCGCTGATAAGCTTGATCATTTTATCATAATCAATGCCGATCTTCTGTCCATTGATGGAAACAATGACATCCCCTGACTTCAAATCAGCCTTCTCTGCGGGCATGCCTTTACTAACATCGCCAATAAGCAGACGATCAGGATTATCCACGGGCACTCCGGCCATTTGAAAATAAAGCCCAAACAGCACGAAGGCCAAAATAAAATTCATCATCGGCCCGGCAAAGATCGCAATCGCCCTCTGTCCGACTGTCTTGCTGCCGAATTGACGGTCAACCGGAGCGATCTGTGTTTCCCGGTTCTTGGAAATCATCTGTGCCTGAGGATCGATAGCGAACGTCTCCGACTCGCCGTCAGAGAGCAGCGTCAGCTTAAGCTTTCGTTCAATATCAATGGCTTCGACCTCGCCGCGTATAACGTTGGAACGCTCGTCAAGACGGTCCAGATACAATCTCGTCACGACATTGTCAACCAATCTGACCGCAACGGTCTGACCTGGCTGGACTTCCACCAATTCCGGGTCCTCGCCCGCCATCCGCACAAATCCACCTGCAGGCACCAAGCGCAGAGTATACCTGGTTTCACCGCGTTTTATCGAGAACAGCTTCGGTCCGAACCCGATGGCAAATTCTCTCACCAAAATTCCGGCCCGCTTCGCAAAATAGAAATGACCCCATTCATGGATGGTCACGATCACGAAGAAAACCAATACCGTCATAAAGACGATCTGAATCATATGCATCGCTGCTCTAGCCTCCTGTCCGTAACGGCCTGTACTAAGATTATCATTATTCTCACGTCCGTTACAAGAGAACTAAACGTTAGATCGATGCAGCTTCCATTCGGGCCCAAGCATCCACCTCGGCAATCGCCTCCACATCCGGCACTTCCAGAACCGTGTGGCGTTCAAGCACCTGTTCGATAACGCGTTCAATATCCAAAAACGTGATCGCACCCTCGAGGAACCGGGCAACCGCCGTTTCGTTGGCCGCATTAAATACCGTAGGAGCAGATAGCCCCGCCCGGCCGCACTCATAGGCCATTCTCAGGCAGGGATATCTTGCAAAATCCATCTCCCGAAAATGCAGCGCGCCTACCTTCCGAAGATCAAGAGCTTCTGTCTGTATAGGGCGGCGCTGCGGATATGTGAGCGCATATTGGATAGGTACGCGCATATCCGGCATGCCAAGCTGGGCGATGATACTGTTGTCCACATACTCTACATAGGAATGTATGATGCTTTCCGGATGAATCAGAACGCCGATCTGCTCATAATCCAAATCAAACAACCAATGGGCTTCAATCACTTCAAGCCCCTTATTCACCATGGTCGCCGAATCGATCGTGATTTTCGCTCCCATCGCCCAATTGGGATGGTTAAGCGCCTCCTCAACCGTTACGCCTTCAAGCTGCTGCCTAGTGCGTTCGCGAAATGAACCTCCTGAAGCGGTTAACGTGATTCCCTTTACCGCTGATCGAGCTTCTCCGTTCAAGCATTGAAAAATAGCCGAGTGCTCGCTGTCGATCGGAAGAATGGCAACCCCCTTCTCGGAAGCTCGCTTCATTACAATATGCCCTGCCGTCACCAGCGTCTCTTTGTTTGCAAGACCGATGTCTTTGCCGGCTGAAATTGCCGCAAGCGTCGCATTCAAACCCCGGCTTCCCATAATGGCAGTCACGACCATGTCGGCTTCGGGAGCACCAGCAATCTCGATAAGCCCTTCCTCACCATAAACAATCTTCATGCCGGATGGCAGATGAAGCTTAGCTTCTTCCGCAAGCGCTTTTGTTGACAAACATACTGTACGCGGCCGAAATCGCTTGGCCTGCTCGATCAGCATTCCGATATTGCCTCCGGCCGCTAATCCGATTACCTCATAAGCCTCAGGCTCGCGGCTGACCACATCAAGCGTTTGCGTGCCAATGGAGCCCGTTGAACCCAGAATCGTAAGTTTTTTCATCATTCACCTGTCCTTCTAAGCTAACGGCAGCAGCCCGGTCAGCACCAGAAGCGGAAACACTGCTATCCAGCTGTCGCAGCGGTCGAGAACACCGCCATGACCGGGAAGAATGGATCCTGTATCCTTGATGCCGCGAACCCGTTTATAGGCCGACTGAATGAGATCGCCCAATTGACCTGCCACGGCGGCGACAAGTCCGATCAGCAGCGCCTGTCCCATGCCAACGGCATCCGGGGCTGCCAGCGCAAACACAGCGGCGACAACCAGGGACAGCGCTACGCCCCCAAGTGAACCTTCAATGGTCTTATTGGGGCTGATAGCCGGCCACAGCTTATGTCTGCCTATCGCTTTGCCGATAAAATAAGCACCAATATCGGATGCCCAGATCGTTCCGAATGCAAGACAGGTCGTCAGCAATCCATAAGCTTCACCGCTTCGCACTTCATACATGGACTCAAATCCGAAACCGACATAAAGAGCTCCGAGCAGCAGCAAAGCCGCGCTGTCAATCGTCATTTTGTTTTTCGTAAGTACCGTAACGGCCAGTGCCAGAAACATAAGGAGCCACAACATATGTAGAGTTTGCGGAGGAACGGTTCCAAGCTCTTCCCAGGGAATGAGCAGAAACAGCATACCTGCAAATCCAATCAGAGACGCCGGATGGTGCCATGCTAGGCCGTTCATTTTCGTGAATTCCGCATATCCGATCAATGCGAGCAGCAGCAGCAGCCCATAGAAAAACCAGCCGCCAAGTACGGTCAGAATAATAAATATGGCGCCACCAATGACGCCAGTTACGATACGTTGTTTCAAGATTAGGCACACTCCCGTACAGCCGTTTACACTCCGCCGTATCGACGCGCTCGACGTTGATATTCGCGAACGGCATCGTAAAAATGCTCGTCTGTAAATTCAGGCCAATAAACATCTGTAAACCACATCTCGCTGTAAGCAAGCTGCCAAAGCATAAAGTTGCTCAGTCTGAGTTCACCGCTGGTCCGAATAAGCAGGTCGGGATCAGGGACACCGGCTGAGAGAAGATGCTCCGTCATATGGGATTCTTCAATGTCCTCCGGATTCAGACGCCCGGCTTGCACGTCTTCTCCGATTTGTCTGACGGCTTCAATCATTTCTTTGCGGCTGCCATAATTCAAAGCAAAATTAAGAACGAGTCCGGTATTATCAGCCGTTTGACGAATAGCCTCTTCTACAGCCTCAAGTGTATGTGAAGGAAGTGCCTGCTTATAGCCCATCATACGTACCTGCACATTTTTTTCCATAAGCTCTTTCAATTCAATAGCCAGAAACTCCTGTGGAAGCTTCATCAAAAATTCCACTTCCGCTTTGGGCCGCTTCCAGTTTTCAGTGGAAAAAGCATATAAGGTCAAATACTTCACGCCAAGCCGGTCAGCAGCCATTGTAATCCGCTTCACCGTCTTCATTCCGGAATGATGGCCTGCCATCCTGGGCAATCCCCTGCTCTTGGCCCATCTGCCGTTGCCGTCCATAATGATTGCAATATGCTGCGGTATGTTGTCTGTATCAAGCGTCTGCAACGGTGTCGCCGGCGCTTTACCGAATAGGGCTCTCAGTCGCTGAAACACATGTTCGTCCTCCCACCGCTAACGTCAAATTTATGCAATAAACCCCACCTGTCGGAGGGGCCGGTGAGCTTGCATTATACTTCCATAATTTCTTTTTCTTTGGAAACGAGCACCTTGTCGACTTCAGCGATAAATTTGTCCGTCGCCTTCTGAACATCTTCTTGATGGCGGCGTGATTCATCTTCGGAAATATCGGTTTTTTCGAGCTTCTTGATATCGTCGTTCGCATCGCGGCGGACGTTTCGGATGGCAACCTTGGCTTCCTCACCAAAACGCTTGGTCATTTTGACCAGTTCCGTACGGCGCTCTTCGGTCAGCATCGGTATACCGATGCGAATAGTGCTGCCGTCATTGGAAGGTGTAAGTCCGAGATCCGACTTCAAAATAGCCTTCTCAATGGCACCCAATGACGTTTTGTCCCATGGCTGAATGATCAGCGTCCGCGAATCCGGAGTATTAATATTAGCCAATTGGGCTACCGGGGTCATGGTTCCGTAATATTCAACCTGAACGCGATCCAGCAGGGCTGGAGTAGCGCGGCCTGCACGAAGCGTTGAGAGATCGCGTTTCAATGCGCCTATCGCTTTATCCATCCGCTCTTCAGCGTTTTTCTTTATCGTTTGAGGCATTAATCGACACTTCCTTTCACGATGGTTCCGATTTTCTCTCCCAGCACAACCCGCTTAATATTCCCCTGTTTGGTAATAGCGAATACCACAAGCGGGATATTATTGTCCATACAAAGTGAAGTTGAGGTAGAATCCATAACGCCGAGATTGCGGTTTAGTACATCCAGGTATGTCAACGTATCGAATTTTTCCGCCGTCGGATCCTTGAAAGGATCTGCGGAATAGACGCCATCCACTTTATTTTTGGCCATCAGAATGACCTCTGCTTCGATTTCGGCTGCACGAAGAGCAGCCGTTGTATCTGTTGAGAAGAACGGGTTACCTGTACCTGCGGCAAAGATGACGACCCGGCCTTTCTCCAGATGGCGAATCGCCCTGCGGCGTATATAAGGCTCGGCAATTTGCTGCATGGCGATCGAAGTCTGTACCCGTGTAGGCACTTCCATCTGCTCCAGAGCATCCTGAAGCGCCAGCGAGTTCATTACCGTAGCTAACATTCCCATATAATCGGCGGTCGCCCGGTCAATTCCTTTGGCAGTACCTGCAATCCCCCGCCAAATGTTCCCACCGCCAACGACTATCGCCACTTCAACCTTTAATTCTACAACTTCCTTAACTTGCTCGGCTATAGATGCAATCACTGCAGCATCGATTCCGTATCCATTATTACCCGAAAGCGATTCGCCGCTTACTTTTAATACAATACGTTTGTACACGGGACTTTGCAACGTGGTATACCTCCATCTTTGACCTTGTTTCAAGGCCGTATACTTTTATTCGGTGAATATCCATTGCTGCTATCGGGAGCTGCTTCAGGGCGATAAACGGAACTTGAACCCATGTATAAACCTATTTGAAAGTTTCTTCAATGCGAGGCAATGATGCGTCTTCAAACGAATAGGCGGGGCGGACGCCCCGCCCCATCCTGGCACGTTCGGATTTATCTTTTTACTTGCGACATAACTTCAGCTACGAAGTTATCTTCTTTTTTCTCCAAGCCTTCACCCAGCTCATAACGAACAAAGCGGCGGATTGTAATGTTTTCACCGATCGTGCTGATTTTCTCGTTCAGCAGGGCCGAAATTGTTTTGTCAGGATCTTTGATGAACGGCTGTTCCAGCAAACAGAACTCTTCATAGTATTTGCCGATGCGGCCATCGACCATTTTCTCAACGATATTGGCAGGTTTGCCTTCGTTCAGCGCCTGGGCTTTCAAAATCTCACGCTCTTTATCCAGTTCTTCCTGCGAGACTTCCTCGCGGCTGACGAACTTAGGGTTAGCCGCTGCAATTTGCATGGCGATATCACGGGCAAATTCGCGGAACTGATCCGTTTTTCCAACAAAGTCGGTTTCGCAGTTGATTTCTACCAATACGCCAATTCGGCCTCCGGCATGAATATAGGATTCAACAACGCCTTCTGTAGCAATACGGCCAGCTTTGTTCGCCGCTGCGGAGAGGCCTTTCTCTCTGAGAAGATCAATAGCTTTTGAGATATCACCGTTTGCTTCTTCGAGAGCCTTCTTGCAATCGAGCATCCCTGCTCCTGTTTTCTCACGTAGTTCCTTAACTGCACTAGCATTAACCGCCATCTTGATAAACCTCCTATAATTCTTGAATGTTTGCCTACTGATTTGCTTGTTGTTCCTAAAAAAAGGGCGGTGAGAGGTTTTACACCGTCTGACCACCCTTTTTCATGCTGACTCTATTAAACGAGGACTAAGCCGTCGTTTGTTCACCTTGGTTTGCTTCGACGATGGCATCTGCCATTTTAGCCGTAAGCAGTTTAACTGCGCGGATCGCGTCATCGTTGCCTGGAATGACATAATCGATTTCGTCCGGATCACAATTGGTGTCTACGATACCGACAATCGGGATACCCAGTTTGCGGGCTTCAGCAACTGCGATACGTTCTTTACGGGGATCAATGATGAAAAGTGCGCTTGGCAGGCTTCTCATGCCTTTGATGCCGCCCAGGAATTTCTCGAGGCGATCTTTCTCTTTGCGGAGAATGATAACTTCTTTTTTCGGCAGCACGTTGAATGTGCCGTCCTCTTCCCATTTCTCAAGCGTGCGCAGACGTTCAATACGTTTTTGGATGGTTTGGAAGTTAGTCAGCGTTCCGCCGAGCCAACGTTGGTTGATGTAGAAGTTGCCGCAACGCTCAGCTTCTTCTTTAACCGAATCCTGTGCCTGTTTTTTCGTGCCGACGAAGAGCATTGTGCCGCCTTCTTCCGCTACCGAGCGTACGAAGTTGTAGGCTTCTTCGACTTTCTTGACTGTTTTTTGCAAGTCAATGATGTAGATTCCGTTCCGTTCCGTGAAGATATAACGATCCATCTTTGGGTTCCAGCGACGAGTCTGATGACCGAAGTGCACCCCAGCTTCAAGCAGCTGCTTCATGGATATAACCGCCATTCTTCAACACCTCCTGTTAAATGGTTTTTTTGGTTTCCTCCGCAAATATCATTTTCCGTTAAAACTTCGACCGAGCCGAAGCACCGTTAACGAAATTAATTTGCGTGTGTTTTTAACACCGTCAATTAATATACCATATCTGCATGTCCACGTGCAACATCGTTTCCCTTGAATCTCAAGGCGTCATTATTGAATTCCATCGGACAATAAAAAAAGAGCAAAACCTTCCGGCTTATGCCTTATTAGCCAGTTCCGCTTCAGCTTCCTCGGGGGGCATCGGCTTGCCGGTAATTATCTTTTTTACCTCCTGGACAGAAGGGCTGCCTGTAAATAGAAAATAGCCTGCACGCACTTTAAGATTACGCATCAGGTCTATGAATGTGGTCTTATCTGTAATGATATTGTTCTTGCCCAGCAGCTCAGCTGCCTCCGTAAGGCTGGTATTCGGGGGAATGCGAATGATGATTCGCTTATCCTCCACTGTTCCCGGATCTGCCGATCCGTTACCCTCCGCAGGCCTGCCACCGGCCGTCTCCTGCCCGGTTGGAGTCTGATGTTCCTGCTGGCTGTTTCCTTCGATGGCGGAATTGGCGGCCTCCACAGATTGCAGCTCGTTATCATCCCCTGCTGAGGGTCCGTTCTGTTCCTTCTGCCCGACGGAGCCGCTGCTGCCTTGCTGGGCTTGCAGCTTCTCCCGCTCCAAATCAAGCTGTTCGTCAAGCTCAGACTGGGTGTACTGCTTCTCGCCTGCGTCTTCCTTTTGAAACGAATCCAGACCGCTGGCTTGCCTCTCTCCGATTATCATCAACTGCAGCAGCAATGCCCCTATGATGATTCCAACACCGAGTCCAAATAGAAATGGCCTTTTATTCATAACGAGCGGCTTCCTCCTGTTTGGATAACTGGAGAATAAGCTGCACTTCTCCTTTATTCATCGCGAGCTTTCTGGCAATCGAGTCAACTGACTTTCCGCCGTCATGCAGCTCAAAAAGCTCCAAATAACGGCTGCGTATCGTTGGTTTGATTTCGGCGGGAGCCAATGGCTCAACAAACTTAGGCACCGCCGGCTGCCCTTCTCCGGAATGGACGGCAGACACTCCACGATCAGTCTCAGCCGCGGCAGCAGGCGCTGCCGAGACTGACGCAGCAGCGAGCAGAAGCTTCGCCTGGTCGGCAAGCGAGTGCTCAAGCTCCAGGCATCGCTGTTCCAGCTCCTTGATCCGGTTATCACGGCTCAATGACTGCTGACTTGTTTCCTGCTGCGCTTTGGTAACGAGATTCGCAAGATCGCGGTTGCCCGCTTCCATATTTTCCATGAACTGCTCGAGCGCCGTCTCCATATTCCGCACAGTCTGTGATTGATTGTCCTGTCCGCTTCGTCTGGGTATCATTACCCCTCCGACAATAGCAAGCGCCCCCAGAAGTACGATGATTTGCCATGATTCCATTACCTTCACCTGCAATTCGCTGATTCATGCGGTCAAAGCGAGATATCAATATGTTTGCCTTTGTAAGGATGATTGTGTGCAGCCTCTTCAGAATGACCCGCTTCATCCTGAATCGAGCCATCCCCGGCTTTCCCGCGCCGCTTTCGCTTGGAGTGATTCCCTTGCTGAGGCTGGTCCTTGATACTCATTTTCACGCTCTGCTCGATCTCACTGTTTTTGCTCCGCAGCTGCTCCGTCTGTTTCACCGAATCGCCTTCGAGCCGGGTTTGATCGATTACGGGCTTTTGATTCAATTGGTTTTGAAGGTTTCCCTTTTCTTGTGTCCGCGGAATGGATACTTGCAAGTCTATAGACCGATAGGTCATCCGCTTCCCCTCCTGCACATAGCAGATCAAAGCTTACTTGAAGATATCCGCTATGATTTTAGTGATAAGGCGCTGTAATGATATCTCCATCCGAATAGCGGAACGATACGCGCTCGATAGGTTCCTTCACGAAACGCGTGTAACGTCCAATGACAATTTTGGTTCCGCCATAGATGATATTGACCGCATCCACCTTGGCGTTGTCCGTGTCCTCCAGCGATTTTTCGATTTCCAGAATCCGTTCACGAAAACCGGACATCTCTTCATTCGATTGGCGCTTGGTTGCGCCAAGCTTGATGCGCATGCCCATCTTATCCTGAGGCAGCTGCCCGGCCGCCGCCAATTGATCAAGAAGCGTCAGTGCCTTATCGGTCTTGTCCAGATTATCCATCAGCTGTTTAACCTGGCGGCGCAGTTCAAGCAGCTCGCTTCTCAGCTCAGGTCTGACCCCTACCTCAATGGCGGTTGCCGTAGACATTGTATTGCCGATCGTGCGTGCGACAACACGCTCTCCCGCCTGCACCATACCGCCTACAATCAATCCTTTTGCCCCGCTGCATACGACGCTATGTCCCGCTCTTACATGTGAGTGCATGATGCTTTGGGTTACCAGAACATCTTCCATAGCGGAAACATTTCCGTCTTGAATGAAGGAGCTTTTTACATTCTTGCCTGCCCGCACATATCCTTTATTGCTGGCCAAAATGCCGCCAGTTACTTCGATCGATCCATCCGACTCCAGCTCGGCCCCTTCAACACCGCCGATGACCCGGATATCTCCCGAAGCTTTTATACGAAATCCCGTCAGCACATTGCCTCTTACGACAACAGTGCCGACAAAATCGATATTGCCAACCCTATAGTCAATGTCCCCGTTCACCTCATATACGGGAAACACATTGATTTTGTTCTTGTCTGTCATGGTAATAAGACCGTCAATTGCTGCATACAACGCTGTTTGCTCCGGATTGACAACAACATTTTTACCTAATTTAAAATAAGCCTCTTTGCCATTTTTACAAGGCAGATCTTCTCCCGTAACGGTTTTCCCCATTTGACCCTCGGTCGCAGGAATTTTCTCTGCGATGAGCTGCCCGCGAAGAACATTTTTCAGCTGATTCACTTCTTTAAAATCAACCTTGCCGCCTTCAATCTCGGTAGGCTTATGCTGTTCTTCCTTCATGTTCTGAATGAAACGAATGGCCCCGTCCTGCCCGTTCTTGGCCGGCAGCCCTTGTGCAATAACTGTTTGCTTATAGAAAAAAAGGCTTGGCTGCTGCGCTATCTGCTGAATCACCTCGGTTTTGAGTCCGTAAAAAATCCCGTGGCTGCGTATATATTCCTCAAGCTGGTTCGGCGTACAGGCGAATTTCTCGTCCGCTGCGTTGAATTGCAACAATGATGTCAGTTTGTCCTGCGACAACTGGACGACAATGTAAGCTTCGAGCGTTTCGGAAATTGACACTGCTGATCCCCCTTCAAACTAATTTTGCATCAATTGATCCTTCTGTTTATCAAGTGCCCCCCGTAACCGTAAAATAGCTTTTGAATGCAGTTGGGAAATTCGAGACGGAGACAAGGACATGACTTCAGCTATTTCACTTAACGACAGCTCTTCATAATAAAATAAGGAAACGACGGTTCTTTCTTTCTCGGTCAGACGCTCTATACCGCGCACCAGCGATTCCTTCAAAAAGAACTCATGCACCTTATGGTCAGGATTTTTGGCTTTTTCATCAACCAGCAGCGATAACCGGGTCTCCGAATCTTCCTCCCTTATCGGATCTTCCAGTGAACAAACCGTCGTCACTGCAATTTCCTGAAGCATGTGCCCGAATTCCTTCTCGCTGACGTTCAGATAATTGCTTATCTCGGAATCTGTAACAGAACGCAGCACTTTTTGCTCCAGAAGCTGGTAGGCCTCTTCGATCTTTTTCGCTTTTTCCCGCACGGAGCGCGGCACCCAGTCTCCCTGGCGCAGCCCGTCGATAATAGCTCCCCGGATTCTCCATGAAGCATACGTCTCGAACTGCAGACCCCGGCGGTAGTCAAACTTCTCAATGGCATCAATAAGACCCATTACCCCATTGCTGGCCAGATCATCTTTGGATACATTTTTGGGCAAGCCAATCGCCATCCGGTTGCTGACATAATCGACCAGCGTCAAATAAAACTCAATCAGCCTTTTTTTTGCTTCAGTGTCTCCGTCTTCTTTCCATTTCCGCCAAATCTCGATGTTAGACAAATGAGGCGCTTTCGGCTCAATCATCGTTTCACCCTCCTGTCAGGTGACGAATGGCTTTTGCCAATTCTTCAGGCTCTTTGTTTTGTGTTGATACAAGCTTGGGAGGCGTAAGAGGCTGAAAGGGCGCTTGCTCTACCGTATCCGTCTTTACGTTCCCATCCAATTGCATTTTCAACATATCATGTAACTGATCGGTTTCATCCGGCGTCGACACATCAAGGGTGCTGCCTTTATTCTCATCCATGGACTTGCCAGGTTCCTCGCCGGCCTCCTGGGTGTTTCCCCGTAAGCTGGCAGCTAATAATATACGGAATAGAAACGCCAGCGCAAAAAATGCGATAAAGGCATAAACAGACCGCAGAACGGTAACTTCAAGCCCATTGCTGCCGAGCGAAAATAATAACGTAAGCACGCCCCCGAACAGGCCGAGTCCAACGTTCCAGCGCCATGTTCCAATCATGTTAAATCTCCTTTACACCAAACTGGACGCTTCTGATGCTTAAAACGCCGCTAAAGCCGTCAAACTCGATGGTTCTTCCGTAATTCCCGCCCGTATCCTCCGATTGAATCGGGATGGATAGTTTTGCCAATACAAGTTTGCATGACTCTACATTGCGCGGACCAATCCGCATCGCATCGCTTTGCGAGGCAAAAGCGAACATCTGAGCGCCGCCAGCCATCTTGGCGATTAGTCTGGCAGAGACGGCTCCAGCCTGCTTCATTTTCTCAATAAGCTCTGGAATCGCAGTATCCGCGTATTTCGCGATATTATAGGAAGCTTCACGCGCAATACCCGAAGAAGGCAGCATCACATGCGCCATACCGGCGATCTTCGCCCGTTCGTCAAAGAGGGTCAGGCCCACACATGATCCAAGGCCGGATGTTTTGAGCGTGCTTCCATCGCTTACGATATTCAGATCGGCCATGCCTACTTTTACTACATTCTGCTGTATCATTCGATCGGCACTCCCAGGGAGCTGAAGATTTTGTCAAACGACTCCGGATCCGGTATGAGAAAGAAATGCCCTTCGAGCTCTTCTTGCCCCTCCAGAAACGTTGTATCAATCAGAAGTGCCGAATCGCCCATCTCCCCGTACTGTGTAATTCCATAGCTCATAATGGCACCTGCCATATCGACCGTAATGGCCGGAACAGTTGGCGTCATCGAAAGCTTCGTGAAGTCCGCAAGAGAGGAGAGATAAGAGCCAGCCAATATGTTGCCGATCTCAGACAAGGCGGAGAATTCCATTTCCGAGTAGCCGGAATCCTCCTCTACCGGTATGGACAGCAGGTTCCCGAGCAGCTTTTTGGCAGAGTCCTCTTTAATGAGAAAAAACATGCTTCCTGGAGCGTCTCCTTCTACCCGGAGGAATACGGCTACGACAACCTGTTCGAATCCTCCGACTCTGTCTGCGACCTGCTCGAAAGGAATTAGGCTGACAGTAGGTACATTCATATCAACTGGCTTGTCCAGGAGTCTCGAAAGAGCAGTCGCGGCGTTCCCGGCGCCGATATTTCCGACTTCTTTTAACACATCCATTTTAAAGCCCTCTAGCTTCAGCAGCGGGTTCACCTGGTTAATCCTCTAGCTGCTCAAGCTGAATGATTTCCTTTTTATTCAACACTTCGGACAAATTCAGCATAATGAGCAGCCGGCTATCTCCAATCTTGGCAACCCCCTGCAAATATTTGGCCTGAATGCCGCCAACGACTTCAGGAGGAGTGTCAATATTGTCTGTGTCAATATCGATAACGTCATTTGCCGTGTCTACAATAAAACCCACTTCCAGATCATCAACAGCGACGATGACGATTCTGGAGCTTTCCGTTGCTTCCGATTCCTCAAGACCAAACCGGCCACGCAAATCAATGACGGGAAGAACAACGCCGCGCAGATTAATGACACCCTTGATAAATGAAGGTGTTTTGGGAACCCGGGTAATTGGAATCATTCGTTCAATGGTACGAACTTTTTCAACTTCAATACCGTATTCCTCCGACGCAAGTCCAAAGACGATCACTTTAATTTCCTCACCCATGCTTAAATCCCCTCCCGAGAGTATCTGTGATTCATCTTGATGGCCTGCTGCAGACAGCAAGCCTTGCAATTACTTGATAAGCGCATTCGGATCGATAATCAGGGCTACCTGACCATCCCCGAGTATCGTCGCTCCCGAGACAGCTTCGATGTTGGTCAAATACTTGCCGAGTGATTTCAATACGATCTCGCTCTGGCCGATAAACTCATCCACCGTAATGGCGCCCATTTTATCACCTTTGCGGATGACGACAATTTCCGTTTCATCCTCTTTATCCTCAAAGAACGTCGTAGACTCCATAACCTGGCTAAGCGATATAACCGGGATAACCGCGCCGCGGTATTCAATCATGCGGTTGCCATGAATTTTACGGATATGCTCTCTGCGGATAATGCCTGTCTCTACAATAGAAGAAAGCGGAATCGCATACTTCTCGCTGCCTAATTTAATCAGCATAGCCGAGATAATCGACAGGGTAAGCGGAAGCTGGATCGAAAACTTGGTTCCCTTGCCAAGCTCCGATTCGACGGTTACATGCCCGCCAAGCGTTGCGATTTTGGACTTTACCACGTCCAGGCCAACGCCCCGCCCGGAGATATCGGAGATCTTGTCAGCTGTGCTGAAGCCTGCCGCAAATATCAGCATATTGACTTCGTTATCCGTCAGACGCTTGGCTTCATCCGGTGTAATAACTCCGTTCTTGATTGCTGTTTGCTTGACTTTCTCGCGGTTGATACCGCGTCCGTCTTCCTCAACTTCGATGAAAACATGGTTGCCGCTGTGAAATGCCCGCAGATTGACGCTGCCTACCTCAGACTTGCCTGCAGCGATGCGGTCGGCAACCGGTTCGATTCCATGATCAAGCGAATTGCGAAGCAGATGAACGAGCGGATCGCCTATCTCATCCACGACCGTTCGGTCAAGCTCCGTGTCCGCGCCGGAAATAACGAGATCGACTTTCTTATCCAATGATTTGGCAAGATCGCGCACCATCCTTGGAAACCGGTTGAAAACGGACTCCACAGGCACCATCCGCAGCTTCAGTACAATATTCTGCAGATCCCCGCTGACACGGGTCATATGCTCGACTGTTTCATTTAGATCGTTGCGCCGGATCTCGCTGGCCAGCTGCTCCAGCCGGACGCGGTCGATAAGCAGCTCGCTGAAAAGATTCATCAGCGCATCCAATCTTTCGATATCAACGCGTATAGTCCGGGATGCATTGCCCGGGGCCGTTTGTGCCGGAGCTGCCGGGGTCTGGGGCCGGACAGCAGCGGCAGAGGAGTCAGCAGCAGGCGGTGCTGCTTGAACGGCGGGGGCAGGTGCCTGAACTGTACTTTGCATGCTTGCTGCCGTCTGCAAAACAGCTCCGCCGATCTGCATCAGTGTGTCACGATCAAGCGCTGTAACCGCCGCGCTCTCGATTTCAGAGACGGATTCGATGCCCTTTTGCAGCTCGTCGCCGCTAATACTTGCGATCGTGAATACGGTAAACGAACGATCAAACTTTTCCTGCTCGATATCCTGTACGCTTGGAGAGGATTTGACCACTTCCCCGTTTCGCTCCAGAAAGTCGAAGACCATGTAGGCTCTTGCCGCTTTGAGTACGCAATCCTCACGGATGGTAACCACAACGTGAAATACGGAGAGTCCGCTTTCTATGGACTGCAGCAGGATCGAGGACTGGAATTCATCGAGCATCGCAGAACTGTCTCCAGCTCCGCTTGGTGACGATTGTGCAGCAGAACCGGACGGCTGATCCTTCTGATACTCCCCTTTGACAATTGCTTTGAGCGCAGCCACGATTGGCGTAACATCGGCCTTGCCTGTTCCGCCGGCAATAATGTCCTGAACCATCGACTCAAGAGCGTCCAGACCTTTAAACAGCGTGTCAAATATAAAGCTGTCCATTTTGAGCTTGCTGTTGCGGACCAAATCCAGAACATTCTCCATCTCATGGGTGAGCGATGCCAAATCTTCATATCCCATTGTCGCCGACATCCCTTTGAGCGTGTGGGCAGAACGGAAAATGACCTGGACAATGCTGATGTCCTCAGGATCGCCCTCCAGCTTTAGCAGGTTTTCATTAAGCGACTGCAGATGATCATTCGATTCATCAATAAACATTGATAAATAGGCGTTCATATCCATTTCAAGGCACCTCCTGTTGAAATATTTTCCAGGCGAATAATGGTTGCTTCTATCTCCTGACCGCTTCTATGAGCGCAGGAGCAATTTGCCGCAGTGGAACAATCGACTTGGCAACACCCGCTTCCACCGCTGAGCGGGGCATGCCGTAAACAACGCAGGTCTCCTCCGCTTCCGCAATGGCGCTTTCCCCACCGCTTGCATTGAGAGCCCGCATCCCTTTCATACCGTCGCTCCCCATGCCTGTCATAATGACGGCATGGCGTTTTAATTCGGGGAAAGCAGCGCAGGATTCAAACATGACATCCACCGAAGGACGGTGTCCGCCCTGCGGAGGCTCCTCGGTAAGCTTGATGAAGTACCCGCC
Organism: Paenibacillus sp. JT31N11; assembly: GCF_056269285.1. NCBI lineage: Bacteria > Bacillati > Bacillota > Bacilli > Caryophanales > Paenibacillaceae > Paenibacillus > Paenibacillus sp. JT31N11. The sequence continues at coordinate 264,892 of NZ_JBWDNQ010000002.1, forward strand.
TGCATCCTTCGCCAGCTTCATATGGCAGCCTCCGGGTGCAATGTATACCACCCCGGCATACACCCGCTCATCCTGCTCCGCTTCCCTGACGTGGACGGAACTGAATGTGTCCAGCCGCTGGGCCAGCGAGCGTGTAAATTTAGGCGGCATATGCTGGACAACCAGCACCGGCGCCGGCAAATCCCCCGGCAGGGCGGAAATAACTTCGTGCAGGGCACGGGGGCCGCCTGTTGAGGTGCCGATTGCAATAAGATGGCGAAACGTGCTGGCAGGCGAAAGCTTCGTTTTCAGGCGTGGTACTTCAAGCTCCATTTCTTGAAAAGGTTCCAGAGAACAGGATTCATCCGTCTGAGGATAAGGAAGCTTATTTTTAGCCTCCTTATCCTCCGCGTTCTTCGTTGTTTTTGCAGCAGGCAAAGCATTTTCCTCTTTATTTGAAACAGGCGGTTTCGCCGGTTTGCGCGGTTTCAGCACTTGCTGCAGATCTTCCATTGCCTTAGCTGCCGCCGCAGCCGGCTTTTGTGCCGGTTGCACAGGGTTGGCCTGACGTTTGGTCATGACGGCAATCCGCATTTTTTCCAGCAGCTGCTCTGCAACGGTATGAATATCAGGCGACAATGGCCCAGATGGTTTGCGGATGAAATCGAAAGCCCCGTACTGCAGCGCCTTGATCGTTTCTCTGGCGCCATCGTCACTTATGCTGGAAAGCATGATGATCGGAGCCCTGTAAATACGCATGATTTGTCTTAAGGCTTCCAGGCCGTTCATCTCCGGCATTTCCAGATCCATCGTGATGACATCCGGCATCCATCGTGCCACAGACTCAATCGCTTCCCGCCCGTTAGCCGCGGTGGCAACAATCTCGAACTTGGGATCAGTGGCGATGATATCGCATAAAATTTTGCGCATGAATGCGGAATCATCTACCACGAGTACCCGATGAGCGTTCATAGGTGTTTTTCCTCCCTGTAATCAAAGGATTATTTCATCAGCCTGAACATCTTGTGTAAAAATCCTTTGACTCCATTGTTGGCAGAACCCCCAGCATCCGGGACTGCCATGAAACGATTCGCAATATCCAGAATGGATTTGGTGGCGTCGCTTCCCGGATAGGCAATGGAGAACGGAACCTGTTTTTTGACCGCTTTGGTCACATTCGGATCATCGAGAACGATACCGAGCATAGGGAGCTTTATATCCAGAAACCGTTCAGCGACCATGCTTATTTTGTCGGCAGCAGCCTTGCCTTCTTTATGATCCATGGCCCTGTTCACGACAAGCTTGAATTCGATTTGATGATCCATCGCTTTCACCATTTTGATCAGCGCATAGGCATCTGTGATGGATGTGGGCTCAGGTGTTGTAACAACAAAGGTTTCCTGGGCTGCGACAATAAACTTGACGGTTTCCCTGGAAAGCCCCGCTCCGGTATCAAAAATAATGACGTCGTACTCGCCGTGCAGTTTGCCGATCTGTTCCTCAAAATAGTCCAGCTCCGCAGGCGTCAAATCCAGCAAATCCTTGAAACCCGAGCCTCCTGCAATAAAATGCAAGCCGCCAGGACCTTCTTCTATCATGTCCCAGATCGTTTTTTGCTGTTTGAGCAGATGGTACAGGTTATACGGTGCGGAAATGCCCATCAATACATCAATGTTGGCCATCCCGATATCAGCATCGAAGACCAACACCTTGAGTCCCAGCTTCTGCAGGGCCAGGGAGAAATTCAGGCTGAAATTCGATTTCCCCACACCGCCTTTGCCGCTTGTCACCGTTATGACCCGGGTTGTCCTGCCTTGATTTTGCAGCTCCCGGCTGCGCACCATGTGACGGAGCGCTTCCGCCTGGTCATTCATCCCTTGCCGCCCCCAGTAACTGTTCTATATATCTCTCGGTGCGGAATGCGGCAATATCATCGGGAACGGTTTGTCCGTAAGCTATGTAAGCCGGTTTCAGACCGTGCTCCATGACAAGATTCAGAATGGCTCCATAGGAGCTGGTTTCATCCTGTTTCGTAAAAATGGCGCTTCGTATGCCATATTTGGCAAAGTTTTCTGCAACTGCCGACATATCCTTATACTTGCCGGTTAAACTGAGCACCAGATAGGATTCAGCATGTTCGCTTGATTGAAGAAGGCTGTTTACTTCTGATACGTAAAGCTCATTGCGGAAATTCCTGCCTGCCGTGTCCATAAACACCAGCTCCCGATCCTGAAGCTGAGTGAATGCCCGGGCTACCTCGGAGGGTGAGAACACCACTTCGAGCGGCACATTCAGAATGGTCGCATAGGTTCTAAGCTGATCGACAGCGGCTATCCGATACGTATCGGAAGTGATGAATCCAACCTTCCTTCCAGCCTTCAACGTCTGTTCCGCAGCAAGCTTGGCAATTGAAGTGGTTTTTCCTACTCCGGTTGGACCTACGAAATGGACGACTCTCGTTGACTTGTTGATACCGGAGCCTTCGAAATCATCCAGCCACTGACCCAGCGTTCTGCCCGCCGCCGCCCATACGGCCTGATGGCTGGGTTCTGTCAGATTCTGTGCTTCCAGCTGCTCCTGAACAGCATCCAGGCATTTATCAATCCAGGCTGCTTCAACCTCCTGACCGTTCAGTCGGTCATACAACGCCTGCAGCGGCTCCGGCCAGGTTTTCAGCTGCTGCTGCTTGGACATTTTGACAATCCACTGCTTCATATCCATGATTTCATCCATCAAATCGCGATCGGAGATCTTCCTGGCGGAAACCGCAGCGGTTCTTTCCACTGGAGGCTCGATCTTCGGTATTAGCTGGTTCAAAGCAGCCTCACGGGAAGCCTGTGTGGGCTTGATCTGCACGGATACAGGCGAAGCGCCTGCCTGCTTCTGAATCGAATTCGCGTATTGGGCAGCTGCGTTATTCATGCTTGTTGTCTGCTGAGCGCCAAGTGCCGCAATCGTCCCCAAAGCTGTATGGGCTGCAGCTGACGTCTGCCTGGGCTCTACAGGCTGCTGCGGGCGGGCCGCAGGTGCAGGCCTTGCGCTGCTTGCACTTTCCACAGCAGCGATTACTTCCATCTTCTTCTTGCTGAACATCCCGAGGAAGCCGCCAACACGGATGACTTTTGTCCCCAGGATGACGGCATCGACACCAAGCTCGCTGCGGATCATGGGTAGAGCATCGGGCACGGCGTTTACTATATAGCGTTTCACCTTCATAGATTAACCACCCCGATGCTCTGGACTTCAACACTGGGCTCAAGCTCGCTGTAGGAGAGTACCGGAATGTCCTGCATCGTCCGTTCCACGATTTGCCGCAAATACATCCGGATGGTGGGCGATGCCAGAACAATGGGCTGATAGCCGGATTGAATCAGCTTGCTTACCTGCTCATTCAGCTTCTGATAGATCGTTTGGGTAGCCATTGGATCCATCGCCAGATAGCTTCCCTGTTCGGAGCTTTGAACCGATTCCGCGATTTTCTTCTCTAATGAAGGACCGACCGTTATGACGCGCAGCGTATCACCATTTTGCGAGAACTGCTGTGTGATTTGGCGGGACAATGACTGTCTGACATACTCGGTCAAAATATCGGGATCCTTGGTATAGGTGCCATGATCGGCCATCGTTTCAAATATGGTAACCATGTCGCGAATTGAGATTTTCTCACGAAGAAGCTTGGACAATACTTTCTGGATATCGCCTATCGTCAATATGGAAGGGATAAGCTCATCGACAAGCGCCGGATAAGCCTCCCTAACATTGTCCACAAGCGCCTTTGTTTCTTGTCGTCCAATCAGTTCATGCGCATGCCGTTTAATAATTTCCGTCAAATGCGTTGCCACAACGGACGGCGGATCTACGACAGTGTATCCGGTAAGCTCAGCCCGTTCCCTGTTCGCTTCATCGATCCAGATGGCCGGCAAGCCAAATGCCGGCTCCGTCGTCTCGATGCCAACAATCGATTCGTCATCGAATCCAGGGCTCATAGCTAAATAATGATTAAGCAGCAGCTCGCCTCTGGCGACCGTATTTCCTTTAATCTTGATCACATATTCATTTGGCTTCAACTGGATATTATCGCGGATCCGGATAACCGGCACCACCAGCCCAAGCTCCAGAGCGCATTGTCTGCGTATCATGATGATACGATCCAGCAAGTCGCCGCCCTGCTGCGTATCCGCAAGGGGAATCAGACCGTAACCGAACTCAAACTCAATAGGGTCAACCTGCAGCAGGCTGATCACACTCTCTGGACTTCGCACCTCTTCAATTTGCTGTTCTTCCACCATCATATCTTCTTCAACCTGCCGTTTGACGAGCGATTTCTGCATCCGGTAGCCCGCAAAAGCCAGCAATGCGGCAAAAGGCAAGGTCGCAACAGGGCCAATTGGTGTGAAAATCCCAAGCAACGAGATAGTTCCCGCAACAATATAGAGCAGCTTCGGATAACGGAACAATTGATCGGAGAGATCCGAAGCAAGATTCCCATCGGATGCCGCCCGCGTAACAATCAGGCCTGTTGCCGTGGAGATCAGCAGTGCAGGTATTTGACTGACAAGCCCGTCACCGATCGTCAGGATCGAGAAGGTATGAAGCGACTCCGAGAAAGACATGCCGTGAATCGCCATCCCGATAATAAAGCCGCCCAGCAAGTTGATAATGAGAATAATGATGGATGCGATCGCATCCCCCTTAACGAATTTGCTGGCTCCGTCCATGGAGCCGTAGAAATCCGCTTCCCGTTCAATCTTATGGCGGCGTTCTCTGGCCTGCTGCTCATTAATGAGGCCGGAATTCAGATCCGCATCGATGCTCATTTGTTTTCCCGGCATCGCATCGAGGGTGAACCGCGCCGCGACTTCAGCAACGCGCTCTGAGCCTTTGGTAATAACAATAAACTGGACAACCACGAGAATTAGGAACACGACAAAGCCGATCGCGATTTCCCCGCCGGCCACCCAGCTTCCGAACGTATGAACGACTTTACCTGCTTCTCCGTACTGCAAAATATTACGGGTCGTCGAAATATTGAGCGCCAGCCGAAAGAGAGTTGTAATCAAAAGCAAAGCGGGAAAGATGGAGAACTGCAGCGCATCCTGCGTGTTCATGGATATGAGCAAAATTGCCAGCCCAGCGGAGATATTGACGATTAATAATACATCGAGCAGTCCGACGGGTATCGGGATGACCATCATGAGAACGATGCAGATGATTCCGATTAAAATGGTCAGGTCCCTTGCCTTCATGACTTTCCCTCCTCCACTAGAAAATACTTCAAGTCCGTCAAAAGCAGACTTTTTTGTAACTTTTTCATTTCACTCTGCCTTTAAGCTTATATACGTATGCCAGTACTTCTGCCACAGCTTGGAACAAATCAGCCGGAATCGTCTCTCCGATTTCCGCTCTTTCATATAAAGCTCTGGCAAGCGGCTTATTTTCCATTGTGATAACGCCATGCTCCTTCGCCGCTTCCCTGATTCTCAAAGCGACAAAATCCATACCCTTGGCGACAACTGTAGGAGCTTCCATTTTGGAACTGTCATACTGCAGGGCAATAGCAAAGTGAGTCGGGTTGGTAATAACGACGTCGGCCTTAGGCACATCCTGCATCATCCGCTGCAGCGCCATTCTGCGCTGGCGTTCGCGAATCTTGCCCTTGATGAGCGGATCGCCCTCGGATTTCTTGTGTTCATCCTTAATGTCCTGCTTGGACATTTTCAGGCTTTTCTCATGCTCATACTTCTGATAAAGAAAATCGAAGACGGCGAGTATGATCAAAACGGCGCCGATTTCAAGTCCGAGCCGAATCGTGATGCTGGCCACATAGCTGAATATGCTCTCCACCGGAACGCGCGCAAGCGATAGAATATGACCGCGTTCATTCCATAGGGTCAAATAGACGATGAGTCCGATCACAAGCAATTTCAAAATATTTTTGACAAATTCGGCAACCGAGCGCATGGAAAATATATTTTTGAAACCTTTGAGCGGGCTAAGCTTTCCGAGGTCCATTTTCAAGGATTCGCCTGTCAGCAAGAACCCAAACTGCAGATAATTGCCGAGCAGCGCCACGATAATGGCGATGGCAAACATCGGCGCCAGCAGCATCAACCCCTGCATGATCAAATCGGAAAACATGCTGATCACATTGCCAACCGATACATCCATCAAGAGATCCTGTTCCAGCATCAGACCAAACATGAGGATAAGCCGCTGCTTGTAATAACCGCCCAGCATGATGAAACTAAAAAAAATGAACATCATGATGAACGCTCCGGGAAGCTCGTGACTTTTGGCAACTTGACCTTTTTGGCGGGCTTCATCCCTCTTTTTAGGCGTTGCACGCTCCGTTTTTTCCTGTGAAAACAGCTGTAAGTCGAGCGTCCAACGATACGATCGCATGATCGTGAGCCCTCCTTGCCTTAAGTTGCCGGATTTCGAATGATGCCCAGCAGTTCTTGAATGGCTGCGAATAATTGCGAGAACAAATGTTCAAAGATGGCCAGCATACCCGGAAGCAATATAACGAGCATAAGCAGCCCGATGATGATTTTGAGCGGAATGCCGATAACAAACACATTATATTGCGGGGCCGTGCGCGCAAGAAAACCAAGCCCGACATCCGCCAGAAACATGGCAACCACAATCGGCGCGGACATTTGCAAGGCAAGCATGAAGGTTTCAGCAAATGTATGGACAAGAAAGGTTGAAATGTTGCCATTATAGATATGGCTGAACAACGAATTCGACAGCGGTATCCATTCATAACTGTCTAGTAAAGCCATAATCAGAAAATGATGACCGTTCACGGATAAAAAAATGAGGGTCGCCATCATAAATTTCAGATTCGCGATCAAAGGCGATGAAGCCCCTGTCATGGGATCTATGACATCCGCGATGCCAAAGCCGATCTGCAGATCCATAAATCCGCCGGCGGTCTGAATCGCAGCAAAAAATAGATAAGCTGTGAATCCCAGCAGGACACCCGCCAATATTTCGCGAATGATCGCGAGAATAAACGAGGCATCCGGTACGACGGTTTGCTTCAATCCATAGGTCATGAACACGATGATCGATAACATAAAACAAAACCCGATTTTGAAAGTCGTCGGCACCGTTCGTGTAGAAAAGACAGGAGCCACGACGAAAAACGATGTTATTCGACAAAAAATAAGCAAAAAAACAGGGAAACCTTGTACGAACACCTCCATCGATTCACAGCCTATCCGATGTATTTATATAAATTATTCAGCAGATTGTAAGTGAAATCGACCAGCGTGTTCAAAATCCATGGACCAAACAGCAAAATCGAAAGCAGAACGGCGACTATTTTCGGGATAAAACCAAGCGTCTGCTCCTGAATCTGGGTCGTCGCCTGGAAGATGCTTACAAGCAGCCCTACCACAAGACCAAGCACCAACATGGGTGCGCTAGCTTTAAGCACCGTGTATACCGCTTGCCCAGCTAAACCGATAACAAAGTCTGAACTCACGGCTATACTCCTTCCCTGACAGGCATTACGTGTTGAAACTTAGCAGCAGCGACCTGACAATCAGATACCATCCATCGACAAGAACGAACAGCAGGATCTTAAACGGGAGTGAAATCATGACCGGCGGAAGCATCATCATCCCCATTGCCATCAGCGTACTGGCCACAACCATGTCGATGATCAGAAACGGAATAAAAATCATAAATCCCATTTGAAACGCCGTACGCAGCTCGCTCAAGGCATAGGCCGGAATGATAACCGTAATCGGGATGTCCTCATAGGTTTCAGGCTTCGCGGTCTTGGTATAATCCATAAACAGGAGCAGATCTTTCTCCCTTGTCTGGTTAAACATAAATTTTTTCATCGGTACTGCCGCTTGGGAGAGCGCCTCGGTCTGTGTCAGTTCACCCTTCAGGTAAGGCTGCAGGGCCACATCATTCACTTGCCCCAGCGTCGGGGCCATGATAAAAAAGGTGAGGAACATGGCCAACCCGATTAAAACCTGATTGGGCGGCATCTGCTGCGTACCGAGAGAGGTACGGACAAATCCCAGCACAATAACAATCCGTGTAAAGCTGGTCATCAGAACAAGTATAGCCGGCGCCACACTGAGCACGGTAATGATCAGGAGCAGCGAGATCGCGCTTGTTCCCGGACTCTCCCCACCGTCGCCGATATCCAGACTGATGTTGGGCAAAGGCTCGGCAAAGGCGTGAGATCGAAAAAAAAGCGCCAGCAACTGGATTGCAAAAAACGATAGTATGATTTTTTTGTTCATTCATCCAACAACCGATCATTATGATTTTGCTCTTTAAGCAGATCTTCCACCTTTTGCTTCTGATCCGATTGACGCTTCATCTTGCTCTGGAGCAAATCCTGAAATGAGGATGCTGCTTGCCAAGGTTCGTCCGATGGCCCGGAAGACTCCCTCCGGTTCCGGAAACGGTTCAGGAAATCCGTGACGGATGGGGAATTCCACTGGCGCCCATTCTGCAGCTCAATCGCATCCAATATGGCCATTGCGGCTTCGGGATCATCTATTTTATCAAGCAGCGTAATGCTGTCAGCCACACCAACAACATAAACGCGGCCGGATAGTTCAACCACCTGCAGTGACTTGTTCTGGCCCAGCGGAATTCCGCCTAATGAACGAAGAGCCCGGTTGCTTCCCCAACCCCGGTTCTTGTTGGAAAGCCACTTGATCAGAAGGACAATCAGGCCGATTACCAGGGCAAGAGCGACAATAACCCATATCAGGTAACCAATGCCGGGTCCGGCAATATCCCCAGGCATCTCATCATTTACTGCCGCCGCTGCTGACACCTTTGCCGTCATTATCCATCCGCTCGCTGCAAATCCCGCAAGCCTTAACCCGCTAATTTGTTTCATAAGCAAACTAACCGAGCGTTTTCTTGATGGCTTCTATTACCCGGTCAGCTTGGAACGGCTTAACAATAAAATCCTTGGCTCCCGCTTGAATGGCGTCGATAACCATAGCCTGCTGACCCATGGCGGAGCACATAATAACTTTGGCATTGCCATCGATTTTCTTGATTTCTTTCAGTGCCACAATACCGTCCATCTCGGGCATCGTTATATCCATCGTAATCAGGTCGGGCTTTAATTCCTTGTATTTCTCAATTGCCTGTGAACCGTCCTGTGCTTCTCCGACTACCTCGTAACCATTCTTCGTTAAAATGTCGCGGATCATCATTCTCATGAACGCAGCGTCGTCTACGATCAAAATGCGGTTTGCCATCGTTTGTTCCCCCTAATTGTTTGTGCAACTGGATGTTATTGAAGCTTTGCAATACGATCCCATTGGCTGACGATATCAGTGACCCGGACGCCAAAATTCTCATCGATAACGACAACCTCGCCTTTGGCGATCAATTTGTTATTGACCAGAATGTCGACCGGCTCTCCTGCAAGCTTGTCCAACTCAATGATCGAACCCTGCGACAACTCAAGAATATCCTTAATTTGCTTTTGAGTTCTACCTAATTCTACTGTGACTTTAAGCGGAATGTCGAGCAATAAATTCAAGTTTGAATCATCCGGCTGAACGTAATTCGCACCCTGAAAATTCGCGAACTGCACAGGCTGTACGTTAACGTTCCGATTCGGCATTCCACCGTAGGTTTGCGGTCCATTTTGCGGTGGTACAGCGTACTGCGGCGGCATTGGAGGAACATTCGCAGCAGGCGGTGCCATTGGTGCTTGCGGCACTTCCGGGGCTGCAGCATAGGCTGGCTGTCTCGGCGGCTCTGAATAAGCTGCAGGGGCTGCAGGAGGTGTCGATGATGCAGCGGCAACCGGAGCCGGATCGCCAACACCTCCCATAAGCGTATCAACCATTTCCTTGGCGAACGGAATAGGCAGAAGCTGCATAATAGTAGAGTCGATCAGATCGCCAATCGTCAAACGGAATGCAATTTTAATGAAGGTATCATCAGGCGGAAGCTGATCCACCCCTTCACCGTTGGAAATGTTCAAAATATCAATGCCCGGAGGCGAGATATTGACAAACCGATTAAAAATCGTGGACATGGATGTCGCTGACGATCCCATCATCTGGTTCATGGCTTCCTGTACGGCACTGATATGTATCTCGTTCAAAGCTTCCTCCGCCGGATTCCCATCACCGCCAAGCATCAGATCCGCGATGATTTGCGCATCCTTGGTTTTAATGACAAGCGAGTTGATCCCTTGAAAGCCATCCACATAATGAACGGAAACGGCAACATGCGGTTTCGGAAACTCTTCATCAAGCTGGGTGCGCGTAATGATCGAAACCTCCGGCGTTGTAATATCAACTTTCTTGCCGAGCAATGTGGATAACGCAGTAGCCGCGCTTCCGAAGGTGATATTGCCGATTTCCCCGAGGGCATCCTGCTCCATGGCATTCAAATACTGGTTAAGTTCCTGCTGGTTCCCCTTCGAATCCGGCATGTCCGGCATATCGGAGGATTGACGCAGCAGGGCATCAATTTCTTCTTGTGATAAATAATCTTTACTCGTCATAGTCGTCCTCCACTCCCTCACTGACCACTTCATCGATTTGCACAGCCAAGCGATCTTTGACTGAACCCGGACTGCCGATAAATTTCAATTTATCGCCGACCTTCAGATCCAGTCCCTGACCGATCGGTTTATTCAATGCGATAACGTCTCCTACCGCAAGACCCAGAAACTCACGGATCGAAATACTGGATTGACCAAGCTCGGCCACAATCGGCAGCTTTGCTTTGCTGACCCGCTGTTTCAGCACTTCAACCTCTTCCGGAGCACGTGTTTTCTTCTGTGATACAAACCAATGATGGACAGAGAGTCTTGGCATAATCGGTTCGATGACAACATGCGGTATGCACAGATTAATCATCCCCGTCGTATCGCCAATCTTCGTACTCAATGAAATCAGAGCGATCGTTTCATTGGGAGAAACGATTTGCATGAATTGCGGGTTGGTCTCCAGCGCTTCCAGCCTTGGCGATATATCGACAATCGTCTTCCATGCTTCCTGAAGGCTCTCAAAGGTACGGCTGAAAATCCGCTCCATGATAATAGTTTCGATCTCTGTCAGCGCATTGATCTTGGATGGGGCGACACCCTGACCTCCGAGCATCCGGTCCAGCATCGCATACGCAACATTGGGGTGAACCTCCATAACCATCCGGCCTTCAAGCGGCTCTGCTTCGAAGATATTCAGGATCGTCATCTTCGGAATGGAGCGGATAAACTCATCATAGGGCAGCTGTTCCACCTGGACGACACTAATTTGCACAAACGTACGAAGCTGTGCCGAGAAATAAGTCGTCAAATATCGCGCGAAGTTCTCGTGTATCCGGGTAAGGCTTCGGATATGATCCTTCGAAAAACGGACCGCACGCTTAAATTCGTAAGAGCGAATTTTCTTCTGCGTCTCTTCCTTTTTCAGTTCTTCCGCATCCATCTCTCCGGATGATAAAGCAGCAAGCAACGCGTCAATCTCGTTCTGCGATAAAACATCAACCAACTATTTCACCCCCTTCAATGGAATGCTCTTTAAGCCTTATAGCTACAGTTTGGTTACGATAAAGTTTGTGATCTCCACTTTTATAAGCTTGCCTTTTGGCAGCACCGGATTAATCAGATTGAGCAGCTTGGAGCTCAGCTCGTCTTTTCCCTTGGAGCCATTGATTTGCTCAGGCGTCATGTCTGATAGTGTACGGATAATGATCGGACGAATTTGGATTTCTTTTATTTTGTCGAAATCTTCTTTGGTTGATTTCTTGTCCATCTGAAAAGCCAGACCCATTACAGCAATGTAATCGGGTTCGGATAGATTGGTCTTGATATCGGTCAGCTCGCTGGTCACTTCGACCCGCTCGTCGGCGTTAAGCTTCTCCACCTTCACGCTATCCGCATTGCTTGCCGCTTTGGCAGCAGAGTCTTTTGGCTCGTCACCGCCCATTAAAGATTTGTATAAAATAACAGCTACAACAGCGATAAGCGTTATCGCGAGCAAAATCGTAATTAACCAGGGCAGCATTTTCTTCATGTCAAAGGTCCCTCCGTTTGTCCGCTCTTAACGTTCGCCGCATAGACGCCGATAGAGTGAAGATAAGCCTGCATGGAGGAAATCACTTCAGTCGCTTTCTCCAAAACCAATATTTTTTTCCCCGTTGTTAGCGTAATAAGGGTATCCGGTGTCTCTTCGATCGTTTCAATGAGAAGCGCGTTAATATAAAAATGTGTTCCGTTCAAACGAGTTACGTTAATCATGGGCTCCCTCCCCTAACCTGTCAGGGAGACATCAATGTCTCCCCTACGGCATCCTGCCTATCGTTTTAAGTTAACTACCTCTTGCAAAATTTCATCGGATGTGGTGATAATCCGCGAGTTAGCCTGGAATCCGCGCTGCGCCACGATCATCTCCGTAAATTCGGAGGTCAGGTCGACGTTTGACATTTCCAGCTGTCCGGCTATGAGAGCTCCTGTTCCCGCTTCAAGATCGCCAGGGAATGTCAGCGTCTGATCGTCGCCCTCCGGGTTGGCATTTTGCGTCACTTTATACAAGCTGCCTCCGATCTTCTCAAGGCCTGAAGGATTGACTACTTTCATCGCAGCTAACTGGGCAATGACTGAACTTGTGCCATCAGGAGCCACACCAATGACAGAACCATCCTGTGCGATCGAGAACGATTTTACAGCTGCTGGATCCATAACGATCTGAGCCCCGCCACTGTCCAGCACGAACAGTCCGTCACCGTTCACAAGCTGTCCAAGCGCATCCACTGTAAAATTACCGGCCCTCGTCAAGTACCTTGTCGTACCGTCGTCAGGGGAAACGACAAAGAATCCGTCTCCGTCAATCCGCACATCGGTTGGAACATTCGTCGTCATGGCACTGCCCGGCGTATGGATGGTATCAATGGAGCCAATCGCAACGCCCAGACCAATCTGCTTGGCGTTCACTCCGCCTGTAGTCGCATCTTCAGGGCGCGTAACACCCGATACCGATTGACTCAGGATGTCTTTGAACATGACGCGCCCGGCTTTAAAGCCGACCGTATTCACATTGGCAATATTGTTGCCGATAACGTCAAGCTTGGTTTGAAATCCGCGCATACCCGATACTCCGGAATACATCGATCTTAACATGCTTGTTTTGCCTCCTCATTCGTTCTGGTTTCGAAATCCATTCCATCCGGCCGCTTCCGTCGATCAGCGGCTAATTGGCTTCCTCCATGAGGTCCAGCCGTTTCGTTTATGAGACAATTACTGCGCTGTCGATCTGGGTAAATACGTTGCCCTGAAGCAAACTGCCGTCAAGTGCAGTGACCACCGTTCGGCTTGGAATGTTCACGATCATGGCAATATCCCGATAAACAACCAATGAATCCTTGGCCCCTTTTGTAGCAGCCTGGTCAATCGCGTTCACGATTTTGGTCAGCGTTTCGGGCTTGAATGAGATCCCCCGCTGCTCCATCCGCTGCTGCGCGTGATGGCTGAACTTCAGAACATTGCGGTCCAGAACCTCCTTGAACGATGCGGCTCCTGCCGTCTTTTCCTGCGGCGGCGTTTTGCGCAAGCCAGGATTCGTATTGGACAAGCTAAGATGGCCAATTTTTATCTGGTCATTCATGGGCAGGCTCACCACCTTCGGCGGCTGGGTCGCCACTTTCTGCAGGCTGCTCATCGCCTTCACCGGCAGGTTCCCCGGCATTGGTGATTGAAACTATGTTGTCCAGGTTGATATCTTGATCGCCTATTCTGGCATACTGCACGCCTTCGGTGACGATGATCGAGTCTACGATTCCGGTCTTCGGAACAAGCTCTCCGTTCTCCCCATTCTCATACCATTGAACTTCCTTGCCGATCATCGTCGAGGCCATCCCGAGATTCTGGCGGAGCTTGGTTAATTCCCCTGACATGCTCATGAGCTGCTCAACGGATGAGAACTGTGCCATTTGAGCAATAAAATCTTTATCTTCAAGCGGCTGCATGGGATCTTGATTCTGCAGCTGAGTGAGAAGAATACGTAAAAATTGATCTTTTCCAAGTGTGTCGTCTTTAGGTTTGGCCGCAGCATTTTGCACATTGCTGGAAGAGTAGTAAGGCCATACATTGCTGGTTGAGATCGCATCATTCGCCATTCTCGCTTCACCTCCATTCCTTAAAGCAATTTGCAAACCCGGTTAATCCTTACGCTCTTGCATGAATTCCACGGCCAAGACCCATGTGACGGTCCACAGCCTGATCAACAGCCAATTCTTCCAAATCCGTATCAAAGCTTGATATACCGCCGAGTGCGTCATCTTTTCCCTTGCCGCGCTTGCCGGACTGCTGGTCTCTACCGCTTTGCCCTTGACGATCCTGGAACAGACTGGTTTGAACCGTGTTCTGCGAAACCTCAAGCTTGTCCACTTGAAGGCCTTGTGTCAGCAGCGAAGCACGCAGCTGAGCCATCTGGTTCTCCAGCATATCCTTGGCTGCTGACGTATCCGTCATAAACATAGCAGTCAACAAACCGTTCTGGACGGTAATCCGCACATCAACTTGTCCAAGATGCTCCGGAAACAAGGAGATGCGTGCCTCCGATACACCATCTGCCGACGAAACATGAAATTGCTTCACGATCAGATTTTGCATGTTTTCAGCAAACTGCTGGACCGGAACAGGCTGTACGAGAAGCGGTTTGGCCATTTGGATCTGACGCTGCAGCTCCTGATTGACTGTAACAACCGGCGTTTCCGTTCCAAGGCCCTCCGCGATTGCCGCTCCAGGGTCCTCCGCCGCCAGCACCTTCTCCTCAGAAGAAGCATGGTTCGTCAATACGCCAACATGGAACAATTGATGAGCCATCCGCTGCAAGTGTACGTTGGGTGCCGGTGCTGCCGTTAATATGGGACGAAGAGAATCAAGCACTTCCTCGCTTATTCCCGTAAAAGCCTGAGGCAGGGCAGCAGTCTGTTTCTTGCCGTCCAGTTTTTGCTCAACCTCGGTCAGCTGTTGGCCTACCGCCGCGAGCAGGTCGCGATTTGTTTTGCCGTTTTTTCCCTGCTGAAGCAAGGATCGGAGATCAACAAGGGCATCCTGTAGACCGGCTTTAAGCACAGCAACCGCCTCGCTATTATCCACTTCAGGAACAACCGGCGGCTGAATAGAAGGTTGGACCGCAGCGGCAGACAGCACATTGAGGACCGGCTGAACAACTGCGGCTGTGGCTGAGCCTGTGACCACATCGACCTGGATTGGTAAGTCAGTGGTCGGAAGCTGTTCATTCTCCGTTCCGCCAGACTCAGCAGCAGGATCAGTAACGGGCTTCGGGATGAGCGGAACAGCACCAAGCATGGCAAGCAAATCCTCAACCTGCTTAAGCGCATCCGTCAAATCCTCTTTGGATACCGACGTATCTCCATCTTCCTTATCCAGGGAATCCAGCTTCTTCAGAAGTTCTGTGATGGCGGCAATCAAGTCGGCCGCTGAAACATTTTCGCCGAGCAGCGCAGTCAGCTGGGCAGCATCCATCATTTTCCCAGTGGAAACTCCGCCTTCTGCGGCTTGCGAAGTCCCAGCATTGCTGCCTGTAATGGTTTGGACTAAGGTTTGGACAAAAGCATCGCTTCCGGACTGCTTGGCTGAAGCCGTGCCAGCCTGTGCCGAAGATGCGCCGGGTGCCGCTTGAGAAATAGGCATTTGCATTTTTATTTCACCTCCTTTCCAAGAAGCCCTCGATAGGCGCATATCCCTACTTGCCTGTCATCAATTTCGAAACAAGCTGTGCAGTAATATCTTTATTCAAGCCGGACATGGCTGCGACAATTCGGGATCGAGCAGCGTCATCCACTGTATTTAAAATGCGAAGTACCTTGCTCGGACTTACATCAGCCATTTTCAGCAGCAAATCTGCCGCGCTGTTGGCGTCCATGGTGTTGAAGGTTGCCTTGAGCTGATCCTTGTCCAGCACAGTTACCGTTTGTGCGGCGGCCGTGTCCTGCTGCTTGATGCGCGCCTGCAGCGCTGCGATCTGGCGGTCCTTGGCGGTCTTGCCATCCTTAAGCATGACAGTTGCGTCAGCCGCGACCTTCGGGGTCATTTTCTCCAAAATTTTCACACGGTCATCCGGACGCATGGCATCCAGGACGAGCACAGCCTCTTCGATTGTCATACTTTCCAGAATCGGGGCCGCCTTGCTCGGTGTAATTTTGGCATACATACTCGCCAGCTCTACGATTTTGTTTTGATACTGCTCATCGTCCAGCTGCTTGGCCGAGTTAGATGCCTTAAGCTGATCGACCTCAGCCTGCAGATCCTTGATTTCCTGCGTCTGCTTCGTCTTGGCTTCTTCCGCCTGTTTAAGCGATGCATCCTTCGCAGCAATCGAAGCCGTCAGCTCGGCAATCTTGGCTGTATTGTTTGTATTAATTGTTTGTTCCTGATTCTTGTCGTTCTCCTCGCCGGCAACGGACGGCTCAGGGAGAACGTCTCTCAATAAGGGAATCGCATTACCTGCCTCAAGCGCCTTATTCCGCAAATCGAAATCAAACAAAGTAACCAGTACGCCAAGCAGTACAATCGTAAATAAAATAGGGGTAACAAAAAACATAAATTTCTCAAAACCGCTATACCCTTGCTTTTCATTCTCAATATCCGCCAAGTTTACCCCTCCCTCGGGAACTAATATCCCGATTCGTCAAGCTGGATTTTTCATCATCGGGCTGCAGCTATGAAGCGTACTGTCGCCATTTCATCGAGTTCATTCTGCTCTTTTATCTGGATCACCGAACGAAAGCGGTCAAGCGCCCGTTCCTTGGATTTTTGCCAAACCTTCTCATCCATCATCTTGCCACTGAGCACCGTGCGGCTGTCATCCACTTGCCTTTGGGCCTGCTTGACATCCATTTGCTTGCGCGCGATACATGCATCCACATAATTAACATACTGCTGCATAAGCAGCAGCTCCGAGAGAGCTACAGCTGTCGTGGATGCATCATGCAAACGTTCACTCCATGATGCCCTCTCCTGAAATAACTGCCCGAGCGTCATCTCTTCCGCCTGCAGTTTGCCAATTGCTGCCGACAGCAGCCATTCCGCTTGTGTTTTCTCACTGGACTTAAGATCGACGATTTTCTGATAAGCATAATGAAAGCTGGCCATTATCCATCATCATCTCCTGCGTACGGTTATTTAGGGTGAAAATCAGAAATTAGCCGCTCCTGCGCCTCCTGATAATCTACTTTTTCCGATGTCTTCTGGCGGGTGAAAGCTCTTATGGACTCGTTGGAATCAATTGCCTTGTCGATTTCCATATTGGATCCGCGCTGGTACGCCCCAATATTGATCAGATCTTCCGAATCCTTATATATCGCCATTAATCGTTTCATCTCATTCGCTGCGTCCTGCTGCTCTTCGGGCACAATTTCTTTCATGACCCGGCTGACTGACGAAAGAATATCAATGGCTGGAAAATGTCCTTTGTTGGCCAAATCCCGACTGAGCACGATATGACCGTCCAGAATGCCGCGAACTGCATCGGCTATAGGCTCGTTCATATCATCACCATCAACCAGCACGGTATAGAAAGCGGTTATGGAGCCCTTCGGCCCCGTACCTGCTCGCTCGAGAAGCTTCGGCAGATTCGCAAATACAGACGGTGTGTAGCCTCGTGTGGCCGGCGGTTCACCGATGGCAAGCCCCACTTCGCGCAGTGCCATCGCGTAACGGGTGACCGAATCCATCATCAGCATCACATTCAATCCCCGGTCGCGAAAATACTCGGCTATCGTGGTGGCGATCAGTGCACCCTTGATGCGGATAAGCGCCGGTTGATCGGATGTCGCAACAATTACAACAGACCGGGCAAGTCCTTCCGGGCCGAGATCCTTCTCGATAAATTCGAGCACTTCCCGTCCACGTTCACCGATCAGGGCGATGACATTGACGTCAGCCGATGTATTGCGGGCAACCATCCCGAGCAGGGTACTTTTTCCAACTCCCGAGCCCGCGAAAATACCAACACGCTGTCCTTGTCCGATTGTCAGCAGTCCATCAATGGCGCGGACGCCAATACTGAGCGGATTCAGAACACGCGGTCGGCTGAGAGGATTACTCGGTATGTTATGCGTTGAATAATGCGGCATCCGGCTGGAAACAAATGAACCGTCAAGAGGCTGTCCCAGTCCATCCAGCACTCTTCCGAGCAATTCGGAACCAACCTGCACGGTCAGCGGTTTTCCCGTACCCACCACATCGCAGCCGGGACCGATCGACTGAAGCTCGCCAAGCGGCATCAGAATAACTTTATTATTGCGAAAGCCTACAACCTCCGCTTTGAGAGGCTTGGCGGATTTTACCGGATAAATATAACAGACATCGCCGATACTGGCGTCAGGGCCTTCCGACTCAACGGTAAGTCCGATAACCTGCGTCACTTTTCCGTTAACGCGTACGGGATCGATTGATCTCATATGCTCAATATATTTTGAAGCATCCAGCTGTTTAGTCTTCATCAGCCAGCCCCCGCTCTTCTGCCTGCAGGGTCAGCTGGATCAACTCGCGCTTGATTTCGGATAGCTGGGTATCGATTCTGGCGTCGATGCTTCCGAAAGCGGAGCGGATGACGCATCCAAAATCCTTGACTGACACATCCGGGACAATCTGCAGCTCCGCCTGCGAATCAATCGCCAGGCTTAGCTCCTCGCGCGCTGCCTGTACAAAGGTCAGCTGCTTGGGAGATACACAGAGAATAATGACTCCCTGTTCCCTTCTGCGCTCCAGCGACTTGCGAATCAGCTCCAGCGACCAATCCGGGGAAACCGTCAGCTGCCTGGCAATGATTTTCTCGGCAATTGCGGCGCTCAGCTCTACCAGGAAAGGCTCGGATTCCTGAATGATCTGTTCCTTTGTCTGATAAGCGGAATCCAGAATGGACTTGGCCTCGGTCAGCATCGACTCCCAGTGGGCCCGCACCTCTTCCTTTGCCTGTGCCTTGCCTTCACTGTGACCCTGACGGAAGCCTTCCTCCCGGATCTGAGCAAGCTGCTGTTCATCCTGAAGGCGCCGCTCCAGCCACCAGCCGTCGATTTGATCATTGGCTTCCTGGTACATCGCTTCAATCTGCTGGCTTGATTCATCAATACGCTGTTTGGCAAATTCCTCGGCATCCGACAGGATCTGATCGCGAAGGGAGATCGTCTCTTCATCGGCCACTGGCTCTGCCGGCTCCTCGGCATTTACTTGTCGGGCTGCATATTTGTTGTACCATTCCAACCTTTTGAGCTCTTCAACTGAAATGACATCAGAGGACTTGAACAGTTTAGACAATGATGTCATCTCCTCCACCGCGCGCGATGATGATCTCTCCTGATTCTTCAAGTCTGCGGATTGTGGCTACGATACGGGTCTGAGCCTCTTCAACATCACGCAGTCTGACAGGTCCCATATATTCCATTTCTTCCTTGAAGGTCTCCGCCATACGTTTGGACATGTTCTGGAAGATCGCTTCACGAACTTCTTCACTTGC
The DNA here is from genome assembly GCF_056269285.1 of Paenibacillus sp. JT31N11. NCBI lineage: Bacteria > Bacillati > Bacillota > Bacilli > Caryophanales > Paenibacillaceae > Paenibacillus > Paenibacillus sp. JT31N11. Next base: position 284,370 of record NZ_JBWDNQ010000002.1, read on the forward strand.
CACTTTAAGCGCAAGCTGCAAATCGGCATTCTCGATATCCCGGACAATCCGTTGAATCGAGCGGTTGTCGATATTGACGATATCCTCGAAAACGAACATCCTTTTTTTGATTTCTTCGGCCAGCTCCGGATCCTGAATTTCCAGCGCATCAAGGATTGTACGTTCCGTACCCCGATCGACGCCATTTAATATTTGAACAATTGATTCAATTCCACCTGCACTGGTGTAATCTTGAGTAACGGTAGCTGAAAGCTTCTGTTCGAGTATGCGTTCTACCTGTGAAATCACCTCTGGCGAGGTACTGTCCATCAACGCAACTCTCCTTGCCACATCCGCCTGTTTTTCCTGCGGAAGCGAAGAGAGAATTTGCGCGGACTGTTCCGCCTGCAAATAAGAAAGCACGAGTGCGATGGTCTGGGCGTTCTCATTCTGGATAAAATTGAGAATTTGACTTGCCTCCGCTTTACGGGCGAAATCAAATGGGCGCACCTGCAAGGTAGCTGTCAGACGACCGATGACCTCCGATGCCTTCTGTTCGCCAAGCGCCTTCTCCAAAATTTCTCTGGCATAGGCGATACCGCCTTGCGATATATATTCCTGGGCAAGGCAAATCTGATGAAACTCGCCCAGAATCGTTTCTTTGTCAATCGTATCAACCTTGCGTACATTGGCGATTTCAAGGGTTAGCTGCTCGATTTCCTCGTCCCTCAAATGCTTGAAAATTTGAGCGGATACTTCAGGCCCTAGTGAAATTAACAAGATAGCTGCTTTTTGCCGACCACTGAATCCTTGTGATATTCTCGCCACCTGGGCCACCTCTATTCATCAACAAGCCAGGTACGGAGTAGATTAACAAACTCCTCTGGTTTACGTTTAGCAAGTGTCTCAAGCTGCTTACGTACCTGGCTCTCATTGTTAACAGCATCAAGATCAATCGTCGGATATTCCACTTTACCGGGAACGACGAGATCATCCTCTTGAGCTGCGTTTTGTTTACGGCGACGAACCACCACGAAGACAAGGCCGGCAATGATAGCCAGCGCTGCAAGGCCGATCCCGATAAGCCATCCTGTGGATAAACCAGATGCCGAAGCATCGCTGCTGGTGCTGGCAAATGTTTGTCCAATAACCGCAACCTTTTTCGCTATTAATACGTCATCATTTACATCCTGGCCGGATTCGATCAGCTGCGACCGCACGAGGGAAGTAAGGAAGGCATTCATCCCGTTTGTCGTATCAACATCCAGCCTCGTCTTCTCAACACCGACGCTGATTGACAAATCCTTAATTACATAGGGTCCTGATTCGATTTGGCTGTTGATTCGATTCACTTCATAATTCGTGGTCTGGGAATTCTCTTCAGAGCTCCCTGCTCCGCCTCCGTCTGTGGCTTGATAGCCTGGAACATCCGTTGCACCGGTTCCCGCCACCCCGCCGGCAGCACTTGAGCCTGTGGATGTTTTGCTGTCCGATTGCTCGCTGATAATAATGCCATTATTACTGTTGTTCGGGAGCGGCTCTACCAGCTGCTGATCAGTCTTCTTCTTGTCAAAATTAATGGTGCTTTGGACATTCACGACCAAATTGTCCATACCGACCATACGGCCTAAAAATTGCTGAATATTACGTTTCAAATCGGCTTCGTATTTATGCTGAATTTGATAGTGGGTTTCCAAAGCAAGTGCGCTTCCAGCTGCACTTCCGCCGACACCAGTCGAGGCAAGCAGTTCTCCTTCTGGGCTGGAAATGGTAATATTATCGACACTTAAATTGGGGACGGCTGTTTTTACCAGATTGTAGTACCCGTCTACTTCTTTTTGTGATGGCCGGTAACCTGGCTTGAAATCCATCATGATAGAGGCAGATGCTTGTTCCTTCTCTTCTGTCGAAACAAACACGCTGGTTTCTGGCAAGTTGACCAGAACGTTGGATTTCTGAACACCCTGCATATTATTAAGGAGCTGCTGAATCTCGCCGTTTAAAGCGTTGCGGTATTTCACATCAAACTCACGATCCGTTGAACCGAACATCGATCCACCGGCATTGAAAGCTTCAAATCCGATCGATCCGTTTTGCACAAGTCCCTGAGAGCCGGCTTCCACCTTGGCCTTGGCAGCGTCGGCGGATGGAACGGAAATCGTCGTTCCGCCATTCTGAAGCTTGTAAGGAATTTTATTCGTATCCAGATAATTCATTACCGCAGCGGAATCCGTACTGTCCAGATCTTGAAAGGCCACTTCATACTGGGTTCTGGAAAAAAAGATGGTAAGCAAAATCACGGAAAGCAGCAGGACCCCGACAGACGCACCAAGCAATATTTTCTGATTCTTCCCCATTGCATTCCAATACTGGGCAATTCTCCCCCGATATTGGGCGAATTTCTCGTTCACAATTCCACCCCAATCATGTGCTATGACTCCTCAAGAAGTAGGTATTACACTTGCATTCGCATTATTTCTTGATAAGCTTCTATCACCTTATTCCTGATTTGAGAGGTTAACTGCAAACTGAGTTCCGCTTGCGAAGAAGCAATCATCACTTGTGAAACATCTACTTGTCCCAGCATGAACTGGTCCGTTAATGCCGAAACATTCGATTCTTGAGCGCTGACTCCGTCAAGCGCATTTTGGAGAAAATCCCCGAAGCTTTGCGTCATTTCCGCCGGTGTTGCTTTCTCGCTGACTGGATTTATATTGGTCAAGCGGCTTGACAGCACCGGACTAATCGTTGCTTGATTAATCACTGGAATCCCTCCGTATTATATCTGTTAGATTTGGTTTTAACTTCTGCCAATCTCAAGCGCCTTCGTAAACATGCCTTTAGTCGCATTCAATGCTGTGACATTAGCTTCATAAGAACGTGATGCAGCGATCATATCGACCATTTCCTTCGCAATATCAACATTGGGCATATTCACATACCCACTGGCATCGGCATCGGGATGAGTCGGATTATAAACCAATTTGGAAGGGCTGCTGTCCTCCATGATGCGAACCGCTTTTACTCCACCGTTGCCGGTACCGTTCAACTGACCGCTCATAATGCTTGAGAACGAAGGTTGATTCGGCTCAAGCACAACCATTTTTCTTTTGTACGGCTCGTATCGGCCATTGACAAAGCTTGCTCTGGTCGTTTCCGCGTTGGCAATATTGGAAGAAATGACGTCCATCCGCAAACGCTGCGCCGTCAGAGCTGATGCGCTGGCATTAAATCCGTTCGTCAGCTTCATCTCTTCTATCTCCCTTCAATTGCTGTTCGCATCATTTTGACATCATGGTTAACCTGCTGAATGTAGAAATTATAGGACAACTGATTTTCGGCAAGAATCGACATTTCACGATCAATATCGACATTATTGGAGTTGTTATTCATCACACTATTCTCATCCGTCACAACTCTGGGAGCAGGTACGGAAGAAGATGAGCCGATTGGAATATGGCGTGCATTCGTCCGCCTTCCTGCCAGAGCAGGCGTTCCATTGCTCAGACTCTGATCCAAAAGCTCCTCGAATGAAACGTCAGAACGTTTGTATTCCGGCGTGTCGGAATTGGCTACATTGTCAGAAAGGACACGCTGGCGCATTTCTGCAGCACTAATTGCACCCTGCAGCCTGTTGAAACCCGGGCTGTTCAATAACATGGATGAGACCCCGCTTTCTAATCTTGTCTGCTTCTGTTAATATTCTACAGAATTTTCCTCATTCCTGCTTCGTTCGACAAAAGAATATTAAAAAAATGAGAACTACTTGTCGATAAATGCCGTTAAATTAATATTCCTTAATTTCCTAATTTATTACAATAAGAAAAAAGCCCTATCTTTTTGAAAGATAGGGCTGAAAATCGGGATTTTAGGACTGCTTTTTACATTTCCTGTGTCCTCAGGCTTTATTTTTGGCCAATTCCTGCAGGAGCATCGTATTTAAAGTTTTTATATAGGTCCCTTTCATGCCTAAAGAACGAGTTTCGATTACACCCGCACTCTCCAGTTTACGCAGCGCGTTAACAATAACCGACCGTGTAATACCTACCCGATCCGCTATTTTAGATGCAACGAGAAGTCCTTCCTTGCCGTCCAGCTCTTCAAAAATATGCTCAACCGCCTCCAGCTCGCTAAAGGACAGAGAGCCTACCGCTACAGCTACCACCGCCCTGCTCCTTGCCTCGACTTCGATTTCTTCCGCACGCTCGCGAAGAATCTCCATGCCGACAATAGTAGAACCGTATTCAGCAAGTATCAAATCATCATCGCCAAAAGGCTCAGAGCTTCTCAGCAGCACTAAAGTTCCCAAACGGTCTCTTCCGCCAACAATGGGGACAACCGTCATTTTCTCATGACCGGCCATCATCGGGAACGCATCACATACGCCTTCATCAGGCTTGGCATTGGTAACCGTCTCCTGCATGCTCATGAAACGGTCATTGCATTCGGTTGAGAAACGCATGTCCTCAAGCGGCAATGCCCGAAGCTGCTCATGCTGATAAGGTCCAACGGCGGCACAGCCCAGCACCTTGCCTCTGCGGCTGACCACAAATACATCCGCTTGTATGGTTGTGCACAGCACCTCCGCCATTTCCCGGAAATTGAGGGCCCCTCCGGCCGCACGCTGTAGCAGCCGGTTCAGCGTTCTCGTTTTTGCAAGTAAAATCATTACCTCTTCCTCCTACTTTCCACTCCGAGCCTTTACAAAATATACTGACTCAAATCTCTGTTTTTCGCAATGTTGCCCAGCTTCTCCCGGACATATTCCGGTGTTATGGTCATCTGGTCGAGCGATAGCTCAGGAGCTTCAAACGATAGATCCTCAAGCAGCTTCTCCAGCACGGTATGCAGTCTTCGTGCGCCGATGTTCTCCGTATTCTTGTTCACCTCTGCCGCAATGGATGCCAGCTCATGAATCGCTTCCTCAGAAAAATCAATACGTATGCCTTCCGTTTCCAGGAGCGCCGTATATTGTGTTGTAAGGGCGTTTTTGGGCTCGGTCAGAATCTTCACAAAATCTTCAAGGGTCAAATTGGTCAGCTCCACCCGAATCGGGAACCTCCCCTGCAGCTCAGGAATCAGATCGGACGGTTTGGCAATATGGAAAGCGCCGGCGGCAATGAACAACACAAAATCCGTCTTTACCGGCCCATATTTGGTCATCACGGTCGAACCTTCGACAATGGGCAGTATATCCCGCTGAACGCCTTCGCGCGAAACGTCGGGACCCGAGCCTCGGGAACCGCTGGCGATTTTGTCAATTTCATCGATAAAAATAATTCCCGACTGCTCGGCCCGGCTTACGGATTCCGCAATCACATCATCCATATCAATCAGCTTGTTCGCTTCCTCTTGTGTAAGGGCCTTGCGGGCTTCTTTAATCGGCAGCTTTCTTTTCTTCGTGCGCTTGGGCATCAGCTGGCCGAACATTTCTTGGATGTTCATCCCCATGCCCATTCCTTCGCCGCCTTGCCCGGACAGCATATCAAGCATATTCGGAGAGGAATCCTCCACTTCGATTTCAATGATTTCCTGCTCCAGCTTGCCTGCGAGAAGCTGCTCCTTAACCTGCTTTCTGCGATCCAGAATCGACTCGCTCTCCTGCGGCTCTTCCTGCGGCTCCTTGGCGCCCGAATTACCGCCGAACAGCATTTCAAGCGGGTTTTTCTGCGCTTTGGATTTGGATGCGGATGGCACCAGCATGGACACGATACGCTCATTTGCCAGTTCTTCCGCTCGGTCACGGACCTGCTCTGTCCTCTCGGACTTGACCATACGGATTGACGTTTCCACCAGATCGCGAACCATCGACTCCACATCGCGGCCGACATAACCGACCTCTGTGAATTTGGTAGCCTCCACTTTAACGAACGGAGCCTTCACGAGCTTGGCCAGACGTCTGGCAATTTCGGTCTTTCCGACTCCTGTCGGCCCGATCATCAAAATATTTTTCGGCACAATTTCATCACGCAGCGTCTCGTCCAGACGATTTCTCCGGTAACGGTTGCGCAGCGCTACGGCCACCGATCGTTTCGCCTGCTTCTGACCCACAATATATTTGTCAAGTTCCGTGACTATTTGTCTCGGCGTCATCGCTTCGTTTACCATCGATTATCCCTCCACATAGGACCTCTCACGGGCCGCACTACTCAATTTCTTCAACAATAATATTACGGTTGGTAAATACACAAATATCAGCGGCAATTTCAAGCGCAGACCTCGCCATATCTCTAGCTTCCAAATTCGTCGCATGCAGACTGAGCGCACGGGCTGCAGCAAGGGCAAAGCTTCCTCCTGAACCAATCGCCAATATGCCATCATCAGGTTCAATTATTTCCCCATTGCCGGAGATCAGCAGCATTCCGGTTGCATCCATGACAATCATCATCGCTTCCAGCCTGCGCAGCACACGGTCTGAGCGCCAATCCTTCGCCAGCTCCACAGCCGAACGCTGCAGATTTCCATGATGCTCCTCAAGCTTCGTTTCAAACTTCTCGAATAACGAAATCGCATCTGCCACTGATCCGGCAAACCCCGCTACAACCTGACCGCGGTACAGCCGCCGGACCTTCTTCGCATGATGCTTCATCACCATGCTGTTGCCGAAGGTTACCTGGCCATCTCCTGCGATGGCCCCTTTGCCGTTATGGCGAACGGCGCATATTGTCGTCGCATGAAACTGCATTTCCATCAGAATCATCCCCTTCTTCATTTCCGCATACCCGTAAGCTTGGGCTCTAACGACTATTCGCCAGCAATGCCTGCGGGTGCACCATTTATGTACTGCTCTTTGAACTGCGCGAGCTGATCCAGTGCGCGCCCGGCGAGGGCTTCATTCTTTTCCTTCTTGCTGCGTGCGCGTTTCTCCGGAGCCGGGAATAAACCGAAATTCGCATTCATCGGCTGGAAATGCTTGAAATCGGCAGTTGTTATATAATTCGCCATGCTGCCGAGCGTCGTGCCGGCCGGGAAGACGAGCGGCTCAAGCCCCTTGGCCAGCCTCCCTGCGTTAATACCGGCAATAAGACCCGACGCCGCTGACTCCACATAGCCTTCCACGCCGGTCATTTGCCCTGCAAAGAAGAGGCTTTCCCGGTTGATCAGCTGGTAAGTTGGCTTCAACAGCTTCGGCGAATTGATGAATGTGTTGCGGTGCATAACTCCGAACCGAACGAATTCGGCATTCTCAAGTCCCGGAATTAAAGATAATACCCGTTTTTGCTCGCCCCATTTAAGATGGGTTTGAAAACCGACCAAATTGTAAAGCGTTCCCGCAGCATTGTCCTGACGCAGCTGGACGACGGCATGTGGCAGCTTGCCGGTATGGGGATTGACCAGACCGACCGGCTTCATCGGTCCGAAAAGCAGCGTCTGTTTGCCGCGGCTGGCAATGACCTCAACAGGCATGCAGCCTTCAAAATACTGCTCTTTCTCAAACTCCTTCACTTCGGCTTTCTCTGCTGTCACGAGCGCCTCATAGAAAGCTTCAAACTCTTCTTCGCTCATGGGACAATTCAGATAAGCCGCTTCTCCTTTATCATAACGGGAAGCCAGGTAGACTTTGCTCATATCGATAGAATCTCTCTCAACAATCGGCGCGGCTGCATCGTAGAAATAAAAATACTCCTGGCCCATCAACGCCTGGATTTGAGCGGACAGCTTAGGCGCGGTCAACGGGCCGGTAGCGATAACCACGATCCCATCGGCAGGAATATCGGTTACTTCTTCGCAGCGCACCTCCACTAGCGGATGCTCATGCAGGCGTCTGGTTACCTCCCCTGAGAAGCGGTCGCGATCAACGGCGAGCGCCCCGCCCGCAGGTACGGCATGCAGATCGGCACATTCCAGAATAAGCGAGCTTAGGCGCCTCATCTCTTCTTTGAGGACACCTACTGCATTCGCGAGACCATTGGCCCGCAGGCTGTTGCTGCATACGAGCTCGGCAAAATGATGGGTATGGTGGGCCGGTGTCTGGGTTTGCGGTCTCATTTCATATAGAGTCACGGGTACACCCTGGGACGCGATTTGCCAGGCAGCCTCGCTGCCGGCAAGGCCCGCTCCAATAACGGTGACGCGTTGTAAATCGGACAATGAACTTACCATCCTTTCCTATAATACGGAAGTTGTTATTCGGCTTGATCCTGATCTTCCAGCACCTCTTCGGTGTGGTCGCACTGCGTGCACTGCAGACGGGCGCCGCTCCTGTTGCGCTTCTCGACCATTAAGCCGGCGCACTGCGGACAAGGCTTGCTTGACGGTTTATCCCAGGAGACATAATCACAGCCAGGATATTGATCGCAGCCATAGAAAAACCGGCCTTTCTTGCTTCGTCTTTCAATAATTTTGCCGACCGCGCATTTGGGACAGGTCACCCCGATATCCTTGACGATAGGCTTCGTGTTGCGGCATTCCGGAAATCCCGAACAAGCCAGAAATTTTCCGAAGCGGCCCATCTTATAGACCAGATGCCTGCCGCATTTCTCGCAAATTTCATCGGATACTTCATCCTGGATCTCGATTTCCTTCATTTCATCTTCGGCCACTTCCAACCGTTTCTCGAATGTCTCGTAGAAGGCCGCCAGAACGCGAACCCAATCCTCTTTGCCATCCTCGACATGGTCCAGATCCTCTTCCATATGGGCGGTAAACTCGGCATTGAGAATTTCCGGAAAAAACTCCTCCATCAGTTGGATAACCAGGTCGCCCAGCTCTGTAGGAATGAATTTTTTCTCTTCCATCGCCACATAGCCGCGCTTTTGGATCGTTTCAAGCGTAGGCGCATAGGTGCTCGGGCGGCCGATGCCGACTTCCTCCATTGTACGGACCAGACGCGCTTCCGAATATCTTGGGGGAGGCTGCGTAAAATGCTGTTTGGGATCTACGACTTCCGGCTCGGCGATATCGCCTACAGCAAGCGGGGGCAGGAACTTTTCTTCATCCGTAGCTCCATCGTCATTGCCCTCGACATAAATTTTCATAAAGCCCTGGAACTTTATTTTGGAGCCGTTTGCCCGAAATACGGCCGTACCGACATTCAGATCAACCGTCATCGTATCCAGTACCGCAGATGTCATCTGGCTGGCAACGAACCGTTCCCAAACCAGTTTATATAGACGGAATTGATCGCGGCTCAAGAACTCTTTCATCGAATCCGGATCGCGGAGCACAGATGTCGGTCTCACCGCTTCATGGGCATCCTGCGCATTGCTGTTCTTCTTGACATAGACACGGGGCTGATCCGGAACGAAGGAAGAGCCGTATTTCTCCTCGATATAGCCCTTTGCTTCCTCTTGAGCTATCGGGGAAATACGGGTCGAATCGGTACGCATATAAGTGATGAGACCTACCGTTCCTTCTTTGCCAAGTTCCACACCCTCATACAGCTGCTGCGCGACGGACATGGTCTTCGAAGCGCGGAATCCGAGCTTGCGGGCAGCCTCCTGCTGAAGCGAGCTTGTAATGAAGGGAGGCGCCGGATTGCGCAGTCTCTCTTTCTCCTTCACATCTGCGACAGTATAGGCGGAGTTCCCCATTGCCTGAAGAACCTCCTGCACATCCTGTTCGCTTCCCAGCTCCCGTTTCTCGCCATTCAAGGAATGATACTTGGCTTCAAAGGAGACATCATTATGCTTGAGCTGCGTGGTGATCGTCCAATACTCCTCGGGAATGAACGCATCGATTTCGTTCTCCCGATCGATAATGAGCTTGACCGCTACCGATTGGACGCGACCTGCAGAAAGGCCTTTTTTTACCTTCTTCCACAGCAGCGGACTGATTTTATAGCCGACAAGTCGATCCAGGATCCGGCGTGCCTGCTGGGCGTTCACCAAATCCATATTAATGGGACGCGGAGTCTTGAATGCATCCTTGACCGCTTGCTTCGTAATTTCATTAAACACAACGCGGCAGGAATCGCCTTCGTTGATTTCCAGATAGTGCGCCAAATGCCAGGCGATCGCTTCCCCTTCGCGATCCGGGTCAGCCGCGAGATAAACTTTTTTGACTTTCTTGCTGGCGTCCTTGAGTTCCTTGAGAACGCTGCCTTTCCCGCGGATCGTAATGTATTTGGGATTGAAGTCATTGTCGACCTCAACACCGATCTGGCTTTTCGGCAAATCGCGTATATGTCCCATCGATGCTTTTACGATGAATTTGCTGCCTAAATATTTTCCGATCGTTTTCGCTTTTGCCGGTGATTCGACGATTACAAGTGAATCCGCCATTCATGCGTCCCCCTTTCTGCTGCATATTACCTAACACTATATATGGAACCAGGATGCTGTTCAATCTTCCGTTTTACAGTTAAATTTATCAGAGTTGCGTGTAAAAGTCCAAACGGGAACGATGTCAGCTCGTGGAGCTCATCCGATGTGAGCGGTTTATCCTTCAGTAAAGTATAGATGAAAGCCTCATCCTTGCTCAGTGTAATATCTTCCCGGGCGTCCTGTTCCCTGTCTCCTGCACTTCCCTCATGCGAGAGCGGCAGCCGGCCTTCATACTCCTCCAAAACATGCTCCACGGAAGATATAAGTTTGGCGGTGCCTGTTCGGATAAGCATATTCGTGCCTCCGCTCTTTGGTGACGATATCGGGCCAGGCACGGCAAAAACCTCTCTGGACATATCAAAAGCCTGATCGGCCGTAATGAGTGAACCGCTCCTCTCGGCTGCTTCAATGACGATTGTTCCCAGCGACAAACCGGCAATGATCCTGTTGCGCAGCGGAAATAAGCCGGGATGAAAAGGTGTGCCGAGCGGTACTTCCGATACGATCAAGCCATTGCCTCCATATCCAATCTCGCGATATAGTGAACGGTTCTCGGCAGGATACACTTTATCAATAGGCGTGCCCAGCACAGCGATGGTGCCTCCTGGTGAAGGGAGCGCCCCTACGTGGGCAATGCTGTCTATGCCTCGAGCAAGGCCGCTGACAACGGTCAGCCCGCGCCTTGATAACTGACCGGCCATATCGGCTGCGGCCCGTCTACCGTAGGATGTAGGGCCTCTGGTGCCTACGATTGCCATCGTCGGCCGGTACAACAGATCTATGTGCCCGATTAAATATAAGACCCATGGAGGCTGCGGTGTGTGCGCCAGAAGTGTCGGGTAGCCAGGGTCAAAGAAAGTCATAACCTTTATACCAAGCTTCTCAAAACGCTCTCTGCGGATATTTTTGTCCAATTGCCGGAAGGCTTCTGTAATTTTCTTCGCCTGTTCCGGCTTCAGGCCAACCGACGAGCACCAGGCCTCCTCCGTAAATCGTTCGTAGCAGGACCAGGCGCCGTAAGAAGCCGCTTTTTGAATTGTATGCCAGCCAACACCCGGCGTTTCATGCAAGGTGATCAGAACTTCTCTTCGCATCTCTTCATTAAAGTTATCATTCAACATAATCGTTATCGCCCCTTGGTGAGGGGCTCACATCCTTACCCTATTTTGCTTGACATGGAATCAGAATGCAAGCCGCCCTGAATAATAGAAACAAAAAAAGCAACCTTTCGAGCCCGATACGGGCTGGCGAAAGGTTGCTTACCTTTAGGTTGAAGCTTATTTTAGCCAATCGAAAAGGTTACATTCGGTACCCTCTCCGCAATCATTGACGGATAAGCTTATTTATTGGTTGTGCATTTCTCCAGAAGTCCTTGCTCCTCCAGAACGCTTACCAAAGTTGATCCCATTTCAGAAGGCGTAGGCGCAACTTTGATGCCGCATTTCTCAAGAGTGGCAATTTTCTCGGCTGCCGTTCCCTTACCGCCGGAGATAATCGCGCCGGCATGGCCCATGCGTTTGCCTGGAGGCGCTGTTGCGCCCCCGATGAAACCAACGACAGGTTTCTTCATGTTGGCTTTGACCCACTCGGCCGCTTCTTCTTCTGCGGAACCGCCGATTTCACCGATCATGATCACGGCATAGGTGTCAGGATCGTTATTGAACATATCCAGAATATCGATAAACTCGGACCCTTTGACCGGGTCTCCGCCGATACCGACAGCAGAAGACTGGCCAATACCGCGCGCAGTCAACTGGTGAACCGCTTCATATGTGAGCGTTCCGCTTCGCGAAACGACGCCTACATGGCCTTTGGTATGAATATAACCCGGCATTATGCCGATTTTACATTCACCCGGAGTAATGACGCCTGGGCAGTTAGGACCGATCAGACGCGTTTTGCGTCCTTCCAGATAACGGGTTACCTTGATCATGTCAATAACCGGAATGCCTTCCGTAATGCAGATGACCAGATCCAGTTCGGCGTCGATCGCTTCCAGGATGGAGTCTGCCGCAAATGCCGGCGGAACATAGATGACAGATGCCGTAGCGCCTGTTTTGGCAACCGCGTCAACAACGGTGTTGAAAACCGGCAGAGAAACGGTTTCGCCGTTCTCCAGCGTGATATCAACGTTCGTTCCGCCTTTGCCTGGCGTTACGCCGCCAACCATCTGCGTGCCGTATTCAAGGGCGCCTTTCGCATGAAACAGCCCTGTAGCGCCTGTTATACCTTGGGTGATTACTTTTGTATTCTTGTCGACCAAAATACTCATCGAAACTCACATCCCCTAAAATGAATTCGTATGCCGCAATGCTTATGAAGAGAAAACGACTACTTCACCAGCGCGACGATTTTTTGTGCGCCGTCGGCCATGGAGTCTGCGGCCACGATGTTCAATCCGGATTCGTTCAACATTTTTTTGCCCAGCTCCACATTTGTTCCCTCAAGGCGAACAACGAGCGGACGATCCAGTCCAAGTTCTTTGGCAGCTGCAATAACGCCATCAGCAATGATGTCGCATTTCATGATTCCGCCAAAAATGTTAACGAAGATACCCTTCACTTTTTCATCGGAAAGAATGATTTTGAAGGCTTCCGTGACTTTCTCCTTCGTAGCACCGCCCCCTACATCGAGGAAGTTGGCCGGGTCTCCGCCATAATATTTGATAATGTCCATCGTCGCCATAGCAAGTCCCGCACCGTTGACCATACAGCCGATATTGCCGTCCAGGGCGATATAGCTAAGGTCGAATTTGGAAGCTTGAATTTCTTTGGCATCCTCTTCATCCAGATCGCGGAGCTCAAGGATATCCTTGTGACGATAGAGCGCATTAGAGTCAAAGTTCAGTTTGGCGTCAAGCGCCATGACATTGCCGTCGCCTGTGACAACAAGTGGATTGATTTCCGCAATGGAGCAATCCTTGTCCACAAAGGCCGCATAAAGCGCAAGCATGAACTTGGCTGCTTTATTGACCAGCTCATTAGGAATGTTGATGGCGTAAGCCAGCTTCTTCGCCTGGAAAGGCTGCAGCCCGATAGCCGGATCAATCACTTCTTTAAAGATTTTCTCCGGGGAGTGCTCGGCGACTTCTTCAATCTCTGTGCCGCCCTCTTCGGAAGCCATCATGACAATACGGCCCGTTCCACGGTCGACCACGACGCCGACGTAATATTCTTTCTTAATGTCGCAGCCTTGCTCGATCAGCAGGCGCTTCACTTCTTTACCTTCAGGACCTGTCTGGTGCGTTACCAGCACTTTACCCAGGATTTCGCCCGCATATGCGCGAACCTCGTCCAAATTTTTGGCAACCTTGACGCCGCCTGCTTTACCGCGTCCACCTGCGTGGATTTGGGCTTTTACCACAACAATCGGTGTTCCGAGCGCTTCGGCAGCTTCTACCGCTTCATCGACAGAAAATGCCACTTTACCCTCTGGAACGACGACCCCGTACTGTTTCAAAAGCGCTTTTCCTTGATACTCATGGATATTCATTACGAGAATCCTCCTATCCGCAGTCAAATCCTACGATCTCTAGACAAAAGAATAACAAGCAAAGTGCAGCAGAAGCAGCAGATTCCCAGTGGAAAGGAAAGCCGGCCTCTTACGGACCTTACTTATATTTCTGTGGGGATGAAAACTGCTCGAACATCATCAGATGCCAGGGCGGCTCTCCCTTGTCTTCGCTTAAAACCCTTACTATTGTAGCACGTTTCGGCAGGGCTTTCCTAATTATTTGTGATAAAGCTCGAGCTTTTTTGATATTAGTTCCATCTCGAATCGAGATGGGATTAGAGGCAATTGACCTTAATATTGAACGGCATGAACGTCTGATTCTCGTCCGCTATATTATGACCTATTGTCAGAAATTTATCGGTCATGAATTGATATCCATTTGCCTCTTCACACAAAGGAGCTTATATTGACAACCATTTATGGTCTGGACTATTATGGGGAAATAGCAAGCTTGATACGGACACGTGAGGAAGCACCTTCATCCGACTTGACGATGGGGGTGTTTTTTTTTATGTATGGAAGTATGTTCAGCGCCAGTGTGTACGGAGTTGAAGGCAGACTGATTACGGTTGAGGTGGATATCTCGAATGGCCTGCCGCAGGTAAATGTAGTGGGGCTCCCCGACCCGGCGGTACGCGAATCCATCGAGCGCGTCAGATCCGCTGTCAAAAACTGCGGATTTAAATTTCCTATGGAGCGGATTACGGTCAATCTTGCCCCGGCGGACCTGCGCAAGGAAGGTACTGCCTTTGATCTGGCCATTGCAGCTGGCATCCTGTCCGCGAGCGGCCAGCTTCTTCCGGAGCTGTATCAGGGTACGCTTGTGCTGGGCGAACTGTCCCTAAGCGGGGAAATCAGACCTGTTAACGGCGTGCTTGCCATGGTGGAGCAGGCAAGAACAGCCGGTATGGGGCGTGTTCTTCTGCCGGAGGAGAACGCTGCGGAAGCCGCTTGCATTGACGGTTTGGAATTGTTCGGTATCCGGCATTTGCGCGAACTGGGAGATTCCCGGCAAAATGGAACAAAACTCGGCAATTGGGAAGCTCTCCGCTACGATCACAGAGCCGCATCGCGGCTTCGCCATCCGGATGGCGAAGCTGGCAAGCAGCTGTTTGAACAAGGCGACTACGGCGATGTCCTTGGTCAGCACCATGCCAAGCGAGCCATGCTCATTGCCGCTGTTGGCCAGCATAATGTGCTGCTGTCCGGTCCGCCGGGTACGGGCAAAACCATGCTTGCCCGCAGGCTCCCGGGCATTATGCCTCCGCTTGAGGAAGCGGAGGCACTCCAGGTGACCAAAGTTTACAGCGCGGCCGGTAAGCTCGGACACGGACCGGCCTTGATGAGGGAGCGTCCATTCCGTACTCCCCATCATACGATCTCTGCTGCAGGCCTTATCGGGGGAGGATCAGTTCCAAGACCCGGCGAGGTCACGCTTGCACATCGCGGCGTTCTGTTTCTGGACGAGCTGCCCGAGTTCTCGCGGACTGCTCTGGAGGTGCTCAGGCAGCCGCTTGAGGATCGGGAGGTTACAATCGCCAGATCCAGAGCCGTTTTTCGCTTTCCGGCTCATTTTCTGCTGGCAGCTTCCATGAATCCATGCGCATGCGGCTATTATGGGCATGAAACAGATGACCAACTATGCCAGTGCAGCCCCCAGCAGATCGCCCGCTACCGCACCAAAATTTCCGGACCTCTGCTCGACCGCATCGACATGCATATCGAGGTGCCTCGGCCGCCGACAACCGAAGGACTGAAAACCGGAATGAACTCATCACAAATGCGGGGTATCGTTCTGGAAGCATCCGCACGCCAGCAGGAGCGGATGAAAGGCTTGCGTCCAATCGCAGAACTGGCAGGCGATTCGCTGAGGCGTGCCGTCGATTTGACACTGGAAGCCGACCGGATGCTCAAGCTGGCCTTTGATTCACTCGGCGTAAGTCTTCGCGCCCATGACCGGATATTGAAGCTGGCGCGGACAATCAGCGATATTGAGCAATCCGATCTGGTGGAGGCCGAGCATATCGCGGAAGCGGTTGGCTACCGCAGCCTCGACCGGAATTTGCTTACATTATAAAGTGCAGGCATAAATCATAAAAGGCACTCGTAAAGCTTCCGGGTCAGGAAGCTATACGAGTGCCTTTGTCTGTAATAGGAGAACGTATAAATTCCATAACACGCTGGATATTTTTTGTGGGAATGAAATCTGGATTCCCCCAAGAGGCAGGCAGCCGTTTCTTCCTGCAGCGTGCATTTTAAAACGCCGCTTCTATATGATTCAGTTCTACGACGCTGCCGCTGCCGCGGTCGACCATCACAGCAATTACATCGAAACGGACAGGCATCCCATGCGTCCCGGTTGCCTGCATATAAACCTCGGCAATGGTGCGTACCTGCCGCTGTTTGCGTGCATCCACCGATTCTGCCGCTGTTCCAAAGCGTCCGCCGCTTTTTCTTGTTCTAACCTCCACAAACACAAGCTCAGCACCCTGTCTGGCGATAATATCCAGCTCGCCGAAGCGGCAGCGCCAATTGCGGTGCAGAATGTTACAGCCTTCCTGAAGCAGCAGCTCCACAGCCGCTTCCTCACCCTGCCTGCCGGTAGCGCCTCTGTCGTCCGGCTTCAACGGATTGCGTCTGTTCCTAGAATTATTCACTTCCCGATATCCCCCGCTCTTCGGTCCGAACGATAGACGAAGGACAAGATTTCGGCCACCAGCGTATACAGCTCAGGAGGAATTTCCTGATCGATATCGAGCTTGGACAGCACCTCGACAAGTGACGAATCATGCTGGATCGGGATGCCGTTTTCTGCCGCCTTGCTTAAAATCGCTTCCGCAATCGTTCCGCTGCCCTTGGCGATAACGACAGGCGCACTGCGCTCGCCTGGTTCATATTTCAGGGCCACCGCTTTCTTGATCGTCCCTTTCTCTTTTGCCTGCCTCATGCGCGGAAGTCCACCCCTTTGTATGGCTTCATTGACCAAGCCGGAACAGTTGCAGCGGAGGAATCCTCCACCGATGACCCGTCTTCACCCTGCCGGCTTCTGTCGGGCATCGGCGTTGCACGCAGCGACAAAAGCTGGAAGCCCGCTTTCTGAAGCGCCTCGTTCATCTCGGGTCTGGATGATTCAAGCAATTCCGCAATTGCAGGATGATCATTCCATAGATTCAGACTGACTATTTTATTGACTACCTGTACATCAACAACCGTCTCTCCCAGCGTGTTCATGCGCAGATCAAATAAGAGCCTGCAGTTCTCAGCATCCAGCTCCCCCTTGCGCCCGCGGCGCGTCTGGATATGTACGGATGCGGTTTGGCTTCCATCCTGCCCCTGCATCGGAATGAACAGGGTGACATGCGAAAATAGCGAGGCGGTACGTTCAGGCGTCAACAGAAGCTGCTGGCCGGTAATATGCTGGACCAGCTGCTGCGCGGTATCTTTCAGCGCCTGCGGCACGTCATCCCCGGCAGCAAGCGAGATCAGCGCGCTCTTGAGCGTATCTGCAGCGGCTGGCTTGTCAGCGGTTGACTGCGCAGGCCCGGGCAAAGATCCTTCATCTGCGGCAGCATGAACCGGCAGCGAAGAGGAACCAGGCTGACGGGATATATCAGCCGGCGAAAGGATATTAGCGCTTTTCTGCTCAAGGGGAGCGTGGGTCTCTTGATGAGCACCGGCAACAATCCGCGCAGGCTGCTGCGGGTTGTTCTCTGGCGGTTTGGATGCACGCGCCTCGTTTGCGGGCGGTTCCGCCGCTGTCCCGTCTTTTGGGGACGACCCGGCTGAGGCAGCCAGCAGATGCTCGTGATCGACGCCAAGCCATTTGATAAGCTGGCCGACCCAGCCGCCTGCGCGCTGCGGGTTCCCCGCCGCAGCGGAATCTTCGGCCGCTGTGCTCGGAGCTTGCTGCGCCGCGCCTGCGGCGGCTGGCTGTACGGCTGGAGCGGGCTTGGCGCCTCCAGCGGCTGCAGAGGAGCCAGCCGCCTGCGCCCCCGCTGCTGCGCGCTCAGCGGGGGGCGCCCCGGCCGCGCTTCGCGCAGCTGAAGGAGCAGCCGCCGCGCCCGCTGCTCCCGCCTCGGGCGCGGCGGCTGTGCCCGCGCCCGGACCTGCGGCGGGCGGCTGCGCCCCGCCCGCACCCTGCGCTGCGCGCATCAGCGCTGCCCCTTCGGGCAGCAGCGCCGTCAGCTTCGCTGCAGCCGCCTGCGCCGCAGTACGCGGCTGCGCGGGGTCGTCCGCGTTATCACCCGCGGACGCGCCGCTCCAGGCGGCCAGACCCTGCTCCAGCGCCTCCAGAAGAGCATGCGCCTGCGTACCGCTCAACACCTGCTGCAGCGAACCGATCGTCGCTGCGGTCATCGGCAGGCCGCGCTTATAGCCAAGCGCAGCCGCCTGCATCCACAGCCTGGCGTCGCCGCCGGCAGGCATGGCGGCCTTGGCCTCTTGAAACTGCGCCGCTGCATCCTTCAAGGGAGCCGCGCCTTCCCGGCGCAAATCGCGAACCAGCGCAAGGGACCATTTCTGATCCGGAAGCCCCAGCGCCTTTACCCATTCCTTCAGACTGCCCTCAGGCAGATCAGCGGCCTGCTGGTCAACGGGCTTCAGCACCAAAGCGCCGCCGCCGGACTGGGGCTGCACCTGGAGCAGCGTGGACTGGCCTGGCTGCAGGGGCACCTCCAGCTTGGCGCGAACCTGAACGCCATTGATCTGCACCAGAGCATCCTGATTATCCAGCACCTGCAGCAGAACGCCGCGCACAATTTGTCCGATTTTCAGCTCCAGCGCCTTGCTATCAACCGGCTGGGCATCGCCGATCAGCCCTCTCATCAATTGTCCGATATTCATTAACCGCCACTTCCTTCCCTTAGCCGCAGCTACGCATCCACCGCTTTATATGGCCCAACCATTCGCTGATGTCCTTATCCTTTCAATATCGGCTGAATCCTCTATCTGTATTAACATATGGGTATATGGCGGACAAAAACCGCCCTCACGATGGCGGCAGTAAACCCCGATAAGGGCCTATTGCCGCCATAACAGGCGGTTTTGGTTTGGTTTGAATTATTGAAAAGCCGGTCCTTTAAAACAACACCTGCTGTTCCACGAACAGCTTGCCCAGGAAGGACTGCCGGTGCATGGGACTGGGGCCGTATTCCAGCAGTTTTTCCCGATGCTGCCTGGTTGCGTATCCTTTATGTATGGCAATACCGTAAGCGGGATATAAGGCATCCCATTCCTTGACGCACAGCCGGTCGCGGGTCACCTTGGCCAGGATGGAAGCTGCGGCAATGGACTGGCTTCTGGCATCCCCTTTAATAATGGCCAGCTGCGGAATATCGCAGTCAACCTTCTCAGCGTCGACCAGCAGATGGTTTGGCTGCACACAAAGCTGCGAAACCGCCTGCTTCATAGCAAGGCGTGCCGCCTGCTTGATATTAATTTCATCCACGGTTGCCGCGTCGATTCTGGATACAGCCCACGCGACGGCATGGTCGATAATGACAGAATAAAGCTCCTCGCGTTTCTTCTCTGAAAGTTTTTTGGAATCGTTAATGCCTTCGAGCACCAGCCCTTCCGGCAAAATAACGGCAGCTGCCACAACATCCCCAAACAGACAGCCCCGTCCTACTTCATCGATCCCGGCAATATAAGGACAGCCCTGCTCCCACAAGGGCTGTTCAAATTCCAGCATCCGCTTCTCCCCGTTTCCCCTCTTTACGCAAAAGTGCCGAGCGCGAAAGATTAATTCCCCCATCTATGTATACAGTATCAATAGCTTGCCCGTTCAGGTTTTCCCTTGATTTTAGCATAAACGGCCGCCCCCATGAACAAGGCAGCCGTCATTGTTTCCTGAATCCGGGGGCCTTATTTCAGGTCATCCGGCGTTTCCAGCGAAATCCGGCCCAGGCTGCCTGAACGCAGCTCGCGCAAAATAATGCCGGATACCTTCTCCAAATCGACGCGCCCGCCGCTGATGAGACAGCCCCGCTTGCGGCCGATATCCTCCATCACCCGGACAATTTCATCAGCATCGTCAAGATCCTTGGGAGGGTCGGTAATCCCAAACCGCTCCGAAGTCGGCCCCCAATAACGCTTGACCAATTCCTTAATTGCAAAGAAGGCGATATCCTCCACGTTAAGGATTTGCTCCCTGATCGCGCCGGTCATCGCAAGGCGGTATCCCACCAGAGCATCCTCAAATTTGGGCCACAGAATCCCCGGTGTATCGAGCAGTTCCATTTCCGTGCCGACCTTGATCCACTGCTGACCCTTGGTGACGCCCGGCCGGTCTCCCGTGGCGGCGATATGCCGTCCGGCCAGACGGTTAATGAGCGTGGACTTCCCCACATTGGGTATGCCGACGATAAGCCCCCGCACCGCCCGGGGATTCACGCCCTTGGCGATTTGCCGCGCAATTTTCTCATGCAGCAGCTGCTTCGCGCGGACCGGGATTTCATTCACCCGCGTCCCCGTCGACGAATCCACCGCCAGAGCGGCATGTCCCGCTTTTGTAAAAAATGCGATCCATTGCTCCGTCGTACGGCTGTCCGCCAGATCTGCCTTGTTCAGGACAATAAGACGCGGCTTATCCTTGAGGATTTCATCAATCATGGGGTTGCGGCTCGAAATCGGTACCCGGGCATCCAGCAGTTCTATCGTTAAATCGATCAGTTTAAGCTTGTCTTGAATTTGTCTCCGGGCCTTCGTCATATGGCCGGGAAACCATTGAATTGTCATGCAAACAGCCACCTCATCCGTGTTTCACAAACGTAATTTTGCTCATCGGCCAGAAAATCACATCTGCCCTGCCAATAATTTGCTTGTCCGATACATAGCCGATCATCCTGCTGTCCCGGCTGTTCCGGCGGTTATCCCCAAAGGCCAGAATCGTGCCGTCAGGCACAATGTCCGTCTGGAAATTTTCATTCGGGAAGTTGCGGTCAGCACCCTGATTATTAAAAATTTCACCCTTTGCCATGGCCGCATCAATGGATTCCTTCAGATAAGGCTCTTCCACCTTCTCGCCGTTTATGTACAAATTATCGCCATCATATTTCACTTTGTCTCCGGGCACGCCGATAACCCGTTTAATGAAATCGCGATTTTCTTCCGGCACGTGGAAAACGACGACTTCACCATGCCTCGGCTGGCGGATATCGTAAATGATTTTGTTTACAATCAGACGCTCGCCAGTATAAAAGTTAGGTTCCATCGAAGGGCCGTCGACAATAAACGGGGCAAACAAAAAGTAGCGAATGACAACCACCAGTATCGCGGCAATCGCCAAAGCCTTGACCCATTCAAAAACTTCCTTTTGCGCCTTGCCGCCGCCTTGCTTGGCTGGTGGGGTTATCGTCTCCACCTCCTTATGCCCGGTAGTTGGGGTTTCATTTGATTTTGTCGTCATTTCATTCAACTGCTGACCATTCTCATCAAGATTATGCGGTTGATCCATGATTTACACCCTCTTCTGCAGCAAGTTCATTACGTCGTCCTGTATGTCCGATGCAAGTATCTTCCCTTTGAAATATCAGAAAAGTATTCAAACGAACCTTATGCTTTCTGATATATGAAAAAACGAAAAGGGACTTGTTTGAGCAAGCCCCTCTCCAGTCGTTACATTAACGAATTTCTTTAATTCTCGCAGCTTTACCGCGAAGATTGCGAAGATAATACAGTTTAGCACGGCGTACTTTACCGCGACGCATAACTTCGATCTTCTCGATTTTCGGCGAGTTAAGCGGGAAAGTTCTTTCCACGCCTACACCATACGAAATTTTACGCACGGTAAACGTTTCGCTGATGCCGCCGCCGCGGCGTTTAATAACGACGCCTTCGAAAAGCTGGATCCGCTCACGAGTTCCCTCGATAACTTTAACGTGTACCTTCAGCGAATCGCCTGGGCGAAAGTTAGGAAGATCCTTACGTAAATTTTCTTGAGCAATCAGTTGTACAAGATTCATTGTAATCACTCCTTCCACCATAGACGTTCATATAAGCTCATCGGCCCCTCATATGGACCGGATCATCGCTTAGTAGCGGACCGTCCGACTATACAAAAGCAACACCAGAAATTTTACCACAATTGCTTGTATAAAACAATGACTTTATTCCCAGAATCCAAACGGGCGTCAATCTGATGACTCCCAATAACACCCTCAGCTGGAAATCAAGTCATTACAGCCTATTTCTGCGCTTTTCCGGTTTCCCGGTCAGCCATCAAACGGCGTAGCCACTCCCGTTCCTTCTTGCTTAATTCTACCTGCTCCAGGAGCTCGGGACGACGCTGCAGCGTGCGAAGGAGAGATTGTTCCCGTCTCCATGCCGCCACGTTCGCGTGATGGCCGGACAGGAGCACATCCGGAACCTCCATATCGCGGAAAACAGCCGGTCGCGTATAATGCGGATGCTCAAGCAGCCCTGTGCTGAAGGAATCGGTAACAGCCGAATTCTCATTGCCCAGAACGCCAGGCAGCAGCCGGACGACACTGTCAATGACAACCATCGCGGGCAGCTCCCCGCCGGTCAGCACGTAATCGCCGATGGACAGCTCATCTGTCACCAGATGCTCGCGGATCCGCTCATCGTAGCCTTCATAGTGGCCGCACACAAATATAAGATGCTCGGCAGCCGACAGTTCTTCCGCTTTACGCTGCGAGAATGTCTCTCCCTGCGGGCACATCAGAATGATACGCGGGGGCGTAGAGCCTTCAGGCTTCAAATCTTCGACAGCTGCAAAAATCGGCTCAGGCTTGAGCACCATTCCGCCGCCTCCGCCATAAGGGTAGTCATCCACCGTATTATGCTTATTATTGGCATATTCACGAAAGTTAATCGCCTGAAGACTGACCAGTCCCCTGTCACGCGCTTTTCCCAAAATGCTGGCTCCGAATACGCCATCGAACATTTCCGGGAACAGGGTTAACACGTCGATTCGCATCCCTTTAAATCAACCCTTCCATCAGGTGCACCGTGACCGTTTTCGTCTCAATATTGACATCCAGAAGCACATCATCGATCACCGGTATGAGAATTTGTCTGCCCTTGGGCTTTTGCTCCTGCACAACCCACACATCATTTGCGCCCGGCACGAGGATCTCTGTAATGATGCCAAGCTCCTCACCCTCATCCGTCACAACCCGGCAGCCGATAATCTGATATTGATAATACTCGCCTTCTTCAAGCTCAACCATGTCGTCCTTGGTTACAGCAAGCACCCAGCCTTTATATTTCTCCACATCATTAATGTTATCGAAGCCTTTCAGCTTCACGATAAACATATTTTTCTGCGGTCTGGCGGTCATGATTTCCACGATCAGCTTCTGCCCGGTCTCCTGATTCATCAGCGTCAGCTTGTTGCCTGCCGCAAAACGCTCCTCCGGAAAATCCGTCTGGGAATACACTTTCACTTCCCCGCGTATGCCATGCGTGTTGACCACCTTGCCAACCATCAGCCATCCTTGTTCCATCGCTGTTACCTTCCTCTTTCCATTTATCCGCTTCCGCTTATCGTATGCTTGTACCCCGTACAAGGCTAAAAAAAAGGGCTAGGACGTTGATCCTAACCCTCTCTTGATGTACGATCTATGAAATAATATCGACGATCACACGTTTTTGCGATTTCACGGCAGCCGATGTTACCACCGTCCGCAGCGCTTTTGCAATCCGTCCCTGCTTGCCGATTACTTTGCCGATATCGCTGGCATGAACCGACAGCATGTAGACCGTGCCGCGATCGTCTTCCTTCACATCGACGCGTACATCCTCCGGGTAATCCACTAAAGCCTTAGCTATGACAAGAATCAAATCTTTCATCATCAAGGCCCCCCGTAAAAGTGTCCTACTTCTGAAGTTTCAGCTCATGAAGCTTCGTCATAACACCAGCTTTGGAAAGCAGGTTACGAACGGTATCGGATGCTTGCGCTCCGTTTTGAAGCCATTTCAATGCCTTCTCTTCATCAATGTTCACCTGAGCCGGTTGGGAAACCGGATTGTATGTGCCGATCTCTTCAATAAAACGACCATCACGCGGGGAACGGGAATCGGAAACAACGACGCGATAAAAAGGCGCTTTGTGCGCTCCGATACGTTTCAAACGAATACGTACTGCCAAGAAAATCACCTCCTTCAAAAATTTACAAAAGTAAACGTTCAATATCGGACTGGATACCTGCCGAAATCAAGATTCAATGTAAGAATCTGTTTCATGAATGACTTCGTAAACAATATTGAATTTGAACATCACTCAGAAAGGAAACTTCATGCCTTTGGGAAGCATCCCTTTAAGACCCTTCATTCCGCCTTTTGGTCCCTTAGGCCCCATCATCGAGGAGAACTGCTTCATCATTTTGCGCATATCGTCAAACTGCTTGATCAGCCGGTTCACATCGGCCACTGTCGTGCCGCTGCCTGCCGCTATGCGCTTGCGCCGGCTATGATTGAGAATCTCCGGTTTGCGCTTCTCATCCTTGTTCATCGATCTGACGATCGCTTCTACCCGGTTGATTTGCTTTTCATCCACCTTGAGATTTTTCATTTCTTTCATTTTGCCCATGCCGGGCATCATGTCCATCAGCTGGTCCAGCGGACCGAGCTTGCGGACCTGTTCCATCTGTTCCAGGAAGTCATCGAATGTAAATTCGGCCGTACGCATCTTGCGCTCCATCTCGGCGGCTTTATCCGCGTCGATGCTGGACTGCGCTTTCTCGATCAGGGACAGCATATCGCCCATGCCCAGAATACGGGAAGCCATCCGCTCCGGATGGAACGGCTCAAGGGGCTCGATCTTCTCGCCGGTAGCCACGAATTTGATGGGACAGCCCGTTACGGCCTTGACCGACAAAGCGGCACCGCCGCGCGTATCGCCATCAAGCTTGGTCAGTACAACGCCGGTCAATTCAAGCTGACTGTGGAAGCTCTGTGCTACATTGACCGCTTCCTGCCCCGTCATCGCATCCACGACAAGCAGCACTTCATCGGGCTGCGTCACTTCATGCACCTGACGAAGCTCATCCATCAGGGCTTCATCAATGTGAAGCCGTCCGGCCGTATCCAGAATGACATAATCCAGTCCGTTGTCCTTGGCATGCTGAAGTCCGGAACGGGCAATATCGACCGGAGAGGTCTGATCACCGAGCGTAAACACCGGCACTCCGATTTGCTCGCCAAGCACCTGAAGCTGCTTGATCGCAGCCGGACGGTAAATATCTGCCGCCACCAGGAGCGGCTTATGGTTGCTCTTCTGGAGCATCTTGGCGAGCTTCGCAGAGGAGGTCGTCTTACCGGCCCCTTGCAAACCCGCCATAAGAATAACGGTTGGCGGCTTGTTGGCTTTGGCAAGCTTGCTTTGGGTTCCGCCCATCAGTTCCGTCAATTCTTTGTTGACGATGTCGACAACAACCATGCCGGGAGTGAAGCTTTTTGCCATCTCCAGACCGATTGCCCGTTCCTTGACCTTGGCGATAAAATCTTTCACGACTTTGAAGTTAACGTCGGCTTCCAGCAGCGCCAGACGCACTTCACGCATTGCTTCGTTTACGTCTTCCTCCGACACCTTGCCCTTGCCCCGCAGCTTGCCGAACACATTCTGCAGCCGGTTGGATAACCCTTCAAACGCCATTTTCATCACCTCTAAAAGTTCTGCTTACATATCCCGGATGCCTTGAGCAATCCGCCTCAGCTCATCTGCCAGATCATCCATCCCGCTCAGACCGTCTGCGCAAGCTTCCAGCCTGCTCAGCCATTCCTTGCCGGCTTCATGCTTCTGCAGAAGATGCAGCTTGCTCTCGCAGCTCTCCAGAACGGACTCTGCCCGCTTAATATGCTCATATATAGCCTGGCGGCTGATTTCAAACTCCTCGGCAATTTCTCCAAGCGAATAATCATCGTGAAAGTAGTATTTAAGAAACGTCCGCTGCTTCTCGGTGAGCAGCAGCCCGTAAAAGTCAAACAGCATGTTGATTCGATTTGTTTTGGTCAGGGCGTCAGGTTCAATTGCGGTCAACTCAGCCACCTCTTCCGTCAAGGGAAAAACCTTTACACCCTATCTGTCGTCGTCTATCATAGCCCAGCAGACCAGCGGCTGTCAAGTGCAATCCCTTGTCACCATGTAAACGGGATTACTAGGCCGTTTCGTTCTCTTCCGACTTCTGGATCAGACCGGCAAACAGCGCGTGTACAAACTGCTCGGAATCGAATTCCTGCAGATCGCTCATTTTTTCCCCCAGCCCAACGAGCTTGACCGGCAAATTCAATTCATTGCGGATGGCAATGACGATGCCGCCCTTCGCCGTTCCATCCAGCTTCGTCAGCACAAGCCCCGTGACTCCGCTTTTTTCGCCGAAAAGCTTGGCCTGACTGAGTGCATTTTGCCCCGTCGTCGCATCAAGCACAAGCAGCACCTCATGCGGAGCGCTGGGTACTTCACGCTGGATTACGCGGTATATTTTATTGAGCTCATCCATCAGATTGGATTTGTTCTGCAGCCTTCCAGCCGTATCGCATAACAACACATCGACATTACGCTGTTTGGCTGCCTGAACGGCGTCGAACATGACCGCGGCCGGATCCGCACCCGACTGCTGCTTGATTACATCCACGCCAACCCGTTGACCCCACACTTCCAGCTGCTCGATCGCCCCGGCGCGGAACGTGTCCCCCGCCGCCAGCAGCACTTTTTTTCCTTCGGATTTAAACTTATGGGCAAGCTTGCCGATTGTGGTTGTTTTGCCGACCCCATTAACACCGACAAACAAAATGACAGTCATTCCGGAAGAGGCCATCTGCAGACCGGTCCTCTCTTCGCTTCTGAGCAGATCGACCAGCTTCTCCGAGAGAATCGGCTGCAGATCGGCAGCATTTTCAATTTTGCGCTTCTTCACTTCAATCCGCAGTTCCTCGATCAGCTGCATCACGGTATTCACGCCAACATCGGCGCCGATCAGAATCTCCTCAAGCTCTTCGTAGAACTCCTCATCGATCTTCTTGCGGCGGGTGATCAGCTCCTCGACCTTCTCGACGAAAGCTGTTCTTGTCTTGGTCAGCCCTTCCTTGAATGCATTGGTGACCGCCTCGGTTTTGCTTGAGATACTTTCCTTCAGGCGTTTAAAAAAACTCATCGATTTTCCTCCATCTCCTTCATTTCATCAGGCAGAAACGGCTTCCTCGTCCTCCAGACGCACCGAGACAAGCTTGGATACGCCGCCTTCCTCCATCGTTACCCCGTACAGGACATCGGCTTCTTCCATCGTGCCTTTGCGGTGGGTAACCACAATAAACTGTGTAAGCTCCGAGAATTCGCGCAGGTATTGCGCAAATCGGGATACATTGGCTTCGTCCAATGCGGCCTCTACCTCGTCAAGCACGCAGAACGGCACAGGCTTAACCTGCAGAATGGCAAACAACAGGGCGATAGCCGTCAGCGCCCGCTCCCCCCCGGAGAGAAGCTGCAAATTCTGCAGCTTCTTGCCTGGAGGCTGCGCCACAATATCGATTCCGCTGTCAAGCACCCGTTCAGGTTCAACCATGATCAGATCCGCCCGCCCGCCGCCAAACAGCTTGGCAAAAACAATGACAAAATGCCCGCGAATCGCTTCGAAAGTGGTCCTGAAACGTTTGCTCATCTCTTCATCCATCTCACGGATGACGTGGTACAGCGTCGTCTTCGCTTCAATAAGATCATTCTTCTGATCGTTCAGGAAGGTAAAGCGCTCCTTCACTCTCTCATATTCTTCAATCGCCCCGAGATTGACCTCGCCAAGGGCAGATATCCGGCGCTTCAGCTCACGGACCTGATTCTGCGTCTCCTGGACATCCTCGGGTACCGGATAACGCTCTTTGGCCAATTCATAGCTAAGCTCATATTCCTCGCTCAGCTTGCGGAGCAGATTATCCAGCTCTACGTCCAGCCGGTTGGCTGCGATCTCCGTCTGCCTCAGCTGATCGTCGACCGAGCGCAGCTGCGAGCGCTGCTCCTTCGTTTCGCTTTCCCCCTCCTCAAGCTCCCGTATAAGCTCAGCCCGCTGCGAGCGCTTGATGTCCGTCTGCTCCGAACACGAATCCTTCTGCAGCTTCAGGTGGTTGAGCTGCTCGATTTGCCTGACGCTCTCCTCAGCATGCTGGCCTGCGTCCTCTTCCTGACGTGCCAGCATATCGCGTAGTCCCGCAAGCTCCTGCTTGGCGCGTCCAATATCGGAGCGCACCCTGGCTGCCTGGTCCTCGAAGGAGTTTTTTTCCTGATCCGTCTTGGCGACAGCGATCTTGAGATCCGTCAATTGATCCTGCAGCTGCTCCTTGGCCGTCTCCCCTTCTTTGCGGCGGGTCTCGGCGATCCGGATAGCTTCCTGCAGCTTCGCTTCCTCAAGCGTCAGTTCAGCCAGACGTTCCCTGGCAGCCGCCTCCGATTTGGCGATATTCTCGCGTTCAGCCTGCTGACCGACATTATCGGCATCGAACAGCTGACGCTGTTCGACCAAATGCCGGTTCTCATTATCCAGCTGCTGGAGTTCGGCGCGGACATGCTGCTCTTCAATACGACGCTGCTCGCCCTGGGCGCGCAGGTCATCCACGTTCTGATTCCGTATCGACTGCTCCTTGCGCAGATCGCTTATTTTGTCGCGCAGCTTGGCTAATTGGTCGTCCGTTGCTTTGAGCTCCTCGCTCAGCTGCTCAATTTGACGCTGGCGGCCAAGCAGATTCGCGCCTTTCTTCTGCAAGCTTCCGCCCGTCATGGATCCGCCCGCATTCACCACATCGCCTTCCAGCGTAACGACCCGGAAGCGGTACTGGCATTTTGCCGCGATCCGGTTGGCATGCTCCAGCGTCTCGGCAAGAAGCACATTGCCAAGCAAATTATTGATAATCGAAGAATATCTCGGTTCGCAGGAGACAAGCTCTGCGGCCACTCCGACAAACCCTTCAATGCTCTCAATCATCCGTTTATCATGGTCGGGAATATTCCGTCCGCGAATGACATCAAGCGGCAGAAATGTCGCCCGCCCCAGCTGACGCTGCTTCAGGAAAGCAATCGCTGTCCGCGCGCTTTTCTCATCCTCCATCACGACATGCTGCAGTGCGCCGCCGAGGGCGGTTTCTACGGCCAGCTCCACCTTTTCCGGCACACGCACAAGCTCCGCTACTGCTCCATGCACGCCTTCCAGCCCGCCCGAGGTGCGGCGGGAAGCCTTCAGCACCTCACGGACACCTTGCATAAAGCCGTCCAGATCGTCCTGCATTTCCTTCATTGTATCCCGGCGCGAGCGGAGCGCTTCGAGCTTTTGTTCCCATTTTCGCGCTGATGCCTGGGCTTCCTCCAGCAATTTCTGACCGGATTGCAGCTGCTCGCCTTCATGAATATAGCGGTTGCGGAGTGTGGTTATTTCCGCCAGCGTCGCTTCCAGCTTTTGCTCCAGCTCCGCCTTGCGTACGGTGAGCTTCCCGTTCTGCTCGCGCCATTTGGCATGCTCCTCGCCGAGCCGCTCCATACGCCGCTGCAGCGCTTCCTCCTGCTGAACCGCATAGCGGATTTCGTTGCGCAGCTGGGCCATGGAGCTGAGCACATCAAGCAGCTCGCTTTTCAACGATTCTTCCGCATCTCCTGAAGCCGACGCTGCTGTTCCCAGCAGCCTGGCCTCCTCGCTCGCCAGCTTGGCGCGCAGAGTCTGAAGATCATTATCAAGCGACGCAGCCTTGCCTCGGAACTCCGCTTCTTCCCTGGCCAGCTGCGAAATCCGCTCGTTCTGCGCGGTGATTGAAGCCTCCAGCTGAGAACGGTTCTGCTCCAGATTGCGTTTTCTCTCTTTGAGCACCTCGCCGTAGCCTTCGCATTTCTCGTAATCCTCGCTGTACTGCAGCATGGCCGCATGCAGTTGGTCAAGCGCTGCCTCCAGCTCGCGCAGCTTCTGCCGGTCCTTCTCCAGCAAGGCATCATGCTTGCTGACCACTGTAGACAAAGCCAGCTGTTCTTCCTGAAGCTTGGCCATCCGTACGCTTGCCTCGCTCCAGGAGGTGTGTACGGCTTGAATATTATGTACATACATGGAAATTTCCGATGTCTTGAGCTGTTCCTTGAACTGCTTGAAGGATACAGCTTTCTCTGATTGAACCCGAAGCGGTTCAACTTGGTCTTCGAGCTCCGAGACCAGATCATGAATGCGCAGCAAATTCTGCTCGGTATCGTCGAGCTTCCTCTGCGCTTCACGTTTGCGTGACTTATATTTCACGATACCCGAGGCTTCCTCGAAGATTCCCCGGCGATCCTCTGAGCGTGTACTGAGAATTTCTTCAATACGGCCTTGACCGATAATGGAATAGGCTTCTTTGCCGATGCCCGTATCCATGAATAATTCCGTAATATCCTTCAGTCTGCAGGGCTGCTTGTTAATCATATATTCACTGTCGCCGCTGCGGTGAACCCTGCGCGTAACGGTAACTTCATTGAATTCCAGGGGAAGCGCGTTGTCCGCGTTATCCAGTGTCAGCGACACCTCGCTGAAATTTACCGCTTTGCGGGCATCGCTGCCGGCGAAAATGATATCTTCCATCTTGCCGCCGCGCAGACTTTTGGCGCTTTGCTCGCCAAGCACCCAGCGGATGCTGTCGCTTATATTGCTTTTTCCGCTGCCATTGGGCCCGACAACAGCCGTAATGCCTTGAACGAATTCAAGCTCCGTCTTATCGGCAAATGATTTAAATCCTGCTAATTCAATCCTTTTCAGGAACATAGCTTAGCCTTCACCTCATCGACTATTGTATCATAAAAACATCCAGGCCCGCTCTGTCCAAGAAGAAACGGCTGCCCGCCGTCCTCTGTCGGCCAAGCCAGGTTTCTTCCCTAACGAAAGAAATATAGAAGCAAAGTATGATGGATATTCAAACTTTCCTATTTTAAGAAGAAACGGCGGCGCCGTCCTTTGGTGGCATCGTTAGTTTCTTCCCTCAAACCTTATGGAAATTTATAGGCGTGAAACTTATACATTCTATAAGGTGAACAAAAATCCCGGTACGCTTAAGTCAGCGACCAGGATCTTTTCCACAGCTATTCAAGTAAAGGAGTTCAACCCGGCAGCTTGCGCCATGCTTCCGCAGCAGCCTGCTGCTCCGCTTCCTTCTTTGTTCGTCCGATTCCCGTTCCATACAGAACATCAGCAATGTAGACCTCCACGACAAACTCTCTGTCATGGGCTGGCCCGCGCTCTTCCGTAATCCGATACTCGATCAAACCCATGCCGCTATGCTGAGCCCGCTCCTGCAGCGTCGATTTGTAATCCTTGACAAGCATGCCCCCATCGCTGTCGATATGGGGAAAGATGTGCCGGACAAGAAACGTCCGGACAGCCTCCAGCCCCTGGTCGAGATAAATCGCGCCGACGAACGACTCGAATAAATCAGCCAGCAAGGCAGGCCTGAGCCTGCCGCCAAGCTGTTCTTCCCCTCGCCCCAGCATAACATGGGCGCCAAGTCCGAGCATATCGGCGAATCTGGCAAGCGATGGCTCACAAACAATCGAAGCACGCATCCGGGTCAATTGACCCTCAGGACGCTCCGGAAAAGTCCGGTACAGAAACTCCGAAACCGTCAATTGAAGAACGGCGTCGCCCAAGAATTCAAGCCGCTCATTATGTTCAAGCACGCTTTGACGGTGTTCATTCACATATGAGGTGTGAGTGAACGCTTGTCTCAGCAGACGGGTCGTACGAAATCGAAGCTGCAGCCGCGATTGAAGCTCCTCAAACTTTTCAAGCTTCATATTTCTTCATCACGATCGTGGCGTTGTGACCGCCGAAACCGAACGAGTTGGACAATGCGATCTGCACATCCGCTTCACGGGACGTGTTCGGCACATAATCGAGATCGCACTCCGGATCCGGAGTTTCCAGGTTAATAGTGGGCGCAATCCTGCCATTCTGCAGCGTCAGGCCGAGAATGACGGCTTCGACGCCTCCGGCGGCTCCCAGAAGATGGCCGGTCATCGACTTCGTCGAGCTCACAGCCAGCTTATAGGCATGTTCACCGAAAGCCTTCTTGATCGCAATCGTTTCCGAGCGGTCGCCAATTCCCGTTGAAGTGCCGTGGGCATTAATATAATCGATAGCCGACGGGTCAATAGCCGCATCTTTGAGCGCTTTCACCATGCATCGGGCAGCGCCGTCAGGATCGGGGTCCGTCATATGATGAGCGTCGCCGCTCATACCATAGCCGATAATTTCCGCATAAATCCGGGCTCCGCGCTTCTGCGCATGCTCCAAGGATTCAAGAATCAGCACACCTGATCCCTCGCCCATAATAAATCCGTCGCGATTGAGATCAAACGGCCGGCTTGCTTTTGTCGGTTCGTCATTGCGCGTTGACATGGCGCGCATGGAGCAGAACCCTGCCATTCCGATAGGACGAATCGTCGCTTCCGCCCCGCCACAAATCATCGCGTCGGCATCGCCCCGCTGAATGATTTTGAACGAGTCGCCGATGGAGTGAGTCCCGGTTGCACAAGCGGTCACCGCCGTGCTGTTGGGGCCTTTTGCTCCGGTTGTAATGGAAACCTGGCCTGATCCCATATTGGCGATCATCATCGGAATAAAAAATGGGCTGACCCGCTTGGGGCCTTTCTCCAGCAAAATATTATGCTGGTCTTCCCATGTGCCGAGTCCGCCGATGCCTGATCCGATCGCAACGCCGATTCTCTCGGGATCCATATTCTCCCCCAGCGTAAGACCGGCGTCTTTGACAGCAAGCTGGCTGGCAACAACCGCAAATTGCACAAAACGGTCCATGCGGCGCGCTTCCTTTTTGCCCAATAATTCATCGGGCTGGAAATCCTTGATCTCAGCTGCAATCTGCGTTGTATATTCAGATACGTCAAACGCCTCGATATGCGAAACGCCGGACTTGCCTTGTATCAGGTTCTCCCAAAACTGTTCCAAATCAGAACCGAGCGAGGTCATGACCCCCATGCCCGTAACGACCACTCTCTGTTTCATTCAACTCACCTCAGATGGACAACGATAATGGTTACCGTACCATATTTATAATAATCTATTAAAAACGCTTACCTGCGCTTACTCAATTTAGATAAATCCATGTGAAAGTCGAAAAGGAGAGAAGTCCCGCTGTGAACGGGACCCGTAATTTTACGTTTAGGTATGAGAAGATATGTACTTCACTACTTCTCCCACACTGGTAATTTTCTCTGCATCTTCATCAGAGATCTCCATATCGAATTCATCTTCCAGTTCCATGACTAGTTCGACGACATCTAAAGAGTCAGCGCCAAGGTCGTCTTTAAACGACGCTTCAAGCGATACTTCCGATTCGTCAACGCCAAGGCGGTCGACAACGATGCGTTTCACACGATCAAATACATCGGACATCCGGTTCACCTCCTCCATGGTATTATACGAGAATCTTGGACAAATTGCCATACGTCTGTCATCGGCCGGAAATAGCCTGAAACAGCAGGCTCCGGTTCATTTACATGTACATGCCGCCGTCCACATGAATCGTCTGTCCGGTCATGTAGGAAGCGGAATCGGACGCCAGGAACCGGACTGCTGACGCAATGTCTTCCGGTGCTCCAAGGCGTGCCAGTGGTATGTCCCCTAGCAGATTGGTTCTCATCTCTTCCGGCAGCTTGTCGGTCATATCGGTTTCTATAAAACCCGGCGCCACACAGTTTACCGTAATGAAGCGTGATGCCAGCTCACGGGCTGAAGCTTTCGTCAGGCCGATGACTCCTGCCTTGGCCGCTACGTAGTTAGCTTGCCCAGGATTGCCAAGCACGCCTACAACAGACGAAATATTAATAATCCGGCCTGAGCGCTGCTTCATCATGGGGCGCGTTACCGCTTTGATCCCGTTGAAGACGCCTTTGAGATTGGTCTCGATGACCTGGTCGAACTCATCTTCCTTCATTCGCATAATGAGATTATCGCGCGTGATTCCTGCATTATTGACCAAAATATCGATGGTGCCAAACGTTTCGACAACCTGCTTGACCATCGCTTCGAACTCGTTTGACTTGCCGACGTTCGCCTGGATTGTGATGGCGCGGCGGCCCAGGGCCTCTACGGCCTGTGCGGTTTCGGCTGCTGCCGCTTCACTTCCCGCGTAATTGATCGCTACGTCCGCGCCGCCTTCCGCAAGAGCAATTGCGATGGCCCTGCCGATGCCGCGGGATGCGCCTGTGACGAGGGCGATTTTGCCTGTTAGGTTTGCAAACAAATGGTTTGGCTCCTTTCTGTTTGGACGATGGAGACTGGCTGGCCCCTCTGTGCGCTCCCCCGCTATGGAGATATCATGGGGCGTTGCCCTCGGTTGGTGCGCCCCCTAAATCCCCCCGGAGGGGGACCCCAAAGGGCCCCTGCCCTCTGGACTCCCGGATGGTTGTCCGCGCTGATGCTGCGGCGCTCCCTTGTCCATCCGTGCCCTGTACCCGTTTTCGTCCCTGCGGGACACAATTTACTGCCAGTGCTCCTTAAGGTGCTTCGCATGAGAATTAACTAACGTGTGTGCCATAGAGTCGCTTTGTTGAGTTTCTTCTTAACTATGAGTCTGCCTGAGACCTTAAATGAAGAATTAGGGATGAATGAATCCTTCTTGCTTAACTACTATAACTGTTGCTCCTCAGGTGCTTCGCACGAGGATTAACTAAAGCATGCGCAGCCTATCTCCCACCAATCTTTAAATCACTGCTGCCTCGATGGATGATGCCGAGTTGATGGAGATGATTTTCAGGGATTTATCGATTTTTTTGATCAAGCCTGCCAGAACGGTGCCGGATCCGATTTCGATGAAGGTATCCACGCCCTGACCGATCAAATAGCGGATGCTGTCCTCCCAAAGAACCGGTGAGTAAACCTGCTCGGCCAGCAAACGGCGGATCTCCGACGCCTCCACTGCCGGGCCTGCTGTAACATTGGCTATAACCGGCACAGCCGCATCGCCTAATTGAATGTTGGCTAATACCTCAGCCAGTTTCTCGGCAGCCGGCTTCATTAAGGAGGAATGGAACGGTCCGCTCACTTCCAGCGGAATGACCCGCTTGGCGCCCGCTTCCTTGCCGCGCTCAACGATGGCTTGTACACCAGCCGATGTGCCGGATACAACGATTTGTCCCGGACAGTTTATGTTGGCCAGTTCCACTGCGCCTGTCTCTGCAGAAACTGCTGCACACAGCGCCGCCAGATCATCGCGCTCTGCGCCAAGCACCGCTGCCATAGCCCCTTGTCCACTAGGCACGGCCTGTTCCATGAATTCGCCGCGCGCTCTGACTGTGCGAACTGCGTCCTCGAACGACAGCACGCCTGAGGCAACAAGGGCGCTGTACTCGCCCAGACTGTGGCCTGCGGCATAATCCGCTGTGATTCCCAGCTTGCGAAAGGCTTCCAGAAACGCAATGCTTACCGTCAGCAGTGCAGGCTGCGTATTCACCGTTTGTTTTAGCGCTTCGTCCGGACCGTTGAAGATCAATTCGCTCAGCTTGAAGCCGAGCGCCTCGTCCGCCCGCTCGAAGACGGCTCTTGAAGCGTCAATCGTATCGAAGGCGTCCTTGCCCATTCCTACCGCCTGCGCACCCTGACCGGGAAATACAAATGCTGTTTTGCCCATGACGATGCACCTCCTTATTCAAATCATCAAACCTTCTGCCATTACCAGACCAATACGGACGCTCCCCATGTAAGCCCGCCGCCAAAGCCGACCATTACAAGACGATCTCCATCATGGACGCGGTCCTGCTCTACCGCTTCGGCAAGCGCAATCGGTATCGATGCGGCCGAGACATTGCCGTAGTTGTGAAGATTAATCATGCTTTTCTCTTCCGGAAGACTCAGCCGGTTCAATGCGGACTGAATAATACGGATATTGGCCTGGTGGGGGATTAAGAGATCGATATCCCCTTTGTCCATCCCGGCTTTGCGAAGCGCTTCCTCTGCGGCATTGCCCATAATCCGGACGGCAAATTTGAATACCTCGCTGCCCGCCATATAAATAAAATGCTGTTTATCGGCTATTGTTTGCGCCGTAGAAGGGTTGCGCGAACCGCCGCCGGAAATTTTAAGCAGATCGCCGCCGCCTCCGTCCGCACCAAGCTCGAAGGATTTGAAGCCCCGTCCTTCCGGCACGGCCCCGACTACAACCGCTCCCGCCCCGTCTCCAAACAGGATGCAGGTGTTGCGGTCCGTGTAATCCGTAATCCGGGACAGACATTCTGCGCCGACTACCAGCACATGACGGTACATGCCGGTTGAAATCATACTGGTTGCCGTTGCCAAACCATAGATAAAGCCGGAGCAGGCGGCCGACAAATCAAACGCGGCCGCCCGCTTCGCTCCCAGCTTCTCCTGCAGCAAGCAGGCGGTTGAAGGAAAAAACATATCCGGCGTAATCGTCGCCACAATAATAAGATCCAGCTCTTCGGCTGTAATGCCGGCTGCCTTAAGAGCAGCTGTCGAAGCATGGAATGCCAGATCCGATGTCGCCTGCTCCGGAGCGGCTATCCGGCGTTCGCGGATTCCGGTCCGGGAGACGATCCACTCGTCGTTGGTCTCGACCATTTGCTCCAGTTCATGATTCGTTAAAATACGTTCAGGCACATATTTGCCCGTTCCAATAATGCCAACTGATGATTGCAGCATGACTCACTCTCACTTCCTGCCGATTTCAGCCGCGATTGAAGGAATCAGCTGGCTCTCTATCGCTATTTTGGCCTGGCGGATACCGTTCTTCACCGCTTTGATATCTGATGATCCGTGACATTTGATAACAAGTCCGTTTACGCCCAGCAGCGGTGCGCCGCCATGCTCCTTGTAGTCCATTTTTTTGCGCAGCTTCTGCATGCTGGAGCGAAGAATCGATGCCGCGATTTTATTAATGAAAGAGCTGGTCAATGTGTCCCTCAGGGTGCTGAATAACATCCCAGCCGTTCCTTCCATGGTCTTGAGCATAATGTTGCCGGCGAAGCCGTCACAGACAAGCACATCGCAATTATGCGCCAGCACATCCCGCGATTCCACATTCCCGATAAAATTTATCGGTGCCGCTTCCAGCAAGCTATAGGCCGCCTTCGACAATTCATTGCCTTTCATGGCTTCCGTTCCCACATTCAGCAGACCAACGCGCGGGTTCTTCAGGCCCTGTACCTTGGTCCGGTAAATGCTGCCCATAATGGCATACTGCAGCAGATGCTCCGGCTTGGCATCCATATTCGCGCCCAGATCAAGCGCAAGCACGCCAACATCGTTCACCGTAGGCAGCATATAGACCAGCGCCGGCCGTTCAATGCCCTCAATTCTGCCCACAACGAGCAGTCCTGTGGTCATCAACGCACCGGTATTGCCGGCTGAGAGCATCGCCTCTGCCTCGCCTTCACGAACCAGTCTGCCCGCTACAACCATGGAAGCTTCCTTCTTCCGGCGCACGGCTTTCACCGGTTCTTCATCGGGACCGATAACATCCTCTGCATGAACGATTGTCACGTTGGACGGCAGCGCCCCCGCGATATGCTCTCTAATCCGGACTGTGTCGCCGACAAGCATCAGCTTCGTATCGGGCCATTCTAACGCTGCCTCCAGTGCTCCTTTGACGATGAGCTCAGGCGCATGGTCTCCTCCCATCGCATCAATTGCGATCCGCACTTAATTTCCTCCCTCGATGGCCGTCTCTCCCGCGGACCGGTAAATGACGAAGTGGCCCTGAAACACCATTTCATCTCCCACATAAGAAAACACTTCTACTTTCGCTTTGCTTTGCCTGCCCGATATGGACCTTACATAGGCCTTGGAAATACACTTCTCTCCCAGTTTCACCGAACGCAAAAAACGGATGTCCGCCGTAGCCGTCAGTGCGATCTCATCGTTAATAACAGCGACAGCCAGCGAATTGGCCTGCGCGAAAATATGATGTCCGCGGGCGATGCCGGTTCGGGAAAAAACATGTTCAGCCCGTATTTCAAATATGGAGATACCGCTCTTATCCAGCTGCAGATCAACAATATCCCCTATGACTTCATGCAGCGGCAGGGAGCGGACTGAATCATAGGAGCGTTCGGCCATCAGCTTAATGCGCTCCCGCAGCTCGGGAATGCCCAGCTCCATTCGGTCAAGCCTTACGGTCTGAATGCTTACTTTCAATTGACGTGTAAGCTCACGGTCCGTAATGAACGGGTTCTCCTCAATAAGCCGGGAGAGCTGCTGGTGCCGTTGTCTTTTCGGAAGACGCTCGATAATCCGCACCACCCTTTATCTATGATTTTGCATGGCCTTTTGCGGACTTTTTATATTTTTTCGTCCTTGTTAGCGGGTATCCAATTGAATCCAGCTATTATAACCTGGTCCTAACAAGTATATATAAGAATCCGATGGGAAGCAATGACAACAGGGTTAAATTCATCAATTGATCCCATGCCGGATGAAGGAGACAAAAAAAATAGCACCTCACCGCGGGATGAAGTACTACTGGTCAATCGTACTATTGTTTGATGATTTCTCTCGTTTTGTAATATCCGCAAACTTTGCACACCCGGTGAGCCAATTTCAACTCTCCGCATTGCTCACATTTCACCATGCCCGGCACAGCCAGTTTGAAATGCGTGCGGCGTTTGTCACGACGGGTTTTCGATGTTCTTCGTTGTGGTACTGCCATATTTCCCACCTCCTTAACAGAATTCGCGTCAGACGCCTGCCCATGAGCAGCCGCCCCTACTTTTCCTTGAACAAATCTTGCAACGCGGCCAAACGGGGATCAATAACATCCTTCGAGCATCCGCAATTTTCCACATTTAAGTTGGCGCCGCATGTGTGGCAGAGTCCCTTGCAGTCCTCTTCGCACAGCGGGATGAAAGGCAGGGAGAGAAGCATCGTTTCTTCGACGAAAGGCTCAAGATCCACCTTGTCCTCTTCTACCGCAATAATTTCTTCCGCATTCTCAAGATTCTCAGGATTCTCAATCTTGGCATTGGCAGGCTTGAAACGTTCATCGAAGGAAGCCGTAATCTGTTCCTTCGTCGGTTCCAGACAGCGGGAGCATGCGAATTCGACTTCAACGGACAGCTTGCCCTCCACATGAGCAATACCGTCTGTCACTCTGGCCGTCATATCAACCTCAAGCGGACCTGCGCTGATAACGTCGCTGCGAACCTGCTGAAGCCAATCTGCGTTTAAACTCTCGCGAATCGGAATCGTTGCCCCTTTGGACAAAAATTCACGAAGCTGAATCTTCATAAGATCACCCCAAACAAACAAAGTTTATTATATCGATTCTTGAATCGTTTTGTCAACAATTTCACTCCATGATATAGTGAAAAAAATACCAGCACTATTCCGGAGGGTCATTGCGATGCGTACAGTCGGTCTAATCGTTGAATATAATCCGTTCCATAACGGACATTACTATCATTTACAACAATCTGTCAAAATAACGAACGCGGACGCGGTTATTGCCGTAATGAGCGGAAATTTCCTGCAGCGCGGCGAACCTGCGCTGCTGGATAAATGGACGCGGACCGAGATGGCGCTCCGCGGGGGCTGCGATCTGGTCATTGAACTGCCTGTCGCCTATTCCACCCAGGCGGCGGAATGGTTCGCCTACGGCGCCGTCGCGCTGCTCGGCGCGACCGGCGTCGTAGACGCCCTCTGCTTCGGCAGCGAGGCCGGAGATATTGCGCCGCTGCGCCGCATTGCCCGCACGCTCGCGCATGAGCCGGAGCCATTCGCCCGGCTGATGGCGGATACGCTGGGCGGCGGCGCCAGCTACCCTGCGGCTTATAGCAAAGCGGTGCGCCTCCACATGGCGCAGACGGGCGATCAGGAGGCTGCCGCCTTCCCTCTGGAGCAGCCCAACAATACGCTTGGGCTGCATTACCTGCTGGCGCTTGAGCGGTTGGACAGCCGCATCGAGCCCTATACGCTCCGCCGCGAGAAAGCCGGGTACTCGCAGGCGGAAATAACGGACCGCCGGATCGCCAGCGCCACGGCGATCCGCAAGCTGGTTTCGCAGCAGGGGACGCCTGATGAGGCGGCTCCCTATGTGCCCGAGTCCACAATGGGTCTGCTGCAACGGGATTATGCAGCAGGCCGCGGCCCCATCAGCTGGTCTTCTTTTACGAAGCCGCTGTTTCACAAAATTATGACCGAATCGGCGGCATCGCTTGCCGAGTACCATGAAATGAGCGAAGGGCTTCAGCATAGGCTCAAGCATTCCGCAGCCGCGCTTGCTTCCCTGGAGGTCGATGCCCTGCTTGAAGCTCTCAAGACGCGCCGTTATACGCGGACGAAGCTGCAGCGTATGCTGCTTGCCGTTCTGCTCGGGCACCGCAAGCGGGACATGACGCCGGAGCGGCTGAGAAACGGCCTCCAATACCTGCGCGTGCTTGGTTTTACCGGCAAAGGCCGCGAGCTGCTTCGAAGAATGAAAACGACGGCCCAGCTTCCGGTTCTGCACAGCGCCGCAAGGCCTCCGGAGTTCTTCCCTTACCTCGATCTCGATGTACAGGCCACCGCCGCCTACACGCTGGCCAGGGGCAATGCCGCGGCACGCGATTGTTTTCGCGATTATTATGAGAAGCCGATTACGATTTAACAGGTCTAATACGGACAAGTCCAGCGTACAATGTAGTGGCTGTTTATGTCCAGCTACTATACTTGTAATGGAGTGAGTCCCAATGAAAAGAACGCTGCTGATCGCCTTTCTGTCCATTCTTTTGGTCGGAGCGATCATATATCGTCCCGATGACGCTTTTCAGGCTTCGCTGCAGGGCCTGACCATCTGGTGGAATATTGTTTTCCCGGGCCTGCTGCCTTTCCTGGCGCTGCTTGAGCTGATGCTTGCCTTCGGAGGGGTCCATTTTCTCGGAACCCTGCTCAATCCGCTGATGAGAAGGCTGTTCAGGCTGCCTGGCGAAGCGGGCTTCGCCATGGCGATGGGCTGGACGGCCGGCTCCCCGTCAGGTGCGGAAGCCGCCACCGCGCTCAGACGAAGCGGTCTTGTCTCCCGCACGGAGGGACAGCGCCTGCTCGCCCTCTCCCATATGCCAAGTCCCCTGTTCATGCTGCTTGTCGTCGGCGCCGGGTTCATGCATCGGCCGGAGCTGGGTATTGTAATCGCCGCTATCGTATGGCTGGTTGGGTTGGCCAGCGGTCTTGTCCATGCCAGAATCACAAATGCCGGCGATCAGAGCGCTCCCGTCGTAACCGATAACCGCCCTTTGATTCGCCGGGCTGCGACCGCAATGGCGGATGCCCGCAAAGCCGATGGCCGCACCTTCGGCAAAACACTGGGCGACGCTGTCACTACATCGGTGTACAAGCTGATGGCAATCGGCGGGTTTATGATGATCTGCGCCGTCCTTGTCCGGCTGCTTGAACCGCTTATGCCAAGTCAGCTGCCTTCTTATATTTTGCCAGGACTTATTGAGAGCCATATAGGCGCGTATGCGGCCGCGGTTTCCGAACAATCAGGCGGACTTGCCTGGAATGCGGCAGCGATTGCAGCCGTGCTCAGCTGGGGGGGAATCAGTTCGCTCCTCCAGGCCGCAAGCTCCGTATCCGGAACCGATCTGTCGGTCCGGCCGCTCCTTCTGATGCGGCTGGCCCAATCGGCTCTCGCCTTCGCCGCAACAATCGCCTTATGGCGGCCAGTTACCGGTGCTCTCGCCGCATTCTTCCCCGCCTCCACCACGACGCTTGAACATATGGGCGGCAGCGTGCACCCGTTCACGCAAACCGTACAAGCCGGAGATTTGTTCAGCCTGTGGCCGTTCATGCCTCTGGTCCTGCTTCTGTTTGCCGGCGGAGTGCTTGTGCTCGCAATCGCCTCTGTCAGCGCCCCACGGAAGTGGACGCGCTAAAAAACGCCGCGGCGCAGCGAATTTCCTTTTCGTTCAGGCAGCGGTCATATTTCTTTGTTTTTATATTTCACAGCCAGCGCTTTTTCGACCTCAGGCGGAACCAGATCCTGCACTTTGCCATGGAATTTGGCGATTTCCTTGACAATGCTGGAGCTGAGATACGAGTACCGGGGGTTGGTCATCATAAAGATCGTTTCGATCTCACCGTCCAGCTGATGGTTGGTCGATGCCAGCTGAAGCTCGTATTCAAAATCCGTCACGGAGCGGATACCCCGGACAATCACGTCCGCATTGCGCGAGCGCATGAAATGAACCAGCAAGTCGCGGAAGCTGTCAATGGACACATTCGGCAAATCCCGGGTCACTTCCTTCAGAAGCACCTTACGCTCCTCCACGGTAAAAAGCGGATTCTTGCTGGAATTATTCAGCACAGCCACAATCAGATGATCAAATTGCCTGGCGGCTCTGCGGATAATATCCATATGCCCGTATGTGACAGGATCGAAGCTGCCTGGATAGACAGCTACCCGCTGACCGGCGAGCGTTCCTTCCACCGGGATAAGCGGGTTTATGGAAGGCGCTGCGCCTATTGAACCGGCTGCGGGATTAGATGAGAAAGGCATGCATTATTCCTCCATTTGTACAGTCGAACCGTCTGTATGACGGTAATAATAAATCGTAACTGCCGTGTCGCCGTATGTTGAATGTTTCGCCTGCTCAAAGCCGTCAATCGCTTCCGGATAGGTATGTCCGGCATCATGCTCGACGACAATAACCGCGCCGGGACTAAGCAGCCCAAGCCCGGAGAGCGACTGCATCATGACATCCATGTTCCTGATTTTATAAGGCGGATCCAGAAAAACGATACGAAATGCCGTCCCACGTTTGGCGAGGGCCTTCAATGCACGCAAGCTTTCATTGCGGTATATTTCGGCCTGCTCCGTGAACCCGGCAGCTTGTACATTCCGTTTGACCACATCGATGCTGCTCTGCTCCAAATCGACAAATACCGCATGATCCGCCCCCCGGCTCAACGCCTCGATGC
Source organism: Paenibacillus sp. JT31N11 (assembly GCF_056269285.1). Taxonomy (NCBI): domain Bacteria; kingdom Bacillati; phylum Bacillota; class Bacilli; order Caryophanales; family Paenibacillaceae; genus Paenibacillus; species Paenibacillus sp. JT31N11. The sequence continues at coordinate 327,004 of NZ_JBWDNQ010000002.1, forward strand.
CAAGCCCACCGGTACCGGCGAACAGATCAAGCGCCCATCCGCCTTCAAAATAGGGACCGATCATGCTGAAGATCGCTTCCTTGACTTTGTCGGTGGTCGGACGCGTATTCATTCCGGGAACTGCTTTTAAAGCACGGCCTTTAGCCGTACCTGCAATAACTCTCAACTTCTTGCCCTTCCCCTTTCAAAAGCTCTCGTTAAGACTGCTGCTATCTTAACATACTTCCCGGCAGTTGTTAAAGCGTATGGGGCGCTCTACATTCGCCCCGAAACGACCTTCGCCTGAAAAAATGGAAGCAAATAATCGGGTCCGCCGGCTTTGAAGTCGGTTCCCCTAAGACTGTTTTTGAATGATAAATAAGGTAAACGTTCATTATAAGCATGGACCATTCCTTCAAACATTCTTTATCATTTTCTATAGCCTCATCCGTCTGCTTAATGGAAACTTATTATGCTGCGATCATTTTTTGTCATGTCATCGACGCATATGGTCTATATATAAGCATGACGGCCGGTAAAAATGACAGCTTGTGTGCGCGAAGGCGGCGAGCGGGAGTTTTTCGGCTATAGGCGTGAGGAGTGTGTTCGGATGGATATCGGAAACCGATTGTTCCGCTCGGCGCTGCTCGGTCTTGCCGGCAACCGTGCGGCACGGGCACTGTCACAACGATATGGGATGAAGCTGGGGGCCAGGCGCTTTGTCGCAGGCGAGACCATGGAAGAGGCAATCGTTCAGGCTAAACGGCTGAATGCGGAAGGCATTGCGGTTACGCTGGATTTTCTGGGGGAGAGCGTGAGCAGTCTGGAAGAGGCAAAAACAAGCGAGCTTGGGTACCTGGAGCTGCTCAGGACAATTGAGCGGGAAGGCATCAACGGCAATATATCGCTCAAGCCGACTCAATTCGGTCTGGCGCTGGACCGGACCGCATGCGAAGAAGGAATCCGGACCGTTGTGAAGGAGGCCGCCAGTCTCGGGCTGTTCGTCCGGTTGGATATGGAGGACAGTCCATGGACCGATTCCACAATCGGCATCGTCCGGAAGCTGCATGAGGAAGGATATTCGAATGTCGGCACCGTTATTCAAGCCTATCTGTACCGGAGCGGTCGTGATGTTCAAGCCATGACGGCAAATAAAATGAATCTGCGGCTCGTAAAAGGCGCTTATAAGGAATCCCGCCGCATTGCTTTCGAAACGAAACGGGAAGTAGACGACAATATGCGGCGTTTGATCAAAGCGCGCTTGGACAGCGGCGTTTATACAGCGATTGCAACCCATGACCAAAGCATCATCCGGTGGGTGCAATCCTACACGCGCATGCGCGCAATTCCCCGAAGCCGCTTCGAATTCCAGATGCTCTACGGCATCCGGAATCCGCTTCAGCGGTCCTTGGCGAAGGAGGGCTACACGGTTCGCAGCTACGTTCCGTTCGGCCGCAGCTGGTATCCCTATTTCGTCCGGCGTCTGGCCGAACGGCCCGCTAATGTGATGTTCGTCGTGAAGAGCGTAGTGCTGCGCAAATAAAACTACCAATTATGCACAGGGAGGCCAAAAGTATGAAACAACAGCAAATCGCCGTCCTCCCTGTTCCTTTTGACTGGGGAGCCAGCCGACGCGGAGCCGAAGGCGGCCCGCAAGCCGTTCTCATCGCGGGCCTTGAGGATAAGCTGCTGCAGCTAAAGCTGGATTATGTCATCCTGAAGGACTCCTATCTGCCTGATCCTGCGGCTGACGAACGGACCTCAGAGCGCATGAAACACTGGGGGCGCGTTCTCGCCATGAGCAAGGCGGTCGCGTCCGAGGTATCGCGGCTGTCTGCCAGCGGCTCCTTCCCGCTGACGATCGGCGGCGATCACAGCATTGCCATCGGCACCATTGCCGGACTATGTCAGCATAAAAAAAAGCTTGGCGTCATCTGGATCGACGCACATGCTGATCTCAACACTCCTCTCACATCGCCCTCCGGCAATATGCACGGCATGAGTCTTGCTGCCGGCCTTGGGTATGGGGACCCCGGTTTTGTCCAGCTTTGCGGCAGCAGCCCCAAGCTTGAGCCCAGCCGCGTAGTGCTCGTTGGCGCCAGGCAGCTCGATGAAGGAGAGAAACAGCTCATCCAGGCGCTCGGAGTCACCTGCTTCACCATGCATGATATCGACAAACTCGGCATGGGCCGTATCATGGAGCAGGCGATTCGTATCGCCGCCAACGGAGCAGACGGCGTTCATGTCAGCTTCGATATCGACAGCGTTGACCCCGGCGAAGCTCCGGGAACCGGTACCCCTGTGAGGGGCGGCTTGAATTACCGGGAGGCTCATCTGGCCATGGAAATGCTGCATGATTGCGGTGCGGTAACCTCCGCCGATGTGGTAGAGGTCAATCCGCTGCTCGACAGCACACATGGAACAGCCAAGCTTGCCGTCGAGCTTATCAGCTCTCTGCTCGGAGAGAAAATCCTGTAAAAAAAAAGCCGCTTGTCTTCTGCGCATGAAGCGTCGCAAAAGGCAAGCGGTCTTTGTGTTGAAGCTGCTTCCTATACCGAATGCTGTTTAGCCCGCTGGAGTCTCAGCAGCCGGATCTGCAGGAGGTGCATTTGGATCTGCCGGCGCATCGGCTGCTGCCGGTTCTTCCAGTGTATTGGTGATTTTGGCTTTGGCTTTGATATCCTGAAGCCATGATGAGGACAGCTCAGAAACCTGCTGCGCAAGCAATTGGTCCTTGATTTTCGCTTTTTCCTCATCCAGGGTAGCCGTGTGGGCTGCTTTGCGGTCTGTGAACTTGATGATATGGAAGCCGTTGGCACCCTGTACAATCGGACTAAGCTCGTCCTTGGTTTTGAGAGCGAACGCCGCATCCTCGAACGGCTTGTCCATCACGCCGCGCGGGAAGAAGTTCAAATCTCCGCCATTATCCTTGCTGCCCGTGTCAATCGATTTCTCGGAAGCCAGCTTGGCGAAATCTGCTCCGCCTTGAAGCTCCTTCAGAATCGCTTCCGCTTCCGCTTTGGTTGCGACAAGAATATGGGAGACGCGAACCTGCTCCGGCGTATCGAAGGATGCTTTGTTTTGGTCAAAATACTGCTTGATCTGGTCGTCGGTAACCGTTGCCTTCGGTTCCAGCAATTTGCGGATACGAAGCTGAGTCGGCATTTCCTTGCGGAAATCCGCTTCTGTCATTCCGTTCTGCTGCAGCCATGCATTAAAGTCGTCCGCTGTAGGGAAACGTCCCTCCCAAAGCTTGACCTCGCTGTCAATATCGGCTTCTGTCGCCGTGATGCCGGCTTTATCGGCTTCCTGTTTGACCAGCTCTTCCTGAATCATCTGATCCAGCGTCGACTTGCCGCCCAAACTGATCATTTTGTCAAACAAGTTGTCCTGCGTGATTTTGACATCATTGACGGTTGCCACAACTTCATCACTGCCGCTTGCGCTGCCAAAAGGCGGCTTGATCAGCGCTACAACAAGCAGCAGTGCCAGTCCGATCGCGATGAACATCCAGGGCTTGCTGCTGTTGCCTCTGCGGCCTGCTTCCGGTGCTGAGGGGCCTGCTCCAACCGGAACGGGCGTGAGCGACTCGTCTTGAGCACCATCGGTCTCTTCACGCTCATCTGCAAGCCCGGACTCTATGTCCCGGTCCGTGACATCCTCCGTCAAGTCCGAGGGCGTTTCCTTCTCGAGATTAAAGCCTCCCTTGGCGGGGGAATCAACGTCCGTTTCTCCGTCAAGCTCGGGACTTGCCGAAGCTTCCTTTTCTTCCAGTTCAATCTCTTTATCTAGATCCTTGTCTTTCTCGTTCAATGCGTAAAACTCCCTTCTGAAAATGGATGCAGTTATTGTTTCTGCTGCAGTCAAATATACCAGATTAAAAATTAAAAAACCTTAAGAGAAGATAAAATGTCGGCAGTTTCTATAAAAGAAACCAATGAATCGGCAGCAGCAAAACCGGGGTAAACACAGCGCAGGCGGCCATGGAAAACCCGCTCACGCCGCCCTCCTCCTGGGAATCGGCGAGCAGTCTGGCGGAGCCTATGCCGTGCGCAGCGGCGCCAATGGCGATAGAAGCGGCTACACGGTCGTGCACGCCAACGAGCTTGAGCAGCACAGGGCCGGCCACACTGCCGAACAATCCCGTCATCACGGTAAGGGCTGCGGTGAATTCCGGCGATCCGCCCAGCCAGCGTGAAAGCTCGACCGAGACGGCCGCGGTCACTGATTTCGGAAGCGATGATCTCAGCAGCTCCTCGGTGCCGCCGAAAGCGATTACGCACAGGGCGTTCACGCCAATACCCAGTGCGCTACCCACGAAGGCTCCAAGCAGGAGGGAGGGCAGAAGCGGCTTCAACCGGACGGCTTGTTTATAAAGCGGAATAGCCAGCGCTACCGTTGCCGGACCGAGAAAGAAAGTGACCATATCCCCGCCAACCTTGTAGTTCGAATAATCAATGCGTCCAAGCTGCAGGAATCCATAAACAAGAACAGGTGCCGTGATAAGCGGATGCAGCCGCGGAACCCGTTTCCGGACAAGCAACGCGACTGCATACGCGACAACAGTGACACATACGCCAAAAAGCGGATCACTATAAAGACTGCTGCCGTTCATGCGGAATCTCCTTCCGCTTGTTCGTTAAAAGCTGCGTGACCAGACCGGTCAGAAGCGTAACAACAGCTGTACCTGCCGTCAAGCTGATCAATGCGGCAAGCCAGGATTCCTGAAGCAAGGGTAGGAAGGTCGACACGCCGGCAAGCAGCGGTACAAAAAACAGCATCATATGCCGCGTCAGCAACGTTGCGCTGGCTTCCACCCATTCCAGTTTAATGACATTCAAAAACAAAGCCGCCGTCAGCAGAAGCAGCCCCAGCACATGAGAAGGAAGCGGCACACGGGCAATTGAATGCAGCAGCCACCCTAAACCATCAAAACCGATAATAATGACAAATCCGCGCATCAAACTCTCCTCACTATCCATTTTCGCCTTATTTTCCTCGTTTATTCCCTTGCGCTCCCACGTTATTCCCGGTCCCCCTGGGACTCCATCCCTTTCGGATGCGCCGCATGGTAAGTGGGTCCGCAGGACGTAAACGGGCAGTCCGCCCAATAGCCATCAGGTGCGTCTCTGCACCTTCTGCGTTATTCCCGGTCCCCCTGGGACTCCATCCCTTCCGAATGCCCCGCATGGTAAGTGCGTCCGCAGGACGCAAACGGGCATTCCGCCACTAGCCATCAGGTGCGTCTCTGCACCTTCTGCGTTATTCCGGGTCCCCCTGGGACTCCATCCCTTCCGAATGCGCCGCACGGTAAGTGGGTCCGCAGGACGTAAACGGGCAGTCCGCCACTAGCCATCAGGTGCGTCTCTGCACCTTCTGCGTTATTCCCGGTCCCTCTGGGACTCCATCCCTTTCGGATGCGCCGCATGGTAAGTGAGTCCGCAGGACGCAAACGGGCAGTCCGCCAACTGTTGTCAGGAGCGTCTCTGCATCTCCCTCGTTACACCATCCGGGTGTCCAGAGGGCCGGGGCCCTTGGGGTCCCCCTCCGGGGGATTTAGGGGGCTATAACCCTACCTGGTTCCTCACCGCACCATCCATAAATGATTGCAGATTCCCTGCAGCCAGGCTCATCAGGCTCTTTCTCGATTCAACGGTAGCCCAGCCCATATGCGGGGTCAAAAAGCAATTGGGCGCGGCAATTAACGGATGGTCAGCCGGAGGCGGCTCCACGGACAATACATCCAGACCTGCGCCGGCAATCGTGCCTGCCTGCAGAGCATCCAACAGATCCTGTTCCACGATATGACCGCCGCGAGCCGTATTAACGAGAAACGCCGTCGGTTTCATCAGACCGAGCGTCCGGCTGCTCACAATCCCCTTCGTTTGATCGGTTAGCGGGCAATGAAGAGAGATAAAATCAGACTCGCGGAACAGCTCGTCCTCCTCTACAAATCGAACATGCTCAAGGCCCTCAACCTGTTTGGCGGTCCGGGTATGGACCACCACATGCATGCCGAAGGCTGCTGCGATCTGAGCGACCTGCTGGCCGATTTGGCCAAAACCGATAATGCCCATCGTTTTATGAACCAATCCATGAAGCGGGGATAAGGAGAACGTAAAATCTTTAATGGCCGACCAGCGCCCGCCATGAACGGCATCGCTATGCTTTTGAACCTGATGGCAAAACTCCAGAATCAAGGAAAAAACCAGCTGCGAGACCGAGAACGAGCTGTAGTCAGGCACATTGGTGACCGTGATCCCCTGCAGTGCAGCGGCTTTGGTATCAACGATGTTATAGCCGGTAGCGAGAACACCGATATATTTCAGCTTGGGAAGCCTGGCGAGCGTTTCAGCCGACAACGGGGTTTTGTTTGACAGCACAACTTCGGCATCCTCCGCGCGCTGGACAATTTCTTCCTCCGTGGTGCGGTCGTATACCGTCAGCTTGCCCAGTCTGGATATTTCCTCCCAGTTCAAATCGCCCGGATTCAAGGTATAGCCATCCAAAACAACAATATTCATTGAAATTTAGCCCTCCATCATATTCTTATGCAAGCTATCCCTGCTGACGAAGCAAATCATACAGGGTAAACGTGACAATCCGCACGGCTGCCTCGACATCCTGGAGCCGGACATGCTCATCCGCCCGATGACCGTTCGCTTCCTCCAGCGTGCGGGGACCTGCGCCGAACATGACCGTCGGGATACCCGCCTCGGTGAAATGCCGAGCATCGGCATAAAGCGGTACCCCCTGTACGGGCAGTTCCCCTTCTCCCATGACCTGTGTCCAGTTGGCGCGGAGCGCCTCCAGCAGCGGCCGGGTCCCTTCAACTTCCTTAAAGGGCAGAGCAAGCAAAATACGCCGGATTTGGAGTTCGATATCGGTGCAGCCCTGAACGGCCAATCCGATGACTGACGTCAGCTCCTGCTCGACCAACCCGGGATTCTCCTCCGGAATGATGCGCCGGTCCAGGCGTATAACACAGCGGTCCGGCACCACATTCGTGTTGATGCCCCCCTGAATAAGTCCCACGGACAAAGTCGGGGATTCAATGCCCTCGACTGCAGAATGGATGCCGGATAAATGATTGCGGTAATCATATAAAGCGCTCAATACTTTGTTCATCGCTTCAAGGGCATCGGCTCCTGTATTTGGGATAGCCGCATGAGCTGACCTTCCCTTGAGCGTAACTTCAAGATGCAGACAGCCATTGTGAGCGGTTACAGCGGAGTAAGTGAAACCTGCTACGACTGCGTAATCCGGTGCAATAAATCCTTCGCGTAGCAGCCGCTGCGGACCAATTTCGCCGCCCGTCTCTTCATCGAAAGTGATGGCCAGACAAAGCCTGCCGTCTGCCTCTACCCCGCACTCACGCAGCGCCATGACCGCATAGGTATAGACGGCGATATCGGACTTGGATACGGCGGCTCCTCTGCCATAAAGCTTTCCTTCCGCAATAATAGACCCGTAGGGGTCATATGTCCACCCTTCTCCGGGCGGCACCACATCGCCATGTGCGTTAAGCGCAATTACGGGACCTGTACCGGTGCCAAATAGAGTATCGGCAACCACATTTCTCCCCTCTGCCATACCAGCTGCCAGCGTCTCTTCTTTCGGAACGACATCCATAAACGGTTCAAACCCTCTGTCTGTCAGCTCCCTGACAACCATCTCAGCGATTGACGCGCAGTTCCCCGGCGGATTGTCGGAAGGGGTGGATACAAGTTTGCGAAGCAGGTCGATCATCCCGGATTCATGATTCTGCAGCCAAGCCGCAAGCTTTGCTTTATCGTCATTCATAAAATAAGTCCCCCTAATTATGAAACTCGAGACACTCCTAATACCCATGCGGCGTAATAATCCACCTGCAATATAAGAGTCTGCCGATAGCGCTTGCACATATTTAGTATTATTTTATCACATAAAATGGGGGGTCAGGGGTCAGGCTGCAGGACAAATCATGGATTTTATTCGTTCAGGCTGACCGCTCTGTTCTCATCATGGTCCTGTTTATCCCTCTCGGCCAGCTCTTCCTTAAACAAATTTGCCAGGTCTGCCTTATTGCCGTAAACATAAATGAGATCCCCGCTGCGCAGTTCGGTGGATAAGCGCTCCTTGCGAATGGTTTCTTTACCCCGCTTGATAAAAAGAAGATTAATATCAGACTGATCTGTCAGCAGCTCCTGAACGCGTTTGCCAACGTGCCGGGAATTTGCAAAAAGAGGAATATCGATAAATTGATCATTCTCGCCCATCTCAAAGATTTCGGAAACCGGCAGTTCCTTCAGATCGAAGCTCTGCTGGAGCTCACCATGAAACCATTTTGTCAGAAAGGTGTGGACCGGCGTAAAGCGCAGTATCAGCAATAATAACCCAAGCACAGCAGCTGTCCAGACAAGCTGGGGCACGTGAAAGCTCTCCGTCATGATTGCACTGATGGACGAGATAATAACCGCTAGGGAAAACACACCGAACAAAATGAGAAACATACCGATGTTCCGCCGCACCGGATGCCTTAATATGAGCTCAGACTCTTTGGTCGTGAAGCCTGTCCCCGTCATCATGGAGACCACCTGGAACCGAGATATTTCACGCTTGAGACCCGTACTGCGAAAGAGAATAATCGCAATCTCAAGCACCAGGAAAATAATGATGAAATAGATCAGGATAAACTTGAATCCCATGATGATCCCCGCCTTTGCTCGTTTCTCTCGATTACCATTACCCGAATTGTCTGAAAAAAATCGCGAGATGTATAAATCCCCACAAATCGGCAATCCTATCTGTATCGGCGTCGCGAGATGCCGTAGACAACCGCGGAGAAGACTTACGTTTCCCCATAAGCTCTTCGTCCGGTTTCTCCTCTCCCATGAAAAGGGGCTCTCGAAAGAGGGCCCCGGTTTTTTTATGTAATTCTTCGTTTCCGGAAGGAGACATTTGAAAGGCTTGCCTATTATCAAGCACATTTGGAGAGAAGACTATGATGAACTTATTCTGGTATATTTGCCTTGCTGTAACCGGTGTCGGGATGCTCATCTTTACCTGGTTCAAGAAAAGGAATTTTACTGATCTGGTTACATTTTTTTTATCCGTCTGCTTTTTTATTTTTGTATGTGAATATTTCGTACTCATTATATTTCAGGCTTACGTTTATAAACCTGGAATATTGGCAGATTCTTTTGCCGATAGCGTTGCTGGTCATTTGATTAGCAAAATGTTTGTGTGGGGTGGATCAGCGGTCCTGATAGCGGAACAACTCCCGCCGGTCACATGGGCCAGCGGGAGTTTTGCGTACGGCTTGCATGGTAAACATTTGGCCGATCAGCCCGATCAGATCAAGCCTTTGCGGTTCTTTAATCGCGGCATGTGTGGACATCATGTACATTTCATTTCCCGGATTGTACAAGTCTGTCAGAGTAAACTTGCGAGATTCATTCTACCCGTCCACCATACTCAAGTCTGTACTCAAAAAAGTGAGTATTTATTTCATCCGGAATATGTGCTGGTCGGCAGATGGCTGTAGCATGATCTATGGAATTTTTATGGGAATTTTCGGAAAATCATGCTACCATGAAGGAAAACCCGCCGCTAGGGTGGATTGACGGGTAGGAAAATAAAATATGATCTATTCAGCCATTATTGATCTTTTACTCGCCGCCATGATTTATTTCTACGGCCGCAAACACGAAGCGACCAAATGGGCGGTATTATTTCTATTTTTTGCTGGGCTGGGCAGTTTTTCGGATGTCGCTCAAGCCCCTGTATGGCACAGTCTCTTCTTCTTCATCCTTCAGGCATGCACCCCTTACGGCTTCATCATGTTCTCGATCGTTTATTCCGAAACCGCGATTCCCCGAGTCAAAAACATACTCGCCTGTGCGTTTGCGCTGCCGATTATCCTGACGCTGCTTATTACGCCAATGAAGCCCGATATCCAGATGGATTTTCTCCTCCTTCTCTTCTGGGCGGTTCCCTATTATCTGGCCGGATGTTTTCTCGTTATCTATGCTTATCTGAAAGAAAAGAACCCGCTTAAAAGAAGAAACCGGCTCATAACCGTCTGTTTTATTGTTCCTCCCGTCATTATGATTGTTGTGGTCAATCACTTCGAAAGAGCTGTGCATACGTTTGGCAGCTACCGGTACATCAGTTTGTTCGTCGTCATCGCTTTTGCCGTATTTATTGTGTCTGCGATCCGGTTCGGCGTGCTTGGCGTGAGAATTAAATTTGAAAAGCAGCTTCACGATCAGACGATAAAGGGAATCGTGTCGGGGGCGGCCATGCTTAACCATGCCATGAAAAATCACATCACAAACATTGATATGCTGACAAGCCGTATGAAGGAGCATGTACAGAACCGGCTGCATGAACAAGCGGACGAGGATATTGCGGTTATTCAAGCGGAGACGAGGCAGATGATGCATATGGTGAAAAGGATCAAGAAACATATAGAAGATATCGAAATTGTCGAAGGACCCGCAAGCTTGTCCGACATTGTCGCCCAGGCGCTGCTATCCAACCGCTATTTGCTTGAGCATAAAAGGATTTCCGTCCTGACGGACTATTCTTTTCCCTGCAATTTGATTTGCGACAAGCTCCACCTTCAGGAGGTATTCGCCAATCTGATCCGCAATGCGGTTGAAGCGGTGGAAATGGACAATGGCATGCTGGCAATAAGAATACATGAGAGCAAGAAAGACTTCCTGGTTGATTTCTCCAATAATGGCAGGGGAATTGACAAGGATACCCGCGCGCAGCTTTTCGAGCCGTTTTTTTCCACCAAGCAGCATGAGGATAATTTTGGGCTGGGCCTGACTTACTGCTACCTGATCATGCAAAAGCACGGCGGGAGCATCGATGTGTCAAGTCAGCAGACAGGAGCTACCTTTTCCATTCATTTGCCGAAGACACGCCGGGCATAAATAAATGAAAAATGAGGATAACGATGTGATTCAATGTCATTTGGCGCGGTTAATATTGTTACATGACCCCCCATTGATATAGTTTCATTTGGCCCGCGAAAGCTGCGGGCCACTTTTTTTTGTTCCCTGATTGTCAATTTATATGAGATTCCCAGGTCAGAACTCCCCCAAATGTTGAGATATGCTGTAAAGTGTCGAGCTTAGCTTGTCTTTGGAAAGCCACCTTGCATCACCATAAAAACTTGCCGCATCATATCCAGCGAACGCCTATGGCACAAGCTGCATACAATGTATGACTTTTTACAGGCAAGAGAGGGTGATTCCAGGTGGAATTTCAGCTTGTCCCGCTGCATTGGGTTTATCTCGCCTTTATCGTCTTCATAATGGCTCTGCTCATCAAAAGGCGGGATACGACTTTAATTTGTGTGGTTGGTATTTTGGCGCTTGGTCTGTTGGCAACAGAAAGCCTCAGCGGATCAGTCAGCGGTATTTTCAACAGCTTTATCTATGCAACAAAAGAGCTGATCGGCACGATCTTTATTATTTCCATCATCGTCGCCATGAGCCGCATCTTGATCAAAACCGGCGTCAATGAGGTTATGGTAGCTCCACTTACGCGGTTCTTAAGGACGCCTGCCCTCGCCTATTGGGGCATCGGTTTGATTATGATGTTTACGTCCTGGTTTTTCTGGCCTTCTCCCGGCGTTGCGCTTATCGGCGCTGTTCTGCTGCCGGTTGCCGTAAGAGTAGGGCTGCCGGCGCTCGGCGCGGCCATGGCCATGAACCTGTTCGGGCACGGGATTGCGCTCTCCGGAGATTATATCATTCAAGGCGCTCCGAAGCTGACTGCTGATGCAGCCGGGCTGCCGGTCTCGGAAGTAATGGAGGCTAGCATTCCCCTTGTAATCGTCATGGGTCTCGTCACAACGGTGGCGGCATTCTGGATGATGCGGCGGGATATGAAGAAGGGAACGTGGAGAGACGGCCTTGTATCAGGGACAATCAGCGGGCACACGGCGAACCAGAGCGAAGGGCGCATCAACCTGCCTCACAAACAAAAGCAGCTGCTCGCCGTGCTGATTCCCGTGCTTTTTGCCATCGACGTGGCGGCCATGTTCATTCTGAATCTGCAGGGCGGGGACGCCACGGCGCTCGTAGGCGGCACTGCCGTATTGATCCTGATCGGGGTCACGATGCTGGCTCACCGGAACCGGGGTCTGGAGGAAACCACCTCTTATTTGATCGAAGGTTTCCAATTCGGCTTCAAGGTGTTCGGTCCAGTCATTCCGATAGCGGCATTCTTCTATCTGGGAGACGCCGCTTTCACGGAAATGTTCGGCAATGTGCTGCCGGAGGGCTCTCACGGCATCGTAAATGACCTCGGCGTCGCGCTGGCCAACCATGTGCCGCTTAATCAGGCAATCGGTGCCGTAACGCTTACCGTGACCGGCGCGATTACGGGTCTGGACGGCTCCGGCTTCTCCGGACTATCACTGGCTGGTTCGATCGCCCAATTATTCGCATCCGCAATCGGAACCGGAGCGGCCACGTTGACGGCTCTCGGTCAGGTTGCCGCAATCTGGGTCGGCGGCGGAACCCTTATCCCCTGGGCGCTTATTCCGGCAGCCGCCATCTGCGGAGTTGATCCCTTCGAGCTGGCCCGCCGGAATTTGAAGCCTGTGCTGCTTGGCCTTGCCGTGACGACGCTCGTTGCGATGTTTATCATTTGAGGTTGGCGCTTGTTATGAACGGCGGGCAGTTATAAAACGCAATAAACCCGATAAAGAAGCATATGCTGCCCCTTTATCGGGTTTATTCGTCTTTGGCAAAGCTAAAGCTTATGTCCGCTCTTTGCTGCGGCCGCGTAAGCCTACCAAACCGAGAAGTCCAAGCAAACCAAGCCAGCCCCAGTCCATATCATTGTTGTCATCAGCTGCATTGGCTCTTATGTTGTTGGCTGTAGTTGTCCCATACGTATTCATTCTAGGGTTTGTGCCAACACCTGCGGTATTGCTGGTTCTGTCGACCATTCCATTGTCCGTCCCCAGGTTTGTACCGGGATACGTTGTGCTGTTGTTGATGTTGGAGCGGTTCATGTCATGAGCAGCAAAAGCTGGCACCAGCAGCATAACAGAAAGAACCGCACATACGAACAGGCTTGCGATCATCTTTTTCAAGAGAAGACCTCCATTTGGGATACATGATTGTGTTCCCTCTTGTTTTCTCCTCTTGGCGATGCTTTTATGCAAAAATTTAATCCAAACTTATCCGCTCCGTTGGATTAGCTATAGAAATCCCGTGCATTATGAAGCAATATGGAAGCTGCCTCACCGACAGGTAAATCTTTCAGGGAGGCAATTGCCTTAGCCACGTCCCGTACCATGGCCGGCTTGGTGATTTGTCCGGCGAAAGGACCTTCGAACGGCCAGGGACCGTCCGTTTCCGTCATCATCAGTTCAATGGGATAAGCGCTCACCATCTGCCGGATTTCTTCTTCATAAAGCACATCCGGTGTTACCGACAAAAAGTAACCGGCTGCACGCATCCGCTCCAAAGTGGCTTCGGAGCCTTTGAACCAATGGAAATGCGCACGCCGGACGCCGTGCTTCTCCAGAATATCGCAAGCTTTGTCTGCATCCTCGTAGACCGCGTGGAGAACGACCGGACGGTCCAGTTCGGCAGCCAGAGCAGCAAATTGATCAAGCGCCAACAGATAAGGACTCTCATCAAAGTCCACACCCGCTTCACGGGCTTCCATACGCGAATAATAAGGCAGACCAACCTCACCAATTGCAAAAACCTCATCTGCCTGATGGCGCTCCCTGATCCATTGTACAAGCTCCTGCAGCTGGCCCTCGCCAGGAAGATGCTGCTCGGGATGAAAGCCATAAGCCGGAATCACTCTTCCCGGATGCCTTGCGGCAATCTCCCGGTTTATTTTGCAGGAATTCAGATGCATGGATACGGCAACGACTGCAGCAATTCCGTTGTGAAAAGCCCCATTCAGCAGGCTCTCCCGTTCCTCCGGCGCATATAAATCCACATGCAAATGCGCATCGATATATGAGCCTTCGTTCAAGCCGGTATTCCCTTTCAATGCATAGCCTCCTCCTTGCGCTTGCTCTCAAACGTTCCATCCGGCTTGAGAAGCTCATAAATTTCCAGTTTCATGGTATTGAATACCGGTTCATTCCAAAGCTGCTCCCCGCTGCGCGGGCGCGGGAAAGGAACCGCAATTTCCCGGAGAACGACAGCCGGAGAAGCCGACAGCACAATGATGCGGTCCGAGAGCAGGAGCGCCTCTTCAATACTGTGAGTGACAAACAGGACAGACCGGCGGTGTTCCTCCCACAGGGACAGCAGCCAGGTTTGCATATGCAGTCTGGTCAGCGCATCCAGAGCACCGAAAGGCTCATCCAGACACATCAGGGGCTGAGGGGAAAGCAAAGCACGCAGGAAAGAAACGCGCTGCTGCATGCCTCCGGAGAGGACATGAGGATAAGAGTCAGCCAATCCGCTTAGACCGACGCGTTCCAGCCATTCCTTTGCCAGGGTCCGTCCTTCTCTGCGGGGGATGCCCGCTATGGATAAAGCAAGCTCAATATTGCCCGTTACGGTCAGCCAAGGCAGTAATGCAGCCTGCTGCGGCATATAAGCGATTCTGCCCCGCTCGCCGAGACTGATTCGGCCGTCAATCCGGATCTCACCTGAAGAAGGCCGCTCAAGTCCGCCAATAATTTGGAAGAGAGTCGTTTTCCCGCTGCCGGATGGTCCAATTAACGAGACGAATTCACCTTCCTTCACATGAAAGGTCACATCGGACAATACAAGCTTGGAAGAGTTTCCTTCATTAAAACGCTTGGATACAGCCTTCAGCTCAAGCGCATTCTGTGTCATTAGGTAATGTCACGCTCCTTTCTCGGGTTTGCGCCTGCCTCCGCGCACCAGTATTTGCTCAGCCAAACTGATAATTCCAAACAGAATGAGACTCAGAACGACAATGATCGCGATAGCGGAAAATACATTAGCCGTTTGCCAGCCCCGTTGGGACACCAGCATAAAGTTGCCCAATCCCTCGCTTCCGCCAATCGATTCGGCGTAGATTGCACTGATCACGCTGTAGGAAGCGGCGATTTTCAGGCCCGAAAACAGATAGGATACGGCGTTGGGAAGCTCTAGGCGCCAGAACAGCTGGCTCTTGGACGCACCGATCATCTTCATATAGTCGACCAGCTTGGGATCGCTTTGCGTAAGTCCCGTAAGCATGGCTACAACAACTGGAAAGAAACAGACGAGCATAATCAGTATGAGCCTCGGGAGTATGCCAAAGCCAAACCAGACCACCAGCAGCGATCCCAGTGCGATAACGGGCACATTCTGGGTTAGGACCAGCAGCGGGTAGAAACCGGCTTTGGCTCCCGGTATAAGATGCAGCAAAGCGGCGAGCAAGAAGCCCGCCGCCGTTCCTGCCGTAAAGCCGAGCAGAGTCACGCCCAGCGTTGACAGCGTATGATGAAACAGACGCGGCGCCTCCGTGACGGTGTTGGACGCAATCGCAAGCGGAGACGGGAGAATGTAGGGCTCGATATCAAAAACAGCCACCGCCGCCTGCCACAACACAATAAAAACAGCCAATACAATTACAGGAGGCCCATATTTGCGAAGCTTACTGACCATCTGGATATTTCTCCAGCAGCCTGCCCATGGACGCGCCGCTTTCGGGATTATAGTACACTTTGATTTGTGAGATTACGGATGGGCATCCCATCACGGTCATCGCATCATTCATCTCCTGGACGATAGACAGCAGATGATTCAATTCCCCTTCCATCGTCGTTTCAAGCGGCGCCACGCGGTAAGGCACGCCGGATGCTTTAATAATCTCGATGGCACGGTCCACATACGGGATGACGCTTTCCCCTCCAGGTGTATGCGGCAGTATTTGAATGCTTAATAAGGCGTTCGCCATGTCGTTTCCTTCCCCTTTCGCTATTTTGAGTTCCCTCCGGCCTTATCGGCTATTCAGGCAAAAATTCGTTTGTGAAGGCTTTATCCGCCTCTAGTTTTTTATCCAGCAGCTTATGCTCAAACATCCAGTCGGCATAATTCGTCCATACTTCCGGATTTTGCTCTCCCCAGCGGGATGCATCATCCTGATAGCGCGGGCTGAGCCATTTCTGGCTGGCCCGGACCAGATCGGCGTTCAGATCCGGCTCCGCCTTGATCAGGATTTCCGCCGCATCCTCTGGATGATCGATCGCAAAGATATATCCTTCGGATGCTCCGGCCACGAATGCTTTTACAATGTCGCTGCGCTCGGCAATCATCTTCTCATTCGTTTCCAGCACAGGCGTATAATAGTCCAGCTTGTCGCTGTAATCGGTCAAGTAAATCATGTTGATTTTATCCCCGCGAAGCTCGGCCTCCACACCGGTCCAGGCATAATAGATCCAGGCAAAATCAATGTTTTTCTTCACAGCCGTAAAGAAATCAGCATCGCCAATGTTCACGATTTTCACTTTGCCCGCATCTGCCTTCTGCTCCTGCATCAAGGAATCGATGACGGCCTCCTCGGCCGGAGAGCCCCAGCCGCCATAGGTTTTACCCTCAAAATCGGTCGGCGTCTTGATATTCTTGTCCGCAGGCGAAGCGAAGCCCGAGGTGTTGTGCTGGATGACGGCTGCTATGGAAACCAGCGGCACACCCTGAATCCGCGCTTGTGTAATCCCTTCCTGATAACCTACTCCAAAATCTGCCGCGCCCGTGGCCACCATCGTGTCGGCACCGGCTTCGCCGGGTTGGATGATTTCCACATCAAGTCCGTGGTTTTTGAAAAAACCGTTGTCCCGGGCTACATACAGCCCTGTATGATTCGTATTCGGCGTCCAGTCCAGCACGACCTTCACCTTCGTTAAGGCAGCAGTCTGTCCGACATTCGTGCTGCCGGATTCCTGGCTGGCTCCATCCGCATCCGCACCGCTGCTGTTTGTACCCGCCGCGTTGTCTGCCTGCTCCGTATTATTCTCTTTGGCTCCGCAGCCCGCAAGCGTGAGCAGCAGGACAAGCACCGCTATTCCCCATTTTGCCATTGTGAACCGTTTGTTAACTGCCATGATCTGCGCTGCTCCTCCCCAATATCGTCCAAGATAAGCGACAACATTTTCACATAACCCTGATTTGTCCATAAGAAAAAGCGCCCTCCCGCTGGAAGACGCTTGTAAACGGCTTTGTAAAATCCGCCCCCTGCTTTCACTTAAAACCATGAAAACGGGCTGGCTACAATGCAATTCCTACGCTGGCATTATCCAGATCAGGTCAAAGGGTCGGGATTGTATCGGTATCCCCTCTCAGCCGGCCTACTCCAGCTCCCCATGTCATATTCAGTTATGTCGCACCTCCTATTATAGCAAACAATGCGCAAAATACCACCTGAATGTTAAAAGATAACAGGATGCTTGATCCGTTAAATATACGGGGGCCTGGGGTGATTTTACATTCGTTTGCCTATGAGTCTCATAAAATCCGCAAATAGAGGCCATTCTTGGCCTACTCCATTACAGAGAACTTGGAATAGCATGTATGATCTACGAGGAAAGGGGGAAATCAGCATGGGAACTTTTCTTGATCAACGCAGCTCGATGAACATCAGTGCCTCCGGCGCAACCACGATTACAATCACAGCTACTCCAGCTCTGTTCGGCGTAGTTGGATTGCAAACGCGAGGAGTCGCGAACCCGATTGTCGACCTTTCCGGAACTATCGGATTATCGTCTCTTGGAGGAGTTACGGTCCTTGTTAACGTTGTACGCGGAACCTTGATTACGGATCCAATCATCTACACAGCTATTTTTACTCCAAATGTACTTCCTGGACCGCAAATCCGCAGCTTCAACGCACAAGATCTTCTTGCTCCCGCCGCAGCACAGACAGCATATTCAGCATTCGTCAGCTCTGTCTCCACGACAGTCGTCTCGCGGGTAGGACCAGAAGTATTCTGGGGTCTCGCTTCCAACACCGTCTAAGGACAAGACTTGGAGCTATACGGACTAAGAGCCGTATAGCTTCTTCTCTTATAAGAAGCCATTTGGAGAAAGGATGAAGCAGATTGATTTCCCTCAGTTTATGCATGATCGTACGAAATGAGGAGGAGATGATCGCCCGCTGCCTCGATTCTGTCGCCGATCTCGTCGATGAAATCAATATTATCGATACCGGTTCGACAGACCGCACGAAAGAAATCGTCGCGCGCTATACCGATCGGATTTTCGATTTCAAATGGATAAACGACTTCGCTGCTGCCCGTAATTACTCATTCAAGCAAGCCACGAAGGACTATATATTCTGGCTTGATGCGGACGATTATTTGCTAGACAAAGACCAGAAAGCATTACGCGATTTAAAGAAAGATCTGAATCCAGGCTACGATTCGGTAATGATGGACTATGTCCTTTCACGAGATTATCACGGCAATGCCCAGGCATTCACCCGCCGCAACCGGATCGTGAAGCGCTCCCGCGGCTTCCAGTGGGTCAATCCGGTGCATGAAGTGCTAGTCGTATCAGGCCATGTCCTGCCGTCAGGCATTGAAGTGACGCATGAATCAGACCGGGAACATAAAAGCAAATCGCGCAATCTCTCGATCCTTGAAGAAGTCATAAATCGGGAAGAGAGCGAAATGTCGCCGCGTGTTCATTTCTATTATTCCAACGAGCTGATGGACAACGGTCGACATGATGAAGCGATTGAAAGTTATCTGGCGTTTCTAAAGCGCGATTCGGAGAATTTCGAAGATAACATTGCCGCTTGCGGACATCTGGCTCATTGCTACCATGTGAGAGGTGACCGCAGAGCGGAAATCAGCTGGCTCTTCCAGTCGTTCGAATATGACCTTCCCCGCGCTGACTTCTGCTGCCGTATCGCGCTCTGGTATGAAGAGAGCGACGACTATGAAAAAGCGATATTCTGGTATGAGCTGGCCCTTACCATGGAAATGCCCCAGAATCATTTCGGTCTTATGAATAAAATTTGCTGGACCTGGGCGCCACACGTTCAACTTACGCTTTGTTACGGCAAGCTCGGTCAAATTAAGAAAGCCTATGAGCACAATGAAAAAGCGCTCTCTTATTTAGCAGGCGACGGGAATTTGTTGGCTAATAGACAACGGTTGGAAGTTTCGCTCCGAGAACTGGAGAACGTAGAAATCAAGGCTTTGGAGGACTCGACGACAAGTACAGAGGAGGCAGGTGATTCTGGTGAAAACGAGCATCATAATCCTGACATATAATGGACTCTCTTATACGCAGAAATGCATTGAGAGCATCCGGGCATATACGGCGCCCAATGATTATGAAATCATTATAGTCGATAACGGATCGCATGATGGTACCGTACAATGGCTTCGAGGCCAATCTGACCTTCAGGTCATTTATAACAAAGAAAATCTCGGTTTTCCGAAAGGCTGCAATCAAGGAATGCAGCTGGCTACAGGAGAGAATCTGCTTCTTCTGAACAATGATACGCTGCTTACGCCAAGATGGCTCGACCAGCTTCTGACCTGCCTCCACAGTGATAAGTCTAACGGAGCAGTTGGTCCCATCACCAATTCCGCAGCATACTATTCCGCCATAGAAGTCCCTTATAAAACATTAAATGAAATGGTTACATTTGCTGAACAACATAATCGTATCGACCCTTCAAAATGGGAGGATCGCCTCAAGCTGATTGGTTTTTGCCTACTTATAAAACGGGAAGTTTACGAAGCCGTCGGCGCTTTGGACGAACGATTCACACCGGGTAATTTCGAAGATGACGATTACTGTCTTCGCATCCGTAATGCCGGTTACCGCCTAATGATTTGCACCGATACATTTATCCATCACGAAGGTAGCGCTTCATTCCGTGACGACCCGGAGGCTTATTACACGCTTATGCAGAGAAATAGCCAGAAATTTAATGAAAAATGGGGCTTCAGCCCGGACTACTCTCTGAATATTCGTCATGATATTTTACAGCTCTTCGACGAACCTGCATCTGAGCCGCTGCGGATTTTGGAAATCGGCTGCGCCTGCGGGGCTACTCTCCTTGAACTTAAAAATTGGTATCCGAATGCAGAACTTCATGGAATCGAATTGAACCCGGATGCAGCAAAAATTGCTTCAAGATTTGCCAAGGTCCATTCAGGAAATATAGAAACGATGGCCTTCGAATATCCCGAGCTTTATTTCGACTATGTCATCTGTGCAGATGTGCTTGAACACTTATTGGAACCTTGGAATATTGTCCATAAGGTACTTCCACTTCTGAAAGAAAACGGAAAAATGTTAGCTAGCATTCCGAACGTCGGCCATTATTCAATCATCCGCGATCTAATGAAGGGACACTGGACTTACACGGACAAAGGACTTCTGGATGTGACGCATTTTCGCTTCTTTACCCGCATCGGCATTGAACGCTTATTCGGTAGAACCGGATACAAGTATATGCAATTCCACCGTAATCTCCTTCATGATTCGCAGGAAGACGAAATATGGATGGACACTATGGGGAAAATCGTTGGCAATGAAATGAGAGAAGAATGGAGAACATACCAATTTTTAGTAAAGGCATATAAATCCTTGCCTGTAACCACATCATCGACCGAAGGATACGAGAAGCTTAAAACCATTGTGCGCCGCATCGAGTGGGATATTGAACCTCAAGAAAGCTATGCCAAATTGGTCGAATTGTTTCAAAAGAGATTGGTTACCGACAAGGATTTGGCCCTGATTATTGAGAGAGATCTGATTTCCCCTTCAAAAACAGCTGTTGTTGTTGCTGACATTTTAGCCAAGAACGGATTCTTTTCCTCAAAAGAAGAGCTTCTACGCAAATTGATGAAAGGAATCGGCTAATTATGAGTAGTTCTAATCCTCGAAAAATTGCCATTATCAGCTGTGTTAACAATGAATCCCAATATGCTGAGTGTCTGAAGTTCATTAATGCATTAAAGGTTCCTGCCGGATTCAAAATTGAGCCAATAGCCGTCAGGCAAGTCGTTAGCATGGCGGCTGGCTACAATCAAGCGATGAATAGCACCGATTCTGCATTCAAGGTCTATCTTCACCAAGACGTACTGATTTTGAACCGGAATTTCTTTATCGATCTGATTAAATTATTCCAGGATAACACGGATATCGGGCTTCTTGGCGTTGTCGGCGCAAAAACGGTTCCGTCCAGCGGAGTCTGGTGGGAATCAACTGAAAAGGCAGGAAAAATTTATGACTCCATCAGCGGAAAAGCGCGGCTATGCGATTGGGGTGGAATCAATGGTGCGTTGGTAAAAGTTCAAGCAGTGGATGGACTTCTTATGGCAACGCAATACGATATCCCATGGCGTGAAGATCTGTTCGATGGTTGGCATTTTTACGATACGTCTCAGTGTATGGAATTCCTGTGCGCCGGTTACCAAGTAGCCATTCCACATCAACCACAGCCATGGTGTTGGCATGATTGCAATATTACACCTATCGATAAGTCTTATCATAAGGGCAGGGAAGTTTTTTGCCAGAATTACCTCTCGAATAATCCAATCTGATTAATAAAGATGAGACGGCCCGCGGTTACGATGAACCGCGGCCGCCGCGAAATTTTGCGGTGTGGGCTTTTGCCTCATCCGTGTTGGTCACCCGGTTGCGGCTCCATTCGATAAGGATGCGGTCAATATAGCGGAAATGAAGCTTGCCCGCAAATACTGCTTCCTTCAAGGCGAAAAGAATCAGTTCTTCCGCATACTGATCCTGATCCAGCCAGGCGCTGATCGTCTCGCATTCCATGGGAGACAGCGGACGACCGAATTCCTGCTCGAACACCGAGAACAAATCTGCTGATTTCGCTGCGGCCGAACGCCGCTTTCCGCGGTCCGACTGAATGGCCTGCTTGGCTTCCTCAGCAAGCCATTCGGCACAGCGAATTATAAGTCCGTTCCAATTGTAGCGCTCTGACGGAATACCGCTGATGGGATCCATATCTTCATCAATCATCAGCAGCCCCTCTTTCATCAATCTTCCAAGCTGCTGCCCCACTGCCTTGGAGCTTGTCCCGAGCCGCTCGGCCAGCTGCTCCGGGGTGGGAAAATCAATCTGCTCCAGCTGCCTGAAGCTCATCAATTGTATAAACAGCAGCATATCGCCATCGGAAATGCCGATGGCCTTATAAGAGCGCAATAACGCGGCAGGGACAACAACGCCGCCGCTGTTCATAGCGGCGGCCATTCCCCGGGCGTATGCTTTCCACATTTCATTCTTCAAAGGTCGCCCTCCAGCCCTGCAACCTGTCATTCCGCCTGCTGGAACCGGTCGTCAGCAATATAGTTAAGGATATAATCGGTAAAGGGTGCGCGGGAACGCGATCGTCTCGCGGACATGCTCCAGCCCGCAGATCCAGGCTACCGTCCGCTCCAGACCGAGCCCGAAGCCCGAATGGGGGACCGTCCCATATTTTCTAAGATCCAGGTACCATTGGTAAGCCTCCGTTGACAGCTCATGCTCGGCGAAGCGCTCCGCCAGCAGCTGCGGATCATCAATCCGCTGCGAGCCGCCGATAATTTCCCCATATCCTTCAGGAGCAATCATATCGGCGCATAACACAACCTCCGGCCGGTTCGGATCCGGCTTCATGTAGAAAGCCTTGAAGGATGTCGGATAATGTGTGATGAATACCGGACGATCGAAACTTGCGGCAATAGCCGTCTCATGCGGGGCGCCGAAATCCTCGCCCCAGGGAATCTCGAAGCCTTGATCGTTCAGCATCTTAATGGCCTCGTCATACGTAATGCGCGGGAAAGGCGCCTGTATGGCTTCCAGCTTCGAGACGTCGCGTCCCACCGTTTCAAGCTCCCGGCGACAGTTCGCCAGAACCGACTGCACGACATAAGCAATAAACTGCTCCTGGACGCGCAGATTCTCCTCATGATCGACAAATGCCATCTCCGGCTCAATCATCCAGAACTCGATCAGATGACGGCGCGTTTTGGATTTCTCCGCCCGGAAGGTCGGACCAAAGGAATACACTTTGCCGAGTGCCATAGCCGCCGCTTCCATATATAATTGGCCGCTCTGCGTCAAATAAGCGTCTTCATCAAAATATTTGGTATGAAACAGATTCGTCGTACCCTCGCATGACGACGGCGTCAGCACCGGCGGATCCACCAGAGTGAAGCCGCGCTCATCGAAGAACTGCTGAATGGCCCGGATGATCTGGGCACGGATAACCAGAATCGCCCGCTGCTTGGTGGAGCGCAGCCACAGATGACGGCGGTCCATCAGAAAGTCTACCCCATGCTCCTTCGGGGTAATCGGATAATCCTGCGTGAGCTGGATGATCTCGATTTCCTGCACAGTCAGCTCATAGCCGGACGGACTGCGCGGCTCCGCACGCACTTCTCCCTTTACATACAGCGAGCTCTCCTGCGTCAGCTGCTGGGCTGCTGTCCACACTTCTTCCGGCACCTCGCTTTTGACTACAACGCCCTGCACATATCCTGTGCCGTCGCGAAGCTGCAAAAACTGGATTTTGCCGCTGGAGCGTTTGCCGCCGAGCCAGCAGCCGATCCATGCCGATTCGCCGGTATGCTGCGCCAATTGTCCAATCGTCGTTAATGCTCTCATCTATTTATCCCGTCCTTTGTAGCGGAAGCGGCCTCTTTCAAGCAAGCGGCTTCGCCAATTGATAGGTATCCCGTGCGATCAGAAGCTCCTCATTCGTGGGAACAACGAGTACGCTCACTCGCGAATTCTCTGCCGATATATAGCGGGCTTCCCTGCTCCGCTCTGTATTCCGCCCGTCATCGAGCTCAATCCCCAGGAAAGTCAGATTATCGCACACCGCTTTCCTCACAGCAACCGAGTTCTCTCCGATCCCTGCAGTAAATACAAGGACATCCAATCCGTTCATCCCCGCCGCATAGGCCCCGATATATTTGCGAAGCCTGTAAGTAAACATGTCAAAAGCCAGCTTCGCCTGCTTATCGCCTTCATTCATCGCTTCCGTGATTTCCCGCATGTCGCTGCTGATGCCGCTGATCGCCTGGAGTCCGCTATGCTTGTTGAGCATGGAATTCACTTCGTTCAAGGTCAGCTCTTCCTTATTCATCGTAAACGGCACAATAGCCGGATCCAGATCTCCGCTGCGCGTCCCCATCATCAAGCCTTCAAGCGGCGTCAGCCCCATACTGGTATCATAAGAGCGTCCATTCATAATAGCGGCGCAGCTGGCTCCGTTTCCAATATGGCAGGTGATCATTTTCAAGGATTCCAGAGGCTTGCCAAGCTTCACAGCCGCCTGCTGGCTGACATAGTTATGGGACGTCCCGTGAAATCCGTAACGGCGGATCTTATGGCGGCGGTACAGCACCATAGGGATGGGGTACAGGAAGGTTTCCTGCGGCATTGTCTGATGAAAAGCGGTATCGAAAACGACGACCTGCGCCACTTGCGGCATATTCGTCTCCACCGCTGTAATGCCCATCATGGCTGGCGGATTATGTAAGGGTGCCAGATCAAACAGCCGCCGGATTTCCTGCTTGACCTCCTGCGTAACCAGGGTCGATTGTTTGAAGCTCTCACCGCCATGCACGACCCGGTGGCCTACGGCTTTGATCTCGTCCAGGGAGCGGATCACCCCATGCTCAGGATGAGTCAGCATTTCACTGACCTTCCTTACAGCCGCATTATGATCGAGAATCTCGCTGACGTCCCGCGTCTCCGGCTTGCCGGCCGTTTCATGGGTGACGATCGACGAATCCATTCCGATGCGCTCCACGCTGCCGTGAGCAAGCACCGCTTCATTGACCATATTGTACAATTGATATTTCAGCGAGGAGCTGCCTGCGTTCATAACAAGTATAATCACTGCCTGACCCCATCCTTATCATAGTTGAAAAACCCTGCACCGCTTTTTACACCGAGCTGGCCTCCGCGCACCATTTTCTTGAGTACGATGGAAGGACGGTATTTCAGCTCGCCATATTCGCGAAACATCCGTTCAAGCGCCGCCAGCACGGCATCAAGGCCGAAGCGGTCAGCCATCTCGAAAGGGCCGTTCTGGAAGGCATAGCCGATTCTCATGGCGCTGTCGATATCTTCGGCCGAGGCGACGCCTTCTTCCAGTACATGAAGCGCCTCATTGATAAACAGGCAGATCAGCCTGGTGGTAACGAACCCTGGTGATTCGAATACCATGATGCCCTTCTTTTGAATGACATGCTCAACAAAATCTTTGGTCTGCATGAAGGTTTCATCCGAGGTTTTCAACCCGCGCACGATTTCCACCAGATCCGTCCGGTTGACCGGATAGACAAAATGCATGCCTATGACGCGCTGCTGATATCGGGTCACACTGGCCAGCTCCGTCAAGCTGAGCGTTGACGTATTGCTGGCCAAAATAACCTCAGGTCCGCAGAGCTGATCAAGCCGCTCGAAAATCATTTTCTTGCTCTCCAGATCCTCGGTGATCGTCTCGATGATAAGCTCGCATCCCGCCAGCTCGGCCAGCTCACCGGTAGGATGAATCCGGTTCAGCGCCAGCTTCTTCTCCGCCTGGGTCAGCGCCCATTTCTCAATTTGACGATCAAGATTCTGCTCAATCTGAAGCAGCGCCTGCGACAGTTTCTCTTCCGAATGCTCAGTCAGATAAACTTCAAGGCCATGGAAGGCCAGCATTTCGGCAATGCCTTGACCCATGGTACCGGCGCCTACAACACCTATTTTACGCATAATCAATTATGTCATCCTCCGGCAATGCTTCTTTTTCAGGAGCAATTTGTGAGCGTGCCAATCGGTATCATCTTAATTATAACGTTTTTGCGCAAAAAAAGAAGGCGGACCCTAAGTCCGTCTTCTCAATATGAATTTTAGGCCATACTCATCTGGTCCTGTTCATCCGATGCAGCTTCGTTATTCTGAAGCAGGGAGCGGAAGCGATCCCCGCCCAGCGTTTCTTCGGCAACAAGAACATCAAGCGAATGCAGGAAAACCTTCTTATGTTCAGCAAGCATCTGTTTGATCCTGTCCATCTGCTCGTCGAGTATCGATCGGGTAATGGTCGCCCAGCGGTCAGGCGTCATCATGGACCCGTCTATGATGCCAAGCTCAGTCAGACCGGATTCCACCATCGACCGGACAATGCTCATCGCCTGATCAAAGTCGCCCCGCGAGCCGGTGCTGCGGCCGCCATAGAATAACTCTTCCGCCGCAGCCCCGCCCAGCGCGATCATAATTTGACCTTCAAGGAACTCCTGGGTATAGAGGTAATGGTCCTGCTGCGGATTGTGGCGCACATATCCAAGTGCTTGCCCCCTTGGGGACAGCGCTACCTGTGATACACTTCCCGGCCGCACCAGCTCTGCGGCGATGGCGTGCCCAAGCTCATGAAGCGCGACGCGTTCCCGCTCCTCCTTGGTCGACTCGCGGTCCGTTTTCTCGCCCATCATCACTTTATCGATCGCCATCGACAGATGGCGCTGGGAGATAGCTTCGCTCTCCTCGCGCATCGCATAGATCGCCGATTCATTCATAACACTCTCGAGCTGGGCGCCGGAGAAACCAAACGATTCCTCCGCAATCTTCCCCAGATTCACTTCGTCATGCAGCGGCTTGTTGCGGGCATGAATCCGCAGAATATGATCACGGCCCTTCTTGTCGGGCAGATCGACGGTGATATGCCGGTCGAACCGTCCGGGACGAAGCAAGGCGCTGTCCAGCGTTTCCTTGCGGTTCGTCGCTCCTATTAACAGAATACGCGGCTTGTCGGCCGTATGAATGCCATCCATCTCCGTCAGCAGCTGATTCAGCGTCTGGTCGTATTCCTTATGCTGACCTCCGTCGCGTTTGCCGCCGATCACATCAATCTCGTCGATAAAAATAACTGCGCTTCCCTTATCGGCTTTGGCCGCCTTCTGCCTTGCTTCCTTGAACAAATCGCGGATCCGGCTGGCGCCGACACCCACATACATCTCCACGAATTCGGAGCCCGAAGCTGCAACATAGACAGAATCGGTGTAGGTTGCAGCCGCTTTGGCAAGCAGCGTTTTGCCTGTACCGGGAGGCCCTGCAAGCAGGATACCCTTGAGCGGTCTAATTCCGAACTTGGATATCCGCTCTTCCTGCACGAGAAAATCAAGCGCCTCGACGAGCTCCTGCTTGGCCCTTTCCTGACCTCCGATTTCGTCAAAAGAAAGGGGTGCAGCCGCTCTTGGCTTGCCTTTGCGCTCGCCGCCAATCGTTGCCAAATTGCCGCGGGAACGCGCGACATACAACAAACCGATGACCAAAGCCATAAAAAACACAAGAGGAATCATATTCAGACCGACAATAAACTGCAAAAATAAAATCAGAACCGGGAAAAAACCAAGCGCTATTTCCTTGATATAATTACGCATTCGGCCACGCTCCCAACTGCTCCGGCGCTCTCGGCAGGACAACATGCTTCACGGAATCGCCGTCTTTCAACGTGATATATACATTCTCATTATCCATTTCCGAAGCAGCCTGAATGCCGTCGAACTGCTGCTCCGCCTGTTTTAGCGTCTGGGGAATATCCGCATAGTTGCGGTGATCCATCGCCTGGGCAATTCCGAAGAGCATGGAAGACCATACATCATTTAATTTGTCTTGATTGGTGCCCTCCTTAATTTGAAGACGAAGCTCGCGGCTGCCAATAACGGATTTCCCTTCACTGGTGATCTTGTTGTATACCTCCCTGACATCGGCATTCTTGTCCAGCGTCAGTTCAACGGTTACGCTATTTTGATTAATGTCCGGCTTTGCTTCCGTTACGCCGGGGATTTGCGATAGAATCTGTTCAAATGGTTTGACAGTTGCCATATTTCTGTACATATACCAGCCGCCGACAAGCAGGCATGCTGATAATACAGCAGTAATTAAAGTGGGGATCCATTTAATTTTCATGGCATGAAGCCTCCTTTGCCGAACGATATGATATATTTGTATCTATCATCTTTGCTATACGATAGTATATCATATTTTCAACCCGATAGGCATGAGAAAAAACAGGGAATGCTTGGCCCGATTGCGGCTGCATTCCCTGTTACGAGGTGTTTATCCAGAAGACAATGTGTAAGTGATGATGAATGAACCATCTCTGAATTTATAAAAATCATAATAATTATATTGCGCGGAGGCTTCCTTGCTGGAATAAAACACTTCCCAAACCGGCTCTCCACCCAGCATTCCGAGCTTAATATGATAGAGCTCCGCCGCCGGTTTATTTTGCAGAAAACGGGATTTGATCTCCGACTCGGACACGCCTTCTTTGGCTTTGAGCTTGAGCGGCTCCTTCGTCATCCATACATAAGCGTCATCGCCGTCCTGATCCTTTCCTTGCACAACCCAAACAGGCTGATCCCAGACAAACTTGTGTGAATCGGTCGCTTCCTTAAGCCCACCAGCCTTTACCGCCGATGCTTCTATGCTGCGTTCTTCCTCCCAGAGCGAGGATTGCACCGAGCGGTAGTACATGTTCAATCCGACAAGGATCAGAATGACGATTACGATACCAGACAGAAACCACTTGCCCTTGCTCATGACGGACGGGCGCCGTTGACGGTTCCTCCGCATTACCGATGGAGCAGCCTTTCAAAGCTTTGCTGTGCTTCCGCCCGTATTTTAGCCTCATCCATGAGCAGACAAACACCGCCGGAAACCACCTGCCTGCCATTAATCCACACATGCTTCACATCGCGGCCCGATGCGGCATACACCAGATGGGAAACCATATCGGTCTGCGGATAAAAATGCGGCTGTTCCGCGTCAAGCGCGATAAAATCCGCTTTCTTGCCAACCTCGAGCGTACCCAGCTCCTTCTCCTGCCATACGGTCTTCGCGCCGTTCACAGTTCCCAGCTTCAATGCCTCATACGCTGGAATAACGGTGGGATCGCCGGAGATGCCTTTATGAATCAAAGCGGCCAACCGGATTTCGTCGAACAGATCCAGATTATTATTGCTGGCTGCGCTATCGGTCCCCAAGGAAACCGTAACACCTGCCTGAATCAATTCCGGTACGCGTGCTACACCGCTAGCAAGCTTCAGATTGCTGGCCGGATTATGCGATACACCGACATTTTTCGCGGCAAGCAGGGAAATTTCCTCATCCGTCAAATGTACGGCATGCGCAACGAACGACGGACGCGAGAAGAATCCGAGCTTATCCAGATGCTCGACAGGGCGGCAGCCGTATTCATTCACATTCTGCTGCACCTCTGCAGCCGTCTCGGACATATGGGTATGTAACGGGACATCGAGCTCATGCGCCGCATCTATTATGCGTTCAATATAATCGGGAGGACAAGTATAGGGTGCATGCGGGGACATCATAGTGGTGATTCGTCCATCCGCTTTGCCGTTCCAGTCTCTGGCGAAGCTCTTGGCTTCCTCCAGCTTGGCCGTCTGCACATCCGGCGGGCATAAGCCGATAACGCCGCGCGTCAACACCCCTCTGATACCCGATTGCTCCACAACCTCGGCCACGATATTCATCCGGTCGTACATATCCACAAAGGTCGTGGTGCCGGATTTCAACATCTCGATCACGGCAAGGGAAGTACCCCACCGGGTATCCTCATCGATATACTTGCCCTCCATTGGCCACATCTTCTGCTCCAGCCATACCTGGAGATTCTGATCATCCGAGTAGCCGCGCAGCAGCGACATTGCCGCATGACCATGCGTATTTATCAGGCCAGGCATGAAGATGAGGCCGCTTCCGTCCATACGCAGCGCGCCTTCCGGCAGCGGGCTTGGCGGCTGTTCGCCCAGATAAGTGATGAGGTCATTTTCAACCACCATATGCCCCTTCAACACGGGAGCCTTTTCGTTCATTGTCACAAAGGTGCCGTTCTCAATCCATAACCGGTTCATCCGTTTCGTCCCCTTCTTTTTCCAGGTAATAGGCCAAGCTTAGCAGCTCCGTCGTAAAATCGGCATAATGGATACGAACATGCTCCGGGACGCGAAGGATCGTGGGGGCAAAATTCAAAATGCCCTCCACACCGGCTTCCACAAA
This sequence comes from Paenibacillus sp. JT31N11, assembly GCF_056269285.1. NCBI lineage: Bacteria > Bacillati > Bacillota > Bacilli > Caryophanales > Paenibacillaceae > Paenibacillus > Paenibacillus sp. JT31N11. Next base: position 356,966 of record NZ_JBWDNQ010000002.1, read on the forward strand.
TCCGTCCGCTACATTCTGCGCTTCTGCAGCAGGTACCGTAATGATGCCGATGCGGATATTGCGGGCAACGACGATATCCTTCAACTGATCCATGGGCATGACGACCAGACTGTTGATCGCTACCCCGATCATGGCCGGATTAGCGTCAAAAACAGCGGTAATTTTCATATTATCTTTTAAATACGTATTGTAATTGCACAAAGCCCGACCCAGGTTGCCGGCACCGACAAGTCCGACATTCAGACCTTGGTCGAGCTTGAGGATTTGGCGGATTTTCTCTATCAGATAGGATACATCATAACCGATCCCCTTGCGTCCAAATTCACCGAAGTAGGCGAGATCCTTGCGGATTTGGGCCGGATTCAGATCCAGTTTGTTCCCAAGCTCCTGGGAGGAAACCGTCTGCACGTCCCTCTTGCTCAAATCGCTGAGAACCTGCAAATAAACCGGGAGCCTGCGGACGACTGCTTCGGATATTTTCTTCATGACTTCACCCCTTCTTGACCTACGGACAGCCATTCCCCGATTCGCGGAACGATCTGTTCCAAGTGCATATGCTCAATCTTCGGCCCTGGAAGCGAGTAAAGAAAATACTTGCCATAATACGTATCGATGACCCGTGTATCATAAATCAGGACAATCCCCCGGTCCCGGTTGGTGCGGACCAACCGTCCGAACCCCTGCTTGAAACGGATAACCGCCTGGGGAATGGACAGTTTCATGAATGGATTCTGCTTCTGCTCCTGCAGCAGCTCCGATTTGGCTTCAACGAGCGGATGATTGGGTGGTTGAAAAGGCAGCCTCACAATAGCCAGGCAGGTGAGCGCATCGCCGGGAATATCAACCCCTTCCCAGAAGCTGCTCGTTCCCAGCAGCACCGATGCCGCCTGCTGCTGAAATCTGCGCGTAAGCTTGCTGCGGTTCCCGCTGTCAATTCCCTGTCCGAGCAGTTGAATTCCGCTTGGAGCCAGCAATTCCTTGAGCGGATCATAGACCTGGCGCAGCATCCGGTAGGAGGTAAACAAAACCAGCATTCTCCCTTTTGTCTGGATAGCGGCTTCGGCCAATGATTTGATCAGCATTTCATTAAACAGCGGATCACCCGCCGCTCCCTTCAATACGGGAAAATTGCGCGGAATGATGACCAGCGCCTGATCCCGGTAATTAAATGGAGATGGCAGCTGAACCGTTTTAAGCCGTCCGCTTTGTTCATCCTGGTTCAGGCCCAGCTGCTCACAGGCATATTGGAAGGACTTCTGCACCGACAATGTCGCCGAGGTCAGCACAACGCTCCGTTTCAAATCAAAAAAATAATTGCGCAGCTGCTCGCTGACATTGGCAGGCACGGCGTACAAATGAATGGACTTGGCCCGATAATTATTATTCGCTTCGATCCAGTAAACCATTTCCTTCTTGTCGGCCTTCATAAACTGGCGAAGATCATCCCTTGCTCTGGCCAGATCCTTGACCGTGCCGCTCAAATCCGTAACAAGCGCGGCAATTCCTGAATCATCCAGCTCCTCTTTGATCTCGGTGAAGAGCTTATCCAATGGCCGGATAATTTGGCTCAGATAACCATGGACAACCTCTTCCGCAGCCTGTGCTTCCGACCATTGACCCGGCAGTTGGCTGCTGCGCAGACGCAGTACCAGCTGGCCGGATTCGCCTGAAGCCTCCTGAGCCATTGCGCTTCCCGGCTTGCCGCCTGCCGCACCGAAGCCCAGAAAGGTGAACAGCATATCAAACAAGCGGTCCCATTCATCGCGGAGTTCCCCAAATACGGGCACGACTTCGTCGATTTGCTCCCGCCATTTGGCCGTACGTTCCATATCTTCATTGGACAGCTTGTGCCTAAGCTGAATAAGCTGGCCATTACGCGCATCTTTGCATAAGCGGCCAATGGGATGCTGAACGGTATGATAGGAAACCTGGGTTCCCAGATGCTTGCCCGCCACTTCCTCCAAATGATGCGCCTCGTCCACAATCAGATGATCGTAACCGGGAAGCAGGCGGTGATCGGCGCGGATATCCGTAAACAGCATGGAGTGGTTCGTGATCACGACATCCGCGATGTTGGCCTCCTGCTTGGCCCGGTGGTAATAACAGCGCTTGAACCAGGGACAGCTGCGGTTAAGGCAGGAGTCGGCATCGCTTGATACCGTGCTCCAGAAATCGCTGCCCCTGTTGCCGAAATTAAGCTCCTCCTGGTCGCCATGCTCCGTCTCGCTCAGCCATACCACCATCTGAGCCGCCGTGATCCTGTCTTCATTGCGCGAAGCAAAATCCTGCGTTTGCACCTTGGCTTCATATTTTCGCAGGCAAAGATAATTCCCGCGGCCTTTAAAAACAGCCGCCCTGAAAGGATAAGGCATAACGGATTGCAGCAGCGGCAGATCGCGCTGGCGGAGCTGTTCCTGAAGATTAATGGTATGTGTGCTGACGACTATCTTTTTGCCCTGCTGGACACCATAGTATAGAGCCGGTATCAAATAACCCAGCGATTTCCCCGTGCCTGTGCCTGCTTCTATCATCAAATGATGGTCGTGCTCGAAGGCATCGATCACTTCCTGAAACATCATATTCTGGGGCTCCCGCTCCTCGTAACCGGGATTCAGAGCGCGAATTCCATCTTTTATATGCGTCAAAAAGTCATCGAACGACCAGTCATGAACCGACTCCGCCTCACCCGCCTCGCTTCGTGGAGGCTGCTCCTCCGTCCATTCACCCGCCTTCATGGCAAATTGGCGAAAGTACGTATAAGCATCCAGATCAACGGAAGCCTGCATTTCCTTAATCGTTACCATTTGCCCGATAAACCAAGCCATATCGTCAATATCGTCATCAAATAAGCTGACTAGCCGCTCAAGCGTCATAAGCGGAAGCTGTTCCAGCTTCTTGTAGCACTCAATGAACAGCTCAGCCGTCGCCATTGCATCGCTGTCCGCCCGGTGATGCTGATCATGATCAATGCCGAATAATTCCGTAACCGCACCCAGCTGATACGTGGTGAGTGTCGGATATAGGACACGCAGCAAGTCGATGGTATCCAGTCTTCTTCCGGCAAAAGGCATATAGCCGCTGCGGTCGAGCGCCGAGCTCAGAAAACCGGCGTCAAAGCCGACATTATGCGCGACCAGAACAGCGTCATCCAGCAGAGGAATGAGCTCCAGGAGCACATCCTCCACCGATGGCGCATTTTGAACCATGGATTCATCGATTCCGGTTAATTGGGTAATAAATGGCGGGATCGCAATGGTGGGCTTGACGAATGAATTATAAGAACGGGATATTTGCATCGCTTCATCTATAATAACAAGTCCAACCTGTATAATCTCATCGCCGGCACTATGTCCGGTCGTTTCCAAATCCAGTACCGCATAATTCATCCGGCTATTACGTCCTTTCGCAAAAACTAAAGCTGCCCGCTCCCGAAATATAACGACAAGTGGCCGGCCGAATGCTGCTGGCAGGACTTGATATTGGAGATGGGATCGGGAAATTCGGGATCGGATTCATGCGCTTTTACAAAATAACGCTCAGCCTGCTCCAAATTCATCCTGACAGCCTGTATGCATCCCAGCGCATTGAGTCCGAGAGCCCGCCATTTGGGATTATCCGTTATTTCAACAAGCAGTTGAAAATGCCGCTGGGCCTCGTGCCATTCCTGAAGATGCATAAAGGACATTCCCAGAAAAAGCTTTGCCTCATTATGCTCGGGTGAATAATGCAGGGCTTCCGTAAAATGCTCGGCAGCTTCTTTGAACATAAACAGTTTAAAGTATCCTTCGCCCCTGGTCATCGCCTGCTCAGACGCTGTCTCGTCATTCTCTCCGGCCGCATCTTGTGCAGGACACACAGCCGCTTCAGAAGGAGCAAACGGATGCTGCTGCAGCTGAAGGTACTTCTCGGCTTCCTGCAGGCTTGCAAGCTCCTCTGAAGGCGCTGTGGCAGCCGTCATAGCCGGAGCTTGAAGCTGAGCGGACTGCAGCTCGCGGAAATCAGCCATTTTCTCTTCAAACTGCAGCCAATGCTCAATGAAGCAGTCGCTGAATTCCTTCAGGAAAGCAAGCTTTTCATCCAATTGTTTTTTTTGCGCGGCATTTGCATGAGGATAATGAATCATAATTTCGTCCAACGTTTCATGCAGCGTTCCAAACACCTGTTTAATCATCGCCTGCATCCCACCTTCACTTGATATCGTGAATTTGTTATGCTCATTCTTTGCCCCGGCCCCTGTTTTCATACCCCATCCCAGAGGTTACACAGGCTTGGCATTGCATGCGGCGAGGATTGGACAGCTTACAAAATTGTGGCGTGAATTTCTTCCGTCATGGTCTGCACAGGGCGGTTGGCCTCATCGACGATGACGACTTTAGGTTTGTAGGTTTTTGCTTCTTCTTCACTCATCATAGCATAACAGATAATGATCACATTATCTCCAGGATGCACAAGTCTGGCCGCTGCTCCGTTCAAACAGATCACACCGGAGCCGCGCGGCCCGGGAATCACATACGTTTCCAGACGGGCGCCGTTATTATTGTTGACGATCTGTACCTTTTCATTGGCCCAAATATCGGACAGCTCCATCAAATCTTCATCAATGGTAATGCTGCCTACATAATTCAGATTAGCTTCCGTGACGGTTGCCCGGTGTATTTTTGATTTCATCATTGTCCTAAACATTGTTTTAAGCACCTCCATACGGTTCCACGATACGATTGTCAATCAGCCGGGTTTTGCCGAATTTGACAGCTAGCGCAATAATAAGCGCATGAGGATAATTTTTGAGCTCCATATCCGTACCCGGCTCGCTCAAATCAGGATATTCCAACAGCTCGGCGTAGTCGATTTCGGCAAGCGGCTCCTGTCCGATAAAAGCGCTTAGGCGCTTTTTTAGCTCGGGAGCCGTCATGCCGGGCTCAGCTATCCAGCCCTCTGCCTGCTCCAGTGCCTTGAACAATATGACAGCCTGGGCACGCTCCTCCTCATTCAAAAACACATTGCGCGAGCTCATGGCCAACCCGTCGGATTCGCGCAGCGTTTGGCAGCGGACAATCTCCACGGGAATGTTCAGGTCGAATACCATCCGCTCCACAACCGCCACCTGCTGCGCATCCTTCATTCCAAAGTATGCCCGATCCGGCCTTATCAAATTGAACAGCTTGCTGACCACGGTTCCCACTCCGTCAAAATGGCCCGGCCTTGAGGCGCCGCACAGCCGCTCCGTTACCTCGCTGATCAAAACCTTGGTCAGCGGTTTCTTCGGATACATCTCTTCCAAACTTGGCATAAACAATAAATCGATTCCGTTGTTTTCCGCAATCACAGTATCCCGTTCCCGGTCGCGGGGGTAACGGTCGAAATCCTCATTTGGACCGAACTGGAGCGGATTAACGAAGACGGACAAGACGACATAGCCGCATTCCTCTTTAGCCCGTTTCATCAGGCTTGCATGTCCGTCATGAAGAAAGCCCATCGTGGGCACAAGTCCGATCTTTTCATCAGGAAACTGGCGTCTTCGCTGCTTGAGCTGCTGATATAGTTCATTCAGGGTTGTGGATACGATCATGGGAACTTCGTCTCCTTCTTCCCGGCTGATTCCGAATTGGACGAATTACTTCCGTATAAGTGCTTAAGCGGCTCCTGCTCCGATAAAAAAACATGCTCCTGCTGGGGGAATGCCCTGGATTTCACATCCGCGACATACGCTCCGATCGCATTGCGCACAGTCGTACCCAAATCCGCGTAAGTTTTGACAAAGCGTTTCTCCCGGTAGGGTGAGGCATACTGCAGAATATCATGGTAGACCAGCACCTGCCCGTCACAGCCGCGCCCGGCGCCGATTCCAATGGTCGGAATGGTCAGAGCTTCCGAGATGGCTTCCGCCAGTTGCTCGGTTACAAGCTCCAGCACAATAGCAAACGCGCCTGCTGCTTCAAGTGCCTTGGCATCATCGATCAGCTGCTGGGCTTCCCTCGGAAGCTTGCCCTGAACCTTGTAGCCTCCGAGCTGATGGACCGATTGCGGCGTCAAACCGATATGGCCCATAACCGGTATGCCGGCCCGTACGCAGGCGGCAACCTCCTCGGCGATGTCAGCGCCGCCTTCCATTTTGATGGCGTGCGCATAGCCTTCCTGCAGCAGTCTGGCCGCATTGCGCAGCGTCGTCTCGCTGCCCAGCCGGTAAGTCATGAACGGAAGATCCGTTACAATAAAGGTATTCTGCGCACCGCGGGCCACCGCCCTGGAATGGTACACCATATCATCAAGTGTTACAGGTATTGTCGTATCGTAGCCAAGCACAACGTTGCCCAGGGAATCGCCGACGAGAATAACGTCGATGCCGGCTTCCTCGGCCAGCTTGGCGGATGGATAATCATAGGCAGTCAGCACTGAAATTGGCTCGCCGCTTTGCTTCATTTTTTTCAACTTCGTAATAGTCAACGGTTGTTTCATGAGCTTTCTTCCTCCTTCTTGGTAGTATGCTTATAAACGCAAAAAAACCTTTCAGCTGCCGCTAAAAAGGTCCCCATCCAAAAAGGAACGTCTTGATTGCCACAAGCGGCTTCCTTCTGTCTCGGTCCCTAACGGCTCAGAGCAGAGTACGCACTGCCATGCAAAAGACATCAAACAACCACTATGATTGCCATGAGTTGATTCCATCGGTGCGGTTCTTTTCAAGAATGATACCGCCCTGAAATCAAGCTTTGATGAATACCTTTAGTATAGCAAATAAACGTCTTCCCGTCCATCAACGGTTCGCGGACGGGAAGCTTATATCTGCCGAGAATACGGGAACTACCGAACCATCGCTGCACTGTACAAGCAGCGCCCCGCGGTCGTCAAGACCAATCGGCATTCCTTCGACAACGCCTGAGGGCGTGGTCAATCTGGCCGGCCTATGAAGGGTAATGGCGAGCGCTTCCCACAACGTGCGTATCGGCGTGAAGCCCTCCTTATGGTAGACCGTGTAGAGCTGCTCGAATTGCACAATGAAAGCGGCGATAACCTCTGATCTCTCTACTGGCCGGCCGAGTACAATCCGCAGGGAGGTAGCAATCTCCAGCAGCTCCTGCGGATAATCCGCTTCCTCCAGATTCACGCTGATCCCGATTCCAGCCACCACATAGCGCAGCCGTTCATCCTCCGCTGTTGACTCCAGCAGAATGCCGCTGATTTTCTTGCCTCCAATAAGCAGGTCATTGGGCCACTTGATGCCGATATCCAGCGGTGCGATGGACTTGAGCGCGCGGCAGAGCGCCACCGCTGCAAGCAGTGTCAGCTGCGGCGCAAACTGCAGCGGGATGCCTGGACGCAGCACCATGCTCATCCAGACTCCCTTGCCTGAAGGCGACACCCAATTGCGTCCCATCCGGCCGCGTCCGCTGGTTTGCTGCTCTGCAATAACCAGCGTCCCTTCAGGCGCGCCCTCCTCAGCCAGCCGCTGTGCAACGTTTTGCGTGGAATCCACTGAATCCAGCAGCTTGATGGAGGGGACGAAAGAGGTATCCCGCAGCTTATCCAGAAGTTCAGGCAACGTCAGCTTCGAAGGTTTGCCGAGCAGCCGGTACCCCAGTCTGCGTGAAGCTTCGATCTGATAACCCATCGCTTCCAGCTTTTTGATATGCTTCCATACCGCTGTGCGGCTTATATTCAAATCCCGGCTCAACACTTCGCCGGATAAATAACGGCCTTCCTGCTGCTCCAATAGCTCAATAATCCGATTATCCATAACTGCTCCTTGCCGGCGTTTGATCAGCCTTCCGGTGAATTAGACCTGTATAGTCGCTCCGCATATTGCAGCAGCTGTTCCTTTTCGTTGGCCACTTCTGCGAAAGCCGCAGCCTGGAGCAGCCTGTTTAACAGCAGTCCCAGCCAGGGCCCGGCAGGCTTCCGGAGCCGCTGAAGAACTTCCGAACCGTCCACAGCAAGCTCAGACAGCACTGCTGCCGGCAGAGCAGAGAGCTCATGGGCCAAATGAATAAGCAGAGCTTCGTTTTGGGCTGTCAACGTCCTGCCGGAATGGTCAGCTGTATCAGAATTCCGCTTCTCAGAGCCATCAATTCCTCCTGCTATGAGCATAGGAAGCATTCCAGAAATCCGCAGCCATGCGCTGCATGCAGGCTTGCCCTGCTGCAGAATCAACAGCTTCCACTTGCGGTCCAGCTCGTCCCGCTTTATGTCCTCCCGCGGCAGGCAGGCTTCAATTGCTTCAACCATCGAAGCCTGAACAACAATAACGGACGACAAATGCACCGTTCGTTTGACAGAGAATCGGAAGGCCTGGAACAGCTGCAGCGCGTCCTGCCTGGACAAGGCCATTGATATGCAAACAGCTGCCCAGCGGTCATCAAGATCTACGATTTGTGGAAGATCAGCGAAGATTTCTCCGGGCGTTCTAGTCCATCTTCGATCCTTCATAGCAGCAGGCAAAGAAGCTTTTGTATAATCCATCAGCCCGCTTGATATCAGCCAAGCCCCTGCCTTGTCCGGATGCGCACCGCCAACCATTTTGTCGCATTCTGCGCCAATCCGCTCCATCGCAATATGGACCAGCAAGCCGCGGTGCCTTTTCATTGCCCGCCAGGTTCCCAAAGCAATCCGCAGCTTGAATTCTGCAGCAAATCTCACCGCACGAATCAATCGCAGCGCATCCTCCTGAAATCTTTTATCGGGATCGCCGACACAGCGCAGAACACCGCGTCTGATATCTTCCATGCCGTTCATAGGATCCACAAGCTCTCCATTTGAACGCAAAGCCATGGCATTGATTGTAAAATCACGCCTCTGCAAATCCGCTTCCAGCTCCTTGACGAACTGTACGGAGGCAGGTCTGCGAAAGCCCTCATAATCCGATTCTGTCCGGAAGGTTGTCACTTCATACAACTCATCGTTCAGGATCACGGAGACCGTTCCATGTTGAAGCCCGGTAGGGATCGTCCTGCCAAACAGCTCCATAACCTGATCCGGCGTTGCTGCCGTGGCGATGTCAATATCCTTCAAGGGATGCCCAAGCAACGAGTCGCGTACGCAGCCGCCGACAAATACAGCTTCAAATCCATGGGATTCCAAGGTTTGCAGAACAGGGAGCGCAGCAGTAAGGGACTCGTTCCATATGCTCCTCACAATTAATCGCACACCGGAACCGGAATTTCGGCTTCAATGCCAAGTACCCGGTAATAGATCCGCTCATATTCCGCCGTGATCAGATCATTGCAGAATTGGGTGCGCGCTCTATGGAGGCATGCTTCGCGGAACTGCTGGTACATGGTTTCATCCTGCAGCAGCGAAATGGCATGGTGCGCCATATCTTCTGTATCCCCGATCGGGGAGAGAAACCCGGTTTCTCCGTGTGTAACAAGCTCAGGTATTCCCCCTGCAAATGAACCGATCGTAGGCACACCGCACGCCATGGCTTCAAGCGCGACAAGACCGAAGCTTTCCTTCTCCGAAGGCAGCAGCATAATATCAGCAATGGAAATCACATGCGCCACATCATCCTGCTTGCCAAGAAAATGGACCTTGTTCTCGAGCCCAAGACTGCGGATTTTATGCTGGACCTTGGGCAGATCCGGTCCTTCTCCCACCAGCAGCAGACGGCTGGGGACTTGCTCCGAGACCTTTGCAAATATATCCACCACATCACTGACCCTTTTCACCGGCCGGAAATTGGATATATGCATGAGAATTTTTTCGTTCTTGCCGACAAAATCACTGCGCAGCGATGAACATTCCCGGGGGTAATACACCCGTTTGTCGACAAAATTATAGGTCAGATCAATCGGTTTATTTATATCCAGCAGATCACGGGTCTCCTGAATAAGATCATTGGAGACCGCAGTGACGGCATCGCTTTTATTTATAGCCAGGCGGATTAAATCCTTAAGCGATTCATCCTGTGCGAGCACGGTAATATCGGTGCCGTGAAGCGTTGTAACGGTCTTTAGACCTTCTCCCACCATTTCTTTGGCCAAATAAGCGCAAATGGCATGGGGAACGGCATAATGGACATGGAGCAGATCCAGATTTTGCATTTTGGCTACTTGAGCCATTTTGCTGGCCAGAGACAAGTCATAAGGCGGATAACGGAAAACATAATAATCGTTGACTTCAACCTCATGATAAAAAATATTTTTCTGAAAATGGCCAAGCCGGAATGGGACACTATGCGTAATGAAATGAATTTCATGTCCTCTTTCAGCAAGCAATTTGCCAAGCTCCGTTGCCACAACCCCGGATCCGCCCAACGTCGGATAACAGGTAATTCCGATTTTCAAACGTCTTTCCACCTTTGACACCCCCGCTGTACGCTGATGTTTGAATCTATGTAACCATATGACTTTGAATAAGAAACGGCTGCAGTACTTCTTTGGTTTAAAATAAGGTGACCCGATGTGGGGTCTTGATTGCAAAGCCCTCGGCGTAAGCATAGCCGCGTGTCTGGCCGAGCAGCAAGTCCCGTGCTTCCACCCGCTGTGTATAGCGGTCCGTGAGCGGTGTGCTCACCCGGTCTTCTCCCTCTCCGGGAGGGGCGAATTGGGAACGGTAGCAGCGAAGCGCCTGCTGCTTCTGCTCCTGAAACTCGCTGATATCCACAATCAATGAAACTTCACTGCTGTCATTAATATAATAAAAGTACAATTGCTCCACCTGAACGGGCGGCAGCTCCGGCAGGTAATTGCGAAGCTTCGCATTGAATACCGCCGCCTCCACCAACCTGCTGCAGTCCGTATGGTCGGGATGACGATCCACCCAATAAGGGGTAAATACAATTCGCGGCCGCAGCCGGCGGATTTCTGTCACAACCGCTTCCAGCTGATCCTGTGAGCCGGTTATCCCCCGATCGGGAATTCCCAGACACGAGCGGGAGGATAGACCAAGCACCGCGGATGCCTCGGCAGCTTCCTGCCGCCTCGTTTCCACGGTGCCGTTAGAGGACATTTCCGCCCGGGTCAAGTCGCAGATGGCGACCTTGATGCCCGCGTGCGCGTGCTTGGCAAGCGTTCCGCCCATCCCGATCTCCACATCGTCCGGATGCGCGCCAAAGGCCAGAATATCTACGGTTTCCATTATATAGGGTCTCCAGGTTTATATTTGTGAACCAATTCACGCCATCCGAATTCACCCCGCTCTAGCGAGTGAACCAGCAATTCTCCTGTCGCGATATTGGTCGCCACGGGAATTCCTTGAACGTCGCATAAGCGTAGCAGTGCGATAATATCGGGCTCATGCGGCTGAGCCATGAGAGGATCGCGCAAAAAAATAATCAAATCCATCTCATTTTGCGCAACCATCGCCCCAATTTGCTGGTCTCCGCCGAGCGGACCAGACATAAAACGATGAATCGATAATCCCGTCTGCTCCATAATGCGTGTTCCGGTTGTACCGGTGGAGTAAAGTGTATGGTCTTTAAATACATACTCATAGGCAATGACGAAATTGACCATTTCTTCTTTTTTTCTATCGTGTGCGATAAACGCGATATTCATCCTGAACGTTCTCCTCTCGCAATTCAAGAAGAAACGGCTCTCGCCTAATGCGCAGGACCGTTGACAAGCAATATGTCTTACCAACGGTTCTGCGCCAGCTTTGGCGGCGGTGGGCGATGCAAGTTTCTTCCCTCTGTAATATCAGAATTTGTACAGGCACAGCCTGACCTTTCTGATATTCCAAAGAAGGTTGTTGTTAATCCATGATGTGCTCAAATCCATATATAAGTCCCGTATAGGTCATGACTTTCTTAACCGCAACACTCACGCCCGGCATATAACCGGCTCTGTCATAGGAATCATGACGAATTTTGAGCGTTTGACCAAACCCTCCAAAAATAACCTCTTGCTGTGCAAATACGCCTGGCAGGCGTACGCTATGTATGCGGAACCCGTTGTAGTAGCCGCCGCGCGAGCCCTCAATGGTTTCTTTCTCCTGAGGGTTGCCCTGGCGCAGCTCCTCGCGCACCTCGGATATCAGCTCCGCTGTTTTGACCGCCGTCCCTGATGGAGCGTCGAGTTTTTGGTCCCCATGGTATTCAATAATTTCGACATGAGGCAGATATTTGGACGCCTGCGCGGCAAATTTCATCATCAGTATGGCGCCAATCGAAAAATTCGGGGCAATGAGTCCCCCTATCCCCCGGCTTTGGCATTGCCCATCCAGCTCTTTAATTTGTTCCGGCGTGAAGCCCGTCGTCCCAATGATTGGTCGTACGCCGTACTCGATAGCAGTGCTCGTATTCTGATAAGCCGCATGCGGCACCGTGAAATCAACCAGCACATCGGCAGCGGATTCTCTCAGTGCCGTATCCAGATCCGCCGAGACCACTACCCCGCAAGGCCCAAGTCCCACGAGGGTTCCGGCATCGACCGGACCTGCGGACGGTGCGACGGCAGCGACCAACGCAAGCTGCTCATCCTCAAGCACCATTTTTACAACTTCCCTGCCCATACGGCCGCTTGCGCCTGTTACGGCTACTTTGATTAACTGCGTCATAGCTGCATCACCTGTTCCTTTTTCGTTTTCTTCGCTGTTCTCGAGTCAGCGCCTGCCGGTTCCGCTTTATATTGGCAAACAGCCGCTTGGCAGCTGAATGCTCGGGATCAAGACGCAGCGCCCCGCGCGCATATATGAGAGCTTCATCATAACGATTGAGTGACACATATGCGGCTCCCAGCAGCAGGAGCGCCTCCATATTAAGCGGATCGAGGCGCGAGGCTTCCAGCAGCATATTCAGGGCATATTCGGTCTCCTGAGGAGTATGCGCAAGCAATTCCTCCGCGTCGCTCACAAGCTGCTTGGCCTGGACCGTATGCAGATGGAAGCGATATTCTTCCAGTTCCGGCGCAAGCTTGACGGCTTCCTCGGCATATTGCAGCGCTTTGGGCCATTTGCCGCTTCGTGCGCAGGTAATCGAGCATCTGTAGTACGCCGCCGCATTGGTTGGCTCCAGCGCAATCGCCTCTTCGAAGCGAGCGATCGCAAGCTCAAAGTCACCGCCGAGGATGGCTTCATATGCTTTTTTAATACTTTCAGCTCCGTCCATCCGCCCATCCTCCTGTACATAGAGTGATGGTACAGCATATGTCCGGAATCTGTTTACGGTTCGACGTTTTTTCGTGTCCACCTGTCAGCATCGCGCGTATTAAACTTGTTCAGCACACGGTCATGCGCCTCCGCAAGGTCGATGCCAAGCGAGTTTGCAAAGCATATGACTATAAATAAAACGTCGCCAAGCTCCATCTCAATGGAGTTGTCGGCTTCATCCGCTTTTTTCGGCTTCTCCCCAAAGCGATGATTAACCTCGCGGGCAAGCTCCCCCACTTCCTCGCTCATACGGGCCAGCATCGAGAGTGGACTGAAATAGCCTTCCTTGAATTGCGAAATGTATCGGTCAACCTCGCGCTGCATTTCGGCAAGTGATTTCTCCGTCATCGCTATCTTTCCTTTCGCCACTCATGGTTCACTCCATATGTTATCGCAAAGCGGGATTGAAAACAACGTTTTTGATTGTTACCAAATTAGCCATACTAGCAAGTACAGGCTTGATGACCGCCATTCTAACACAACTTTGGATTGAAGCTGCGGGGACCCCCTTCTCTTTGCGGAGAGTATACGATATGGTTAGTGAAGCAAGCATGATTACATATGAAAGGAGCTTTAGTCGATGACCCTCCGTACGTCAACGCTGCTGCGGACGCTGCCGGTTATTATGCTGGGCACCGCCATTTATGCCTTTGGACTTCACTATTTTATCCTTCCCAACGAATTGATGGAAGGCGGTGTTACCGGGATAGCGATACTGCTTCATTATGCCTTCAACTGGCCCTTGTCGGTCTCAACCCTGGTTTTGAATATTCCTTTATTTGCAGCAGGCTGGCGCTTCCTTGGACGGTCGCAGCTGGGTTATTCCCTGTTCGGGACCCTCTCGCTGACGTTTTTTCTCGCTCTGATCGAGAAGCTGATCGCCATCGGCTGGATCGTTCCCTTCCGCACTTCAAACGACTATATTCTTGCAGCCCTCTACGCGGGAGTAACATTGGGACTTGGTCTGGGGCTTGTATTCCGGTTCGGCGCCACAACCGGCGGAGCCGATATCATTGCCCGGATTGCATCCAAGCACAGGGGCTGGAGCATGGGACAAATCATCTTATTTCTTGATGCGGCCATTATCGGCTCCTCCCTGTTGTATATCTCGAAGGAGAAGGTGCTGTATACCCTGGTTGCTGTCTTTATCGGTTCCCGGGTGATTGATTTCATACAGGAAGGGGCTTATGCAACCAAGGCTTTCTCTATTTTCACGGAGGATGGTGAACATCTGGCCAGACTGATTACAAAGGAAATGGATCGGGGAGTGACACTTTTTCCGGCAAGAGGAGCATTTTCCGGGAATCAGAAGGAAGTTGTCTACTGCGTAGTTGCCCGCCATGAGATAAGACAGCTGAAAACGCTCATACACAGTCTGGACCCGCTGGCATTTATTGTTGTAACGGATGTGCATGATGTACTCGGAGAAGGATTTCAGCAGAAATGAAGCAAACAGGGCTGTCACGGATACCTTATCTTAGAAGGTGTCCGTGACAGCCCTGCTGCCGGATGGTTTGGTCAACGCCGCTTTTTAGCTGGAATGGCGGTACCGTGTTTTTGCTCAAAAGCATATCTGCGCCATCCGGCAAATGCCAAAATTCCCATTACAAATGCCGAAATATAAAGCACTGCCAGCTGCTCGCTAACCGGAGCTCTTCCCACATCGTCAGGCATAACCGGAAGATGCTGGTTTATGGTTGCTTCCGCCTCATCGATGCCAAATAATGAGCTTGCCGCTTCTTCAAGCGAAGCAAGCGCTGTGGAAACAGCAGGAGTGCCTCCGCTAGCCTGCTTGCTGGCTTCGAGCATATGCCGGATGTAATCCAGACTGCTCTGCAGATGCGTATTCAATAATTCAGGCCGCTGCATCAGAGCAGCCATTTCGATTCTATCTATATGCCGGCTGTAGGTTTCAAGCTGCTGCAGTGCTGCCAATGCATGATCGTTGCCTTGCGATTTCCAGGCGAGATGAACCCGGCGCAGGTCATCCTGCAGCACATCCTCATACTGCAGCCAAAGCGGAGCTTTTGGATTGATCAACACATCCACAGCAAGCTTCATTCTCGCAGCCTCATTTATCCATTCCGGGCTGGTCCGGTTATATGTCAGGTCTTCCAAGACCTTGTTCACACTTTGATCCCATGATTTCCAACCAGTCGGACTGCCCAGCTGACGAATCTCCGAAGATTTTGCGGCCTGCCGGATCCTGCTCAGCAGCGTATAGGAAAGCTGGCGGTTGCCATTATTCGCAGCCGTGTAGAACGCCTCCGAGAGCATCTCCAGAGATTCCAGCGAGGCGGGAAGACTTCCGGCAAGTCCGGTCATAGCTTGTACATGCTGGACCTGGTTTGGCCCTTTATCGCTGCATCCAACAACCATGAGCATCGCCGCGATGCCGACTATTAACCCTGACAACGATAATTTCACGCTCATCCCCTCCAATATTACTTTATGGAGGGCTGTCCCATTTTAGACCTTGCGAAATTTGAGCGTCAGGTTCGTCACCAGCAAAGTCAGGATCGATAATCCGATTGTGAAATTGCGAATCGCATCCAGATCATCTTCGAGCACGTTTGGCAGCCAAGGGAAGATATCACTGCTGTAATCCAGAATATCGTTCAATAGCATCCACATGAGCGCAATCACAGCGGCAGTTCGTCCAAATATCATAAATCTTACGAACAATAGACCTTCGAGCGCCATCCCCAGATGAGAAACAACAAGCATATAGTCCTGCCACACGAGCGCATCCCCTTGTGCGGCTCCGGCAGCAATCATCGTAACCGCCCATATTCCATATTTAAATGAAGTCAGAACCGCAAGCGCCTCGATGATGGAGCGCAGTCCGATATAAGCTGAAGAAGGAACTCCTGCTTTGGGGAAAAGCAAAAATAAGAGCGCCAACGTAAAAAACAGGCTTCCAGTCGGACTGTCCGGCACGAAAACCACCTGCCAGAGCGGATTATTCTCGATGGTATACTCGATTTGATTCCCGTACCATATATAGCCATAAACCGTTCCTGCCGCATTCACGATAAACAGCAGCCACAGCATGACCCGGTTGGTCAAAAACGATCTGCTCCAGAAAAAAGAGAGAGAAGACAAGAAAGCCACCCTTTCATTGGTGAGGTCGGATTAATTTACAAAAAAAACCTGATCGAGTCTTCCGATCAGGTTTATCATGCAAGCTGTATTACTCAGGTTTCTTCTGCTTCGCAAGCCAGGTGGTTAATTGATCGATCTCTTCCGCACTCAAAGTATCCTTGAAGGCAGGCATTTTTCCTCCGCCTTTACCATTGGTGACCGTATCAACCAATTCTTCTTTGGTCAGTATGTCGCCAACGCCGTGAAGCGATGGTACCTGGGAACTTTCATTACCTTTGAGATCTGCGCCATGGCAGGCAATACATTGAGCTTTCTTCGTAATTTCTACTGCCGGATCATCTGCGTCCACCAGCGGAATGCTTGCCGCTTCCTGCGCAGCCTGTCCCGGCTCCTGGCCTTTGGAGGCAGCCTCGCGGGCCTTCTCTTCACGAACGATATGCTCAGGAACCGTATTGGTCAGAGCCAGCTCATGCTGATAATGATCCCAGGATGTTTTCGTCAAATAAAAAACCGAGATCAGCGATAAAATCATCAGGATCGAAGTTATTGGACGTCTGTAGAAACGGCGTTCTTTGCCGGTATCGAGGAACGGCGCAAGCAGCAGCGCCCCGAATGCGACACCAGGTACGCCTACAGTTCCCAGTACAACATACCCTCCGGAAACGTAAGGAAGCTTCAGAAATTGATACAGGAACAGGAAGTACCAGTCCGGCATCGGAATAAACGCCGCGTTCGTCGGATCTGCCGGATAACCGAGCGGTGCCGGTTCCGCAATCGTCAGGACGAGGAAACCCACGAGTACAACAACCCCGACCATCCATTCTTTAAGCAGGAAGTTCGGAATGAAAGCTTCCGATTTCCCCGGATAGGCGGAATAGTCAGGTGGTACGGCCGGAGTCCGAACGCGCTGTCGAACACGCGAATCGCCAACGAAGACGACCTTTTCCCCAGTTTTCTTTTCATGTGCCATTCGCAAATTGCCTCCCTTCGACTTATAGTGGTCCCGAAATACCTTGCTTCCGGATCATAAAGAAGTGAGCCGCGAGAAGCGCAAGCAATGCGCCTGGTAAGAAAAAGACATGGATGGCGAAAAAGCGTGTTAACGTTTCGGCACCGACAATTTCTCCGCCCTGCATCAGTTCTTTAATATATGTACCTATGTAAGGTACCGATTCAGCGATCTGGATACCAACCTTTGTTGCAAAATACGCTTTGTTATCCCAAGGAAGCAGGTAACCTGTGAAACCGAGACCCAGCATAATGAAGAAAATAAGCATGCCGACAACCCAGTTCATTTCACGAGGCGCCTTGTATGAGCCTGTAAAAAATACCCGCAGCGTATGCAGGAACATCATAACGATAACAAGGCTAGCTCCCCAGTGATGCATCCCCCGCACAATACCGCCAAAAGCGACCTTATGCTGCAGATAGTCAACACTTTTGTATGCGTTGATAATATCCGGCACGAAATACATCGTGAGGAACATACCCGACAAAATTTGGATAACCGTGATGAAAAACGTCAGTCCGCCGAAGCAATACACGAATGCGGAGAAATGATGAGCAGGGTTAACGTGCTCCGGCACCTCATGGTCGGCGACGTCCCTCCACATCGGCGTAATATCAAGACGTTCATCAATCCAGTTGTATACACCTTTTAACATCTGAGCTTACGCCTCCTTATTTGAACCGTGTATTCGGCATAACCGGGCCGAGATAGATCCATTCATTCTCAACCTTCAATTCATACTCATCAAGCGGTTTTGGCGCAACGACGAGATTCTTGCCCTCCTGTGTATAGTGGGCGCCATGGCAAGGACACACATATTGATTGTTTTTTTCCGTGTTCCAGCCGATCGTACAGCCCAGATGCTTACACACTGGCGACAAAGCAAACATTTTACCCTGTGAATCTTTTGAAATCCACGCGGTCAATTCAGGGTCACTGATATACCAGCCGTCAACCTGATGGATTTTGAATTTAAATTCCTGCGGTTCATTGGTTATTTTGGATGCTTCAACTACTTTAACGAAGGTACCGGTTTCTTTTTTCTGCAAAATCGGATCAACCGCAAACCGCACCATCGGGAGTATCATTCCTGCGCCCATGAATGCGCCTGCGCCTCCGAGCGTATACGACAGAAATTGACGCCGGGACATTCCGTTTCGTTTTACCGGACGGTGTGCGGTTTCTTGATGTTCGTGATTACTCATCTACTGTTCTACCCCCTTTGCGAGCCATATCTTGTGTTCTGCCGGAGAAGGCAAAACGTATTACGAACTAGGACATTACCTATAATAGCCTAGGTGGTTTGGAGCGTCAAGAATGAGGTGGGCAAATTGCAGATCGTACGAAAATCGTTCTTAAATTTGTTATCATTTTGTCACAATTGACCTTGTCTGGCATTTGTTTTTCCCCATCATGCCCTACCTTATGCAAGCAAAACATGAAAGTTTATGAAGTTGTCTTGCCCAGCCACAAATGTCGAATCGACTCGCTTACAGCTTCTGAACTTGGCAAAGCACCCGACAAATCCAACCCGATGAACAGGTCCGCTTCCTCTGCCTTCATGAAGGCGGGTTCGGCAAAAGCAGCCGCGACAATCACATATTTAAATCCGGCCGAACGTTTTAAATTCAGACATGCGCCGGCGACTTGCCTAATGGTTTCCTTGTTCCATTCTCCATAATGGCAGGCTGGATATGTAACGGTACGGCCCTTGAACGGCTTTTCGATCAGATCAAGCACATCCCTCAGCTTCTCAAGCGCTGCCGTAGCCTGATACGGCGCCTCAGCGCCGGAAAGACCGGTTACCGGCAGGATTGCCGTATCCAGATAAGGCTGAAGCTCCGCCCATTGCTCAGGGGTAAGATCGCTGAATTTCATCGTAATTCATTCACCTTTCTTTGTTCCATTCTGTTTATAATGTCGCTTCGCTTAACTTATCCTATTATCCTATCACATAATGATGGACAAACAAATGGCCCGCAACCGCTTTCGGATCTTCATCCGGCGGTGCAGGCCAAATCGGCTGTATGGAGCAGTATATCGCCCACTTATGCGTGCAGCAGTTTCAGTTCTTCTGTCAAACGCTGGAACGTATCCCTGTCTCCAGAGATAAGCGCCTCATCGATCGCCTGGTACAGCCGGTCTTTGCGGAACTTAAGCACAACCTCGTCCAGCATCATTTCCGCAGCAAGTCCCAGCATTGCTTCATACGTCACTTTCATTTTGTCCATAGGATACACCTCCAACACCGCGCCTAAGAGATCCTATATTCATTCCTTTCGCCATGAAGGCTTCCATCGTCCGTGTCTCATACGTTGCAATCGTCTTTTTTGTCCGGTTATCGACGATTAAAGCAGGCGATTCAAGTGAAGACATATAGGTTGAACTTTTCTTCTAAACTAACCGACGAGCGAACCGGCTCTTACTTTACTATATTCAGGGCAGCCAGCGTCGCTAAGGACGTTGGCCCTTACGAGCAACGAATGTGCGTCTGCCCGTCTGTGTCAGGTTTCTTCAGTTCAAAACAATAGCGTCATTCTCGATGCTTAATCCCGCTACGATGGAACGTCCAATCGGGGTCATGCGGACAACCTGCCCGCTTGCCGGATCATCTCCGATCCTGAGCAGCCCCAGATGCATCATCATCCCGAGCAAGCGCTGTTCCAGTATCGTTTCCGGTTGATCGTAGTAGAAAGGTTTTATATAGGGGGTCAGCACCGTTTGCAATGAGGCAAGCTTCACCCATTTGTGCGACAGCTGGTCAATCCAGTGTACGATAGCCCTGATGTTGGGAATAGCGCCTTTATACAGACGCAGCCAGAACACATAAAGCTTGTCCGACGGCTCGGGGATTCGCTTCAGCTGGCGCTCCTTCCCGGCAGATGTCAAAGTCAGCAGGGAATCAGCCTCGGATAACCATCCGTTATAGTAACAGTAGTCGTAAATCAGGGACAGCCTGTTCGGGTAATCTTTAATCCTCCGCCCATAACCAAAACGCCATTCGCCTCTTGCGGGAAATGCCTCCTTCACGCCAAAGCGGTCCATGATTTGCATCATGCTGCGCTTATACATGACACTATCTGAAGTCAGAGGGATTTCGTTGTGGTAAACAAAATCCAGGAAATGCATGACATCTTCACCCAAAATAAGCTGCTCATCCCGGTAAGCGTGAGGTTCTTCCTCCACATAGATCGCTTGGGCAAGAAACTGTTTGCCCAGCGTTTCCTTGAAACGCTCCTTCAGATCGCTGGGAACTTGAAACAAATACCGGTTGGGGCCTTCATAGCCGTTGAACAGCCACCCATACTGCTTGAATCGGGATATCGTCTCGCGCGGCCCGCTTTCCACAGCGGGTACTGGTGACTTTTTCGAACGCTTGGCAGGTTTTTTCGTTTCCTTGGCTGTGGGCTGCGGCAGAACACTGGGTGTTACAGCCGCTGGCTCAGCAGAAGTCTGACTGAACTTGCTTTGCTGCACACGTGCGATCAGTTCTTCCAGGCTGAACGAATCTCTGGAGTCAAAGAGCAGCGAGTTGATAAAACGCAAATCTTCCATTTTCATTGAGCCGATTTGAGTCTCAAACACTTCCCTGCGGTTTACCGTTGATAAAATAGACTGGATCAACTCATTCTTTGAATTACCGCTGCACTCGCATCGGTAGGTAGTCGCAATACGGCTTAATTGACCGATGTCCGCGTAACTGAGCATATCCGCCAATTTCAACTTGTCCGCCCCCATTCCCGGTTTCTCTTGCAGGTTTACTACCATTATGGGAACTTTAACGGATTTTATAACCTCGGAACATAAAAAAAAGCCGCCCGACCGTCAGGACGGTCAAGCAGCTTAGGCAGATAATGGTCGGGACTTAATGACGCTCGGCATGGATCTGTTCCAGATGTATAGCGCAATTATGGAGCAATGGTATCCACTGTTTATCCGAACGCTCCATAATGGAAAAAGACATATTCACAATGGGTTTATCCTCCAGATCACCGCACATCGCCTGCATTAATTGAGCCAGCAAACTTCCGTGTGTGACAGCAAGAATATTGCCTTTGGAGTTGTTCTCCGCTGCCTCTTCAACAAAAGAAAGTGCGCGGATGCGAAGCTCTTCATCCGTTTCCTGCCCGCTGTCGCTTTTCCGCCAATCCGGGCCCCATCGTTCCATACGCTCTGATTCCGTTGTGCCCTCGATAGCGCCGTAATACCGCTCTCTCAGACGCTCGTCTGCCGGCAATAGCGGGATGCCAAGCTTCTCTGCTATAATCCGTCCTGTTTCCCGGGCACGGCTCAGATCGCTTGTTACTACCCCGTCCCAGCGTATCTCTTCACCGCTAAGTCTCGCCGCAAGGGCATGAGCCTGCCTGATCCCTTCCGCATTAAGCGGCGTATCCGTTTGACCCTGGATTTTACCAAGCGCGTTCCAATCGGTTTTGCCGTGACGGATAAGTCCGAGTCGCAATCAAAGCCCTTCTTTCTTGTTGGACATATACTTAATTTCGCGTTCGCGAAAACCAGTTCAGGATAAGCAGCGTCATAATCATCCCAAGCAGGGAAAAAGCAACCCAGTACTGCGGGATGGTCGGTACAACATTAAGTATTATGGGATCACTGATGCTGGCCACTGGAACATCCGCATAGAAAGCGGCGCTGATGACCGAGCTGTCGTTGGATGCGTCAGCTGTATCCAGCATCCCTGTCATTTTGGCCACATCGGCAGTAGAAGATCCATCATAGCCAATCATAAGGTAAAATAAACCGCAAACGAATATGGCCATACAGCATGCAATGACCGCTGTCATGTTTCGGCGGAATGTCCGGGTGAATTGATAGCTGCGGGTAGGAATCGGCATCAGCCAGCTTTGCTCGCTGTAAATCCGTTCCATCACATCGCGGTTCACATGATCAATGGGGGCCATTTCGTCCTCATTGTCGGAGAAATCACGAATCAATTCTTCACTTTCCTGCCATATGCGAAAATCCTCCCTGCATGCTTCACAGGTTAGAAGATGCTCATCTACTATTATACGTTCTTTATCATTCTCGGGCAAATCCCAATAGATGCCAAGCGACTCTTGAACTTGGAGGCACTTCATCACGTTTTCATCCCCTCGTATTCCTCCAGCAATGGCGAATCGCCGAAATACGGTTCGAGCTGTACTTTAACGCTGCTGCGTGCACGAAACAATAAGGATTTAACCGAGCTTACCGTCTGTCCGAGGATACTCGCAATCTCCTGGTAATCCAGTTGATCGTATTCTCGCAGAATAAGCGCGGAGCGTTGTTTCTCGGGCAGACTGTTGATCGCTTCCCTTACCATCGACATCCGCTCATTTTGCAGCAAACGATGCTCAGGCACCGTATCGAGAGCTGCTGTGGGCATAAAGCCGATTTCATCAAGCGACACATTGCCCGTCTTCTGCTTGCGCAGCTCGCTTAATACCGTATTTCTTGCAATGGTGTACAGCCATGTGGAAAAGGAAGCATCAACTTCCCTGAACGAATGCAGGCTGCGGTACGCTTTGTAAAAGGATTCCGAGCATAGATCCTCAGCCAGAAGCTCAAGCTTTGCGCTCTTGAGCATGTGATAGATGAAAGCAAGGATTTTACGTTGGTAGCGCCGCATCAGTTCCGAATAGAGCTGTACGTTACCGTCTTTGATTTCGCGTATTAACTGGGAATCGGTCATTCGCGGGCGACCCTCCTTGGCCATAGGAGTACTCCGCTTCGGTATAATATTGTACCGAAGCGGGAGGAAAAAGTTGCGCGGCTAAGGCAAAATAATGAATTTTTTTATAGCAGGCAGAAACGGCTGACGCCTTCCTTGGGTAGCACAGCAAATTTCTTCGTCATGGAAATAGGCAGACTATAGACAAAAGTTTATACTTTTTTATATTTTAACGAATAGAATTCGGGGAATGAGACCAAATTCCTGCTTCTTTCGACATGTTTTATCATCCCACATTTTTACAGACGATACGTTCATTGTAACATAGAGGTCCATATTGAAAGATAAATTTTTCTCAAAATTATCGGGTCGAACGGATAAACGCTAGTATGTAAAAACCCCGAGCATCTGTCTGCCATAAGATTAGACGGAAGAAGTACCGTTAAAGTTTCACTTTAGAAGAAAGCGGATCAGGAAAAAAATGCACAGGACTTGAAACTGCTTCAGTTTATAGAAGAGAGCATAAAAAAAAGGCCGCCTCTAGAGGCGGCCTCGCACATAGTGCGAAGGATTGGATAGGAGTGGAGAGAAACCATACTGTACTTTTATTATATGTATACGTTTACATTTTGTCAATAAGCGTTTTCATAAATAACAGATTTATTTTAAAAATGGACAGGGAATCCAATTTCATCCAGTTTGGCCACGGCCTGATCCAGATCCTCCTGAGTACGAAAAGACAATCGAAGCACGCCGGGTACATCTTCCCTGCTCTCGATAATATGGATATTGCTCAAATTGATTCTGCTGTTGCCGAGCTCAGTAGCCACTTTGCCGATGATTCCCGGGTGGTCGGGCACGTCGACATAGCATTCGTAGATCGAATGAATCATGCCTTTGCGTCGTTCAGGCAGCTGGCTGCGGAAAATTCCCGCTTCCTGAAAGGCACGCTCTATCCCCTCGCCATCCCCTACTTCAAGCATGTGAATGAATGTCTGAATTTCAAGATTCCAATCCTTGAGCAGCTTGAGCAGCACACCGCTGTTATTGATCAGAATATCGCGCCATACAACAGGATCGCTGGATGCAATACGGGTAATATCGCGGAATCCGCCTGCGGCAAGCACGCTGTTCAGCGGATTCTTCTCATTATAGCCGCGCACCTGATTGACGAGCGCCACAGCAATGATATGCGGAAGATGGCTGATAGCCCCGACAATCTCATCATGCTCCTCGGGATTCACATGGACGATATGCGCCTTGGTCAGCTTGATCAGCCCGGTCAGCTTGTCCACATCGCTGCTCGGCGTACCCGCTGCGGGGGTCAAAACATAAAACGCATTCTCAAACAAATATGACGAGGCTGCTTCAACGCCTGAGCGCTCCGATCCTGCCATGGGATGTCCGCCTATAAAGGTGACGTCCTTGCCGAATAATCTGCTGGCCGTCAAAGCCACAGATGCCTTGGTGCTCCCAACATCCGTAATAATACAGCCAGGCTTCAGCTTCATGGCGCTAAGCTCGCGCACATATTGCTCCAGGTTTCCAACAGGTACGCACAGAAAAATAAAATCCGCACCCTCAGCAGCATCATGCATGGACGTTGTCGCATAATCGACAACGCCTCTCTCCATGTACTTGGTTGCGGATGATTCGCGTACAGAATGACCGACGACGGTGAGCCCCGGCTTGCCCTTGAAGCACAAAGCCAGCGACCCGCCCATCAGTCCGACGCCGAATATTGCAATTTTAGTCATAATATTAACCCAGCACCGCCGCTTCTTGAAGCACTTCTTCCAGAGCCCGGATAAACGATTGATTCTGTTCCTGACTGCCCACCGTTATGCGGATATAAGTCGGGTAATATGTCCAGCGGGCACGGGAGATGATCCCTCTGCGCAGCAAACCGTCAAATACCTGCTGAGATGGCAGCTTGGCATCGAACATCACAAAATTGCCTTGCGATTCGAAATAGCTCAGACCCAGGCGGTCAAATTCCTGGTACAGATAGCGCCGTCCCTCTTCATTGCGGTCCCTGCAATTGTTCAGGAAATCAAGATCGGCCAGGGAAGCGACGGCAGCAGCCTGAGCGAACCGCGTAGTATTGAAGGGCTCACGCACCTGGTTCACATGGCGGATCAGGCCGGAATGCGCAACTCCGTAGCCGATACGCAGCGAAGCCAGGCCGTATACTTTGGAGAATGTCCGCAAAATAATAATATTCTCATGCCCGCGCAGCAGCTCGAGGCTGTTCGGATATTCAGCATTTGTCACATATTCGAAATAAGCCTCATCCAAGGCAATAATGATATTCTTCGGCACCTGGCTTACGAAATGGGCCAGTTCGTCTTCATTGTTGATCGTTCCGGTTGGATTGTTGGGATTGCAAATCCAGATGATTTTGGTGCGGTCCGTGATCTTCGCCAGCATCGCCGGCAGATCATGCGTACCGTCCTTGAGCGGAACCTCAATCGCAGTCCCTCCCTCAATGACGGTATTATGCTTGTACTGCGGGAAGGTCTCATCCGCCATGATGGTCTCATCCCCGGGAGACAAATATGCGCGGGCCAGCATCAGGATGACCTCATCAGAGCCGGCACCGAAAATAAGCTGATTGCGTTCTACCTGCAGATAATCGGCAACAGCACCGGTTAATGCCGTACTGAAGCTATCGGGATAAATGGAGATGTTCGCAAGCTCATCCTGGATCGCAGCTTTCGCATGCTCCGAGCATCCAAATGGATTTTCATTGGAAGCAAGCTTAATGACTTCGGTAAGTCCAAGCTCACGTTTAACCTCTTCAATCGGTTTGCCGGGTTGATACACAGGTAAATTTACGATACTTTGTTTAGGCTGCACCAATAGTCACCTCTTTGATTAATGAATTTAACATTCAAGCTTCATTGTCTCATAAGTCGCTTTCATTTTAAAGGGAAAGATAAAACAGCTCATTTTCCAAAAATGACCTTGAAGTGTCGGTAACTATTATTATTGCTATAGACAAAGCCGAACCGTTACAACGCATCGGATGCCTATTTACAGCTTATGAATTGAACACTCGCCAACAACCATCGAAAAAAGCTCTGCAGGAGCGGCCCGAAGGCATCACTTGCAGAGCTTTTTCTACTTATCGGCGGCGGCCTCATGGAAAGAGCAATCCGGCAATTCGCCGCTAGCCTTTGAGGGCGCTGACGAATGCGCGGATCTGCTCCAGACCTTCGGCCTTTGTTTGCGGCTCGTGAAGCAGAGGCAGCACCTCTTCGATTTTACGGACAATCGCGCTTCCGACGATCACACCGTCCGCCTGTTTCCCAAAGCGTTCAACCTGCTCGCGGCTCGAAATCCCGAAGCCGACCGCGATAGGCACCGACGAGTTATTCCTGACCGTGGCCAGAAATTCGTCGATTCCCTGATGAAAATCGGCACGGATCCCGGTAACGCCAAGGGAGGATACGCAATAGACAAATCCGCGCGCTTTGCTGGCAATCCGTGCGACGCGGTCGTGAGAGGTTGGAGCGACGAGCGGGATCAGATGTATATTCGCCTGCTCCGCCATGGAACGGACTTCCCCGTCCTCTTCGATCGGAAGATCGGGAATTATAAGACCGCTGATGCCCTTGTCCACAATAAAGCGGAAGAATGGCTCAAGGCCGAACTGGAGAATCGGATTAAAGTAGGAAAATAGAATAAATGGAATCTGAACGCCCGCCTGCCGCGCGGTTTCAGCAACCTGTACGCAGTCCGCAAGCGTGACTTTGCCGTTCTTCAAGGCGCGCTCGGAAGCGCGCTGAATGACCGGTCCGTCGGCCAGGGGATCGGAATACGGCACGCCAAGCTCAATCATATCCGCTCCCGCAGCCTCAAGCGATTGGATAATTTCAATCGAGGTCTCAATATCCGGATCGCCAATCGTGAGGAACGGGATCAGAGCGGTCCCGCCCTCCTTGCCAAGAGCCTCGAAGGCTCCGTCTATACGATTCAAGCTGCTCATCCCTGCTCGCCTCCCAGATAGCCCATGATGGCCTGAACGTCCTTGTCGCCGCGCCCCGAGAGGTTGACGACGATCATTTGATCCGGGCTCAGCTTGGGAGCCAGCTTC
This sequence comes from Paenibacillus sp. JT31N11, assembly GCF_056269285.1. NCBI lineage: Bacteria > Bacillati > Bacillota > Bacilli > Caryophanales > Paenibacillaceae > Paenibacillus > Paenibacillus sp. JT31N11. The sequence continues at coordinate 383,927 of NZ_JBWDNQ010000002.1, forward strand.
GTGACTTCGGCGATGGCATGGGCCGATTCAAGCGCCGGGATTATACCTTCAGTGCGGCACAGCAGCTGCAGCGCATCCAGCGCTTCTGCATCCGTAATCGGCACATATTGGGCGCGTCCGGTATCTTTGAGATGGGCATGCTCCGGTCCGATACCGGGATAGTCCAAGCCTGCGGAGATGGAATGCGCCGGCTGTACCTGTCCATATTCATCCTGCAGCACGTAGCTGAGCGATCCCTGGAATACCCCATGCCTGCCTTTCGTCATGGTAGCCGCATGCTCCTCAGTGTCCACGCCTTTGCCTGCGGCTTCGACGCCGATTAGCTTGACCGATTCATCGCCAATGAACGGATAGAACATCCCGATCGCGTTGCTGCCGCCGCCAACAGCTGCGACGATATAGTCGGGCAGCCGGCCGGCTTCTTTTTGAATCTGCTCCCTGGTCTCATCGCCAATAATGCGCTGGAAGTCGCGTACGATCATGGGATACGGATGCGGACCTGTAACAGAACCCAAAATATAATAAGTGTCATCAACATGGCTGACCCAGTAACGCAGCGTCTCATTGCAGGCGTCCTTAAGTGTGCGGGTGCCGGACATGACCGGAATAACCTCAGCGCCCAGCAGCTTCATCCGGAACACATTCAACTCCTGCCGCTTGGTGTCCTCTTCCCCCATGAATACCTTGCATTCCAGCCCCAGAAGAGCGGCTACCGTCGCTGATGCGACACCATGCTGGCCTGCTCCGGTCTCGGCGATAATCTTGGTCTTACCCATTCGTTTGGCAAGCACGCCTTGTCCGATGGTGTTATTGATTTTATGCGCCCCTGTATGATTCAAATCCTCACGTTTTAAATAAATCCTGGCTCCGCCAAGATGCTTGGTCAGCCGCTCCGCATAAAATAACGATGTCGGACGGCCTGAATACTGGTTCAGCAAATACCGGACCTCCGCAATGAAATCCGGATCCTTGGAGTAGTGTTTGTATGCTTCTTCCAATTCGAGAAGCGCGTTCATCAATGTTTCCGGCACGTAACGTCCGCCGAATTTGCCAAAACGCCCGTTTGCATCCGGGACCTGGTTCATACGCCTTTCACCCTTTCCACAAAAAGCCTGATTTTCTCTATGTCTTTTATTCCATCCGTTTCCACTCCGCTTGACACATCAACGCCATCCGGCGAATACCGCTCAAGCAGTCCGGCGACATTATCCGGATTGAGTCCTCCCGCCACATAAAGCGGAACACCGATCCCGCGTGCCGCCTCACGATAGCGGTCTATCACCTGCCAGGCAAATGAACGGCCCGTACCGCCGCCTGCCGTGTCGATCAAGATAGCATCAACAGCGCCCCGGTAAGCCGCCAAACGGTCAGGTCCGGAAGATTGACCGTCTGCGGCCTCACCATTGCCAACCTCCCCTGAAGGAGAATTCCCCGCCTGATCGTCTTCGGTCATGCTCAGCACCTTCCATACCTCTACGCCCAGTTCCGTCTTGATTGCAGCACACAACTCCGGAGATTCTCCGCCATGGAGCTGGACAATGTCCAACGGCGCAACAGAAAGCAGATCGCGGAGTGTCATCAGGTCGGCATTGACAAAGACTCCTGCTGTCCTGGGAGCTTTACCCGCAGGCGTGCGCAGCTGGCGCACCTCATCAATAAGTTCGGCAGCCAGCTCCGGAGCAACCTGACGCCGGCTGCTGGCAAACACAAAACCGATTTCATCGACGGGCAGACCATTCATGAGTCGAATGGTTGCCGCATCGCGCAATCCGCAAATTTTCACCCGTGTACGTCTGGCCTGATTCTCTTCACCGTTCATTAATGATTCACCGGTCCCATAAGCTGCCCTACAGCCACGCCGACATCAGGCTGACGCATGAAATATTCGCCGACCAGAACGCCTTTGGCTCCTACAGCTTGCAGATAGGAAATATCCTGCGGGGATGATATGGCGCTTTCGCTGATAACTGTGACACCAGGAGGAACAAATCCTATAAGCTGCTCCGTCGTTTTCAAATCAGTGGCAAAGGTTTGCAGGTTGCGGTTGTTGATTCCGATCAGCGTCGCCTTGCCAAGTCCAAGCACCGACTCCATTTCTTCCTGATCGTGGACCTCAAAGAGGACATCAAGGCCAATCGACTTGGCCAGATCATGCAGCTCCGACAATAATGTGGGACGCAAAATAGCGGCTATCAGCAGGATGGCATCCGCGCCAATGGCACGGGTCTCATACACCTGACGGTAATCAACGATGAAATCCTTGCGCAGCAGCGGCAGCTTCACAGCGGCTCTGACCTCCGTCAGAAACTCATTGCGGCCTTGAAAATAATCCGCATCCGTGAGTACAGAAATACAGTCGGCACCCGCTTCTTCGTAGGTCCGCGCCAATTCAACGGGATGAAAATCAGGCCGGATCACCCCTTTGGAGGGCGATGCCTTCTTCACCTCCGCAATTAGACCAAGGGAACGGTTGGTTCCTGCGGCGAGCGTGCGCTCGAACCCTTTGCAGGCAGGCAGCTCGGCAATGATGCGCTCATATTCATTTATTGAAAAATGCTCGGCCAGATCATCGACTTCTTTGCGTTTGGAAGCTACGATTTTATCCAGAAACATAGGCAAGCTCTCCTGTCATTTCAATTAATTGCTGCAGCTTGGCCGCTGCCTTGCCAGAGTCAATGATGCTCTTGGCCGCCTCAACACCCGTCCGCAGCGAATCCGCAGCACCGCCCATAAACATACAGGCTCCGGCATTGGCCAGCACAATATCACGATAGGCGCCGCGCTCTTCTCCGTTAAAGACCCTTCTAATGATCGACGCGTTAACATCCGCCTCGCCGCCGACGATTTCACTCAGCTCATGCCTTGGCAAACCAAGCTCCTCCGGCGTAATCGCATAGGTATGGACGACGCCACCCTCAAGCTCCGAAATTTGGGTGGGAGCGGAAATGCTGATTTCGTCCAGCCCGTCAAAGCTGCTGACAACCATCGCCCGTTTGAGCCCCAGTTCGCCCAATACCTGAGCTACGGTTGCTGTCCGCGCCATATCGTAAAGCCCCAGCAGCTGACGGTCGGCTCCGGCCGGATTGGTGAGAGGTCCCAGCATATTGAATATGGTGCGGAACCCGAGCTCCTTCCGCGCTGCCGCCGCATGCTTCAAAGAGGGATGGTATAGCTGGGCAAACATGAAGCATATCCCGATCTCCTCCAGGCATTTTGCCGCCTGATCTGCGGACAGATTGATCTGAACGCCAAGAGCCTCCAGCACGTCCGCGCTGCCTGCTTTGCCAGACATCGCGCGGTTGCCGTGCTTGGCCACCCGAACGCCCGCAGCTGATGCGATCATCGCCGAGGCTGTGGAGATGTTGAATTTATGAATGCCGGAGCCGCCTGTTCCGCAGGTATCCAGCAGTCCCTCCTGCAGGGTTTCCACCCGGTTGGAGTGGGTGCGCATGACCTCTGCGAAGCCGGTGATTTCTTCCTTGGTCTCGCCTTTCATCCGCAAAGCGGTGACGATTGCGCCAATCTGCGGTCCTGTAGCCTCACCCTTCATAATAATGCTCATAACCGATCTCGCATCTTCACGGGACAAATCATTACCGGCAATTACCGCCGCCAGCGCGCGCTGCATCGATATCGTTTCGGTTTCCATGCTCCGCTCACCCTTTCGCATTGGCGTAATAATCCGTATTGATCATGTTCACGCCCCGCTCCGGAGCGGAGAATACCGCTTCGGCTGCGCGAACGGCCTTCAGCATCGCTTTAGCCTTGTTAATCGTCTCCACATATTCATTCTCCGGCACCGAATCCCATACAATTCCTGCCCCTGCCTGCACATAGGCCTTGCCATTCTTGAAAATAAGTGTACGAATGGTAATACAGGTGTTCAGGCTGCCGCCAAAACCGAGATACCCGATGGCCCCGGCGTAAGCGCCGCGCGCCTCGTTCTCCAGCTCTGCTATGATCTCCATAGCGCGCAGCTTCGGTGCGCCGGATACGGTGCCGGCCGGCATACAGGAGACGAATGCATCGAAGAAATCTTTATCCGGGCGCAGCTTGCCCGATACGTTCGAAACAATATGCATCACATGGGAATAGCGTTCAATATCCATATAGGCATCGCAGTGGACGCTGCCGAATTGGGATACGCGGCCGATATCGTTGCGGCCTAGATCAACAAGCATCAGATGCTCGGCCCTCTCCTTCTCATCGGCAAGAAGCTCCTGCTCTAGCAGCAGATCCTCCTCTTCCGTCTTGCCCCGCGGACGCGTACCGGCGATGGGCCTGGTCTCCACCCGATCGCCGTCCACCTTGACAAGGGCTTCGGGGGAAGTGCCGACGATGACCTCATCATCCATTTTTAAATAGTACATGTAAGGAGACGGATTCATATTACGGAGTATCCTGTATACATGCAGCGGCTCGACATCCGTTTCGATGCTGAAGCGCTGGGACAACACCACCTGGAACACATCGCCTGCGCGGATATACTCCTTGGCCTGATCCACATTTGCGATGAATTGCTCCTTCGTCAGATTGGATTCAACTTCGCCCAGATCCGGATCAGCCGGTATAGTTCCTCCTGCCATCAATGGCGCAGGCAGCGGCTGCTGAATGCGTTCAATAGCGGCCTGAATCTTCGCCAGCGTCTCTTCATAAGCCTGGGCAATGACGCTGTCTGTCGCGGCATTCGGGATATGGACATTGCCAATAACCTGAATCTGCTGCTTGAAGTGATCAAAAACGATGACCTGGTCGCAGAACATAAACTGCAGGTCGTTCATATTCATGTCATCAATACGGTGAGGCGGCAGCTTCTCATAATACTGCAGCAAGTCATAACCGAAAAATCCGATCGCTCCACCGGTGAACGGGGGCAGCTCTGCGATTGACGGACTTCTGAACGAACGCAAATGCGCCTTCAGCAGCTCGATCGGTTTATCGCGGAGAATCTGCTCCTCGCCTCTTTGCTCCACAACCATCTCGCCATTCTTGCCGCGGATGAGCATAAAGGGATCCGTGCCGATAAAGGAATATCGTGCCCATTTCACTCCGCCTTCTACGCTTTCAAGCAGGAAAGCGCGGGGTTCCCGGTAAAAATGCTGAAACAGCCGGATCGGTGTCTCGGTATCCGCCATAACATGGCGTACGATCGGGATCAAATTGTAGGTCCCTGCAAGTCGAATAACCTGCTGCAGCTCCTGATTCATGTCAATCTCTCCTCTTTTTATGAAAATAAAAAAACTCCCGCCGTAGCAGGAGTGTTCATGTCAGAAGATGGAACATGAGTGCTGGAACGCGAATTAGAGGGCGTCGTCTATTCATTACGGCCTTAAGCGGCACAGCAAATGAACGACTCATCCTGCTTGAAATCGTGTTGGTACCTCAACTACTCTCAGCTCTACTCATCTCATCTGACAACATAAACGCTGCCTTTGCTCAGCTCTGCTCTAACTATTGCATCATTCTATTCCCACACTATACACCAGGGGTTATAAATCGTCAATATGGGTTGGGTTCAATTGTGCAGAACCGGACCCTATCTGGTATTCTTGACTCTTTGCCGATTATTTATTAGTTAAATCCGGCCGGAGCGCCTGGGCGCCTCCATAATAGACATGCTCGATCTGCTTCTGCGTTTTGTCCGTGTTGACCAAGACCATCAGCCTGATGCATTTTTCCAGACTTCCCTTGACCGGTACTTCAAGCGCGCACATCAGAGGAACAAGCTCCCAGCCGGCCATCTGACGGATGGCGCTCGCCGGGAAGGTTGCGTCAAGATCATGAGTGACGGTTATGAAAACATTGCATATATCATCCGGAACCAGCGCATTGGCATTCACAATACCCTTCAGCAGCTCCAGGGTTGCTGTTAAGATAGGTCCTTCTTCATTAACATCGACTGTAATGGCACCGCGTATTCCTCGAACACTCATGCTTGAACGGCCTCCTGTTTCAATTGCTCCACGATTTCTCTTACAAGAGCCGTGGAGACGGATTTGTTGATTTCCACATGACCAATTGCAGTCGGGACAATAAAGACCATCGTGCCTTCGAGAAATTTCTTGTCATGGCTCATCGCTTCCATGATTCGATCGGTATCCAGATGCTCCGGCAGACGAACAGGCAGTCCAACCCGCGTCAACACGCGCTTCGTCACCGTCAGCACCTGTTCTGGGGCACCCAGCTTGACCGCCAGACGGGCAGAGCCTACCATACCGATGGAAATCGCTTCGCCGTGAAGCAGCTCGTTATAGCCCGCCACAGCTTCCAGCGCATGTCCGATCGTATGGCCCAGATTCAAAATCATGCGAAGATCGTTTTCCTTCTCGTCCCGGGAGACGACAGACGCTTTCACACCGCATCCTTTGTAGAGGGCATAGCCCAGCGACTCGGGATCCAGAGCGAGCAGACGATCCGCATGATCATCGCACCATTGAACAAATTCCGCGTCCCAGATCAAGCCGTGCTTGACGACTTCAGACAGACCCGCACTAACCTCGCGCGGAGGCAAGGTTTGCAGCGTATTTAAATCATAGAGGACAAGCTCTGGCTGATGAAAAGCGCCGATAATATTTTTGGCCAGCGGATGGTTGACCGCGACCTTCCCGCCGACGCTGCTGTCGTGCGCAAGTATCGTTGTTGGCACCTGTACAAATTTGACCCCTCTCATATAGGAGGCAGCCACGAAACCGGCAAGGTCCCCTACAACGCCGCCCCCAAGCGCAACAACCGTTGACTTCCGGTCAAGACCCGCCTGCAGCGCTTTGGTCATCAGCGACTCGAAAACAGAGAGTGACTTTGAACTTTCTCCTGGGGGAACAACGGCGGATGTAACCTGATAGCCGGCTTCTTGCAGAACCGCCGCAAGCTTGGCCAAATGCCGCTCCGCCACGCGTTCGTCTGTCACAATCAGCATTGGCGATTTCTTGCCGATTCCCTGCTTCGCAAACAGCTCTCCTGCCTGATCAAGCAGCCCTTCCCCGATATAGATCGGGTAGGATCGCTCTCCCAGTTCAACAGTGAGCTCACGCATCGCGCTCATTAGTAGCGCCCTACTTGAGCAAGATAGTTGTCATAATTGGCGCGAATCTCTTCCATCGAATCGCCTCCGAATTTTTCAAGGAATGCCTTGGCCACTTCCCAGGCGACAACATGCTCCATAACCACGCTGGCAGCCGGAACCGCACAGCTGTCCGAACGCTCCACCTGGGCTGTAAAGGGCTCCTTCGTATCGATATCAACACTTTGAAGAGGCTTGTAGAGCGTCGGAATAGGCTTCATAACGCCTCGCACTACTATCTGCTCGCCGCTGGTCATTCCGCCTTCGAAACCTCCCAGACGGTTGGAGGCGCGGTGGAAGCCCCTCTCCTCCGAATACATGATTTCATCATGAACCTTAGAACCTTTCATCAGCCCCGCTTCAAAGCCGATCCCGATCTCGCAGCCCTTGAAAGCATTAATCGATACAACCGCCTGGGCAATCCGTCCGTCCAGCTTGCGGTCATATTGAACATAGCTGCCCAGTCCCACAGGGACCCCTTCGACGATGCACTCGACGATACCGCCGATCGAATCGCCTTCCAGCTTGATTTGATCAATGTAGGCTGTCATCTTCGCTTCCGTTTCCTTATCCACCACACGAACCGGCGATTCCTCTGTGAGTGCAATCAGCTCATCAACCGACAAATTGTTGGCCGGGGCTTCAATCTCTCCGATCCGGATAACCTGGCCTGCAACCTTAATGCCGAAAGCAGCCAGAAACTGCCGCGCCACCGCTCCAACCGCTACACGTGCAGCCGTCTCGCGGGCGCTTGACCGCTCCAGCACATTGCGCAGATCCTTCAGATTGTATTTCAGTCCCCCGTTCAAATCGGCATGACCCGGGCGCGGACGATGAACTCTGCGCTTCTCCTCATCTCCCCCTTCGATGGGCTCGATGTTCATCACGCTTGTCCAATGCTTCCAGTCCTTGTTCTCCACGACAAGCGCAACCGGCGCTCCGGTTGTTTTGCCGTGGCGCACACCGCCTACTATGTTCGCCGTATCCTTCTCGATCTGCATGCGGCGTCCGCGGCCATGGCCCTTCTGTCTGCGATGCAGCTGAAAATTCAATTCTTCAAAATCCAATTGCAGGTTGCTTGGCAGCCCTTCAATAATAGCCGTCAGCTGCGGGCCGTGGGTCTCTCCTGCTGTCAAATAACGTAAACTCACGTTAGTGCTCCTCCTTCAAACCGAACAACGAAAATCGTCACCAGGCTTCTCTTGTTTTACGCCCAAATATCTTTGCTCATTATAGTATAGCCTTGCCGGTTTGACAAGGAATTGGAGGCGCTTGCCCGAAATACAAAAAAGCCGTCAATCGCGCTTTTGACCAAGCGTGACAGACAGCTTCTCCAACCTTTTCCCTAACTGTTAACGGATTGCTTGTCCAGCCTGACTTTCGGATCCGCCGACAAGTAAGGATCAGTCATCAATCCTGAAAGCTGGGCCATATCAATGCCAAGTATCTGTGCGCACTCCTGGACATTGATAAATCCCCGTTTGTAAGCTGCTATGACTTTCCGTTTATCCATTATGAAACCTCCAACGCCGTTTGTTTCTAATTGTTAGTATTGGAGAAATTGGAAAACGATATACCCTGCTCACAGCTTGCGGCGGTAAAAGAATGTTTCCTCGGTTTCGAAATCATACTGCGAAGGATTGAATATCTGCTCTGTGCTGCCGACAAACAGCAGTCCTCCGGGACGGAGCGCCTGCGAGAACTTGTGATAGAGCAGCTGCTTGGCTTCCTCGGTAAAATAGATCATAACATTGCGGCAAACGATAATATCAAAATGACGCTCGAAGGAATCATTCAGCAGGTTCTGTTGTTTGAATGTGATGGATTTCTTCAACCGGTCAGTTATGCCATAATGATCCGTCCCCTGCCTGGTCATATATTTTTGCAGGTAGTTCTTCGGCACATCACGGACAGACCGTTCATGATAAACGCCCGCTGCCGCCTTATCCAGAACAATCTGGTCCAGATCCGTAGCCAGAATGGAGGACCGGTCCAGCGCTCCCAGTTCAGCCGTGATCATCGAGAGCGTATAAGGCTCCTCGCCGGTGGAGCAGGCAGCGCTCCACATCTTGATGCGCCCACCGCCTTTGAGCATCTCCGGAATAAAGCGTTTCTCCATCGCTTCCCATCTGCCGGGATTCCGCCAGAACTCGGAAACATTGATGGTCATGCGATCAAGGAATTCATTCATCAGTTTAGCATCATGCTCGATTGCCTTCCAATAGGAGGCGAAGGAATCAAAGCCGTACTTCTGCCGCAGCGTTGTCAGCCGCCGCTTCATCTGCGCTTCCTTATACTGCGTCAGGTCGATATCTGTCTTGTCTTTTACTCGCTTTGAAAAAAGAACGAAATCCATATCCTCCAACCGTCATACCTCCGCTGCCTGCCATGCTCCATTAAATCCAGTTCTGAATGGTCTGCTCATACTCAATCAGCTCATCTTGTCTGAAGAAAATGCCGATCTCCCGTTCAGCACTTTCCGGTGAATCCGATCCATGAATAAGATTGAAATTCGTATGTACGGCATAGTCGGAACGAATGGTTCCGGGAGCTGCTGCGATGGAATCCGTCTTGCCGATCAGCGCACGGGCAAGAGCGATGACATTGTCCCCCTGCCAAACCATAGCAAAAACGGGACTGGACGTAATAAAATCAACAAGCGGCGGATAAAACGGCTTGCCGATATGCTCTGCGTAATGACGCTCGGCGAGCTCCGGAGTAATGCTCATGAATTTTGCTGCGACGAGTTTCAGTCCCTTGCGCTCAAAACGGGAAACGATTTCTCCGATTAATCCCCGCTGAACGCCGTCTGGTTTGACCATCAAAAATGTCTTTTCCATCATAAATTCCTCCTCGCTGATGCTAATAATTCCGTTTGGCTACAAAATGCGCGATATCCGTCAGGTTTTTCTTTGCTGGTATATCAGGCAAATCGGCAAGAGCCTGGGTCGCTTTGTTGATATAGCGGGCTGCCAGTTCCTCAGATATCCGGATTCCTGCGCTCTTACGTATAATGTTCAACGCTTTTTTCGTATCCCCTGCTCCGTCGGACTCGCGAATTTTATTTAATTCGTGAAGCAGCTGCTCCCGCCCCTGTTCCTGCAGCGCAAGCAGAACAGGCAATGTGATGTTTCCCTGTCTGATATCCGAACCGGGCGGCTTGCCAATCTGCTTCTCTGTTCCAAGCAGATCCAGCAGATCGTCCCCGATTTGAAATGCCATTCCCACATTGTAGCCAAAGCGGTACAGCCTGTTGGAGACCCCCCATTCCGCTCCCGCTGCAATAGCGCCAAGCTGGCAGCTGGTGGCGATAAGCAGCGCCGTTTTGCGGCGAATCCGCAATAAGTAATCGCGGATCGACTGTTCCGTATTGAAGAAATCGCGAATCTGCTCCATTTCACCGATACACATCTGAACCATCGCTTTGGACAAAATCTGATGGATAAGCGGATTTTTGAGCTCAGTCACAATAGTGAGCGCTTTACCAAAAATATAATCGCCCGTGTACATGGCGATCCGGTTATCCCATTTGCTTTTGACCGTCAGCTGCCCGCGGCGTGTGTCGGCATTGTCAATCACATCGTCATGAACAAGTGAAGACATGTGAATCAGTTCAAGCGAAACCGCGATTTTTTCCAGCGTTTCCAGCCGGTATTCACCGAATTTGCCGGATAGCAGCACGAATACGGGCCGGATGCGCTTGCCGCCGGCTTTCAGCAGATGGGTGGAGGTTTCGCTCAGAAGGGAGTGATCCGATGTGACGCTTTGCGCCAGCTTCCCTTCGAGAATATCAAGATCGGATTTCATTTTGGCATAGATATCAAGTAGTTTCATTCGTTCACCTGTAGGGCAGTATGATCTGCAAAAAACTCCATCCGTACATGATGGTCAAGCAGGCCAAGTGATCGGGCATATTCAAAATACAGCGACAGCCCCTTCTGCTCCTTCGTTCCAAAGTTATAGGTCAATTCCCGAAAATAGCGCTGCCAGTATTTCTCAGTTCCGCCCAACTGGGCTCTGGCTTTGCTGACTAAAGGCGCAGTGTCCGCAAGGCTGCGGCGCTTGCTGTCCGTTAATGCCTGCAGCACCTGAGATACCGCCTTCGGATATGCTGCTGCCGCAGCCTTATGCACCGCGAACAAGGCAAAGGTCATGCCAAGGCCAGTCCAGCTGCGCCATAGTTCACCAAGATCAATGACTGTAAATCCCTCACTGCGCCATGATGCCTGAATCGCCGGGTCACCGATGAGAAGAGCGGCATCCGCACTGCCCAGCATCTCGTCAAGCGAAGGGTCCATTGTAATATAGTCCGGTGAAGCCTTGTAGTACAAGGACATCAGGATTTTGAGCAAATTGACCGAAGTCGCCGAAGTGGATGTCAGAGCGATCGTCCCCTTCAGCACTTTCTCCAGCGGCTCTCTTGTAATCAGCAGTATCGAATTGACCCGTCCCGCCGCGCTGACTGATAAATCAGGCAGCAGCAGAAAGCTGTCCGCATACTGCGCATAGGCGAACGATGACATCGAGGTGATATCGATTTCTCCCCGCTGCATGGCCGTATTAAGCGCAGAGGGCACTCTCCTGTCGATAATAAAACGGTCAGCCGGCAGCTGCTCTTCGGCATAGTGAAAAATCGGCCAGACGTTCGTATAGTCAATGCGTCCGATGGTGATCGGGCGGTTCAGCCCCATGCTACTCATCTCCCCATCTTCTGTACAATTGATGTTCAATCGGCAGCTGGTCCAGTACTTTTCCCACGAGAAAGTTGACCATATCCGCGACCGTTTGCGGTCCGTTATAAAAGGCGGGCATCGCCGGAATTATTTTGACGCCAAGTCTGGCCAGGGTCAGCATATTCTCCAAATGTATCGCATGCAGCGGAGTTTCCCGCGGAACCAGCAGCAGCTTGCGCCCTTCTTTCATCATGACATCCGCCGCGCGCGACATTAAATTATTCGAGCTTCCATGCGCGATTGAAGCAAGTGTACCCATTGAGCAGGGCATCACGATCATTCCCTCGACCCGGTAAGATCCGCTGGCGATCGTGGCGCCTATGTTGGCATTAGGATGAAAAACAAGCCTGCCCTCATCAAGCTCCGCTTTGAATTTGTCTTCGAGCGCCGCTTGCCTGCGGGTAGTGTCCCATCCCAATTCTTCCTTCAGAACACGCCAGCCGGATTCCGTGACAACCAGATGAACCTCCACATCAGATGCAAGCAGAACTTCAATCAGGCGTATGCCATATACAGAGCCGCTTGCTCCCGTGATTCCGACAACCCAACGCTTGCGCACCTCCGGGGTGCCTGCGCCTACCATTGGTGAAGCACCATCAGATCGATTAGCGTAAAACCGAATAATGTGATGCTGAGCGCCCCGTTCATTGTGAAGAACGCGGTTTGGACGCGGCTTAGATCGGCAGGCTTTACAATCAGATGCTCGTAGAACAGAATGCCCAGTGCGATGACCACCCCAAGCAAATAACCCCAGCTTAAGTTGGTCATCCAGAATAAGGTAAGGAAGCCCGCAGCCGTAATCAGGTGAAAGAGACGCGCAAGCCAGAGAGCGCCTGATAGACCAAAGCGCGCGGGAATGGAATGAACGCCTTCCTTGCGGTCGAAATCGAAATCCTGGCAGGCATAGATAATATCAAATCCCGCCAGCCAGAAGGTTACCGTTCCGAAGAGAATCCATGCCGGCCACGCGAATTCTCCCGTTACCGCCACCCAGGCGCCAAGAGGGGCGAGACCGATGGTCAGTCCAAGCACCAGATGACAAAGCCAGGTGAAGCGTTTGGTGTACGAATAAAAGACCAGCATGAGAACCGCAACCGGCATCAGCTTGATGCATAAAGGATTGAGCTTCGCTGCTGCAAAAAACAAGACAATAAATGATATCGCGATAAACAGGATAACTTCTGAGGTTTTCAACAAACCTGCGGGTATGGCACGTTTCTCCGTACGCGGGTTCTTCTTGTCAATCACCCTGTCAATCACCCTGTTGAGTCCCATTGCGGCGCTTCTCGCGCCAACCATGGCAAGAAGCACCCAACCGATCTCGCTCCACTGCGGAAGCCGGTTCTCCATAACGACTGCTCCAAGCAATGCGCCAATAAAAGCAAATGGCAGGGCAAACACCGTATGCTCCACCTTGATCATTTCCAAAAAAATTCTGAATTTGCGAATCATGCTTCCTCTGTTCCCTTCGTTCCGATATGCAGCGCGGCAATACCACCAGTCAGCGGGTACGCGCGAACGTCTCGGAGACCAATCTCCCGGTATACAGCCGCCAGCTGATTTTGGTCCGGGAAAGCCTTAAGCGATTCCGGAAGCCATTTGTATTGCTCATAACGCTTGGCAAAAAGTTTGCCCAGATTCGGTAAAATACGTTCGAAATAAAAATAATAAATCGACTTGAAAGGCTGCCATACAGGCTTGGACAGCTCGAGACAGACCACTTGGCCGCCCGGCTTGACGACGCGCTGCATTTCTTTGAGCACCTGCACAAGATCCGGCACGTTGCGAAGCCCGAATCCGATGGTCGCATAATCAAACCGGTTGTCCTCGAACGGCAGTTCCATAGCGTTTCCCTGCACAAGCGAGATCTGGTTGTCCAGACTCTCCCGGTTGACTTTCTGCTGACCGACATCAAGCATATTGCGGCTGAAATCCAGCCCGAACATCTTGCCTGTCCCGCTTGCGCGCGCGAGCGCAATCGTCCAGTCGCATGTGCCGCAGCACAAGTCAACGGCCGTTGCGCCCGGTTTGACGTTCATTTTGCGCATGGTAAAGGAGCGCCATGCCTTATGTCTGCGAAAACTGAGCAGATCGTTCATCAGATCGTATTTGGGAGCGATGCTCTCAAATACAGCATGAACATGCGTCTCTTTGGAATTGGATTGCATTATCTTTGATCACCTTCTCTCGCCATGGACGGAAGCCGCAGGCATCAGCGGACGCCGGAATGATTCTCCGATCTGCAGCAGCTCGCGCACGAGCTTGTCGGACTCAAGCCTTGAAGCGGCCGCTTGAACATGCGCCACGGCGTTTTTCAATTTATCAGCCAGTTGGCTGCGTATATCATACTTGGCAAGAAGAGCGTCAACAAAAAAACTGTCAGCGGTCTTGTCGGCAAGTCCCTGCTTCTCTTCTTCGCTTCCCTCATCCAGGACATGCCAATAGCCCCAGCTGCCGCCGAAACGCTCCGGCTTCTCGCTGCGGGCCAGTTCGTCCAGAATGACCTCGCATCGGCCGAAGCCCTGCAGAAGCACCAGCCAGTCACGAACTGCTTTATCATCCAGAATGTCCGTAAAAGCCTGGAACAATTCGGTTTTCAGCTGAATGCACTGGTTCAAATAATCCTCAGCCGTCACCCGAAGCTGCTTCATCTTCACGTACAAATTCATTTTCAGCTTATTGACTTCACAAACTCCTTCGCTGATGCGCCTGATCATATCCACCTGTCCGGCTTGTGCCAGCAGATGATAAAACCGGCTGCTGAAGTAGTCCCCTGCGAGCACCTTAAGCTGGCGCGAGCGCATCTCACGTTCAGGGACATGTCCGGAATCGGAATCAATCATATCGTGGGTATCCATACCAAGCTGTACAAGAGCGGCAACCAGCGAGTAAAGCTCACTGTGCAAAAGAGGCGTGCGTTGGTTGGCCAGAAAAGCGAAAAGCAGCCGAATCCGCGAATCAGGAAACTCCGGCAGCTCCGTGTGTGTCTGAATCATCTCATGATCCGTGTACTTCTTAGCTAGTTCAGGTATTCTGTATGGTTTCATAAGGTCAAGCCTCCGGACAGATCAGCGAAAACAGTGCTGTTCTATAATCTAAATTATTATATCATTTTGTCAAGCGTTGCGCTACAAGCTACCCCCTTGTGAATGGGTTATCCAAAAGAGGGGCATCTGATTCAGTCAGCTGTCCCCAGACGGATAAGTCCTTCCTGGGATACCGACAAACGCAGCCTCTGTCTCCACTCCGGGCTTGACAGCAAATCCGTCTCTGCGAGGCCGGTCAGCTCGGTAGCCAGCCAATCATCTGTCTTCCTGACGTCGGCGGCTGCCAATACCCGCGCGGCTGACCGTGCTGTATCCCCTCCAGAGGGGATCGGCTCGACAAAACGCACCAGAACACGGTTCACGTTATCCGTCCGCACAAAGGCCAGTTCCAGCAGCCTCTGCAGATCAGCCGCCCATTCCCTGTTTTCATTGTCCCTGCCATCCACGACCAAATCTATCGAGAGAGCAGCCTGGTTCCAGGCTACTTTCCTGATCGCAAGCGACAGCTGCAGACCGATCATGGAATCGACCAGATTTCCGCTGGTCAATTGCTTGATGGGCATCAATCGAAAAACGGCTATATCTCCGCTGCGCTGCGGCATGTCCTGCCGGAAATGAGGAAGTGCGGTTAAAAGAACGGTTATTGCCAGTGTTACCGCTGATGCAAGGATAAGCCTCTTCCATACGGACATGCTGCAACGCCTCCGCAACCAGAATGGTCTTCTCCTTACATTGTACAAACTAAAAAAGCAGGCTATGCCTGCTTTTACAATTAGTCTTCGGTGTCGACGGTTCCGTACTTTGTCAGAACAGTGGCTTTTCCGCGGATTTTGATCGCTGACGTATGATCGGTAAACTGGCAGATGAGCACTTCACCCTTGTCCAGCTTCTCGGTGTGATGAAATTTTGTATCCTGTCCGCGTGTGAGTCCGATTACTTGCACGCCCTGGGCTTTCGCTTTTACGACGATGTAATCCCCATGCAAATCACTCATAGAACCGTCCTCCTTGAATTTAAAAAACCGCCTCCCGAACGAAAGCGCTCAAGGGCAGCAGTTTATGGTTAGTCGTATAAAATGGTCGGGTGTACCGGATTTGAACTGGCGACCTCTACCACCCCAAGGTAGCGCTCTACCAAGCTGAGCTAACACCCGCCATGAATCGGGTCAGTACAAGCATCTTTCAGACACTTTCAAGACTGCACCCGTCAACCGCAAAGCCCAGTTTACTGGAATTAGAAGGGATTGTCAATAGGGATTTCTCTTTGAAAAACGCCCGAATGCTAACAAGCATCCGGGCGCCATCAGCGGCAGTGCCGCGCTATTATTTGGAGACTAGGTCTTTAAGCGATTTACCTGCTTTAAAGCTCGGGATTTTGCTGGCCGGGATATCAATCTCCTGACCCGTTTGCGGGTTGCGGCCTTTACGGGCTTCGCGGCTTTTCACCTCGAAGTTTCCGAATCCGACAAGCTGTACTTTATCTCCGCCTTGCAGCGAATCCGAGATGGCATCAAATACAGCGTCAACCGCTTTGGATGCATCCTTCTTGGAAAGCTCAGTCAACTCGGCTACCTTGGCAATCAGTTCCGTTTTGTTCAATTCTTTCACCTCCCCTTAAGTGCAGTTCATAAGCACATCAATATCATTCTGTTTTACCGAAACCTGAGAAATTATACCTGCAGGCTGTAGTAAAGATGAATTTGCTGTCCTTTTCGTAAGATAAGAGCCAGCTTGCCGCACACTTGAAATCAAAATTTGGATAAGTGTGCAACTCCTGCATACTGTACGACGAACAGATTTATAGTAATACAGCGTCTATATAATTTCAAGTGGGAGGGCGGTTTTCCCATGGAAACCATGGGTTTTTTATGTTTTTTTGCGGTTTAAGTGCACAAATGTAACAGCCAGAGCGAGCACAAGCACACAACCTTTCACAATATCATTGGTATAATATTGCAGGTTCATCATGGTCATCCCATTGAGCAGCACTCCGATCAGCACCGATCCAATGAACGTTCCGATCACATTCGGGCGTCCCGCGCCGAGCACGGAATAACCGACAAAAACCGCCGCCACCGCTTCCATCAAGACGGAGGATCCCGCGTCGATTTGGCCTGTTCCGACCCTGGCCGAGAACAGAATGCCGCCAACAGCCGCGAACAAGCCCGAAGCGACATAAGCCGCGGTGCGGATCCGTTTGACCCGAACGCCCGACAGCCTTGCGGCTTCTTCATTGCCGCCGGTCATTTGCATTTGACGTCCCCAGCGCGTGTAAGTGAAGAACACATGCACGCCTGCTACGGCGATCACCATGAGGATGACCGGAATCGGGATTCCCAGCCATTTGCCCTGTCCCAGCCACAGGAAATCCTCCCGAAATACGCCGGGAGCCGTCGTTCCATCGGTCAGCTGCATATTGTTGTAAATGGAGTAGCCCTTGGTGAACGTTTTATGAACGCCCGCCACAATATACATGATAGCCAGTGTCGCGAGCAGATCCGGAATCCGGATTCTGACGATCAGCAGGGCATTGATCAGCCCTACCATAACACCGATAAGCAAAGGAAATACAATGACCACGATCAACGGCTGCTCATACCAAACCATCAGGGCTGCGGAGACAACCGTCGTAAGCGACACCGTGGAGCCTACCGAAAGGTCAAAGCCGTCCACAGTCAGCGAGAACGTGACGCCGATTGCAACGAAAGTAACGATCGAGATGGAACGTAAAATATCCGTTATGTTGCTGTAGGTAAAAAAGTGCTCATTCCAAAAAGAAAAAAACAGGATGACGATACCTATAACCATTATAGAGCCGTATTTAAAAATAAAATCCATCGGTTTGCTGATCATGCTGTACCTTCTCCTCCCCCGCTGGCATAGTAGAGCAATTGCTCTTGGGTCGTTTCTCCCCGCCCAAAGGAAGCTACAATCCGTCCATCATACATAACCAGAATACGATCGGCAATACCCAGCGCCTCTGAGAACTCGCATGTTAAATAAACAATTCCCCTGCCCTGCTGCGCCAATTCCCCTATGATGCGGAAAATATCGCTTTTGGCGCCAATATCGACGCCTTTTGTCGGTTCATCAAACAAAAACACGTCTACCCCAGCATTCAGCCATTTGCCGATTGCCACCTTTTGCTGATTGCCCCCGCTTAAATACATCGTTTTCTGGGCGGGAGACGGCGTCTTGATGCCCAAACGGCTGATCACCGATGAAGCATTGCCCTGTTCTCCTGAGCCGGAGAGAAACCCGAAACGCGAAAGCAGCTTCAGAATCGGCAGACTGAGATTGCGCTGCACCGACTCAGAGACAAGAATCCCCTGACTGCGCCGCTCTTCGGGTACCAGCGCGATACCTCCGTTTATGGCCGTGGCCGGCTGGGAGAGATTCATCCTGGTTCCATTGACGCGGACTTCGCCGGAATCGACGGCATCTGCGCCAAACAGAAGCCGGGAAAGCTCCGTCTTGCCTGCGCCGACAAGTCCGACAATCGCAACGATTTCCCCCTTCTTCACCGAGAAGCTGACATCTTGCACAGTACGTGATGCTGTCATACGTGATGCTGTCAAGCCTTTCACTTCGAGCACAACTGATCCGATTTCTGCCTCCGCTTTGGGGAATTCCTGCTCGAAGCTTCGCCCGAGCATTGCCTGAATGACGCCGTCCATATCGGTTTCCTGCTTGTCCTCCGTAAGTACGCGCTCGCCGTCGCGCATGACAGTAATCCGGTCGCACATCTCGAACACTTCCGGCAGACGGTGGGTAATGAAAATACAACCGATGCCGTCGTCCCTCAGTTGCCTCATAACACGGAACAACCGCTCAGCCTCTTCAAGGCTGAGCGGTGCAGTCGGTTCGTCGAAAATGACAAACTTTGCTTGTTCGGTGAGCAGGCGTGCGACAAGGACAAGCTGTTTCTCGGCCAGGGTCAGTTCACTGACCCGTTTGCGGACCGGTATAGGAGAGTCGAGGCGCCGCAGAACGGCCTCCGCCTCCTGATGGAAGGCTTTCCAGCCAAGAAAGTGGCGGCTTCCCGGCGAAGATATGCGGTCAAGCATAATATTCTCCGTAACGGTCAGATGCGGAACCAGTGCCGTATCGACCTCCTGGTAGACGCAATGGATGCCGCTTGCTTTGGCATCCCCTGGCGTCCGGACCTGGATTGCCTTGCCGTCTATTTCGATAGAGCCGGAATCCGATGTATAAGCACCTGAAAGAATTTTCATCAAGGTGCTTTTACCCGCTCCGTTCGCGCCCAGCAGAGCGTGAATTTCACCTGACCGAACTTCAAAATCTACCTCTTTGAGCGCATGCACACCGGCAAAGGATTTGCCGATGCCGCGCATAATCAAACTGCTGCTGTACCCCATGCTGCACTTCCTTGTCTGCTCATTCGCCTGCGTCATGCAAACGGGCTATTATTTTGCAGCTGAAGCTTCAAGCTCCTTCAACGTATCGGTATAACCTTGATCGTTGCTGCCCCAACCTTCAACATATTGGCTAAGCTGCGATGTACTTACTTTCTCCGGGAGAGCAGGCAAATCCTCACGTTTGACCATGGAAGGAGTGAGGACAACTGTCTCATCCGTTTGATCTCCGTTGAATTTTTGATACAAATAACGGACTTGAACGCTGCCGATCGAGATCGGATCTACGGCTGCGGAAGCGACCCAGGGACTGGCCGTATCTTGAATCATTTGAAGATCCTCATCGCTCATATCGATACCGTATACTTTAATTTCTGTACGTCCAGCCTGCTGGATTGCGCGCGAAGCGCCTTTGGCAAACTCATCCCATGCTGCCCATACCGCTGTTATATCGCCTTTGTTCGGAAATTTCTTCAGAACGGCTTCCATTTGCGATTGTGCATCCATGGCTGGATTGTTGGCATTACCGAAAGCGGAGATTTGCTTGATGTCCGGATTGCTTTCCATAAACGCCTTATAAGCGACTTCACGGCGTTCCATAGGGGCAAAGCCGGCTACCCACACTTTAACGATGCTGCCTTTACCGCCAATATCTTCGGACATTTTGTTCAAGGTCATTTCCGACATTTTCTGGTCATCCTGCTGAAGGACCGTTACGCCCGGAATTTTGATATCCGCGTCGAAAACGACGACTTGAATGTTCTGCTCAAGAGCCTTTTTGATGCCGGCTTCAAGCGCACCGGCTTGTCCATGATCGATCAAAATCCCGTCGAAGCCTTGGTTGACGGCCGCATCCAGGTTGGAGGACATTTTGGCAAGATCATTATCCGATGCGAACACCTGCACCTCGCCGCCGAATTTGGCTGCTTGATCCTTGACGCCCTGAATATATTGCGACGAGAACGTTCCTGTATTAAACTGCATTATAAGGGCAATTTTCTTGCCTTTGAGTGCATCCAGGTCTTTGGAATCATTTGTTGTGCCGGCTTCATTGGCTTGGTTAGCCTCGCCAGTCTGGTTCGTTGCATTGTCCGCGGTCTGGTTCGCTGCATTGCTGCCGTTATTTGTACTCTCGTTTGTTTTGTTGCCGCAAGCGCTCAGCACGACCATCAGAGCAACCGCCAGCAGCATAATAGTTACTTTTCCCCATTGTTTCATCTTCTCTTTCTCCTCCTGCTAACTCTTTCTATTTTTCATAATGATTATAATATCATGCTTTCCTACTATGTCAATCGGAATTAATAACCTATATGTAGAGATTATCCTTATATCTGTAAAAACGAGAAAAGAGACACGCCTGAGCGTGCCTCCAGCCTTGATTTTGGACTATAAAATGATGGCAATCAATCCGCCTGAGCCCTCGTTGATAATACGTCCGAGTGTCTCCTGGAGCTTGTAGCGGGCATTATCCGGCATCATCGCGATTTTGCCCTGAATGCCCTCGCGCACGATGGAGTGCAGCGAGCGGCCAAATATGTCGGATTCCCAAATCTTTATCGGGTCATTCTCAAAGTCCTGCATCAAATACCGGACCAGCTCTTCACTTTGCTTCTCCGTACCGATGATCGGCGCGAATTCAGATTCCACATCGACACGGATCATATGAATGGATGGCGCCGTCGCTTTCAGCCGGACGCCGAATCTTGAGCCTTGACGGATCAGCTCCGGCTCGTCGAGTGCCATTTCCGCCAGAGATGGGGCTGCTATGCCGTAGCCGGTAGTTTTCACCATCTCCAGCGCTTCGGCGAACCGGTCATATTCTCGCTTCGCGTGGGCGAATTCCTGCATCAGCTGCAGCAGATGGTCCTTCCCGCGAATCTCCACGCCTACAACTTCCATCAGGATTTGATCATACAGCTCATCCGGCGCATAGAGGTCAATTTCCGCGACCCCTTGGCCCATATTCATGCCGCTCAGGCCCGCTCTCGCAATAAATTCATAATCCATGAACTGCGAAACGACGCGGTCCACATCACGCAAACGGCGGATATCCTTAACCGTATCGCGAACGGAATTCTCATAGTTGCTGCGCAGCCAGTGCTGATCGTTCAGCACCATGACCCAGCTTGGAAGATTGACATTGACTTCATGCACCGGGAACTCATAGAGCACTTCGCGGAGCACCGACATGACATCTTCCTCGCCCATCGTGGCTACACTGAGCGTCATCACCGGAATATCATATTTGGCCTGCAGCTCGCTCCGAAGCTGAATAGCTTCGTCACTGCGCGGACGTGTGGAGTTCACAATGAGGACGAAGGGCTTGCCTACCTCCTTCAGCTCCTCAATAACGCGCTCTTCCGCTTCAACATAGGAGCTGCGGGGAATTTCGGCAATCGTACCGTCAGTCGTCACGACGACACCAAGGGTGGAATGCTCCTGGATAACTTTTCGTGTGCCAATTTCCGCTGCTTCCTGGAAAGGAATCGGCTCGTCGAACCAAGGCGTCGTGATCATCCGCGGACCGTTCTCGTCCTCGTAGCCTTTTGCCCCGTTTACGGCGTAACCTACACAATCCACCAGACGGATGTTGACATCAAGCCCTTCTGCCACACGAAGCTGAACGGCTTGATTAGGCACGAATTTTGGTTCCGTTGTCATGATTGTCTTGCCCGCTGCGCTCTGCGGCAGCTCATCAATTGCTCTTACCCGATCGGCGTCGTTCGTGATGTTTGGCAGAACAACCGTCTCCATGAACCGCTTGATGAAGGTTGATTTGCCTGTGCGGACCGCACCGACGACGCCGAGGTAAATATCCCCGCCGGTTCGTTCGGCTATGTCCTTGAAAATGTCCACTTTCTCCACTGAATATCCCCTCCCAATCGAATTTCGCCTGTACATGGACGTACCGTTACTGCCGCGTATCCTCCTGCTGTGTAGCCGCCTGTGTCCGCCGCCTTCCGCCGTCTTTTCGGAGCAGGCCAGCGACGCAACTCGTACATGATTTTGGACTAGTAATAGCTTATTGCGCGTTCGTCCCAATTATGACGACTTGCTGATGAAATCTTTCGATTTGCTTCCTTGGCATCTTCGCCTCTGGTCCTTCCAATGAATGAGGTATATGAGAGAAAGAACGCTGCTATGCCTTGAACATAAAAAAATCCCCCCTGCGCCTGCCCGGGGCACAAGGGGGACATGTATTCTCGTGTACAGCCGTTCACTCGAGGACCGCTTGCGGTTCCCCATTAATGAGATGATACACCGGAGACTTGACCGGCACGAAATCCGCATTGTTGACCAGCAGCCCGCGCAGGTCCTGCGCGGGTGCGATGCTCTTGCCTCCAGCCTTCTCAATGGCCTGCATGATATCGCTTCCGTAGTCAATGTACACATTTCCTTTGGCATCCATCAGCGTGTATAATGTCTGGCCTGTGAACATGCTGCGGATTACAGGCTCTTTCACAGCAAGCTTCTTATAATCAATGCGGACAAAACCCGGATAGGCCTCATCTGACGATGGGAGCTCGCCATTATGTCCACTTCTATAAGTTTTAACCGCTGCCTGGACATCATTGACTTGTTGATAGATTACCAGATTCATGAGCTTCACCGTCGGATCGGTCTCCTCGTTAATGATAAGGTAGTAATAGCTTCCTCCCTTCTCATAAGCGGTCTCCGGAATGCTCGTTAAGTAATTCATTCTTTGCAGCTTCGCAAAATCAATCAAATATTTTTCATAAATCGGCGTATCTTGATCACTATTTTGAATCGGGAGCAGTCCCGTATCTTTCTGATATTGGTCTATTACCGTCTGCACATTCAGGATGGCATCCTTGGCCGGCTGCTTAGCCAGCTGGTCATCCGGGTAAAGACAGCCAGGCAACATAATAATCATTGCCAGCAAAGTAATCATAGCAGCTGCGCTTCTTGTTCCTTGTCTAATCATAGTGCCTCCTGAGCGTTATAGCTTGCTGCCGTAACCGGTCTCAAGCATGAATCCTGCGCCTACCAGAGCTTATCTTCCTCCGCCTGACGCATTAACTGTTTCCTGACCGCTGCGCGAAGCGGATCTTCGGGTAATTCTACAACCGCTTTACCGATAATTTTAGCCTGACAAGCGAGCCTTGTGCCCTCGGCTTCAAGTCCCCCGAGCTTATACCGTTCATTATTCTGCATGGGAGACAGACCGCTTCCGTTTTGCGCTACGACCTTGCACATCAGGCAGGAGGCTTTCCCGTCGCATCTCGTACGTACCGGGATACCGAAACGGCGGGCGGCGTCCAGCACCGTTGTCCCTGCCCGAACCGATACGGTACGTTCCGAAGGAAGAAACGTGATGTCTACATTCATAGCGGCCCCTCGTTTCTGGAGATTCCAATAAGATCGTGTATGGCGCCAATTGATGATCCGCTTAGTTGATTTGCCGCCTCAATGGCTTCAAAAGCTTCCAGGTGAACTGCGGGCTCAGCGCGCACCGCCACGGCGATGAGTGCCACCCTGTCAAAACGCTCACGCAGCAGATTGAACCACATCTCATGCGCCAAGGGAACAATGCCGATGGCGGTACCTTTGACAGATAGGGTAAGCTGCCGGGGCGCAAGCACTTGAGTGACCTGCACGGCATAACGGTCCTCACGTGATGTAATGACAAAGCCACCGACCAACTCGACCGGAACCCCTTCGATGAGATAATGGCTGAGCACCGAACGGTAGATTCCGCTAACGCTTACCTGCTGCTGATCCGTGGCGTAGCTCTGGAGCATCTCATGCAGCCGCAACGCATCGCTTTCATCCGCATAAATATCCAGATCGCGCGGGGGGTTATCGAGCTTGATGCCCCTGAGCAGCAGGCCCGCGCTTCCTCCAGTCAGCCACGTGGCATTGGCGGAAAGGCCCGCTTCCGCGATGATGGACAATACAGACAGCAGGTTACTCTCGTTCAGCAACAAAAAGCACTTCCTTCAAATTAAAAATAAGTCCGGTTCTCCGCTTTGATAGCAGCATCAGCCGATTTTACTACCGCCTGACAGCCAAGCCGGTAGCCCTCATCGAATTCCTGGGGCTCCAAACGGTTCCATTCTTCATCTGTGACATCTTCAAGGAATTCTCCGCCTTCTATAACGAGGCATCTGCATCGCGCGCAAGTGCCGCGCGTACAGGAGAATCCCCAATCCAGATTGTGCTTCAGCGCGATATCCAGCAAGGACAGTCCTGCCTCAGCCTCTACGCGAATTGATTTCGTCAAACCTTTTAGTTCTAACATATGCAAACCCTACTTCCTTTCGACATTGCAAACTGTACCCCTCGGCTCTTTATGTAATCGAAATTAATCCGAGAAATCCGCCAATCACCAAGAGCAAAAAAGCAAAAGAAGAAACCAGCATCTTAAACACGCCCTTGGTCTTGTACCTTGCCAGAGTGATCAGTACCGCAGCTATTGCCATAAGCCCGATCCCCACAAAAGAAACCCACATTTTCATCATCGGATCCATATTGCATGTCGCCACCTTGTCCACCAAATAGTCGCTTCATTATACCATTAGTGTACTTTGCTCTGCTACTTTCAGGTTTAATTAGCAGGTTGCAAACAACGGACCCAAAAAAATAAGGATCTCGGCGCTGGCGGCTCGCTGCGGTAGCTTCGCCGCCTGCGCCTTGCGCTTCAATCCTCATTTTACTTCTTAAGCATCATTTTCATCAGCATTTCCATGCTTGACGTGTTCATTCCGCTCTTCTTAACGGCACCGATAATATCGTTGACCGTTTTATCCGTAACCGGCACCTTGGCCATAGCCGATACGGACTTGATAAGCTTGCGCAGCTCATCTTCATCCTGCAATGTATTGGCTGTTACATTGCTGGCCAGCTTTTTAACTGCATTCTCCGTTATCGGTTTACCGGTCTTTTTGTTGACCGCATTAAGAACGTCTTTGGAAAGATTATTTTTATCGCTCAATTTTTCCCCTCCTACAAGAGTTTACGAAGTAAACTCACCTCGCAAGCACAGGGTTAGTTTACGAAATAAACCCACCTCGCAAGCGTATGCCCAGTTTACGAAACGTAAGCTTACTTCGAAAGCAAAAGCTTGCTTTCCTCGTATCATATGAGGGGAAAGGATTATTGGTGTAGGCCCCAGGAGCCCGCTCCTTCTTCCATTTCATGCGTGCGGCCCCGGCCCATCAAATCCTCGACAGCGCTGCGCGGCGGTTTATTCGCAAACAAAACCTGGTACAGCTGCTCCGTAATCGGCATGACCACATCTAATCTGGCAGCGAGCTCACGCGCTGCACTGGTTGTGCGGACGCCCTCAACCACCATTCCCATACGCTGCAGCACATCATCCAGTGCAAGTCCGCCGGCAAGCATGGAACCTGCACGCCAATTGCGGCTGTGCTTGCTTGTACAGGTGACAACCAAATCACCGATGCCGGCAAGACCGGCAAAGGTTAAAGGGTTCGCCCCCATTGCCGTGCCCAGACGGCTGATCTCGGCCAATCCTCTGGTGATGAGCGCAGCCTTGGCATTATCGCCAAAGCCAAGTCCGTCCGTCAATCCCGCCCCAAGGGCGATGATATTCTTGATTGCACCCGCTACCTCAACACCGACAACATCGGGATTGGTATATACCCGAAAATAGGGGGTGATAAAGGCATCCTGAGCCCGTTCTGCCGATTCCTGGCATGCTGATGCCACTACAACCGTCGTTGGTTGTTTGTTCACGACCTCTTCTGCATGGCTGGGTCCTGAGAGCACAACAAGCTGTTTCGGATCACCTGACAGCTCCTCGGCAAGAATTGAAGTCATCCGGTTATAGGTGACAGATTCAAAGCCTTTGGTTGCATGAACACAAAGCGTCCTCTCAGCAATAAAAGGAGCGGCCTGTCTGGCCACTTCCCGCATGGCGGAGGAAGGCGCGGCAAATAGAACAAGCTCTGCCCCTGTGACCGCTTGTTCTATATCCGTTGTGGCTCCTATTCTGTCAGACAGTACAGTGTCGGGTAAAAATTTATGGTTGCGATGCTCTTCATTGATTTCCGTGACTTGCTCGGAATTGCGGGCCCACATGATGACGTTGTAGTCATTGTCAGCAAGAACGGCTGCCAGTGCGGTCCCCCAGCTTCCGGCAACAAGGACGGCTGCTTTCCGGTTTGTCATATGTGCACCTACCCTTTTTTGGCTCCCAGCTTGTTTTCATTGCCCTGCAGCAGCTTCACAATATTGCTGCGGTGACGGACAAATGCAAAGACACAAACAATCAGACTAGCCCACAGCAAGGCCTCGGACATCCCGAATAGCCAAACAAATAAAGGCGTTAGCAGTGCAAACAGCAAAGAACCCAGTGAAACAAAGCGGGTCAACGCAATGGCAGCGATAGCCACGCCGCCAGCGATGAGACAGGGCACCAAGGCCAACGTTACCATTACGCCCACTGTCGTAGCGATTCCTTTGCCGCCTTTGAAATTAAACCAGATCGGCCAATTATGGCCGGCAATGGCTGCCAATCCGCATAATACGGGAGCCCAATCATCACCGACGATCAGCATGCCCAGCAAAACGGCAGCGACTCCTTTGGCGATGTCAAGTAAAAAGACAGTAATTCCCGGACCTTTGCCAAGCACGCGCAGCGTGTTGGTCGCGCCTGCATTGCCGCTGCCATGACTGCGGATATCAATGCCCTTGACCCATTTGGCGATTAGAATACTGAATGAGATGGAGCCTAATAAGTAACTTATGAGAACCGCGATGACTGTAAACACGTTCTTCTCTCCCCAGGAAGAATTCTTGATTTCTTACCCCCTAAATCCCCCTTTCATAGGGGGACCCCGAGGGCTCCGCCCTCTGGACACCCGAATGGTATAACGTTCGGGAGACAGAGACGGACGATTTGATTATTTTGCAGCTTCGGCCCGCTTTCGTCCCTTCGGGACACGCTTTAATGCGCAGATTCTGTGAAATGCGCCCTTAGCCCATTTCACAGAATCTTTTTTTGTCCCTAATGGGACATGTGTTGATGTGCGAGTTTTAATCCTCATCCGATTTGCGGCGGGTATAGATACGGATTGGTGTCCCTTCGAAGTTGAAGGCGCCGCGGATTTTATTTTCCAGATACCGCTCATAAGAGAAATGCATCATCTCCGGATCGTTGGCAAACAGCACGAAGGTCGGCGGTTTGGTGGCTACCTGGGTTGCATAGTTGATACGCAAGCGTCTGCCTTTATCTGTTGGCGGAGGATTGATGGCGATGGCATCGGATACAATATCATTAAGCAGATGCGTCTGAATTCGAAGCGCATGCTGCTCGGAGACATGATCGACAACCGGAAGCAGCTTGTGCAGCCTCTGCTTGGTTTTGGCCGAAAGATATACAATCGGCGCATAGGTCATGAACAGGAAATGATCGCGGATGCTCGTGGTAAATTGCTGCATCGTCTTCTCGTCCTTGTCGACAACATCCCATTTGTTAATGACGAAAATCGATGCTTTCCCTGCCTCGTGGGCATAACCGGCAATATGCTTGTCCTGCTCGATGATGCCTTCTTCGCCATTGATCAGCACCAGCACAACATCTGCGCGCTCGATGGCTTTTAATGCGCGCATAACGCTGTATTTCTCGGTTGTCTCATAAACCTTGCCCCGTTTGCGCATCCCCGCCGTGTCGATCAGCACATATTTTTGACCGTCCCGCTCGAATGGCGTATCGATCGCATCGCGCGTTGTACCGGCGACATGGCTGACAATAACCCGTTCCTCGCCCAGCAGCGCATTGACCAGCGAAGATTTGCCGACATTCGGGCGTCCGATCAAGGCAACACGAATCACATCGTCTTCATAATGTTCCTCTACAAGCTCGGGAAGCTTACTGACGGCAGCATCCAGCAGATCGCCTATGCCCATACCGTGAGATCCGGAAATCGCGATAGGATCGCCGAAGCCCAGATTATAAAACTCGTAAATATCATCATGCCGATTGAAATTATCAACCTTGTTTACTGCAACCACAATCGGTTTGCGGGATCGAAGCAGCATTTGTGCAACTTCATCGTCCGCATGAGTCAATCCATCTTTGGCATCCACCATGAAAACAATAACATCTGCTTCTTCAACAGCCAGCTCCGCTTGCATGCGCACCGATTTCATGATTTCGTCTTCGCCGTCGATTTCAATGCCCCCCGTATCCACGATACTAAAGGCTCTGCCGTTCCATTCTCCGGAACTGTAAATGCGGTCCCGGGTTACGCCCGGCTTGTCCTCCACAATCGCTAACCGATCGCCAATGATGCGGTTAAATATCGTAGACTTCCCCACGTTAGGCCGCCCTACGATGGCGATAATGGGTTTTGCCATGTTTTCACTCCTTCATAAAAATAGGTGCTTTTTTGTATTTTCACTGCCGGTTCACAGTGTATATGCAACGAATAATGCTATCCGTTTTTTCACAAATATAAGTTATGTATAAGAGAGGGTTATACGAGCTTATATTTACTCACGCCTACCATCATAGCAAAAAACCCCCCGCTTGGCTAACATTTCATTCCTGATGGCGATCTACCAGAATGATTGTTCCATTCTTCAAATCATGAGCACTGGCGTCTAAAATCTTTTCCAGCAAAAATGCTGTCGTTTCCCGTTTGTCTATGTCGGGTTCGATAAAAATCGGCGCGCCTCCGCGGGTGCCCTCCCCATTCACCGTTACAATAGCCACAATTTTAGCCATGTCTATCCTCCTTACGGTTCACACTTGCTTCAGTTGGCATCCGAACCGCAGACTCCAGAATCGGCACTTTCAAGGTTACTGCACGCGCTTTGCTCCCATCCATATCCTGAGGCAGCAAAAAGACGGCCAACCGCCCATTTTTCATGTCCAATTTGGCTAAGGGGACCAGTGCAGGCTCTCCATCGTCACGGTAGACCCCAAGAATTGTGGACAAATCGAATAAAATCGCCTGCCGCTGTCCAAGATTGCTGAGTGTGGCTTTGCCATTGGCATTGAAGGGCGTCAAAATAATACCAAGACCTCTCTCCGCAATTATCTGCTGATTGGTGGTCAGCCCCACATTCATGATATATATATCTCCCACAAACAAATCCGGACCGTCAACTCTTACCTCAGCGATCTCCGCTTCCGCAATATGGGAAATATTTTTGCCGGATTTAAGCACCCATACCAGCATAAAAGACAAAATCCCCGCAAGAATGCCAAACAACGGCCCCAAGCTGATGGAAGCGAGACTTGTCAGCAAGGAAGTCAATATGACCAGATAGTTCCGGCCTTCAAATACCATGGCGATACCTTCAATGTAAGTAGCCCCCCGGGGGACCAGCTCCAGACTGTCGATTTTGTCGAGCGTATCCCGTTCCATTTTACGAACATCGCGGAACTGCTGGGCAGCGAGCGTCAAAAAGGTAATCGCTGTGAAATCCTTGTTATACAAAGCCGGAACGGCTACAGCACCCAGCGCCGCCGCAATCACGCCGAGAGAGATATGAATAATCCGGCCATGCGGATATGTCGGATATTGCCGGTAATCCGTCCGCAGCATCAGCATCCTGGAAAAAATCCCAAATGCAATTCCAAGCAGAATTCCGATCAAAATATGATGCGGTTGTCCGATTTTCATCTGTTCCCACATGGATTATGAACTCCCGCCTCTCTGGGTGAACCGGCTATTGCCTTTTTGAAGCAGGCTTCGTATAAAGCCCCTGACCAGACTGACAATTCTCGCTGCAAGCAAGGCGATGGCAAATCCATCCCACCATCCCAATGATCCTATAATCAGCATTCCGCCTGGCGGCCGGATAATATCCACTAGCTGCGATATCAGGGCGGAGGCAACAATTAAAGCAAATTGATGACGGAAACGCTCTACCAGAATGCCGGCCATCAATCCGGCTATCAAGGGCCCATCCCATAAAGGATGGATGCCAACAAATACCGGATCTGCCCGGTACATAACATGCACCCACATCCAGATCACACCCGTAAACAACGAGCAAAGCGTAAGGTACACGAATTGTCCGGCCTGACGGATGCTTACAAGCGAAAGAATCGCTGCCCCGACCGCTGCAAGCACACTGCCTTGCACATAATCAGTCGTCGTTCCGATGGCAATTTTGATATTATGCAGAATAAGAACCGCAATAACGAAAATGGTAAGCGCCCGGCCTGATACCCCGTCGGCAACCTGCTGTTTCCATCCGGTTGCATATAATATAAGCAGCATGGTAACGAACCAGCATGCGATAAATCCTTCATTCAAGCATTATCCCCCCTCTTTCGACTATCCTATTATGCGCCTCAGCCGCCAAACCTAATCTCGCGTATCCATCTTAGCGTACACAAAGAAAAAAGCCGCAAAGCAGGCAATAAATGCCTGTTTTGCGGCTAATGATAAAGATTTCTACAAATTTCGGTCTTATTTCAATTTGCTCAATTTATCGCCAAACCGCTCAGCCAGCGTAAAGCTCATGCCTTCATTGCTCAAGCTGACGTTCGGATTGTTCAGTTCCACCTTAGGTGAACGCTGTGATGAGGAGGAACGCTCCGGACGCGATGACTTCTCAGGTTGTTCAGGAGCTTCTTCCGTTTCCTTGATGCTGAGGCTAACCCGTTTCTCAGATGGGTTGAAATCAAGCACTTTCGCCTGTACTTCCTGACCTTCTGTAACCACTTCATTCGGAGTAGCTACATGACGGTGAGCAAGCTGCGAAATGTGAACGAGACCTTCAACGCCAGGTGCAATCTCAACAAAAGCGCCAAAGCTGACAATACGGCGTACCGTACCCGTCACGATGTCACCCGTTTTGAATTGACCATTAGCAGATTCCCATGGGCCCGGTTGTGCAGCTTTCATGCTCAAGCTGATTTTGCCTGCGGCAGGATCGACTTTAAGCACTTTAACGCTGACGGATTGGCCTTCCGAGACAATATCCTTCGGATGAGCCACATGCTGCCATGAAAGCTCGGATACATGAACCAGACCATCAATGCCGCCGATATCAACAAATGCTCCAAATGGAGTAAGGCGCTGAACAGTGCCCTCGATCTCTTGGCCTACTTGAATCGAGTTCATTACAGCCAGTTTGTTTTGCTCGAATTCAGCATCCAGCACTTCTTTTTGGGAAAGAATCACTTTATTGTTCTCGCGATCGATTTCCTTTACCTTAACGCGAAGCGTACGGCCTTTGTAGTCACTGAAATCTTCTACAAAATGACGCTCAACCATGGATGCCGGAATAAATCCGCGCACGCCAACATCGGCAACCAGCCCGCCTTTGACAACGTCGGCAACCGTTACTTCGAATACTTCTCCTTGATCAAAACGGTTCTGAAGCTCATCCCAGGCTTTCTCGCCGTCGACCAGCTTTTTGGACAGAACGAGTTTTTCCTTGTCATCGTCAATGCTGACGACTTTCAATTCTACCTCTTGACCGACTTCTACGGCGTCTGCCGCACTTTCAATCTGAATCGAGGAAAGCTCACGAAGTGGAATAACGCCGTCATATTTATATCCAAGGCTCACATAAGCTTGGTTATCCTCAATTTTGACGATTGTGCCTTTTACAGAGTCGCCTTTCTTCAAGGACACAAAGTTGTCCAATGCGTCTTGGCTTTCCACTTGCTCAGCGGCTTCGACATTTTCAGTCGTTTCCGCGCCAGCGGATTGTTCAATTTCATTATTTTCCGCAGCAGCGGTCTCTTGCGATTCGATATTTTCCGCAGCTGCGGTTTCCTGCACGTTTGTTTCTTCTGACATTTGAAAAACCTCCTCAGTTCATACCCCAACTTTATTTAAACGCACGCCCGCGACATTGAAACAGAAGCTCCGACGTACCATCTAAAACTTAATTATACATGCAAAACCCTATCCTTGTGCAACCATTTCGCGAATTCGCTTCATAATGACCTCGGTGACCTGCTCCAGAACATCGGATGCGGGATCCTCGGTGAATGCGGAAATATCAATAGGCTTGCCGAAACGGATCTTCATCTTGCGGAAGATACGATAATTCCCGACAATCGCTACCGGTATAATGGTTGCCTTGCTGCGCATCGCAATCATCGCGGCGCCTTTCTTCCCCATCGCAGAGGCGGCAGCCTTGCGGGTTCCCTCCGGGAAAATGCCCATAACTCCCCCTCCCTGCAAAAGGGTGATGGAGGATCGTATGGCATCCTTGCTGACACCGCCGCGTTTGACCGGAAATGCCCCAAGCTTGCGGATAAAAGGACCGAATAACGGAATTTGGAATAATTCCGCTTTCGCCATATAGTGCACCCTCCGGTTAAGCTTTGTGCCTACTGTAGGAGGATCAAGCACACTAAGATGATTGGAGCAAAGGATTACGCCCCCTGTAGCCGGAATATTCTCCAGCCCGCTTGCCTCAAATCGGTAAAAGACAGCATACAGGACGCGGAGCACACGGCGGCAAACCCTATATAACATAGTTTACTTCGCCTCCGCCAGTTTGGTTCGGCTTAAGTCTAGAATAAGTGCTACAACTTGGTCAATAGTAAGTTCAGTGCTATCGACCTTGATGGCATCCTGCGCACAAACCAATGGCGAAATTTCACGCTGTTCATCGCTCAGATCACGCTTGGCAATTTCCGCTTCCAGCTGTTCCAGCGAGATTCCCTCAAGATCCTTCAATTCCTCATAACGCCGCTTCGCTCTTATTTGAACGCTTGCGGTCAAGAATACCTTCAATTCGGCATCCGGCAGAACATGGGTGCCGATGTCACGGCCATCCATAACAATGCCTCTTGATGCGGCAAGCTGCCGCTGCAGCTCCACCAACCGGATACGAACCGATTCATGTGAAGCCACCTGTGAAACGTGTAGCGTTACTTCGCGTGAACGAATAGCGGATGTTACATCTTCCTCATTCAAAAATACCATTTGACCGTTCACACCCGGAGCAAGGCGGATGCTCAGCGAATTCACCAGCTGCTTGAGCCCGTCCGTTTCTCCGGGATGGATTCCCGCCCGATTGGCGGCCAGCGTTACCGCACGATACATGGCTCCGGTATCGATGTAAACATAGCCGAGCTGCTCGGCAACCTTGCGTGCAACGGTGCTTTTGCCGGCACCTGCAGGTCCGTCAATCGCTACGTTAATGCGGTCGCATTCGCGTCCCCCATTGATGCTCAACGGTGTATAACCTCCTTGAGAGCCGTTAGCGGTTTTCATCCCATGCTCTGATCATCAAGAAAAAAGCAGGCTCTGCCTGCGATAGTGAAAATTATACCACAGCAGTTTTGAAGATGCAAAGAACGCGAATCGCCTAGAAGGGGGTCCCCTCCAATCGATCCACGCCTGTTATCCATAAACGAACCTGCGGAATCTGCAGCACAAGCTGACTTGCAACCAGAAGAATCAGTAGGATAATAACAATTTTTTTCAGTACATCGGTAACATCATCGGATAACTCTTCAAACCCTTTCAAACGCTTGGTACGTTTGCGGGCGAATAACTGACGAAGCTTCATGGTCGCCTCTCCTTGTTGACTGCCAGGTAGATAGATAGTCATGGGTTGTGAGGATAGTTTTTCCAATAAGCTTGTCCTTATGCGCCAAAAAAAAGAAAAATGTCGGTTTTTATTTTTTGCGAAAATCCAGTTGACGTTCAAAACAGAACCTAATAATCTTCTGTCTGTCACCGTCCGAAATGCTTGCGAATTTGGCCATAATCTGATTTTTGCCCGTTTCCATGCGTTTCACGCGGACAACCTCCGCTTTAAACTGGGAATGGTCTATCGTACCGTTTCGGTAAGGCACCAGCAGCCAGCAGTCCAGATCCGTACCGTCCAGAATCGGCCATTTGGCATCGGCAAGAAAGGAGATCCCTCCTCCGCCGACATCGTCCGTCATCCCGATAAAACGGACATGAGTCGACATCTGGATTGCCAGCTCCAGCTCTGCTGACACCCGCAGGAAATGCCGTCTCTGGACCTTGGTTATACTCTCCGGGTCCGGCTTGCCGATCCGGATCATTTTGACGACATCGTCCTTGAATCCCAGCACATGTGAATTAAAATAATGTTTAACCCCATCGCCGGTCATAAAATAGATGGACAGCTCATCTCCCAGAAACAGCCGTTTGTACCGGCCATTACTTTCGAGAATGGGTATATCAATAAGGAGTTCATGATCTGCTTCGTCGGAAACTCTCGATTTATATTCGGTATTCGCTTCTTCTTCATCGGATGAGGCCACTTGCAGGTAAAGAAATTGATTCACTTTCGGCAGCATGATCGTCCCCCCATTTTCCTCGATTATAGCATAGCCCATGCCATATAGGGGAGGTCCTCATGAAAGAAGATAGGACGTGCAACATGAGTCGCACGTCCTATCTTCTATTGGGGCATTTCTTCGATTACTTCTTCAACACCTGTATCGGCATTAATGTACATCCGATACATCGCATTATTGATTTTGCCGACAAATTCGTAGCACAGCACTTCTTCACCCTGTTCGCTCGCAATCAGGGCCAGCTGTTCGGATTTCGTCTGAAAATCCGGATTCAATGCCTTCCGTGCTGCAGCCAAGGTCAGCTTGGGTTTTGGTATTGTCCGCTTATGATGCTCATACACATAATCCGAAGCCTGAAGTCCCACCACATCGCCATTGTCCAGCGCTACCTTAACCGTCACCTTCTCCGGGAAGATAAGCACTCCATCCTGTGTGCCGACGAGAGTTAGGACGGCAATCGTATCGTAGCGGTCGTAATTTACGGTTTTCATGCCTTTATAGCCATGGTCGTTCAAAAACTCCGTCGCCTTGGTCTTGGCTTCTTCGGCCTGCAGAGTCTGCTTGCCGATGGTGCGCGGATTCTCAAACCAGATCAGCTGCCCGCCTTTTTTTGTGAAATCCATCTGTATCGGATTGTCCATATTAGGCTGTTCAATGGTGGCGGAGTAGGACTCATATTCCGTTCCTTTCCCATTTTCGACAACGTGTATGTTGCTCATATCCGGCATATTCATAAAATCGGCAGCAAGCTTCCTGATGTCTTCGGCCGATTTCATATCGCCGCCAAGCATTTTAATCGATCTTTTTTGATACATGCTGGAAACTGAGGGTCCCCAATTGATTTCCGGGTATTCACTGACGGTTTTGTCCACGGTTTTGAATCCGTCAATAATGGTGTTGTCATTAGTCGATTTCTCGGAGGCCAACGCGACTTCAACATCCATCCACCGCAGACTATTCGCCAGCACCTTGCCTTGAACGCCGATCAGCTCATTGGAGATTTGCTCTGAGTTCGTATACAGTGTTTTGAGCATCTTGTATTCCTCAGTCGACAGTGGTTGTTTGGTTAAATCCCGCACAGAGGTTTTATAAGAGAAGTTGGCGATCTTCGAGAGAAACTCCTCTGTCTTGTTAAACGGCAGCAGTGTAAGCGGCAGCTGATTGATTTCGCTTTGAGCCTGACTTGTCAGACGCCAAACGTTCACCAGCCCTTTGCGGTGATAATTCTGGGATGCCGCATGTACGGCAAGCGTGTTGCCGAGCTCCCGATGAAGCTGCGTGACATGGTAGGTCAAATCATGGAAAGCCCGCTGATATTGGTTCTCAGCTTTAATCAAAACCGAATTCTTCTCTTGATGCTCCTGATAGCCCCAATAAATCGAACCGATAAAAAACAGTGTCATTACCGGGAATAACACAGCGCTTAATCGACGGTACATAAGGCAAAAGCTCCTTTCGTGTGCAAAACCTGGTGTTAGTTTGGTTTGCACGAAGGAGCTTTATACATCCATGTCAATAACATATGGCAGCGGAGGATATTCCTCCGCCGCAGGCTTTACAGAGCCTCTTCCACTTCAAAATCATGCTCATTGTTGCAAAGACACTGCTTGAAGCCTGTATCGATGCGGTCTTTGTCTCTTCGTCCGCGAAGCACAAACTTTTCTCCGCAAACCCTGCAGCGAATGCTCACTTTAACTCGTGCCGTAATCATTTTTTCCTCCTGAATGTAATACTGCTTCAATCTTCAACAATAGTCGTGCTTGATGATCCTATTATGGACCAAAAAATTACAATTTAATCTCTTCTTCCCGCCCAAGCAGGGCAAACGGTGACCGGGCGTTGGCCCGGTTCATCTTCCGGATTCCCTTTATCCACAAATAGGTCATGAGCGGTACAATAAACCATACCCAGTAGGTGGAGCCGGAACCCATAATCCAATCGTAAACGCCATGCTCCACCATGGGCGCAGCGGCTGCAAGCATAATAAATTTGCCGCTGGATTTTTTCGCGGCAAATTTGGCTTTGCCCAAATAATATCCCATTGTGACGCCAAACAAGGCATGTCCGGAAACAGGAAGAAGCGCACGGATAAGCAATGTGCCCATGGAAGAAGGCTGAAATACCGCATAGAGCACATTTTCCACAGTAGCAAAACCAAGCGATATCGCTACTGCATACACAATCCCGTCATAAGGCTCATCGAATTCCGTATGGTTGTATATGATGTGATACAGCACGAACCACTTGACCAGTTCCTCCACCCCTGCCGATACGGCAAAGGCAAATACGAAGGGATGGTCGCCCCACAAAAGAGTCAGGCCGCGTTGAATGACCATAATAGGCAGTACGATGACGACACCGAGAAGAAATACGCGCAGCACCATATGAATCGGTTCAGCATCGTACCGGTCCTTCAGATAAAAGTAAGTGAGCAAAGAAATTCCGGGCGCAACCGCTCCGGTTAATATGGAAAAAAGCAGCATTTTCTCGTCTGTCACCTCCTGGTGTCATGCACAACCCTTACACCCAACCGCGATAACGCGAGGCCTCCGCCATCTTGCGGACCCCGACCATATAGGCGGCCAGCCGCATATCCACCTTGCGGCTGATATGAAGGTCATAAACTTGATTAAATCCGCGGATCATCATTTCCTGCAGCCTGCTGTCCACTTCGGTTTCGGACCAATAATAGCCCTGATTATTTTGAACCCATTCAAAGTAGGACACAATCACGCCTCCGCCGCTTGCCAGCACATCCGGAACAAGCAGGATGCCGCGATCCGTCACAATTCGGGTAGCATCCATTGTTGTTGGCCCATTCGCCGCTTCCACAATGATTTTCGCTTTAATTCTGTCGGCATTATTCACCGTTATCTGATTTTCTATCGCAGCGGGTACGAGAACATCGCATTCGAGCTCAAGCAGCTCCTCATTGGATATCGTATCCCGGAATAAATTGGTCACCGTACCGAAGGAATCCCGCCGGTCAAGAAGAGAATCGATGTCCAGTCCCTCTTTATTATACAACGCTCCGTTCACATCGGAAATACCTATAACTTTGGCACCGGCATCATGCATGAATTTTGCCAGGAAGCTTCCGGCATTTCCGAAGCCTTGAATGACTACCGTCGCATCGGGAAGAGGAATGCCTTTTACCCGGAGAGCCTCGTCGATGACGATCGCAACCCCGCGCGCCGTCGCGCTTTCGCGCCCCAGCGACCCGCCAAGCACAATAGGCTTGCCGGTTATAAAACCGGGTGAATCAAACTCGCGGATCCGGCTGTATTCATCCAGCATCCAGGCCATAATTTGTGAATTTGTCATCACATCGGGCGCGGGAATATCTTTGGTTGGACCCACAAGCTGGCTGATTGCCCGGACATATCCTCTGCTGAGCCGCTCCAGCTCCCGGAAGGACATATTGCGGGGATCGCAGATAATGCCTCCCTTTCCTCCGCCGAAAGGCAAATCGGCAATGCCGCATTTCAAGCCCATCCAGATCGAGAGCGCTTTGACTTCATTCTCGTTTACGTCGGGATGAAAACGGACTCCTCCTTTGGTTGGACCGACCGCATCATTATGCTGGGCCCGGTATCCCACAAACATACGCATATTGCCATTGTCCATCCGGACGGGAATGCGTACGGTCAACAGCCGCATCGGTTCTTTGAGCAGCTCTACCATTTCATCTCCATAACCCAGCTTGCGAAGCGCATCCTTAATCACCGCTTGGGTAGATGCGAGCATATCGTTTGAATTCGATACAGATTCATTCATAAATTCGCCACCACCTTTTCTACCATAATATGAGCGGTTAGAGTCGGGGCTATGCGGCGGCAAGCATGACGGGTAAACAAAAAGCACCGTGCACAGGGATTGAACCCCGGATGCAGATGCTTAGGAATGACCACTTTAGAAATAAGTGCAGATTTCGGCGACAGCTTTGGCCGGCATAATCACTTTGCCATACTCCTCAAGAATCGCAGTTGTCACGGATGTTGCTTCCCCGTACTCGGCAAGGAGGGCAATAATGGCGTGATAGCGCGCCAGCTCTACACCTTCAGATTCAAGAACAAGCATATATTTGCCATTATAGGAATATAAACGTCCATCGTCCGTTAATTCGGCTGCCTTGATTTGCTTGCAAACCGCAATCACATCTTCGATGTCCCGGAAAGCGTACATGACAACATCACTTTGCTCAAGTGTGACTTCAAGCTCATAAACATCCTCGTCGCCGTCGTCTTCCTCGAGGGAGCGTTCCTCCGGCTTGAAATTCACCTTGCCTCTTGTAACAATGACGACCATACCCTGAGCCGGGAGGGCAAATACTTCAACAGCAAGAGGACCGCTCGCATCAAAACCTAATTCGTTATAGGCCTGATCCATCATCTCGCTGAAAAGTTCGTGCACCTTCGGTATTTCGCGCCACATGTCTTCCTTCTGGATCCCACGCTCCAGCAGGTCGTCGAACGTCAGAAATATACGTATTTTGTCTTGATTGAGTCGTTCGATTTTCATGATAGGATCCCCCTTCTCGAAAGCATCTGCTTCGTTTTCGCGGAGCAAAACCGTCTTCGAAAGCGCACAAACGCGGTAATATCGGTTATAAACAGCGTATGAAGCAAGCGCTGTTTGGTGATTAAATCGTGCTATGTAACTATGTTAGCATGTCTGTGATTGGAATGCTACTTAGATCACACAAAAAAAGAATCGCCGGACCGTCTCCTATTATACGAAATCAGACGATCAAACGATTCAATTTTTTTTAATGCTTTGTCGCTTCCGCCATGATCTCTTCCGCCTGCCTCTTCACATGTGGATCCTGATTCAGCATTTCCTCAATTTGATTCCAGCTGTCGCCCGATCCTTCCGAATGCTTCGAGTCATGATCTGCTTTGTCGGAGCGGAATTTACGGTCGAGAACCGCATTAACCGCTCTTCCCTTCATTCCATCCCAAGCCTCGCCCGCCGCTGCGCCAGCCCAGGCAAACATTCCCGGACGTTTTCTGGCGGCATACACCGCTACTGCTGCTCCGGCAAGACCACCGAGCATAAAAGCGCTCCATTTCATCGGTAATCCTCCTTATTAAGCTTCGTGATTTCAAGCTTAGTTTGACCCAACAGGACTGCTGTCATTCCGTGCTCCAAGATATGCCGATTACATAATAACATCCTGTTTTCCTGGAATATTGCAAGCTGATTAAAGAGCGGAAAAATGCGTGCCGGAGGAATAATTATGTTACAATGGTTGAACTTTAGAGTAATAAAGAGGAATAGGCTATACATATCCGGCAAGTCTTAGTAAGCCGGACAAATCAAAATGAGTTTAGGAGGCATAACTATGCCAGGACTACATAAATCCACCATCATGCTTAAGCTGTCGCTAGGCTTCCTGCTGCTTTCAGGATGCGCGGCTCAGCCTCATAATAATGAATCAGGCAATCAGACAATTGCGCCTGCGCCAAATACGGCTCCTTCCAATAATGATGCCCCAGCTAGTGAAGGTCCGGCGCAGCCGGCCGCAGAGCCTGCAGACCCCCAAGCCGATCAAACTGCGGGAACAGAGCCTGCTATCGGCAGCGGGAGCGAAGACAATTCAACGGGTACAACCCAGAAACCGGAAGATGCGCCGGTCAAGGAGAAACTCTACAAAATGAGCAAGGCTTACCGATTTGAACCCATCTCCAAAGAAACGGCCGACAAGGTTGTTCTTCTCACCTTCGATGACGGGCCCAAAGAGGATAAAATGATTAGCGGCTTACTGGATACGCTGGATAAGCATAAAGCGAAGGCAATTTTCTTCGTCAATGGCTACCGCGTGAAGAAACATCCCGAACTGCTTAAAAAAATAGCCGACCGCGGACAGACGATCGGCAATCACTCCTGGGATCACATCGATTTGAAAAAAGAATCAGTTGCCGCAATTGAAAAGCAGGTTGGGGATGTTCAGAACATTGTGAAGGAAACCTTAGGCTTTGAGCCTGTATTTTTTCGCCCGCCTTTTGGTTCGGGAGGAGACAAGGTCCGAAGCATTGTCAACAAAAAAGGCATGCTCTATACGACCTGGTCAAACGGTTCTCTGGATTGGGACACGAAAAGCACAAAGGAGCAGCCTGATCTCGTCATAAAAAACGTGCTGGAGCAGCTCCACCCCGGCGCTAATATTCTGATGCATGAGCTTCCCTGGACGGTTGAAGCACTGGACACGCTATTGACCAGGCTCGAAGAGAAGGGCTACGGATTTATTGATCCTCAGACGATAGACCTGGGTCTCGATCAGACTTCAAAGTAAGAAAATGCAGCTGTGCGGGAGCCAGCAGCCTAAGCGGGAATTTGGATGTGCCGAAACCGCAGCTTACGAACAGCAGGGGCGATACCGTCTCTGCTGCCTGGATTGCCGGCAGCTTAAACCACCCGCGTCCATAATGCTTCAGAGATTGGGTTCTCAGCACGGGGCCAAGAAGAGGCAGGACGATCTGCCCGCCATGTGTGTGGCCGCTTAGAATAAGATCAACCGGCATATCGGAAAGCAGCCGGCCGGCAATAATGGGGTCATGCGCAAGCAGAAGCGTGAACAAACGATGCCCGTCTTCCGGCTCACTCAAAGCCAGAGGCAGCTTATCCCTGTTGGTGCGGGGATCGTCCACGCCCGCCAGGCGGATACGGCTCCCATCCTTTTGCTCCAGAATCACGGACTCATTAACCAGCATATGGATTCTTTCTTCCTGCAGCATTACCTCAAACGGGCGGATATCCTCATCATGATCATGATTGCCATAAATAAAATAAACCGGAGCGATGGAAGCAAGCTTCCGCAAATTGCCGCGCACCCGTTCAAGAGGAACGCCCTTCTCCCGAAGATCGCCCCCAATCAGAACGAGATCGGCTCCCCCTTCCCCGATGCACCGCT
This sequence comes from Paenibacillus sp. JT31N11, assembly GCF_056269285.1. Taxonomy (NCBI): domain Bacteria; kingdom Bacillati; phylum Bacillota; class Bacilli; order Caryophanales; family Paenibacillaceae; genus Paenibacillus; species Paenibacillus sp. JT31N11. The sequence goes on from NZ_JBWDNQ010000002.1 coordinate 425,302, forward strand.
CTATCACCTTAACCGGAATTACTCTTCTATGAATGTCGCTAATAAACAATAGCCGCGTACCGTCAAAAGCATCCGGCAGCCTGTCAAGCGAAATCACATGCTGATCAAGCCGGTAGCGGTAGGCTTCACTAATCATATAAACAATAAGACCTAAAGCGGCGATCCCCAGAGCAAGCAGCCACCCTATCATCGACGAACCGCCTCCCATACTTGCATAGCCGGTTATATTCCGGACAGTTTTTTCCCCCAGATTACAAGTCCGATCACGAGAATCATAAACAGCATAATAAGCAACCGGTAATACCATTTGGCGATCTTTAGTTTGTTTGAGGGATGCTTCAGGACCCTTGAGGACAGGACGTTACCTTCCGGACGCGACTCAGATGCGCTCCTGTTCCTTTTCTTCCCCCGGGATTCAGGCTCAATCCTCCGCCCTCTTCCGTATTTTAGAACTCTGCTCATGTTTCCCTCCGAAAACGAATAACGAAACCCATCACCATATCAATAACAAAATGGGCGATGATCGGGGCCCATAACGACCCTGTCTGTATGTAAATCCAGCCTAATGCATAACTGATGGAGAAGACCAGACCAGTAGGAATCCAATGCCTCAAATAACGGACATGGATCGCGGCAAACACGATACTCGTCCAGTAAGGACCCAGATTATGCTGGATGGCTCCCCGAAACAAGGTTTCCTCACAAATAGACACAATCAAAGACAGAACGACGATATGCCAGATCGGCCTGTTTTTAAAAATCCGGTCGTTGACTCCTCCGTCATCCCCCGCTTCCTCAGGGACAAAACGGGATACTAGAAGGTCTACAGCGATGACCGCAGCAGCCAAACCAAGACCCCACAGAAGGAATTTCCAGCCACTTGGGAGAGCATACAATAAAAATGGATTTCGATGCTGAAATAAAATCCAGATCAAACCGATAATAAAAGTAACGGCTTGCGTGGCATATAAATTAATCAGCAGCAGACGGTCATCAATTTGATCAATCGTGACTTTTTTAAAGCGAATTTTACGGATGTCGAATTTTTTCATTATTAACCGCCTGACATGAAGGTTCATATTTCCTTTTCCACCTATTTAACCTATACTGATTAGGACAATCGAATTAGATCAGAAGAACGAAGGGGATTATCATGGAGAAACGATTAACACGAACTGAAATGCTGTTTAGCCTCGGTTTCCTGTTTATGCTGGTTTGTGCTGTCGGCGCTTTTTTTTATGGTGTAAAGATCGGATCCGACCAGACCGAAGCGAAGCTCATTGAGCAGACCAGGCATTTGAGCGGAGGCAAGAGCAACAGTGTAACCGCGTACCAGCAGCAAGATCTGGTCTCCTTCTATCATACCGTATTTTTACCCTATCGTGAATTTCAAAACGAATGGACTCAAACCTTACATAAAATGTCCACCCAACAGCTGTCGGATTCCGGTTCCGCTTTGAAAGAATTGGCCAGCTCAGCCAGGCAAAAATACGATGAAGCCAAGCTTGCATCCGTGCCGGCCACCTCTCCTCTTCTCGAACAATCCCAGCTGCAGCTCCTAAAGGGTCTTAAACTGTTTGGAGAAGCCGCGCAGCGCGGTGCAGGCTCTGCCAGAGATATGTCATCGGCCAATCTGGTCCAAGGCCTTGAGAAGGACGCTTATTACCTGGAAGGTGTCAAACAAGCTTTAACCGGCCAGCAGAATTATTATTATGCCATGATGAAATGGAGCAGCTCCGTTAATCCGGATATCCCCGACCAGTATGCAGCAACTTCGGTACTGGAGCTCAGCAAGTGGAAATCGCTCCCGCTTGTCGTGAAGAACAAATTAATAGCTGAGCAGTTCAAGGCGCGTATGCTGATTGTTTCCTATTATCCTCAGGATTTGACAGCGCGCGTGGATCAATTCATCGGATCCGGGCAAACCGCCAAGATGGGCATGAAAACGCTCGGGTCCGTCATTGATTTGCTGATCAGCACAGAGGCCGTCCGTCCCGGAGACTTCGATGACAGCAAGCCGCTGCTTTACCCCAAGGAGCTGCTGCCGCAGCTGCCGTTTTTCTATCCGGAATAATGCAAAGGCTTCCTTAGTCATATTGGAAGCCTTGAAGAGAGGCTACAGCCGCCATTCCCCCAACAACGTTGTGGAGGCTGCTGTAGCCTTTCTCTGTTAAATACCGGCAGACTCCTGCACTTCTGACCCCATGAGCGCAGATAATATATACCGCTTTGTCCGCGGGAATTTCCGCAAGCCTGTGAGGAATTGTATTCATTGGTATCAGCAATGAGGAATCCAGATGATAATAATCCCATTCCTGCTGCTCCCGCACGTCAATAATTTGATCGGAATCAAGATTCCCCCCGGCCGCAAGCTGCAAAAACTTTCCCGGCTCGATATCATTCCATTGCTCCATCTGTGTGCTCCTCGGCGTTATTTGCATGCATGTCCGGTAAGCCCGAAAACGCCCTTGGGAAGCATGCTCTTTTCAAGGTCGATCATAACGAAATTTTCACAATTGAGCAAGTTTCGCCATTGCAATTATCCGCTTGCTTGCTATAGAATAGTAAAGGTTACGTGTCAATTCTTGTCGGTCCGTGCAGAGCCTCAACCCGCGCGGATGGAAAGCGTCAGTCATTTCACCGGGCACAGCTTTATTCCGCGCCCGATGTCACCTAAACAACGGCTCTTACTACTTATAGTTCTACATAAGCGTGTACCTGCGTAAATAATTTTCAGGAGGCAATCAGACATGTTTAAAGTATTAGTCTCAGACCCGATAAGCGATCTCGGTACCCAGAAGCTTGTGGATGCGGAAGACGTCATTGTCGACAAAAAACCAGGACTGAGCGAGGACGAGCTTGTTGCCGTCATTGGCGAATATGATGCCCTGCTCGTTCGCAGCCAGACCCGCGTAACCGCGCGTATTATGGAAGCGGGCAAATTGCTGAAGGTAGTTGGCCGCGCTGGCGTCGGAGTCGACAACATCGATCTGGAAGCCGCAACGCAGCGCGGTATTATTGTTATAAACGCGCCGGACGGAAACACAATCACGACCTGCGAGCATACCTTCGCCATGATGATGGCCGTTGCCCGTCATATCCCGCAGGCTTACCTGAAAACGGTTGGCGGCGAGTGGGACCGCAAATCTTTCCTCGGCGTTGAGCTCCGCAACAAAACTCTGGGTGTATTGGGCATGGGCCGGATCGGCAGTGAAGTCGCCAAGCGTGCCAAAGCATTCGGAATGGAGATATGGGGTTATGACCCGTTCCTGACTGAGGAGCGTGCGGAGAAGCTCGGTATTCGTCTATCATCGGTTGATGATATAATCCGGAATGCCGATTTCATGACCGTTCATACACCGCTTACGCCGGAAACGCGCCACATGATTGGCAAGGCGCAATTCGCAGTGATGAAGAAGGGCATGCGTATTATCAACTGCGCACGCGGCGGCATCATTGACGAGCTTGCACTCGTTGAAGCCGTAGATCAAGGCATTGTAGCCGGCGCAGCGTTCGATGTGTTCGAATCCGAGCCTCCTGCTGCCGACCACCCTTTCCTGTCCAATCCCAAAATCATCGTAACGCCTCATCTCGGCGCTTCAACAGTAGAGGCGCAGGAGAATGTTGCCATTGACGTCTCGGAGCAGGTACTGAACATTCTGCGTGACAAACCGTTTATGAACGCGGTCAATATGCCGCCAATTCCGGCCAATGTGTTGAACATTCTGCAGCCATACTTCAACCTTGGCGAGAAGCTTGGCAGCTTTGCCGCTCAGCTGACTGAAGGTGCAATTCAGGAAATCACGGTCAATTATGCCGGAGAGCTGGCCGAAGTCGATACCCAGCCGCTGACCCGCTATATTGTGCGCGGCGTGCTCTCGCATCATCTGGGCTCTGAGATGGTCAATGTTGTCAACTCCATGCATTTGGCCAAAGAACGCAGCGTCAATATTATTATTCAGAAATCCCATACATCGCGTGACTTTACGAATCTGGTTACGGTAACCCTGCGCTCGAAGCAGGAAGAACGCCTTGTAGCAGGCACCTTGCTCACCGGATATGGACCACGTATCGTGCAAATCGACAAATTCCCGGTCGATGTCGCTCCAGGAGGCAATCTCATTCTCGTATCGCATAATGATAAGCCAGGTATCATCGGCCGTGTCGGCACACTGCTCGGCACCAACGACGTCAATATTGCGACGATGCAGGTCGGACGGAAAATTATCGGCGGCGCAGCGATCATGGTTTTATCAGTGGATAAAGGTGTTCCAAAGGATGTTCTTTCCCAGATCGCCGAGCTGCCTGATTTGAATAATGCGAAAGAAATTATTTTGTACTAAGCAGCTCCTTCTTCTTGGCGGGGTACAACAGTTAAAGCACTCTCTGATAAAAGCGCTCCTTCGCGGGGGCGTTTTTTTTTGATGTTTCACGAACAACAAGATTAGTCGGCCTGCTTCAACAATAAAAGCACCCCTGTCAGGAGTGCCTTGTCAATTATGTTATTCCTTCGACAGGAAGCAGCAGCGTAAAGGTGGTGCCTTCTCCAACTACGCTTTCGACATCAATTCGTCCGTGATGGGAGTCGACGATGTTCTTCACAATCGCAAGTCCAAGCCCGGTACCTCCCGAGGATGCTCCGCGCGTGCGCGCTTTGTCGGCTTTATAGAAGCGCTCGAAGATATACGGCAGATCATCCGCAGAGATCCCCTGCCCCTCATCCTGTATTTTCAGCTCGACAAAGCTCTTGCGGTCCTTCGTTACATAACGGGCCGCTAGCTTGATCTGAGCTCCGCCCGGTGTATGACGGAGCGCGTTATCAAGAAGATTGGTCAGCACCTGCTCCAGCCGGTCCTCGTCCGCTCCACGAATTGTCAGTCCCGTTCCCGGAGGAAGCTCGCTCTGCAGCGTAATGCCCTGTTCCTTGGCATAAACCTGAAATTTGCGGTGAACCCGCTTGACCAGTCCTTCGAGATCAACCTGCTCATTTTTCATCTCGATGTGACCGGCCTCCATTCTGGCCAGATCCAGGAGATCCTTGACCAGCCTGCTCATTCGCAAGGACTCGTCATGAATTACCTGAACCAGCTCCATCCGTTCCTCGGGCGAAGCGGCGATGTCATCAATCAGCGCTTCGCTGTATCCCTGCAGCATGGATAGGGGAGTCCGGATTTCATGCGACACATTAGCGACAAAATCACGGCGAAGCTTCTCCAGCTTCGATTCTTCTGTCACGTTCCGCATTACAGCCACCGCGCCGCGTACAGAGTCATTGGATTTGAGCGGCGCCATTACGACTGACCAAACGCCGCTCTGCACATGAATCTTATCCGTCAAATCTCTGCCTTCGCGCAGCACACGCTTGTACAGTTCCGAGATGGGACCTGGCACCGGGATACCGGGACGTATTCGGGGGGCTGAGCCTGAGGAAGTATCATCCTCATTCCAGATCAGACTGCTCCAATTCTCGATTACATGCTGTCCGCCGGGATTAGCCAGAATCACCTGTCCCTGTGCATCCAACGTAATAACGGCATCTGCCATACTCCTGAGCACGCTTGAGAGATGCTCCTTCTCGTGGTTCAAATCCCGGATCAGCGTATCCAGATCCGCTGCCATGTGATTAAAGGTATTGGCCAAATCGCCGATTTCATCCGATGAGCGGATTGGAACGCGCGTGCGGTATTCCCCCTGCGAAATAAGATCGGCCGCTTTCTTCAGCTGCAGCAGAGGCTGGGTAATCTTCGTGGACAGAAAAAAAGCAAAAAAGGTCGAAAGCAGGAAGCCGATAATCGCAGTATAAACGAACAACACTTTTACGTGATGCGAGTTATCTCCTTTGAACGTAAAGTCGATATATTGAAGGAGGAACATCCCCAGAATAAGCAGGACAACCGCGACCAGGCCGATAATGGTTATCCAGAGCTTGCCGACGACACTTCTTAATAGCTTCATCGATTACTTGGAAACCTCAAGCTTGTAGCCAACGCCCCATACGGTTGTAATCATGGATGCGGCTTCAGGCGATACTTTGTTCAGCTTCTCGCGCAGCCGTTTCACATGCGTATCGACGGTACGCAGGTCTCCGAAAAATTCATAGTTCCACACATCCTTGAGCAGCTCCTCGCGGGAGAACACCTTATCTGGCGACGTTGCCAGATAATGAAGAAGCTCATACTCCTTGGGAGTCAGGCTTACTTCCTGGCCGCCTGCCATGACCCGATGAGCGTCATGCTCGATAATCAGATGAGGAAATACGATATTGTTGGTTGTGATGGTTTCCTTCGTCAGGAACGCTGTCGCGGACGAGCGGCGCAGAATTGCTTTGACCCGATAGATCACCTCGCGCGGACTAAAAGGCTTGACCACATAATCGTCAGCCCCCACCTCGAATCCCTGAACCCGGTTCATTTCCTCGCCTTTAGCCGTCAGCATAATAACAGGCGTCGCCTTCACCTGACGCAGCCTAGTACATACCTCTATGCCATCGATGCCGGGCAGCATGACATCCAGCAGAATCAAGTCAAAGTCGCTGGCTGTCGCCAAGCGCAGAGCGCTCTCCCCGTCCTCTGCCTCCTCGATGGAATATCCCTCTTTTTCCAAATACATTTTGAGCAAACGACGGATCCGTTCTTCGTCATCCACGACCAGAATGCGATGCAGTTCTTCGGACATCCGAATCAGACTCCTCTCATGATAGGTTTAATCGACGCCTGCATAGGAATGCAGACCAACCAGAACAAGATTAACTCCCACCAGCGTGAACATGACCACGATAAAGCCGATAACCCCCAGCCAGGCGGATTTGGAGCCATGCCAGCCGCGCGACAGGCGCAAATGCAGAAAAGCGGTATAATACAGCCAGGTAATGAGCGCCCATACCTCTTTGGGATCCCAGCCCCAGAAGCGGGACCAGGCTTCATATGCCCAGATCATCGCGAATACGAGCGCCCCTAGCGTAAAGATCGGATAGCCGATCGCTATCGCCCTGTAACTGATTTCGTCAAGATCATCAGGGTCTATAGCCCGGGTCAGCGGGTGGATAACAGCGGCAATCGGCTTGCGGATCACAAGCCGGATCAAGCCATAGAGGATGAGACCGGCAATGATCGCCCAAACGATCGTGTTCAGTTTGCGGGCCGCATCTACCCCTTGCATCCAATGCGGCGTTTCAAACAGGCCGTCCTTCATGCCAAGGAAGGAATCCATGGAAGTGACCTGGCTGTTGTACGGCTTGAAAATTGGTGGTGTGGTATACGTAACATCCTCGACTTTTGAGCTTTCGACACCCGCATCGCTGATGCTGACCGTTTCCTGGGTGAAAGTCGCTTCATATCCGGCTGCCCGAAAGGCAAATACCGAAACCAGAAATCCGATCAAAACGATTCCGACGAACATTACCAGCTCAATCCAGCGCTGCGACCGGCGTGCACTCGCTCCCGTTTCCTTGAAATCAACCGTACGCAACAGGTACATCAGCGACAGCGCAAAACCGACTCCGAAGAAGGCTTCCCCCAGCGCCGCTGTTGTGACGTGGATTTTCAGCCAGTAGGAGTTGAGCGCAGGAATAAGCGGCTGAACTTCCTGTGGAAATACGGAAGCGTAAGCGACGATAAAAACTACAAGCGGAAGTGTAAACACCCCGATAAGCGGCTTTCGGTAAATCGCGTACACTACAATGAAAGCAAACATGACGGCCATGGCGAGGAAAGTCATGAACTCATACATATTGCTTGTCGGGATATGTCCTCCGCCGATCCACCTCGTAATAAAGAACGTCAGGTGCGAGATAAACCCAAGCAGCGATACGACAAAGGAGATGCGCCCCCAGCGGCGGATATGCGCCTTGGGGTCGCGATTGCTGAATTTCGCTCCTGCAACCGTGATGATATAGAAGATAAACCCGAAGCAGTATAAGAAAAATGCGACCAGAAAAATGTCGCTGCTGAAAGTAAGTAGTGAACTCACGTTGTGTTCCCCCCGTTATCTAGCGACTTTGGCTCCACGACGATGCCGGCACTGCCAAGTGCGGCCGCGACGTCGGCACGCATGCCGTAATTGTTCTTGTTTGTGTGAGCGCCGAGCAACAGCCGGTTCGCGTCGGCGCGAAGCCAAATGCGGCGATGCTGCCAATAGGAGCCGATCAGCAAACCAAACATGGATATTCCCGCCCCCGTCCATATGAACGGCATGGCCCGGTCAGTACGGATGTTGAGGGTGGTAATGATACCGGCAAATGTTACATTTTCCATTGATCCAACCTTGATTTCAAACTGCTCGCCGATTTTACCGTTTATGACATCCTGACTGAAGGTTTGCTTATCCACTTCCTTCGGAAAGTACATGTATGGCTCGCCGGTCGCCGGCAAATTCGGTCCCTTGATCAGAAAAACAAAAGCCGGAGCGTTGGGCTCGGACGACTTGGTTCCGGGCTGCCCGTTCTTGTCCAGTGTAAAATCCATGTAGGTCTGCTTCAACTGCAGCGTATAGGGACCGAGCTTATACTCAAGCTCGGGATTGCGCATCTCCAGATTGAACGGTCCATAGGTTTGACCGGTTGCTTTGTCTACAAGCACCGGTTTGACCGCTTTAAGCTTGGGTGTGTCGTCAAAACCGAACTGATAGGCTTTGAGTCCTTTATACGAGAGCGGATCATTCACGATGATATTGTGCCGGTTGGCCTCTTTAAGCTTGGGCCCGGCAGCGGGATCATCGCAATCCGCCGTACAGGTGTAGAGAACGGCTTGCGTCTCATACAGCTTGGCTCTTGCCGTCCCTTTCAGCGCGTCGGGCAGCTCGGCGTCCGTATAATAGTCAAGCGTGAATTTCTCGTTCTTGATGTAGTAGCTCGTATCGGGAATCTGCACCGTCTCCCCTTCAGGAACGGTCACATAGGAGTCCATGGCCCAGCCTGGCAGCGAACGCAGCAGCACGGCAAGGAGGAATACAATCAGACCGATATGATTAATGTATGGCCCCCATCGGCTGAATCTATTCTTCTCCGCCAGCAAAGCCGTTCCCTCGCGGGTTACGCGATAGCGCTTGCGCTTCAGCTTCTCGCCGATCTGGGCGGTCAGCTTCTCCGCGTCTTCCTCCTGAAGCTGCGTCTCAAATACCGTACGCTGCCGGGTGAGAAACTGCGGATGCTTGCGGATCTGCTGCTTGTTAAGCGCCCTGTAGAGCGGCAGCACACGGTCCAAACTGCAAATGACCAGGGATGTTCCGATCATCACCAGCAGCCCGATAAACCACCACGACTCGTAAGTGTTGGAAAATCCCAGCTTATAATACCACTTCCCGATCCACCCGTAGCGATCCTCGTAATATGTAGTGGGGTCAAAGGAAATAAAGGCATTCTCCTGTGTGAAAATCGTTCCAATCATCGCGGCGATCAGCGTAATCACAATCAAGCGAACGGCAATCTTCACGGAAGAGAAGAAACTCCATACCTTGTCGATGACGGATTGATTGCTCTTCTGGGATCGGCGCGCTATTCCGTCGTACCGCATTTCAAGGGGCGTATCAATGTCTACTTCCTTGCCATCCAGCGGTTTGCCGCAGCTCTCACAGAGTACGGTCCCGACTGGATTCTGATGTCCGCATTCGCATTTTGTATTTTCAAATTCCAACAAGAAAAAAGACCTCCCTCGGTCAGGACTGAAGCAGTTTCGTGACGCGCTCATCAATGTCCTTTTCCGTCATCGGCCCGACGAAAATGTCCATAATCGTTCCGTTCGGTTTGATAAAAAAAGTTGTCGGATACGATTTCAAACCATATTGGCGCTCCACTTTGCGATTCTCATCCTGTACTATCGTGTAGCTTACTCCGTACTGTTTGATGAAATTATTAACCGTCAATTTGTCTTCGCCCAAATTAATCCCGATAATCTCAAAGGGCTTGTCTCCCTGCTGCTCGTACTGCTTCTGAAGATCCGGCGTTTCCGTTACGCACCCCGGACAGAAGGTTCCCCAGAAATTAACCACAAGCGCTTTACCCTTGTAATCTGAGAGCCTGTGCGTCTTGCCGTCGATGCCCAGAAGGGCAAAGCTCGGCGGTTTATCTCCTTTACGCGGAAGACCGTCGCTTGAAGCGAACAGGGCATTGCCGATCGCATAGCCGCCCAGCAGCAGCACAGCAAGAAAGATAGTAATTTGTATGGCTCTGCGGTTTGATTTCATGCGTATTATTCACCGCCCTATGCATAAAAAGTATAGTCCCGACAAGCTAATCACAGTTCGCTTTCGTGTCATATTGATTATAACGAAAACCGACGGCAATTGAGATTGCCGCCGCTCGTTATTTTTGAATTTTATGTGTCTTGACAGCAGATTTTAGCAGGAGTTCAACTTCCTTGGGTGTTAAATGACGATACTTCCCTCTTTTTAGTCCAAGCAGACTAAGCTCTCCGAATTTGATTCTGCGCAGCAGAATCACCGGATGGGAGATCGCGTCGAACATACGCCTTACCTGGCGGTTGCGGCCTTCATAAATCGTAATGGATATCGTAGACTGGTTCTTCTCCGTATCCACATCATGATACTCTACCTCGGCGGGAGCCGTCATTCCGTCCTCGAGCATGACGCCGTTCTGCAGCTTCTCCAGCAAGCTGCCGTGAGGCACGCCCTTCACGGTTGCCCAATAGGTCTTGGGCACATGATGGCTGGGATGGGTTAGCAGATTGGCAAACTCCCCGTCGTTGGTCAGAAGCAGAAGCCCTTCCGTATCATAATCCAGTCTTCCGACCGGATATACCCGCTCCGTTATGCCATGCAGAAAGTCGGATACGATCGTGCGTCCCTGCGGATCGCTTGCGCTCGTAATGACCCCCTTAGGCTTGTTAAGAACCAGATAAAGCTTTTTCTCGCTCTTAATAGGCTTGCCTTTTACTGTAATGATATCCACGGCCGGGTCTGCTTTCACACCTAGCGTTGTCACAGGCTCGCCATTGACTTCAACCTGTCCGGATAAAATAAGCTCTTCGCATTTGCGCCGTGAAGCCACGCCCGCATGCGCCAAAATTTTCTGTAAACGTTCCAATGCTTTCACCTCATCCTTCATAATACCCTAAAAGCGGCAGCAAAGGAAAGGTTGATCAAAGAAGCCCGTCAAAGGAGGCTGCAGTCTCTTTGGAAGGAGATCATGCAGTCCCTTAACGGGCTTTGAGCGATTGTTTCATCCAAACACATATAAACAGATGATAATAGCTGCTATAAAGCCGACCAGATCGGAGAAAAGCCCAACCTTCAGGGCATAGCGGCTGCGCCGGATGCCGATCGCTCCGAAATAGACAGTAAGCACGTACAAGGTCGTATCCGTGCTCCCTTGAATCGTCGAGGCCATGCGTCCTATCATTGAATCGGGTCCGAAGGTTTTGATCAGCTCCGCAGTAAAAGCGAGCGAGCCCGCTCCGGTCAGAGGCCTGAGCAGGCCCAGGGGGAGGACTTCACTGGGTACGCCCAGCTGATCAAGCAGGGGACTGATCAAAGAAGCAAGCATATCCATCGCTCCCGAAGCCCGGAACATGCTGATGGCAACCATCATCCCCACGAGATGAGGAATAATGTTAACGGCTGTGCCGAAGCCGTCTTTGGCACCCTCCAGAAATGTCTCGTAGACAGGAATTCTGCGAAAGGCGGCGTACAGCGGAATAAATACGATAATAAAAGGGATCATCCAGGCCGATATCACCGTTATCCATTCATACAAGAACCTCACCCTTTCCGCTGCCAACGCTTCCGTCAGGCGGGGCGCCGTCATGAGCAATGAACTCACGAGGTGCCTTTACAGGCGAATCAATATGACCTCCGTCCTTGTCCGTCCATTTCGGCGGCTTAGCGCGGCTTCTGTACCAGCGGTCAGCTGCGATGGCAGCTACGGTGGCCACCAGTGTTGCAGCCAGGGTAGTCCCGACAATTTCGGCCGGGTGCGCCGAGCCATAGGTCATCCGTATAGCAATCAGGGTAGTGGGCACCAGTGTGATACTGGATGTATTGAGCGCGAGAAGTGTGCACATGGCGGGCGTTGCCGTTTCCTTGTCGGGATTCAGCTTCTGCAGCTCCTGCATGGCTTTGATCCCCATGGGCGTGGCCGCATTGCCGAGTCCCAGAATATTGGCGCTCATATTGCTCATAATGTAGCCAAGCGCCGGATGCCCTTTGGGGACATCCGGAAACAGGAAGCGCACCACGGGCTGCAGCAGCGAGGCCATTTTGCGGAGGAGACCGGCGTCTTCGGCAATCCGCATCAATCCCAGCCACAGCACCATGACGCTGATTAAGCCGAAACTGACCGATACACCGTTCTTGGCCCCCTCGAAGGCCGCTTCCGTCAGGGCCTCCATACGACCATTAATGACCGCGGCAACAAAGCTGATCGCAATAAAAAATAACCAGATCCAGTTTACCATCCTGCCCTCTCCTTCCCTCCAAATAACATAGAGAGTGTCAGTTTCAACGCACTGCCAAAAGAATGCATTGCCGGCTTCGCTGCAGTGGGATCGGCATCTCTCTCGTCCGCAGGTGCCCGTTCCGGCTGCTGAGTTTGCTGAATTCGACTGCTCTCTGGTTCATATACAGGTGTAGAGCCGATTTTCACATCCCCCATATACCAATCAATTTTCCCCCGCTCGCCGAGCAAGTACTCGGTCTTCTTGGAATCGGTCAGCACCAGCTTGGAGCGAAGCTGCTCCTTCTCCCCCTCCGCAAACGGATAAAGCATTGTGCGTCCTACGGACAAGGGATAGCCATTAACCGCCTGTCCTTTGTGGGTGATCTCGGCGAGCTGATAGTTGGCAAAGCCCCAATCCAGCAGCTTCTGGTGATCAAGCCAATCATTGCCGTCGTTCAACGTCACAACGGCCAGCTGCTGGCCTTCTCTTGTCGCCGAGCTGACCAGGCAGCGTAACGCCTGTTTGGTGTAGCCGGTTTTCACGCCATCCGCCCCATCATACATCGTGAGCATTTTATTTTTGTTTTTCCATGTATAATCCCATTCATCATTTGGATTGGGAGCCGTTTTCACTTTGGTTTTCACAATCTCTTTGAAGGTCGGATTCTTCAGCGCATAAGCGGTCAGCTTGGCCATATCATTGGCCGTTGAATAATGACCTTCGATATCAAGTCCATGCGGGTTCATAAATTGTGAATTCGTCATCCCCAGCATCTGTGCCTTATCGTTCATCATGTGGACGAAGCCTTCCTCGGAGCCGCCTACATGCTCGGCAATCGCCGTTGCCACATCATTGCCGGAGCGCAGCATCAAACCGTAAAGCATATTCTGCAAGCTCATTTCCTCGCCCAGCTTCAAATAAATCGATGAGCCTTCCCTGCCTGCCGCCCGCTTGCTTGTTTTCACCATATCCGAGAGCTTGCCATGCTCAATGGCCACAATGGCCGTCATGATTTTAGTCAGGCTGGCGATTTTCATCTGTTCATCACCCTGGGAGGTGTATAGAAGGCGCCCGGATTCCACATCGATGAGAGCGGCAGCTTTCGCATGTGTCGTAATCGGCTCCGGAGCGTCGGCATATGCAGCAAGCGGGACACCGATACCAGCGATCCCTGAACATGCAAGGGTTACAATCCCCGTAAGACCAATCAATAAACGGACAAGCCTCATACGCTTCCTCCTAAAGAGTTTTTGGTGGTCTTCATTGAATAACCACCCTTGAATACCAAAAACTCGCTTCATTGTGACTCAGCCACTGCTTTTAAGCATATGTAATCTCTGATGAATGGGTCTTGTACTATTATATGAACAAGCTGTCTGGTTATGCCCTTTGTCCTGTTGACCGGACCAGCACGTAAAAAAAGAAACCGCCGGGGATGAACGGTTTCTATAGGCGCTATCCGTTTACGAGCTCCAAAGCCCGTTAAGACGCGGAGCCTTTTTAGATATATTTTCCTTCGGTTCGGTCGTGCCGGTCAATATGAAGCGATGAATCGCGATCGCGATCACGATCAATATCCAGATCGTCCCGCTGGAACATGCTTTGAATTTTCTCAAAAACCTTCGGAGCTGAATCAATGACACGCTCCATAAGATGAGTCTGGTTATCAAGAGGTACAATACGGACGCCATGGACGCCTACCACCAGAAAAGCGATAGGAGTGATGGATACGCCGCCGCCGCTGCCGCCGCCGAAGGGAAGGGACACGGATGCCGAATGTCCTTCATGCTGCTTGGAATGGTGCTCGGTCTCATGATCAAACCGGATATCACTGCCGCCTGCCACAAAACCAAAGCCTACCTTGGATATCGGCATAATAACACTGCCGTCCGGAGTCTGGACGGGATCGCCAACGATGGTATTTACATCCACCATTTCTTTAATATTTTCCATTGCGGTTTGCATTAAGCCTTGAATCGGATGGTCTGCCACTGGGTTATCCTCCTTAAGATCAATCATATCGTCAATCCCAACCTGCACATTGCAGTCTTTAGCGTTCCCCCAAGCCACATCCTTTATGTGATTCAGGCACGCATTAAAATACGCTGCCAGCCAACCAAACCCTTGGGAATTCCCTTGACCTTCTTTAGGCGGTACATCAATACGATAGTGGCATAAATCGCGTAACCAAGACGGATTCTTGCTTTAAACCGGCCTTCTGTTGCAAAATAAATCTGATTGTATAGAGGCTGTACCGTGAGCACGGGATCATGAGTCAAGCGGATAAGCTGTGATAACAGGCCAATCGACGTTGTTTTGGCCGACCAGATGAACCCGGTTACCATGGCCGTCCATACCGCATCGCCAGTTCCAACTGCCGTATGCCATTTCCATTCGGTTACATGAATATGTCCGAGGGTCCGCCTGGCCCACCCGAACAGATCTCTGGTTTGGCCCAGTATCTGTATAACGGCTTGAAAAGACTTCATAGCCGTTTGTGAATCCAAATGATCGGTAGATGATTGCTGTTTGCTTCCGCCAAGATTCTCCGCGGCCGCTTCTTTTTTCACTTCCAGACCTTTTTCTTTCTTCCGTATATCGGATAGCTTCCAGTGGTAATGAACCAATCCCATGAGTGCGCGAATCTGCAGCTCAGCCTGATCATCCTGACCGATCCGCTTCACATGACCACGAATCACCACAGGCGAAAGTGCAGCGGCTAACAAGAGCAAAAAAAAGAGACCTGCCGCGATCATCCATCCGAGCGGGTACCCTAGCATGGGCTACTTTCCCCCGTTTCCCTATAATTGGTCGGATATAGTATGACCTAACGGACAAATCTCATTCATGCTTCATCATCATGTGCGGCACCTGGCACTTCATCAATCGTAATCTGTCGGTTCTCAAGCTTGTCGAACAGCAGCTGCGTTTGCTCGTCCAGCGAATCATCATCGACATCCGCCGGTTCGGGCAGCGCATCCAGACTGGCTAATCCGAAATAATCCAGGAATGATTTGGTCGTCCCGTACAGAATCGGCCGTCCAATCGCTTCGGCACGACCCACGCCTTCAATCAGATCTTTGACAACCAGCGTATGCAGGGCCCGATCACTCTTGACGCCGCGAATTTCTTCGATATCCACGCGTGTAATCGGCTGCCGGTATGCCACAATGGACAGAGTTTCCAGCGCCGCCTGCGACAGGCTTGATCTTGTCGGCGTATAGGCCATCCGCTCAAAATAGGAGGAATGGGCCGGGTTTGTCGTCAATCTGAACGCGCCGGCAACGAATGACATCTGGATACCGCGTTTTTTCTGCTTTAATTCCTTCATCAAATCCTTGGCGATATCGGAGGCTACCGTGGCATCCAGCTCTAAAATATCCGCCAGCTGCTTGACGCTCAAGCCTTCGTCTCCAGCCATAAACAGCAGGCCTTCAATAATCGATTTCAACTTCGAGAATTCCACTTTCTACTGCTTCTCCTCTCCAATGAACGACTATATCGTCAAATAATTGATGCTGAAAACATGTAACCTGCTTCATCTTCATCAGTTCCAGAATGGCCAGAAAGGTAACGACAATTTCGTGGCGGCCCATCTCCTCGCGAATCAGCTTGGAGAAGCGGACGGTCTCATGCTCGCGCAGCAGGTCCATAATATCTCGGATGCGGTCCTTCACCGAGATCTCGTCCCGGTGAATAGTCGACACCATATTCCGTCTGACCGCTTTGCGCAGCGCCTTCTGGAACGCTTTGATCAGGTCTCCGACATGCAGTCCTTCAATGGGGTTAACCGGCTCAGCCTTCATGAACGGCGTCAGATCCTCCGGCTCCTTCGTATACAGAAGGCTCCGCTCGAATTCCTGCTCCCGCAGCTGCTCCGCAATTTGCTTGAATTTCCTGTATTCCACCAGCTTCGCAATCAATTCGTCATGAGGGTCCAGACCATCGTCTTCCCACATGTCGTAATCATCCTCGATAACCGGCGGCTTCGGAAGCAGCTGTCTGCTTTTGATGGACAACAAGGTAGCCGCCATGACGAGAAATTCGCTCGTAACTTCCAGCTCCAGCTCCTGCATTGCACTTAAGTAATCCATATATTGATCCGTAATTTCACTGATGGATACCTCGTGAATGTCAATCT
Source organism: Paenibacillus sp. JT31N11 (assembly GCF_056269285.1). NCBI lineage: Bacteria > Bacillati > Bacillota > Bacilli > Caryophanales > Paenibacillaceae > Paenibacillus > Paenibacillus sp. JT31N11. The sequence goes on from NZ_JBWDNQ010000002.1 coordinate 441,832, forward strand.
CTGCTTTATCGATCAGATGAAGCAGCAGATCAAGCGGACCTTCGAACGCTTCCAGTTTGTATGTTACCGTCATGACGGCCAAGCCCCTCCTTACCCTTGCAGCTGTCTGGTCAGGTTAGCCATCTCAATGGCCGTTACCGCCGCTTCCCATCCTTTATTGCCCGCTTTCGTACCCGCGCGCTCAATGGCCTGCTCGATCGTGTCCACAGTAAGAACGCCAAAGATTGTCGGGACGCCGGTTTTCAGCGCTACAGCCGAAACTCCCTTGGCTGCCTCATTGCATACATAATCAAAATGAGGAGTCGATCCGCGTATTACCGCGCCAAGGGTTATGACGGCGTCGTATTTTCCGCTCTCTGCCATCTTCTGGGCGATCAGCGGGATTTCAAATGCGCCTGGAACCCAGGCCACTTCCACATTGGCATCATCCGTGCCATGACGCTTGAATGCGTCAAGCGCGCCGCCAAGCAGCTTGCTGGAAATAAATTCATTGAACCGTCCAACGACGACTCCAAAGCGTTGACCTTCATTTACAATTAAATGTCCTTCATATATATGCGGCATTTTGATGTCATCCTTCCATAATTGGGTTTGTCTTTGCCTCTATAAGGCAAGAAATTAAATTTCAAATTCCAGCAAATGGCCCAGCTTTTCCTTCTTGGTGTGGAGATATTTCTCATTGTTCTTATTGGATACCATTTGAATCGGAACCCGTTCAACCACTTCTATTCCATAACCTTCAAGCCCTTTAATTTTGCGCGGATTGTTGGTTAACAGACGCATTTTGCGAATGCCCAGATCTTTCAGAATTTGAGCGCCAATGCCGTATTCCCGCAAATCGGGAGCGAAGCCCAATTTAATATTCGCGTCAACCGTGTCGAATCCCTGCTCCTGCAGCTCATAGGCCTTTAATTTGTTGATCAGACCGATTCCGCGGCCCTCCTGACGCATATAAAGCAGGACGCCGGAGCCGGCTTCCTCAATCTGGCGGAGCGCCGCTTCAAGCTGCGGACCGCAGTCGCAGCGGTGGGAATGGAACACATCGCCGGTCAGACACTCCGAGTGGACACGAACCAGTGTCGGCTTGTCGGGATCGATCTCGCCTTTAACAAGGGCCACATGCTCCTTGTTGTCCACCTCATTCGTATAGGCTACAGCGCGGAATACACCAAAATCAGTCGGCAGATTGACATCAACCGCACGCTCGATAAGCTTTTCCTTCTCGTTGCGGTAATGTATCAAATTCTGGATGGTGATCAGCTTCAGGTTATGCTTGTTTTTGAATTCCACCAGGTCGGGAAGCCGGGCCATGGTGCCATCCTCTTTAATGATTTCACAGATCACCGCAGCAGGTGCGGAACCGCACATCCGGGCCAGGTCGATAGCGGCTTCCGTGTGCCCGGTACGGCGCAGGACGCCGCCTTTTTTGGCTATGAGCGGGAAGATATGGCCCGGGCGGCGGAAATCGGCGGCTTTGGTATTCGGATTCATCAAAGCCTTGACCGTCTGTGAGCGCTCGCCTGCGGAAATGCCTGTCGATGTGGATATATAGTCAACGGATACGGTGAAGGCTGTACCGTGATAATCCGTATTATGCGTGACCATCGGCGGCAGCTCCAGCTCCTCTGCACGCTCCTGGGTGATGGGCACACAGACAAGGCCGCGGGCTTCAGAAATCATAAAATTAATGATTTCCGGCGTTGCTTTATCAGCCAGCGCAATCAGATCGCCTTCATTCTCGCGGTCTTCGTCATCCACAACGATAACCGCTTTGCCCAGAATAAGATCATAAATCGCGGCTTCGATGCTGTCAAATACTTCGTCTTCCTTTAAATACGAATTCTGCTGCTCTTCTGTCATGCTGGTATCCTCCTTTATCGTCTAGGTGTCGGTCGTTTAATAAAAGCCATTGTCAGCCAAAAACGCGGCTGTAATCCCTCTGGAGCCGGCCGCCTGCTTGCCGCCGCCTGCTCCGTTAGCTGCTCCCTCTTTAGCTCCGCCTTTGAAGTGGAGCAGATGGTCCACATATTTGCCCAGTACATCGCATTCGATATTGATACTGCTGCCCGCCTGTTTCAGCTGCAGAGCCGTCGCGCGAAGCGTGTGGGGAATAATCGAGACTGTGAAAGCAATGGAATCCACATCGACCACCGTCAGGCTGATACCGTCAACTGTGATCGAGCCTTGCGGAATTACATACCTCATCAAGTCGCTATCATGCGGCCGAATCGTAAAAACAACCGCGTTTGCATCCGTTGTCCGGGTAGCAATGGTTCCAGTCCCATCCACATGTCCCTGAACAATATGGCCGCCGTAGCGTCCCCCTGCTTTCATAGCCCGCTCCAGATTGACCCTGTCGCCTGGCCGTGTGTCCTTCAGGTTGGTATGGCGAAAGGTTTGCGGCATCACATCTGCCGTGAAAGTTGAACCCGACAGCTCCGTTACCGTCAGGCAAACGCCATTTACGCTGATGCTGTCGCCAATCGCCGCATCCTCCAGCACGCGGGAAGCTTCGATCGTCATCATCATCGCTTCCCCCTGCTTATAGCTTCGCTTCAGGGCGCCAATTTCCTCAATCAGACCTGTAAACATGCTCACACCTCCCTTGCAATTTCTTCATCCTTGTTAATCTGCTTCCTGCAGATGCTTGTAATCCGGATATCCTGTTAGGCAGAGATCGCTGCCGATACGTTCAAAAGTCAGCTCAGACAGTTCAATCGCCTCGCTCATTTTTTCAAAGCCGCCAAACGTGAAAGCTTCGGGGGATGAGGCACCGCCTATCAGCTTCGGCGCAATGAAGAGGATAATCTTGTCGATAAGCCCAACTTCCAGCATAGAGCCGTTCAGCACGCCTCCGCCTTCGAGCAGAATGGAAGCAATCTCAAGCTCGCCGAGTTTGTGCATCGCTATGCGCAAATCAACTCTATCGCCCGACCCGCAGCTGAGCACCTCTACCCCGTGTGCCTCAAGCTCAGCTTTTCTCCCGGTATCGGCGCCCTCGACAGTCAGCACAATGACGCGGGAGGTTCGGTCCTTTACAAGCCTTGCCTTTGCTGACAGGCGAAGCCTGGAGTCGACTACAATGCGGATTGGGTGAAGAGCCGGGACGCTCAGCCGCGTCGTTAATTCCGGATCGTCCGCGATTGCCGTCTGCACCCCGATCATGATCGCCATATTCTGATGCCTTAAGGTGTGTACAAGCGCACGCGATTCCGGCCCGCTTACATACCGGCTGTCGCCCGTCCTGGCGGCGATTTTCCCGTCCAGCGTCATCGCTGTTTTCATCGTTACGTAAGGCAGCCTCTTGGTAATGAATTTATTGAAGGCTTCATTCATACGGCGCGATTCTCCACCCAGCAGTCCGACCTCAACGGCGATCCCTTCTTCCCGAAGACGGGCAACACCGCGGCCTGCAACCAAGGGATTGGGATCCAGACAAGCGACCACCACCCGGGAAGCCTTTGCTTCGATGATCCGTTCACAGCAGGGCGGGGTCCTGCCATGATGACTGCATGGCTCAAGGGTTACATAAACGGTGGACCCTTCCGCATTTTCTCCAGCCATTGCAAGCGCATGAACCTCGGCATGGCCTTCCCCCCGCTTGAGGTGGGCGCCAAGACCGACAATACGGCCGCCATTCACCACGACACAGCCGACAACCGGATTAATGCCGGTTTGCCCTTTCGCTTTAGCCGCCATGTCCAGGGCCAGCTTCATGTACATTTCGTCGTTCAGCACCTCAATGGAAATAAAAAATCACCCCTATGCAGGCAAGCTGCCAACGGGGTGATGGTTTGAAAATCTTGAAAAAGACGGATCAAAGGCACATTCAAACAAACCAGTCATCTTTGTGAAAAAAGGAACAAAGAAGACAAGAAATGAAAATGAGCTTTGCAAACGTCCCCTTCTCCCATCCAGACTGTACTGTCGGTCCCGGATTTACACCAGGTCCACCGTTTCACTGCCGAATCCTCACAAGGAGAACCGATATTATGCGAAACGGGTCACGGACTGACAAAGCCGGAATTGGGTAAACCCTCATTCACATGCTTTGATCACCGCCGGTTGGGAATTTCACCCGACCCCGAAGGTAGTTGCAAATATTTGATGTTGCTTAATCCTACCAAACAAATGGATTAACTTGATTGAAATAGTACCACTTGAAAATGAAAAAAGCAAGGATTTTCATCCTTGCCTCAGTCATTAGCCCAATAGGCTTGCTCTTTGAATTTTAATTTAATTATCAGGTTTGTTTCATTTTGTCTTAAGGTAGTGCCGCTATACTTCTAAATAACGACCCCCCATTCATATAGATTGACTTGACCCGCTCATGCCAAGCGGGTCCTTTTTTTATTTCTTGTAGCCCGGCATGGTGTAGTCCTGATTGGTCAATTTAGGCAGTATCTTCATGGATTCAATATGCTTTTTCGTCTCCAGCGTGCCGATTTGATAAATATATGCGTACAAATCTCTAATATCTTCGCTGAACTGCTCTTCCGATTTATCATGATCCGCAGATTTAAACGGAATGATTGCCCGCAGCGATGTGATATCGTCCGTATATTTTTCCTTGTCCAGCTTGTGCTGAAGCTGAGCAAGCTCGTCCTCGCTCGCCTGAACGGTTAATTGGTCTGTTCCGGTCAATTCCGTTTCAATCGTTCCTGAAGTGATGGACACATAATAGGTTTGAGGCAACATATGGACCCCTCCTCTCGATTCGCAGCATTCCGGCCGTGACGGTCGGCGAAAACGGTAATATTAGCTGCGTTAAAGGTTATTAAACGAGTCCTCGCCCTGCGAAACAAACAACCCGTGCAGGCATGAACGCCTGTACGGGTTGTTTATTTTACTGATATATAATAATTTTAAACTTCAACGACTTCCACTTTTTGCATTTTGTCGCGGCCTTTAAAGCCATCCACATGCTCCATGCCCTCGGTTACTTTGCCGAAAACCGTATGCTCTCCGTCCAGATGAGGCTGCGGCTGAAACACGATGTAGAACTGGCTTCCCCCTGTGTTGCGGCCTGCATGGGCCATGGCAAGCGCTCCGCGCTCATGCTTGTTCGGGTTGATCTCACAATCGATCTGGTAGCCTGGACCGCCGTTGCCGATACCGTTCGGACATCCGCCTTGTGCGACAAAGCCAGGAATGACACGATGGAATACAAGACCGTTATAAAAGCCGTCATTTGCCAGCTTCTCAAAGTTTGCTACCGTATTGGGCGCATCCTTTTCGAACAGGTCGATTTTTACCTCTGCGCCGTTTTCCATGGTGATTTTTGCTTGTTTTGCCAATTTGATCATATCCTTTCTGGAATAAAATTAACATCCCCCTAAATCCCCCTTCGCTAAGGGGGACCCCAGGGCGCTCCGCCCCTGGACCCCAGACGGGGCGTGACTGCTGCGGGGCCGTCTTCGATGAAACTTGAGCGGTAGGATCGTTACGTCCGCTTTCGCGGACACACTTGAGTTTTTCCGCGTTTAAGCCACTTTTTGCCCGTGGTGCCTGCTGCTTTCGCCGCTTTCCCGCAACCGTCTGCTGCTTGCCGCGTCCTGCCTTCCGTCCGGAAGCTGACCTTTAGAGATCCGTTCGGGTGCGCCAAGCGTTATGGGCTTGTTTGAAACAACAATCCCTTAAAGAAAGGTCAACGACATCAACCCTTAAAGATCAAGACATCAAAGATTAAGGATCAAGATACTGCACCCTAAAGATCAAGATACCAATACTTGAGGACAAGATCAAGGGATCGTTCGGCTGGGCCAAACGTTTGGTATTACAAAGCAGAAAACTGTTTCTCATCTGACTTTTGATATTATAGCATGAACGTATGGGTATACAAAGCATGTCCCCCACAGAAAATCAATCAGCTGTGGGGGACATAGGTAACAACGGGATAATTCAGCGCTTTATTTGGCAGCGGATTGCTGCAGCATGCGGGCCGGGATGACGTCGTTGCCGATAATATCGTCCATTGACTCGCGTTTGACCACAACATCTGCCTGGCCGTCTTTAACAAATACGACTGCCGGACGGCGAATCCGGTTGTAGTTGCTCGCCATCGCGTAGTTGTAGGCTCCTGTACAGGAGACAGCGAGCAGGTCGCCGATTTCCGCTTTTGGCAGCTCCAGATCCAGAATAAGCTTGTCGCCGCTCTCGCAGCATTTGCCGGCAACGGTTACGGTTTCTACAACCGGGTCGTTGGCGCGGTTGGCGAGCATTGCTTCGTATTTGGACTCATAAAGGGCAGGACGGGGATTGTCGGTCATCCCGCCGTCAACAGCAATATATTTGCGGACACCCGGGATTTCTTTGCTTGTCCCGATCGTGTACAAGGTCGTTCCCGCATCGCCTACCATGCTTCTGCCTGGCTCGACCCAGATCTCCGGAAGCGGATAGCTGGCTGCCGAAAAGTTGGATTTGATGGAATCCGTAATAGCCTTCACATATTGAGAAATCGGGAGCGGTGTGTCGTCCTCCGTATAGCGGATGCCAATGCCCCCGCCAAGGTTGATGACGCGGAATGTGATTTTCAACTCATCGCGTACTTTCACGGCAAAGCCTGCTACTTTGTCGACCGCCATCTGGAAGCCTTCGACTTCAAAAATTTGCGAGCCGATATGGGAATGTACGCCCAGCAGCTCAAGATTAGCCAGCGAAGCCGTTTCTTCAATAGCGCGATAGGCGGAGCCATTGCCCAGATCGAAGCCGAATTTGGAATCGGTTTGACCTGTTGAGATGTAATCATGCGTATGGGCCTCAACACCCGGCGTGATGCGCAGAAGCACATTGACTTTTTTGCCTTTGTCGCCAGCCAATGCGTTCAGCAGAGCAAGCTCGATGAAATTGTCCACAACAAAACAGCCGATATTGGCGTCAAGCGCCATGTTGATTTCCTCCGGAGTCTTGTTGTTGCCGTGAAAATGAATGCGTCCAGCCGGGAATCCCGCTTTGATAGCGGTGTACAGCTCGCCGTCCGATACGACATCAAGGGAAAGATCCTCCTGCTCCGCAATCGCGCACATGGCCATTACGCTGAATGCTTTACTGGCGTAGGCTACCTGAAATTTCAGGCCCGATGCCCGGAAGGACTCGACATATTCGCGGGCACGCTGGCGAACAAGCGCCTCATCGACGATATATAACGGTGTTCCGAACTGCTTCGCGAGATCCGCGGTATCGCAGCCGCCAATCTCCAAATGTCCCTGCGGGTTGATTTTACTAGTTCCGTGTAAGTACATGTATTTCCCTCCGTGTTCTCCAATTATTCGAAATTGGCTGGTTTGCACCATTTAACACGAGTATACCCGATTCCCCCGCTGACCGAAATGGATAAATACGCATTAGATTTGTATTCTTTGCAAAATGGAATCACTTCTTGTTGCTCTCGGGCATCCGTTTGCGCTGCTGCGGCTTAAGCATATTCGGACGGGTGCGGTTGTGCAGGACAGGTATGCGGATGATGACACTCCATAGTCCCTGCATATCAAACGGAATGAACGGCCACATATAGGGACGGTTGAATGATCGGCTCACGACCAGATAGATAAGCAGAAAGGTCGTCCCGATCATGAAGCCCGGCACCTTGAATGCAGCCACCGCAACAATGAGAATCAGACGGACGATCCGGTTGGCCAGACCAAGCTCATAGCTTGGTGTCGCAAACATTCCGATCGCAGCAACAGCCATGTACAGAATGACCTCATTGACGAACAGCCCGGTCTGCACCGCGATGTCGCCGATCAGTATAGCGGCTATCAACGACATGGCTGTCGCAAGCGGCGTGGGTGTATGTACAGAAGCCAGCCGCAGCATATCAACGCCCAGCTCTGCCAATAGAAATTGAGCTACAAGCGGCAGCCTGCCTGCCTTCTGAACACCAACAAATTCAAGGAAGGGCGGCTTCAGCTCCGGCTGGAGCGTGAACAAAAACCAGATCGGCAGCAAGAAAAGCGATGCCAGTATGCCTATATAACGCACCCAGCGCAAGTACGTGCCAATGAATGGCGTCTGGCGGTTCTCCTCGGCATGCTGAATCAGATCAAAGAAGGTTGTCGGCAGCATCATGACGCTCGGTGTCGTATCCACGAAGACGGCGACATGGCCCTCCATCAGATGCACAGCCACCACATCGGGACGCTCTGAATACCTTACGAGTGGAAAAGGGTTCCATCCCCGCTTCACGGTTGCTTCCTCAAGCTGCTTGTCAGCAAACGGCAGACCGTCCAGCTTGACCTGCGATATTTTATCCCGAATCGATTCCACCAGTTCCATGTCGGCGATATCGTCGATATAAGCCAAACAGATATCCGTCTGGGTGCGGTCTCCGAGCCTCATGATTTCATAGCGCAGATGCTTGTCCCGCAGCCGTCTGCGCACGAGCGTTACATTCACAAGCATCGTTTCCACAAACCCGTCTCGGCTGCCGCGCACGACGCGTTCAAGCGACGGCTCTTCCGGCTGCCGTGAGGGGAAGCTCTTGGCATCGATCATGAGGAGCGTGCTTTCTCCATCTATATAGAGAGCCGTTGCGCCGGACATCACGGCTGTCATCATATTATCCCAGTCACTTTCACGGGCGACCTGGACAGCCGGGACGTATAATTCAAGGAAGGAGTGAATCACGCCCGTGGATAAATCTTCAGGCTGCAGATACGTCAAGCGTTTCAGCACCTCTGTAAGCACCGTATCCTTGGCAAAACCATTAAGGAAAAACAATGCGGTCCGCTTCTCGCCGAATGTCATTTCCCTGACGACCACATCGAAGCTTTTTTTATAGCCGATCTCATCCTCCAGTTTCTTGATAAATAACTCAAGCACCACCGGTATCGGATGCGGTTCGCGTTTTTGCTTCTCCTGCCTTTGCTCTTTCCACCTCCCGATAACAGGATCGATTTCGAATTCCTGCTCTTCCCCAATTGCCGATCCGGCCTGACTCTTATCAGCATTCCGGCTGTCAGACTCCGGCACGGAGTCCCTACTTGCGAATTCCCGCTTAAGCTTAAGCCCCTGCTCCTCACCGTCAGTTGATTCTGCTCCTACAGCCGGGTTCTGCTCCTCTCCGTCACTAGAGATTGACCGCATTCCCTCGTCTTCTGCCGCTTCCATCCCGAGCTCCTGCTTTCCTTCGCCGGTTGTTTCTGATTGAAACTGCTTCTCTATATATCCGGGTTCGTCCTCGCCTTCCCCCTCCTCACTTCCTGCAGAATCTGCCTGAAGTACCCCCTCCTGCGCTTCCATCCTTTCACCGGAGTCTTCCCTGCCATCCGCAGGTTCTTCTGATTGCGAATCCACCAGGGCATCTGCAAGGATCTCAAGTTCCTCCAGCAAAGGCTCAATATCCACTTCTTCGCCTATTGGCCGAGGCTTAATGCCATAATTCCCTTCCTTCCATTGCCCTTCGACAGGCTTAGGGATAATCATGGGAGAAGGTTTAAATTCTTTATGCTCATCCAATCTCATACTCCCTGCCTCCATTTAGAAAATATATAGTCAGTCCTGGCGGACCAGTAAGAAGATTTGCAAGAATTCATTCCGGCCATTGAAAATAGAGCCAGTCGAATAATGAGCCTACGATCTTGCCAAGCACCATCGCCGTCACCAGCCATACTGTAAAGCTGCTTAAATTCAGCCTTTTCGCCAGAATGGGCAGAACATTCATGACCTCGGTGAGAGCTGCCGCCAGCATGCCTACGAAGATACCGTCGAACAGCCCCATGAACGCCAAAGTAAGATGGCGCGGCAGCGACAGACGCCAGTCCATAAAATCCGCCAGGGACCAGTACACCGCCCCCAGTATAACGGAGCTTTCAAACCAGATTGATTTGCGGTAGGCAAAAGCAAGCTGGGCCAGCCTCGGAATAATATCAAGCACAATGATCAGAGCTACAAACCCGCTTCCGACAGCAAGGCCCCCGGCAAGGCCCAATATTGCGGCAAATCCGTTAGCGGCCCAGCTAATCATTTCGGATCTTCGCTTTCATCGGGATGTTTTCGTTCTTTTTATACATTTCCTCGGCGATGACGCAGTCATTCACATTTTCCTCGTATATATAAAGCTCGACTTCCAGCGGATTAGGTTCCTCGTTAAACCTTTTACGGAACAGACGGTTAAAAAAAACGATCATTCCCGCCCCAATACCGATGGAATAAGGAATTTGAAACCACAGGGGGTGATCATTCTTGCGGCCGGTCACAAGCTCCGTAATCCGGATATGAACCTCCTTCATGCTGACATCCGTATGGAAATTCATGATGGCGAGCCCGGATCCGAAAAACAACAACAGCCACGCTGCCGCCAGCACAAGCATCTTCGGTTTGGGAGGATTATCCAAAACGACGACCAGCACCTGCGGATCTCCGAAGGGTTCGATATCCACTTCAGCTTCGGCCTCGCGAATGGCTTGAATGATCTGGAGCAGGTCGATAACTACACGGTTCCCGTCCTTGCTCTTATGCTGATGAAGCAGGAGAGTCTGGAGCCTGGACTCCATCGCAGAGTCGGCGCTGAAGATACGGGCCGCCTGCCCAAGCGTGACGCTTCCGCCAGGCTTGATCAGGATTCGCTTGCGCAGACGCAAATAAAGAGTCGAATTAGCTGCTGATCCCATGTCCGCTCCCTCCAATCACCCGTGCCCAACTGGGGTTATTCCCTTTAGTATGATTAAAGGCTGCCTTGGATAGTCACCCCTGCGCGAACAATTTCTGCCATTATTCCGTACGCAGCCTGCTTCGTCTGTCTCTGCACGACCAATACTGGGGTTCTCCCGATGCAGACGGGTAGTGGTAATACTTGTAACCCGCTTTCTGCCTTTACTGAAATTTGAAATGTTCAAGAAAAAACGGCTTTGTCGTCCTTTGGCGGAAAAGTTGATTTCTTCCAACACCTTATTGAAATTTATAGGCGTGAAGCTTATACAATCTATAAGGTCAAGCAAAAAAACCGCTTACCCCCTATAAGGGCAACCGGTTTTATGCTGCAGCACCTATTCCTCTACAATGCAATCTGATCGCGGATCAGCTGTAAAATCTTTTTCTCCAGCCTGGATACCTGCACCTGCGAGATCCCAAGCCTTGCCGCAACCTCTGACTGCGTCTGATCGCGGTAATATCTTAGAAAAACAATAATTCTCTCCCGCTCCGACAACCCGCTGATCGCCTCGGAGAGAGCCAGCTTATCAAACCAGCGGTCCTGGGAATCATCGGCGATCTGATCCATTAAGGTAATGGGGTCGCCATCGTTCTCGAATACCGTTTCGTGGATCGAGGTAGGCGGCTTATTCGCTTCCTGGGCGAACACGACATCCTCCGGCGTAATGCCAAGTGATTCTGCAACCTCTTTGATGGTCGGCAGCCTTCCAAGCACCTTGGACAGCTCATCCTTCGTCTTGCGCACCTTGTTTGCCGTTTCCTTCAGCGAACGGCTGACCTTGAGCGTCCCATCGTCCCGCAGGAAGCGCTGGATTTCACCGATGATCATCGGCACGGCATAGGTGGAAAATTTGACATCGTAGGACAAATCGAACTTGTCCACCGATTTCAACAGACCGATGCAGCCGATTTGAAATAAATCCTCCGGCTCGTAGCCGCGACCCATGAACCGTTGAACAACCGACCAGACGAGCCGGATGTTGCTGTGCACAAGCGTATCGCGAGCAAGCGTATCCCCGGTTTGACTAAGCGCAATCAACCGCTTGACTTCAGAATCGTCCAAAAATGGCTGCGCCGTTTGTTTCAGATTAACATCCATGCGGTTCAACCCCTATGCGCCTAATTAAAAAGCGCTTTTTTCGATTCGATGCGCTTTGTCATCGCAATAGATGTGCCTTTACCCGGTTCGCTCGAAACGTCAAAGCCATCCATGAAATTCTCCATAATCGTAAAACCCATTCCGGAACGCTCAAGCTCCGGCTTGGAGGTGTAAAGAGGCTGTCTGGCCAAATCCAGATCTTCAATTCCATTGCCGTCGTCCTTAATGACAATTTTTACGGTATCGCCTGTAATGACCGCCTCAATCGTAACCATGCCGCTTGCATCGCTGTCGTAACCATGAATAATGGCATTGGTGACCGCTTCAGAAACGACTGTTTTCAAATCGCTCAATTCTTCCATGGTCGGATCAAGCTGGGATATAAACGCAGCAACCGCAACACGGGCAAACGACTCATTTTCCGAACGGGCGGAAAATGTCAGCTTCATCTCATTCGTTCCATTCATGAGACGACCTCCAGACTTGTGAGCGCTAAACGCTCATTCTCGTGAATCGATAAAATTTTGAACAGACCCGACAGCTCGAACAACCGGTAGACGCCCTGGTTGACATCGCAGACAACCATTTTGCCGCCCTTGGCCTTGAGCTGTTTGTATCGGCCGAGGATGACGCCAAGGCCGGAGCTGTCCATAAACAGAAGATCCTTCAAGCTAAGAATGATATGATCGGTATTGCCCCGCAGAATCGCTTCCTCCATCTTGAAACGAACGACATCGGCCGTGTGGTGGTCAAGCTCGCCACGCAGCCTTACGATGAGCACATTGCGATAATGCTCCAATTCCACCTGCAGACTCATAGCCTTGTTCACTCCCAAAAGTTTTTGCGTTTCTGCACCCGGAAGATCTCTCCCAGAATCAAAAGACATCGAAAGAGCCTGTCCAGATTTTACGAGAAAATGCCTGAACGATACGTCAAGCAATCCGCGAAGCCCGGCATACAGCGGCCTTCAGCATAGTAGCTATGCTGCGTACCGCCTGCTTTCGCAAGTACCCGCATGATGTTGAACAAGGAATTCTCTATCACCGCTTCCGATTCCTGCCTCACGACAAAACTAGAAGCTAGACGCTATGAGCTGACAAAAAGCGCTTGGTTGGCAGAATTCGCCGCATGTTGGATAGGCCGCTTTCGGCTTGCCGAAAGCCTAAGCCTATCCCTCCGAAGCAGCTCTGCTTACGCCGAAAGCTTTAAGAAAACAGGTTGGCGCCGGCCCGTTTGAACAGTTTCCACCATCCGGCGCGCTCAACCGTAGCTGGCGAATCCACCTGGAATTCGTTGAGTACCTGATCGCCCTGATAGACGATCAGCTTGCCGATCGGATCATTGATGGTTACAGGCGCTTTGAGCGGCTCCATCCGAAGCTCATAGCGGATGTCCTTCACCGGGCTCCCTTTCTTCAACAGTACGCTGTAAGAGTGTTTCGCTTTGAGTTCCAGCTGCGGAATATTGCCCTTCTCCACCTGAATGGTGCCCATCTTATCGCCTTCCTTGAAGATTGAATGGTTCATATATTGAGCGAACGAGTAGTCAAACATTTGGGATACTTCCGCGTTGCGTGTCTTTGTATTCGGCTCTCCCATGACAACGGCGATAACTCGCAAATTATCGCGGCGGGCCGTTGCGGTCAGACAGAATTTGGCTTCCGTCGTAAAGCCCGTCTTCAAACCGTCGGCTCCACTGTAGAAACGGACAAGCTTGTTCGTGTTGACAAGCCAGAACGGTTTCTCGCTCGATTTGCGCAGGTAGTCCTGATAGAGTCCCGTATATTTTGTAATTTCGCTATGCTTTAGCAGCTCCCTGGACATTACTGCGATATCATGCGCAGACGAGTAATGGTTCGCTACCGGTAGTCCGTTGCAGTTTTCGAAATGCGTATTCTTCATTCCAAGCTCGGCCGCGCGTTTGTTCATCTGGTTGACGAACTCCGCTTCAGTCCCCGCAAGCTTCTCGGCCATGGCCACCGAGGCGTCATTGCCCGACGCAAGCGCAATGCCCTTGATCATTTCGTCAACGCTCATTTCCTCGCCAGGCTCCAGAAAGATCTGCGAGCCTCCCATGGATGCTGCATATTCGCTGGTGGATACCTTATCCGTGAGTTTGATTTTCCCTTCGTCCAGAGCTTCCATAATAAGCAGCATCGTCATCACCTTCGTGATGCTTGCCGGCGGCAGTGGGGCATGACTATTCTTCTCGTAAATAATCGTTCCGCTGTCGGCATCCATCAGAATGGCCGATTTGGCGGACTCCGCCAGGTTTCCCTGAGCGGCAGGCGCCGTTTTTGCAGGCGCTTCCTCGCGCGCAAACGCAGCTGCAGGTACAGTTAACACCATCACAGCCGTTATACATCCAACTAGTAATTTCTTCCATTTTCGATTCATTATTGTGGTCCCTCCTAGGATGATGCCTGCGCGGAGCAGGGCCGCTTTTCGTCTACTATCTCATCCTTAGTGTGGACCGATCGCAGCTAAAATATTCCAAAATGAATAAGAAGAATCAAACAGAAAGAGACATGCGTTTCGCATGTCCCTGTAATGGATACGAATATCCCGATAGCCCGGACCTCTACAGTCCGGTGAGAAGAAAGCCAGTGCACGCGAAACCCTCTTCCAATCCCAGCACTGCCGGTTCGCCTTGCTTGTTCATTTCCGGCCATATGCCGGGCGCGCCTACTTGCCGTAAACCCGGATTTCCGAAACTTCGACCCGGGGACAGCCATTGGTTTCAGAAGCAGCAAGGCGAAGACTCCCCGCTGTAACGGCTTCGGGCAGGCGGTGGATTCTTTTTCGCCGACGGTTATCGTGAACCTCAGCCACCACCATCCACTCTCCCGAGACCAATGCCTCAAGACGGTAGCTTTTCACAAGCTCCGGTATCACTTCGAACGGCGTAAAATGATGATGCAAATTGATCAAATCCTCATTCACATCGTCATTGAAGGTAAGCTGGATCTCGCTGATTTGCTGCGGTACATCCCAGCGAAGCTCAACCCATTCCTCCTCGCCTCCTGCCAGCGGCCCGGAAGACCACAGCTGCGGCCCCCCGTAAGGCCGCCCGAAGCCGCCTGCAACTTTATCCGGTGAATAGGCTTCCGTAGGCTCGGTCAGACGAATGCAAAACGGTTTGCGAACCTTGCCCCTCATGCTCCACTGCACGACGGGCTGATCCGGCTGGACCTCTTCCAGATCGGAAGAAACAATTGGCTTCCGCCCTTTCTCAAATACAAGGATGCCCGTCTGTGGCTGCGCAGAGGTGTGCAGGGAAATCGCTTCATTCGCCTTGATGATGACAAAGGCGTTGGCAGGGGACTCCGGACGCCACTTCGCCGGAATATGCACCCATTGCGTTTCTCCTGGCGCAACGGCAACCTCATATCTACCAAGCTGCGTATGCGGTACGTAGTTTTCTCCCCGACCGGTATGCCATATCTCGACTGTCAGCATCGTATTAGCTGCGGCCGTGATCAAAACATCCATCCCGTTCAGTTCAGGATCCACCGGAACCAGCACACCCATGTCGGCTCTCAGAGGTGTTGAACCATCAGCCGATTCCACGGCGAGCCTCTTCAGGCTGCTCGAAGCTGACAGAGTGGCTGTCCGCGCCAGATCCAGAGGATCCCTGTTCGGTACCCCGATAATGGAGGCATCCTGCCTGAGCATAGTCTGCTGGAGAAATTCCAGATGGCTGCCGTGAAGCTCCCTCGGGGCAATCCCCTTCTGGACGCATAAAGCGGCTCCTGTGCCTGCAGCTTCGCCGATTACCGCGCAGGTGGCCATAACCCTTGTTGTCCCGAAAGCCACATGCGAAGCGCTGATATCGCGTCCCGCGAACATCAGATTGTTGACGTTGACAGAGTACAAGCTGCGGAACGGAATGTGATAAATGCCGTCAGCGTACAGATGCTTCGACCCGCTTTGCTGGGAATAGACACCCTGCGGCGGGTGCAAATCGATGGACCATCCCCCGAAAGCGACTCTGTCCTCGAACGGCGTTTGGGCCAAAATGTCATTCTGATGCAGCACATAGTCGCCGAGGAAGCGGCGGTACTCCCGTTTCCCGGGAACGCTTCCAACCCATTCAAGCGTCATCGTCCCGGAATCGAACTGCCCTGAATTTTTGATATAATCCCAAATCCCGTAGATGACTGACCACAGCTCATCGCGGATCCGTTCATTCTCATTTACAATATCATGCTCTCCGCCCCATTCAATCCACCAGTAGGCGCATCCGTTGTCGCCGCTGCGAATAACCCGCTTGATCGGAATGTTGGTGGCAGTGATATCTTTGGCGAAGCTGGGCGCGATATATTTCACCGGCTGTCCGGTATCCTTCGTGTAGAACAGCAAGGTGCTTCCCAGAGTAATATCATCGGCAACTTCAGGTGCCCAAGCCTCATTGTATTCCGATCTGGCTTCCCTGCCGATGCGGTGCCTGGCTCCGGCCAGAAAGCCGACGAGACCATCTCCAGTGCAGTCAAGAAACATCGGGCTTTCGAACCGGATGCGGCGCTCGGAGCCCATCATCCAGCCTGTGACAGATTTGATGCTGCGGGTTTCCCCGTCTCCATCGGCTTCCGCTTCATGCACATCGGTGTTCATGAACAGGCTGATATTGGCCTCGGCACGAACCGCCTCCAACAATACGAGATCCCAGATATATGGATTTCCCTCTTTGTTGCGGTACTGGTTCTCGACGAACAGCTCACCCATAATGCCCGTCTCCCGGGCGTACCGGTTGGTTCCATGGGCCGTTGCGCCGCATACCCACACTCTGACCTCACTGCTGGAGTTGCCCCCGAGAACAGAGCGGTTGTGGACCAGCGATACCTTCTGTCCCAGTCTGGCAGCAGCAATGGCAGCACATATACCCGCCAAGCCGCCTCCTATTACCGTTATATCCGCGTTGATCGTTTCGTTTCTCATTTTGCACCGCCTTATGAGTAAGTGATTTTAACTTTATTTCATTGTATATGAACCACTTATCACTATGAATGCACCATGTTACAATATGGGATATACTTTATTTCATATTTTAAAGAGGTGATTTCCATGATTCGCTCCTGTGGAATCAAGCTGTTCGCCCATCTTTACTGGAACAACAAACAAGCCTTTGCACTGAGCAAAGACCGCTATCCCTATTGGACTCTGTTTGCCATGGAGAAGGGTGAGTTTGAATACAGCATCGGGGAACAAAAAGGCATTGCCGCAGAAAATGATCTGATCCTCTGCCCGCCGCAGGTCTGGTTTCACCGCCGCGCCCTGAAACCGGTAACTTTTCATTACGTTCAATTTGAATGGCTTGCGGGCGAAGAAAATGTGGATTATCCGCTCGAGGAGGTTCGTGTCAGAATCGCGGATAAGCTGCGGCTGTCGACCAGCTTTGCCCACTTGCGGCAGCTCTCTGAATTCATGGACGAGGGGTCACAGTGCTGGAAGGCATACATGGTGGAAGATATGCTGAACATGGCGGTAATGGAGCGTGAAAGGACGGCAAGGCTGCCGAAGCCCACAGGAGACACTCTTATGCTTGCAGTGCGGAAGGCACTTCAGGAGCAGGCGCTCGAAGCGCTGCAGCTGGGTGAACTGGCCTCAGCCTTCGGTATGTCGCCGGTTCAGCTGACGCGGCGTTTCCGCGCTTCCTTCGGCGTGACGCCATCTCAATTTATAACCGATATCAGGCTCACCCATGCCGTTCTTCTGCTCAAAGAAACAGCGCTGACGATGGATGAGATCGCACAGCGCTGCGGGTATGACAACGGCTATTATTTTAGCCGCGTATTCGAGAAGCACCAGCAGGTGCGTCCATCTGTGTACCGCAAGCTGAATCAGGTCTGACAGCCTGTTCACCTTGGCTCTCATATTGGAAATCGCTTAAGCCTCGAACCGTTTGATGCCGTCCGAAGTGACGACCGACAGCAGCAAGGGCTTGCGGGCAGGCTGATCTTGTCCGCCAATTGTGTATGCAGCAAGCACGCGCTGTCCCACCTCGCTGACAGACGGGCTGCGATCCCGCGCATGGAGCTGTGCAATGATGTCGCCGGTCTTCACGCTGTCGCCAACCTTAAGCTTCAGCATCAAACCAACCGCATGGTCGATTTCATCTTCTTTGGCTGCACGGCCGGCGCCAAGGAGCATTGCAGCAAGTCCAAGCTGCTCGGCATCAATCTGCTGCACGAAGCCATCCTGCTGCGCTGTCACATTGATAATCTCGGGCGCCTTCGGCAGCAGGCCTGGATTATCCGCCACAGCAGGATCACCGCCCTGCGCAGCGACAAAAGCCCGGAACTTCTCAAGCGCCGCCCCGGATTCCAGCTTTTCGCGCAGAAGCTTTTCCGCCGCTTCCAGATTATCCGCCTGCCCGCCCAGAACAACCATATGGGCGCTCAGCGCAAGGCATAGTTCAAGCAGGTCCCGGGGACCCTGTCCCTGCAGGACCGCAATGGCCTCCTCCACTTCAAGCGCGTTGCCGATGGCATAGCCGAGCGGCTGATCCATATCGCTGATCAGGGCTGCCGTCTGTCGGCCGACCTGCGAGCCGATCTCCACCATTGCAGCCGCCAGCGCTTCCGACTCGTCCAGTGATTTCATGAAGGCGCCGCTGCCTGTTTTCACATCCAGAACAATGGCATCCGCCCCGGCGGCAATCTTCTTGCTCATAACCGAGCTTGCGATAAGCGGAATCGATTCAACAGTAGCCGTCACATCCCGCAGGGCGTACAGCTTCTTGTCTGCCGGCGTAATATTACCGCTCTGGCCGATAACGGCTATACCGATATCGTTCACCTGAGCGAAGAACTGCTCTCTGGAGAGCTCCGTGCGAAAACCGGCCATCGATTCCAGCTTGTCGATCGTACCGCCCGTATGGCCCAAACCTCTGCCGGACATCTTTGCGACTGGTACCCCGCATGCGGCTACCAGAGGGGCGACAATCAGTGTCGTCTTATCGCCGACGCCTCCAGTGCTGTGCTTGTCCGCCTTGATGCCGCGAATGGAAGAGAGATCGACCTGATCGCCCGATCTTGCCATAGCAAGCGTCAGTTCAGCGGTCTCTTCTGCAGTCATGCCGCGAAAAAAAACGGCCATTGCCCAGGCCGACATCTGGTAGTCCGGAATGTCGCCTTGGCAATAACCTTCAATAAGAAATGACAGCTCCCCGGCAGTCAGGGAGCCGCCCCCTCTTTTTTTACGAATGAGATCAACGGTCCGCATCTCTTCATCCTCCTTTATGAGGGGTGCCTGTGTGATTCGGGATCAAGAGAAATTAAACCGGCTTGGATTCTTCAAGCGGTTTGCTTTTTTCCGCTTGTGCTTTCAAAATAAGCAAATCAAGCGTCTGGCTGAGGAGCAGCACGTCGCCATGCAGAAAGGTCTGCTGCCGCATAGCTGTCGCCACCAGTTGTCCCCGTAAACGTTCCAATCGGTGATTCGTATGGTTGTCCATGAAAATCCTCACTTTTTCGCTTTATCATGGACATTATACGACGGTTGCTGAACAAAGAATGTCACAATCAGTCGAGGTCATTATTACAATTTTGTTACAAAAAACGCAACTAAATGAGCGGAATTAGCCCCTCTACAAGACCTAGGAACCGTGTTTTTACTTTTTCGGTTGTTTCCATCACCTCTTGATGGGACAAAGGTTGATCCAAAATACCCGATGCCATATTGCTTATGCAGGATATTCCCAGCACTTCGATGCCGGAATGACGGGCTGCGACAACTTCAGCCACCGTCGACATTCCGACAGCATCCGCCCCCATAATCCGCATCATGCGAATTTCAGCAGGTGTTTCATAGGATGGGCCCAATACGCCAATATACACGCCCTCGCGCAGGGAGAAGCCCTGCTGCCGGGCCGTCTGGACGGCAAGCGCGCGCAGCCGGCGGCTGTACGCCTCCGACATATCGGGGAAGCGCACGCCTAGCTCATCCTCATTCGGACCAATGAGCGGATTGCGGCCTGTCAAATTAATATGATCGCTGATCAGCATCAAATCGCCCGGCTCATAGCCTGTATTGATGCCTCCCGCCGCATTCGTGACCACCAGAATGCTTACTCCGATGGACTTCATCACACGCACCGGGAAGGAAGTAAGCTCCGGTCCATAGCCCTCGTACATGTGGAACCGGCCGCGCATAAGTACAACAGCCCGTCCGGATATCGTTCCGATCAGGAGCTCTCCGGCATGGCCTTCAACCGTGGATATTGGAAAGTGGGGAATGTCCTCATAGGGGATCGTAACCTCATTTTCCAGATTATCGCCAAGGATGCCTAAACCCGATCCAAGAATAAGTCCCACTTGCGGTTTAAGCTGTGTCCTGCTTGTAATATAGTCTGCCGCTTCGGCAATATGAACCGCATTTAATATTGTCATTCCTGTTCACCCCTGCCACATAATATGGTTTAACGTAATCCTTTTATAAAGGATGCTCCGCTTTGCGGCGGCTTGACTCCGAAATTATCCGCGATGGTCGCGGCTACATCCGCAAGCGTCGACCGGACTCCGAGCGGCCCTGGAGACTGAAGCGCAGGACTGTACACCAGCAGCGGGACATATTCCCTCGTATGGTCGGTCCCCGCATGCGTCGGATCATTGCCGTGATCAGCCGTAATGATCAACAAATCCCGATCGCCCAGCGGTTCCATTAGAGACGGCAGCGCACGGTCAAATTCTTCAAGCGCCTCGGCATAGCCCTTGGGATCGCGTCTATGGCCGTACAAGGAATCAAAATCCACCAGATTGGTGAAAAGCAGCCCTTTAAACGGCCGCTCCAGCATTTCGCGGGTTTTTTGAATCCCGTCCGCATTGCTCTTAGTCGGGAGGGATTCGGTAACGCCCTCCCCGTCGAAAATATCATTGATTTTTCCGACTGCGATAACATCATAATTCTTGTCCTGAAGAGCATTCAAAAGTGTCGGCTCAGGAGGCTTCACGGCGTAATCATGGCGATTCGGCGTACGCTTGAAGGCTCCCGGCTCCCCTATGTATGGTCTTGCAATGACGCGGCCAATGGAATAACGGTCGTCCAGCGTCAGCTCCCTGGCAATCCGGCATCCCTCGTACAGCTCGTCCAGTGGAATAACTGATTCATGGGCTGCGATCTGGAAGACGCTGTCTGCTGACGTATACACGATCCATTTGCCTGTCCGGATCTGTTCCTCGCCCAGCTCCTCAATAATGTCCGTGCCGCTGGCCGGCTTGTTGCCGAGCACGCCGCGGCCTGTCCGGGCCTCGAAAGCCATAAGCAGATCAGGCGGAAAACCGCCCGGAAACGTGCGGAATGGCGTCGTCAGCTTGAGGCCTGCCAGCTCCCAGTGACCTGTCATCGTATCCTTGCCGACCGATACCTCAGCCATTTTACCATATGAAGCGACTACTTCGCCTTCGGGGGTCCAACTGCCAAGCGGAGTGATCCGGTCCAGTCCAAAACGGCGTAAATGGGGTAACTCAAGGTTGGGCACTCGCTCCAGGATATGACCGATCGTGTGTGCGCCTTCATCTCCGAACGAAGCGGCATCGGGAAGCTCACCTATTCCGACGCTGTCAAGTACAATCAGCGCAATTCGATCAAATCTCATCGTTCTACCACTCCTATTCCAATCCATGATGTGATGGCCCTTAAGCCGTCTTACTTTACTTTTGCCCTGGGATGGGCCTGATTATAAACGTCCTTGATGCGCGCCTTCGTTACCTGCATGTAGACCTGTGTGGTGGAAATATCGGCATGTCCCAGCATTTCCTGCACGCTGCGCAAATCCGCCCCGTTCTCCAGCAAATGCGCCGCAAAGGAATGACGGAGCGTATGCGGCGTAATTTCGCTTTTGATCCCGGCTTCAATGGTGTATTTCTTGATCATCTTCCAAAAGCCCTGCCTGGTCATGCGCGTCCCCAGCTGATTCAGATAAAGAGCGTTCTCGGCGCTCCCTTCCTTCAGCAGCGTATGCCGAATGGATACCAGATAAGCGGAGAGCGCCTCGCACGCGATACCCCCAAGCGGAATGATCCTCTCCTTGGCACCCGCTCCCACGCAGCGAATAAAGCCAAGCGATAAATTGATATGATTGACATCAAGCGAGATCAGCTCGGATACCCGGATACCCGTCGCATACAGCAGCTCCAGCATCGCTTTATCCCTTACTCCCGCGAGAGTCGAGGTATCGGGGGCAGCGAGCAGGCACTCCACTTCCTCGACAGTCAGCACCTTCGGAATCCGCTTCTCCTGCTTGGGCGTTTCCATATTCAGCGATGGATCATGATTGATCATCCGCTGGCTGGTCAGGTAATGAAAGAATGAGCGAATGGAAACCGTATGCCGTGACACGGTCGCCGTAGCTCTCCCCTGCTGCCGAAGCTGGAGCAAATAACGGGAAATATGATGCATTTGGATATCAGCGATTTGCGTTAGGCCCTGCTGTGCCGAAAAATCGAGAAAACAGACCAGATCCCGTTCATAGGAAGTGAGCGTATTTGAGGAAAGCCTTCTCTGGGCTTCCAAAAAACGGATGAACGTCTGCAGATGAGCTTTCATGGGTTGTTCCTTTCCCGTAAATCGTTCAACTTCACAATCTCTACAACTGATATATTCCACAGGCATCGCTGTTTTCCTGCCAAACGGGCCCACTTCATGTCGAAAACGCGCAATCAGGCACTCATGCGGCGTTATTCACCATACCAGTAAAAGACTCTCAGCCTCTCGGACAGGCTTGTATCTTCAGCCACAGCATAAGGTTGAAACACTTTGAGCGCATGACCCTGCGGTATGCGGTAAGGATCGGAAGGAACAATCCAGGCGGCGGCAAACCGGCAGCCGCCGTACATCAGTATGGTGAGAATAGTGAGCAGCAAAGCAAAAGAAATCCGCCTGACCCACCTTCGCAACGACACGACCATAGTTATCGTCTCCTCATTTTTTTGGTGGAGAAGCGCACCCCGGAATTGCCCCGGCGGTTGTCCTCTTTCATCACCTTATGTGAGAGAGACGCCTTTCATGTCAGATCAACCGGCGCAGTCAAGCCAGTTAAGATGATGTCGGCTTATAATGGAACATAAGGCATGCCGACCGCTTCCGCGACCTGCGGGTGGGTAACATGCCCTTTATACGTGTTCACGCCCTTGCCCAGCGATGGATTGAGCACGGCAGCCTGCTCCAGCCCCTGATTGGCAAGCTCCAGCGCGTAAGGAATCGTGACATTCGTCAGCGCGTAGGTTGAGGTGCGCGGAACCGCCCCCGGCATATTGGCTACGGCATAATGAAGCACGCCATGCTTCTCATAAATCGGGTCGGAATGCGTTGTAACCCGGTCAATCGTGGCAATTGTACCTCCCTGGTCAACCGCAACATCGACGATAACAGACCCTTTTTTCATCGTTTTGACCATTTCCTCCGAGACCAGATGCGGAGCCTTCGCACCCGGGATCAGGACCGCCCCGATAAGCAGATCCGCCCTTCGGACCGCAGCGGCAATGTTATAGGAATGCGACATCAGCGTCTGAATCCGGCCGCCGAACACTTCATCAAGGTAACGCATGCGCTCGGCGCTCTTTTCCAGAATCAACACGCTTGCTCCCATCCCCAGCGCAATTCTGGCCGCATTGGTGCCGACGATTCCGCCGCCCAGAATAATGACCTCCGCCGGAGGGACACCCGGCACGCCCCCCAGGAGTACGCCTCTGCCGCCGTAGAAAGCCTCCAGAAACTGCGAGCCGACCTGTACGGCCATCCGTCCTGCCACCTCGCTCATAGGCGTCAGCAGCGGCAGACTCCCGTTCTGCAGCTGAATGGTTTCGTAAGCAATGGCCGAAACCTTGGCATCAACCAGCGCTTGTGCAAGCGGCCCGGCTGCAGCCAGATGCAAATACGTAAATAATACAAGTCCGGGGCGAAAAAAACGGTATTCTTCCGTCAGCGGCTCCTTGACCTTCATGATCATATCGGAGCTGCTCCACACATCCGCCGCATCCGTGCCGATATGGGCGCCTTCGGCAGCGAATAATTCATCCGGAAAGCCGCTTCCCTCTCCTGCTCCCGGCTCAATCATCACCTGATGTCCGGCAGCAGCCAATACAGCAGCGCCGGCCGGCGTAAGGGCCACGCGATACTCGCTTGATTTGATTTCCTTCGGCACTCCGATTCTCATACGAACTCCTCCTAAGCATAGCTATTATTCTTCATATGCAGGGAATGGACGTTGTTGACAGTCCTCGACGATACGTTTTCCTGCCGTGCTGCAAATTATGTGCAGCCAGGGCGGCAGCTGCCCATGCCCGGAAGCATTTGCCCCCATACAATGGGTTATTAAAGGAGGGCATACCTTGCAAAAGCTTGAACGATTGCTTAAAAGCTTTATAAAAGACCGGGCGGATGCGTCAACCAGACGCACTGTAATCGGTTTTAAACAACGCTCGCAGTATATAAAAGCGGTGAAGGAGCTTTCCAGCGCGGGCATCCATCCCATCAAAAGCATACAGGAAAGCAAGGCGATCTGCTGCCATCTCAATGCAAAGCAAAAGAATAGGCTGAAGGCGCTGAACAATCATCCGCACATCCAGTATGTGGAGGAGGATTTTAAAATAAAGGCGCACAGCCTGCCCGCAGCCTCCAGTTCCCACAGGAAGAGGCATGCAAAAAAACAAACGGAAGTCTGGTTCTCCCCCCAAAGGATCACCTGGAACATTCGCCGTGTCAAAGCGCCCCGCGTATGGCCGCTGACCTTGGGTAAAACGGTGGGCATTGGCATCATTGATACAGGCATCGCCAAGCATCCTGATTTGCATATCGCCGGGGGCGTAAACACGATAAATGGCAGGTCCTATCGCGACGATAACGGTCACGGGACCCATGTTGCGGGTATTGCAGCCGCTCTCGGGACAAAAGACCAAATTCCGGGAGTCTCGCCAAGAGCCAGCCTTTATGCGGTCAAAGCGCTTGATGCCAACGGTGAAGGCTACTTATCCGACATTATAGAAGGCATTAACTGGTGCATCGAAAAAAATATCCCTGTCATTAATATGAGCCTTGGTCTGGAGGGTGGAACGAGCCTGGCTCTGCGGGAGGCGGTCCGCCGCGCGAGCAGGAAAGGAATTGTAATAGCCGCCTCCGCCGGTAATAACGGCCGGCTGAGCGGAGGTATTGATGAGCCCGCCAAATATCGCGAATCCATTGCGGTAGCCGCATCAACAAGAAGCAACAGGATTGATCCTTACAGCAGCAGAGGCAAAGGCATTGCTGTCACCGCGCCAGGCAGCGATATCAAATCTACCTGGCTAGACGGCGGCTACAAGATTCTATCCGGCACCAGCATGTCCAGTCCCCACGCAGCCGGTACAGCCGCGCTGCTGCTGTCGCTTGAACCCCGTCTGACTCCATCAGCCGTCAAGCGCCGCCTTGAAGCTGCAGCCTGCCATCTGCCGGGGTACAGCAGACTGTCACAGGGTTACGGGCTGCTGAATGTTCCCGAATCAATCAGACAACCATACTTGCGCTTCTCCCGGCGCCGGTTGACAGACAGCGTCGGCTTTAATAATTCGCATCGCAAGGCTGGCAGTACGGCAGCCCGCATCAAAAAAGTCCATAAACATTAAAAAAACCCCCATATGTGCGTCGCAGCCTTCAATGCTGAAGGAGCGGCGCACCATGAGGATTTATTGTTGTTCGTTCTTGCTGCGGCAGCGGCTGCAAATGCCTTGAAAATCAAGACGATGATCGATGACCGCAAATCCATATTCCAGCTCCAGCCGTTCTTCGAGCGGACCGAGCCAATCTTCCAATATTTCGTCCATCGATCCGCACTGCACGCAAATCAGATGGTGATGATGATGCTTGTTATTATCCGTGCGCAGGTCATATCTGGCCACGCCGTCTCCAAAATTCAGCTTCTCGACTACATGCAGCTCGCTTAACAGCTCAAGCGTCCGGTATACGGTAGCGAGTCCAATCTCCGGCGCTTTATCCTTAACAAGCATAAAGACATCTTCCGCGCTCAGATGATCCTCTTCATTCTCCAATAATACGCGTACTGTCGCTTCGCGCTGCGGGGTCAGCTTGTACCCTTGCGACTGAAGCTGCTGCTTAATCTTATCAATCCGGGATTCCATGGCTTCCCCCCTCGCAACTGCTTCGTGCCTATCACCGGAAACACTTGATATAATTATAGGGGCACATCGCGAGGAAAGTCAAACTTTTTTAGAATGATTACAATCCGCTGCCAAGGCCCGATATGAGCGGCACCGCCCACTTCAGAAGAACCGGCGAGATGAATGATTCCACCAGCGCCGCCCCCAGTGCAATGAAGATCATGAGCACCCCCGTCGAGGTGTGTGAAATAAACGATTGGCTCATGGAGCCGTAGCTGCCAAGCAGTCTGTTCTTGATAATATAAATGGAGAATGATACGGCAGAAACACTTGCGATAAGAAGCGCGGGCACCACAATCAGGTTGGCGGGAGCGACCGAAACCAAAGAGAAGAGCAGCCCCTTCCATTCATGCTGGCTGACCAGTGTGCCGACGGCAAAACCGACCAGAACCCCCTTCAGGAAATCCAGTGCCAGAACAAGGGGCATCCCCACAACAGTAAGTCCAAGCACCCATATTAGAATAATCCATTTGGCGTGGAATATGGCGCGTTCCCAGAATGACTCCGTGCTGCCTTCCAGCATCCCCGATTGGATGCGCTGGGCAAATTGCTGCACATCACCGGCCAGATCCTGCTGCTGGTCAAGCGTCAGCGCATTGACCAGCAGCGCACCGAATACAAGGCCCACAACAAACAGAACAGATACAAATACATAGAGGACCAGCTGGTCCTTAATCATCGGTTGCAGCGAAGAAGAACGCATGACATATCCCTCCAAAAGAGCCGGATGGTTCATTGTATGTCCAAGCCGTCTCCGCTATACCGTCTGATTTCCTTGAGTGCGTTCAATGACCATGATTGCGCCGGAAGCGGTTCATTTAGTTGGGGGGGGACTCTCATGACTTCGCGACCCTGCCATATCGCCCTCCGCCTCCGGCCTGAAGAACAAGCGTGCCGGAACGGGAAGCTGCGATCACCTCTGCCGCAGCCTCTCCCGCCGTCTCCGCGACTTCTGTAATCGGCGCGTCATGAAGAATCTGCATCTCCGTGCCAAACCTGGCAAGCAGCTTGTTCATCGACTGCTTCCCAACCCCGGGGATAAATTCCAATGGAACCTGATACACATAAGGCGGCCTGTTCTCCGGTACAAAAGGCTTCTCTCTTCCGGCTTGCGCGGCAAGCTGTTCGATGCGGTCCATTACCCCGCGCACCTGCTTTGGACTTCCGCAGTGTACACAACGCCCCGCCGCATTCGTCTCTTCCGCCAGCTCGCCGCAGTTCACGCAGTAGGTCCGGTGGTATTTGCCCAGTACCGGGTTGAGGCCATAATTTGCCGTAATGGCTCTGCCCGAATCGCCGCGAAGCGCAAGCGCAAGTTCGGCAAAGGAAGGCTCGGCGAGCAGGAGCTCATTATATTCGCGTCCGATCTTGCCCAATGAATGAGCATCGGAATTTGTTACGAATGGAAGCTTATCAAGATCGGGAATCAGGCCGGCCATGCGGCTGTCTGAGCTTAGCCCCAGCTCCACGGCATCAATCAGCGCCGGGTCCAGCGTTTGATCCAGCCGGTCGGAGCAGCTGCCGAACAGGCTCTTATGCGGAGTGAAGATATGAGCCGGGATGAACAAGCCGCCCCTGCTCTTCACTTCCTCCTGCAGTAATCTGGCAGGCACATAAAGGCGCTGCGAGCTGAGATTTACATTTTTCATGTGGCGTGCCATCCATGTTGTGAACTGTGTCATGTCCGCAAGTGTGGGAAGGTAGGCAAGATGATGGGCAGGACCGCATCCCTCATCCCTGACTTCGATTTCCGCTCCCAGCAAAATCGTTGTATCCCGGTAGCGGATCCCCCCGCCCGGGACCTCCTCCATCTCCCCGCTGTCCAGCAGACGGATAATATCCTTCTGCACGCCGGGAGAATGACAGTCGATAACGCCAAGCAGGCCGATTCCTTTGCGGATGGCAGCTTCATGGGCTATATTGCGGAAGGTCAAATCGCGGCTGCCGCTTATTTTGACCGGCTCGCCGCTTTCCGTCCGCCCGATATGCAGATGGAGATCAGCGAATACCCGCCCAAGCTTCACTGCCCCCATTACAGCCGGATCTCCCCCGTAAGCCGGTATATATGCCAGGCGTATACAGCCAGAATAGTCTTCGCATCGCTGATGCGCTCCTCGCGGATATACTGCTGCGCCTGCTCGAAGGTGATTGCCTCCACAGCCAGAAATTCATCCTCATCCGGGCGGCTGTCGCCCTTCACAAGATCTTCCGCCACATACATGTAGAGCTTCTCATTGGCAAAACCCGGGGAAGTATAGAACGCGCTGAGCGGACGAAGCTTGCCTGCCCTGTATCCGGTCTCTTCCTCCAGCTCGCGAGCGGCCGCCGCCATGGGATCCTCGTCGGCATCCAGCTTGCCGGCAGGGATTTCGATCTGAAATTTTTCCATCGCTTTCCGGTACTGCTCCACGACAAGCATTTTGCCGTCAATGAGCGCCAGTACGGCGGCAGCTCCCGGATGCCGGATAATTTCCCTTGTTGCCGTACCGCCCCCCGGGAGCGTCACGGTATCCACCTGCAGCGAAATCACTTTCCCTTGAAATACAGGCTCTGTCGATACCGTTGGCTCACGATACTCATCCGTATGTTCCAGCATGTTCCTTCACTCCTTGTTGTTTATTCAACAGGCGAGTAAGACAACCTTGTCATATCCATCCTGTTTCCCGCATAAGATTAAGCATATAACTTTCTTTTCAGTTGAAGCCGCACAAATCGAGCATAGCTGCTGAATGGTTAAAATTTCCGCCAAATGATTATAAATAATTAAAGGGGGTTTACGGTGATGAAACAATATTCCTTCTCCAGCCAGTTAATGCTTGTCGGCAAAGCATGGGAAATCCGCCATCAGTTGAAATTAATGGTGCAGCAAAGCCCTGCTCACATTCGCGGCAGCAAAATCAAATCCGCCGGCACGTTAGGAGATTATCTGGAGCATCGCCGCCCTGCCAGCCGCTGAATACTGCCATCATTCCATAACTTGGATAAAGACCGGACAAATTATTGTCCGGTCTTCTTGTCGGTTATTCAGATGACTGAAGTTATCCTTGTTTATTCGCCTGAGCAATAATCTCAACGACGAGAGAAGCTGTTTTAACCAGATCTTCCACTTTAATCTGTTCCTTGGTCGTATGAATATGCTCATAACCGATGGCCAGATTCACAGTCGGAACACCCAGTCCGTTGAAAATATTGGCATCGCTGCCTCCCCCGGAATGAAAGGTCCGCGGTTCTCCCCCAATCCCTCTGATCGCTTCCTTGGCCAGCTCAACCACCGGATCGCCATCATCATAAGCATAAGCGGGATAAATGATCTGACTTTGAAAATCCGCTCTCGCACCATAATCAGCCACCGTGCTCTCCACCGCTTCGCGCATGGCTGTAATCTGCTTATCCAGCTTCTCCTGCACGATACTGCGCGCTTCAGCGTCAAGCTTGGCGTAATCGCAAACGATATTCGTCGCCCCGCCGCCTTCGAATCTTCCAATATTAGCAGTCGTTTCGTGATCGATGCGTCCCAGCGACATACGGGCAATAGCCTTGCCAGCCACTTGAATGGCACTGATGCCGTCCTCCGGATTAACGCCGGCATGAGCGGACTTACCGAAGATTTTGATTGTAATCTTCGCCTGGGACGGAGCGGCTACGGCGATATCGCCTATTCTGCCGTTCGAATCCAGGGCATAGCCAAACTTGGCCTCCAGTTTGGAGCGATCCAGCGCCCTTGCGCCAACCAGGCCGGATTCCTCACCGGCCGTAATGATGAACTGCACAGGTCCATGAGGCAGATTGTTCTCCTGCAGCACACGGATCGCTTCCATCATCGCAGCGAGGCCGGCCTTGTCGTCACTGCCAAGAATTGTCGTGCCGTCGCTGCGGATATAACCGTCGGCATCAATCTGCGGCTTGATTCCAATGCCCGGCGTGACCGTATCCATATGCGAGGTGAAGAAGATCGTCTGAGCTCCGTCCGCGCCGCGGCCTTCCAGCCTGGCGATCAAATTCCCGGCGCCATGACCCGTCTTCTGCGCGGTGTCATCCTCCACTACAGAAAGGCCCAGCGCCTTGAATTTGGCGGTCAGCACATCACAGATTTGACGTTCATTGCCCGTCTCGCTATCGATGCGTACAAGCTCCATAAATTCGTCTACCAAACGCTTCTCTTTGATCATACACTTTCCACCGTCCTTCTCTATCGTTTACAATAGTAAAGTATGGACCTTATTCTACACGAAAGGAGCATGCCTTCATGCGTGTCAACCGGATCATGAAAGTGTTTATCTGGATGATTATTTCGGCAATGCTGTTATCTACCTTGATTGTTGGCATTGGCTGGATTTTCGAATAATCCGGATGCAGCCGGTTCCTTATAGCCAAACTGACGGCAAAAATGGGGAATAATGCCGGCAGCCGCCTGCTCGACAGTCAAATGAATACCTGTCAAATCGGCAAATGAGGTGACCGCAAAATCCTGAATCCCACACGGAATTATCCCTTGGAAGCCATCCTCTGCGATGCCCGCCTTCACATTCAAGGCGAAGCCATGACTCGTCACAAAACCGCGGCGGGTCCGGGCTTTATTGAATTTGACGCCGATCGCGGTAATCTTCTTGTCGTCCACCCACACACCCGTATAATCCGGCTTCCGGCCGCCTTTTATTCCGTATTCGCCCAGCCAGTCGATGAACACCTGCTCCAAACGCCGCAAATAGCCATGCAGATCAAGTCCCACCGCATCAAGATAGAGCAGCGGATAGCCCACAAGCTGTCCCGGACCGTGATAGGTAATATCTCCGCCGCGGTCGATCTTGAACAGGCCGATGCCCCGCTGCGCAAGCTCCTCTTCCGAGTACAGCAGATGCTCCGGGTGATTCTGAGAGCCAACCGTATAAGTCGGCGGATGCTGAAGAAGAAGAAGCGATTCGACTCGCTCCTCCTTATCGATTTCTTTCACATAGGTTTTCTGCAAATCCCATGCTTCTGCGTATCCGAGCATAGGCGTATACGTAATATCCAGCGGTTGCGCCGCTGCTGCATTCATCATAATCCGTACCTCGTCTCAGTACAATTTCGTGTCCATATTGAAGCCTTCCAGATTCTCCTTCACACGCTGCAGGAAACGGCCGCAAATAACGCCGTCCAAAATACGGTGATCCAGTGACAGGCATAAATTGGCCATGGAACGGACGGCAATCATGTCGTCGATCACGACAGGCCGCTTGACAATGGATTCAAATGTAATGATCGCTGCTTGGGGGTAATTAATAATCGGATACGAAGCGATCGAACCAAACGATCCCGTATTGTTTACCGTGAACGTGCCGCCTTCCATATCAGAGAGCGTAAGCTTGCCTTCACGTGTTTTGCGCGCCAGGTCGTCAATCTCGCGGGCGAGTCCGGCGATATTTTTCTGATCGGCATTTTTGATGACCGGCACCTTGACCGCATCCTCCGTGCCAACTGCAAGCCCGAGATTAATATCCCGCTTCACGACGATTTTGTCAACCGCCCATACGGAATTCATGATCGGCACATCTTTAATCGCATTCACAACGGCCTTGAGCATGAAAGCCAGATAGGTCAAATTGATGCCTTCGCGTTTGATGAATTCATCCTTGAGCTTGTTGCGGAGCACGACCAGATTCGTCACGTCCACTTCGATCATCGTCCAGGCATGGGGAATTTCCGATGCGCTTTGACGCATATTGCGCGCAATGGCATTGCGGACAGGCGTCACATCGATAAAATATTCCCGGCCTGACGTCGAACGGCCCTCGACTTCAATCGTCGGGATCGGCGGCGTATCCGTCAAATGCAGTCCTGTTGAGCGGACCGCCTGAAGCTGCGGCGACGCTGCAGAGTTTCCTGCCGGACTCGCCGTTGTCCTGTTATTGTTTCCTGCGGATTCGATAAAAGCAAGGATATCCTTGCGGGTTATCCGCCCGCCAAGACCCGTTCCCGGCACATGGGCAAGGTTAACGCCATTTTCGGCCGCCAGCTGCTGCACTGCGGGCGAGAAGCGGTGGCGCATGCTGATATCGCCCTCTTCCTGAACCGCCACAGATTGACCGCCGCCTGTGTTATAAGCGGCTCCCGCGCTTGAGAGAGCAGCATTGCCTTGGGCACTCCTGGAGCCATTACCCGCGCCAGAGGACGTGCCTGCAGGCGGTAGCGCCGCGCTGCCTTCCTCTTCCACTTCAACCAGACAGACCGGCGTGCCTACAGGCACATTCTCGCCGGCGCCTACCAATATTTTGACAATGGTGCCCTCTAGTGTGGAAGGCAGCTCGGCATTGACTTTGTCTGTAATAATTTCACATATCGGTTCGTACATTTCGATGGTGTCGCCAGGCTGTTTCAGCCATTTGTCGATCGTCGCCGATACAAGAGATTCCGCAAGCTGCGGCATGACGATCTCCGTCACGATTTTCATTTACACCACTCCTAATAAAGTGCCAGATGCCTCATCGCTTCTTTCACTTTTTCTTTATTCAACATGAAATGCTTTTCTCCCGGCGGGTTGATCGGCATTGCCGGTACATCCGGTCCGCATAACCTCATGATTGGAGCATCAAGCTCATACAGCATTTCCTCCGCGATAATGGCTGACACCTCTGCCCCTACACCGCCGAATTTATTGTCCTCATGCACAATAAGCACTTTGCCCGTGCGGCGGGCGGCTTCCAGCACCGCTTCCTTGTCCAGCGGCTGAAGCGTCCGAAGGTCAAGAATGTGGGCGGTAATGCCTTGCTCCGCCAGTTCTTCAGCCGCCTGCATGGCAAAGTGAAGCGGCATGCTGTAGCTGATGACGGTAATATCGTCACCTTCACGCAGAACATTGGCTTTACCGATAGGCACGGTGTAATCGTCAGCCGGAACATCGCCAACGACAAGCTTGTAGCATTTCTTGTTTTCAAAGAAAAGCACCGGATCGGGATCACGCACCGCGGCTTTCAGCAGCCCTTTGGCGTCATAGGCCGAGTAAGGCGTTACAATCTTAAGGCCAGGTGTGCCGAAAAAAACGGATTCCGGACATTGCGAGTGGTACAACCCGCCGAATATCCCGCCTCCGATTGGAGCGCGGATGACAACCGGACAGGACCAGTCGTTATTGGAGCGGTAGCGGATTTTGGCCGCCTCGCTAATAATTTGATTCGTTGCGGGAAACATAAAATCAGAGTACTGCATCTCGGCGATCGGCTTCATGCCGACCATCGCAGCGCCAATGGCGACCCCGGCAATTGCCGATTCGGCAAGCGGCGTATCCATCACCCGGGCTTCGCCGAACTGTTCCAGCAGCCCTTTCGTGGTGGTGAACACCCCGCCCTTATATCCGACATCCTCGCCCAGTACGAAAACATTCTCGTCACGTTCCATTTCTTCCTTCATAGCGAGGCGGATCGCATCAATATATTCCATCATCGGCATGGTTAGCGTCCTCCCCCTTCGCCTTGACCTTCATCGTACACATGGAGCAAAATATCCTCGGGAGCCTGGAACGGCGCCTTGTCTCCATAAGATGTTGCATCATCCAGAAGCGCCTTGAGCTTCTTGTGAAGCTCCTCATCCTGCCGGTCGCTCCATAAGCCGCATTCCATCAGATATTGTTTGTATTTGGGTATTCCGTCCTTCGCCCGATTCTCGTCAACCTCTTCCTTCGTCCGGTAGGCCAGATCATTATCCGAGGTGGAGTGGGGAGACAAGCGGTACATCATCGCTTCAATCAGTGTTGGCCCTTCACCGGCAACTGCGCGGGCGCGGGCTTCCTTCACGACGCGGTATACCTCCAGCGGATCGTTGCCGTCCACCTGGTAGCCCGGGAAACCATAACCGATCGCCCTGTCGGCAATCCGTCCGCTTACCTGCTTATGCAGCGGAACCGAAATTGCGTATTGATTATTTTCGCAAAAAAGAATGACGGGCAGCTTATGAACGCCTGCGAAATTACAGCCTTCGTGAAAATCGCCCTGGTTGCTGGAGCCTTCGCCGAAGGTGACGAAGCTCACCAGCTTCTGCTTCCTCATCTTCGCCGACAAAGCAATGCCGACCGCATGAGGAACCTGGGTTGTAACAGGGCTGGAGCCGGTAACGATACGCAGCCGCTTGGAGCCAAAATGGCCCGGCATCTGCCTGCCCGCGCTGTTGGGGTCTTCCGCTTTGGCGAATACCGAAAGCATCAGCTCGCGAAGCGTCATCCCGACAGCGAGCACAAGCGCGTAATCACGGTAGTACGGGAGGAAGTAATCGACATCGCGGTCAAGCGCAAAAGCCGCGCCCACCTGTGCCGCTTCCTGTCCGATACCGGATACGTGAAAATTAATTTTGCCTGCGCGCTGAAGCAAAAGTCCTCTTTCGTCGTACAAACGTGCTGTCATCATCGTGACGTACATGTCGATGGCCTGCTCGTCCGTCAAACCGAGCTTGGCATGTCTGGATTGTTGCAGAGTGGATTCGGGTTGCGTCATGAGGGATGCCCTCCTTTTAGCTGCTATTATAACCTGGTACTAAGACTTGACTATACCTATTATAACCGACTTTCATTTAAAAGGAAATCTATTCAGAAATCGGTATATCTGCCGAGCTTGATCTTATATGACGGTTGCATTGCCATCGACGGCCAACATTGCTTCGCCAAGCGCCTCAGAAAGCGTCGGGTGCGGGTGGATAACCTGTCCGACCTCCCAAGGAGCTGCGTCCATCAGCAGTGCCAGAGACGCCTCGGAGAGCAGATCTGTAGCATGCGGACCGATAAGATGGACACCTATAATATCATTCGTTTTTTTATCTGCGATCACTTTTGCAAAGCCTCCCGGCTCGCCCAGGATAAGAGCCTTTCCAATGGCCTGAAAAGGGATTTTGCCAATCTTGATGTCATGGCCCTGCCTGCGCGCCTCTTCCTCCGTCAAGCCGATTGAAGCGATCTCCGGATGGCTGTAAATAGCGCGGGGTATTTGGACATGGGCGGTACCGGACGGTTTGTTTCCAAGCAAATGTTCAACGGCAATCATCGCTTCATGCGCTGCAGCATGCGCCAGCTGCAGTCCCCCGTTCACATCGCCGATAGCATAAATATGAGGCTCGGTTGTCTGGAAGTTACCGTTAACCCGTATAACATCCTTATTCAACTGAATATCTGTGTTCTCCAGCCCGATTCCCTCGATATTGGCCTGCCGTCCCACGGAAACCAGCAGCTTCTCAGCCGCCAGAATGACTTTACCCTCGCCCGTATCTGCCTCCAGCGAAGCTTGTCCGTCTTTATAGGTATACGTATCGAGCTTCAATTGAATGCCCGTCAATATACGGACACCTCGTTTCCCAAGCTGTTTGGTAAGCTCAGCCGAAACTTCCGCATCTTCTCCGGGCAGAAGACGGGCCGCTGTTTCCACTAGCGTTACCTCCACGCCGAAATCGATCAGCATTGAAGCCCATTCCACACCGATAACCCCTCCGCCGATGATGAGAATCGATGCTGGCAGCTGCTCCATGACCAGCGCTTCGTCGCTTGTCATCACCTGCGCCGGATCTGCCGGCAATCCTGGCAAGGTGCGCGGTCTGGAACCAGTGGCAATCATCAAATGAACCGGTACAACCGTTTCCATCTCGCCATCCGCAAGCTCTACCGCAACGCTGCCGCTGCGCGGAGAAAAAATCGATGGGCCAATGACCCGTCCGGCTCCCGAAATAATCGTGATATTGTGCTTGCGCATCAAATATTGAAGACCTTTGTACAGCTGTTCTACGGTCTGTTCTTTGCGCTGCTGGACACCTGGAAAATCAACGGTGACGGCACCCTCCGCTACTTTAATTCCGTATGTATCCGCCTTTAGCAGCGTGGAGTAAATCTCGGCGCTGCGCAAAAGCGCTTTGCTCGGGATGCAGCCTTTATGCAGGCATGTGCCGCCAAGCTTTTCCTTCTCTATGATGACAACCTTCTTGCCTGCCTGGGCCGCTCCGATGGCAGCTGTATATCCCGCAATGCCTCCGCCAATGATGGCTATATCGCATGGAATGCTCATTTTCGTTCCCCTTTCACTGGTAGGCCGGGTGGCCAATAAGAAAAACTGATGCTTGCGGGCCGTTTTTTCTCTCCCCTGTTCTATTGTACCTGTTTTTCATGTCCGGGAAAACAGCACCTCTTTTGCAAATGGACAGTAAGGGCGTAAAAAGGTATGATTAACAGGTGAATGTGGAGACTTCTCCGCCAGTATCGGTGTACGGCTTCTGCTTATATTCAGGAGGAATTGGTATTATGAAACAGATTGTGGTCCGCTTTATTGCTATCTTATTGTTAGTTATCCCCGGACTTGGGGCGACCTACGGTTTTCTGCTGATGAAGGATGCCGTATTCCATTATTTTTCATCCTTTGGCGATGACCAGATAAATCCGAACTTCGAATGGCTGCTCTTTATCGGCGGGCTGCTGCTGTTTCTGGCAGGAGCCGGATTTATCGGAGGCTGGACCTTCTTCCGCGACAAAAAACGGAATTATCTCCAGTCGCGTTTCCGCGAGAAGCGCCCGCGTCCCCCGCGTCCAGGAGAGAATACGTGACTTAAGGAAAATCCGCTGCAGTATGAAGAAACGATTTCGCTGTCCTGTGGCAGCGCAGCCAATTCTTCATTTAAATCTAAACGTTAGTTATAGGCGTGATACTTTTTACAAGCTATAAGGTCAAAAAAGGAGCTTACCGGCCATAAATCAGCCGGATCAGCTCCTTTTGTCTTGATCTATTTGATTTTCACCTTTAGGCTGCTCCGCCGGACATGTCGGTTATGATCCCATCGATCAGTCCATAGGCTTTTGCTTCCTCGGCAGACATGAAATTATCGCGGTCGCAGTCCAGTTCAATCCGCTCAATCGTCTGGCCTGTGTGATGAGCGAGCACCTTGTTGATTTTCTCACGTGTCTTCATGATCCAGCTGGCGTGGATTTGAATATCCGTCGCCTGGCCGCGTGCGCCGCCAAGAGGCTGATGAATCATGACTTCACTGTGGGGAAGAGCATAACGTTTACCTTTGGCTCCCCCAGTCAGCAGAACGGCCCCCCAGCTGCCGGCAAACCCGGTACAGACCGTAGACACATCCGGCTTGATCAGCTGCATCGTATCGTAGATGGAAAAACCGGCAGTTACCGATCCTCCGGGACTGTTCACATACAAGGTGATATCCTTCTCCGGATCGTCCGCAGCAAGGAATAGCAGTTGAGCGACAATGGAGCCCGCCATGCTGTCCTCCACCTCGCCGCTGACCATGATGATCCGGTCCTTCAGCAGCCTCGAATATATATCATAGCTGCGTTCTCCGCTCTTGTTCTGCTCAATAACATAAGGTGTTAAATTCATGGAATGATCCCCTTTCAATTGCGGTTTATGCCGCTGCAAACAAATTCCACCGGGAACTTGCCGTATTTGATGTGCCTGCTGACGCCGAAGGTGCAGATACGGACAGACGCTTTGCATGGCTGACGGCCTGAATAGTGTCCATCTGTCCATTATTCACCAGAGCCAGCAGCACGATTGCTTGCGGATTCGCTTCGCGGACAGCCGTCATATATGCGAGCAGTATTTCATTGAAATTCGAATCGCCAGAATTAACTGATTCCTTGTCAGACGCATCGAATGTGAGTCGCTCTATCGTGGTGCGGGCACGATGAAGAGCCGCCTTGACGGCGCCTTCCGATGTATTCAGAAAGCCTGCGACTTCTGCCCCTGTATATCTGAAAACTTCCCTCAGCAGAAACACATTTCGCTGCAAAGGCGAAAGATGAAGCACCAGCAGACGCAGGGCATCTTCGATTTCGTAATCGTTCTCCATATCATCGAAAATATTCTGCATATGTTGATCCGTTACAAGCTCAGTCGAATGCTTGCGGCGTGCGTGATCAATGGAGAGGTTCTTGGCAATTCGCAGCACATAGGCTGTCGGATTCGGGTGAAGCCGGGTTCCATTCACGACAGGGAGCGCCCTTACACAGGTTTCCTGCATCAGATCCTCGGCATCCCAGGAGCTGTTGGTAATTGAAAGACAGTATCGCTTCAGAGTGGACAGCAGCCGCTCCATATCCGGCAGTACCCCGATTCTTTTTTCCGCGGATGCGCTCGGGAAATTTCTCACGACGCGGCACCTCCTTATATTTGTCGCTTCAATTGGTAAACGAATGATTGGCTTCAAAGGATACGCAGGGTAAAAAATTAAGCCTTACTTATTTGTATAGTTTATAACAAAATCACATTGAGTTCTCCTGTTGATTCTATTTTGCTTTGTTGATGGAGATTATTGCGGAAAAAAAATCCTCTCATCCATTGGTATTTTTATTAACCCAATGAACAAGAGGATTGATTTTAATTAAACTTCTATTAACTCATACTGGGAAAATGATCTTCAAATGATTCCAAACACGATCCATCCTAACGGCTCATTTCAGAAATACCGATTAATTCTTTAAATTCCTCAACCAATTCATGGGGGCTAATCAGCGTTTGAAAATATTCAACCCTCATTATATTTTCAAGTTTATTAATGGTGTCTTCACTTTTATGAAACAGGTTAAATGAATCCAGATTTGCTTTTTCAAA
This sequence comes from Paenibacillus sp. JT31N11, assembly GCF_056269285.1. NCBI lineage: Bacteria > Bacillati > Bacillota > Bacilli > Caryophanales > Paenibacillaceae > Paenibacillus > Paenibacillus sp. JT31N11. The sequence continues at coordinate 480,299 of NZ_JBWDNQ010000002.1, forward strand.
ATTCTTTCGAACCATCTCCAGGTAGTTATCCTCAACTATTTCATCAAGCCATTCACGTATTTCGCTTCCTTCCTCGTCCAAATAGAGGAACGCAATAATGTCTTTATCCGGATACAGCTTCTCCGCCAATTCAATGACCATACTATTTTTGGCTTCATAATCCAATTCAAAATCAGCTGCCATTTCACCTGATTCGAATAACTTATATCCCCAACAATGATCTTCATCGTGATAAAAGTATAATACAGGCAGCTCCATTGATATTTGTTTGACACTATCCGGCAACTCATTGCCCAGGATGGCATCACCATTCAAGAAAATCAGCCATTCAGCGTTAAGTTCAGCAGCCCTTATGACTGAATTTTGTTCAGCAAGACTGTCCAAGGACTTTTTCGTATTTAAAGTTAGAAATCCGGAAGTAAACTCGCTCATTATCTCAAAAGCCCCTTTTATTCAGAATCGCATCTTACTTAAGATCGTCTAAATAGTACCATAATTCAAGAAAAAAGATCATACAAAAAACCGCCTTTTTTTAATGGATTTACATGCAATCCAATAAATGGCGGTTTTATGAATGGAATATTAGCCTGAAATCGTCTGATGGGGTTTTTGAAAACCGCAGCATCTCTATAAAGCAGCACATGTATTCGCCGCTTTATTTTTCACTATATGCCCCCTTATTCCTTACGCTCTCATGACACCTTGTGCTCGATCCTCAGCTTGTCCGCCACCATCGCAATGAATTCCGAGTTGGTTGGTTTGGATTTGCTGATGTTAATGGTATAGCCAAACAGGTGACTGATACTGTCGATATTGCCGCGTGTCCAGGCCACTTCAATCGCATGACGGATTGCACGCTCGACGCGGGAAGGGGTGGTTTTGAATTTTTCGGCAATAGCCGGATAAAGTGTTTTGGTGATAGCACCTAAAATTTCAATGTTATTGTATACCATTGTAATCGCTTCCCGTAAATACTGGTACCCTTTAATATGCGCAGGAACACCAATCTCATGGATAATGCTTGTAATATTCGCATCCAGGTTTTTGCCCTTCGCAATAGGCACTACATTTGATTTCATAACGGATGAGGAGTAGGAGGATGAAGATGATGAAATGACAGTCGAATTCCCAACAAGCTGGCGGATACGGTTGGCCAGAATTTCCATATCAAACGGTTTCAATATGTAGTAGGAAGCACCCAGTTGTACCGCTTTTTGAGTAATATTCTCCTGACCGAAAGCAGTTAACATAATTATTTTGGGCATAGGTGATAAATTCATCTCACGCAAGCGCTCCAGCACACCCAATCCATCCAAATGAGGCATAATAATGTCTAAAATAAGTACATCCGGCGTATCGTGTGTTTCTTCAAGCAGGCGAAGCACTTCCTCACCATTGTAAGCAACTCCGGTCACAACCATATCGTTTTGTTCCGAAATGTACTCCGATAACAAATTTGTGAATTCCCGGTTGTCATCCGCCAACAATACTTCGATTTTTTGCAAGGTATAGTCCTCCTTAGACTCGATCTGCCATCAATCTGATTTTTAACCCTGATTGTCCTTTTCTCTTCCTGTCTACTAAACATTTTCGACACCCAAAATCAAATTCCTTCTGTCGAATAATCTTTTTCTTTATTTATTATTAGAATTGTTTTATAATTAAAAATTTACTACAACAACCCTTATATTTCGAAATTATTCGACAAAAATGGTTGTGAATATCGAGGTAAAGAAAACAAAAAACCTTAAGGGGCAATTAAGCCGCCTTAAGATTTTCTTTATCCTGCTTCAGTAAAATTCCTGCATCCTGCAGCATCCACTCGATAAAGCAGCCATAACCGGAGCTTGGATCATTCACGAAAACATGAGTAACAGCTCCAACTAGTTTGCCATCCTGGATAATTGGACTTCCGGACATCCCTTGCACGATTCCCCCGGTTTGTTGCAGAAGACGGGGATCTGTGATTTTGATGACCATTCCTTTGGTTGCCGGTGAAGATTGATGGGTCACATGAACAATCTGAACATCGAATCGTTCCACTTTTTGACCATTCACAACAGTCAATAGCTGGGCAGGGCCTTCCTTCACTTCTTCAGCAAAGGCAACTGGAATTGATTGATCTTTATAGCTATGAGCCGGAAGCTCATTCATTTTTCCAAAAATGCCAAATGGCGTGTTTCGTTCAATATTGCCCAGAACTTTGCTTTCTTTGATGAAATGAGCTCTTTTCTCTCCTGGTTCGCCACTTTGGCTTTTATTGATGGAGGTCACATTGGATTGTAAAATCTGTCCTTCGCCGACTTCAATTGCGGTTTGGGTATCCATATCGGTTATAACATGTCCCAATGCACCGTACACGCCTTGATCCGGAGCAAAGAATGTTAGTGTTCCCACACCAGCCGCCGAGTCCCGTATATACAATCCAAGCCTCCACGCTTTATCTTCAGAATCAAACACAGGAGAAAGCTTGGTTTCAAAAAACTCACTGCCTCGTTTCACCGTCAATTTAATCGGCTCCTTGGCTGCTCCCGCTTCTTCAGCAATTCGGGCCACCTTATGGACTTCATTGATATATTGGCCATTAATTTTAACGATCAGATCACCCAGCTGCAGCTTTGCAAGCTCCCCCGGGGAGATTTTCTTGCCGTTCGCATGAATGACTTGATGATGGCCAACCACCATTATACCGGCTGATTTCACCTTAACTCCAATCGTTTGGCCGCCTGGAATAACGCGTAAATCCGGAACAACATTGACTTTGACAGTCTTGAATGGAATCCTGCCGAACAATTTCAACTTCATGGTTGTTTCGCCACTAAAATTGGATTGAAGCGATAATGGCTTGTTCAGATCAACCGAGATTGAATGGTTGGTCGATCCGTTGACCTGCAAAATGTGTGGATCAACCGTAACTTGTGCATGTACCGGCATTACATAATCCAACTGTTTTAATTGACCAGAGAACAATCGTAATTCATTTGGAAATGCTGCGAAATGTTGAAACGGTGCAGAAATACCAAGCAGACAGACCATTAATACAAGACCAAGACCAAGCCATCGCTTTCGCTGATTGCCATTCAATGACTTCACACTCCCTGCTGCTAAATCGCTTGACGAGAATGGTGTTCGCCATTTGCGTACACTTAAGGTATCCTTGGCTTTGATCTTTTATGTCGTCAAAATCATTCCCTGATTGGCTTCCATCACGCTCCCTTTTGCCTAAATGCCAAGTCAAGCATTTCTTGAGCATGATGTCTTGTTTTTTCCGTTATTTCAACGCCGCCCAGCATCCGGGCCAGCTCTTCAATGCGTAAATTGGGCTCAAGCTCCTTAACCCTTGTTGAAGTCCGTTCCGCTACAATGGTCTTAAGAATTTCATAATGATGATCGGCCATACAGGCCACCTGAGGCAAATGGGTAATGGAGAAAACCTGACACATTTCGGATAAACGGGACAGCTTATCAGCAATCGCTTGAGCGGCGCGTCCGCTTACCCCGGTGTCCACCTCATCGAATATAAGAACGGGAACTTGATCAATGGAAGCAAAAATGGATTTGAGAGCGAGCATAATTCGTGACATTTCACCGCCTGAAGCAATTTTGCTAAGGGGTTTAAGCGGCTCACCAGGATTCGGCGCGATAAGAAATGCGGCTTCATCAATACCGTTTGGAAGCAGTCGGTGATGATTGCCTACAACATGCTGCTGAAGCTCTACACGAAAAGTTGTTCTTTCCATTTGAAGCTGTCTGAGCTCATTCTCGATGGCAACAGCAAGACGGTCAGCCGCATTGCGTCTCAATGTGGAAAGTACTTTGCCCAGACGGTAAGCTTCTTCAAATAATTTAACCTGTTCATCGCGAAGCCGCGCTACATGTTCATCACGGTTCTCGATTTTATCAGCTTCTGATTTGATTTTCTTCAAATAAGCCAGAATATCGGGGATATGTTCGCCATATTTGCGTTTAAGGCTGTTCATGGTATTCAACCGTTCATCTATAATCGCCAGACGCTCCGGATCAGAATCAACGCCATCCCGGTAATCCCTTAATTGAAAAGCGGAATCCTCAAGCTGATAAAATGCTGATTGCAGCTGCTCCAGGAGCGGCGCAAGCACAGATTCATCGTATCCCCGGATATCTTCAACCTTGCTTATCGCCCGATTGATTGCATCCAGTCCCTTGTTTCCATAAACAAGCTCATATGCCTCGGATGCGGCATCTCTTCTTTTAACGGCATGCATTAGCTTCTGCATTTCTTCGGCAAGTGATTCATCCTCGCCCACTTTTAAATCAGCAGCGGTTATTTCTTCAATCTGAAAGCGGTAAAGATCCAGCATCTGCATGTTCTGCCTGGAGGAGTCCTCCAGCTCGCGGAGCTGTGTGCGGACCTTCTCATACTGCTTGTATACAGTACGGTACTTGTCCAGCTTGTCCATCACTTTGACGCCGGCATACAAATCCAGCCAATCCAGATGCTTCTCTGTTCGCAGCAGCGATTGATGCTCATGCTGACCATGGATATTTACCAGACATTCACCCGCTTCGCGCAGCATCGACATCGTCACAATATGCCCATTGATCCGGCTGACGCTTTTGCCCTGGGAGAATAGCTCTCTGCGAATGACGAGATCCTCATCAGGTGAAGCTTGAACTCCGAACGACTCTAATGTTTTCCATACCGGATGATTGCTTGGCAAATCGAACATGGCTTCTATTTCCGCTTTGCTGCAGCCATAGCGCACCATATCCGAAGATCCTCTCCCTCCGGCAACAAGACTAAGCGCATCGATTAAAATGGATTTGCCTGCCCCTGTTTCACCGGTTAAAACATGGAATCCATCATGAAAATGAGCAGTTACCGATTCAATAACAGCCAAATTGCGTATTGATAGCTCGCGAAGCATGAATGTCCCCTCCTTAAGTTCATCCCGAGCGGCATATACCGCAAGAATTTCCTGGAAATATCTAAAGCATCTAATTCATTTAATTCATTAAGCCAAGCAATCTGTCAATGACTTCTCCGCTTTGCGTTTTGGTCCGGCAAATCATCAGGATCGTATCATCGCCGCAGATAGTCCCCATAACCTCAGGCCATTCCATATTATCAATCATGGCTCCGATGGCATTCGCTGTACCGGGAAGGCATTTCATGACAACCAGATTGTCGGTATGATCTATATGCAGAAAATGATCCGAAAGTGTCCGTTTCAGTTTATGGATGGGATTCATCCGCTGCTCCTGTGGCAGTGAGTACTTATAACGCCCGCCATCAGCGGACACCTTAATTAATTGCAGTTCTTTAATATCCCGTGATACGGTAGCTTGTGTCACCTGCAGCCCGGCAGCCCTGAGCGAATCAACAAGCTCGTCCTGAGTTTCAATGACTTGGCTGTTTATTATTTCACGAATTTTCATATGTCTGACACTTTTCATGGGATCCCCCTTTGCTTTGTCTGCTTATATATAACGGTCATCCAAATCGGAACGTAATTGTGCGGATGGTCCTTTCCTTCTGGTCGATGAACAAGACGCCGTCGCTTTCCGGCAGGAGCAGCGAGTACACCAGCAGCCTGTCCCGGACTCCACTGCCCGTCCAATCCATAGGCATGCGGTCACGGGAGGTCTTGACAATATAATATTTGCCATCTTTCTCGGCAATTAAATCAATGAACAGCCGGCTCTGAAGCTGCTGACCGTCCAAATCGATATGAATGGGCAGCCTGTACTTCCCATGGGTCACCTCGTAGCCTGCCTGCTCCAGAAATCGAACATTCTCGTCACTGTCATCCACATCTTCAGCTTCACTGAGAAGAAGCTTGGTATTCATGCCCGGCGGTTCATGCAGCCACCGGTAGAAAACACGGTAAAGCCAAAAGATAATGATACAACCAGCGATCAGCATCACTAGCCAGTCTCCGTACTTTCCCAAGAAACCCCCTCCATTCACTCCCAATTAATGCTTCATACATCATTTCGCGCTGGAGGGGGTATTTCCTCTTTGCTCAAATACCGAACGCTTGTTTGGTTTTTTTCTAGTTTAACAAAAAAATCGGATTCTGCAAAGGGGTATCATTCGGAAAAATAAAAAAAGAGCCTTCCTGCACTGCAGGAACAGCTCCGAATCATAATATTAATGGCTAAGTTGAAACTGTTACGCTTTTTTTGGACTGCCTTGGGCAAAAGTTTGCGCGGCTTCCTGGACAAGCGCTGCAACAGCCCCTTCAGACAGAGGTATTTCTGTCGTACCCGGCTTCCATATCCAATAGCCTAAAAATTCGATGTTGCCTTCCCCTCCCGTAATAGGCGAGAAAGTGACATCCTGCAGGGAAAACCCCAGCTCGGCTGCAAAGCCTAATACTTTATTCAACACTTCCTCATGAACCTTGGAATCACGTACAACGCCCGATTTGCCCACCTTCTCCCGGCCTGCTTCGAATTGAGGCTTAATAAGCGCAACAACGCCGGCACCCTCCTTGAGCAGGGTTCCCAGTGCAGGTAAAATGTGCTTGAGAGATATGAAAGAAACATCAATGGTCGCAAAATCAGGCTGTGGACCCTTTAGATCCGCAGGCTGTGTATAGCGGAAATTCGTCCGCTCCATCACATCAACTCTGCTGTCCTGACGCAGGGACCAATCCAGTTGATTGTATCCAACATCCACAGCATAGACGTAGGATGCGCCATTCTGCAGGGCACAATCCGTAAATCCCCCTGTAGAAGCGCCAATATCGAGCATAATGGCCCCTTCCAGAGATAATCCGAACTTGTTTATCGCCTTCGCAAGCTTTAATCCGCCGCGGCTGACGTAGGGATGCGGCGCGCCTTTGACGGTGATTGCGGATGTTCGCAATATCTTCATTCCGCTTTTCTCAATCCGTTCGCCTTCAACAAGTACAAGTCCCGCCATTAATGCCGCTTTCGCTTTTTCCCGGCTTTCGTAATATCCTTGTTCTACCAGGAGAATATCAATTCTTTCCTTTGCTGTATTCATCATTGTCTCCGTTCTTATGCTGGTCCTTGTGCGCGTTTTCGCATAAGAGGGAGCATTGCTTTGAGTTCGGTTGCAACCCGTTCCCCAGTCAGGCCAGCTTCCTTCCTCTGCTCCGGAATGGAGCCATGCTCGATGTACTCATCAGGTACCCCGATAATACGGACCAATCCGTTATAGGATTTGTTATGAAGTGAATAAAATTCCAGCACGGCGCTGCCTAAGCCGCCTTGTGTTGAACCTTCCTCCAGAACAATCATATGCAGCCCTTCCTTGGCCAGTTGAAGCAGCATGGACTCATCAAGCGGTTTGATGAAGCGGGCATTCACGATACGCACATTGAGACCTTCCCTTTTCAATTGCTCAGCCGATTCCTCAGCCACCTGCAGCATAGGGCCAATCGCCAGGATAACGGCTGAATCACCTTCACGCACCGTCTCCCATTTACCGATCTGCAGGGAAGTAATGTTCTTATCTATCGGGACCCCAAGCGCATTGACACGCGGATACCGGATTGCAATAGGTCCATCATTATATTCAACCGCTGTTTTCATCATACGGTGAAGCTCATTCTCGTCTTTGGGCATCATTAGCACCATATTGGGAATGTGACGCAGGAAGGCGATATCATACACTCCCTGATGCGTCTCCCCATCCGGACCAACAAAGCCCGCCCGGTCGATGGCGAATATGACATTGGCGTTTTGTCTGCAAATATCATGGACCACCTGATCATAAGCACGCTGCAGGAATGTGGAATAAACCGCAAATACAGGCTTCATTCCTTCCATTGCCAGCGCCGCGCACATGGTGGCGGCATGCTGCTCCGCGATGCCGACATCGATCATCCGGTTGGGGAAAATTTCGGCAAATTTGGTGAGGCCCGAGCCACCCGGCATAGCCGGCGTAACCGCAATAATACGTTTGTCATTCCTGGCGAGCTCAATCAATGCATCGCTGAAAACCTCTGTATACATTGGCGGGCCCACCGCTTTTAAAACCTGGCCCGATTCGATTTTGTAGGGGTTGATGCCATGCCATTTATAAGAATCCGCTTCAGCGGGTGAGTAGCCTTTTCCTTTGACGGTAATGACATGGACCAAGACAGGGCCTGTAGCATTGTTCGCTTGTTCCATGACATCCAGCAGCTGGTTGATATCGTGTCCGTCGACAGGACCGAAATACGTGAGTCCGAACTGCTCAAATAAAATACCGCTTACGAGTAAATATTTGACACTATCCTTCAATCTTTCCGCTGTCTTGGCCAATTTCCCGCCAATCGCCGGAATTTTATTGAGCAGTTGATTCAACTCTTCCTTGGCCTTTTGATAATGGCGGTCCGTACGAATTTTCCCCAGATAATGATGCAGGGCACCGACATTCGGCGCGATCGACATTTCATTGTCATTCAGAATGACCAGCATGTTCTTCTTCTCATGCCCGATATGGTTGAGTGCTTCCAGTGCCATACCGCCGGTTAGTGCGCCATCACCGATGACAGCCACCACCTTGTTATTCTCGCCCTTCAAATCACGGGCAAGCGCCATACCCATGGCTGCGGACAGCGAAGTGCTGCTGTGTCCGGCTTCCCATACATCGTGATCGCTCTCCGCGCGTTTGATGAATCCGCACAATCCTTTGTACTGGCGAAGCGAATCAAACTGATCCATGCGTCCCGTCAGCATTTTATGAACATAAGACTGATGCCCCACATCAAAGATAAATTTATCTTTCGGGCTGTCATACAAATAATGCAAAGCAAGCGTCAGCTCCACTACGCCTAGATTCGACGCAAGATGCCCGCCAGTCGCGGAAAGCTTTGCAATTAAAAACTCGCGGATTTCTCCGGCAAGCTGCTCCAGTTGTGCAACCGACAGACTTTTGAGATCCTTCGGCTCATTAATATGTTCGAGCAACACGTTATTTCCTCGCTTTCCTAAGCTGGCAGCCTCCATTGTCCGAGAACTTTCGACGTTTCTAGCGTAAATTATACCATAGATTGTCGCTATGCCCAAGACTGCCGGCAAATCAGTGGTCCCGATTCATTAAATAATCCGCGATCGACAGCAGCTTCTCGGGCATCACCAGATTGGCCTGCTTCAGCGCTGCTTTGGATTCCATCGTTAATCTCCCTACGAGCTCCAGACTCTGCTCCATTCCGATTATGTAGGGATACGTTACTTTCCGCTGCTGCACATCGCTTTGCACCGGCTTGCCAAGCTTGGATTCATCGCCAATTAAATCAAGAATATCGTCCTGTACCTGAAAAGCTAGCCCCAGCTTGCGGGCAAACTGTTCGAGGGCTGCGAGCTGATCCCTGTTAGCGCCTCCAATGCGGGCTCCTGCCGTAACCGCGAATACAATCAAATCGCTTGTTTTATGCAAATGAATGTATTCAAGCTCCGTTATCGAGGTCACACCTTGTTCTCCCAGAATGTCTGCCGCCTGGCCGCCAACCATGCCGGAAACTCCGGAGAGCCTCGCCAAATCGGATACGATTGCCATGGCAACATCTGTTGGAACACCCAGCGCCGCAGCCTGTGATACCGCATAAAAGGCATGAGTCAACAGGCCGTCTCCGGCCAAAATAGCCATCGCTTCTCCAAAAACCTTGTGGCTCGTTGGTTTTCCGCGGCGTAAATCATCATTATCCATTGCAGGCAAATCATCATGGATGAGCGAATAGGTATGAATCATTTCAATCGCACAGGCTACAGGCATCGCCAGCTTATAGGAGTCTGATTCGTTCTTTACCGCTTCCGCGGCTGCAAGAACAAGTATGGGACGCAAGCGTTTGCCCCCTGCCTCCAGTGAATACATCATAGCCTCACGCAATATGGCCGGAATGTGCCACTCCTGCGGAATGGATGTTTTTAGCGCCTGTTCGATTCCATATGCTGTTCGCGATAGATAGTCTGCTGTAGCAACCGAAGCGTTCAAGTTTATTCTCCTCTGTCTTCGTTTGCCGGGGCAAACGGTTTTTTGGTAAAGCCGCTTTCGGATTCGATCAGCACTTCAATCTTTTTTTCCACCTGCTCGAGCTTGGCTCCGCAGAGTTGGGACATTTTCATGCCTTCCTGAAAAAGATCAATAGCCTTCTCAAGTGGAACATCACCGTTCTCCAGTTGGCTGACGATGACTTCCAAACGCTCGATCGCTTCCTCGAAGGTTATTTCCTGCTCCTTCTTGCTCATCGGTTAAGCCTCTCCCTTCATGCCCCACACCTGACATTGCAATTGGCCATCAGACAGCTTCACCTTCACCATATCTCCCAGCTGAACATTGGTGATAGATTTGATCAAGGTTTTCTCCTGCTCGTCATATACCAGACTGTACCCTCGAGACATGACCTTAAGCGGACTTAAGGCATCCAATTGCCTGATTGCAGCCGTCAGATGCATTCTATGTGTTTTTATCGTAGAAATCATCGTGGATTCCAGCCTCTGTGAGGTTCCCCGCAGCCTTGCCCTCGCGTAAGCAGCCTTTTCTCCGGGATGTGCGCTGGCCAATGCGGAGCCAAGCCTCATGAGCTTCTCTCTTCTTCGCTGAGTCTGCCTCAAGGTACGATGCTCCAGCTTATCTTTCAGACGGTCCAGACGTTCTGCCTGCTGCAGCAAATATTTTCGCGGATTAACAAACAGAGGCGATCTCCGGATACGCGATAGCCGCTCTTTTCGGCTTGTCATCGTGCTGCGAAGCGCATGATCCAGCCGACCGCGAAGCTGGTTAAGCTGCCCCTGCAGCTCCATGACATTGGCAACGGCAAGCTCCGCGGCAGCTGTCGGTGTCGCCGCCCGCAGATCAGCAACAAAATCAGAAATCGTAAAGTCAGTCTCATGGCCGACGGCCGAAATAATCGGAATATCCGAAACGGCCATCGCCCGGGCAACCGCCTCCTCATTGAAAGCCCAGAGTTCTTCCAGCGATCCGCCGCCCCGCCCTACAATTAATACGTCGACTTCAGCCATTTGGTTCATTATTTCAATCGCTCTGACTATCGCGGGTGCCGAACCCTTGCCCTGTACGAGTACGGGAAAAAGCAGCACCGGCACGGAAGGGTGGCGGCGCTGCAGCGTAATCATAATATCGCGCACTGCTGCGCCGGTTGGTGAGGTTATTACACCAATCGCTCTTGGATGACGCGGAATTGCGCGTTTGCGGGACGTTTCGAACAATCCTTCTCCCTCAAGCTTGCGCTTTAACTGCTCAAACGCCAAATACAAGCTGCCGATACCGTCCGGCTGCATTTGCGTCACATAAAACTGGTAGTTCCCGTCCCGCTCAAACACCGAGACATTCCCCCGCGCCAGAACCTTTGCCCCTTCCTTAGGCATAAAGGGCAGCTTCTGATTATGCGAGGCGAACATAATACATTTTAACCGACTATCCTTATCTTTAAGCGTAAAATACATATGGCCGCTTGAATGATGGGTGAAATTTGAAATTTCACCCCGCAGCCATACATCGCCAAGGAGCACATCGGACTCCAGCTTCATCCGGATATACTTATTAATATCCTTGATCGAAAAAATGCGCGAACCGTCTGCCATATGCGGTTTCGTCACTCCCGACTATTTATTTGCCTGTTCTGCGGCTTTAAGCGTGTTTTGCATCAGCATGGTTATCGTCATCGGGCCTACTCCGCCCGGCACTGGCGTTACATAACCCGCCACATCAAGAACATCGTCAAAATCAACATCTCCTGCCAGCTTGCCATCAGGCAGCCGGTTAATGCCGACGTCGATGACAACTGCTCCCGGTTTGACGAAAGCACGGCCAATTGCTTTGGCTCGGCCAATCGCCACAACCAGTATATCTGCCGTCCTGCCGATTGCTTCCATGTCTACGGTCCGGGAATGGCAAATCGTCACTGTCGCATGCTCCCGCAGCAGCAGCATCGCCACCGGCTTGCCTACAATATTGCTGCGTCCAATGACAACGGCATGTTTGCCGGCAATATCCATCCCGCTGGACTTGATAAGCTCAATAACGCCGGAAGGCGTACACGGAAGGAGGCTGTCGTCGCCGATCACCAGATTGCCGACGCTGACCGGATGAAAGCCGTCCACATCCTTTTCCACACTGATCGCATCAATGACCGCTTTCTCGTCGATATGCTTGGGCAGCGGGAGCTGAACCAGAATACCGTGAATGGTCGATTGCTTGTTAAGCTTATCGATCAGTTGCAGCAGCTCCTTCTGGCTTGTCTCAGCCGGCAGGCGATGAACCTCGGAATAAAACCCTAGCTGGATGCAGGCTTTCTCCTTGCTTCCTACATATACGCGGGATGCCGGATCGTCCCCTACGAGTACGACGGCCAGTCCTGGAGTAATCCCTCTGGCAATTAGACTTGACGCCTTTTCGGCGATTTGCTCGCGAATGGCGTCTGATATTGGTTTGCCTTGTATGAGTTGTGCAGTCATTTGGTTGTTTTCTCCTTTCGTTATAGAAGGGCATCCAGATTAGGGCATCCCCCTAAGTCCCCCTTGGAAAGGGGGATTCCAAGGGCTCCGCCCTCTGGACACCCGAATGGTTGTCGATTGCGCCACCATGACGCTCCCCATTCATTTTGGCGCTTGTCCCCGTTTACGTCCCTGCGGGACACACTTTACTAGCTGTGCACCTAGTGTGCTTGAACTTCGTTATGAATAACATTTGAGTGTAAGAGACGCTATTTGGGTCTTGTCACGCTTGTCCCCGTTTACGTCCCTTGCGGGACACACTTTACTTGCTGTGCGCCTGCTGTGCTTGAACTTCGTTATCAATAACGTTTGAGTGTAAGAGACGCTATTTGGGTCTTGTTACGCTTGTCCCGTTTACGTCCCTTGTAGCACACACGGTTTACGTCCCTTGCGGGACACACTTTACATGTGGCGCACATGGGGTGCTTGGTTTGGCTATTTTTCCTGGACTTCATTTTCAATTAGGGATTCGTTTGGTTTGCCTTTAAGCTGATTGGGCTTGAGCTCGTCCAGTGCCTGGAGTAGCCGGCCCAGAACGCCGTTGACGAATTTCCCGGATTCTTCGGTCCCGAAATGCTTGGCAAGCTCAATTGCTTCATTAATCGCCGCTTTTGGCGGAACATCGTCCCGGAAGATCATCTCGAAGCAGGCCAGTCGAAGAACTTGACGGTCGACACGCGATAACCGGTCCACCTGCCAGCCCGTCAGATAGTGCTGGAGCATATCGTCAATAGCCGCTTTGCTCCCACTTACCCCATTGACCAAATCCCTGACATGCTCGTCTATTCGCGAGACGTCCGATACATCCGCCTCTATTTCATTCTCTTCCTTCACTTCATTCATCAGCATATCGACCGCTTCTTCCGCCGATACTTCGTTCATTTCCATCTGGTACAAACTTTGTACCGCTATCTCCCTTGCAAGCCTTCGTTTCATAGGGCCTCCCGAAAATCAATATAAACTGTTTTTCCTATCCTGTACTTCTTTGGCTGATCCTTCGCTTTTCTCATGTCCGGAAAAAATATGATCTCCTCCCTGCTCCGAACAGCCAAATGCCGTGTCCGGAGTACGGAGGAGATCACAGTACTATTTGAATGGACGCCATCGCTGCATGAGCCACTCGGTCAGACGGCTCCATGGAATGATGGGTCCGCTCTGCTCGTCTTTCATTTTGCCTACGGTATAGCCTATCCATAGCAGCAAGCCAAAAAACAGCATATCCCAAAACCCCACAATAAAATACAGGAGACCCAGCACGATGGCCACGGTCAGACCCGCAATGCGGCCTCCGTAGCTTATCCAAATTTCCCTCCATAACATCGGCAGCCCCCCTATTCCACGCGACTTTTATAGTTGGCCGTCTGGATGATGTTCGCCACATAGACCGAAACCGTCGCAACCGGTATCCCTGTAATCTCTTCCACATGAGACTTGACGGTACGCTGGATATCCTCTGTCAACGTGGGAATCGGACTTTCGCCATCGGCAATTGCACGCAGCGTAATCTCGATGCCAGCTTCACTAATCCGAATACGCGCCCGAAGATCCTTTACTCCCCGCTGCCGTCCTGCAGCCTTCAACGCAAGATTCTCAACGGTCTCGAGCGAGATACGAATATCGCCATACTCTGTTCGTTGATCGATAGACGGCATCGATGCATTGCTGCGGCGCAAGGATACATAGAAGAATCTCAGACTAATCAGGAAAATGACCACAGAGACGATGATAACGGTCACTTGCAGCCATTCCATTTCGCCATTATACAAGGTGCTTATGAAATCTCTGAACCCTTTTTCAGGTACCCAATTGAAACCGGTACAGAAAGCAAAAACCGACAGTGCACCAATTGCCAGACTATACAGGAACAGCAGAAGCTTGTCCAACACTCTAATCAACGAGAAACTCCTCCTCGGGGCGCACTAGATAAAACCCCCAAGCGCCGAGCGACAAGCCCATACACAAGGGGGTACGCTATCATTTCATTATCAGCTTGAACCGCATTACTTTACGCGAAATGGTGTCTCTTCTTCTTCAACCCGCTCTGTGGTCTTGAAGTGTACATCATGAATATGGACATTGACTTCAACGACATTCAAGCCCGTCATGGTCTCGATGGAACGCTTCACATTACGTTGAATTTCGGAAGCGATTTCCGGAATTCTGTTGCCATATTCAACAATAATGGAAACATCCACAGCAGCTTCGCGCTGCCCGACATCCACTTTAACCCCTTTAGACAAGTTCTTGCGGCCCAACAGTTCTGCGATTCCACCGGCAAATCCGCCGCTCATTCCTGCGACACCTTCAATCTCAACTGTTGCAAGTCCCGCGATTACTTCAATAACCTCGGGTGCGATCTGAATAGTGCCCATGTCGGTTTTTTCATAGTCCGCTGCCAGCGTGCTCATGGTTTTCATACACCTCCCGCAATATGTTGTAGCATCAGCCTCTCGCCGATAGCTCATCCGCTTCTTACTTTCTATACTATAGCATTCGAAGGGAAATATGACAAACACACAGTAACCGATAGACGCTTATTTTTGCGGCTCGGTTAGCTGTCACACAGTAACCGATAGACGCTTATTTTTGCGGCTCGGTTAGCTGTCTCACAGTAACCGATAGACGCTTATTTTTGCGGCTCGGTTAGCTGTCTCACAGTAACCGATAGACGCTTATTTTTGCGGCTCGGTTAGCTGTCTCACAGTAAACTGATAGACGCTTGTTTTTGCGGCTCGGTTAGCTGTCTCACAGTAACCGGTAGACGCTTGTTTGTGCGGCAGCTCGGTTATAGTCACACAGCAACCGATAGACGCATATTTTTCTCGGCCTGGTTATCTGTCCAGAGCAACCGGTAATGTTTGATTGACCAAGACGATATCGGACATCTCGTATATCCATCAACTGACCCGTTTTCAATACAGCCCCGTTGTATAAACGAGTTAAATCTCAATATCGTTTACATCATATTCTTCAAGAAACTTGATATCGAAATCGCCTTTAATAAACTTGGGATGATTGAGCAGCTTCATATGAAAAGGGATCGTTGTACGGATGCCGTCAATTGCAAACTCGGCCAGCGCCCGCTTCATTCTGGCGATCGCATCCTCACGGGTCTCTCCCCATACAATCAGCTTGGCAATCATGGAATCATAGTGCGGGGATATTGTGTACCCCGGATAAGCGGCGCTGTCAACGCGAACGCCAAGACCGCCGGGCGGTAAATAAAACTGGATCTGACCCGGCGAAGGCATGAAATTACGCTCCGGATCTTCCGCGTTGATGCGGCATTCCATCGACCATCCGTTAATCTTCAGGTTATCCTGAGAGATCGATAGCGGATTACCCTCGGCTACGGAGATCATCTCTTTGATCAGATCGACGCCGGTAATCATTTCTGTAACGGGATGTTCGACTTGAATACGCGTGTTCATCTCCATAAAATAAAAATTGTCGTCCGGACCTAAAAGGAATTCAAGCGTTCCCGCCCCTGAATAGTTTACGGCGAGCGCAGCCCGAACAGCGGCTTTGCCCATTCGCTGACGGAGCGGTTCACTCAGCACAGGACAAGGAGCTTCTTCAACCAGCTTCTGGCGGCGGCGCTGAACAGAACAGTCGCGTTCAAATAAGTGGACGGCATTGCCATGCTTATCAGCCATGATTTGAATTTCAACATGCTTCATGCCCGTCAGATATTTCTCCAGATAAACGCCGGCATTGCCAAACGCCTTCTGGGCTTCCTGCTGGGCAGCGGTGATTTGTGAAATCAGCGCTTCCTCATCTTCAGCAATACGGATGCCTTTACCGCCTCCGCCTGCTGTTGCCTTGATAATGAGTGGATAACCGATCTCACGGGCGATTCTCAGCGCCTCTTCCGCATCCTCGACAAGTCCGTCCGAGCCTGGAATAACAGGAACATCGGCATCTTTCATTGTCTGCTTGGCAACCGCTTTATCGCCCATCTTGCTGATGGCCTCAGGGGAAGGACCGATAAACACCACATTGCAGGATTCACAAATCTCGGCAAAATCCGCGTTTTCCGCCAAAAATCCATAGCCGGGGTGGATCGCGTCACATTCAGTGAGCGTCGCCAGGCTCATGATATTCGTTAAATTCAAATAGCTGTCTTTTGAAGCTACGGGGCCGATGCAGTAGGCTTCATCAGCCAGCCGGACATGTAGGGACTCCCGGTCTGCTTCGGAGTATACGGCCACGGTCTGGATACCGAGTTCACGGCACGCACGAATGATCCGGACAGCAATTTCACCCCGGTTAGCAATCAATATTTTATTGAATTTCACGCTCATAAGCTCCTCTCGTTCACAAATGTTCTAGGTGGGAGTAATCCCTCTTCAGGCAGATCCATGAACACCTGACAGATTCACTCCGGCTTGACCAGGAACAAAGGCTGTCCGAACTCAACGAGCTGTCCGTTCTCAACAAGAACTTCGACGATTTCACCTTTTACTTCCGCTTCCAGTTCATTCATCAGCTTCATGGCTTCAAGAATACATACAACCGATTTCTCGTTCACACGGTCGCCAACATTGACAAAAGGTCCGTTCTCAGGCGAAGCAGCACGATAAAAGGTGCCGACCATCGGAGAAACAATTGTGTAGAGGTTGTCCGCGGCTTGCGCGGAAGGCTGAACAGAATCCACCTGGGTGGATGCCATAGCCACAGATTGGCTCGTCGGGGCTTGTACGGCCTGCGTATATGTAGGAACGAGCGACGCGGCTTGGACGTTCACGACTTCCGTCTTACCCGGTTTGCGGATAAGCAGACGTGCGCCTTCGTTTTCAATTTCTAATTCATGTACGGAAGTTTGATCAACCAGCTTGATCAGTTCCTTAATCTCGCTCAGCTTGAACAATAGTTTCACTCCTAAAAGTTTTCTGCTTACTTCTCGAATATGCTTCCCTGCCAGCTGAAAACTTGCTTCGAAAGCATACGCTTAGTTTTCTGAATACTTCTCGAATATGCTTCCCTGCAGCTGAAAACTTGCTTCGAAAGCATACGCTTAGTTTTCTGCTTACTGCAATTGCTCTTCTGCCTTTTCGCGTGAAAATACATATGTGCCGCAGCAGGAAATACCAAATACTTGCTCATAACAGACCTATTATAGCACAAATGCCCGTGAAGACGAACCCATTTTTTACATAGCCTTAATGGAAAAAAGCCCCACTGCTTTCCCGGCAGCGGGGCCTACAGCGTTATTTATTGCTCGGAATGTATTGAACGGACACCTGGTCGCCGCCGACTTCCAGTTCATTCATAACCAGCATCATGATGCTGTCGGCTTGGCTTTTCTCCAGTTTGTCGCTCTGTACGACAACCTTGTACTTGTTATTTTCCTCTGATACGAAGGCATTGCTGAATTCCTTGGTCAGCTCTTCTTCGATACCGGTAATGCGGGTATTCTTATCCTCCAGCAGATTGATCTGCTCCACTGCCGCGCTCGCTTCTTCCGGTTTTTGTTTCGTGTCCGAGATTTGTCCGTAAAGCTGATTGATTTCGCTGTAGAATTTCTCATCGCGCTTCTCCTGCATATCATTGAAGACCGTGCTGACTGCTCCTCCGGACGCTTCTATTTCATTGATGACCTCTTCATCCGTTTTCACGGCATCGGCTGTCTCTCCGGCAGCTTGATCGTCTGCCGCAGAAGCCGCATTATCACTGTTGGCAGCGCCCGTAACCTCTGTCACAGTAATGCCATTATCCAGTGTCGTATCCGCTGTTGAGGCTTCCGTTGCGTCCGACTGAACCTGCTGTTCCTGCTGTGTGCCGTCTGTAAGCATGTCTGATGAAGTGTCTACGTCCTCGGTAAACAAGTAATAAGCGGATAAAATCACCATCAAGCTCAGCATTGACACAAGCCATACCGTTTGTCTTTTCGTGTTCATTTACGAACAGCCTCCCTTAATCGATTGGTTGGAATTCCATTATTGATATTTACTCGGCACAACCGAAATGCGGCTGACCGGGACGTTGAACCCTTTCTCAACGGCATCCAGGATAAGCCGGCGAACCGTTGCGTTCTCCGCTCCTTTGGCGACAATGAGAACACCCCGTATTTGCGGCTTGATGCGTTTGACTACGAATGGCGTTTGGCCGCCTTCAGCCTCATAAAGCACGACTTGTCCGTCTTTGGTGATGGAGGTCATATGCCGCTTGCCTCCATTCTTATCGCTCTCGTCGGTAATTTGCTGAGTTTCCTTCTCATTTTGCTTGACTACAATCTCTTCCGTCGAATCGATCGTAATCAGAACATTAATCGATCCGACCCCTACGATTTTCTCCAATATATCTTTAAGGCGGTTCTCCAGCGGTTCCTCGATCGATGCGAAGCTTGCCGGATCGCCGGAGCCTTTACCTGAAAATGCTGCCTGATCGGATGATGCCGTCTCATCGGGCACCTGCGTGGAGGGCTCGCTAGGCTGGAAGGACAGAAAGGAATTTACCAGCATCAGCGCGGCTCCGATCCCTCCAATAATGAGCAGCCAGCGCAATGTCCGTACCCGCTTCGGTCCCCCCGGCCCACCGCCAACCATACTCTCGATTCCCTCCAGCCATTTGGCCACTTCGGCTCTCTCCTTTCAAACTGCTTCCAGAACACTTCTGACCGCGTTGTTCCTGTCTCTACTCGTTCCCCCTTGGCAGCTCCTGCTTCTGGCGAACCAGAATGGATTGCGAATCCACAGCCCATCCATTCTGAAGCAGCTGCTTGATCGCATCGGCAATGCCCCCGCTTAACGCCTGATACCCGGCTTCGCCCGGCTGCCCCGGAGCTGCCTGCGAATCTGCCTTGTCCGAATCAAGCTGAACGATCACATCAACGGAAGGGATTTCTTCCACCGGTCTCATGCCTTTTCCCGTTTCTGCCGGATTGTCCGGTTTCTGCTCGATAGAGCCGTCTGGTCCGCCAACATTGATATCCCCTGTCTTCTCCACAGCCGTCGAGCTGTCGGGAATCTCCGAGGTTGATCTGGTTTGATCCGGGAGAGTGACGACAACGGATACAACCCGGGCATCCTGATTGCTTTTGCCAGTGCCGGCTTCCAGCTTCACCATCACTTGAGACGGCGTTATGCCCGTGCTCCGGGTAATTTGGGCGCGCATCGCTTCAGCCAGCTGCTTCTCCGTCAATGTGGCGACGGAAGCCTGCTGCTTGATCCTGAGCGCATCTGCGTCACGCTCGATATCCTGAAGCGTCGGCATCCGCAGATTCTCTTTGGCCGGCTCACTTTTGAACCAGTTCTGCATATTCTGATCCAGCCTTGTGCTGAAATCGCCCTGAAGCAGGTTCAGAATCGGCGTCAGAATTGTAAGCAGTATGATTAATCCGGCAACAAGCCTGACATAACGCTGCATGGTCTGGTTGGGGAGAAGCAGGTCGATGAACCCCGCCAACAGCACGACCGCTATAATTTGCTGCAGCCAGGAAGCCAGCCAGGTCAGCATCGTGTTGCCCTCCTTTGCCGGGCGAAAGAAGTGTTTGTCCGCCTTGTGCCCGAATAAGGCTCTACCTGATCATTACGGCCGCATTGCCCGCGGTCAGGATGATCGTCACGGCGAGAAAAAACATCAGACTCACGGCGGCAAGCGCCGCGAATACATAAATCAGTGTCTTGCCGATGGTTTGCAGACATTCGACGATCGGACTGTCGCCCAGGGGCTGCATAACTGCAGCAGACACATTATAGATGAGAGCGAGCGTCAGTATTTTGATTGCCGGGAAAGCACATAGGAAAATGAGAATGATAACCCCGGCAAGACCGATTGCATTTTTGACCAAAAGCGAAGCCGACATCACGGTATCCGCCGCATCGGAGAATGTCCGGCCAATGACGGGAACAAAATTCCCGGTAATAAATTTTGCCGTACGCATCGTAACGCCGTCCGTTACCGAGCTGGTTGCCCCCTGTACGGAGATCACCCCCAGGAAGACGGTCAGCATGACGCCCATAAGCCCTACACTGAAATTGCGCAGTACATTAGCCAGGTGGTTGACCTTGAATTTCTCCGTCATGGCACTTGCGATCTGCAGCACCGCCGAGAAGAAGAGCAGTGGAAAGACGATGGTATAGATGACAGATCCGACAGCGTGAATCATGAAAATAATGAGCGGATGCAGCACAGAAACGGTCACTATACTTCCCATGGTAGCCAGCAGAGTTAGCAGCAAGGGCACCATCGCCATCATGAACTGAATCATTCCGCCGATTGCGTCTTTGGCATACCCGATCGCCACCGTAAAGCTGTTAACCGCCAGCACGATCATAACCATGTAAGTAATGCTGTATGCCACTTTGCTGACTGTGTTGCGTTCAAAGGCGGTTTGCATCGTCTGCAGCAGCATGCTGAATACGGTAAGGATCACGATGGTTACAAGCAGCTTGCCGTTATAAAGAACTTCATGAAACATATAACGCAGCAGCCCCGAAAGCACGGTGGACAGCTTAAGGCCTTCCCCGCCCGGTGTGATCATTTCCATGAAGCTTGGGACTTTGCGGTCTGGAAAAAAACCTCCATAATCGGTCATCAGCTGGTTCCAGTAATTCTCGACTGCCGACGCATCGATTCCCTGGAGCTGCTCGTCCGCCAGACTCTCGTTGATGCCCGCGGCATCGTCATTTGACTGGATAGCCGGATCGGGCGCACCCTGATTATCGGGGACGGTTGCGGCGAGAGCTGCTGCCGGGATCAAGAAAAGCACAACGAGAAGGACAAGCAGGGCTGCGGCTGCCCAGCGGATCAAATGCTGCTTCATCATGCTTCAACTCCCTGCCGGCAGCAAGCCGAGCACCGTCTCAACGATGACGCTAATAATGGGTACGGCCATGACCAGTATCAGAATTTTGCCGGCAAATTCGATTTTTGATGCGACGCTTTCCTGGCCGGCATCCCGCACGATTTGTGCGCCGAACTCCGCAATATACGCGATACCGATAATTTTCAAAATGGTTTTCAGGTAAATGGTAGGGATGCCTGACCGGTCTGCCAGCTGCTCAAGAATTCCGATGACCGCTTCTATTTTGCCGATGACATACAGGAAGATAAACAAGCCGGTGAAGGCGGCAAGCAGAAAAGCAAACATCGGTTTCTGCTCCCGAACAACTAAGATCAGCACGGTTGAAATCAGCCCAAG
The DNA here is from genome assembly GCF_056269285.1 of Paenibacillus sp. JT31N11. Classification (NCBI taxonomy): domain Bacteria; kingdom Bacillati; phylum Bacillota; class Bacilli; order Caryophanales; family Paenibacillaceae; genus Paenibacillus; species Paenibacillus sp. JT31N11. The sequence goes on from NZ_JBWDNQ010000002.1 coordinate 501,897, forward strand.
GCCGACGATCTGGATGATTTCCATTTCCGGTTCACCTGCCCTAAAATCCCCTTCGTCATTGAAAAAGAAAGATCGTTTTGATTTCCTGAAACAACTCGTCGAGCATCCGGACTACCATAAAAAGCACAACCACAAATCCGATGAGCGTCACCCAATGCGCCATGTCTTCCTTCCCCATCTGTTTCAGCACGGTATGGATCATGGCGATAATAATGCCGATCCCCGCAATTTGAAATATGGCGCTAACATCCATGTTCATTGTTATTGGCACCCCACTAAACGATCAAAATGACGACAAGCGCTGCGATGAGGACGCCAAGGCTCTTCCACATCTTCTCGTAACGCGCCTGGTCATCCCGTGCCGTATCTTCTTCTGCCTTCAGCTGCTGAACGGCAAGACGCATATGCTTGATCTGGTCTTCACGGTCGCTGATGCCAAGCGCCGAACCCAGGCGGATCAATGCCGTCTTCTCGGGAATCCTCATTGCTGTGCCCGGCCAGTGATCGGCGAGCGAGAGCTCCCAGCATTCCCGGAAGGTCAGCCCCTCAGGCTGATTGATCCGCTCCTTGACTCCCCGAAAAATCGAGGCCCCCGGCTCCGGCAAATGGGCCGCACAGCGGTCGAAGGCATCCGGCAGCGGCGTATAACCGTATCCAATCTCCGTTTCCAGCCGCTGTACCGCCTGTATAAGCTGGCGGATTTGGCGCGGGCGGGCTGCATAGCGGGATGCCTGCATGAACCCGATCATCGTTCCTGCGAACAGGATCAACGCTGCGCCAATTAGCTTAACCAAAGGCATCACCTCCCGGAGTGAGGGTCGGTTCGCGGGCAGCCGGCGCCCTCCCGCCGGCCCTGACCGGTACAATCCTGCTCACAGGGGCATTGACGCCTCGGCGAAGCTCCACTCCGATCGCAAATGCTCCCTGCTCCAGCAGCCTGCGGAGTACCGGCCGCCCCCGGGCTTCCTCCATATCCTTTGCATGAGCGGTAGCAATCACGATCACACCGGCATGGCTGGCATCGAGAATCGCATCCGCATCCTCCTCACGGCCGATTTCATCCACGATCATCACCTCCGGCGACATGGATCTGAGCATCATCATCATTCCTTCCGCTTTTGGACAAGCATCCATTACATCGGTTCTGGGACCGACGTTAAAGGTCGGTACTCCCCGGACGCAAGCGGCAATCTCCGACCGCTCGTCGATAATGCCAACCTTGCGGGCCGGCCAGCCGGAAGCCAGGGGATGTCCCCAGCCACCGCTGCTTATGGCTCTTGCCAGATCCCGCACAACCGTTGTTTTCCCCTGCTGCGGCGGGGCAATAATAAGCGCCGGGTGAACGGTGCGCCGATTTATATCCAGCATCTTGGGCAGCAGCGACGCGGCTGCCCCAATGACTTCGCGTGCGATTCTGAAATTGAACGCCGATACATCCCGGATGCCCCGCACCGCGCCGCCCTCCAGAATCGTCCGGCCGGCAATACCGATCCGGTGGCCGCCGGCGACTGTAATATAGCCCCGGCGGAGCTCCTCCTCCATCGCATACAGCGAATGATTCGTCACACGCTCCAGCAGCTTGCGGCACAGCTCCGGAGATGGCTTGTACGCCATCTCAGGCTTGGCAAGCAGCTGGCCGTCTTCGCCGACAAACCAAAACCCTTCCCCTGTGCCAATTTCAAGCGGTCGGCCTTCCCGTATCCGCAATTCTTCTATGACGGTTCTCACATGAATCGGAATCCGCTCAAGCACGGCAATCAGTTCCAAGGGCAGCAAATGTGTTACACGATCCAGCATGCAGGCATTCCTCCTCTGGTAATGATTATCGTTTAGCCGCGGCGGTAGTTTCATAGAGCCGTAGTCAGCGTAAGTGACCGAGGTCAGTTCAACTGACGTGATCAGCGTAAGGTACTAGTTTCAATCTATTCGGACAAGCCGAGTATTATGACTGCCCGCTTGTCCGATTGATGCCGGGAATTCAGCTATTTTTTGAGAATCCCGGTCAGTAGACAGGCAACGCCTGCAACGATCCAGACGATTTTGCCAAACGAGAGCTTATCCGACATACCAACCAGGCCAACCGTCGTGGTTGTAATTAATATAATCGGCCCTACCAGCGCCAGCGAAGCATTGACAGCCAATGCCTTGTCGATCTGGTTCAAACGAAGCATCCATATGGCTGCGCATATTTCCAGCGTTCCGGACAATACCCTCAGCGATGCCATAGTAAAAACGATTTTATTGAAAATGGGATCTTCACCTCCCGCCTGAAGACTATTGCTTGTACTAGTAAAGCTTATGCAGGCTTGTCTGCCGTTCATACCGATAATGTAAACTCCTTTGGATGATACTTTCAGCGGGCACACGCCCTTCCCGTATTGCATATATTGCTTTGGTAATGGGCGTTAAGACTATTTTTATTACCTATTTATAAGTGAGGAGATTTCAGGTATGAGATCAAATTCCCGTCCAGCATGGCCTGCAAGGCTGCAGAATCCCGGCGGCCAGCGCATCACACCCCTTGAGCCGGAAAATAAGCACGACGCGGACCGAACCGTCGGACGCGGGCAAACCATGGTCATTGATAAAGGTCTGGGCCTAAACGGTTTCTCGGATCTATTGGAGACAGCCGGAGCCTATATTACCTGTGTGAAGATCGGTTTTGGAACAGCCCCCCTCTATCCCACCGAACTGCTCCTTGGCAAAATCGAGCTGGCCAAACGGCATGGAATCCTTATTATGCCAGGCGGTACGCTGCTGGAAGCAGCCGTCAGCCAGGAGCTGGTACCGGCGTTCTTCGAAACCATATGCCGCCTCGGCTTTAATGGAGTGGAAGTATCGGATGGAACGATAGAGCTCTCCCGAAGCAGACGTTCGGAATTGATACGCGAGGGTCTGAACCACGGCCTGCAGGTTGTAACCGAATACGGCAAAAAGCTGAATGGCTCTACGGTCGATATAGCGGAGCTGCAGGCAACAGCCGATGCGGACTGGTACGCAGGCGCTGAGCTCATAACGATTGAAGCGCGGGAGTCCGGTGTGGGAGTAGGCTTATTTGACGAGAATGGCGATTGCAAGGAAGAGGTGCTGCTGGCTGTGGAACGGTCATTCGGAGGCATCAGCCGGATCATGTGGGAAACGCCGCTTAAACAGCAGCAAGCGCTGCTGCTTCGCACCTTCGGTCCCGAGGCGCATTTGGGCAATATTCCTCCGCAGGATGCATTGTCTCTGGAGACCATGCGCCGGGGACTTCGCTCGGACACTTTCAGCTTCGGCTTGAAAAATGAATTACCGATTCATTATATGATCTAGCCTGACAAGGCAAGGAGGCCGGTATCAGAATGCATGTCCAGGTGATTTCAAGCGTTAATGAGGCGCAGGCGGACCGCTTCACGCATCGAACGGCCATTGTAATCGACGTATTGAGAGCGGCCAGCACCATTGTTGCCGCTCTTCAGGCAGGCGCCTCAGGCATTTATTCCGTGGAAACCGTGCTGGAAGCAAGGGCGCTGCAGCGCCCTTCCGACCTGCTGGCAGGAGAACGCTTTTGCCGCAAAATACCCGGATTTGATCTGGGCAATTCACCGGATGAGTTCACATCTGAAGCGGTTATGGGCCGCCGGATTATTCTGACTACGACCAACGGGACGAGAGCGCTGCATAAAGCGGCAAGAGCCGACCATCTATTGGCCGGGTCTCTCCTTAATGCAGCAGCCTGTTCGCGGGCCGCACTGGAGCTTCGGCGCGATATTGTGCTGTTATGCTCCGGGAGCCATGATGAATTCGCGCTTGAGGACGGGTTATGCGCCGGAGCTATCGTAGCGAATCTACAGGCAGGAAGTCCATCCGGTTTGGAAATGGACGATTTCGCAGCCGCAATGCTGAGTCTCTATAACAATGCTTCCGGAAGAATTTATGAGACCCTTGCTGCAAGCGCCACCGGAAAGCGGTTGATCAAATTGGGCATGTCGCGCGATGTAAGGCATTGTGCCCAGTTGGACAGCAGTGAAATTATCCCCCGGATGCAAGGTGACATGATTGTAAGAGGTTGAAATAACATAATGGAGGGGCTTGTTCCATACAATGGGAGTATGGACGCCGCGGCCGAAGCTTGCGGCGATGCTATCACGTTAAAGGAGAGCATGCAGGCATGGGCGGGGAAATTATACTGGTTGTCCTGATCATTATCGGATTGATTGGCCGATCTCCAATTATTTCGACGGCAGCGTGCATACTGCTGATTGTAAAGCTCACACATTTCGAGCGCTACCTGCCTACCATCGAGCGGAGGGGAATGGAGCTGGGGCTGCTGTTTCTGACCTTCAGTGTCCTGGTTCCCTTCGCTTCCGAGCGGATTCAATCGAAAGATATTATGGGTGCATTATTATCCTGGCCGGGCATACTTGCGCTGATTGGCGGCGCCGCCGCTACTTATGTCAATGGAAAAGGGCTGGAGATGCTTAAATTCGATCCCCAGCTTATCGTTGGTCTTGTTGTAGGATCCATTATCGGCATTATTTTCATGCGCGGCATACCTGTGGGCCCTCTTATGGCGGCTGGCATAACAGCAATTTTGTTCAAAATCTTCCAACTGATCGCAAACCGCTTTTAAACAAAACGTTCTGATTCCTTTGATTTCACAGCAATCCATGAATGAAAGCTGTCATGCTTCAATTGCCGGAGTATATGCGGCGGAATTTGATAAAGCTTCCGATGCGCCAAACGCAGACATACACATAAGCCAATACCATCGTCAGAATCGTAAATTCCGTGTAATCAAGACTCTTGAAATATTGAGACAAAGCGATACGTATGACTATGACCGCGATAATCACATACTTAAAGTTTTTGTTGCGCCTGGAATAAACGAGTCCATCCTCGCGTTTCTCATAACCTGTGTGGTACAGCATAATGCTGCCAAGCCCCACTCCCAGAAGTCCAGCAAGCAGCAGCTCCCACAGCGCCGGCATCCGGAAGGGATGATCAGGTATATGAGTCAAGGATTGGATCGTGAAGCCGAATACAATGAGCAGCAGAAGAACCGGAAACAGCATGCCGATTCCTCTGTTGCGGATTGGGCGGCCCGTCCCCCGGCTTCGCAGCCAGATCACCAGCAAAATGATAACAGCAGCGAATGCATATCCCGTTAATTCTTGCGTATTCATGAGCAACCCCCTGATAGTGGTTATTGTGTGAAATGCCAAGCATCCTTATTCCATCACAAAAAACTAACCCCATAACATGAAGAAGGCCGCCAATCGTTCCGAGGCGGCCTTCTTCATGTTTCAAACAAACCGTCAGGGATAACATCCTGATGGTTCAACTAAAGTAAACTCCCCAATGAATACCCGCATCCCGCGCGTTCTGCAGCGCCACGTTATTCAGGGACGAAGTCCACCAGGCACCCCGGGAGTGCAGGATGGAAGTGTGTCCCGAAAGGGACGTAAACGCTCCTCGCACAAAAGACACTAACACGCGGTTCTCTGTAACGCCAACGTTATCCCATCTGGGTGTCCAGAGGGCCGGCGGCCCTTGGGGTCCCTCCTCAGGAGGGATTTAGGGAGGGATATAGGGAGCATTAGCGCCTGTCTTGCGGTCCCCCGACAAAAGCCTGTTCCGCTGTGTCCAGTCCATAAGCGGTGTGCAGCGCCCGCACAACATCGTGTACCGGCTCGGCTGCAATGATACAGGACAAGCGAATTTCCGAGGTGCTGACCAATTTGATGCTGACGCCAAGTTTGTAGATCGCCTCGAACATTTTGGCTGCAACGCCGGGATTACTGACCATGCCTGCGCCGACGATCGAGACTTTAACCAGATTCTCCTCCGTTTCGAGCTCGCGGAAAGGCACTTCACCGCGGATGCCCTCTACTACAGCGGTTGCCCGGTCCTTATCGCCCAATCCGACTGTAAAGGAAAAGTCGGCTTTTCCATCCTGGACGCCGCTTTGCACAATAATATCGACATCGATGCCGCTTGAAGCGAGCGCGCCGAATACTTTGGCGAGCACGCCTGGCGTGTCCTCAACGCCTAAAATACTGATTCTGGCTACGTTTTTGTCATATGCGATGCCGCGAACGACAATCCCTTGCTCCATGACCGCTTCCCCTTTCACACTCGTTCCTTCGTTTTGGGTAAAGCTTGAACGAACAACCAAGCGCACATTATAATTTTTGGCATATTCCACAGCACGCGGATGCAGGACAGCTGCGCCCAGATTCGCGAGCTCAAGCATTTCATCATACGAAATTTCATTCAGTTTGCGGGCACATTTTACAATCCGCGGGTCCGTTGAGTAAATGCCGTCCACATCGGTAAAGATTTCACAAACATCGGCATTGATCGCAGCTGCCAATGCTACAGCTGTTGTATCAGAGCCGCCGCGTCCGAGGGTTGTAATTTCACCGTCATCGGTCATTCCCTGAAAACCGGCTACAATAACCGCATGGCCCTGATCCAATGCCCTGAACAGCCGGTCAGGCTGTATATCCGTAATACGGGCTTTGCCATGAACGGACTCTGTACGGAAGCCGGCTTGCCAGCCTGTAAAAGACTTTGCGCTATGTCCGAGCTTATGAATCGCCATCGACAAAAGCGCGACGGAAATCTGCTCTCCGGTGGAAAGCAGCATATCCATCTCCCGCGCAGGGGGGCTCTCATTAAGTTTTGTTGCCTGATCTATCAAATCATCCGTCGTATCCCCCATGGCGGAGACCACGACGACCACCTTATGGCCTGCTTCCTTGTAATCGGCAATTCGCCGTGCAACACGCTGCATCCGTTCTGTGGAACCGACGGAGCTGCCGCCGAACTTCATAACTATCAACGACAACGCTTATTCACTCCCAACGTTTTTCTTATCAGCATAATAGCGATGCCTGGGCTTGAAAAACGTTTCGCATCCCGCCAGGCACTAAGAATTATACAAATTAAAATTATATCATAACGAAGCCTTCTTGGGTACAGAAAAACCGCCCCAACCGAAGCGGGACGGCCTTTTTTTTGCATCACATCAGGTGATAAGAGGCTTAAGCGCGGGAAACATACTTTCCTTCGCGCGTATCAATCAGCAGCACATCGCCTTCGTTAATGAACAAGGGAACCTGAAGCGTAAGGCCGGTCTCGACAGTAGCGTTCTTCGTAGCGCCTTGTGCCGTATTGCCCTTGATGCCTGGCTCGGTTTCCACGACCTTCAGATCCACGCTGTTCGGCAGTTGAATGCCAAGGATCTCACCTTGATAACTGGTGATGTTAACGGTCATGTTTTCCTTGAGGAAATTGATTTCCCATTCAAGCTGCTTCTTCTCAAGCTCAAATTGATCGTAAGTTTCGTTATCCATAAAGGAGTATTCATTACCGGAATTATACAAATATTGTACGGCACGATTCTCGATTATAGCGCGGCCGATCGTTTCGCCTGCACGGAAGGTTCTCTCCACGGTATTGCCGTTGCGGAGATTTTTCAATTTGGAGCGGACAAAGGCAGCGCCTTTGCCTGGCTTAACGTGTTGAAAATCAATAACCGTAAAAATATCGCCTTCCACTTCAACGGTAAGACCCGTCTTAAAATCATTAACAGAAATCACTTTTGTTTCCTCCTACGAGTTTTTAGCGTTACTTCTGGAATCATCGCTCATAAAGAGCTGAAAACTCACTTCGGAAGCATACACTTTTTGAGTTTATAGCGTATATGTAAAGCACTCATTCCAAAATCGTAAGCTCCTTCGGAGATGAGGTCAATAACGAATTCCCGGTTTCGGTGATAACAATGTCATCTTCAATCCGAACTCCGCCAAATCCCGGAAGATAAATCCCCGGCTCAACCGTAACCGTCATACCCGGCTGCAGCACGACATTTCCCGTCTTCGACAGCCTTGGCGCTTCATGAATTTCCATTCCTAGCCCGTGACCCGTTCCATGTCCGAAGAAGTCCCCATAACCATATCTGGTTATGACCTCGCGCGCCAGCAAGTCGGCTTCCCGGCCGGTCATGCCCGGTTTGATGCCGGCAAGCGCAGTCAACTGGGCTTCCAGAACAATCGCATAAATCTCCTTATGCTTATCCGTCGGAGTACCGATGACCACAGTTCTGGTCAAATCAGAGCAATAACCATTATAATACGCTCCAAAATCAAGCTTGACAAATTCATCTCGTCCAATGATCCGCTCGCTTGCGACGCCGTGCGGAAGTGCCGAACGCTCGCCTGAAGCAACGATGGTGTCAAAGGAAGAAGAAGTCGCCCCTTTGCTTCTCATGAACATTTCCATCTCAAGGGCGATGGAGCGCTCGCTTACACCGGTTTTGATAAAACTCAGGATATGCTTGTACGTATCATCAGCCAAAGCAGCCGCCTCAATCATAACAGTGAGCTCAGCCTCATCCTTGATGAGCCGCAAGGCTTCCACTGCACCTTCGGCCGGAACGAGCTCAATGCTGCCAAGCTGCTGCTTCCAGGAGGCATATTCTTTGTAAACGACATGATCTTCCTCAAAGGCAAGCTTGCGGATTGCAGCCGATGCGGCAAGTTCCTTGACGGTATCCAGCATATTGAGCCCATGCTCAACAACTGTGAATGCGGCTGCCTGAAGCGGTGCCTGCGTCATATAACGAAAATCAGTAATCAGCCAGCTGTGCGCCTCTGTTATCAGGAGAACGCCCGCAGAGCCGGTAAACCCGCTCAGATAGCGCCGGTTAGCTGCGCTGGTAATGAGAATACCGTCTGCCTTAAGCGCGGAGAGCTTGCCTCTGATGCCTGCCAATCGATTGTTCGTCATCCATACCACCCTTTCAGATACCGCATGTAAAAATATAAACCAGGCCTTCTTCTAGCGCGGTGCTTACCGTGCCTGAACCAGTTAAGCCTGCTTGGTCAAATGATGCACGAGTGCATTAAAGCCCAGAACATAGCTCTGTGAGCCGAATCCGGCAATTTGGCCCAGCGCGACAGGCGCAGTGACAGAAACGTGGCGGAACGGCTCGCGTTTGTGAATATTCGACAGATGAACCTCAACAACAGGAAGTCCAACGGTGCTCAAGGCATCCCTGAGCGCATAGCTGTAATGTGTCAGCGCTCCAGGATTAATAATGATACCGTCCTCTTGGCCGTATGCTTCGTGAATACGATCAATCAACGCACCCTCATGATTCGACTGGAAGAACGAGACACCAACACCAATCGACGCAGCCAATCCTGCAACCATCGATTCGATTTCTGCCAATGTCGTCGTACCGTATACAGCTGGCTCGCGAATGCCGAGCATATTCAAGTTGGGTCCGTTAAGTACTAGAATAGTTGCCATGATGTTCCTCCCGGCGCATAGATCAATTGCCATTTTACCACAAAGACCCTTGCTTTGAGAAGAGACTGCCCCTCTGCTTTACGATTGTCTTGTCAGGAACCCATTTTCGACAATTTGCCGGTTGCGTTGCTTGGCTCCCGCGAGGCTTCGTCGGTGAATTCAAATGCAATTGTATAGCCTATGAACAAGCCCCAGAGCAGGAAAACCGACAGTTCGCTGACCATGCTGTCAACGCCCAGCTTCATGAAGGGAGGCGTCACAAGCAGCCACGGGCCAGCCCAGGCAAACAAGATGCCCCACCACAGCAAGCCGTAGCATAATCCGGCCCATGGTCCTCTTATACGGCCAAGAATGAGCTTGTAAATCATCGCCGCCGCCATCGAGAAAATGATAAAGCAGCCTAATCCTACGAGCTGACCCCAGCCTGTTTTGAGAAAAGTCTGCAGGAAAAAGGGATCCGCCATAAAAGCAGGATTGACTTTGGTAAAATGAAACAAGTGTAACATCCATCTGGTCAGACCCCAAAAAAGTCCGGCGAAAAAACCAAGCATCATGCAATACAAAAAGGCATTGGTCCGGTGTTCTCCGTTGTAGTCTCCGGTTCGATTGCCGTCTTTGTTCCTCTTCTGTTCACCCTCTGTTTTCACTTCGTTTTCCCCGCTGCTTGAGCTTTGGTCCGGCATAGTACATCACTCCAGTCTCTCGTTGATCGATGCGGCTTCCAAATGGTAGTATGCGCCGGTTCCACCTCTGGTAAACGATTGGCATTAATGGGATTTATGGCTGATGTGTGCCACTCGCAATCACAGCCGGAATCAAGTACAATAAGAGCTATAAAGCTCTTCATGAGAAACGGCTAAAACGCCGAAACAAAAAAGGATGGTGATTCGCCCTTGTCGCAAAATTCGCGCAATATATATGGCGGACAAGCCGTTATTGAAGGGGTCATGTTTGCCGGCAGACATGCGAACGTTACGGCAGTGCGCCGTAAGAACAATGAAATTATCTTTTATGAAGTGCCGCGGACCACAAAAACATGGATTCAGAAGCTGAAGAAAATCCCCCTGCTGCGAGGCGTCGTCGCTATTTTGGAATCAAGCGCGAAAGGCTCACAGCATTTGAATTTCTCCATGGAATCCTATGCCGAGGATGAACTTCCTGCAGAGAAAGAGGAGGACAAGGCGCAGAAGGAAGCCAAATCCGAGGAAAAAAGCGGCTGGAGCCTGAGCATGATCGTCGGCGTAGCCGTCGCCGGTATTATTTCCTTCATCGTGGGAAAACTTGTATTCACAGTCGTTCCTGCCGCCGTTGAAGAGTTGATCTTTGGACGTGCGTTCTCGAATATAATAGTACACAACCTGATTGAAGGCGGAATCAAGATCCTGTTCCTGCTCTGTTATCTGTATATTATCTCACTGACTCCCCTTATCAAGCGTTTGTTCCAATATCACGGCGCCGAGCATAAAGTGATAAGCGCTTACGAAGCCGGTGTCGAATTGACTGTCGCCAATGTGCAAAAGTTCACCCGTCTTCATTATCGCTGCGGAAGCAGCTTCATGGTGTTCTCCGTCCTGGTCGGCGTCATCGTGTATTCCTTCTTTCATTGGGATTCCATGTGGGAGCGGATTTATATCAGGGTCCTGCTTCTGCCGGTTGTGCTCGGCTTCTCTTATGAGGCGCTTCGCGTCACCAATTCCATGCGTGAGCTTCCGGTGCTCCGGTACTTGGGTTATCCGGGATTATGGCTGCAAAAGCTGACGACCAAAGAACCCAACGATGATCAGGTAGCGGTTTCCATCGCATCCTTCAACCGGATGCTTGAACTGGACCGCCAAGGCAGTCAGCCTCAGCCTTTATAAGAGGACGCTAAAGAGGTTGTAAAAAAGTCTCTAGGAAAGAAAGGGTGAAGGTCATGTCCCGAAAAATGAGTCCAATGCTTATCATCATCCTGGCATTAGTCGTTATCGGATTGGTCTCCCAGTCATTCACAAGTCCCATCCAGCTGATTATTCCGATAGCTGTGTTCGGCGTAATTTTCCTGCTTTATAAATTCCCCCCGGGCGGAGCAAGAGCAGCGAAGCCGCGGTCCAGAACCATCCCGCGGCGGGATCAGCAGCAAGGCAAGCCCAGAACGAAAAAAGCCATGCCGTTCCGCGTTATTGAAGGCGGCAAAGACGATGATAATTTACCGAAGTATCATTAAGCGGACTGCCCTACAAGGCAGCCTGCTTGAAAAATTCAGAAGCCGCATCATAGCCTGAGTTAAACAAGGTGTCGCTTTGCTGCTTCGACAAATGAAATTGCGTTGTCCGAATGCCAAGTGTCGGAATTTTGACGGTACGCTCAATATTGCTTTTCTTGATATAACGCTCGTCATGCGCCTGCAGCATCGTCTCGAATATGGCTTGAAACATGGAGACCGGACCCCGAATGCTATGGGGTTCGGTTTCATTTTTACCTACCATCTGAAATCCTACGGTCGGAACCGGCTTCTCCTCCCCCCTCTGCTCCGTATCAAAAATCCATAACGGAAAATTACTGAGAAGCCCGCCATCGACGATATAAGCCCATGACGACAGAGAGTTTTCACGCTCCCTCGTTCTGATCCGGATCGGATCGAAGAAATAAGGGATGCCGGCGCTCATCCGTACTGCATCCGCAATGCTCAGCTTCATCGGCTCCTGTCCATAAAATACAATATCCTCAGGCAGTACCAGCAAGCGGCCATTGGAAATATCTGAAGCGACAATACGCAGCTTGCAGTGCGGCAAATCTCCGAATGTACGGATTCCCTTATCCGCCAGCAGCTCCTCCATCCATCGGGTCAAACCCGCCCCGCTGTAAAATCCGCGATAAATCAGCAGCCGCAGCGTTGGGCCGATAACGCCAATATTATAGAAAAACCCCCGCTTCAGAAAAGACCGGAAAGGCGTCTCTTCAAGCAAATCCTTAATCTCTCTGCATGTATAGCCGGCGGCAAGCAGCGACGCAATAATCGCACCCGATGACGTTCCGGCCAGCCGGTTGAAGCTGATTCCCTGATCGACCGCAGCACAAATCGCGCCGGCCAGCGAAATGCCTTTTACCCCTCCGCCTTCAAAAACGGCATTAATGAGTTTCATAGCTTGCATGCCCCTTCCTATATATGCCTGTTTGCCCACGAGTCTTTCGAAACTGTCGGCTTTTGGAACATATATATGCGGGAACGGCAAGTCTTAAGGCGCGGCATGCAAAAAGCCGCTCCCTGTGCAGGAAGCGGCTTTATGTTTCTTGGTTACTCGTTGTCCAGATCATTGCGTATTCCGTTAAGTTCTTCCAGCCGGTTGGCATCGCGCTTGAAATATTCAACGAGGGTTTCAATGCAGGTAATGGAATCCCAGCTGAGATGATGCTCGATCCCTTCCACATCCTTGTAAATATTCTCTTCCTGTACTCCGATAATCGTCAAAAAAGATTCCAGCAGCTGATGGCGGTCCATCAGCCGCTTGCCCATTTTCTTCCCTTTGTTGGTCAGAACAAGTCCGCGATATTTCTCATATATGAGATAATTATCTTTATCGAGCTTTTGAATCATTTTTGTAACCGAGGAAGGATGCACTTCCAGTCCTTCCGCTATGTCCGAGACACGGGCATACCCTTTTTCATCGATAAGCTTGTAAATACGCTCCAAATAATCCTCCATACTGGGAGTCGGCATCAAAAAGAACCTCCATTCACCATCGTCCCGTACAGACAACGGCTGCCTGTCCGTTACTCTTAGTATCATACACTGCTCAGCCTGCCTGCCGCAACCTGTAACGGTGAACTTTCCATGTTTGTTGTCTGTCAAGCATGTGCAAACTAGGCTTGTTCATTCCCGTCCAAAGGAGGTTTATAAATCCTGTGCCTATATCAACGACTGATCGTACGGACAGCCTTCATTCTTCATTTGTGCCCGAGCTGGTTTATTTTGAGCCCTCCGCGCTGGACTACCCCAAAGGCAAACGCATTATGGAGTGGGTAGCGGCAGCCGGAATTCCCTACCGCATGACGCCCTCGCATAACCGGATAACCAATCTGCCCGGCGACAGCGAGCTGGAGCAGTATAAAATTGCTAAAAGAACCTTGGTCGTCGGCATCCGAAAAACGCTTAAATTCGACCAATCCAAGCCTTCGGCCGAGTATGCCATACCGATTGCCACCGGCTGCATGGGACACTGCCACTACTGTTATTTGCAGACAACGCTCGGGTCCAAGCCCTATATTCGCGTTTACGTGAATATGGATGAAATTATGCAGGCGGCAAAAGGATATATTGATGAGCGCGCCCCGGAGAACACCCGCTTCGAGGCTGCCTGCACATCCGATCCTGTAGGGCTTGAACCGATCACCGGAAGCCTTCGGGAGCTGATCGAGTTCATGGCTGATGAAGAATACGGCCGGCTGCGCTTCGTAACAAAGTTTCACTATGTCGACTCTCTGCTTGACGCCCGTCACAACGGCCATACACGGATCCGGTTCAGCGTGAACAGCAAATATGTCATCAAGCATTTTGAACCCGCGACATCGCGTTTTGAACAGCGTATAGAGGCCGCAGGCAAGATAGCACGGGCGGGATATCCGCTGGGCTTCATAATCGCTCCCATTATCTGGTATGAAGGCTGGCAGGAAGGATATGCGGAACTGCTGAGCTCGCTTGCCGCAGCCCTGCCCAAGGATGCTTCCGCGGGACTGACCTTTGAGATGATTCAGCACCGTTTCACCAAGACAGCCAAAAATGTGATTGAGCGGCGTTATCCCAAAACCAAGCTGGAAATGGATATCGACAAGCGCAAATATAAATGGGGCCGCTGGGGTCAAGGCAAATATGTTTACCCCGATGAACAGGCAAATGCGCTCCGCATGTTTATCTCGGAGCGCATTTTTGAACATTTTCCCGATGCCACTATTGATTATTTCACCTAGAACTTGAGCCAATCCGGCGTTATGCCATTCAGATAGATGGTAATTTTGGTCATCTGGTCGGTAAACAGCAGCAGTCCCATCAACAGCATGACCGAACCGCCAATCTTCATCATAATACCGGAATAACGGACAATGATGCGTGTAGAGCCGATGAAAAAAGCCAGAACGAAGAAGGGAATCGCAAAACCCAGGGCGTAAGCGGTCGTTAATTCAAACCAGGTGCCGGGCTCGGACGCGGCAAGCAGCAAAATGCTTGCCAGAATCGGGCCTGTGCAGGGCGACCAGCCTGCCGAAAAACCGATTCCGAATATAAAAGAGGCCAAATAATTGGATTTGCCCAGCTTCATATTCATCTTCCGTTCCTTCAGGAGCACTTTCGGCTGAATAATGCCAATCAGGAACAAGCCCATAAGTATAATAAGCACTGCCGATAATTGACGGATCAGCGTCTGGTATTCGGAGAACAAATCGGCAAACGCATTCGTGCCATATCCAAGCGTGTAGTAAACGACCGAAAAACCCAGTATAAAAAACAACGTGTGGGTCATCGTCCGGATGCGCACTTCCCTGCCGGGACGCTCGCTGCGCAAATCGCTTACCGATACACCCGTTATGTAAGACAAGTAGGAAGGATAGAGCGGCAGGCAGCAGGGGGAGATGAACGATGCAATACCTGCGCCGAATGCGGCCCACATGGTAACCTCAGACATGAAATTAGCCCTCTCTTAAATAAAAATGTGTGTATTCCCAAGGCTTTTGCAGTGTCAGTTTCTTATTTAAATTGTGTCGTTATGCTGCAGTAGATCTGCCTTTGAACGTTAAAAGCAGCAGCAGCACCGCAATCAGCAGCAGCACGATAGTGCCTCCAGGAGCCAAATTCCAGACTCCCGCGATCAGCAGCCCGCCAATGACAGCTAGCTCCGCAATTACCACAACAGCGATGACCGACTGCCTGAAGCTGCGGGCTATAACAAGACTGCAGGCCGCAGGAATGGTAAGCAGCGCCGACACCAGCAGCGCGCCGACAATTTTAATCGAAACGCTGATCACCAGCGCCGTCAGAATGCTGATCATAAAGTTAAAATATCGGGTTGGCAGACCGCTGACCGCTGCGGCATCCTCATCGAAGGTTAGCAGAAACAGCTCCTTGAAATGAATGCGGACAGCCACAAGTACGATAACTGTAACGACTCCAATTAACACCAGATCAATCGTATCGAGGGTGTAAATGCTTCCGAACAAGTATCCGCTGACACTGACATTGAAGCCTTTGCCCAGCGTAAACAGCAAGGATGCCAACGCCACGCCGCCCGACATTATAATCGCTATGGACAGCTCCGCATAGGTTTTATACGCCTTGCGCAGCTTCTCGATGGCGAAGGTTGCAGCCAGCGCGAAGACAAGGCCAACGCCAATCGGATAAACGCCGATCAAAAATCCAAGCGCCACACCGGCAATCGATACATGGGCCAATGTATCGCCAATCATGGCCAGCCGGCGAAGCACAAGGAACAGTCCCATCAGAGGCGCCGTGACTCCAATCAGTACGCCTCCGACCAAAGCCCGCATAAAAAACTCGCTTGTTACAATATCCAACAACCTAAACGCCCACTTTCCCTCTCTCCATCGAATCACGCAGGCCCTTTAAGCTGTGGGTCAAATTCGTTTCCCCGCAATTTTCCAGCTCATGGGAATGCTTCACATAGAATTTCAACTTTCCGCACTCGCCCTTGGGCTCCTGACCCAGATAAGACCGTATCATCTCCATATCATGTGAAACCATCAGGAAAGTAATGTTATGATGCTGATGCATATGCTTGATCAGATGAAAAAAATCCTGCTGCGTCTCGGAGTCGATGCCCACCGTAGGCTCGTCCAGAATGAGCAGCGCCGGATTATTGATCAGCGCTCTTGCCAGAAATGCGCGTTGCTGCTGGCCGCCTGACAGCTGACCGATCCGTTTGGCCGCTAAATCATCTATATTCATGGCGTGCAGCGCTTCATCGCATTTGATTTGATCGGCTTTGCTTACCTTGCGGAACAATCTGCTGCCGCTGTACAGGCCCGATAACACCACTTCGCGAACCGTCGCCGGAAAAAGCGGGTTAAAGGAATTTTTCTGCGGCACATAGCCTACACGGCTCCAGTCCTTGAACTCCTTGACCGGTTGGCCAAACAGCTTGATAGAGCCGCTGCCCGGCTTCAGCAGGCCGACGATCATCCGCAGCAGCGTTGTCTTGCCCGCCCCATTGGAGCCGATCAGGCCTACAAAATCCCGCTCCTGGACGCCAAAGCTTACATCCTCCAGCACGGGCTTGTTCTCATAGGAAAACGAGATATTCGACAGTTCAATCACATTCTGATGGCAAAAGCTTGGTTTGCCCTGTTCCAATTGCATTTTAATCACTCCCCAATACCGCCTAATGCCGCCTTCAGATCCGGAAAATATCCAGTCATCCCGCTGCGGGGTAAGCTCCTTCTACTATTGTAATGCTTGCAGAAGATTTTGCAAATTAAGCTCCATCAGCGAGAAATAGTCATCGCCCTTCTTCTCTTGCTCCGGCGTAAGGCCCTCCAACGGGTTCAGCACCATCGTTTCGGCGTCCGCTTCTCTCGCCAGCGTCCGGGCAAGCTCATCGGAAACAAGCTCTTCAAAGAAGATATATTTGATCCCGTGCTCCTTGACAAATTTCGAAATTCTCAGCAAATCCTGCGCTTTGGGCTCCGCATCCGGCGACAGGCCCATAACGGCCACCTGATTAAGACCATAATCGCGCGCCAGATACCCGAATGCCTGATGAGAAACCACGATATCCTTGCTTGCCGCGGCAGCCAGCTTCTCTTCATACTCGTGATCAAGCGCAGAAAGCTTATTCGTAAGGAACGCATAATTCCCCTCGTACTTCTGAGCATGGCTCGGGTCCGCTTCCACGAGCTGATCGCGAACGGTTCCCGCCATCAGGATCATCGATTTGGGACTAACCCATGTATGGGGATCGAATCCGCCTTCATGGTCATCATGGGCTTCTTCTTCTCCCGCATGCTGACCATCCGCCGCTGCCCCAGCCGGTATCAGCTTAATGTCCCGGCTTGCAGCCACCGTAACCAGCTTGCTGTCCTTGGACAGCCCTTTGAGAAAATCATCCACCCAGCCTTCAAGTCCCGCTCCGTTATAGAAGAACAGCTGCGCTTTGGATACCGTATCCAGATCCCGGCTCTTCGGGCTCCACTCATGCGGTTCGACACCGGCAGGAATCATATTGATGACATTGGCTTCTTCGCCGCCGATCTCCTTGGCCAGAAAATAAAGCGGATAAAAGCTGGTGACAATATTGACCTTATCCGCCACCAGCTTGCTTCCCGATCCGGTGCAGCCCGTCAATAAGAAGACGATTGCCGCGGTCAACAGCAAAATATGGCTTCTATTATAGTATGATCCTATCCGTATCATTTCCAGACACCCCAAGCCTAATATTCGTAAACATTACTGATAGATTATATAGACGAAGATACAGGGCTGTCAATGACAAACCGCCTGGCGCGGGCTGCACCAGGCGGTTTGCTGTTCATCGTTATTTCACAATTGAGCCATTCTTCATATTGTCCGGCACAGTCGCAAGCGTCAGCTCGTCGCCGTGCGAAGCGGCCAGGATCATGCCCTGCGACATTTCGCCGCGCAGCTTGACCGGCTTCAAATTGGTGACGCAAATCACTTTGCGGCCAACCATCTGCTCGGGCGTATAAAATTTCGCAATGCCCGAAACGACCTGCCGCTGCTCATAACCGAGATCCAGCTGCAGCTTCAGCAGCTTATCGGCATTCTTCACCGGCTCTGCCGCAATGACCTCCGCCACACGCAGCTCCACCCTGGCGAACTCATCAATGGCAATTTCGTCCTTGGGCTCAGGTGCCTCCGGCTTGTCTGGCACACCTGCCCCTGACGATTGGCTACCGCCAATGCCCGCCGGCGCCGGCGCATCCGGCCCCTGCGGCGCTGCTTCAACTGCAGCCGGGGCTGTCCCGCCGTTCATCGCCGCAGCGATGAACGCTGTTTCTTCTGCCGCATCCAGGCGCGGGAAGATCGGTCCCGCCTTCCGGACTCTCGTCCCCCCTGGCAGCAGTCCAAACTGTCTCGTGCTGTCCCATTCTGTGAGCGTTCCGTCCTCTATGCCCAGTTGGCGGCGAATCTCGATCGGCGCATTCGTCAGGAACGGCTGCAGCAGGATGGAGATGATGCGCAGCGATTCCGCAAGATGATGCATAACCGAAGCGAGCTCGCTGCGTTTATCCGGGTTCTTGGCCAGCGCCCACGGCTGGGTTTCATCAATATATTTGTTCGTCCGGCTGACAAACTGCCAGATAGACGAGAGCGCCACGGAGAACTCCATCCGCTCAATGGTTGCTTCCACCTGATCGACGGTCGCAGCCGCCAGGTCCGATAATGAAGCGTCAAAAGCGGTAACATTCCCTTCATAGCCGGGGATTTCACCATCAAAATATTTCTCGATCATCGCTACAGTCCGGTTCAGCAAATTCCCAAGGTCGTTGGCCAGATCAAAATTGATCCGCTCCACAAATCCTTCCGGCGTAAAGGTCCCATCAGCGCCAAACGGCACTTCGCGAAGCAGGTAATAACGAAGCGCATCAAGACCGTAACGGTCGATCAGCGTGACGGGATCCACGACGTTGCCTTTGGATTTGGACATTTTTCCATCCTTCATGAGCAGCCAGCCGTGGGCAAATACCTTCTTCGGCAGCGGGAGATCCAGCGCCATCAGAATAATCGGCCAATAGATCGTATGGAAGCGTACGATCTCCTTGCTCATCAGATGCACATCGGCCGGCCAATACTTCTCGAATTTGCTGGAATCCGGTGTCAGGTAGCCCAGAGCGGTAACATAATTGAGCAAAGCGTCAATCCAGACATAAATGACATGCTTGGGATTTCCTTTGACCTTGATGCCCCAATCATAGGTTGTACGAGATACGGCCAGATCCTCAAGACCCGGCTTGATAAAGTTATTGATCATCTCATTCTTGCGCGATTCCGGCTGAATGAAATCCGGATTTGCTTCATAATACGCAAGCAGTCTGTCCACATAATTGCTCATTTTGAAGAAATAGCTCTCTTCCTTGACCAGTTCCACCGGCCTGCCGCAGTCCGGACATTTGCCGTCAACCAGCTGGCGCTCCAGAAAGAAGGATTCGCATGGGGTACAGTACCAGCCTTCATACATGCCCTTGTAGATATCCCCCTGCTTCAGCAGCTTGTCGAAGACTTCTTCAACAACCACTTTATGCCGCTCATCCGTGGTCCGGATGAAATCGTCATTGGAGATGTCGAGCTTCTTCCATAAATCCTTGATCGTCACCACAATGTCGTCAACAAACTGCTGCGGGCTCTTGCCCTTTTCCTGTGCTTTGCGCTCAATCTTCTGTCCGTGCTCATCCGTTCCGGTCAAGTACCATACATCATACCCGCGCAGCCTTTTGTAGCGGGCAATTGCATCGCCTGCTACTGTGGTGTAGGCATGGCCGATATGGAGCTTGTCGCTCGGGTAATAAATCGGCGTTGTGATATAAAACGTTTTGTTTGCTTCGCTCATCTGAATGACCTCCTTGTAAATCTGCTTCATCTCTAACCGCACTACCGATGAATCTGTAGCCTGAAAAACACAAAAAAAGCCTCATCCTCTATGGGACGAAAGCTTGTCGCTCACGCGGTACCACCCAAATTCCTTTCCCCGAAGCAGACCGGGAAAAGCTTCATTAGCGCCGTCCATTCGCGGACAGGCGTCATGGGGCCGATAACGCTGCCGATGCGCCGCCCCCTTGCCGCAGCTGACTTTAAGCTGACGGTTCGAAAGCAGATTCTCCCGGACCATTTTCTGCAGGATGCGCCTTGCCGGCTTCCACCTGTTCCGGCTCTCTGTAAAGGGCATGCACTGTGTACTTATCCGTTCATTGAATATCTGATTTGATGGCTGTTGAACAAGTTGATTTTTTGACCCATGAATTCATTCCTATTACAGGAGTTTCTCTTGAATCAAACTATACCGAATCCGGCTTGCGGATGTCAATAGCGCCGGGTACTCGCCGGGCTTCAAGCTCTTCTCTCGTTGGCGGAACATGGTCAATGCCGCCGGGATGAAACGGATGACAGCGGCAAATGCGCTTGGCCGCAAGCCAGCTGCCGCGCAAGGGACCGTGCTTCTCGATCGCCTGAAGAGCATATTCCGAGCAGGTCGGGTAAAATCGGCAGGTGGGCGGCTTTAGCGGAGAAATAAACTTGCGGTAGGCTACGATCGGTGCTTTTATGACTCTGCGCATAGGCGTGCTCCTCCTTATTTTATCCCAACGTTATTCTTCCATAATGACGGAAAAAGGGCTTTGCGTCAATTCAGACGGAGGCCTCCGCTGATGATTATGACCAAATGTCGTAATTTTGCAGTTCAATTGTCACCTAAACACATTTTAGACCGTTTTCATTTGTGTTAGTGTAGCGTTGTGTCGCATAATTAGAGGATGAAAAACTAAGAATAGACGACACAGCATCTGGAATCAGATGCATATATGAGGAGGAATTAGACGATGATCCGCGTTGCTATGCTCAGCTATTGGCATGTACATGCCTGGGATTACACCAAACAAGTGCAAGAAAATCCGGGTACCGAAATCGTTGCAGTCTGGGACGAAATTCCAAGCCGCGGCCAGGAAACCGCCGACAAGCTCGGTGTTCCATTTGTCGCTGATTTGGATGAAATATTGGCAAGAGCCGATGTTGATGCGGTTGTTGTCGATACACCGACGAACATCCATCGTGACGTTATGGTGAAAGCGGCCCGTGCCGGCAAACATATTTTCACCGAGAAGGTCATTGCCCCTACATTGAAGGAAGTCAACGAAATCATCGCAGCGGTTAAAGAAGCCGGCGTGAAATTGACCGTTTCCCTGCCGCGTCTGAATGACGGATACACATTGGCCGCACAAGAGGTTCTTGCCAAAGGGCTGCTCGGCGAACTGACCCAGGCCCGTGTCCGCTTGTCCCATAGCGGCGCAATCGCCGACTGGCTTCCTCAGCACTTCTACAACCTTGAGCAATGCGGCGGCGGCGCTCTGATCGACCTTGGCTGCCACCCGATGTACCTTGTCCGCCTGTTCCTTGGCCTGCCACAGAGCGTAAACGCAACGTTCGGTTATGTTTCCGGCAAAGAAGTAGAAGACAATGCAGTGGCAACGCTGCGTTACGAGAACGGGGCAGTCGGCATCGTGGAAGCCGGCTTCGTCAACAGCCATTCACCTTTCTCAGTAGAAATTCACGGTACTGAGGGTACCCTGCTTTATGGATTGCCGGATGAGGTTGTCCGTGTCCGCAGCAACAAGCTTAATAAGGATGAATGGGTGACCATCGAAATGCCAGCAAGACATACGGCTGCATTTGACCAATGGGTGGAGCATATTCAGAATGATACGATCGCCGAGGAAAACATCGGTCTGGCCATCGATCTTACCAAATTGATGGAAGCTGCCAACCTCTCGGAAGCCCAGAAGCGCCAAGTAAAGCTCTCCGAACTGGCTAACTGATTGATCCGCGTTTGAAGTTCAGGGAAAGGACTGGTGATGGAATGGCAAAGCCGTTTGCTTACGCGCTGATGGCCGAGAAAATGGATGCGATCGACCGGCTGGATATTCAGTTCCGCTGGGGCGGATACGGCTTTCGCGTCCATCGCTGTCATTTGACCTCCTTTCCGGCAGGCAAAATCATCCGGTTCCACAAGCATTCGGAATATGAATTTCACTTCATCCCCCGCGGAAAAGGGACGGTTGTTCTGGAAGACGGCTCCTTTCCCGTACATGAAGGCCAATTCTATCTCACAGGTCCGAATGTGATGCATCAGCAGGAGGCCGACCAAAGAGAAGCGATGGATGAGCTGTGCCTGCATATCGACATCATGCCTCTTGAAGACGGAGAAGATGCGCAGTGGGGCGAACGGTGGGAGCGGCATGAGGCCCGGATGTGCATTCACGCTCTGGACGCCCTGCCTCTGGCTCCCCTGACCGATCAATACAATGCCATGGCATGGTTCCTGACCGCCTACAGAGCCTGGCATGAAGGGCAGCCCGGCGCATACTCCACCATCAAGCAGGCGGTTATCCAGATCCTGCTGCGCGCTTCCCGCCTGTCATCAGAACCTACGGTGACCTTCGAGCCGCCTAGCCGCAATATGAATGAGCACCGGTTCAAGATCGCCACACAGTTTATTCATGACAATTACGCCTCCCCCCTTACGCTGCAGGAGGTCGCGGAACGCATCCCCATCAGCGGCCGCCAGCTGCAGCGGATTTTTCGGGAGCAAGGCGCGGAATCGTTCAGCGCTTATCTGGAAAACTACAGGCTGAACCAGATCTGTTCGGCAATTATGGAGGGTGCAAGCCCTATTGACCAAATTGCCTTGGAGCATGGCTTTGCCAGCGGCAATTATCTCTACTATGTGTTCAAGAAAAGATTCGGAATGACACCCAAGCAGTTCAGGACCCATCAAGCGGCTGTCGATGCGTCGAGGCCGGAAAACAAAGGAGATCGGAACCACTTATGATTAAAACCGTTCGAATCGGCATTATCGGCAGCGGCGGCATCGCTCACGCCCACGTCAGTCAATACAAGAAGCTGCCCGATGTGGAAATTGTCGCGGTTGCAGATGTTGTGCCAGGCAAAGCGCAGCAATTCATCGATTCGCTTTCCCTCGAGAATGCGCAGCCTTTTGAAGACCACCGCAAGCTGCTTGAATTGGACCTGGACGGCGTCAGCATCTGTACACCTAACGTCTCGCATCATCTGACAACTGTGGACGCCCTGCGCGCCGGCAAGCAGGTGCTGCTGGAGAAACCAATGTCGGTTACCTTGAGTGAAGCTGTGGATATGGTCCAGGCTGCGCGGGAATCCGGCAGCATGCTGACCATCGGCTTCCAGCCGCGCTATGACCCCAATATGAAGCTGGTACAGGATATTGTGCAATCCGGAAAGCTTGGAAAAGTCTATTATGTGGAAACCGGCGGCGGACGCCGCAGAGGAATGCCAGGCGGAACGTTCATCCGCAAGGATCTTGCAGGAGCCGGGGCGATGGCCGATATCGGGTGTTATTCGCTGGATATGGCTCTGAATGCGATGGGCTATCCGCGTCCATTGACGGTATCCGCATATACATCCAACCATTTCGGCACCAATCCTCTGTACCATAAGGAGGCCGACCGCTTCCAGGTTGAGGATTTTGGCGTTGCCATGGTCCGCTTTGAGAACGATCTGGTGCTGCAGTTCAAGATTTCCTGGGCGATGCATATGGACTCGTTGGGTTCGACCCTGTTTCTGGGGACGGACGCCGGCCTGAAGGTCGAGCCCTTCGGAACCGGCAACTGGTCGGGTGTATGGGACGGCAAGGTTGGCAGCATGACGATGTTCCATGATTTCATGGGTCAGCAGACATCCACTCCCGTACCGGTGATCGAGCATTCCAAAGAGCTGTTCTTCGAGAAAGTACGCGATTTCGTCGATGCGGTCCGCGAAGGTCTGCCCGCCCCGATTCCCGGCGAACAGATCCTGATTCAACAGGCTATTATTGACGGCGTGCTCCGCTCTGCCGAGTTGAAACGCGAAGTGTCCATTGAGCTTCCTTACTGATCAGTGAGCTTGACACATGTGAATACATGAAATAACAAGGCCTGCTCCCCTTGCAGATTCATTCTGCTTGCGGGAGCAGACCTTGTTAACTATAAAGAAGGAGGCGCCCATCTCGGGGCGCCTCCTTCTTTTACAGCTATTTAATACGAATTATCTAAAAGCGCTTGGCAGGCAGTGGCAGAAACAGCATGGCGATAGGCAGATTGCTTCCTGCCGCAATTGTAAATACAATTTCAACCGATTCGGCGGAATCGCCTGTTCGGTACAACACAGCTGCGTCTCCGCTGCCCCTTAGAGCGCCGGTGTTCGTTGCCTGAACGACTTGACCATTGACAATGAAGGCGCCGGTATACATGCCGCCCCGGGGGTTAAGCGCGATCAGGGTATGAGGAGCCACATGCTGCAGCCTCATTTTGTACAGAACGCCGAAGTTCCCGGTATTGAGCTCGAGCTGTCCCGTAACCTCGTCAATTCCATCCGTATAGGAGTCCATTGTACGGTCGCCGAGCATAATGCGCTCCGGCACCTCGCCCAATGTATCGGACATTTCAATAGCCCGGTTTGCTTTGTTGAAGGTACCGCGGACATGAACATCGTTGCGCGCCATAATACTCAGGTTTGGCATCTCTTGAATCGGGTCTTTGCCGGAAGCTACGACCACTACGCGGTAGGTCAGCTCTTTGTCCGCATACAAATCCGCGTAAGCAGTAAAGACATCGCTTTGCTTCAAGGCAACCTTGGATATTTCCGGAAGCAGAGTAACGGATTGACCCGGCTTGATTGTGGTAGTCGTCGGCGCCGGGTTGGCGACCAATGAATTCATATAACGCAGAACCGCCATCTTCCCGGACCGATCCACATGCGGATCCGGCCCGCCAATACCAACCGACCCTGTATTTACAATAACCGATGAGTTGTTATTATTGGTCGCCACAAGATAAATCTTAACTGGATGTCCGATACTGTTCACATTATGGAACATGAAGCGAACCTGCCCCGTCAATTGCGATACATAGGCAATACCTTCATTCAGAAGAATTTCGGGACTGTTGCTTCTTACAAACTGGGATCCCTCATCCTGAATTTTGTAAGGCAGTGCAGGAAAATTCAGCACCGAGCTGCCGTCAATCGGAATCATATCGCCAACTTTTTTGAACAGCTTGTTATATTCATCCTGCGTATAAAGCACTTCGCTCGTGACGTTGATCGTTTGCGTGATGGAATTGGTCAGTCCTTTGGAGTCTTCCACTTCCAGTGTGACGGTCTTTGGTCCCGCCTCGAAAAACACTTCACTGTTACCGGTCCAGGTTCTACGGACGATATCATTGTTATCATCTGTGCTCAGGTCCGTATAATTAACCTTCTCGCCGATCCGGTACTCCGGCTTCTCCGTTGTGAAGTTTGCAACCGGAGGCATATTCTGCGGTTTAACCTCAATCGTGACCGAGTACGGATCACTCCACAAGCCGTTCACATCCTGAACCTGCCTTGTAATGGTGTAGGAACCGGCAGTTGGGAAAACATCCATTCTTCCGGTGTAATAGTCCTGCACGTAGGGCTGGCCGCTCGGGTTGGTAGATTTGTCGATATAGTTCACTGTCGTCTCCCCGGCGATGATTTCGCCCGGCTCGACGGCAAAATCCGCCGTAGGCTGCTTGAGCACATTCCAGGAAAGCGTAATTTGCTTGCCGCTTAAGACTAGTGTGCTCTCAGCCAGATTCGACCATGTCCGGACCGGAACCATCAGGGAACCGTTCAGGATATAGGGAGCAATCGCAATCTTGACAGGAAGGCCGTCACCATAGACAATGGTGCTGCCGATTTTAAAGATAAGATCATGGTAATCGTTTGCGGCCGTAACTTCTTTGGTAGCGGCGTTATAAGAGACCTTGTAACCATAAAGCGCGGAGATGGAGCTCAGCGCGATGAATGTTGTACCATTTTGCAAAGTAACCGGCTGCACCGAATTCATGGTGACGCCATTATGGACCATTACCTTGCTGTTCATTTGCAGAATGAGCTGATCAGACATTTCTCCTGCAGCCGACACGGTTGAATTGGAAACGTTCGCAAACGGCATGATCAGGAAAGATAAAATAAGCAGCCATTTTAATGATTTAAACGATTTCATTCTCTATCTCCTTCAATTCTCTGAATTATGTCAGCCCCTTCGCCAGATTCACCCCAAGCAAAAGGCCACCAGCAAGCTTTCATGACATGTTTAACGCTACGTGTCAGGTAAAAGTTGCGTGAGAATTGTAAACAGACAAGAATTGGACACAAACTAGCCATTCACTTTCATGTTCATTACAAAGCTGAAGGCCATCCCGATAAACGCCAGCACCGTTAATACAGCCCAAATGGAACGATTGCGCAAAGCTCCGCGAATGCGCTGCTCGGCCTTCTCCTGGCGCGCCAGGGTAACGGAACGGTGACTGAATAAAAGCAGGATCAAAAAAGCCACAAATAACATATTGACCACAAACCAAATCTGCTGCCACATCTGCATATCTCTCCCTTTTCAACAATACGTTTCGAATGTAACGTATTCACAGCGGGAAAGCAACCGGGAGGAGTCGTGAAATAATGGCTATTCCGGGAATTCGGGATCTTTTCAGGCAGCACTCCGGCTGGGCTGCAGAATATAGGCGCCGAAAGCGAGCAGCACAGCAGCGAACAGCAGCATAATGCCAAGCGGAAGCAGCGTATCTGTAAGTGTACTGCCAAACGCCATACGGCTAAGCGCCTCCATCGCCCATTTCTGCGGTATGAAATTGGCCAGCTTCTGCATGAAGTCCGGCATTATACTGATCGGCCAGAAGCATCCTCCCAGCATGCAGGTTGGCGTAACGACAAGATTATTAAGCTGCGAGAGCTGATCTGTGTTCCGCACAAGACCGGCGACGGCGGTCGCGAGTCCTACAGTGGCAAGCAGAAAACATTCCAGGATGATGAGATGAGGGAAGAATCCGATTCCGTAATCGTATCCGATTATAAACCGGCTGGCTGCCAGTACGATAACAAGCTGAATCGTACCGACAAGCATGCTGCCGATGAAATTGCCGAGCGCGATTTCGTAGCCGCGCAGAGGAGCTGCAAACATGCGCGCCATCGTTCTTTTCTCGCGGTCCTCCATGACGACCTGTACGGATTGGTTGATCGCGAGCATCATAAACATGAGCATAATGCCATTAATAAGCACATTGAAGGGCACGCTGTGCTTCCCTTCGGCAGATTTCAACGGTTCTATCCCGATATGATGATTGTCCCGTTCGCCCAGCAGGCGCTCCAGCACCGGCGCTTTCGATCCTTCACCGGCCAATGCGGCCGCTTGCGTGAATGCTGCTAGTTGTGCTGCCTCTGCGGACAGCTTCTGCTCTATGGCGGCATTCCATGGCTGGACCTCTTTGCGCAGCAGCCTCACCTGAGGCCGTCCGCCTTCTTGAAGCTTCGAGGAAAAATCAGCGGGAACGTATATGCCCAGGTCCGCTTTCCCCTCCTTGACAGCATTGTTAAGCTCATCTTCGCTCTTCCATTCGCCGGAGATCACGTTGAGCGATTGTTCACCTTCTGCAGATGAGCTGCGGTCCGCTTGAACGAGAACATCGCCAAGCGGACCGGTGTCGGCATTCCAAACCGCAACTGCATGCTCGCTATCCTGATGAGAAGACCCGAAGATACCGACAATTCCCGAAAGAACTACCGCCGGAAGCAATACAAGAGAAATAAAGCCTTTGCGGTGACCGATCGTTCTGCGAATCATTGAACCGGCAATAATCAGACTATGCATCCAAGCTCACCACTTTCTTCATTCGTAATAAGGCAATCGTCATCAGAACTGCGGCAATTGCCGCAAGAATCCCGACACCCTTCCAGACGAGCATCCCCGCTTCGCCGTCCATTAACCGGCCTATGGTGACAACAGCCCAATGATTAATCGTGAAGCTGCCGATTCTCTTAATCCCCTCGCCCAGGTCCGCAATCATTCCTCCGCTCAGGAAGGTCATCAGTATCGCCAGAGTTGAAAATATCGATTGGGTCGCCCTCTTGGTCTTTACAATGGAAGCGATAATGAGACTGAGTCCGATTGCGCAGGCCGAGGTAAGCAGACAGACAACCGCCAATTGACCGAGCCGGCCCCCCCAGTCGACACCGTACACCAGCGAGGAGAACAAAATAATAATGGCCGCTTGAATGGCCGCAAATATTATAATTGAAGTCAACCTGCCCGTAAGGATCAGCCCCCAGCGCTGAGGCATCGAATACAGGCGGCCAAGCGTCCCGCTTTCTTTCTCATCCAGCAGAGAAAGGGCGGCGGACATGCCGGAGTACAGCAAAAACATGATCAGATAGGTGCCCGCATAATATTGAATCGCTGATACTTTACCATATTCAGAGCCCCCGCCTCCGACCAGCTCGGCCGATACAACCGATTGATCGTGACGGAAAGATTCTCCGGCGGCATGATTCTCTGAAGCTCCGCCATACCCGGTCATTACAATGCCAATGGTTTGAGCGGTTTGGATCGAACCCAGAAAACGGTTCAAAATGGACTCTGCCACCTGATTCTCCAAATCATCGGGCCCAGGGTAGCTCTTCCACTGCGCGTTCCCTCCGGACTGCACAAGCTCGGAGAAATTGGCCGGAATTTCGATCCCGTAATCGGCCCCGCCACCCTTGACCCGATTGAGGAGATCTTCTTCCGTATCCGCAGAGTCGAAGATGGCGTATCCGGAGAGCGCCGGGTCCCCGGTAAAGGTTTGCAGCGCGGCGTTCATTTCACCTTTATCCGCATTGTATATAACAATTTTGACAGGCTTCATTTCACCGCTTAAAGCACTTCCCAGCAGGAAAATAAGCAGCAAGGGCAAAACAAGCATGATAACGACAACGGATTTGTTCCGGATATAACGCAGGAAACTGTAGTATGCGGTATGGAACCAAATTTTCATTTCCTTCCCTCCCTTCTTATGAGCGGTCCCGAAGCGAACGGCCTGTGAGCTGCAGAAACAGCGTCTCCAGATCCGGCTCAATCCGGGTCAGTTTACTCAGGCCAATTCCATGCTTATGCAAAATAAACAGCAGATCCTGCAGCGCCGTCGCGGACTCCTCAAGCACAACCTGGAGTGTACGCGGCTGGGTTTCCTCAGCTGATTTGATGCGGGGATGCCGGGCGATTTCAGCCATGGCTTCCTCTGTTATCCGGTCCACTTCCAGAATCAGCTGTTCGTCCTGGCCCATCTGCCTGCGCAGCTCTTCCTTTGTTCCCGATACGATAAGCCGGCCCCGGTCCATAATGCCGACTCTTGTGCTGATGGCTTCGACCTCTTCCATGTAATGGCTCGTATAAATAACGGTAGAACCCAGTTTATTGAGGGTGCGGACCGACTCCAGAATATGATTGCGGGACTGGGGATCGATCCCCACTGTCGGCTCATCCATAATAATCAGCTTCGGACGGTGCATAATGGCGCAGGCGATATTGAGTCTTCGCTTCATCCCGCCCGAGAATGTGCCCGGCTTGGCTTTGGCCTTATCCTGAAGCCCGACGAATTCGAGTGCTTCGGCTACCCTCTCCCGCAGCAGCTTGCCTCCCAGACCGTACAATCTGGCAAAAAAGGTTACATTCTCGGCAGCTGTCAGAGAATCGTAGATCGCCAGATCCTGCGGTACAAGACCGATCCGCCGTTTGACTTCCAGCGGGGCCTTCCGGACAGAGTAGCCTTCAACCGTAATATCTCCGCCATCAACGGACAGAAGTCCCGACAGCATATGGATCGACGTGCTTTTGCCGGCGCCGTTGGGGCCAAGCAGCCCGAAGATTTCACCTTCATGAATGGCAAGCGACAAATGGTTGACAGAAAGCGTCGTATCATATTTCTTTACGACTTCCTTAAAATGGACTAAGCTCATCGTGTATCCCCTCTCCATTATTCCTCATGGCTTTATTGTAAAGGCTGCTGGCTCAAGGCGCAGGTCAATAAAGTCATGAAACCAAGATGACGAAAGTCATTTTCTTCCGTTCACCCTGCCTGATTGTGACAAACCTTATGCTATAATGAAAGAACTGAATACGCCGGAGGCGCTTGTCGAATGCCGCAGCTGCTGCAATGGTTAAGATATTTGTTGCTCTTTGTTCCCGCAATCGTAACCTTGTTGACCGTGCAGGTCGAATCCCCGAGCTGGTTCACCCTATATGTGCTGCTTGGCCTCTTGATTCTGAGAGTCGGGGAGCTCTATCCTGAGGCCGCTAAATGGATGATGGCTGCCGAGCTCATCGGCTTCAGCTTGCTTGCCTACGAGACGCAGGGTCTTATGTTCATGCTTCTGTACTCCAGCTTAATCGCTGTTTTTGTCAAATTCCGCTCGCCTCAGGCAATGTCCTTTGCCGTTGTGCTTGGCGCGGCGCTGCTCGGTATATGCATGCAGCACCGGCCGCTCGAGCTTATCTGGACGGCCTTGATATTGTGGTTTGCAATAGCTGCCGTTCTCCATACCGCCAGCCGGATGGCCGATAAGCGGCAGTATGTGGAATCGCTGTATGACGAGCTCAACCGCAGTCACGAAGAGCTGGAGCAGGCGCGCAGACGCCTGGAGGAATATGGCGCCCAAATCGGACAATATGCGCAGGCCGAGGAACGCAGCCGGATCGCTACGGATATCCACGATGATCTGGGACATCGCCTGATCCGCCAGAAAATGATGATGGAGGCGGCCTTGCAAGTATATGAACAGCAGCCGGAACGGGCGTATACGCTGTTTGGGCAAATCCGCGATCAGATGGAAGACAGCATGGAGCGCATGCGGCGGACCGTCCGCCGCCTGTCTCCCGCCGATTCCCGGGATACACGGCAATACGCACTGGATCAGCTAATCGCCGATGCCGGCAGAGAGCTGGGAATAACCGTGACCTTTTCAGTAGAGGGTCAGCCGCAGCCGATGTATCCCAGCATCGAATATGTACTGTTCCGCAACGCCCAGGAGGCCATAACGAATGCTGTGCGGCATGGCGCGGCGAGAACCGTGAATGTCAATCTGGATTACAGGCGGCATGAGATCGCATTGACGGTCGCAAATGACGGCAATCTGCCTGAGGAACCGATCACGCAGGGGCTTGGTTTTCGGGGTATGAAGGAGCGTATCGTGATGCTTGGCGGCCGCCTCGACATCTCGACAGCTCCTGCTTTTGCCATAACGACCATACTCCCTCTCTCAGGCGCCGTTCGTCAAACCCTAACAACACGGAGGGATTATCCTTGATAAAAGTGTTAATCGTCGATGACGATCCGTTTATTCGCGAGAGCCTGCAGGTCATTCTCGATCTTGATCCCGAGCTCACTGTTGCCGGTACCTGCCCGGATGGCCATACTGCCTTCCAGTATGCAGGCGAACATCCCGTTGACGTTGTGTTGATGGACATCCGGATGCCCGTCTGCGACGGCGTGGAGGGGACGCGCAAGCTGAAATCGCTGCCGCTTCCTCCCGCGGTGCTTATCCTGACTACCTTCGACGATGATCAATTTATAATTGAGGCGCTGCGAAGCGGCGCCAATGGGTATCTGCTGAAAAATGTGCCGCCAAGCCGGATCGTTTCGAGCATCAAGACCGTTCATGAAGGCTCCCTGCTGGTGCATCCCGACATCGCCCGCAAGCTTGCCGGTCTTGTCGGCACCGGAACGCTGCCCTCCTCGCAAGCTTCGGAAGAAGCGGAGGCTCTCCGCCAGAAGCAGCTCGCAGACATGGGACTGACACCAGCTGAGCAGCATGTCGTGCAGCTCGTCGCGGAGGGAAAATCCAACAAGGAAATAGCGGCCGTATTGTTTTTTAGCGAGGGTACCGTCAAAAATTATATTTCCGTTATTCTCGGCAAGCTGGAGCTGCGCGATCGCACGCAGATTGCAATATTTTACTTGAAGATGTAACGTGGTAGGGGCAGCAGGTTAAACCGTGGCTCGTCTTACGGTTACACTTGAAGCATAAAGAAAGGGACGATGAATCGTGACAGAGCAGCAGATTATGACCTTTGACGGCTTTACAGCCGAAGATTTTGACGTATTCGAAATTCCGGGACTGGAAGCCCGCATGGAGGCGCTAATCGAGCATGTCAGGCCCAAGCTCCATCAGCTCGGCGAACGCCTCTCCCCCGTATTAAGCGGGCTGTGCGGTGAGACGATCTACCCTCATGTGGCCAAGCATGCCAGACGAACCATTAATCCACCCATTGATACATGGGTCGCATTTGCAGCGAACAAGCGCGGCTACAAGGCCCATCCCCATTTTCAAATCGGCCTGTTCAACTCCCATATGTTCGTGCAGTTTGCGATTATTTATGAATCCGACAATAAATCGGTTTTTGCGGAACATGCGCTCAAGCAGCTCGACGATATTATGAAGCATATTCCCGCCGAGTATGTCTGGTCGAGCGATCATATGATTCCCGGAGGCGACAAGCAGGGAGAGCTCGGACGGGACGGCCTGATCAAACTGCTGGAGCGGCTGCGGACGGTTAAAGCATCCGAGGCGTTGTGCGGCATTATCATCGATCGTGAAGATCCTTTGCTGAGGGATGGCGAAGCCTTCATCGACAAAACCATTGAGACCTTCAAGACCGTCCTGCCGCTGTACAAAATGGCGCTTTAACTTGAACGTGTCGCCATAGAACAATGACAAAACCCCCAAATCACCTTTAGCAGTGATTTGGGGGTTCGTGCTTGTGCCCGTTTTATAGACGTATTGATTATGCTGCCTGCCGGGCCTCTACGCCAACACGCTGGCGCTTCGATTTGCGGAAGAAAAACAATTCATAAATGCACGGAACAATGATGAGCGTCAGCAGCGTCGCAGCCGCCAAGCCGCCGATAACCACGATTGCGAGACTCTGGGAGACGATGCTTCCGCTCTCCGATGAGCCGAATACGAGCGGCAGCATCGCGGAAATCGTTGCGATTGCGGTCATGATGATCGGGCGCATCCGCGTAGCCGCCGCTTCGATAAGCGCTTCGCGAATGGTCATCCGCTCTTCACTTTGCTTCACGCGGTCAATCAGTACGATGGCATTGGTAACGACAATGCCGATCAGCATGAGCACTCCGAACATGGCTGCGAAATCCGGCGTCACTTTGGCGACCAGCAGCCCGACGACCGCTCCGATTGCAGCCAGAGGCAGCGAGCACATGATGGCGAGCGGCGCACGCAGGGTTTTGAACGTTATGACCATGATCAAATAAACAATTCCGATGGCAGTCATCATAATGATGCCCAGATCCACGAAGTCGTCGGATTGATCCGCGGATGCGCCGCCGACCGTGAACTTCACGTTATCCGGCGCTTTCAGCGCATTCACCTTATCGGTGATCGTTTTACCGACGACAGACAGCTGAGCCGGTTCAACATCAGCCGTCACCCGGATGTACAGCTTGCCGTCCTTATGGTGGAACACGCTGGACTGCTCGCTCTTCGTCAGCTCCGCTACCGACGATACCGCAGCAGGTCCTTGAGCGGTCATGATCGTCAGCTTGCTCAAATCCGTTTGTGATTTTGGATCGACCGCCGGCTGCAGGATCACATTGGTTTGGCGGTTTTCGATCGTCACTGTCCCGAGCGGTATCGGGTTGAGCAGCCCTTGAAGCTGCGAAGCGATCTCCTGTCCTTTGGCTTTGGCCGGATCAAGCTTGAAGGTATAAACCGATTTCTTCTCTTCTTCATTGGACTTGACTTTAATGACGTCTTTGACCGGTTTAATCGCTGCCATAACCTGCCCGGCCCCTTCGGCAAGCAATGCCGGATCTTCGCCGGTGATGTCCACCAGAATCTGCGTGGAGCTGCCGCCGCTCATAAAGTCGGAAGCACCCGCGGTCATTTCCACTCCCTCATACTCGGGACGCAAGCTCTTGAGATCCTCAATCAGCTTCCCGGCATCCGCGCCTTCCTTCATGTCGACCAGATAAGTGACCAGCGTCGGCGAGGAAACATCGCCGTATTGGGCATTCTCCGCGCTGTTCCCGTTGGACATCATCACCCAGTCAATGTCTCTGCGGTCATTCATATAGGCTTCCAGCTTGCGGCCTGCCGTGATGACTTGATCATGCGGCGTTTCGCTTGGATATTCCAGCGTTACATTAACATTCGCCGCATTCGAGGAATCGATGGCCCTGATCCCGCCGGGCATCAGTCATGGCGCCATCGAAGCCGATTGTCACCCAGGATATGGGGATCATCGAGGTGTTGAACTGCACCACGAACGGCTTGCCTACCCGCTCCGGAAGCTGAACGGCGGCAACCGCCTGCTCTACCTCGGTTTTGGCTTCCTTCATATCCGTCTTGGAATCAAAGGACAAATCGATTTTTGAATACTCGTTTCCGGATGAGGAGGTCATACCGCTTTTTCCCTTGATGAACTGCAAGGCATCCTCAAGTTTTCCGGTAACCTGCGTTTCCATCGATTTGGCGTCGTAACCCGGTCCGATCGCCGCGATCGATACCATGGGATTATCCGCCTCCAGCAGAAATTCCATCGGCAGCCGTTAATAGCTCACCACCCCTATCGCAAGAGCCATAAGCACGACAAGCTTCATCGCCGCTTTGTTGTTAAACGCCCATTTCGTTATCCACTGCATCTTTCCTAAACCCCTCTCAAAGTTACGGTTCAAGGTGGATCATAGCCCCTAAAAATTTACATGATTCATACACAGATTTAATAGAGCGCTGATGTTGACGGTCTACAATAAATAAAGTCATAAGCAAGGAGGTGAATAATAGATGTATTATGAAGAGGATCGTGTACCGTTCGATGAGCCGGATCAAGTGACCGAGGAGAAAACGAAAGAAAATAAGGACGACAAAGAAGCCATTGTCTAACGGACAGTGCTTTTTTTATTTCTTTCAATAAGAGTGATTACTCACTTTACAAAATTGCCAAACGAGATGTATGATGAATGTGAGTAATCACTCATTTCATTGAAGGAGAGTGTCTTATGACAGTTGAATCCTCTTCCCTTTCCGGCGGCGAGCCTGCAGTGGAGCTGAGCCATGTAATTCGCCGCTTCGGCAAAAAAACTGTGCTTGACGGAATTACAATGACCGTTGAACCCGGCGAGCTGTTCGGCCTGCTCGGCCCGTCAGGCTCCGGCAAGACGACCCTTGTGAAGCTCATTACCGGCATTGACAAAGCAGACGAGGGATCCGTAAGGATGCTCGGGCAGCCGATGCCCAGGCTGTCCATGCTGCAGCGCTTCGGCTACATGGCGCAGTCCGATGCGCTTTATAATGAGCTGACCGCCAGGGAAAATCTCGTCTTCTTCGCGTCGCTGTATGGCCTTCGCGGCACTCACAGGAACAACCGCATTCGGGAAGCGATGACAATCGTCAATCTTCTCGATGATTTGAACAAACCGGTTGCCGCCTATTCCGGTGGGATGAAGCGGCGTTTGTCGCTCGCGATTTCGCTGCTTCACGAGCCTGAGCTGCTCGTTCTCGATGAACCGACTGTCGGTATCGATCCCGTGCTGCGGCAGTCCATTTGGCAGGAGCTTACCGCTATGCGGGGGCGCGGGACCACGATTATTCTGACTACCCATGTCATGGATGAAGCCGAGAAATGCGACCGTCTCGCACTTATCCGTGATGGGAAGCTAACCGCAGTCGATACGCCTGAAGCGATCAAAAGCAGAACGGGCAGCCAAACTATAGAGCAGGCGTTCATAGCTCTTGGCGGAGGTGCGAAGTCATGAAGATACGCGCGCTTGCCATCCGGATTATCCGCCAGTTTCTGCGGGATAAACGCACGCTGGCCCTGCTTTTCGTTGCGCCGCTGCTTATTCTGGTGCTGATGAAGCTGGTCTTTAACGGCCAGACTGTCCAGCCCCAGCTCGGAACGCTGCATATCCCCCAGCAGCTTGCTGCACAGCTTGCGGCTGCGGATGCCCATATAACCGTTTATGAGGATATGGCGTCCGCCGAGTCAGCGCTGGAAGATGGCGAGCTCGATGCCATTCTGGATTGGCAGGAAGGCAAGCCTTCCCTGCGCCTGGAGGGAAGCGACCCTTCCGAGAGCCGGACGGTGCTTTTCCTGCTGCAGCAGGCGGTCCAGACTGCGGACCCTTCACTGCAACCGGCTGTTTCCTATCTGCATGGCAGATCTGATATGTCCTCCTTCGATTCTTTCGGACCCGTGCTGATCGGCTTCTTCTCCTTCTTCTTTGTTTTTCTGCTGGCCGGTGTATCCTTCCTGCGGGAGAGAACAAGCGGCACCTTGGAAAGGCTGCTTGCCACGCCGATCCGCCGTTCCGAAATTGTCACTGGCTATTTGGCCGGATTCGGATTGTTCACTTTGCTCCAAGCAGCCCTGATCGCCTGGTTCGCCATCGATGTGCTGGGACTGTATATGGATGGTTCCATCTGGCTTGTGCTGCTGATGAATCTGCTGCTGTCGCTGACGGCCCTGACACTCGGCATCCTGTTGTCCTCTTTTGCCGGGAGCGAGTTCCAGATTATTCAGTTTATACCGCTCGTTATTGTGCCGCAGGTGTTCTTCTCCGGCTTGTTCAATCTGGATGCCATGGCTCCCTGGCTGCAAAAGCTGAGTTATATCATGCCGCTCTATTACGGTGCGGACGCGATGCGCGGAATTATGATCCGCGGTGCAGGCTGGTCAGATATTCAGCTTGATGTCTACGTGCTGCTTGGCTTCTCCATTTTGTTTGTCCTGCTGAACGTTCAGGCGCTGCGCAAGCACCGGGCCATTTAACAAACCCGTCCTGCTGTGATATGATCGGACTTGATCATGGAACAGCTGTTCCGACTTCATTTCTGGCTTTTGAGGAGTTGTCCGTACGATGAAAGAGACGATGGAGCAATGGTTTGCGGAGCTGGAGAAAAGCGAAGCTGAAGCGGTAAAAATGACCGAGAAGCAGTCCAAAATCCTGCAGGCAGCCATTGAGGTTTTTGCGGAGAAAGGCTTCGCGGCGGCTTCCACGAATGAGATTGCGCAGCGTGCCGGTGTTGCAGAGGGTACGATTTTTCGCCATTACAAAACCAAAAAGGATCTGCTTCTGTCCATTGTCGCTCCGGTTATGACGAAGCTCATCGCCCCTTTTGTGCTGCGCGACTTCAATAAGGTGCTCGATGTGGATTATGACCGGTATGAGCTATTCCTGCGGGCAGTGATCGCCAACCGGATCGAGTTTCTGCGTAACCATATGAATGTGTTCAAAATATTGATTCAGGAAATCCCATTCCACCCCGAGCTTCAGGAGCAATTCCGCAAAAATATATTGAGCAAGGTGCTTGAGCGGATGAATCTGATCGTGGACAAATTCAAATCCAGGGGACAACTGATGGAAATCCCCAACTTAACGTTGATTCGTCTGACGATGTCCGCGATTATCGGGTATGTCATCACGAGGGCTTATAATGAAAACCGTGAGGATGCGGGCTGGGACGACGAGTTTGAGCGCGAAGAAACCATTTCGTTTATCATTCGGGGACTGAGCATAAAATAAAAAACAAAGACGCTTCTCCGGCCTATACCGGGGGAGCGTCTTTTGCTGGAACATTCTTGGGCTGGGCCATCCGGAACCGCAGCAGAAGCAGCAGTGCCGCGAGAGACAGAAGCCCTCCTGCCAAATAAGGCAGCTTCAGATCAACCGTGAACAGGAAAGCGCCGAATAATGGCCCGATAATCCGGCCCAGACTGTCCATGGAGGTGCTAAGCCCTGACGCGACACCTTGTCCGACTGTTGTCTTCTGTGTAATCAGCGAGGTTACGCAGGGGCGGATCAACGCGTTGCCGATGCCGAAGATGGCCAGATAGACCGTTGCCGACACCAGGGAATGCGACGTGATCAGCAGCAGAAAGCCGACTGCGGAAATCACCAGACCCGCGGCGATATATTTGGGCTCTTCCCCTTTGCGGATCCGTCTGCGGACCACACCGCCCTGGATGAGCGCCCCGACCAGACCGCATACCAGGAACATGATGCCGACCTGCAGCGGCGTGACATTAAAGCGTTCCATGCCGAAAAGCTGCAGAGTCGCCTCAAGTCCCGCAAGCGACAGAGAAACGAGCAGGGCGAGCAGATACAAATATTTCACCGATCCCGTGAAGGCGCTCCAGCGGGATGGCTTATGTTCGCCGGCAAGCAGCCGCAGATCGGGCGTCAAGGATTCCGGCAGCTTGGTCACCGCTAGCATGAACGTCACCAGAGAAAGACCCGCCGCTGCAAAAAACGGCGTATTATCCGAAACCAGGCTGAGAAGCCCACCCACGCCAGGTCCAATTGTAAATCCAAGGCCGATGGACATGCCCACAAGCCCCATGCCGCGTGTCCGTTGATCCGGAGGCGTGATATCGGCAACATACGCGACAATAACGGATGTCACCGCTCCGGAGAAGATTCCCCCGAGCACCCTGGAAGCATACATAAGCGGCAGGCTGCCGTCCGCGATTCCGAATACGAGGAAGCTGGCCGCGAAGCCCAATACGCCAATCAGAATGACCGGGCGTCTGCCGATACGGTCGGACATGCCTCCCCAAAGAGGAGATACAAGGAACGACACGGCCGAATAGACTGACAGCATCATGCCCGTGTGGAACTCGACCGAATCCGGGCTGGTTTCCTTAACCAGCTCAGGCAGGACAGGAATAATAATGCCAAAGCCGATG
This sequence comes from Paenibacillus sp. JT31N11, assembly GCF_056269285.1. Lineage (NCBI taxonomy): Bacteria > Bacillati > Bacillota > Bacilli > Caryophanales > Paenibacillaceae > Paenibacillus > Paenibacillus sp. JT31N11. The sequence goes on from NZ_JBWDNQ010000002.1 coordinate 540,479, forward strand.
AACGTTGTGATAAGCATAAGCATGACGATTAAGAGTCGTTTGTCCTTCATTCATTAATTCCCTCCACATCATCATCGTACCACAACTTCTGAGCGTCTTGTTATGAACAAATGAAGAACAAAAAGCAGCAGCATCACGATCCCGCTCAGTAAAAATGGAGAATGCGGACCCAGCTTATCCCACAGCTTCCCGGACATAATGCTGCCGAACACCATCCCCAGGCCTTCAATGGTGAGGAAGAAGCCCCAAACCGCGCCGCGCTCCGATTTTGGTATGGCCTGCGCAATGAGCGTATTCCAGGCTGGAATAATAAAGGCATAGCCCGCCCCCACAAAGGCCACGATAATCAAAACAAGAGGGAGCATCCGTGTATATCCGAGAGTTGGCAGCGAGATCGCCGCCGTTATAAATCCGACATGCAGAAACCATTTGGTCCCGAAGCGGTCGACCCATTTGCCGACCGGAATCAGCCCCAGCACGGTTACTGCCCCTCCTGCGATGAGGTACAGGCTGTACTGCTGCGGGGTCAGATGCAGCACAGTCCGGGCATACAGCGTCAGGATCGGAGTGAGCAGCCCCAGCGCAAAATTTTGCATAAACATGGCGGGATACAGCAGCTTGCTTGCATGCAGGGAACTGCGCACCTTGGCGAGGTAACGTCTCGTTCTTTCCGCCATACCCAGCGATTGCTTCTCCTTTAATTCCGCTGTTGCCTCTGGAGCGGCCCTTCCTTCAATTTCATGCGATTTGCGTCTGCCCGGCAGGAACAGTGCGACCACGACGACGACGCTCATCATCCCGATCAGCAGCCTGAAGGCGGGATGAAACGAATGCGCGATGAAGAAATTGATGACAATCGGTCCGCAGCCAACACCAGTCAGCCATGCCATGTACACCACACTCATAATCGTTCCGCTTGCTTCATTTCCGGCTACAGCCGTTGCTCCGGTTATTACACAGGGCCACAGCGGAGACGTTCCGATGCCGAGCAGCAGGCAGGCCAATATAATCCAGAATACATGACCGCTGGACAAAGATATAATAGCGACAGAGATAAAGGTCAGCAATACGCCAAACAGCATTACATAACGATAGCCGATTCGATCGATGATCCAGCCCAGAGGACTACGGAATGCATTGTCTCCTATGTATTGCAGGGCCAGCGCCCAGCCGACCGCATAGACCGACAAGCCAAGAACCGTACCCATGTAGACGGGCAGGATCGACACCAGCAGTGCGCCCTTCACGAATTCGACAAGGTACATGATAATAAGCAGCTGAACGACAAACGGCGATTTGAGCACCTTTTTGCCCGCCCATGATTTCGCGATTTCCATGGTGTTTCCCCTTCCCGGCTTCAGCAGTCCATTACCCTTTCGGATTTCCCGAAAAACATGCTTGCAATCCCCTCTGTTTTTGCTATACTCAACCTTGTTTGTACGATACCTGACGAAAGGGTGGAATGAAAGTACATGAATCATACTCGGACACCGCTGTTCAGCGCACTGCGCAGCCATGCGGCTCAAAACCCTGTTCAATTCCACATTCCCGGACATAAAAAGGGCCTTGGAAGCGACCCCGAATTCCGGGCATTTATTGGCGATAATGCGTTATCCATCGATCTTATAAATATTGCGCCGCTCGATGATCTGCATCAGCCGACCGGAGTTATTGAAGAAGCGCAAATTCTCGCTGCCGATGCTTTCGGAGCCGATTATACCTTTTTTTCGGTACAAGGAACAAGCGGCGCCATTATGACGATGATTTTATCCGTTTGCGCCCCTGGCGACAAAATCATCGTGCCGCGCAATGTGCACAAGTCGATTATGTCGGCCATCATATTTGCCGGCGCACGGCCCGTATTTATCTCTCCTGCCCGTGATGCGAACCTCGGGATCGACCACGGGATTACGACAAGCGCGGTCAAACGGGCGCTTGAGCGCCATCCGGATTCCAAAGCGGTACTCGTTATTAACCCGACTTATTACGGCATATGCGCAGATCTTCAGGAAATTGTCGAGCTCGTCCACCGCTATGACATTCCTGTGCTGGTCGATGAAGCGCATGGCGTCCTGATTCATTTTAATGAGAAGCTCCCGATGTCGGCGATGCAGGCAGGCGCGGATATGGCGGCGACAAGCGTGCATAAGCTGGGCGGCTCCATGACTCAGAGCTCCGTCCTGAATGTGCGCAAGGGCCGGATCAATCCGCAGCGGGTTCAGACCATAATCAGTATGCTGACAACCACATCAACTTCCTATATTCTGCTCGCTTCCCTGGACACATCAAGACGCCATCTGGCGCTCAATGGCCATGAGATTGCCGAGAAGGCGGTCGGTCTGGCTCAGTTCGCGCGCGAAGAGATCAACCGCATGGATGGGCTGTACTGCTTAGGCAGTGAAATTCTTGGCGGAGAAGCGACCTTCGACTACGATCCGACCAAGCTGACCATTCACGTCAGGCATCTGGGCATTACCGGATATGAAACAGAGAACTGGCTGCGCGAGCATTATAACCTTGAAGTTGAATTAAGCGATATGTATAACATCCTTGCCCTTGTAACGCCAGGAGATACACAGGAATCGATCGATATCCTGATAACTGCTCTTCGGGATCTGGCTAAATCTCATTATCAGCTGAACGAAGCCAAGGAGCTGGTAGTCAAAATACCTGAGATTCCCCAGCTCTCGCTTACTCCGCGCGATGCGTTCTATGCGCAGACGGAAGTGATCCCGTTCAAGGAATCGGCAGGGCGTATTATTGCCGAATTTATCTATGTTTATCCGCCAGGCATCCCAATTCTGCTCCCGGGAGAGGTCATCTCCCAGCCGAATATTGACTATATTATCGATCACGTCGAGGTTGGACTGCCTGTCAAGGGACCGGAGGATCGCAGCATCGAATTCGTGAAGGTAATTGTCGAGGAAACCGCGATTTCGTAGCCCAGACTCAAAAGACCGCTTCCCCGACGTCATCGTCGATGGGAAGCGGTCTTTATTGATTCAGGCTTGAATGGAATCCGTCAGCACCTGCTGCATAAATTGAAGCGTTCTTCCGTAAGCGTCCCTCGCTGCATCCACATGATAAGAAGGACGGGTATCATTGAAAAAGGCATGCTGGGCTCCGTCATAGATATGATATTCGAACGCCACGCCGGCTTTCTCTGCAGCTTCCGCGAATTCCGGTACGGCGCTTGTAATCCGATTATCCAGTTCACCGTAAAAACCGGTGACCGGACACTGAATTTCAGGAATACTCTCCGGGGGAGGCGCACTTCCATAGAAGATAACTGCTCCCCGAAGCTCCGGATCAAGCGCTGCCAGCCGGCCTGACAATGTGCCTCCCAGGCAGAACCCCATGGAGGCTACCCCTCTTCCATACGAATACTCATACGTATCCCTCAGCCATGCGGAGGTAGCCGCGACCTGGCGGATGAAATCCGGAAGCATGCCGCCTGTGTTAAAAACTTTGCCCAACGTGCTCTCTATCTGATCGCGTTTTTGTACCGGCAGACTGGCCAGCGCAGCTTGACGCTGCTCCGGGTCGGCCCACTGGGCAGGCTTAATCGTGTTGTGAAACAGCTTGGCTTCATCGATTCGATCCTGCTCGAAGCCCGCCTGTCTGAACCCGTCCTTGCTGAACAAATCCGGCGCAAATGCCACATAACCGGCCTTGGCGATACGCCGCGTCACATCCTGGATATGCCCGTCGACTCCCCATATCTCCTGCAGCACAATGACAGACGGGAGCGGTTCCCGCACATCCGCCATCCTTGCCACATAACCGCTGTATTCCCCGTTTTCACCGTATCTGATCCATTCCGTTTCCACGCTCATAATTGAAATCCTCCTCTTCATTCGAAAGAGATACTTCCCATGATCACAAACAGCCTCTATGCAATATTGTCATTCTCAAACCCTAATGCTATGATATTGAAGGGGGTGGGCAAACCATGAGTCAGAGCGCTTACATTAAATTTGTAGACGGTTCCATTGTACAGCAATTGAGCCTTGATGAAGTGAAAGAACATCTCGCACGTTATCAGGAACAAACCGCTCTAACAGGTCAGCAGCTGGGCTGGGACTACTCCGAAGCAGCATTCCCTTACACGGTTGAAACAAAACCCGGCGAGGAGCAGCGTTGGTTCTATTTGAAAGGTACAAATCCGTTATATTATTATATTTTATTCGGTGTCGGATCGCAAAATCAAGGTGAACGCGAAATCCCCTATGTCCAGGTGGTCCTTCCGGAAGGTGCTACACATGGCGACAAAGCCAAGGGCAATGAGCTATGCAAATATTTGGCCAAGCATCTGAAAGCGGAATTAATGATGTTCAACGGCCGCACCATCTATTATAATCCGCGCAAATAGCTTCAAGACATACATAGCCAGACTGGGCGTGCAGCCCCCTGGTACAGCTAAAACTCCGGCAGCCTGTGGTGGGTTACCGGAGTTTTAATGGTGCTATTATGATGTCTTAAGCCTCAGGCTCATTCTCGCGTTCGGCAATTTCCTCATAAATGCGCGTCACGCGATCCCATTCGGCATCATCTTCAATTCCAACGAGAAAAGCTTCTCCATTCTCTTCTTCAATTCGGAAAATCACGCCATCAGCTTCAGGATCGTTGCGGTCCAGAAGCACAGCATATACTTGCTCTTCAGACTCGAAGGTATAGACCATGACCATTTCACGTTCTTTGCCTTCTTCATCCGTCACAAGAAAGACATGCTCTTCGTGGTCGTGATCGCAGTCTTCTCCATGTACATGTTCGCCGTTATTATGTTCATGCTCGCTCATTGGATACCCTCATTTCAATTCATGATACCTTTCCTTCGTATCGTAACATGGATGACAAGTTATGGTCAAACAAAAACGCCCTTGCTCAAGAGAAGCAAAGGCGCTGTTCCATTATGGGTTTTTGGCAGTAATTGTCTTTTCTGACAGGAGATTCCATTCGTCATTACCGTCGGTTTTCATGAAAAATCTGATCGTATATTTGCCTGCTGTATCGAAGGAATAATTAACATCCTCTGTCCGATACCAGAAATTATCTTTGTCGATAGATTTGTTCTCCGATTGAATGATTTTCTCGGTTCCGCCTGGATCAAATATCGATACCTTCACAGCGGTTCCCGTGGTGAGCAAATTATCGATCTGTGCAAATACCTTGAAAGTAATTCGATTGCCCTTTACCACATTGCCGAAAATGGTGTTATCCTGCTGAAATAGAAACATGTGGACGTTAGGCTTGTACACGGTAACCTTCTTCGCTCCTTCGTCCCAAATAACGAGAGCTTGAAGCGTGTTGGCTATCTGGCGAACGGATATGAATGATTTGCCATCCATAAACATTCCAGCGTCATCCAACTCAGAACCGTTCACGATTACCCGTACCTTCTGTGCTGCCGAATCGGCAAACAGCATGGTACCGCCCCACAATGACATCACCAGCAGCAAGATGAGAAGCTTTCTAAACTTCATGACATAAACCTCCATCACTTTGTCTGGATGTATGGTTATACTCACCAATTCGTCCAAAGTTGCGCCAATTCCAAAAATTTTTCAGGTAAGATTTCGGTAAGATTATAGTTATACACTAATGAAAGATTCCCCGGGAAATAAAACCCAGGGAAATCATTCCTTAAACATATGCTCTGGTTAAAATGCAGGGTACGCCTTTACCGACCGCACCAGGGGTTTTCATGGCCGCCCAATAGCGCAAACCGCGTGCACATGGTGTTTTGCATACTGCGCATGTATCAGAAAGAACAAGCTTCATTGCAGTTTGTTTTTTGTCAGAAGCCGATGGTGTTTTCTTTTTGGCAACTTTGCTTTTTGACATGACTGCTGCACCTGCCTTCACAGTAGCGATTCCTTCATCGTTATCATATGAAGATCGAGACAGGCGCGTATCGGCTCTTATCCCTGTTTGGCGGAAATATTAAACAATGGCACTCTTTCCATTTACAATCAGAGATGATAAATTTGTAAGTATTGAATGGTAGGGGGAAGCGGCGGTTGAATGTACAAATGCTTGGAACGGGCAGCGCATTTGCCAAAAAATATTACAACACAAATGCGCTGATTTACTGTGAAGACCGCACCGTCATGCTGGACTGCGGAATTACAGCCCCGCTCTCCTTACATCAGCTGGGCAAAACCTTTAATGATATCGATGCTCTGATGATCAGCCATATTCATGCGGATCATATCAGAGGGATGGAAGAGTTTGCGTTGCAAATGAAATATATTTTCAAGCGCAAGCCTGCTTTGTTTATTATGGAGACGCTTATAGACACACTTTGGGAAACCTCTCTTCAGGGCAGATTGAAACAGGATGAGTTCAAGTCACTGGACGATTACTTTGAGGTGCATCTTCTAAAAGAAAATAGAAGTATCCAGCTTCTCCCCGGCTTTAACGTGAAGGAGATCCGTACCAGCCATATTCCAGGCAAGCTCAGCTATTCCTTTCTTATTAATGAGACATTTTTTTATTCGGCGGATATGAGGTTTGATGCGGAGCTGCTTGATACCCTTGTCCAGCAAGGCTGCACGACCATTTTTCATGACTGCCAGTTCACCTCTCCGGGTGCGGTCCATCCAACGCTCGACGAGCTCAAGTCGCTGCCCGAATACATTCAAAAGAGCGTCATGCTGATGCATTACGACGAAAAGGGTCAACTATGAAGGTCAGACCGGCACAATGACCTTTGTGGAGCAGCATCACCTTTATTCCTTCTAAACGCAGCAAAAAAAAGCCCGCCAATAGCGGGCTTTTTCGTTTATTTATAGTGGCTTTGTTTAGAACGTTGGCAGATTATCGAGATTATTGGTCGGATCGCCATCGGCATCTCCACGAATATACAGACCGCCATCTCTTCCTTTAAAGACATTGACGCCTGCAAGCTGCCCTGTTTGCGCTTCTTGCAAGGCTTGTGCGTAATCGAGTACACGACCTGAGGAAGTCTTGAATGCCTGAAGATCTCCATCACCGTTCTTTTGTACCGCTACCAGTGACTCCCGGCCTGATTGGCCGAATCCTTGTTCATTCTCATTCATCGTTTTGCCTCCTTATGCATGCATGTCATTGTCTGCAAGTCTAGCTTGTCCGTCTTAAGAGCATATTATTCATCTCTTAAGCGACCGCCGCCTTTGCCCACATGCTTCTCCTCCGTCAAGCCTGGCTTCTTGTTCTCAGGATCACGTTTCAAGCCGTAAACATCTCCGAATATAGAGCGGCTTAGAGGGTATACATCAGTGGATATGCTTTGGAGATGCCCGTCCCCGTAGGTCATGGCCGGCTCTACATTGCTTTTCACACAGCCTGTGCACAGACATAAGCATGCTGCAGCAGCTGCGCAGATTAATTTTTTCAAACCAAAACCAGCCCCTTGGCATCTGTTGTTTTCTATGGGACTAGTATGTCCAATAGCCAAAAAAACAAACAACAGACCGCTTAGCGGCAGTATTATCTATCGTTTAGGCCGTGCGTCCTTGGGTAGCTTCCTCCTCCACACAAAAGGCTCGTCATAGTCGAAAGTATCATGAATCACCATTTTTGCCGTGAGCACGATTACAATACCGCATATCCCAAATAAACCGATCAGCCAGACAACCAGTTCGGCAGCTTCCTTGATCATATAACCCGCCCCTTTCTCCAAGCCAAACGCCTATGAAGTAACGATATGCGCTCATCGGGTTGAATAGTCGTGCGGGAGACGGTAGCAGCGATAATTTTTCAGAAATTAGTCAACAAATCCTGTCATATTAATCAGTTCATGATACATCTTGTCCTTCTTGTCTTCCGTTATATGTCCTCTTAGCGTAAAGTCTTCCTCATAGACCCGGGCCTGCTTATGCAGCTGCCGCATCTTTTCTTCAAATTCTGCTACAGTCAAAATGACCTTGGCCGGGTTGCCCGCCGCCACGCTTCTCTCGGGAATTGATTTCGTCACAACGCTGCCTGCCGCTATAATAGAACCCCGACCGACTGTGATCCCTGGCATGATGACCGCTCGCGCGCCGATAAACACATCGTCTTCAATTCTGACACTGCCGACTTTTGTATAACCAATCAGCGGCTTTGTACTTGCATCATGTGCTAATATGTATGCTTGGGGAGCAATTGTAACATTATTGCCAATACGGATCAGCCAACAATGCGAATAGTCAAAGGTAACCCCAGGTTGTATGCTGCAGTTCTTTCCAATTCTCATGCCTAATTTGATGTAGTCCTCCAGCCAAACTTCCTCCAAAAAGTACTTTCGGGTTCTTACTTTCATGAAGGTAATCATTTTCTTTACCAATGAGATTTCACCTCTTCCAAGAGGAATGGGTTCTTCATAATGAATGTTTTGTTCTTTAATACGAACATTATACAATGATCTGTCATTATCCACAATATGGAAATCAGTGGCATTTTTAATTCGCAGAGCGTATGGTAACATAATAAGAGGAAACATGAGAATAGTACTTGATTGAGAACGATACATAGTGGAGGATGACTTATAAATGCAAGCTAATAAACTAAAAATAATTATTCTGTTGTTGGCGTCCCTGACCATTTGCTTTGCCTCGCTGCCTGGTAGTTGGGGAACCCAAAGCGTGCAGGCTGAAAACAAAATAATGGAGTTCAAAGCTGCTTCAGACCAAATAGTACTTCATTCATTCCGTTACCCTAGCACAATTGATAAAATCGACAATCTCTATGCTCATTACGCTTATGATGCTTCGAAGAAAAATCTCCCCATCGTCGTCCTCATGCATGGCTACACACAAGATTCAACTTCCATGACAGACTGGATTATGAAGGACATGGCAAACTACGGATTCTTTGCCGTTGCCGTAGGGATGCGTGGTCGGGATCAGGCGGAAGGAACTATGGATGTGAATGGACGAGAGCTGTACGACATTATAGATGCTGTAGAATATGTTAAGAAAAACTTCTCCTCTTATGTGGATCCTGCCAATATCAATATGTCCGGCTACTCAGGCGGGGGCGGCAATGCTTTTGGCCTTGCTGCCAAATTTCCCGATACCTTTAATGTGCTGGTATCTCATTTTGGCTTGGCTGATTACGGATATGACAAGAATAACAGCTGGTGGGCAACCTCGAAAACGCGGCAAGCGAGTATAAAGCAGTATTTAGGCGATACGCCTCAGAGCAACAAGGCCAAATACTATTCACGCGCGCATCAATACGGCGTTGGGCAAAATCTGCAAGGCGGATTCTTATATATGTTCCACGATGCAGAAGACAATAATGTTCAGCCGGTTCAATCCAAAATGGTCAAGGAACAGATGGATCTCCATAAACACAGCAATTACTCGTTCAACCTGAGCAAAAAAGGCGATGCCATCCGTTGGCTGCATGCCAGTCCTGACCAGGATCAGCAGGTAAGATTATCGCGGGATATATGGGGGCAGGCCATTCTAACCAAAAAGTACCCGCAGTGGACGATTGCCGAGAAAGGGAAGGTTCTGGTGCAGGGTTATATTAAAACCAAACGGTTTTCAATCTGGTTAGACGACGGTACTGAAGAAGTGGCTGATATCACATACGACGCGTCCAGTGGCACTTATAATGTAAAACCACTGACTGGCTTGATGAAGGTAAGCATTACCCAGGGGACGAAAACAATATCTAAAACCATTTATAAGATGACGACATTGGTTGTGAAGTGATAGGATCCTGCACTAAATCCTCCCTGGCGGGAGGATTTTTTACCGCCTTGCCTTTTTTCTCCGGGCAGCAAAAGCTTTGTAGTTGTTTTAAATTGTAAGTCCACCACTATACTGCACTTGCACCAGTCCTCTCGTTCGTCAACGCCATTCATTTGCCTCCTCTTGTATTTAAGCTCATGACTCTCCGGCCCTCTTGTTGCAGCAGCCAGGCTGTGAGTTGGTCTTCGTAAATATGCCAGTTTGTCCAAGCAATGATTCTTATTTCACATATAATGGATTATCTCTTCTGAAGAGGAGGTGTAGCCCATGTGTAAAAAGACCTGGCACCCTAAAGTAATTAAAGTTGTGCTCAAGCCCGGACAAAAAGCCATTATTATTTGCAAGAAACACAAAAAACACAAGAAACATTATTGCTAATGCTTCACCCATTCAGGAGCATCTTGCTTTGCGAGATGCTCCGCTTTTTCTTGTTCTTACGGGTAGATTTACTTGTTATGCTTGGACGTTCATACGAAGAATTCTCCTATTGGTTCGCATGATGTTCCAGGCACGTATGTTCAGTATGAAGGCTGTGCTGCCAGATCGGCGAAGAATATCCGAACTCATGGGCTATTCAAATTGATTAAATTGCTCGGTTACATATACCCAATCACACTATAATTGGCTTGCATAATTTACAGTACCCTACAAAAGGAGGTGCTTTGAATGTCAGGTCTTGTTGGTGGTGCTTTCACAAACACTGGAGTGATCCTAGTACTTTTCATTTTATTGGTGATCATCGCTTGTAGCTGTGGAGGCTTCGGAAGATACTAAACGAATATGACCACTGTAGCCGATAGGCTATTCCGGAATGCATAAAACCTCCCTGCTCAACCCTAAAGGCGCCGCCAGCCTTTAGGGTATTTCCTGTTCAATCGAACCGAATATCATAGTCGTCAGCTTGGATTTGAACATTTCTATCCATTGACATAAAGATTCCGCCTCCTCTCATACAGTAAAGATAAAACTTCAGAGGAGGTATTACTTTGTCAGATCAGTTTGTAGCACGTTCATTAGATGAAGTACGCTTTTGGTCACGTATAATGAAAGAGCACTCCTTATTTTTGAGATTGGGATTCCGATGTGAAGATACTCAGTTAATTAATGAAGCCAATCATTTCTATACCGTGTTTGAAGCGATCGAGAATAGATCCAATGCATTTACAGCGGGAACAGATCCCAGTGTGATAAAAAGATTTAATGAAGAAGTCCATGCAGCAGTAACCTATATATGGGCCTTCAAGAGAAAGGTGCTGGGTTTAATACTGACTTGCCAGCTTCCCGGTGCAAACAATTTCCCCTTGTTGGTTGATCATGTAAGCAGGGAAGCAAATTATTTTAGAAATCGCTTAGCGGAATTAAATTTAGGAAGATTAGAACCACTGCCTGACGCCATAATTGACGAGAATGTATTCTTTCTAAGAATAATGGCTGAACATGCCAAATTCATCAGTCATCTGCTTGATCCTTCTGAACGGAAGCTAGTTGAACAGGCGAATAACTTCAGTCAAGAATTCGATGAATTGCTTTTTCAAGCAAAGAATTTGGAATATATGCGTCCCCAATCACAAACAGTTCCGCTCCTTGACCAATTTCTTGATCAGAATAAGGTGTCCGTTAAAGCACTTCGTGACTTTAAGAAAACGGCTCGAGATTTAATCGAAGCCTGTCGAATTAAGAGCATTATTCATCCACTTTTAGCCGATCATGTTTTCCGTGAAGCAGAACACTTCCTGGTCATAATTGATATGTTTGAAAGCAGCCTGAAGAGCAAACATGCTTAGCGTCACAATTTTACAATAATCCTTGGAATGCAACATTATTTAGCAAGCTGCTCCGCCTCCCGTGTCACTGCTCATGTTCGTCAATATTCAAGCAATATTCACTCCACCTATTTAAAGGACAGACATATTCGGCCAATTCTGTGTTATCAAATAAATTACTAGTCCTTTCAAGCTTATCCCTCCATGTGGTTTATCTCCCTCGGACAGTCCTTGGGTCAATGCCATTCCGTAACAATAATCCAAGCATGCCGAGTCAAGCATGCATAACTTACAGAGTACTCCAAACGTAAGGGAGGTGCTCTTGAATGGGTTGTGAAGGCGAAGTTGGCGGTGTCGGCACTGGTAGAGGAATCGGATTTATCCTCGTACTCTTTATCTTGCTGGTCATTATCGCTTGCGGTTGTGGCAGATTGTAATTGTGGTAGATTCGGTTATTAATTATTAAGCTTCAGAGTGCATCCCAACAACTACATTACAAAGCACCCTGATTGACCCGCTCTGCGGGTCTTTTTCTATTTCTCTTAAAAATGTATCTGCTGGGAGGCCTCCGTTCGGCGCTCGGCGATTTCCACAACACCACAGATCATGATATAAGTTCGTATGCTCTTAATACACACGAGAGTAGCGTTACGTGCGTGGTTATCCGATTCTCTATAAATGGGTAATGTTCCTAATATTACTTTTAGAAGTAAACAGCAAATAGAGCAGGTAAGGAGCGATCCCCTCCTGCTCTATTTTCATTTCCGATTCTTAGGCGGACCAAATTTTTTCGATTGACGATAGTGTATCTGCAAGATACTTCTCGTATAGTTTCATCCCCAGGTCATCGCCAGTTTTTTCATAATGTTCTATCCATTTGAGCAAATCATTCGCGCGGCCCTCCAAGGCTACTTTAACTTGTAGCTTTTCAGTTGATGTAAATCCCATCGTTAATCATCATCTCCCATATGTTTCGCCTGTCTAGGCTGGTTTTAAATTTTGTATGGCATAGTATATGCAAAAACGCACTACCTAGTTATTAATTCCAAATAACCCCGAAGAACATCTTCAGGCAGATTAATCATGATACACGATATCCTTTCGCATAATACAGACGATCCGGCATTTACCTGCTTCGCTGGGGATTGCGTCAAGAATGGGATGGTCCAGTGTTAAAAATGCTTGATCGCTACTCACATATCACAGGACATATGCAACAAGCAGCCGCGGACGCTTTCGGGAAAATGGTTTATTCGTAGGCAGAAAACCGATAAATTAAAAAAACCCTTGATTACCAAGGGTTTCAGCGTTTAAGTTATGGTGATCTGAACAGGGTTCGAACCTGTGACCCCCACCCTGTCAAGATGGTGCTCTCCCAGCTGAGCTATCAGATCATAAGATAATGTCGTTCAGTGACAAATATTAATATATCAAAATCGAAAAACGAAGTCAACATTTAATTTCAACATTTTCCTGCACTAGCAAGTTCCGGAGCTTTGATTTGAATACCCTTCCCGATACAAAAGGGCCACCCGGGATTCGAGTGGTCTTATTTACATAGAAAATGAACCCTTCACCGCGTTACCCCTCCGGAATAAAGGGTAAGGCAATAGAAGGATGCGCAAACTATAAACTATCCGGATTGCCGATTTAATCAATTTTTACCGTTTTAAATACATTATCAAGCTTCTCATTCAGCTTCAGGCGTTTTTTCAGAGGAATTTTGATATCTCTGCCCAGCTCCTTGAAGAAGGTCTCCACATCACAATTCACATTGCTCAGCAGCACAATCAACGAACCGCTTGCGGCAATATTATTATTATCTTCAGCAGGGACCGCAACATCAACCGTATACTTCTTGGTTAATGTATTGCTGTAGCGGGCAAATATCTCAATCAGTTCCTCGTTATCGAAATTTTCAATTGCGGCCTGACCTTTTGCAGTGAAATTTAAATTTACTCTCACGTTCACTTTACCCCTTTTCTTTGAACCATTATTTATCGTCGCTGGCCATCCTGGTTGATCATATGGGTTCCTGAAGAGAAAAGCTCTTATACTCAACTCTCTAATCATAGCACAAAACAGTCCGGTTCATCGATAAATATATGAATAAAACAACTGGTGAATATTTCAGGCGCAACATTCGGCCGTTTCAGTCCGTCTATTGGGATACAGACAAGATAAATACCAAATAAACCCTGAGGTGATAAACCATGAAAAGAAGTCTGGTTATGCTGTCCGTTGTCGTCCTGCTGCTGTTTGCCGCAACTCAATCCGTATGGGCATTCTCCGACACGAAAAATGATCCGAATGAGTCCAAGATTGCCGATTTGCAAAGCAAAGGCATTCTCTCCGGAGGTAAAGACGGTTTATTCAAACCGGGAAATAATTTGACCTATGCGGAAGGCGTTTCGCTTATTGTCAAAGGCCTGGATCTGAACATCGACACGATCCGCTTCGTCAAAGCACCTAAAGCCAGTGATTATTATTCCAAAGCAAAAGACGGCTCATGGTATGAAGATGCATTCATCATTGCACAATTTAACGGCATTAATCTTCCTAAGGATGTCGATCCCAATGCTGTCATGACACGCGAACAGTTCGCTTACCATTTGTTCCAGGGAATTATGAAAACAGGCGATTATGCGTTTATTGATATTTACGCGATGATTAATGACGAGGCGGATATCAATAAAGACTATATGAGCAATATTCAAAGACTGCTGATCGCCAAAATTGTCCAGCTCGACAGCAAACAAAATTTCTATCCGCAAAAAGCGATTACCCGCGGCGAAGCTGCCGGCTGGCTGTATAACTCCATCCAATTCGTAGAAGAACAGGCAAACAACACGGTACCGCCCGTTGAGGAGCCCACACCTTCACCGCTTAGCGATGTGATAATCAGCACGGTCGCCGTGAATGACAAAGTGAATGAAGTCACGGTCTCTGCCATGGCTCCAAACCCCGGCTACGGACTCAAAATCAGCTCCATCTCCTTTGACGGCGACAAGGCTGTCGTTCAAGTCGAGGCAACCTATCCAGAAGGCGATCAGGTCTATCCTCAGGTAATCACAGAAGTAAAATCGGTGACCTATGTCTCGTCAGCCTACACTCCCACGCTTGCTGACTCACCAGGTTCCGCAGGAGGATCAGACGGCAGTGTTGGTTCCTCGACCGGTATCATGCACGGTGACTCGTCACAATTGGACCCAGGCGATAGTGTCAGCCCGCAGTAATCGTCCGGCAGAGAAAAAGAAGCTTCCCAAGACTTTTCGTAAAGTCATCGGGGAGCTTCTTTTTTTATTGGTCTTTCGCAAGCTACTCACGCCTCACTATGGCTTAAATCCTTCATAGCCAAAATAAACCGCCCCCGGCTTCATCAGTTTGCCCAGCTCTCCAACAAAACGGTCCGCTGTTTCCTCCTCATAGAGGTGTTCCAGTCCAAGCAGGCGATAATGCTCCCGCATCCCAAGCTGTGCGGACCGTTTGCCCTTGCTGCCGTCGCCGCGGAAGAAATCATCGACGACAACTCGTTCCACGGCTTCAGAGAGCTTTGCGGCAAAATGCTCTGAGCACGGCAGAAGCGGTGACACGGCGGCTTGAACCGGTATGCCATTATTCCTCAATTCGCGGATTGCGCTCCATCTGGCGGCGAGTGGAGGCGCTTTGGGAGTCAGCTGCTTGCGGATATCCTCCCGGTCCGTCTCAACCGTCATACTGACGCGGACATGACTGCCCAGACGCTTGAGCAAGTCCATATCCCGCACTACAAGCGGACTCCTGGTCTGCACAAGTACAAATTCAGGCGGCTTCTCCGCCATAACCTCCAGCACGAGCCTCGTCCGCATTGATGTATATTCTGCCGGTTGATAAGGGTCCGTTGCCGAGGACATGAAGACCGTTACTGGCCCTTTCTTCAAGGATCTGCTCCATTCCTTGCGGAAATCCTCGTCTTCAAATGGCTTGGGATCCACCCACTCGCCCCATGGCTCATCGCGAAACATGGCAACCGGCATACGCCTGACATAACAATAGGAACAGCCGAAGGAGCAGCCAACATACGGGTTCAGTGTATACGAATAACCCGTCAGATAGCCTGATGCGGGATTAAGCAGCTTCGACACCCGTTTCTTCGATTCTGCAAACGCCATATTTTACTCCTCATCCGCGGCGGATTCCAGCTTGGCGAGCGACGGCACGCACCAATCGATCTCCGAACGGCCAATGCTGCGAAGGAAATGGTTCGTGCGCGAGAAGGGCCGGCTGCCAAAAAAGCCCCGGTGCGCGGCAAACGGACTGGGGTGTGCCGATGAAATCATGCAGTGCGTGTCCGAATCAATCGCCGAGGCCTTCTCCTGGGCATGCTTGCCCCATAAAATAAACACCACAGGCGTCTCCCGCTTGTTCAAGGCCTGGACAATGGCATCGGTAAACCGTTCCCAGCCCAGGCCCTGATGCGATGCGGCAGCACCCGCCTGCACGGTCAGCACATTATTAAGCAGCAGCACGCCTTGTTTGGCCCATGAAACGAGATGCCCATGGTCAGGAATGGGACAGCCCAAATCATCCTTCAGCTCTTTGAAAATATTTTGCAAGGAAGGCGGGGTCTTGACGCCCGGCTGTACGGAAAAGCTCAGACCGTGTGCCTGGTTTGGACCATGGTAGGGGTCCTGTCCCAGAATGACCACACTTGTCTTCTCGTACGCTGTGTAATGCAGCGCATTAAAAATATCATGCATGCCCGGATAGATGGTTTGTCTTCGATATTGTTCCGCAAGATGAGAGCGGAGTTCCTTGTAGTAGGGCTGCTCCAGCTCCTGATCCAGAATCGAAGCCCAATCATTTTTGAATATGACAGCCAACTTCATTTCCTCCTCAATGAAATTAAAAAAAGCACCCCTCCGCTATACTCATCTGCTGACGAGGATATTACGGCTATGAGATGCTGATTTCTTTTCCGACTGCTCGTCCTTCGAACGTTATCGGTATGTATGGATCCTATAAGTACAAAGCTGGTGCCGAGGACGGGAATCGAACCCGTACGGTGGTCACCCACCGCAGGATTTTAAGTCCTGTGCGTCTGCCAGTTCCGCCACCCCGGCATGAGTGACGTGTATGAGATGGTGGGCCCTGAGGGACTCGAACCCCCGACCAATCGGTTATGAGCCGACCGCTCTAACCAACTGAGCTAAGGGCCCTTAAGATAATAATCGAAAGGTTGGTTGCGGGGGCAGGATTTGAACCTGCGGCCTTCGGGTTATGAGCCCGACGAGCTACCGGGCTGCTCCACCCCGCGAAAGTACCATTTTCACAACAACGTCATTTGAATGGCGACAAGATATAATATACAACACATTCCAATATTAAGTCAAGATTTTTTTCTCAGGGGACATACCGGACTCCGAAACGCCCTTTCCGCGACTGGAATACCTCGATTTCCCGGGGACTTTCATAGCCATAAACCCACCAGTCACTCTCCATTCGGCTTACCAGACATCCTGCCTGAAACTTCGTTTCATACAAACGGATCCAATACACCCATCGCATGAAGACAACCTCCATTACCATTTTTCCAATAGGTTGTCCATTTAAGGAAAAAATAAGTCTTCCTCAGCAGACAAAAAGAAACGGCAGTCGCCGTCCGGTTGAGGCTAAGCTAAGTTTCCTCCCTTAGAAAAAAATAACCGTTCTTACACTTCAAAAAAATACTGCCGCACGATTGTGCGGCAGTGACGGGATGTTAGCCTCCGGAGTTATATATGACTTTTCCGCCGCCCCCGCCGCCAGCAGCAGGGTCAAGCATGGCATTTGGATCTGTTTTAAGCTTTTGCAGAAATGAATCGCCTTTAGTCTGCCATTCCTTGAGCGCGGCATCCACCGACTTCTTGCCGTCGACAACCTCCTGGAAGAGAGGCTGGCCCAATTGGTTCACTTGATAAAGGCCCTGTTTATCCCGGTATAATTTATCCAGCTCAATGTCCTGCGGCGGTACTGGCTTGAGCGCGTAGAAAGCGCCGATATTATAGCTCATGCCATCCTTGGGCTTGAGGAACGATTTGCGGGCCACCATCTCATACGTGCTGCGGGATTTCAGCTTTGCCCATTCCTTGCTGTTATTGAATTGAATGAATTCCCAGGCATCCTCGCTGTTTTGCGCTTTCGCATTGATGGCCATCAGATTGCTCAGATAAATACTTCCACCAACGCCTGGCGCTTCGGCAAAGGTAGGAACGGTTACGACATCCCAATCGATCGCTTTGATATCTTTGTTTGTAGCCGAGTAGTCTTTGGCTTTTGCAAGTTCATTCACATAATCATAGCCGCCGATTGTCATCGCTACGCGTCCACTCAGGAACAAATCGCCCTGGAACGGGTTAAAGACTGGTTTGGAACTGCTGGTCGCCATCCCATTATCAAAATTCATATCCGACTGGGAAGGGACAATTTTCTTCTTATACAAATTGACGACGTCGGTCCACACTTTATTCCACTGCGGCGTATCAACGGTCATCTTCTCGCCTTTTTTGTCAAACATCATGAGCTGCAGCGGTGCCGCATAGTTCTGCGCATCAGAGAAGCCATCGCCGCTCCAACGGTTGAATGAGAAGCCGAAGGTGCGTGTCTTGCCTTCTCCTTTGGCAACTCTCTCCGCCAGTGCCATTATATCCGGCCACTGCATATTGTCAGTAGGCGGTGTAACGCCGGCATCGGTAAATATTTTCTTGTTGAAGTAAAGAGCAGACGCGCTGAATGTCGGCGTCAAGGCGTAGATGTTGTTATCGCCAGCATCTTTGATTCCATTGATGACAGCAGGCACGAAATCCTCGATATCGAACTTGCTTTCCTGAATAAGCGGGTCCAGCTGTTTCAGCATATTATCCTGTACCAGACGCTTCAGATAAGCGGATTCCAGAACGACAACATCGACCGGATTGCTGCCAACGAGCATTTCCTTCAGCTTCTCGTACGGATCTGGTTGTTTGTTGTTCGCATCCGGCTGCTGAAAGCGCTGATCATCATAATTGATTGCCGCCGCGATTTCGATATCCACATTGGGATGTGTCAGCTCATATGAGTCCGTAAATTGCTGGCGCAGATAAGGCTCATTATCCGAATTGGAGTACATGAAACCAATTCGCAGAACATGCCGCTCGGCATCGCTGCCGCTGTCTCCCTTCGAGCAGGCAGCAAGCACGGTCGATACAAGAGCGAGCGACAATACAAGTGCAGAGGCTCTGCGGATGACTGATTTTCCTTTAGGTTTGACCTTGAGTTCCATTACGGTTATCCCTCCAATGATTTTGGCGGCGAAATAATAATGCGCTCGCCATCGAATTCCATCGACGCTTTATCGGTAATCTTTAAAGCCGTTAAATAATTTTTGGGTATTTGGAGCCGGCCAACCCGGTCGACCACCACATACTCCTCATGAACCTCGCCTATGCCCTGCTGCGACAGGCTGATATTGCCATCTGCATCTATGTTGGGATTGCGTTTAATAAATTCCGTACTGGTCAGCCCGTCGCGAATCGCCACGACACGGTCCACCTTGCCTGCCAGCGACAGATCATGGGTTACAATCACGATCGTAATCCCGATTTCACGATTTAATTTTCGAAAGATATCCATAATCATGTCCGAGGTCCGTGAATCGACCGAGCCGGTCGGCTCATCGGCCAGCAGCATCTTCGGATGATTGGACAATGAGATCGCTATGGCTACGCGCTGCTGCTCCCCGCCTGAAAGCTGATGGAGCTTATTGTGCATCCGCTCCTTCAGACCCACCCATTCCAGCAGCTGCTTGGCATAAGGACGGTCCAGCTTGGATGACAGCATCATCGGCATCTCCACATTCTCCAGGGCCGTTAAATAAGGCAGCAGATTGCGCGCGTTGTTCTGCCAGATAAAGCCCACGGTATCCCTTTTGTAAGAAACGAGCTGCTCATCGGTTATCTTGAGCAAATCCCAGGGACCGACTGTGACGGAACCGGCAGAGGGCCGGTCAAGCCCTCCCAGAATGTTAAGCAGGGTGGATTTCCCGCTGCCGCTGTTGCCGATGATCGCCATCATCTCGCCCTCGCGGACGTTCAGATTCAGTCCTTGAAGAGCAACAACTTCGAGATCTTCGGTTTTATAAATTTTGACAAGGCCTTCGCATGTAATCATGTTGGTATTAACGCTCCTCTCCCATCTTCACCGCCTGATGCACACGCAATCTGCGGATATGCACCAGCAGCAGCGCCGCTCCCAGAAGCATCATGGCACCTACGACAATATATAATTGCGTCGTATCCTTCGAATCGAAAACCACCCGGAACGGCGGAACCGAATTCGTGACATTTTCCGATGTCTGCAGAAAGGGCAGGAAGAGCAAACTCGCAATCTTTCCAATCAGTATGCCGAGGCCGATCGACAAGCCGGCTGTAAAAATCTGCTCCAGCAGGAGCATGCCTGTCAACTGCCTGCGCGACAAGCCCATAGCTCGAAGAACGCCAAACTGTACGATTCTGCCTGATAGATTAAAGAACCAATAGAGTACATAACCGGTAAGCGAAACGATGATCGAGACCAGAAAACCCAGACTCAGAATACCGAAGACGCCGCCCCTGGTCGGATGCTTGGCTTGAGCCGCCAGCTCGATGCGGACATCCTGAACGCCCGCGAGTTCAATCCCCTGACTCTCCAGCTTCTTCATAATCGGCCCCGTAAGCGCTCCAGGCTTCATCTTCAGCCATACATCATAAGGAATAATCGGAACCTGATCATAGATATAATCCAGATTGGCAATGACAAAAGGCGATTGATCCGGGTATTGTGCAGGCCAGTAAGGCACAATGCCGACAACGACAAAATCGATCATCCCTTCCTGCAAGCCGACCGAAACGACATCCCCAAGCTTCAGCTGATATTTCTCCGCAACACCGGAGGGAATAATTGCTGCCTGCTCATACATGCCCAGATAGTTCAAATAATTGAAAGGATGCGTCTGGAACAAATCATCCCGGAACCAGGCAACCTTGGAGAAATCGACATTATCGATTCCCATCAATGTCCCTTGGCCGATGGAGCGTCCGGAGATGACTACATTACCTTTGGTCTGCAGCACGCGGGCCGCTGCTTCCACACCGTCAAGCTTGCGGAAAATTTCGAAAGGCGGCTCCGAATAATTGATTCGCGTCGGAACCGTGGAACCACCGCCCTGGCCGCCGCCTCCTCCAGCTCCTCCACCGCCTCCTGCTCCACCGCTGCCCTGGCCGCCGCCTTGACCGCTGCCGCCGTTTTGGCCGCCGCCGCCGCCATTTTGGCCTCCGGTATCGATCACTTCGGCCTTTCCTTCCCAGACTGTCTGCATAATGACGTCTGTTCCAAACTTGTAGAGCGTTCGCTCCGTAGAGTTCAGGTCAATTGTCCGGGCTGCCGAGGCATTGTATACGCCCAGGCCAAGCGTCAATATAAGCAGAATCATAAGCGGATAATAACCTTTCGACGAACGAGAGAGCTGAGTAAGTGTCAAATAAAGCGGCACCGGCAGCAGCTTCCGGCCAAGCCAATTAAAGAGCTTCAGCAGCCACGGGAACACGCGCAGGAAGAAAAGCCCCATCGCGAAGATCGCCAGCGCCGGAACAAAGAACAGGAACGGCTGGACATTCAATTGATCCGTAGTCATCCCGCTTTGGAAGGTAATCATCTGCCGTTCATTGAACAAATACCAGCCGTATCCGGCCGCTCCCAGCAGAAGCACATCCAGGTACCAGCGCTGCCATACCGGCCTTCGATCCGATCGGGCAAGCTGCTGCTTGTAATTGACGATCGAAGATCTGGCATAGATTACAGCGGGAATAACCGTTGCCAGCATCGCAAGGACGACAGCCGCAAGCCCGGCGATGATCGCTTCCGTAGAGAAGCCGACCGGAATCGATTGGCGGTTGACAAACTCCAGGAATCCATTGGCTGAACCGATGCTCTTGGCCATAAACCATCCGATGGAAGGACCGATGATCAGAGCAATAATGCCCAGCACAATGCTCTCGAGCAGATAAATCCAGATAATCTGCCTTGTGCCCGCTCCCCGGCTGCGAAGCACCGCGATGTCGCTTCGCTGCTTGTCGAGCGATTGCCTTGCATTCATCGCGATAAAGTAGAATACCATCGCCAGCATTGGCGCCGCCAATGTAAAGAGCAGCAGCTGCAGCTGGAGACTTTGTGTCCGGAATTCACTCAGCAGACTGGCGAAGGAAATTTCAACCTTCGTATCCTTAAGACGCTGGTACAATTCAATATTGAGGCGATCCAGCGTTTTCTCCAGAGGAGACAATTGACTCGTCTGGATTTCTCCCAAATCAAAGGCATAATACCAATTCGCCGTATGAAGAGGGATTTTACGGTCCTGGAGGAGACCCTTCTCGAAGGCGGTCCCGCCAATTTGCAGCGTGCTCATCATGCCTTCAAGCCCCTGATACCAATAGGGGTCCGTCTCGCTCAGCGGTTTATAGGCGCCGACGATCTTTACCCGCAGCGTCAAATTCAATCCGCTGTATATCGGATACTCGAACACATCACCGATATGTATATCACTTCTGTACATGGCTTCTTCCATGATCACCGCTTCAACCACGTCGTCGTCACCTACAGCATCGGCGAACCAGCGCCCTTGGGTCAGCTCGCTTTTGTCCTCAAGTCCCGACATGGAGGTTAAAGACATTTGCCTGGAACGGCTGGCATCCACCTTGGTAGGATCTTCAGGCGTGATGTCCGCGCTGCGGATTGCCAAATTCTGAACATAAGTATTGTAAGGAAATCCGATATCGGGAGGAACATCTTCTTTGACATAACGCGATACTTCCGTCAGTGCATTCACATCCGTGCTGCCGCCGCCTGTCGCCTGATAGCGCATAAGCAGCGATCCCGCGGGCAATCCGCTGCTTTCTTCCTTCAGCGATTGCGCGACAACCCGTTTAAGGGCGCCGTCCGCATACATCGGAATGCTAGTCGCGAATGCTACGGCAATAATCAGACCGGCAAGCGAGCTTAGCGTCATCCATCGCGTGTTCCACATTTTGCGGAACAAAAAGCGAAATAACGGCATCCCCATCGTCTATCGACCTACGACTTTCTGTCCAGGCGTTAAACCTTTTATAATTTCAATTTCTGTGGCTGTCTGCTCGCCAACCTCGACATCCACCTCGCGTTTGCCCTGATCATCAACAACCTGGACATACGTGCGCGAACCGATGGTGCGAAGAGCCGAAGGAGGAATAACAATGACATTTTCCTTGCGCGATGTGGTGATGCTGATGGACAGAAGCGTTCCACGCACGGCCTTCGCCGGCATTTTCTCGAGCTCTACAATAAGAAAATCCTCAGGACGCTCAGGCTTTTCCGGGGCATTGCCATTACCGCCGCCGCCACCGTTGCCTCCATTCTCATCCTCTTGTTCAACAACAGGCAGCTGCTTCACCGTGCCCTTGACCTCGCCGGCTCCGTTAATGTCTACAGTTACCGGCATGCCGACGCTGATTCCCGTCAGTTCTTCCGGGGTCATCTTGGCTCCTGCCGTTAATTGAGCTGTGTCGGCAATCACGCAGACCGGATCATAGGCCGTAATGGAATCGCCTTTCATCACCGACAAAGATACCACGGTCCCGGTAAAAGGTGCCTTGATCGTCGCCTTATCGATCTCAGCCTGGGCTTCCACCAGCTGCTGGCGCTTGGCCTCAAAATCGACGACAGCCATTTCAAAATCGACAGGATCCATTTCATCCTTCTTGCGCAGCGTATCTTTCATTTGCACTTCGTCTTTCTTAAACTGCAGTTTGTCGGACCGCAAAGTCTTCACCAAATCATCGACGTCCAAGGAGGCGATAACCTGACCGGCTGTTACCTTTTGCCCTGCTTTTACGTTCAAATCCTTAAGGCGCTTGCCTTCAAGCGTAAAATACATCGTCTCTTCCCGCAGCGAGATAATCTTGCCGGTTCCCGTTGTTTTCGATTCAAGCGTCGTCGTCGTCACCTCATATTCCGGCTTCTTCGAAATTTGCGGCGGCGTGATCTCAGGCAGCACTTCCTCCGGGTCCTCATTGGGGAGCAGCGAGCAGCCGCTTGTGAACACGAGTACAGCCCCCAGAATAACTGCGGCTGTCCGCTTAAATGAACCTTCCGTCAACCATTTCGTAAACATGATCGGCAACCTCCAAAATCGTAGGATCGTGCGTTGTCATACAAATTGTAACTTGCTCCGTGCGGATAATCGTTTGAAAAACCGACATGATTTGGGCTGACATCTGCGAATCCAGATCCGCCGTCGGCTCATCCGCCAGCAGCAGCAGCGGGCGGTGCGCGATCGCCTTGGCAATGGCCACACGCTGCTGCTCGCCTCCCGAGAGCTCAAAGGGACGGTGATTCATCCGCTTGGTTAGGCCCACCAGCTCCAGACAATGATGCACCCGCGATTTCCATTCGCCCTTGGGCGTCCCGGCCATCCGCAGCGACAGCTCCACATTCTCA
Organism: Paenibacillus sp. JT31N11; assembly: GCF_056269285.1. Taxonomy (NCBI): domain Bacteria; kingdom Bacillati; phylum Bacillota; class Bacilli; order Caryophanales; family Paenibacillaceae; genus Paenibacillus; species Paenibacillus sp. JT31N11. The sequence continues at coordinate 564,471 of NZ_JBWDNQ010000002.1, forward strand.
TAGGCCGATAACAGGGGCATAAGCGCGAAAGCCTGAAAAATAAACCCCATCTGCTTGCGCCTTGTAGACGTCCTTTGATCATCATTCATCTTGTGAAAAGGCAGCTCATGAAAAAAAATCTGTCCCTTCGTCGGTTGGTCAAGTCCCCCGATCATGTTAAGCAGTGTCGTCTTGCCGGATCCGGATCGCCCGCGAAGCATGACGAGCTGCCCGGGCTTTAGCTCCATGTTAATGCCCTTAAGAACATGAAGCGGCTGTCCGCCGACCTGGAACGTCCGCTCCACTGATTCGACAGACAAGAGCGGCTTGCCGCTCTCTGCCAATTGCTTCAGTTCAGCCCTGACCTCTTGTTTAACCATCCCTGTTGGTTCAAGTGCCGGCTCTGCCGAAGGCTCGATAACGGCAACTGATTCGGTTTGTTTGCGTCTCCACAATGCCATGCTGGTATCCGTGACCCCCTTTCCCATTAGAATTCTTTAATCCCAATATACCGTATAGACGGAGCTCAAGGACAAAAAGTTACGAATAAAGTGGCACGATTAGATAAATTTTTAATAAAGTGGGAGTATTACCACATAAATTTCTTGAATTATGGATTTATCGCTTAAATACGCGGATATTTGAACATAGCAGACATCAAGAATAAACGGCTGTGCATTCCTTTTGGAAGCACAGTTAGTTTCTTCCATTAGAAATCTAAGCAAATCATGGGAACGTTTTATACGTTGCTTAGATTTGAACAAAGGCCGCCGTCATGTTGACGGCGGCCCGAACGCTGTTCGATCCGGATGAAGGAAATGGCATTCCCGTTGAAGGATCAGCCCCGCATGGCGATGGCATTGCCTGATGTATAACGGCGCAGACCGATTTGAAAAAACACAACCGCTGCAGCAAACAGCAGAACAGTAATAGCTATGGCGCTGAATGCAAACAAAGGGTCGAAATGCTTCAGCATGCCTATGGGCAAATAGCTGATGAAACCGGCAGGAACCAGCGAGAACAACAGCATTTTGGCCAATCCCCGAAAAATATCCGAAGGATAGGTGGTGAGCGCAAGAAACCCGTTGAATACCTGCTGCGAAATCCCCTCGGAATTTCCCATGAAGAACGAGCAGCAGCCGGCAATAATCATGACCGCCATGAATAAAACACCGCTGATAAGCATAGCGACTGTAAACAGCAGCGCCCCGATAATTGTATGGTCGCCCACCAGCAGATACACCACGATGCCAAAAGCAAAATCGCCTATCGCAGTAAGCGACATCCGGCTTGCAATGACATGGAGAAGCACGGGCTTCGGTTGCGACAGGTAGACATCCAGTTGACCTGCGGCGACAATTGACGCAATCCGGTGAAAGTTGCCGAACAGCATGCTGGCCCATCCAAAGCCGCCTGCACCGACAGCCCACAGCATCATCACATCATTAAGATCCCAGCCATTGACAGCCGGAAACCGGTTAAAGAACAGGCTCCAAAAAAACAGCCACATAAAGTTATTCACAAACATCATCCCGGCCATGAGGAAAAAGCTGATCCGGTATTCCATCGCCGATGCAAAATTCACTTTCCAGCAGGTCAGCAGAAAACGTATGTTTGACAGAATTGAACCGCCTGCTCTTCGGTTATCTGCCCTATCCCCCATTGACATGAAGCTTCGCCACCCCTCTCCGATAGATGAAGATCACAACAGCCGCCAAGATGGATATCCAGGCTGCTTGTATGGCAAACTGCTGCAGTATGGGCGCGTGCTCGTAATTGACGGCCGTCCGGGCGGGAAAATACAAGACTGCCTGGAAGGGCAGCCATGCACAAACCCGCTGCAGCCACTCCGGCATCAAATCGATGGGCAGCAGCATGCCGCCTACCGTAAACTGCAGCTTTTGCAGGACAAACTCCATTCCCCGGGTTTCCTCCACCCAGAAAGCCGTTAAAGCTACCGCAGCATTAAGCAGGAAGGCAAGGCTAAGCGAACCTAAGCTAAGAGACAGAAAACCGAGCCATCCAAGACCGAATGACGGCACGCCGACGAATGTCCAGGCAATCATGCTGCCTACCACCAGATGAACAGCAAAGCGAAAGACGGATTCCGCTATATAGGAGATATAATGATAGCCCACATAAGACAGCGGCCGAATAAGCCGGATCGCAATATCGCCGTTCTTCACCTCTTCCTCGATGCGCAGGCAAAGGGAAGGAACCGCCATGGTCAACGCCTCGGTGAACACCAGATACCAGACGATCTGTTTGAGTGTAAAGCCGGAGATAACCCGCTCGCTATCCCCTTCGTAAGCTGCCGACCACAGCTGGGTAAAAACATAGAGAATGATCAGCAGAAAAATGGCGCGCATCGCAAAATCAGACTTGTACGCCAGCTGCTGGCGCACGGTTATCCGGGAAACCGCTCCCGCCTTCAAGCTTTTGGCCTGCCACTTCAGCAATCGTCCGCTCATTAGCCCTCTTCCCCTCCCGTCCCAGCCGCACTCATCCCGTAAATATGCTTAATAATCTCTTCCATCGGCGGATCTTCTATCGTCACATCTTCAAGCCTGACCTGCGTAAGCAGAGCGCCAAGCACGGTTTCAATATCGGTTTTCCGCAGATCCACAGCCAGCTTCATCCGTCTTCCTTCAGCATAGACCAGGCTTGCTCCTGCTACCGCCGGCTGAATAGATCCCGTATGGGATGCGGCCAATGTTAATACGATCGTCTTGCTGTTCATGACGTCGCGCTTCAATTTCTCCACAGGCGCGTCCAGCAGAATGCCGCCATGATGGATGACTACCGCCCGGGCGCAAAGCTCCTCAACGTCGCCCGCATCATGGGAGGTCAAGAACACCGTCGTGCCTTCCTCGCGGTTGCACTGCCTGATCAGCTCGCGAATGCGCTGCTTAACCACAACATCCAGCCCAATGGTCGGCTCATCCAGAAACAGCAGCTCCGGTCGGTGAAGGAAGGTGACCGCGATTTCGCAGCGCATTCGCTCGCCAAGCGACAGCTTGCGGACCGGCGTATACAGATACGGCCCCAGTTCAAAGCGTTCAATCAAATCTGCGCGTCTTGCGAGGTAGTCGCTTCTGTTCAACTCATAAACCCGGCTGATCAGATCAAACGTATCAATCGGCGGCAGATGGTACCACAGCTGCGATTTCTGGCCGAAAACAGCGCCGATCCGGTACGAAAGCCGGGAGCGGTCGCGCCACGGCGTGAAGCCGAGCACTTCCGCGCTTCCCGAGGTGGGATGAAGGATGCCAGTCAGCATTTTGATGGTTGTCGATTTGCCTGCCCCGTTAGGGCCGAGAAAAGCGACCGTTTCCCCGGCATGAACGATGAGGTCGATGCCGCCCACTGCCTGCTTTTCCTCCCACTCCGGTCTGAATAAGGATCGGATACTTCCGCTCAGACCAGCCGATTTCCGTTTCACCCGGAACGTCTTGCATAATCCATTGGTTCGCAAAGCGATCATATTGTCCGTCCGCCCCCTTTTTATAAAATAGCAAAAAAGACCTTCCGCAAACGCCGCCCACGATAAGTGAGGCGGAACTTGCCGAAGGTCTTTTATCCCTACGGTGTAGCATGACTATCGTCCTTTGCCTGGTTTCGCTCGGTTCGCCCGGTGGCGGAGCCCTAGAAACCCTTCCGTTTAATGTAACATATTACTATCCCATAAACGGTTTGGCAAGCATTTTATTACGATCCATAAATTAGGCGGTAAATAATAAATCCTCCATCATCGTAACCAGCCTGTACTTCATTTGCTGGAGCTTATGGGCAGCCCGTTCCTTCCAGGCGTCATTGTCCATTTTTTTCAGCTTTCTCTCGATCATGCTGTAGGTTTCATCCATTTCGATGATTTCGTCAACCTTCGTTAGCTCCCGGTCGTAGATGCGTACACGGTAAAGCAAGTCGCCTGTAGTTTCAAATAAATGTTCAAAATAGGTGTTGTTCATATCGTTTTTCCCTCTCATTATCAGTTTCTATTGGGTGGATAAGCTATTGTATGCAGAAGCGTTTTTACTTATTACACAGGTTTATAGGATTTGAACCAATTGAATGAAGAAGAAACTAACGTTGCCGTCTTTTTGGCGGCAACGTTAGTTTCTTTCTCAAACATATAATAAGCAAAGTAAAGGTCAAATTTTATACTTTCTTATAATTCAAAAAAAAAGAGAACATGGATGATTCCCATGTTCTCTGCTATGTTTAAGCGTCATTTATTGCCCGAAGGCTTGCGGATTCTCCCGCCATTCGAGCAGCAGCTCCACTTCGCTCTGCTGCACCGCGCCGCTCTGCACGGCCACTTCGATCAATGCCGTATAGTTGGATAACGTATCCAGCGTAATATGTTGAGAGGCAAAAGCATCAATTGCCAGCTGGAACTGATAGGTGAAGATGGCGATAACCCCCTGTACCTCGCAGCCCGCAGCCCGCACCGCTACAGCCGCTTTGAGAGAACTGCCGCCTGTGGAGATCAGATCCTCGATCAGGACCACCTTTTGGCCTGGCGTGAAATGGCCTTCAATCTGGTTCGTCTTGCCGTGTCCCTTGGCTTTGTCCCGCACATACAGCATCGGGAGGTTCAGCTTCTGAGCCACCCAGGCGGCATGCGGAATTCCGCCTGTCGCGATCCCGGCAACAGCCTCGCAGTCCGGGTAGCGCTCCCGTATAACGGCTGCGAACCCTTCCGCAATCCTGTCACGGATTTCCGGATAGGACATCGTCAAGCGGTTATCGCAGTAGATCGGCGATTTCAATCCCGACGTCCAGGTGAAGGGATCTGCGGGGCGCAGCATCACCGCGTTAATTTCCAGCAAAGCTTTGGCAATTTCAACAGGCAGCTTTTCCAATAAAGGTATCGTCATCTTATAGCATCTCCCTCAGAATGGATTCAAGCGCTTCCCGCGGATCGGGAGCAGCCGTAATGGGACGGCCAATTACCATATAATCAGTTCCTGCTTCGAGCGCTTCGCGCGGCGTCATAATCCGTGATTGATCATTGACGTCCGCGCCTGCCGGACGGATGCCCGGTGTGATCGTTTGAAAAGCCGCGCCGCAAGCGGCTTTGATGGACTGTACTTCCTGCGGCGACGCAACTACGCCGTCGAGTCCCGCCTGTTTGGCGATCCGGGCATAACGCAGAACGGCATCCTCGACACTTCCTCCAATGCCGATTTCCTCATTGAGCGTAAGCCGGCTTGTACTGGTCAGCTGAGTGACCGCAATAACCGCAGGACGCTTCTGGCTGCCGGCGCTGTCAAATGCCGCATCCACCCCTTCAAGGGCAGCTTCCATCATCCGGACGCCCCCGGCTGCATGTACATTGAAAATATCAACCCCAAGCTTCGTGATGCTGCCCGCCCCGCCTTTGACGGTATTGGGGATATCATGCATTTTCAAATCCAGGAAAATCCGGTAGCCCCGCTCCTTCAGTCCCGCTACAAAGTCCGGGCCGGCGGCGTAAAAGAGCTGCATGCCCACTTTCATGTAGCAGGGAATACCCTCCAGACTGCGAAGCAGCCCTTCGGCTGCGGCGGCATCGGGATAATCAAGGGCTACCATAATGCGCCCTGCCGCTTCCTCACGAGACAGCTTAATCATGAACCCACCTCCGAAATTTTGCGAACGCATGGCAAAAGCCTGCTTGTGGGCAGGCTTTTATGGCCTTTTATTTCTGCAGAACCGGCATCGGACGGGATGAGAAGTTAATCGTCTCGAGCATATTCAGCAGCGCGCGGACGGTATCCAGCGAAGTCATACAGACAACGCCGTTCTCCACCGCTTCACGGCGGATGCGGAAGCCGTCACGCTCCGGTGTCTTGCCTTTGGTCAGTGTATTGACCACGAAATGCGCCTGTCCATCGCGGATCAGATCCAGGATGTTCGGCGAGCCTTCGCTGAGCTTGTTGACGGTTTTCACGCGAAGCCCTGCGGCTTTGAGCGATGCTGCCGTTCCGCCCGTGGCAATAATGTTGTAGCCAAGATCGTAGAAGCCGCGCAGGATTTCAAGCGCTTCCGGCTTGTCTTTGTCAGCCACCGTCGCGATGATCGCGCCAGTTGGCGGAATTCGCATACCGGCGCCGATCAGACCTTTGTACAGCGCTTTGGCATACTGCTGATCGCGGCCCATCACTTCTCCGGTCGATTTCATCTCCGGCGTCAGTGTCGGGTCAACGCGGCGGAGCTTCGCAAACGAGAACACCGGCACCTTTACCGAAACAAAGTCATCTTCCGGCCACAAGCCTTCGCTGTAACCCAGATCAATCAGCTTCTCGCCTAAAATGGCTTTGGTCGCCAGGTTGGCCATTGGAATGTTCGTCACTTTGCTCAAGAACGGCACCGTACGCGAGGAACGCGGATTGACTTCGATAACGTATACTTCGTCCTGGTAGATAACGAACTGGATGTTCACAAGTCCGATGACTTTGAACTCCTTGGCGATTTTAATCGTAATATCGACCATCTGCTGCTTCAGCCTGTCAGACAGAGATTGTGGAGGATATACCGCAATGGAGTCGCCGGAATGGACGCCTGCACGCTCGACATGCTCCATAATACCCGGAATCAGCACGGTATCGCCATCGCAGATCGCGTCGACTTCCGCTTCCTTGCCGAGCATATAACGGTCGATCAGGACCGGATGCTCCGGATTGATTTTTACTGCCTGCTCCATGTACATGAGCAGTTCCTCATCGGAATAGACGATTTCCATGGCGCGTCCGCCAAGCACGTAGGACGGGCGTACCAGAACCGGGTAACCGAGTCCTTGGGCGGTCTCGACTGCCTCGCCGACGGAGATGACTGTCTTCCCTTCCGGTTGGGCGATATTCAGCTTGCGCAGCAGCGCTTCGAACTTCTTGCGGTCTTCCGCCGCGTCAATGCTTTCCAGATCCGAGCCCAGAATGCGGATGCCGGCCTTGGTGAGCGGAGCCGCAAGATTGATTGCGGTCTGGCCGCCGAACTGCACGATGACGCCGATCGGGTTCTCCTGCTCAATGACGTTCATGACATCCTCGAAGAACAGCGGCTCGAAGTACAAGCGGTCGGAAGTCGAGAAGTCCGTAGAAACCGTCTCCGGGTTGTTATTGATGATGACCGCCTCATAGCCGGCGCTTTGAATGGCCCACACGGCATGTACGGTGGAGTAATCGAACTCGATGCCCTGACCGATCCGAATCGGACCGGAACCAAGCACAAGCACTTTCTCCTTGGAGGTCTGGATGACTTCATTCTCTGTTTCATAGGTCGAGTAATAATAAGGCGTGGTTGCTTCAAATTCCGCCGCGCAGGTATCTACCATTTTGTAAACGGGATTCAGACCCTGTTCCTTGCGGAATTTGCGCACATCATGCTCATTGGCCAGATCCCTGTGATTGCCTTCCATGCGGATTTCCGCAATGGAGCGGTCAGAGAAGCCCTTGCGCTTGGCCTGGTACAGCAGCTCATAGGTCAGTACTTCAGCGCGGCGCAGTTCATCCTCGAAGCGGACGATGCCTTCGATTTTATCCAGGAACCACCAGTCGATCTTGGTCAAATCCTGAATATCCTGAAGCGCGTATCCGCGGCGGAAGGCCTCTGCTACAAGGAACATCCGCTCGTCATCGGGCTTCTCCAGCCGCGTGCGGAGCGTCTCCTCGGACAGTCCAGCCGCATCCTTCAGATGAATGCGGTGCGCGCCGATTTCAAGTGACCGGACCGCTTTATGAATCGATTCCTCGAATGTGCGGCCGATCGCCATCACTTCGCCGGTCGCTTTCATTTGCGTACCCAGCTTGCGGTTCGCGGACAGGAATTTATCGAACGGCCAGCGCGGAATCTTCGATACGATATAATCCAGCGTCGGCTCGAAGCAAGCGTAGGTCTGGCCTGTGACGGGATTGACGATTTCATCGAGCGTATAGCCGATTGCGATTTTGGCTGCCATCTTGGCGATCGGATATCCGGTCGCTTTGGATGCCAGAGCCGATGAACGGCTGACGCGCGGATTCACCTCGATGACATAATATTGATAGCTGTGCGGATCAAGTGCGAATTGTACGTTGCAGCCGCCCTCAATGTTCAGGGCGCGGATGATTTTCAGCGAAGCCGAGCGCAGCATTTGATATTCACGGTCGGACAAGGTTTGGCTTGGCGCCACAACGATGGAATCACCCGTATGAACGCCTACCGGATCGAAGTTCTCCATGTTGCACACGACGATACAGTTGTCGTTCGCGTCGCGCATAACCTCATATTCAACTTCCTTCATGCCGGCGATCGATTTCTCGACCAGACACTGGCTGATCGGGCTGTAGCGGATACCCGAGGCTACGATTTCTAGCAATTCCTCTTCGCTGTGACAGATGCCGCCGCCTGTTCCGCCCAGCGTGTAGGCCGGACGTACGATAATCGGATAACCGATTTCATTGGCGAAATCGACCGCTTCCTGCACCGTTGTCACAATAACGCTGTCCGGTACCGGCTGCTCCAGCTCACGCATCAAATTGCGGAACAGATCGCGGTCCTCGGCTTTCTCAATGGCCGTCAGCTGAGTGCCGAGAAGCTTGACATTCTCCCGCTCCAGCACACCTGCCCGGGCAAGCTCGACCGCCATATTGAGGCCGGTCTGTCCGCCAAGCGTCGGCAGCAATCCATCCGGACGCTCCTGGCGGATAATTTGGGTAACAAATTCAAGCGTAATCGGCTCGATGTATACTTTGTCGGCCATATTCGTATCAGTCATGATTGTTGCCGGATTGCTGTTGATCAGCACAACCTCGAAGCCTTCTTCTCTCAGCGCCTGGCAGGCCTGCGTGCCCGCATAGTCAAACTCCGCCGCTTGTCCGATGACGATGGGTCCGGAACCGATGACGAGAATTTTTTTGAGTTCATTATTTCTGGGCATACTGCAGCTCTCCTCTCAATGACTCCGCAAGTTGTGCCTGACGCGGTCTCTGTGGGTTGTCTTTTTTATAGGTGCGGATCATTTGCAGGAATTCATCAAACAGGTAGCTGGAATCGAATGGACCTGGCGCTGCCTCCGGGTGATATTGAACCGAGAAAGCCGGGAACTGCGTATGCTTCAATCCTTCAATCGTACGGTCATTATTGTTGATGTGCGTCACTTCCAGCTGAGTGCCGCTCACTGAGTCTTCAAGCACGGTATAACCGTGGTTCTGCGAGGTAATGTAACAGCGGTTGGTTGCCAGCTCCTTGACCGGGTGATTGCCGCCGCGGTGCCCGAATTTCAGCTTCGAGGTATCCGCGCCGCAGGCCAGTGCGAACAGCTGGTGACCCAGGCAGATGCCGAACATCGGATATTCGCCCAGCAGCTCCTTGATGGTTTCAGCCGCATGCGGGACATCCTTGGGATCCCCGGGGCCATTGGACAGCTGTATGCCGTCAGGCTTCAGACGGCGGATTTGGTCAGCCGTCGTGTCCTGCGGCACGACGATGACGTCGCAGCCGCGCTTGGTCAGCTCGCGGAGAATTCCGCTTTTTGCGCCGTAATCGATCAATACGATCCGCTCGCCTTCACCTGGGCTTGAGAAGATGCTTTTGGTCGAAGTGCGGGCCACCTGATCGGTCATCAGCGGAGTCAGGCCAAGACGCTCCTGCAGCTCTTCCACCCGCTCGGAGCCGGTCGTAAGAATGCCTTTCATCGTTCCAAAATGACGAAGTTTACGGGTAAGCATGCGGGTATCGATTTCGCTGATGCCGATAATGCCATATTCCTTCAGCAAGCGGTCAAGCGTATATTCAGCGCGCCAATTGCTCGGAACCGGCTCATGACGGCGCACAACAAATCCATGGATAAACGGACTGATGGATTCAAAATCATTGCGCGTAATGCCATAGTTTCCGATAAGAGGGTACGTCATCGTGACAATCTGTCCGCAGTAGGACGGATCGGAAAGGACTTCCTGATAACCGGTAATGCCGGTGTTGAACACGACTTCGCCGGCCGACTGGCCATCCGCGCCGAAGCCAAGGCCTGTAAACAAAGTGCCGTCTTCCAATAACAATCTTGCTTGCATCCGTATCACTCCTAAAGGTTTGAAAGTTTTGCTTGTAACGCATCCTCAGCGTTTTCCTGCTCCTCTTTACAGAAGAATAGGTTCGCATCAGACGCGAGACACTGATCTAAGTTGAGTATGTCTCTCTCTGTTATGTTACAGTTCCGACCAAACCACAGATCCGTCCACAATGGTCAGCACGGGCCACCCGGATAATTTCCAGCCGCCAAACGGCGTATTATTGCTTTTGGAAACGAAGCTTTCCGGATCAACCGTCCGCTCGTTCTCCAAATCCACAATCGTCACATCCGCTGGCGCTCCGACTTCAAGCCTGCCGCTGCTGAGTCTGAATACCCGCGCAGGGTCAGTTGTCATTCTCTTGAGCAGGAAGCCCAGCGTCCATTTGCCAGTCTGCACAAATTTCGTATACAGGAGCGGAAAAGCTGTTTCAAAGCCGACAATTCCGAACGGCGCAAGCTGCATGCCGCGCGCCTTCTCCTCTGCACTATGCGGCGCATGGTCGGTCACGATCATGTCCAGCGTTCCGTCCTCGAGTCCTTCGATAACCGCTTCGACATCGCGGGGTGTCCGCAGCGGAGGGTTCATTTTCCAATTGGCATCCATCCCCGGAATGTCCTCGTCCGAGAGAACCAGGTGATGGGGGCATACCTCGGCAGTTACTTTAATCCCGACCTGCTTGGCGAGCCGGATCAGACGAACCGATTGCTCGGTGCTTACATGGCAGACATGATAGTGGACGCCTGTCGATTCCGCCAGCAAAACGTCCCGTCCGACATGGATGGCCTCCGATTCGTTGGGAATGCCTTTCAAGCCACTGCGTTCAGCGAATTTGCCCTCGGAGACGAACAGGCCTTCAACGAGTGAGTCGTCTTCGCAGTGGGCAATAACCGGCATGTCCATGGAAGCTGCCAGCGCCATGGCGTTTTTCATCATTTGCGCATTCTGAACGCCCACGCCGTCATCGGTGAAGCCAACTGCGCCAGCTTCCTTCAGCGCTGAAAAATCGGTCAGCTCGCGGCCAAGCTCGTTCTTGGTTATAGCCGCATAAGGCAGCACCTTAACGACGCCTTCAGCTGCAGCCTTGTCCAGAATGTACCTGACGGTTTCCGGCGTGTCGGTAACCGGCCGGGTGTTGGGCATACAGGCAATCGTTGTGAAACCGCCTTTGGCAGCAGACCTGGTGCCTGTTGCGATATCTTCTTTATGTTCAAAACCGGGATCGCGCAGATGAACGTGCATGTCGATCAATCCTGCGGAAACCAGCTTTCCTGCCGCATCCACAACTTCATATCCAGCTGTATCCGGAATCCCTGCTGCGCCGTCTTCGATAGCGGCAATCAGGCCATTCTCAATCTTCACATGTCTGGTTTCCAGCTGCTCTTTATTCTCATTCCATATTTGACCGTTTACTATCCATAAGGACCTCATATTTATTCAATTCTCCTTTTTGGCATTTGCATGCGATCTGATTAGCCGCTCCTTAAGCGAGCGCCCGCTCGATAACGGCCATCCGGACCGCTACGCCGTTCTGCATTTGCTGGAAAATCCGCGACTTCGGATGCTCCACCAGTACATCGTCGATTTCCACATCGCGGTTGATCGGAGCCGGATGCATGATGATGGCGTGATCCGCGATTGACGCAGCCCGCTCTACGGTCAGCCCGTACTGCTCCCGATATTCCCCGGCTGTTTGGAACACGCCGTTCTCATGGCGTTCCAGCTGCACGCGAAGCATCATCACCACATCGGACTTCAACGCTTCTTCGATCGTGACATATTGAACGTCGAGCTCGGAAGCTGCCATGCCTGGCGGGGCGCAAAACCGTACGTTCATCCCAAGCTTCTTCATTGCCCACAGGTTGGACCGGGCAACCCGGCTGTGCAGAACATCGCCTATAATGGAAACGGTCAATCCCTTTAATTCACCGAACTCCTTGCGAATCGTATAAAGATCGAGCAGCGCCTGTGTAGGGTGCTCGTTATTTCCGTCCCCGGCGTTAATCAGCGGCACCTTGATTCGGGTTGCCAGCTCCGCCAGCACTCCGATCGGCTTCAGACGGATGATCCCGGCATCAATCCCCATGGATTCAAGCGTGCGCACCGTATCGTAGATCGATTCGCCTTTTTGCACACTGGATACCGCTGCTGAGAAGTTCAGCACTTCAGCTCCCAGACGCTTCTGGGCGACCTCGAACGAGAATCTCGTGCGGGTGCTGTTCTCAAAAAACATATTGGCCACAAATTTACCCTGGAGCACAGGGGTTAGCTTGTCGGGCTGGGCTTCCCAATAAGCGGCGCGTTCCAGCAGTTCGGTTATTTCCTCCTGCGGCATATCCTTCAATCCCAGCAAACTGCGCTGTTTTACTATCGTTTCATTCATGCTTATAGCCTGCCCCCTTTAATGGATAATGGTCACTTTATCTTCATGATCCACTTCTTGAAGCGAGACCTGAATCTGTTCCTGCTTGGAGGTCGGCACGTTCTTGCCCACATAATCAGGCCGGATCGGCAGCTCGCGATGTCCCCTGTCCACCAGCACCGCCAGTTGAATCGTCTGGGGCCTACCGCAATCCATCAATGCATCCATTGCAGCTCTGATCGTACGGCCCGTATACAGCACATCGTCGAACAAAATAATCCGCTTGTCCTGCACACTGATGACATTGTCGTCTTTGCTTACCTCCAAGGATGAAGCTGACTGCTCTGAGCCGGAACCCGACCTTCCGCCGGTTCCTCTGTCATCGCGGTACAGGGTAATGTCGATTCCCTTCACCTCTACAGGGAGGCCTTCGATCTCGCGGATTTGCTCGGCGATTCGCTGCGCCAGATAAATGCCGCGTGTACGAATGCCGACGAGTACACAGTTATCAATGCCCTTGTTCTTTTCCACGATTTCGTGGGCGATACGCGTGAGAGCACGGCGGATCGCAGTTTCGTCCATAATGATGCGGTGCTGCCCATCCATACGCTTCATCCGCCTCCCTGACTCCAAGCGATGATCGGTCACAATAAAAAACTCCTTGCGGCCGTCGCAAGGAGTCGTTCAAATGAATGTTCCCTTCTCTTTCCGACAAGAGCCGTCTGCGCGCAAAAAGCCGCCAGCGGTTCTTGTCCGGGTTGCATGAGGAACATTCCATTATTCACGATACCTTGACAGCCTCTCTGGACTGAATTAAAGGTACTACTGTTCATTAAAGGAATTATCCCACGTTCGACAAATGATGTCAATACCTTACATGAGAGTTGTTACAGGCTGAGCTTCGTAATGCGTTCAACGGCTTTCTCGGTATTCTCGCGGCTGCCGAAAGCGGTTAGACGGAAGTAGCCTTGTCCGCTTTGGCCGAAGCCTACGCCAGGAGTTCCCACAATGTTGGCCTCGGACAGCAATTTATCGAAGAATGCCCATGAGTCCATGCCGTTTGGTGTTTTGAGCCAGATATAAGGGGCATTGACGCCGCCGAATACTTCCAGGCCAAGCGAAGCCAGTCCGTCACGGATGATACGGGCATTGGTCATGTAATAATCGATGGTGGCGGCAATTTGCTGTTTGCCTTCAGGGCTGTAGATCGCCTCTGCCCCGCGCTGGGTCACATAGGATACGCCGTTGAATTTCGTTGTGTGGCGGCGGTTCCACAGATCATTGACGAGCAGCGTATTGCCGTCTGCATCTTTGGCCTTCAGTTCGCGCGGAACAATCGTGTAGGCGCAGCGGACGCCGGTGAAGCCTGCTGTTTTGGAAAAGCTGCGGAATTCGATGGCTACTTCCTTCGCCCCTTCGATCTCATAAATGCTGTGCGGTACATCCTCTTCCTGAATAAACGCTTCATAGGCGGAATCATACAGGATGATGCAGTTGTTCGCTCTGGCATAATCCACCCAGCGCTTCAGCTCTTCCTTGCTCAGCGTCATACCCGTCGGATTGTTGGGATAGCACAAGTAGATCAAATCCACTTTGCGGTCAGGCAGGCTTGGAGTAAAGTCATTCTCTGAGCTGCATGGCAGATAAACAATGTTCTCGTACTGGTTTTTTTCTTTATTGAATTGACCCGAACGGCCTGCCATGACATTGGTGTCCACGTAGACCGGATATACCGGATCCTGTACCGCGACTACTGCATCCTGGCTGAAAATCTCCTGGATGTTGCCTACATCGCATTTGGAACCATCGCTTACAAACACTTCATTGGTTGCGATATCGATGCCCCGCGCTTTGTAGTCATTCTCAATAATGGCCTGAATCAGAAAATCATATCCTTGCTCCGGACCGTACCCGCGGAATGCATCGGGGCTAGCCAGCTCGTCCACGGCTTTGTGCATGGCTTTCACGACAGCATCAGGCAAACCGCGGGTAACATCGCCGATACCCAGGCTGATAATTTGCGCATTCGGATTCTCCTGGGTGAATTTGGTGCGGCGTTTGGCAATCTCGGAAAACAGGTAGCTGCCCTGCAGCTGCGTATAGTTGTGGTTAATTTGTGTCATCTGACTTTAATCTCACCTTTCTATGGCCGTTCGCGGCATAGTATGAATTGCTATCATCATAGCCTACAGACAGAACAAACATAATAAAGAAAATAGTGAAAAGTTTGCACTTTTCACCATTAACGCTGCCGCAATATCATCAATTCATGTTCAATGTCCTCTGGAATAGGAGCAGAAAACTCCAGATACTCTCCGGAACGGGGATGCGTAAAGCCCAGAACGGCCGCATGCAGCGCTTGCCCTTTGAGTGCAATCGTCTTGTTGCGTCCGTACATGGGATCCCCGGCCAGCGGGTAGCCGATGTATTTGAGATGAACGCGGATCTGATGCGTACGGCCGGTTTCCAGCTGCAGCTCCAGCAAAGTAAAGTCCTCGCCCAATCTCTCCAGGACTGCAAAATGCGTAACCGCATGCTTGCTGCCCTTCTGGGTGACCGTAAACAGCTTGCGGTCCTGCGGATCCCGCCCGATCGGGGCATCGATGGTGCCATGCTCATGCGGCACTTTGCCGTGAACGAGCGCGATATATTTGCGCGTCACGGTATGGTCCTTCAGCTGGGCTGCGAGTGAAGCGTGGGCCATATCATTTTTGGCCGCCATAATCAGCCCGGAGGTGTCTTTATCTATACGATGTACGATGCCTGGACGAAGAACGCCGTTGATGCCGGACAAATCGGTACAGTGAAACATAAGCGCGTTAACGAGAGTCCCCGAATAGTGGCCTGGCGCCGGATGCACGACCATCCCGCGCGGTTTGTTGATCACGATGACATCGCTGTCCTCATAGGCAATTTCAAGCGGGATATCCTCGGAATCGATTACGGCTTGCTCCGGTTCAGGAATGACAATGGCGATATGCTCGTCGGCTGTAATCTTGTGATTGGCTTTAACCGTCCGTCCGTTCACCTGAATCGCACCGGTCCTGATCCATTCCTGCACCTGCGTGCGTGATGCCAGTCCTTCTTCAAGGCTTTCTGTTACATATTTATCAAGCCGCTGTCCTGTCTGACTCTCGTCAACCGTGAACTCAAGCGGCTCATCATTGAATGGGTTGATGCTCTTGTTTGCTGTCATGTCCGTCTTGTCCATCCTGTCTGTCCTGTTCGATAGGCTCTTTATGTTCATTCGAATCTCCGTTCTCATTCTTCATGGATAAAATGGCATCCAGCAAAATCAGCGCAACCCCGCATACGATACCCGAGTCAGCCAAGTTAAATATCGGAAAGATGTAATGACCAAAGGTAAATTGCAAAAAGTCGACTACATGGCCATAAAGCGCACGGTCGAGGAAGTTGCCTACTGCCCCGCCAAGCACCATGCCAAGGCCCACCAGTAACAAGGGCTTGCCGGACTGACGGTTCTTCTGGAGATACCAGACTATTCCGGCCACAACCACCAGAGTGATGCAGAGAAACAATATCTGCTGCTGCTGGAGGATGCCAAATGCCGCTCCTTCGTTGCGGAGGGAGGTGATAATAAAAAAGCCGTCGCCGAGCACATTGATTCTTTCACCGATTACAAGATTATTCTCGATTAGCCGTTTGGTAACCCAATCAATCACAAAGACGAATAAAGCGATCCAATAATAATATAATCTCAAAAACATCATGCCCCCTTGTCCCAAACATTGTAGCATATTCCACCTATTTGCCACCAGCGAATCCTTCATTGGTCCCGCCTGCCCCCGTTTGCCAAATGCCCCAGCGATGCCCACCTCTAAAATCAGTCATATCAGCGAAAGCTAAAGGCAATCCTGCACAGCTATACAAATGGAAAAGAGGGGCTGCAATCGTGAATACATTGACGATGAATCAGTTGAATATGCTGCGAGGCCAACTGGAAGCGGAGAAGAATGAAACTGCCCGGCGGCTTGACGACAGCGACCATTACGGTCATGCCGACTCCCAGCGGGATGAAACCGGAGAATTGTCGATGATCGATAACCATCCCGGCGATGTGGCAAGCGAAATCTATGAGCGTGGCAAGGATACGGCGCTCCTGGAGCAGGAGGAGCTTCGGCTGGAACGGATTGAAGCGGCATTGACGGCTATGGATAATGGCGTTTACGGCAGCTGTCTGGTGTGCGGCGAAGCGATACCTTATCAACGGCTGCAGGCGCTGCCCGATACCTTATATTGTGTGGAGCATTCGCCCAGGCAGGAGATATCAGAACGCAGACCCATAGAAGAGCAGGTGCTCACGCCTGCCTTCGGGCATTCCAGCATGGATGAGCATGAGGGGTACAATGGCTTTGACGGGGAAGACGCCTGGCAAATCGTGGAGCAGTGGGGAAACTCCGACTCTCCGGCCATGTCCGAAAACCGCGACGTCGAGTCCTATGATGAAATGGGTATTGAAGCGGGCGAACCAGACGGTTATGTAGAGCCGCTGGAGAGCTTTCTGGCTACCGATATTACCGGAAAAGTCGTCAGCGTGGTGCGAAACCGGGAATATTACGATTATCTGAAAAACAATGAAGGAGACAGCGGACTGGAATAGCTGCCTTAAACCTTATGTACAGAACTGGAAACGAACTTGCGGTTCGATAGGTCAATAAACCTTGCCTTCGAGCTGATGCTGGACGATCCGTACAATATCAGCGATATAGTCACCGACAATCGGCAGGTTCAGGGCGCCAAGGAACTGCAGGATATAAATAATCGTCGCCGCAAAAATGGAAAATCCCAGCGCGATGCCGACACCGCGGAATATGCCGGCCAATAAATTGCGCCATATCAGGGAAAGCGGCCGATTAAGAAGCAGCACGTAATCCGCCATTTGCGAACGTTCCATATCCACGGCGACTTTCTCCAGCCGGCGGTCCAATATTTCCATCGAATGCTGGATGGCGTTCAAGCTTTTTGTTTCCTCGGTCATATTGAACCCTCCGTATGATCGTGGTAGTTGATAAGCAAGGCAACAAGTAAAAAAACGCCCATGCAGATGCTGCCGGCGAAGCGGCATTTGCCGCTTCGCCGGCAGCATTCGCATGAACGTTAAGTCATATGCGGTTATTCACCGGTTATGATGCCCCTAACCGCCGATTAAAATTCCAATTTCTTTCTCGCCGAGCTTCAGCCGCTCCATTCCCTCGCCGCTTCCATAATCGACTCCGCTCAGCAGCACATTCTCCATCAGAACAGATTCGAATGCCTTCAACGCCGCCGTTAGCTCGGCATCCACGTCAAGCGTCAGATGAACCCGCTTCTCAATCGGCAAATCC
This sequence comes from Paenibacillus sp. JT31N11, assembly GCF_056269285.1. NCBI lineage: Bacteria > Bacillati > Bacillota > Bacilli > Caryophanales > Paenibacillaceae > Paenibacillus > Paenibacillus sp. JT31N11. The sequence continues at coordinate 582,185 of NZ_JBWDNQ010000002.1, forward strand.
AGCTTCTTGCGTGTATCCTGAACTGCACGGATGACTTCGCGGACCAAGCCTTCCTGTTCGAGCGCAGGTGTAATGTCGGTATTAATCGCCACCGTCAGCTGATAACCCGAAGCGGATGCAAAGCCCGCCTTGGCCTGTTTCTCAACCAGCAGCTCATCGAGTGCAAGAGTCAACGTTTCACCTTCGGAGGAGGGATAGACAAGCTCCCCGCTTTGCACCGCCGCTTGAGTCTGCTCCGGCGTCAGCTGCTTCAGATAGGCTTGAATGCCCCCTACCAGTTTGCCGTATTTTTTACCCGCAACCTTCAGGTTCAGCTTAAAGGTGAAATCCACAAACCCGCTGTCGCCGCTCGCAATTGCAATAGTCTTGATATTGATTTCGTCCTTGATGATGTCTTCATACGCTGTTAGATCGAATTCTCGATCCAATGCGATAATGAGCTCGGACAACGGCTGACGGGTCTTAATCCCCGTTTCGTTCCGAACATTGCGCGCAAGCTCGACAATCTGACGGGCGGTCTCCATATCACGCTCCAAGGTTTCATCGATTGCGGAGTCATCGGCTTTTGGGTAATCGGCCAAATGAACGCTTTCCGTACCGCCTCCCAGGTTGCCGTAGATGTCTTCCGCGAGAATTGGCGCATAAGGGGCAATAAGCTGCGACAGCGTGAGCAGCACATGCCGCAGCGTCCCGTAGGCATCCAGCTTGTCATCCGTCAGGCCGCTTCCCCAGAACCGGTCGCGGGAACGGCGGATATACCAGTTGCTTAATTCATCGACGAAGACCTCTATGGCTTTGGCCGGGTTGAGAAAATCATTCACCTCAAGCCCCTTCTCCACCTGCTTGATCAAGCTGTTCAACCTCGACACAATCCAGCGGTCCAGCTTTCCTGAAGATTCCCGGTATGGATGCTTGGAAGGCTCATATCCGTCAATCGACGCATACAAGGCAAAAAACGCATGAGTATTGACGATAGTGTCCATTACTTTCGATTTGGCTTCGCCAACGATCCCCCGCGAGAAGCGTTTGCTGTTCCATGGCGCGCTGTCAGACAATAATGCCCAGCGGAACGCATCGGCTCCATATTCATCGAGGATTTCCCACGGGTCAATGACATTCCCTTTGGACTTGGACATTTTCTGCCCGTTCTCGTCAAGCACATGTCCGGTTGAAATAACCGCCTTGTACGGAGCTTTGCCGTTATAGAGCGTTGATACGGCCAGCAGGCTGAAGAACCAGCCGCGCGTCTGGTCAATGCCCTCGCAAATAATATCTGCCGGGTATTGATCCGCAAATGCCGCCTCATTCTCAAACGGATAATGCTGCTGCGCGAACGGCATCGAACCGCTGTCGAACCAGACATCGATAACCTCAGACGTCCTGGTCATCACACCGCCTTCGCAATGCGGACAGTTCAGCTTAACTTCATCCACATAGGGCTTGTGCAGTTCAATGTCGGGAGAGATGGGTTCTACCGAACGCGCAACCAGATCCGCCCTGCTTCCAGGCGCATGCTGTCCCCCGCAGCTGTCGCAAACCCAAACATTAAGCGGCGTTCCCCAGTAACGGTTACGGCTGATGTTCCAGTCGACGAGATCCTCAAGGAACTTGCCGAACCGGCCTTCCCGGATATGCCCCGGATACCAGTCCACCTTGTTGTTATTGGCGATCAACTGTTCCTTCACCGACGTCGTTTCAATGAACCAGCTCTCTGTTGCATAGTAGATAAGCGGCGATTTGCAGCGCCAGCAGAACGGATAGCTGTGTTCGTACCGCTCCTTGGAGAACAGCAATCCCTGCTCGCTGAGCATCTTGACAATATCGACATCGCAATCTTTTACGAAGCGGCCTGCCAGATCAGTCACCATGTCCATATAGCGGCCGGCATTGTCCACCACATTCAGGAAGCTGACGCCATTTTGGCGGACCACTTTGTAGTCGTCCTCACCATGGGCCGGCGCAATATGAACAATACCTGTACCGCTCGTATCGCTGACAAAGTCACCAGGAATGACGAAGTGCCCGTTATCCAGCGCGGCGTAGCGGAATGGAGGCTCATATTTCAAGCCGAGCAGATCAGCCCCTTTTACAGTGGACTCGATTTCATATCCGCTTTTCATTACACTTTCCACAAGGCCCGCTGCGACGATATACAGCTCCCCTTCTTTTCTCACCCGGACATAGTCCAGCTTCGGATTGACGGCAAGCGCTACATTCGCCGGAAGGGTCCAAGGGGTTGTCGTCCATGCCAGCACATAGGCGCCGGAATCGCTCAGCTTGAATTTCACCGTTGCGCTGAGATCCTTCACATCCTCATAGCCCTGGGCAACCTCGTGAGAGCTGAGCGTTGTCTGGCAGCACGGGCAGTAAGGGCTGACCCGGTGACCGCGGTACAGCAGCCCTTTGCCATGAATCGTGGATAAAATATGCCATACGCTCTCAATGTAGTTGTTGTCCAGCGTAATATAAGGCTTGTCCATATCGGTCCAATAGCCGATCGCTTCCGTCAGATCACGCCACTGCCGTTCATACTCAAAGACGCTGTCCTTGCATTTTTTGACAAAGGCTTCGATGCCGTATTTCTCGATTTCCTGCTTGCCGGAGATGCCCAGCTGCTTCTCCACCCCAAGCTCGACAGGCAATCCGTGCGTATCCCAGCCAGCTTTGCGCACAACACGGTATCCGGACATTGTCTTGTAGCGGCAAACAAAATCCTTGATTACCCGTCCAAGCACATGGCCGATATGCGGCTTGCCATTGGCGGTCGGCGGACCTTCGTAAAATACAAAATTAGGTTTCCCATTACGATTTTCAATCGATTGCTCAAATGTCTGTTCTGCTTTCCATCTGCCCAGTACCCGGATATCGCGGGCTCTTGCACGTTCCTTTACATCTACGCGCTGCATGCTATACAGATCCCCTTTCTTATTTGAAACATTCATTGAAAGACCATACGAAAAATCTGACTGCTGTGACAACAAAAAAAGCCCCATCCCCTGGAAAGGGACGAGGACCTGCTCGCGCTACCACCCTTGTTCCAAGCATAATGATAAAAGTGAATCCAACATGCCGCTTCCTTGCCGGGCATTGTCTTTCTCACACTTACATGCTTGACACTTGTTACGGATTTTAAGAAATCCGTATTCCTTGTAACGGGGGGAGTCCGGCAGCGCTTAGTGCAAGTTCAGCTTGCAAGAGGAGAATGATGCTGTTCGCACATCTGGTCTTGTCAGCAATTTATCCACTTGGGCATTCAGCGCAGCTTCTCGGAGATGATCTTCAACCACGTTCTGCGCACCGATTCACAGCAATCATCGGATTCTCTGGGGGCAAACGCATGGTCTACTCGTTCTCGTCAATGAATTTGGTTGATTAATTATTCACATTTATACGCCAGTCCAGCGTGTTTGTCAAGAGCAGCGAGTGCGTGCCTAGGAATTATTGATCACTTCATTGGGTAAGCGGTCTCTGCCTTCAAGCGAATCCCAGCCATTATGGCTCAGCAGCTCAAGCTGCGCTTCGACCAGCGAACGGAAACGGGCGCGGTAGATGGAAGCCTGTTGTTTGAGCTCCTCGACTTCAAGCGCAACCTTCCGTGATTTGGAGAGAGCTTCATTAATGATCCGGTCAGCATTCTTCTCCGCTTCCTTAACAATCAGCTGAGCTTCCTTCTTGGAGTTGCTTTTTACATCATCAGCCGCTTCCTGTGCGACGATGATCGTTTTACTAAGCGTTTCTTCGATATTGGAGAAATGGTTCAGCTTCTCCTGAAGCGACAACGCCTGGTTTTGCAATTCTTTGTTTTCCCGAATAAGCGCCTCATAGTCTTTGATGACCTGATCGAGAAACTCGTTTACTTCATCTTCGTCGTAACCGCGAAGACGTCTTCCGAATTCTTTATTATGTATGTCCAATGGCGTAAGCGGCATTGGCGCACCTCCCAAGAGTATGAAGAGTCGAAGAACGAAAACAATTCAGGGCAAAATCAAAACCAAAGTCCCATGCCCCGCACAATTAGTTCGGGTCTGCCTGTTTACATTCGACATATCGGGCTAAAATCCTGCAAGGTACTATATAAATTTGCCGATTTTCACCCGAACTCTGCCTTTCTTCGTAACACCTTCGACGCTAAGGACTTTAAATCGGCCCAGGCCCTGAAAAGAAACGACATCCCCTTCTTTAAGCATCGCTGAAGGATCTTCTTCCGCACGCCAGTTGACCCGGCAGCGTCCTGCGCGAATGGGATCCACGATTTTGGACCGGCTGACCCGGTAAACATCGCTTGCAATCCCGTCCAGACGCAAAGAAGCCACCGATAGGTTCTGTTCCTCCAGCACCGGAGCCGCTGCTTGCAGACCGGTTAACGGAACAATGTCCGTCAGGACGTGAACCCGGTGAACTTGACGCAAATGAATGTTCACATAGTCGGCAATTTCCTCTTCAACGAGACAATGGCAGAATTCGGGGTGAATGTGAAGATCCCCTACCCGGTCCCGCTTGATTCCAAGCCCGAGCAGCGCGCCAAGGTAATCCCCGTGATCGAGCTGAAGATGCCCTCCGGTGCCGGCCGTAATCTGAATCAAGGCTATACCTTCAGGCTCATCATCCAGTATCCGGTAATCCGGCGCGATAAGAGCACGCCGGCGCTCCGCCTGCTCATATCCGCCCATCAGCTTAACCTGTATGTCCATTTGGCGGTTAGCCAAACTCATTAGAATATCAACCTGTCTGGGATCGAGGAAGTCCGTGCGTTTCATCTCATGGCCAAATGCTGCCCGTTCGACCCACTCCGAGGCCCGATCGACAAAAGCACGCTCATCAGGATGGAAATGCACATAGATTTCTGGCTTCATTGGAAAATCATGTTGAGAATCGCGATAATCCCATATGCCACAAACCGGAGTGCAAACAAGGCAACGATGGGGGAAATGTCGAGCATTCCGCCAATGGGAGGAATAATCCGTCTGAATGGCGTCAAATAAGGTTCTACGATCTTAGCCAGCAGCACGCCGATAAAGCTTTCGCGCGCGCTTGGGAGCCATGACAAAAGAATGTAGCCAATAATCAAAAAGTTGTAGATCGTATAAAGATTCATGACAATGCTCGTTACATTCCAGTCCAACTAAAGGTCACCTCGTCTTTTTGTATTCGTTCTCTTCTGCCAGCATATCCGTAATCGTTCCCTGGATTTCAACCGTATCCGGCGTGCAAAGAAAAATATTCGGTCCAAGCTTCGAAATGCTTCCATTCAGAGCGTAGATGGTTCCGCTCAGAAAGTCAACAATCCGCACAGCCAGATCCGTACGCACCCGCTGCAGATTGACAACGACTGCGCGCCGTGAGCGCAGATGATCGGCAATTTCCTGGGCTTCGTCATAAGAACGGGGTTCATTCAGAATGACGCGCACATTTTTTTGCGAATGGATGCTAACTACATTATTGCCTTTTGTAGATTGTTTACGTGCTTCGAATGGAGAAGTTTCAACCTCTTGCTCCTCATGATGCTCAATTCTTTCACGTTCGACGATTTCTTCTTCCTCCTGCAGCCCAAGAAAACTCATGAATTTATTCATAACACTCATTATCCATTCCTCCTAAGAGTTTCTGGTAATACTTCTCGCGGATTACTCCGAAGCAAGCCAGAAACTCACTTCGAAAGCGTTACTGAGTTTCTGGTGATACTTCTCATGGATCACTCCAAAGCAAGCCAGAAACTCACTTCGGAAGGCATAGCTATGACCGTTGTGTCAGCTTTTGCCGACTAGTACCGTCCCTAATCGAAGCCATGTGGCTCCTTCTTCAACAGCCACTTCAAAATCATTGGACATGCCCATAGATAACCCATTCACGGGCTGACGAAGCAATGCCAAAGCATTTAATTCATCCCGCAGCTGACGCAGCCCGCGAAAAACCGGACGGGCCTGCTCCGCTTCCGCGTCAAGCGGGGCCATGGTCATAAGCCCAACGGGCTCAATATGGGGCAGATCTGCAAGCTCTCGCGCAAACATGGGAAGCTGCTCGGGAGCCAAGCCATGCTTGCTATCCTCGCCTGATACGTTCACCTGAATGAAACAGGGTACGATGATTCCAAGCTGCTGCGCCCGATTTTCAATGGCTTGCGCCAGTGAAGAACGATCAAGCGAATGTATATAGTTAAATTTCCCTACGACTTCTTTCACTTTATTGGTCTGCAGTGATCCGATAAAATGCCATCGGGCTTGTCCCTCCGGAAGATCCGGGAGCCTGGAGCCGCTTCCTTCCCCGCTGATCGCATTCCATTTGGCAGCGGCATCCTGCCAGCGATTTTCGCCCAGATGGTTAAGCCCCTGCCGGAGCACATCAGCAGTCTGTTCTACGCCAACATATTTGGTTACTGCAATAAGCTCAATATCCTCCCGGCTTCTGCCGCTGCGCCCGCAAGCCTCGGCCAGCCGCTGCTCCACCGTTTCAATCCGTTCCGACAAGGTCATATTAACCGTTCACCTCTCATGCCAATCCAGCTGACCATGCGCCCAGTTGCTCCTCCTTCCATACGATGAGAATAGAAGAGTTCGGTATTGCAGCCGGTACACCACTCAGATAATTCGATAGCCATCGGCAAAATTCCTGCTTTTATCATAATCTGTCGGTTGATTTCTTTCAAGTTGATCCGTGCCCGGCCATTTTCCGTCGGCTGCATCCACAGCTCCGGATTGGCCCGGAACTCCGGACCGAATTCGTCAACCAACGGTTCAATGCGCCGAAGCACGGTCTCATCAACTTCATAACAGCAGCTTCCGATGGACGGACCAATCGCCGCCCTGATATCCTCTGCAGCGCAGCCGTAGCCATCCGCCATGGCCCGTACGGTATGCCGCGCAATCTCCAGCACCGTGCCCTTCCAGCCGGCATGAGCCAGCGCGATTACCCCCTGCTTGGGAGCAAAAAAATACAGCGGCACACAGTCTGCATAAAAGGAGGTCAACAAAATATCCTTCTGGTTTGTTACAAGCGCATCCGCATCGGCAATCGCTGTCTCCCGGCTTAAACGTCCTTTTCCCCTATCTATTGACGTTACCCGGTGGATATGATTGCCATGAACCTGTTCCGCACATGTCCAGCTGTCAAAAGGCCAATCCAGGGCATCTGCAAGCAGCGCCCGGTTGTTGACCACTGCCGCCGTTTCATCGCCTACATGCAGTCCACAGTTCAGCGATGTCCATGGCTTGCTGCTTGTCCCGCCCAGCCTGCTGGTGAAACCGGCCGTCAAACCGGCATACTGCTCCGCCCATTGCGGCAATAAAAAAAGCGAAGGCCCCTTCGCTGTATCTTCACGTTTGAATGCTTCCATCATCATCGCTCACCCCGCTACCAGTTTACCATAGGGGCAGCGGCTCATGCGAGCGGTGTTATCCGCCCGCCCAAGCCGAAGAAGCGCCCTTTGAAACCTACCTTGCTCCTTGTTCCTCGTCTTCATTCTTGTGCACCTTCGTATCATCGATCCGTACAAGCACTACATCCGTGCCGATTTTCACAATATTGCGCCAAGGGATCACAACATCCGTTCCGCCGCCGCCGAACAACCCGAAAAATCGGGTATAGCTCGGCACGACAATCGAATCGATTCGCCCCTGCCGCAGATCCAGCTCCAAATCGCTCACTTGACCCAGCTTGCGGCCATCGACGATATTAATGACATCCTTCGTTTGAAAATCGGATATTTTCAATCGGTACTCACCACGTTTCCGCAGAGGTTTTGCGTGCATCAGCAGCTTCTTTCCGCTCCTGCCTTTACTATTACTATATGTACGATATAGTTAAAATGTCCTGATTCCCATTAAAAACTTCCTGTCCACTTGCTGCTTGCCTCCCTGCGGTTAAGCCCTTCGACCAAGCTTTTGGGAGGGCATAAGAAAAACGGCGCGATAGCGCGCCGTTTCAGGTTTTTACATGCTTTTGCATTTGCTGGATGGCCGATTTCTCAAGACGTGAAACCTGGGCCTGCGAGATACCGATTTCATCGGCTACCTCCATCTGGGTCTTTCCTTCGAAAAACCGCATCGATAAGATCATTTTTTCCCGTTCGTTAAGCTTGTGCATCGCTTCCCGCAGCGCAATTTCTTCGATCCACGATACATCCTTGTTCTTGTCGTCGCTGATTTGGTCCATCACATAAATCGGGTCGCCCCCGTCGTGATAGATCGGTTCGAATAAGGATACCGGATCCTGAATAGCATCAAGGGCAAAAACCACTTCTTCCTTCGGCACATTGAGCGCCTCGGAAATTTCCATTATTGTCGGTTCCCTTGAATTCTGATTCGTCAAGGTATCCCGCACCTGCAGCGCCTTGTAGGCGATATCCCGCAGGCTTCGCGATACGCGAATCGGGTTGTTATCCCGTAAGTAACGACGGATTTCTCCGATGATCATCGGTACAGCATAGGTTGAAAACTTGACATTCTGACCAAGGTCAAAATTGTCGATGGCCTTCATGAGACCGATGCAGCCGACTTGAAATAAATCATCAACGAATTCGCCGCGATTGTTAAACCGCTGAATCACACTGAGTACCAGCCTCAGGTTGCCGTTGACCAATTTCTCTCTTGCTGCCCATTCATTCTGTGTTTGCAAAGCCGTGAAAAGTTCCCGCATTTCGACGTTGGTAAGTACAGGTAGTTTTGCGGTATCCACACCACAAATCTCGACTTTGTTTCGGGTCAACGTGATTACCTCCCAAGGAGAAACATTAATCTACAGTATCTCCTCGGTCCTCCAATTTATTCCCGAAACAAGAAACGGAATGCAGCCGGATTTGCTTCATCAGCGGTCAACCGAATGTCAATGCCTGAGCTGCCAAGGGCTGCAGCCTTTTTTAAATTACTGGGAAGGAATCAGATTTATTACAGTCAGCCGGCTCAGCAAAATTTCGCGCTCCTCCGGAGTCCCCTCCACGCTTACAGCGCCTTGATACAAGACAGCTCCGCTTTTCCAATCCACTACCGCAAGACCCGGCTTTCCGCTAATTTCAATTAAGGCGTACAGCTTATTCTGCTGCAGAACAAGGCGGTCTATCGACTGCCCTCCGAGCTCCTTGAAGGTGATGAGCTTATCGCTCGCTATTTTCTTATCGTCGAGACTGTATATGGCAATATGGAGCCCCAAGCTGCTGCCGCTTGCGCGTACAAGTTGGTTCCCGGCAGTGGTAAACGACATGGAATTCTCCTGTTCAGAAACTGACGATGCCCGGCAAGGACCGAATTAAAATGGCTCCAGGGGCTTGGACGAAAGGAAAACTGGTCCAGGAAGCCCTTATTGGTTTCATAATCACTTCCCTGTATGCCGATATTTAAGGGTTCGGAAATGATTCCGGAGCCATAGTAACCATCCAATTGAATATGTGCCGCCTCCTTCCCGTCGCCGCTGAGCTTCGTCAATCTGTACTGGGGAAGCCCGCTGCCGGATGAGGCCTGCACGTAATAAGTCCCGATACTAATAATGATCAGTGCAAGAAGTGCGGCTGACAGCCCGTACCTTTTCATTTTTTGTAATCCTCCCCCGGTCAAACCGCCACTTTTCTTTTGATTAGAAATAAGCCTGTGCAAATTGAAATAACACCGACGATCAAGCCCAATATCAGCTCGAGGATAAAGATTTCCATAGGGTACAAATAATTTTCAATGATAGTGTTCCACATCAGAAAAGGGATAAGAATTGGACAAGTCACGATGAATACCGAGAGTGCCACATATAAAATACCGACTGCAAGCCCCTTCAGCCGATAGCTCCGTTCGATCAGAACCGCCGTGAAATCACGCTCACCGCAAGCAGGCCCGCTCCATAATAAATCACGAAGGACATGAAGCTTGAGGGCAGCAGAATTTGAAGCATAAATTGAGAACGGATGAAGTCTCCGGTCGAAATCGTCTCTCTCAATTCTGCAGGCACAAGGGATTGAAACAAGCCGATTTCCAGCGGCAGCAGCAGCAGCTGGAAAGCAACCAGCCCCAGAAACATGATAAGAATGGCACTTAACTTGGAGAAATACAGATGATACCGCTGCGTCGGAAGCATTAGAAGCCGATAAATAAAAGGTTGCTTGAACAGCCAGTCGCGATACCAGATCAGAAATATATAGAGCAGCAGTACCGAGGCGCTTAGAAAGACAGGAGCCATAAAGAACAGACTGTTCGACATCACATCCGCGAAGTTTGCTTTGCCTGCCTGAGCTGTATATTCCAAATAAGCATCGAGGCCGCCATTGAGCCTCTTCCCGGCCATTTGAATGATATCCTGCGTTTTCATCCACACTCCCCCCATCTGCACCAGCAGGATAAGCGCAAATAAACTGAAATAAATGTTACTGAAGCGGCCAAGCCCCATATGAACCAGCTTCAAATATCGGTTCATGTCTGATACACCTCCCTCATCACGTCCATGACGGATTTTCCTTGCTCCTGCCGCATTTCCTCGCAGTTGAACGATTTTAAAACCGCGCCCTGATCCAGAAACGACTTTATCCAGCAGATGCTCCATGTCATTGATTTCATGGGTGGTGATAATAACGCCGCGATCCTCGATTAACTGGCTGGTAAAGACCGAGGCAATCTGTTCCCTGCTGAACACATCGATACCCGAGAACGGCTCATCCATCAGAATATAATCGGAATCGACGGCCAGTCCCAGCAGCAGATTAAGCTTCGCCGCATTTCCTTTGGATAGCTCGGCAACTTTATCCTCCGCCTTCAGCTTGAAGAAAATCAGCAGCTCATTGGCCCGGGACTGATTCCAATTGTTGTAGGAATCCGCCATGAAACGCATGCAGGCCTTAATCGTCATGCTCCCGGGCATCGTGATTGTATCAGGAACAAAAGTGATCCTCTCATAATGCCAATGATGAACAGGCTGTTCATCAATATATATATGACCTTTGTTGATAGGCGTCAGCCCCATAATGGCTTTGAGTACAGTTGATTTTCCGACTCCGTTAATGCCGATTAAACAGGTGATTTCATTTTTTTCGGCTGTAAAGGATACCCCGTTCAGCACTTTCTTGCGTCCATATTTCTTTGTCACTTCTGCAATTCAATCATTTTCGGGCACCTCCTTTTATTCCGTTAGACGTCCTTTCAGATACTGCTTTCTTACAACATTCAACAGTTCCTCAACGGGCACGTCGATGTTTTTGATAGAATCGATAAAGGCGGCCGCAGCCTCCTGAATAAGCTCATCCCGGATAGAGCCAATCAGTTGTTCATTGCTTGCGATTCGGCTCGGGGAATTTCCTTCGGTTATGATCAAGCCCTGCTCCTCCATTTCCTTGTATGCTTTTTGCGCCGTATTAGGATTGATCTTGAGGAGGCCGGCAATTTCCCTGCGTGAAGGAATGACATCTCCTGCGGAAAGCCTGCCAGCTGCCAGTCCCTCCTTGAAGTAACGGACAACCTGCAGGTAGACTGGATCGCGATTGTTAAATCTCATGTTGATTTGCCCGTCGTCCACGTTCATATCAACCTCTCTCTACCAGTGTGTGTACTATGTAGTTCATACACCATAAGTGTACTATTCGAATAATACACCTTTGATGTCAATTGTTAAATAAAAACAAAAAAGAGCCGACTAAGCGGCTCTTGCGGGCAATAATTCTGAAGTTAAAGTGTGTCCCCCTCATGGACGAAAACGAGGACAGGCACAGCTGAATCTCTCCGCCGCCTCTATCCCGGCAAGCGTTATGCCAGCCCCGCCAGGGGTACAGGCAGCACGGGAGCGCCAAAATTGGAGTGTGTCCCGCAGGGACGAAAACGAGCTTTGCACATACGTTTCTAGCAAGCTTGTGTGTCCCTCTCTCGTTTCCCATTCTGGGAGTCCAGAAGGGCGGCCCCCTCTGGGGTCCCCTCCTATGGAGGGATTTAGGGAGGGCTCTACATCTAAACCATTTTGTTGAATTCCTTGCGCAGACGCTTTATAATCCGTTTCTCCAGCCTGGAGATATAGGACTGCGATATCCCGAGCAGATCGGCTACATCCTTCTGGGTTTTCTCCTCGCCGTCGGCCAGTCCGAAGCGCAGCTCCATAATAATCCGTTCCCGCTCTGTCAGCTTATCAAGCGCCTTATGCAGCAGCTTGCGGTCAACCTGCTCTTCAATATTGCGATAGATCGTATCATTTTCTGTGCCGAGCACATCCGAGAGCAGAAGCTCATTGCCATCCCAATCGATATTCAGCGGTTCGTCGAAGGAAACCTCTGTGCGCGTCTTGCTGTTTCGCCGCAAATACATCAGAATTTCATTCTCTATACAACGTGAGGCATAGGTGGCCAGCTTGATTTTTTTCTCCGGATCAAAGGTATTGACGGCTTTGATCAGCCCGATCGCTCCGATGGATACCAGATCCTCAATATGAATGCCCGTATTCTCAAACTTGCGGGCAATATATACGACAAGTCGCAAATTGCGTTCGATCAGCATAGCGCGTATGGCCGTATCACCGGAAGGCAGCTTGCCCAGCAAAAATTCTTCTTCTTCCCTTGTCAGGGGAGGGGGCAGCGCCTCACTTCCGCCGATATAATAAATTTCCTCGCTCTTGAGACCGAATAAAAATAAAATCCGATAATAATATAACTGCAGGATCAGTTTCCATTTGACGAGCATGCCGCTCCATCCCTTCTCGAAGAACTGTGAACTGGATCAATCGTGACGGTTCGATTTTGCAGCATTGACGGATGGAGAATCGCCTGGTACGCCCCATCTGCGACTAATTTGCCGGCATCCAAGCCGATCAGCACTTTACGTGTTTCGAAGGTCTCCCCTTCCCTTACAACGACGACCAGGTCGGGCTTGACGGCAAGCATGAACTGAGCACCGCCATTGACTCCGCGGTATGGCACAAGCCGTAATCGATCCCGCCAGACAAATGGTTCATCGTCCATATTGGCTAGCAGTTTATCGACCTGCGCTTCCCGAATTTGCTTCATCCACGCGGGAGGCAGAACATCCTGCCACAGGGAAGCCTCCATAACCATTACCGGCGTGCGGGTCATGGGTTCATACAGTTGGTTGCCCGTATCAATAAGTCCCGTACATGAACGCTTGTCATCTCCTATCGTTATGTTCACCTCCGCAAGATGACTATGAACAAGATCGCGTTCCCGGCGCTGGATCATGATCGAGCGAAAAATATAATAACCCGCACAAATGACGCAAAACAGAAACACCAGCCCTAATTTCAGCTGAAAATTACCGTTAATCATGGAATTCCACAAAGGTGCGGAACCATTCATAAACAAGTAATGCAGTCCAAGCACTGCCCCTGCCGCTGCAAAGTTCACCCCATAGAAGGCTCCGATATGCCGGGCGAAATGCTGAATGCTGGGAAAACCAAACGCAACAAGAAGCATAATGAGCGACAAAGCGAATTTCACAATAAGCGTAAACATAAATGAAAGAGGAGGAAAAATAATCATTACCGCATAAAGCGATCCGATGAGAGCTGCAAGCGCAACCCGCCACCATTTGGCGCGAATGCTCCGGACCCAAGCGGTCATCAACAGGGCAGAACCGTCTATTAGCAGGTTAATCATAAAATAAACATCGATATAAACTGCATCCAGCACATTCACCTTCCTGCCGTACTTCCACTATCCGCCTGCTTCTGCATTTGCGTTCGCAAGGCTCAAGCGGCTTGTGTCTAGTATATTTAAATCCTATTACAATGTCTGTCTAAACATGCCGTCAGCAGCGATCTTTTTTTGTCGATGTGTCGGGTCTAAGAGATAGCCCTGTGAGGGGATTATCTCCTGAACATACAAAAAACCGCCCTCCCATAGATGGAAGAGCGGTTGATAAAGCTGGTTGTTATCTGTCGTTATTCCGGCGGTTGCGAAGAAAGGCCGGGATATCCAGTTGATCGCTTGAGGTCGGGCTGCCAAAAGGCTTGGGGCCAGGCGCAGCGGGCTGTGAACGGTTATCCGAAGCTGCCGGCGTTCCCTGCGCGCTCTTGTCTGCGGCCTGTTGACCGGGCATTTGGCGCAGAGCCGGGTTGCTGCGGTGCTCAAAACCGGTAGCGATAACGGTTACTTTGATTTCTTCCTTCAAATTCTCATCAATGCTGGCCCCGAAAATCATGTTCACTTCAGGGTCCGACGCGGAGATAACAATTTCTGCAGCTTCATTGACTTCATAGAGAGACAAATTGGAACCGCCGGTAATATTCATGATGATACCGCGCGCCCCGTCTATCGACGTCTCCAGCAAAGGACTTTGAATCGCTTTGCGGGCTGCTTCAGCCGCACGGTTCTCGCCGGTCGCAGCACCGATGCCCATCAAGGCCGAGCCGCGTTCCGTCATGATCGTCTTCACGTCGGCAAAGTCGAGATTGATAAGCCCCGGTACGGCGATCAGGTCCGAAATACCCTGCACCGCCTGCTTCAGTACATTATCCGCTTCACGGAAGGCTTCCAGCATCGGGGTTTTCTTGTCGACGATTTCAAGCAAGCGGTCATTCGGAATGACGATCAGCGTATCAACCTTTTCCTTGAGCGATTCAATCCCAAGCTCGGCTTGTCCGGAGCGCTTGCGTCCTTCAAATGTGAAGGGGCGTGTAACGACGCCGACGGTCAGAGCGCCGCATTCGCGGGCGATCTCTGCAATGACTGGTGCGGCTCCCGTGCCGGTACCACCACCCATGCCGGCTGTGACGAATACCATATCCGCCCCTTTAAGCGCATTTGCTACCACTTCGCGTGACTCTTCGGCAGCTTTCTTGCCAACCTCCGGGTTCGCGCCAGCTCCAAGACCCCGGGTCAGCTTGTCCCCGATTTGCAGCTTCTGCTCGGATCTGGCCATATGGAGCGCTTGCGCGTCCGTATTGACCGTAATAAATTCAACACCCTTGACGCCATTCTCAATCATCCGGTTGACGGCATTGCTGCCACCGCCGCCAACGCCAATGACCTTAATCTGGGCCAGTTGTTCCATATCGAAATCGAATTCCAACATTCTATTAGTTCCCCCGATCAAATGAATTCACTAAACATATTTTTCAATCTTTCAAACAATCCGGGTTTAGTAGACGAAGGAGCGCTTGCTTTACGTCCAGCACTCTTCTTCGGAGCCGAAGAAATCCGGTTTCTCATATATTTGGAAACATATTGAATCATTCCAACACCGCTTGTAAAAGAGGGATCCCTTACACCGATGAAATCGGGGACAGCGATCCTGACCGTTGATTCCAGCTCGCTCTGCGCAAGTGGAAGTGTTCCGGGCATGATCACAGTGCCTCCTGTCAATACATAACCATTTACTTTGTCCCCAAATCCCAAACGGATGACTTCCTGGCGCATGAGATGGAAAATCTCCTGCATGCGGGGCTCGATAATATTGGCCAGATCGACCTGCGAGAATTCCTTCTCGACATTGCTTCCCATACGCATAACCTTGAACTTCTGATCTTCAGCCGCATCCTGAATCAATGCGCAGCCGAATTTCTGCTTGATTTTCTCCGCTTGTTCGGTTTGGGTACGTAGTCCGTAGGAGATATCGCTAGTGACATATTCGCCACCGATAGGAAGTGTGGAGGTTGCAACTATGCTGCCTTGATCAAAAATCGCAATTGTGCAAGAACCGGCTCCGATGTCAGCGAGCACGGTCCCCATCATTTTCTCGTCTTTGGTTAGCGCCATCTGCCCCGAGGCCAGCGACATGAGAATGACGCCGGCAATCCGCAGATTCGCCTTCTCCACACAGCGCACCAGATTATGGATGGCTGTCTTGGCGCCGGTTACGACGGTTGCCTCAACTTCAAGCCTTACGCCGATCATACCCCGCGGATCCGAAATTCCTTCAAGTCCGTCAACCAGGTACTGCTTTGGAACTAGATTGATAATTTCCCGTTCGGGCGGAAGGGCAACAACTTTCGCCGCCTGCAGCACCCGCTCGATATCCTCTTCGCCGATTTCCCTGTCTTCGTTCGATACGGCCACTACGCCATGATTGGTTTGGAGTGAAATATGATTGCCTTGTATACCGACATATACGTCGCTTATTTGAATGCCCACCATGCGTTCCGCATGATCCACTGCATTACGAATGGATTGCACGGTTTGGTCAATATCAACGATGGCCCCTTTTCGTATTCCTTCCGAGTCGGCAGATCCAACTCCAATAATATTAATGGCTCCATTACTTACTTCGCCAATAATAGCACGAACTTTGGATGTACCGATGTCCAAACTAACGATGATGTCGTTGCTGCTCAACCCGTGGCACCTCCGTTTCAAAATGTTATAGATTCCAGTATATAGAAACCGTATCAGGTCCAGTCTCCAAGTGCATTTCTACTTATTCAACGTTGGGCCTATTTTCCCTCTTTTTTCAACAACTTTTTCGGTGTATGTTAATATTTCCAGCGCCGCAGCCGCTGCGCTGCTTCCGCAATTCTAATGAAAAAATAATCGGAGAGAGGCAAAAAGATGCATAATTAAAATTCTAACACTCTTTGACCCTATTGAGTAGTGTCTTTTTGATCGGCGTCCTTATTTCCCCCCTCGTCAGGGGTAAATGATGTATAAGTATCTGCAAGCAGCATCGTGATAAGTCCCGGCTCCTGCGTCTCGATAACGGCATTAAGCGCCGGCACCTTCCCGGGGAGCAGCGAAACCGCGGTAATGACCTCAAAACGTGTGCGCGTATAAATCTTGATGCGGTCCGGATACGCATTTGAAGGCGTAGGGATGATTTCCGAAAAATCGGACAGCGACTGGGCGGATAGCTCGGCAAGCTGCTTGCACAACTGCGCCTTGACCGGGTCATCGGCTTTCCAGCCGGACAGGATAGGCTTGTCCACGATGATGTCGCTCCCCGTCGGAACGCTTGTCCCATTGGATAACAGAGCGGTCAGCACGCCTTGGTCCGACAGTTGGAATGCGACACCCGGAAACTCGTGAACCACAATTTTGACGGTGCCGGGAAATGATTTGGTTACTTCCACCGTCTCAACCGGAGCGAGCTTCTTTACCCGTGCTTCAATGGTATTGGTCGATGTACCCAAAAAGGCGTCGCCCACACTGATGCCCGCAGCCTTCTGAACATCCGCCGCTCTCGTAAACTTCTGTCCTTCCACCACGACGGAAGAAATTTTACTGATATTCGAATTAAAAAACAACACGCATAATATAACTATAAAGAGCAAAAAGAGCACTGCCAGCAGCTTTTTGCCGCCCCGGCGTCTTCGGACAGGTTCCCTCAGCACGGGCATCTTGTCTGCCATGACTTGTCCCTTCTTTCGAACAGACGATAAACGGCAAAGAGGCTGCCGTTCACGGTCTGTATAGCGCTTCATCCAGCAATGGTTAATTTAAGAGACAATCTCTTTCTTGGGAACCGGAGACAGCCGAGAGATTCGCGCGCCCAATCGGGAAAGCATCGTCTCAATCCGGTCATAACCCCTATCAATGTGGTGTACCTGCTCCACGACTGTTCTGCCTTGGGCGGCGAGCCCTGCGATAACCAGTGCGGCTCCCGCACGCAAATCAGTCGCTTCCACCGTAGCCCCGTAAAGCCTTGGAACACCCCGAATGAATGCGGAATTCAAGTCGACCCTGATGTCCGCCCCCATACGCGAGAGCTCGTCGACATGCTTGAAGCGGCCTTCAAAAATCGTTTCCTTCATGACGCTTACCCCGTCGGCGAGCGACAGCAGCACCATAATTTGCGACTGCAAATCCGTTGGAAACGCCGGATAAGGAGAAGTGACAATCCGGTCGATAGACTTGCTCCGGCTCGCACTGCCAACTTTGATTATATCACCGTCCACCGATATTTGAACACCTGCCCGGCGAAGCACGTGAATGAGCGAGGTGAGATGGGATGGCTGCGTGTTGTGCAGCGTGACCTGGCCCCTGGTGGCCGCTGCGGCAACCATGACGGTTCCTGTAACGATCCTGTCCGGGATGACCTGATACCGGCATGGAACAAGCTTCTGTACACCTTCAATCGTTATGGTGTCGGTTCCGGCTCCGATGATCTTGGCGCCCAGTGCGCACAAGAACCGCTGCAGGTCCTGAATTTCCGGTTCACGGGCAGCATTGCTGATAGTCGTAAACCCTTCCGCCAGTACTGCAGCCATCATAATATTTTCTGTTGCGCCCACGCTTGGAAAATCAAGATGGACTTCAGCGCCCTTCAGCCGGTCCGCGAAGCAAACAATGCGGCTGCCTTCTTCTTCTATTTGTGCTCCAAGCGCCATAAGACCTCTCAAATGCAAATCAATCTTTCGTTCCCCGATCGCGCAGCCGCCTGGCTGATAAATCGTTGCTTTGCCAAATCGTGCTAGAAGCGGCCCCATCAAAAAGATGGAGGAGCGCATTTGACGCATAAGAGCTTCCGGGACATGCGAGGAATGTGCGAATGTTGTATCAAGCATAACCGTTTCATCCACATGTTCCGCCCGGCAGCCGAGCTCGCGTAAAATGTTCAGCATGACGTCGATATCAAGAAGCTTTGGCACATGATCGATCGTCACTTTTCCTTCTACTAGCAGACTGGCAGCCAAAATCGGCAAAGCGGCATTTTTCGCTCCTTGGATAACTATGGTTCCTGAGAGAGGTTTCCCGCCTTCAATCACCAATTTGTCCAATGTATCACCTCCGAATTACCGCTCACCCACCACCAGTACTTCCGGCACCAAATCGACTCCGAATCGGTCTTTAACGGTGCTGCGAATAGTTGTCATGAGGGTGAGGACGTCTTCGGCCTTCGCTTGACCGGTATTCACAATAAAATTGGCGTGCTGCGTCGACACTTCGGCATCTCCGCTTCGCATCCCCTTGAGCCCCGCTTCTTCGATCAGCCTCGCGGCAAAATCATTCGGCGGATTGCGGAACACGCTGCCTGCAGTAGCCGACTTTAGCGGCTGCGTGCGCAGTCGGCGCTCCTTGTAAGCGGACATCGTGGACGCGATCTCTCTACGGTCGCCGCGTTCAAGCTCAAATGTCGCATTAACCACGATTCCGGGCTGCTCATGAAGAAAGGAATGACGATAGGAAAAACCCATTTGACCTGAATCGCAGTGTACCAATTCTCCTGTTTCCAGTACAATGTCGGCCGATTTGAATATACGTGACACATCCGACCCGTGGGCACCGGCATTCATGTACACCGCTCCGCCGACCGAACCTGGAATTCCCCCTGCAAACTCCAGACCGGTCAATCCTTCCTTGCCTGTCATGACAGACAGCTTGATGAAGGAATAAGCCGCGCCCGCATGAACGAGCGTGCCATCAAATCGTGCATAATCGAATCCTTCGCCCGGCTGGATCACAACGCCCCGGATTCCCTTATCGCTTACCAGCAAATTGGAGCCGCGTCCGAGGTTGGTCCAAGGCACTCCTTGTTTGCGGAGCAAACGCACCACGGACACCAGCTGCTCTTTATTTTGCGGAATAACCAAGATGTCTGCCGGACCTCCGATTTTCCAGGTTGTATATCCGGAAAGCGGTTCGCCAGATCTCACGCTGCCTGAATCGATTTGTTGTAATTCCGCTAACAATTGCTCCATCCTTGCCCGTACCTCCTTTTTGCTATTAGCGATTGTCGAATGCGGGGCATGCTTCTCCCAGCCAGGCTGCCCTCCCTGCTGATTTTCGGTTGCAGATACGGGCCCCGCCAGGTGACGGTCACGATTATAGGGTATTCTATGCCTTCCCGCGCATGAGTGTGACAATCGCCCATGATGCTCTACGGTTTGTCCGTTAATCTCTTAATTTCTTGTCCGATGAGGGATGCCGATTGCGGCATGCCGAGCGTCAGTGCCGCAAGCCCCATTTTGGTCAACAGCTCTTCGGCGCCGATCAGCCTTGTTATGCGCTCGAACAATTTGCTGCCGCTTAAGTCCCGTTCGAGAATCATCTCAGCGGCTCCTGCATCCGCGAGGCTTCTCGCATTCGCTTCCTGATGGTTATTCGTGACATTCGGAGACGGTATTAAAATAGAAGGAACTCCCAAAGCTGTGATTTCCGCGAGCGATGAAGCTCCCGAACGGCTGACAATCAGCTTGGACGCAGCCAGCACCTCTGGCATATTATGCAAATACGGCCGCACATGAAGATTGGCAGGCTGCCCCTGCTGTGCATCCTTCATTCTCTTCATCGTGCTTTCATAGTAGCTTTCTCCAGTCACAAATACAAAATGAACCTTGGGCATTCGCATAACCATTCCTGCCATGTCCACCATCGCGTCATTCATCGCTTTCGCGCCTCTGCTGCCCCCGACCATCAGTACGATCTGGCTGCCGGTAGGCAGTCCCAGCGATTTGAATCCGTTATCCCTGCTTGCGCGAACCACATGAGTCGCACAAGGATTGCCTGTATAGACAGCATGCTTCGAGCGCTTGAACTGGGACAACGAGTCCTTGAAGCTGACAGCTACGCAATCCGCATACCGGGTTAAAAACTGGTTGGTCAAGCCGGATACGGCATTCTGCTCATGGATAAGCGTTGGAATGCCAAGCTTGGCGGCCGCATAGACGACCGGTCCGCATACATATCCTCCTGTACCCACCACTACATCAGGTTTGAATTCCCGCAGGAGCTGCTTGGAGCGCCTTACGCCTCTTAGAAAACGCATGATGGTTTTCACATTGTCCAAAGACAGCTTGCGCCTGAAGCCCGTGATCTCCACAGGTTCAAACGCGATCCCCTGTGCAGGCACAATCCGGCTCTCCAGTCCTTTGGGAGATCCGATATATAATATCGATGAATCCGGAGCTTCTTCCTTCACCTGCCTGCCGATCGCAAGCGCCGGATAAATATGGCCGCCTGTTCCGCCGCCGGTCAATACGATACGCATGACATGTTCACCTCGAATAACGGGATATATTAAGTAAAATGCCGAGCGCCGTAAGCAACAGTGTCAGCGATGAACCGCCATAGCTGACAAGCGGCAGTGTAATTCCCGTCACCGGCAGCATACCAATGACGACGCCAATATTGATAAACACCTGTACGGCGACAATCCCGACAATGCCCACCGCAAGCAGGCTGCCAAACGTATCAGGAGCTGAGATCGCCGCCCGCATACCGCGCCACAGCAGGATGGCAAAGAGAATAATAATCGTACCGCCGCCGATGAAGCCCAGCTCCTCCGAAACGATAGAGAAGATAAAGTCGGTTTGCGGTTCGGGCAAATAATTAAATTTCTGACGGCTCATCCCAAGCCCAAGTCCGACAAGTCCCCCAGGTCCGATGGCATAGAGGGATTGAATGATCTGATAGCCTGCGCCAAGCGGATCGGCCCATGGGTCCATGAAGGCGGTGATGCGCTGCATCCGGTAAGGCGCCGCAAGAATCAGCCCAACAAATCCGGCAACGCCAATCATGGCAAGCGAGCCCAGATGCGCCATACGCGCGCCCGAGGTGTAGATGACCAGCAGGGAAGCGCCTACCATAACAGCGCCGGTTCCCAGATCCGGCTGCAGCATAATCAGCGCAAAGGCTGCGCCGAGAATACCGAGCGGTGGCAGCAGTCCCTTGGTAAACAAGGTGACGGTCTGCTGCTTCTCGGATAACAGCTTGGCCAGGAAGATCACCATGGCCAGCTTCATGAATTCCGAGGGCTGGATGCCGAGCGAGCTGATGCCGAGCCAGCTTCTGGCTCCCCCGCGGACAACCCCGATTCCGGGAATCAATACAATGACCAGCAGGCCAAAGCAGATAAACAGAGCGGGCCGGGACCATTTCTTCCATATTCCATAGTCAGCGTTCATCGTTACCAGCAGGGACGCAATACCCAGCGCAGCAAAGATGGACTGGCGCTTGACGTAATAGAATTTGTCGCCGAACTCATGGAATGCCAGTACTGCGCTTGCACTGTATACCATCACAAGGCCGATGGCGAGAATACACGATATCGATACGATCATCCATACATCCGGGGCGGACCGGGCTTTTACCATAGCACAAACACCTCTTGCATGCGTAAGTAGGGACAAGCCCCCTACTTACAAGGTATGCACCGATTGTTTAAAAATGCGCCCCCGCTCTTCGTAAGACTTGAACATGTCCCAGCTGGCGCAGGCGGGCGAGAGTAGAACGATATCTCCCGGCTCTGCAAAGGAGGCGGCTTCGCGCACGGCTTGCTGCAGCGTCGCTTCGGCGTCCTCTTCAGGTTCGACTGTTTTGATCCACGCTAAACCTGCCAGCTCGGCAACCGCAGCAATCTTCCCGCGTGTCTCTCCAAGCGTCACGACCGCCTTGACCTGATCCTTGATATGCGGCAGCAGCTCCATATAATCCGAACCCCGGTCAAGTCCTCCCGCAATCAGTACAATCCGCGGGGGGAACGAGCGCAGTGCATTGATCGTTGCTGCCGGATTGGTCGCTTTAGAGTTGTTGTAGTAGCGTATGCCACCGCTCTCACAGACAAACTCCAGGCGGTGCTCAACCCCGCTGAACTCCCTCAGCGGAGCTCTGAGCGCTTCAAGCGGTGCGCCTGCAGCCAGCGAGGCTCCAATCGCGGCAAGTGCGTCGGCTGCGTTATGCCTTCCCGGAATGCCCAGTTCGTGAACGGGCAAGACGACATGTCTTGCTTCTTCCCGGTCGATCCAGATGATCTCCCTATCCAGCCCATCAGGCGGCGCGGACAGCTCTTCCGGGAAGGGCGGCTCAATGAACAGCCCATAAGGCAGGCTTTGAGAAACCGCAAAAGGAATGATATGCGCCTTAATCCTGCCCTCGCTGACAAGCTGGCGGCAAACGGGATCGTCCATGTTGATGACAGCGGTATCCTGCTCCGTTTGATTGGCAAACAGCTTGGCCTTCGACTGGACATAATCCTCCATGTCCCCGTGATAATCCAGATGGGTCTCGACCACATTCAACAGTACGGACACGCGCGGACGAAAATGCTGCGTGCCTTTGAGTTGAAAGCTGCTGAGCTCGGCCACCAGCCAATTGTTGCCCGTAGCGGTTTGCGCCGCTTCGCAAAGCGGTGTGCCGATATTGCCCGCCACGATCGGCGCAAGGTCGGCAGCCTCCAGCATATCCCCGATCCACGTTGTCGTGGTGGTCTTGCCGTTGGAGCCGGTAATGCCGATAATCGGCGCATCCGAAAGTTGGTAGGCGATCTCCACTTCCGTGACCACTTTCAATCCCAGCGCGAGCGCCCGCTTGACCGGCGGCGCGCTGTAGGGAATACCCGGGTTTTTGACTACCAGCGCGGTATCCCCGGTAATGAGATCATCCGGGTGGCTGCCGCAAATAACAGAAATACCCAAAGCGTCCAATTCATCCGCTTCGGGGCACAATTCGCGTTTCTTCTGGTCGTTGACAATCACCTTTGCGCCCAGCCTGTGGAACAGCTTCGCAACGCTGACGCCGCTTTTGGCGAGCCCCAGTATGACTATTTTTTTGCCTTGGTACAATGTGGATTCCCCCCTAAATCCCCCTGAGGGGGACCCCAAGGGCCCCGGCCCTCTGGACACCCGGAATGGGATAACGTCCGAGTTGCAGAGTAGCGCCCTCGTTAATGTTATTTGGTGTGCTCGCTTTCGTCCCTAGGGACACGCTTTACTTTTGATGCTCCCTGGGTACCAGGATGACTTCGTCTAGAATAACGTTTGGGTCAATGAGACGGTTAGTGCGGTTGTTTGGTCGTTGGATCGCTTTCGTCCTTTGGACACGCTTTTACTTTTGGAGCTGGTCGCCCTCTTCGGGGCGATTGTCGGCGCCTTTGGCACCTTGTCCCTTGGCGGGACTTTTAAAGGCTCGGCGCCTGGGGCGCCTTGTCCCTGCGGGACTTTTAAGGGCTCGGCACCTGAGGCGCCTTGTCCCTGCGGGACTTTTAAGGGCTCGGCACCTGAGGCGCCTTGTCCCTGCGGGACTTTTAAGGGCTCGGCGCTTGAGGCGCCTTGTCCCTTAGCGGGACTTTTTTATCGGCCCAGAACGAGGCCGATAGCTGCCAGGATGAGCGATACGAACCAGAAGGACGTGACGACGCGCCATTCGCCCCAGCCCGATAGCTCGAAGTGATGATGGATCGGGCTCATCTTGAAGATTCGCTTGCCGCGAAGCTTGAATGAGGCGACCTGCAGGATCACCGAGAGCATTTCGATGACGAATACCCCTCCGATAAGGACGAGCAGAATTTCCGTTTTCGTCAAGATCGCAACTGCCGCCATGCCGCCGCCAATGCCCAATGAACCGGTGTCGCCCATGAAGACTTTGGCCGGATGGGCATTGAAGATCAGGAAGCCCAGCAGGGCGCCGATCATGGCGGCTGAGAAGATTGCCGATTCATGCTCGCTTGCATGCAGAGCCAGGATGGTAAAGGCGGCGAAGGCAATCGCGCCTGTGCCTGCCAGCAATCCGTCGACGCCATCGGTGAAGTTGACGGCGTTGGTGGTGCCGAAGAGCATGATGACGACAAACGGATAATAGAACCAGCCGAAATCAAATTGTATCGTTGTACTGGGAATGCCCACGACGGTGCTGTGATTCATTTGATAGAGCAGGACACAGATTATAATGGAAAAGATGAGCTGGCCGATCAGCTTTTGCTTAGCGGTTAAGCCCAGTGATCGCTTGAATACGATTTTAATATAATCATCAAGAAATCCGATAAGTCCGAAACCCAGCGATGCAATAAGTAGTACCCAAAATTCCGGTGTAATCTCTGAAAATTTCAAAAAGCTGAGCAGCAACGCCAGCATAATGATGATGCCGCCCATAGTCGGCGTGCCTTTCTTCTTCAGATGGCTCTGCGGCCCGTCCGTCCGGATCTGCTGGCCGAATTTAAGCCGTCTAAGCAGCGGGATGAACAAAGGTCCGAGCAAAACCGCAAGGAGAAAAGAAGCGCCAATTGACAGCAGGATGACCTTGATGTCCATGTTGTCACCTCATCATACACGCTGCAGCGCGTGGACGATTTCTTCCATACGCATGCCTCGTGAGCCTTTCACTAATACAAGATCCTCCGGTGTCAATGAGGCGCGAAGGCACTCGATCAACTGCTCTTTATCTTCAAAAGCGACCACCGGCGCTTCGGTTTGCAAAGATGAAGGATCGCTCAGCGTCCCGCTGCTCTCTTCCGCTCCCGCATTTTTCTCAAATGATTTGGAAGCTGCGGAGGCCGTGTGGCGGGATAGCGCTCCATAGGTCAGCAAGCGATCCGCCTTGTATGGGGTGATGTAATCGCCAATATCGGCGTGAAGCTCCGCATCCTGTGCGCCAAGCTCCAGCATATCCCCGAGAACCAGCCATTTGCGCCGGTAACCTGTCAGCTGCGCCACCAGATCGACCGCTGCGCGGACCGCCGTCGGATTGGCATTATAAGCATCATTAAGCACCATTGCCCCGTTGTATGCCCGCACCGGTTCAATACGCATCCCCGTCAACCGCAATCCTTCGAAGCCCTCGCGGATTTTCTCCGCCGGAATGCCAAGGGCTCTGCCTACGGCTACCGCTGCCAGCGCATTGGACACGTTATGATGTCCGGGAACCGGGAGCGACAAGCGGTTGAAAGATTCCAGTCCATTGACGTCAAAAGCGGAGGATATCGCGTCCACCTCGACATGGACGGCGTTCCAGTCATTGCCTTGCCCCAAACCAAAGGTCTGCCTCCTGAGCGTATCAGGCAGATTCAGTGCTTCTACTCCAGCATGCAGCAAAGGCTCATCGCCGTTGAACAGGAGCAGTCCGCCTTCCCGAAGCCCTGCGACTATTTCCAGCTTGGCCTTCGCAATGCCTTCCCGCGACCCGAGCTGCAGCAGATGCGCATCCCCGATATTGGTAATGACAACGATATCCGGCTTGGCTATGCAGGTGAGCAGCTCGATTTCGCCAAAACCGCTCATTCCCATTTCCAGCACGACCACATCAACCGATTCATCCAGCTGCAGGACGGTAATCGGCAGCCCGATATGATTGTTCAGATTGCCTTCGGTTTTATGTACCCGGAAGACGCCTGATAACACGGAGGCTACCATATCCTTGGTTGTGGTCTTGCCGTTGCTTCCCGTTATCCCGACAACGCGCAAATTCAGCTCTTCCCGGTAGGAAGCGGCTAATCGCTGCAGAGCGGTAAGCGGGTCGTCCACCAGTAGCAGAGGCTCGTCAATCAGCGCCTCCGGTATCGACCGGTTGGACTGCCAGATCAGCGCAGCAGCCCCGCCAGCAAGAGCGTTGCCGGCAAAATCATGTCCGTCAAAGTTATAGCCGGCGAGCGGAATATAAAGCTGGCCAGGCTGAACATCTCGTGAATCCCTGGTTACGCCGGTTATGGCAATTTCGCCAAACCGGTTGTTTGTCAACGTTCCACCGCACATGTCGGCAATGGCGCCTAACGTTCGTTTTATCACAGTCTGAGACTCCTTATCGCTTCTTTGGCCACAACGCGATCATCAAAGTCGTGCGTCTGATCCCCGATGATCTGATACGTCTCATGACCTTTCCCCGCAATCAATATTACATCGTCGGGGCTGGCCATATCAACCGCTTTTTGGATCGCCGCATGACGGTCCGCCAGCAGCTCGTAACGGTCTCCGGACACCCCGTCCCCGATGAGCCCGACTTCAATATCCTTCAGGATTTGCGCCGGATCCTCGGTGCGCGGATTATCGGAGGTGACGATAGCATAATCGGCGTAACGGCCGGCAATCGAACCCATAAGCGGACGTTTCGTCCGGTCTCGGTCGCCGCCGCAGCCAAACACGCAGATAATTCTTCCTGAGGCCACCTCTTTGACCGCTGCCAATACGTTTTCCAGGCCATCGGGCGTATGCGCGTAATCGACAATGACGGCGAATGGCTGGCCGGCATTAACTGCCTCGACTCTTCCCGGAACTCCCGGCAGGCTCTCCAGACTTGCTTTGATCTGCGCAAGCGGAACCTCTTCGATCAATGCCGCGCCTATTGCGGCCAAAGCATTATAAACGTTGAACTTCCCGGTCATTTGCAGCGTAATATCCGCTTCTCCCTTGAAGGTGTTCACATGAAAGGACGTTCCATGCGCGGTAATCCGTACATGGGTTGCGCGAATATCTGCTTCCTGATCCACACCATAGGTAATGACTTCAGCGGCCGTAGCTTTGGCAAATCCCTCAGAAGCCTCATCATCGGCATTCAACACCGCAAATGTTCGGTCGCCCTGAGAATTGGCATACTCGTTGCCGAGCCGGGAGAACAACAGCTCCTTGGCTGCAGCGTAACGCTCCATTGTATAATGATAATCCAAATGATCCTGCGTGAGGTTGGTAAATATTGCCGTCCGGTAACGGCAGCCCTTTACACGCCCCTGCTCCAGCGCATGCGAGGATGCCTCCATGACGCAGTAATTGCTTCCTGACTCCACCATTCCGGCCAGGCTGCGCTGAAGCTCCAGCGCCTCGGGCGTCGTGCCCGACATTGGATAGGATCGGCCGCCATAGCGCATTTCTACCGTTCCGATCACACCCGGGCTGAAGCCTGCATCAGCCAGAATGCGTTCAATCAAATAAGTCGTTGTTGTTTTCCCGTTCGTTCCCGTTACGCCGATCAGCTTCAATTTGTGGCTGGGCTGTTCAAAATATATATCGGCAATGACAGCCATCGCGAGACGACAGTCCTTGACGAGAATTTGCGGAATGCCGATCGGCAGCTCCCGGTCCACCACAAGCGCTGATGCCCCACGTTCCATCGCCTGGGGCGCAAAGTCATGACCATCCTGCGTGTGGCCCGGCAGGCAGATAAACAAGTCGCCTGCCGATACTTTGCGGGAATCGATTTGGATTCCGTTGATTTTTGTGTTCTTATCGCCAATAAATCGTGCTGTAAGCAGCAATTCGGCTATTTGTTCCAAACGCATGGGTCAGTTCCTCCACCCCGGCCTTTTTGATCATGTCCCGGCCCTGTAATAGGTTCTATTATTCTTGCTGACGTTTTACCCGTACCTGTTATACATTCTCTTCCCAGTATAGTCAAGGATGATTGCTTTCATCATCCTTGGCCAAATAAATGCGGATCGTCGAGCCCCGCTCCACCCGTGATCCTGCAGCCGGTGCCTGCCTGATTACGGTGTCTCCGCTGCCGGCTGACGTCAGATTGAAATTCATATTCATATCCTCGTAAATATCGGATACCGTCTTGCCTACAAGATTCGGAACCGTAACGATTGGCGTTTCGCCATATTTGTAATCCCGCTCGATCTGCTTCTTACGAGGCTCAATTCCCATATAGGGCAGGGCATCCGCAAGGATGTTATGCACAATAGGGGCGGCAACGACGCCGCCAAACTGAATGCCCTGCGGATTGTCGACCGCCACATACACGACAATCTTGGGATCGTCCGCAGGTGCGAAGCCGATGAAGGACACGATATGCTCATTGGGCGAGTATCGGCCATTGATAACTTTCTGCGCCGTACCGGTTTTACCGCCAACCCTGTAGCCATCCAGAAAAGCATTGCGCCCCGTTCCTTTGGCCACCACGCTCTCCAGCGCCTCCCTTACCTGCTGGCTGGTTTTCTCCGAGATCACCTGCCGCACGGCCTCCGGCTCCACCGTTTCGACCGTTTCACCGGTTTCCGGGTTGATCCAGGCTTTGGCAACATGCGGCTTGTACAGCGTTCCGCCGTTGACTGCCGCCGAGACCGCCGTAATCTGCTGGATCGGCGTTACGGAGACCCCTTGGCCGAAGGCGGTTGTCGCCAGCTCCACCGGGCCGACCTGGCTCATCTTGAACATGATCCCGTTCTCTTCGCCGCCGAGGTCAATGCCGGTCTTGGTGCCGAAGCCAAAGTCCTTGATATACTGAAACAATTTATCTTTGCCAAGCCGGTTGCCCAGCGCGACAAAACCGGGATTGCATGAATTTTGCACAACCTCCAGAAACGTCTGTGAGCCGTGACCGCCCTTCTTCCAGCAGCGCAAGCGGGCTCCGCCGACTTCCACGAACCCTGGATCATAGAAGTGATCATTGGTTAAGTTTACCTTGCCTTCTTCAAGCGCAGCGGAAAGCGTAATAATCTTGAATGTCGAACCCGGCTCATAGGTCATCCAAATGGGCAAATTCCGGTTGTACACCTGTGGATCAACATCACGATATTTATCCGGCTCGTACGTAGGACGGCTAGCCATTCCAAGAATTTCTCCCGTACTCGGGTCCATCGCAATCGCCATGATGTCGTCCGCCTGGAACTTAACCATGGCCTGATCCAGCTCGCGTTCCATAATGGACTGAATTTGCTTATCGAGGGTCAGTTCCAGATTCAGACCATCCTTGGGCTTCAGATAAGAATCAGCAGAGCCCGGCATTTGCCGGCCTTTCGCGTCAGAGAGAAATGAAATATTCCCGTTGATTCCGGAAAGCATGTCATTGTACTGCGCTTCAATACCGGTCAAGCCCTGATTGTCGATCCCGGTAAAGCCCAGCACATGCGAAGCAAAGCTGCCCATGGGATAATAACGTTTGTTATCCTCCGCCACAACAACGCCCGGCAGTGCCAAATCGCGTATTAATTGGGCCTTGTCCGTTGTGATTTTCCGGCCTCCGGGCTGGATACGGACGATCAACTGTTTTTTCGTAATGGTCGTCAGTACGGCGTCTTCCGTCATGTCGAGCACTCTCGCAAGCTCTGCTGCCGTCTTCTGCGCATCCTTGATCTGGGCGGGAATCGCCATAATCGTCGGCGAGCTTATATTATACGCAAGCTTGGTTCCGTTTCGGTCCCATATTTCCCCCCGCTTGGCCGAGAACGGAATTTCCCTCCGCCAGGAGTTTTCCGCTTTTGACGCGAGCTCCTCGCCCTTCCACAATTGCACGTAAGCGAGCCTGCCTATAAGGAGCGCAAAAGAAGCGACAGCGATGATCAGCGCGATAAATAAGCGCCGCCTTACGGTAACATTCGAAATTTTCACCTGCAATCCCCTCCGAATAGCACGTAAAACGGGAACATACGCACATCCGTTTCCTAATCCAAGCCTATTCGGTTTAAAAAGGGGTTAGAACAAGCTATCCTTTACCGGCAGCTTACTCTTTCTTGTCTTCCTCCTGCTTTTCCGCGTCCCCGTCCTCTGTTGATGTCTGGTCTGCGGGAGGAGCCAATGTGAGCTTCAAGACCTTCTCGCCTTTCAGCTGGGCAAGTGTCTGCGAGGTGACAAAACCTTGTCCCTCAGTCACACATTTGATTTGCAGCAGTGTGCAGATTTCCATTGCGTCGCGCAGGGACAGACCGCTCATATTCGGAATCGCGAGCTCGCTCCGGTTCTCCGTGATCAAATAAACACGCTGCGTGGGATTGACCGCTGAATTTGCTTTTGGAATTTGCTGCAAAATTTTATTGCCCTTGCCGATGACCTCGGGTGTAAGCGAACGCGAGGTAAGCTGTGCCTTGGCCTGATCGAGAGTAAGATTGGTCAGCTCCGGCAGTGTGACGGTCAAGTCCTTCGCTGCGGATTCCTTGGCAGGCTCAACTGTCGGACTGACGCCCATATGGCGCAGACTTTGCAGCACTATTTTTTTGAAAACCGGCGCCGCAACCGCCCCGCCGCCCAGCAGCTTGTCTTCCGGCGCATCGGCTACCACATACACAGCGATTCTGGGCTTTTCCACCGGTGCGTAACCAATGAAAGATACGACATATTGATCACTGGAATATGCACCGTTTACAACCTTCTGGGCTGTCCCTGTCTTGCCTGCTATGCGGTAGCCTTCGATGTAGGCGTTTCTCCCTGTGCCAATCTCTTGGTCAGAGACGACCTGCTCCAAATATCCGCCCACCAGTTCCGCGGACTTATCGGAAATCACCTCACGAACGACCTTCGGCTTCGTAACGACAGATGTTTTGGCCACCGGATCATCGATTTCCTTGATCAGATGCGGCTGCATCAGCTTGCCTCCGTTCGCGATGGCAGCAACGGCCGTAACCTGCTGAATCGGCGTAACCTGCACCTTCCCCTGACCGAATGAAGCATTTGCGACATCCCTTGCGATATTCGGATTAATGGTAATGGAGCCAGCCGCTTCACCCGGCAGTTCGATATTCGTTTTCTCATTGAATCCAAACTTCTTGATATAATCCATCAGGCGGTCCGCTTTGAGTTTCTCATAACCAAGCTTGACGAAAGCCACGTTACTGGATCGCTTGAGTCCTTCCAGATACGTAATATCGCCCCAGCCGCCACGTTTGATATCGTTAACCTGCTGCTTTCCTACCTGAATCGATCCGGACATATAATGATCATTGGGATCAAACAGTCCTTCCTGAACGGCCCCCGCCAGCGTTACGATTTTGAATGTCGAACCGGGCTCATAAAGAGCTCTAATCGCGCTGTTATAGAAATCCGACGGCTGCGCCTTTCCATATTCGTTAGGGTTAAAGTCCGGCAGGTTCGCCATCCCCAAAATGTCCATCGTTTGCGGATCTACGGCGATCGCCGTCATGCTTTTCGGATGAAATTCATTCCAAGCTTCCCTGAGCGCCTCTTCGACATAATACTGAATATCCGAATCAATGGTCAGCTTGACATTCTTGCCATCCACGGAAGGATTGAATTTGACCGTCCCATCCTCCAGAATGACGCCATTGCCGTCCTTTTCATAAACAATCTCGCCTTCCTTGCCGCTTAATTCCGTGTCCAGCGATTTCTCAAGCCCCATAACAGGCACGCCTTGGTTGTTCATATAACCGACGATATGGGAAGCCATATTGTTCTTCGGATAATACCGCTTCTTATCCTCTGTCAAATAAATGCCGATATCCGGCTCTTTGGTCTGCTTCATCAATTCGTCTCTATATTTCTCAATCCGATCCTTGACTTCCTTATCCACCTGCCAGCCTTTCTGGCGTACTTCGCGGTTGACATAAAACTCTCCCTTATCGTTCTTCGCGGTTACAATCTCCTGAAGGTCGCTTTCCGATGTTCCCAGAATCGTGTGAAGCTTGCTTACAATCTGGTCTTCCAGTTTGAGCTTGTTGATAAGCTTCGGATTAACCGAGACGTTGTAAGCCAGCACATCCATCGCCAGGACATTACCATCCCTGTCGGAGATGGTTCCCCTGGTTGGAACCAGCTTCTCCGATCTGGACCAGACATCCCGGGCTTTATCCGCCCAGTAATCGGCCTTGACAACCTGGACCCAATAGATTCGGCCTACGAGAACAACAAAAAAGAGGGTAATCAACCCTCCGACCAGCAGCGTACGCAGTTTTATCCTTTTTGTCATAGCTGATCACCTTATTCCTTATTCATTGCGGTTTCTGTCTCTTTACTCCCTGTTCTCACCTTGATCGGTTCGTTAGGATCCTCGACCATACCCTGCATCTTGGCCTGATCCTGAATGGTCTCGGGATTTTTCAGTGTTTCCACCTGTTTCTTGAGCTCTTTCATCTCTACCTGCATCGTCGTATAATCTCGCGTCATATCTTTGATTTTCTTATCCATTTCATAGATTTGCGCGTAACGGAAAATAATGACCCCCGCAACAATGACACAAACAATAATCGTGAACAGATAAAGCAGCTTTTCTTGCACTGGCATGGATTTCCGTTTAATCTGAACTTTCTTCGTCTCGCGGTACTGCTGCTTAGGGTCCGGTTTGCGTTTCGGTTGAAGTGCAAGATTGCCGTTTACGTAAGCCATTTTGTTCCTCCCTATTGTCCTATCTTTTTGCCTGATTTAACGCTCTGAATTATAATTTCTCGGCAATCCGGAGTTTTGCCGACCGCGCTCTGGGATTCTGTTCAAGCTCTTGTTCGCCCGGCACAATCGGTTTGCGGTTAACCAGCTTCAGCCGGCCGCTGCGCCCGCATACACAAATCGGAAAGTCCGGCGGGCATGTGCAGGTCTCCACATATTTCGCGAACATCTGCTTGCAAATTCTGTCTTCGAGGGAATGAAAGGTAATAACCGAAGCTCTTCCTCCGGATTTCAAAACATTAATGGTTTGTTCCAATGCTGATTCTTCCGCTCCCAGTTCATCGTTCACCGCGATGCGCAGTGCCTGGAAAGTCCGTTTGGCCGGATGCGGCCCGGTCCGCCTTGTTGCTGCAGGTATGCCGGATTTGATCAGCTCGACAAGCTCTCCCGTATTCTCAATTGGCTTCAGTTCCCGGGCCTGGATGAACTTGCGGGCAATTGACCTGGCAAACCGCTCCTCCCCATAGGTCGAAATGATTCTGGAGATTTCCCGTTCATCCCAGGTATTCACAATTTCTCCTGCTGTCAGATCGCCCTGACGATCCATTCTCATATCGAGCGGAGCATCATGGTTATAGCTGAATCCACGCTCCGCTTCATCAAGCTGCGGACTGGACACGCCCAAATCGAACAAGACACCATCAACCCCGTCAATATTCAGTTCCTGCAGAACCTGCTCCAGATCGCGAAAATTCCGTTTGACCAGCGTTACCTTATCGAGGTATGGAGCAAGACGGATCTTCGCGTTATCATGCGCCCATTCATCCTGATCGAGCGCAATAAGACGTCCGCCCTCCCCAAGCTTGGATGCAATGCTTTCACTGTGGCCGGCACCACCGAGCGTACAATCGACATAGATGCCATTCTGCTTGATTGCCAAACCTTCAACCGCTTCTTCTTTGAGCACCGTTATATGTTGAAACAAGCTGCAGCCCTCCCGGCTCAAAGGTACCTTTGCCGTCAAACGGCATGGGCCCGCGTTCTAAAAAAAATCATGCTAAAAATTAAAATCAACAAGCTTCTCCGCAATTTCATTGAATGACTCTTCCGATTGCTGAAAGTAGCCCTCCCAAATCGATTTGCTCCAGATTTCCACCCGGTTCGAAACTCCGATCACGACGCATTCTTTGTTGAACTTCGCATACTCACATAATGTATTGGGTACATTTACCCTTCCCTGTTTATCGAGCTCGCATTCAGTCGCTCCCGAGAAGAAAAACCGGGAAAACGCCCTGGCGTCCGATTTCATGAGAGGCAGCGACTTCAGCTTTTGCTCCAATATGCCCCACTCGCTCATCGGGTATACGAATAAACAGTTGTCCAGACCACGCGTAATGATGAATTGCTCGCCGAGGCCTTCACGGAACTTGACTGGAATAATGATACGGCCTTTGTCATCAATGCTATGCTGGAACTCCCCCATAAACACGGCCGCTTCACCCCCTTGGTTCAAGCCCGCCACTTTGCCCCACTTTTCACCACTAATGTTGATCTATTCGCCACCTGAAATTGAAATCCTCCTTTTGCATGCAATTATTAAGAATAATTTATGTGATTAATCTTGTTACACTTTTGAAACCTTTTAACAACAAGCTTCGTGTAAGCTAGAGCTATCGAGCCCGACTTCTGTTTACTATTTTGGATAAAAGGAGCGTCCGACTGAAGCCATGATTCCTACCGCCGATCTAAAAATCGAGCTGTTACGCCCGGTCGAACAGCTATGCTACCAGGTAGCCCATTATCTCCTGGGCAATGACTACGATGCGGCAGAAGCCAGCAAAGAAGCGCTTATCGAACTTTATCAAATGCCGCAGTTCGTTGTTTCCAGCGAGGATGAGCGCCAGCGTCTCGCCAAAGCCGCCGCGATCCGCAATGCCCTGCGGCATGTGGGTGATAAAACACTGGTCCAATAAAAATGAGCTGTCATCTTAAGCCCAGAAGGCTTTGATGCAGCTCATGCCAGAAATATAAAGGTATTTAATATTTCAATCCTGCTTTTCCTGTTCTTCCGTTTCATTCGGCTTTATTCCGCCTGACTCTACCGGCTGCAGCCTGCTTCTGCTTTTTCTTCGATAGATGAAATATCCCGGAACACCGATCACCAGAGCTATTGCTATAATTGGCAGTGCCCCCGCTATAACAACAAATAGTCCTTGAACAAAATGATTGATGAACGAAGTACTGGCCTTCATGGCATCCAGCGAACGGTCCAATAAGGGTGGTTTTGCTTGCTGGGCCGAATCAGAGAATCCGGCATTTTGATATATCCTCAGCTCAATGGTGGAGAACGACACATTTTGATCCAGATAACGCGTTCTCCCTTTGATTCTTTCGATCTCCAGCTGCACCTCGCTAAGCTGATTGGAATACTTCAACAGATCATCCGCCTGTGTGGCTTTGTCCATAAACGCAAGCAATCTGGCTTCGACCACCTGCCGGGATTTCAGTCTGGCTTCCAGATCCACATACTCCTCGGTCACATCTGTGCCCTTCATGCTGCTTTGATAATCCAGATGCTTCAGCTTCTCAAGCTGACTGAGAAAGGATTGGAAGCCTGAAGCGGGAACCTTGATCGTGTAGGTGCCACCCAGCTCATTTGCGGATTTCTGGTCGCCAAACTCCAGAATATAGCCCCCTGACAAATGGATAATATTTTTCAGCTCCGTCTGCGACTGGCCATAGTCGCTCACTTCCATCGTGATATTCGCATGGTAAATCAGCTTGCGGCTGAATCCGTCGGCATCTATGTCTGTGCCTGTGGACATTCCCGTCTCCGCTTCTGCCGTGTTGTTCACCGGCGTTCCGGAAGCGGTAGTTGCACTCATACCGCTGTCGGCTGCCGGAACTGCCTGCTCCGTTGCTGCCTCGGAAGATTGCGCCGATTGATTTTGCATACTTGAAGCATTGCTCGTTTGCCTATTTCCTGAATTTCCGCTATTCATGTTGGAGCTGCTGGATGAGCAGCCTGCCGCAATGAGCAGGATCGCCGAGATTACGGCTGTGATGTACAATTTCAACCATTTGCGATGGTGATGCTTTGCAGCGTTCATGATGTTCATGTCGATTCCCCCTTTAGAAAATTGTGGATTTTTTTGTGTATGTTTTCTAGACGGGAATCAGTTGGGTTATGTTGCATGGGGATTCCCCTCCTAAATCCTCAGGATTCCCCCTAAATCCCCCAGAGGGGGACCCCGAGGGCTCCGCCCTCTGGACACCCGAATTGGATAACGTTTGAGCCAATGAGACGGGACCTAGCTGATATGTGCCCGGATTCGTTTTCGTCCCTTTGGGACACACTTTTACTTTTTGTGCGCCTGATTGGCCTCTCTGTTAGCAGAAATTAGGTGGGGCTTTGCTGGTGGTGTGCCCCCTAAATCCCCCAGAGGGGGACCCCGAGGGCTCCGCCCTCTGGACACCCGAATTGGGATAACGTTTGTGCCAATGAGACGGGACCTAGCTGATATGTGCCCGGATTCGTTTTCGTCCCTTTGGGACACACTTTTACTTTTTTCGCACCTGGTTGGCCGCTCTGGGCCTATGATTTTTGGATAACATTGATGGCAATGAGTGGGGGTAGTCCCCCTAAATCCCCCAGAGGGGGACCCTAAGGGCTCCGCCCTCTGGACACCCGAATGGGATAACGTTTGTGTCATTGAGACGGAACCTAGCTGGTATGTGCCCGGATTCGTTTTCGTCCTTTTGGGACACAGTTTTACTTTTTGCGCGCCCTTGTTGGCCGCTCTGGGCCTATGATTTTTTGAATAACGTTAGCGGGAATGAGGCGGGCCTAGCTGGTTTGTGCCTGGTGGAACGCAAAAAACCGTTTGTGCGGATTCTTTTGGAATCCTGCTCAAACGGTTTTTTGGGGGAACACTAGCTTAATTGTTAGCGATTAGTTATTGCTTAATGCTCGGTCCAGCTTTCCTGGTAGGCTCTTTGCTCGTCTGTGAGCTTGTCGATCGCCATACCCATGGCAGCCAGCTTGTATTCGGCAACCCGTTGATCCAGCTCGTAAGGAACATTAACCACTTTAGCGCTGATTGTTTGATAGTTGTCATTTACATATTTAAGCGAAATCGCCTGCAAGGCGAAAGTCATATCCATGATTTCCGCCGGATGTCCGTCCCCTGCTGCCAGGTTGACCAGTCGTCCTTCCGCCAGAAGGTAAATGCTGCGGCCGTCTTTTAATTTGAATTCTTCGATATTCCGTCTTACGACGCGTTTGCTTGCCGTTAAAGCCTCAAGCTCCGGTTTGTTGACCTCGATATCGAAATGACCGGCATTCGACAGAATTGCACCGTTCTTCATCACTTCGTAATGCTCGCCGCGAATGACGTCCCGATTGCCCGTAACGGTGACGAAAATATCGCCGACTTTGGCCGCTTCAATCATCGGCAGAACCGTGAAACCGTCCATGTAGGCTTCAACCGCACGGATCGGATCGATCTCGGTTACAACTACATTAGCGCCTAATCCCTTGGCACGCATAGCTACGCCCTTGCCGCACCAGCCATAACCGACAACAACAGCCGTTTTGCCTGCAGCGACCAGGTTGGTGGTACGGTTGATGCCATCCCATACCGACTGTCCTGTGCCATAACGATTGTCAAACAAATATTTACAAAATGCATCATTCACCGCTACAACCGGGAATTTCAGCGAGCTGTCCTTTTCCATCGCTTTCAGCCGCAGAATACCCGTTGTCGTTTCTTCCGCGCCGCCGCGCACATTTTCCATCAAATCAGGACGCTCGGCATGGAGAATCGATACAAGATCGCCGCCGTCATCAATAATGAGATCAGGCTTGGTTTCCAGCGCCTTGATCATCAGTTCTTTATACTCTTTGGGATCCGGATTGTATTTGGCGAATACCGTAATGCCATCTTCCACCAAAGCAGCACATACATCATCCTGTGTGGACAACGGGTTGCTGCCCGTTATGGTGACTTCAGCGCCGCCCGCCTGAACAACCTTTGCCAGATAGGCCGTCTTCGCTTCAAGATGAAGCGAAATCGAGACTTTAAGCCCCTTGAATGGCTGTTCTTTCTCGAATTGCTCGCGGATCCGGTTCAGCACCGGCATATGAGCCGCTACCCAATCAATCTTCAAATGTCCTTCCGGTGCCAGCGACAGGTCAGTGACAATGCTTGCTTTTTTGGAATCTACAGTCAATTATTCCAGCTCCCTCTCTATATATAAATCATGCGGTGTCCGCCACAGCGGTCAAGCGGCAGTTCAAGCAGGCGGTCCAGCCAGCTTCGGCCGTACAGGTTCCAATATACGGAGATATTCACGACCCGTTCCTGCGGCTGTCCGGCAGGCCAAAGGGCTGTGGCAATCCGGTCCAATTGTCTGGTCACGGTTTCAAACCGCCTGGCATGCGCCTCTTTAGTCCGTTTCTCCAAATATTCGATCTGCGCTGTAATACGCCGCTTGTTGACTTCACCCAATAAGGACAGCCCTGTTTCAATGGAGCCAATTGTGTCCAATAAGGGATCGTACATCTCGGCAAAGTAACGCTTGGCTTCTGCAAAACGGCCATCGATGTCGACATCATCCTGCTCTTTCAGCCAGGTTTCCTTCCTCTCCGGGAAGCGGAAAGCCACATCGTCAAAGGTTAAATCATATTTTATCATATGCTTCGCAATTGTTCCCTCAACCAGGGTAAACGACATACGGGGCATAATAATCGGCATTTGCATGTCAAGCATGCGGAATGCGGGGGCTGTCAGCGCCCAATATGCGATTTCCCCTGCGCCAAGCACAGTTGCCAGCACCGGCAGCACATAATCCTGCATGACCGGGCGCGTCAATACATTATTGCTGAGCCTGCTCGGCGCATTAACCGCAATGGTCATCAGCTCCTCGCGCGAGCACGAGAATGTGCCTTTCCGGTTCTCGAATCTTCCCTCGCGCTTGTACAAAAGAGTCCGTTCCGGAATGCCGGCGCCGTTCTCATCCTGCGGATCAAGGAAGAGGAACAGGTTGGCGCTTCCTTCCTGCACATCGGCCTGCGGTTCAAATCCCAGCCCGCGCACCACTTCGGCTCCCGTTAAATAAGCCTGCTCCAGCTCATCATTACGCTCGATGATCATCTGGAACATCGGAGCCTCCAGCTCCCGAAGCGCCGGATCATCCGAATCAAGCAGCACCAGACCCTGATCCCCGAACAACCAGCCCATTGTCAATGCAAACAAATCGGACATGGTCCGGGATTGTTCGGCAAATCCGGTTAGACGTGCTATAAGATCCGGCTTGAAGCCGGTATCCGGCAAGGAGCTTTTCAACTGCTCAACAGCCTCAAGAAAAGCCTCCCGGGTCAGCTCCGTACGGCTGACGGAAGTTCGCGAGCCCAAGGGGCGGTCGATGGCGATTTTATTAATTCCAGCGTCGCCATGAATAATGGCATGATTGGCTTCATCCCAATCATGATCCTCGCCTGCAATCCAGAAGACAGGAATTACGGTTTCTCCGGTTAGAAGGGAAGCTTCTCTGGCAGCTGCAATTATGGTGACAGCCTTATGTATCACCAGAAGCGGTCCGGTCCATAATCCGGCCTGCTGTCCCCCTACAACTACCGGCGCCCCATTTGCAATGGCCTGAATATTGCTGATAACGGAACGATGTCCGTTTACTCTTGTATTATAGCGCTCCAGCATAGCCGCCAAACGATCGGCCGGGATGCGCCTTGACGTGTGTTCCTTCAACTGGCGGAGCCTATCCGTCCATGCTCTGTCATCTGCGGGGTGACTGCCAAATATACTCTCCACTTTCGGATTTGTCCGTTTCACATATTGTTCGGTTAACGGCTGACCGAAAGGCAGCTGTACCGATTCGATCTCCATGTACAGTCTCAACCTTCCCTCTATTTCATCATCATGAATTATGAAGTTGTATTGTTCTTGCTAAGCTGCTATAAAAAAGAAAGCATTTTCCCTCATTGTACACAACGTAAAGCTGACCGTCAAAAAGAAAATCGCCTCCTCTGCCGAGGAAGACGATGGAGCTTTTTATGTATAGACATCGATAGCGGTCATTTATGCGGCGAAAAGGCTTTTGCCCATGCCAATACACATCAGCAAAACATATAAAATAGCCATCAAAAAAAAACCAAGCCGCCAGACAGCTCTGCCGATCCGCCGGACATCAAGGACGCCCTTCGATTGATACTGCACATTTCCGAGCAGACCTCCGCCAAGCAGCAGAATCAATAAAATCCCGTATAAGCCAAAGTTGCTGTGAAAGATCCGATTGAACAAAACAGCCACGCAGCCGATCAGCAGGGCTGTGGTTATATCCATCGCCAATCGGAAAGCCCGTTTGCGGTCGCCGCTGATTGCCGCATATCCGAAATAAATCAGAATAAAAGGCACGATCGGAATCACAGCCAGCGAGGCATAGACATTTTTGATACTTTCCCAAAGCAATTGTATAACGGCCGACTCCTCTCGCCATTAGCTCTTGGATAACGATTTAACTGCGTTCGTTACAGCATCATTTAATGGAGAAAGCAGGCCATACCGCTTGGCAAGCGAGGAAATTCCTCCGTTGATCCAGTCGATTTCCGTTAAGCGACCCGCTTTTACATCACCCAGCATGGATGATTCGTTATTTGCGGTTTGCCTGCAAACCTGCAGCAGCCGTCCCCAGGAATCTCCAGCCGCCGTCATGCCTGCAGCAAGCAGGATTTTCTCGCTCTCCGCATGCAGATCCGCCATTTCTTGTCTTAACCCCGGGTCCTCTGCCAATATTCCGTTAGGGATGCCATGTATGGCCGTAAGCGGATTAATAACCGCATTGATTAACAATTTCTGATAAATCCGATTACCCATGTCATTCGACAGTTCCGCCTCAATTCCTGCCGCATGCAGCGTTTCAAGCAACATTTTTTGCGTTTTGTCCCCATCTTCCGCGGCTTTTGGCCATTTGCCAAAGGTAAAGACGCCGTGTCCGGTGTAACGAACCCGGGTATCCGCTATACGCAGGGCGCCTTCTGTCGTAACGGCGGCATAGAGCGGATTGTCCGGAAAATACGACTGCAGTCTTTCCATATGTCCAATGCCATTCTGCAAAGTTAGCAGGGATGCCCCCCGTGCCAATAAACCGGACAGCCTGAGTTTGTCCATAAACGCGTCAGTCAGATGCGATTGCTTGACCGTCAGCCAAATCCAGTCGTCTGCCCCAGGCTGCATGCCGGCCCCTGCCTTGTCTAGCCCGGCGGCCATGACAGGATATCGTCTGCTCTGCAGACCGGCCTCTTCGAGGCAAATACCGCCGTCACGTAGTGACGCGGCTTGCTTTTCCCCGCGTGCGGCAAGCATAACCTCAGCGCCCGATCCGGCGAGCCGCGCTGCGTACATCAGTCCAAGCGATCCGGCTCCAACGATTATGATTTGCATTCTCATCATCCTTCGCCACATCCTAGTAGTATCTGTATCGTAGCATGCGAAAAGCAAAAAATCCCGCCATTCCTGCTCGGATGGGCGAGATTTCTTCATTTGCAAGTATTTAATTTGTTACTCAATACGCTCAAGATTACCGTTTGCATCCATTTTGAACCGCGGCTTTGATTCGTCTTCCTCCGTCAACACCGTGAGCCTGCGCGCCCGATCCATAATCTGGATCAGCGTTTTGTAGTCATCGTTGACGGTACGGTAATCCGTTTGCGCGCTGTTCACTTCAAGCGAAAGCTTCTGATTCTGCTCACGAAGCGTGTACAGCTCTTCATCCTTGTCACGGACATCCCGTTCAAGCGTTTTGATCTGTCTTGTGAGCTCTTGATAAGTCCCTTTCCATTGACGAAGGAAACGAATGACCATATCGATGGATAACGACTCTTCCGTCAGCGGTTCACTTTTGTACGTGCGTTCTTCCCCATCGATAACGGCAATCGAAGAAACATGAGGAGCCGCCACAAACGTTTGTTTTTTCATATAGTTCCGTTTTTGACGCTGCTGTTTCGCGATTTGTATAGCTTCTTCATAACGCTTGCGGACACAACTGTTCCATCGAAATCCACATGCGGCGGAAGTTCGGGCGATCCGTTCACCCACTTCTTCGAAAGCGGCCAGTTGTGTGCTGCCTTCGCGAATGTGACGCAGGGTTACCTCGGCGAGGATGAGATCGTCATCCGGGCTCCACGCATCTTGTCTGACTGCTGTCATGCAACGAAAACCTCCTAACATTAGGCGCTTACTTTATCTCTATGCGCTTGGTAGAGTTCATAGAATCTATCGGATACTAAATTGTATATCCATTTTTTCGAAAGCTCATACATGTTTTACTCCGAATTGTCACAAACTAAATAACATGCATCACCAAAAGGTCGTAAAGTTTGCCAATTCGTCACCGGTCACTGGTTTACAGCGGTTTCCCAAAACGATATAATGGGCAATAGAAATCGGGTCTTGTACTTGCGAGAGGGGGATGAAATCATGGCACGTATGTTTCGGGTGCTCGGCTTTTGGACGTTGGTCATTGCGCTGATGGCGTTTGCCGGGGATATGAACGAGATGGCGTTGTTGTTCTTTATCCAAACGGTCGTGTTTGTCCTGTTAGGCTATCTGAACTTTTCTGAAAAAACCTACCTGCTGATGTTCTGGGGTTATATGTTTATCTCATTCGTCGGCTTTACGTATTGGACCGTATTCGTAATGGGCAACCCTTTCTAATACATCCTTTCGTGACAACAAATAAGCAAAAGGCTGCCGAACGAAGAAATCCCTCTTCGTTCAGCAGCCTTTTTTCCGTTCCTGCCGTTATTCCTTGCGCAGCACCAGTACCTTGAATGTCTCACTCATCCCGTTTCCTAAAAGAAGCTGCGCAATGGCCCGATTGCGCCTGGATTCATCGCCGAACGGATTTCGCCCGTCATGCGCAATGAGGTCGTCAAGCACACCCTGATCCACCAGAAAGCGCTTTTGTGTATCGTAATAACTGATTTGCCAGCCAGAGGCTTTGGCGGCCCGCATACAAGCGGTAAAATTCACATGGGAGGTTATATCCTGCTCGCCGATAGAGACAAACGGGTCCTCATGCGCGATATGATCCTTATAGCAATGCAGCGTTCCGTTCATTCGATGCGGCGCATAAAGCTCTTTCGCCTCATGTCCGTAGTCAATCAGAATCATCGCTCCCTGCCGGATGATCCCGGCCATCGCAGCGATCCACCGTTCCGCAGCAAGATTGACTTCCGCTTCCTGTCCCTCCTGCAGCTCCACCCCGTCGAGACTCAGAGACTTTTCGATGTCAGGGTCGGTCAGCGGTATACAGGCGTATTGAAAAGCTGCCTCCTGCGGCCAGAAAGAGATGCTGCCTCCACCGGTGCTGGCGACGCCGAGCTCCCATAAGCGGCCATCCAGCTTGACAACCCGATGAACGGGGAAGGCATCGAGCAGCTCGTTGGCGACGACAATGAGCGGCCCTGATCGCCAATCGGCAGCCTCTGCTTCTGCCGGGGACATAAACCGCATACTGCCAAGCCCCTCGCGGTCCGGCTCCAGCAGGCTTTGCGCAGCGGCCAGATGTACCGGGTTGGCATCAACAACCGTGTAGTGCATCATTCCAAGCGGCATATGTCCGGTCCGTTTCCAGGCAGCCAGCAGCTGCCGGGACAATCTGCCGGTTCCCGCTCCCCACTCGGCCGCATTGGCTTCTTTCCCAAAGGATTCCGCAAGCCCGGCAATAAATTCCGCAAGCTTGTCACCCATCACGGACCCCAGATGCGAGCTTGTGTAGAAGTCTCCCGTTTTGCCAACGCGCACCTCGCCCGAACGATAGTATCCGCCCATCTCATCATATAAACACATATCCATATAGTCATAAAAAGACAGGCAGCGAAGCGTATGTTCTCCACCTCTATGTTTGTTGTACAGCCTTCCTTGCGTGCCATTCCGTTCAATCCGCTCAGCAATCCGGACTCTCAACGGCTCTGATTCATTCACTTACGCCTACCTCCATGTCAAGGACAAATTAGCCTTTTCAAGATATAATAGAAAATTATACCGCATATATTAGTTCATGATAAAATCCTGATTTCGTACGGCCGCTTGAAAATCATAAAGGGGGAGCTTTATTCTTGAGAGCAACGAAACGCCGTGGGCTTCTGGCTTTCGCCGCCAGCGCCCTCGCCATTTGGCTGACGGTTTACCCTGTTCTCGCCCAGTCGCCGGAGGATGAAGAAGTAAGACGCATTATGGAAAAGAGCCTCTCCGTCGTGGAATTGGACAAGGAGATCACCCGGATAGCCGAGCAGCAGAAAGCGATTGCTGGCCAGCTTGATCAATCCCGTTCCTCGCTTCAGACACAGGAGCTGATCATGGATAAACAGAGAGAGGAAGCCGGAGCTGTCCTGCGAGCCTATTACACTGGGGAACGCGATATTCTGATGACTGCGCTGCTGAAATCGGGAAATCTTGCGGATTTACTGACAATGCTGGACTATTTCAACTTTATTTTCTCTCATGACAAGGTGACATTGAATGAATATAAGCAGCAGTATAATGGCATTCAGAAGGGCATTCAGCAGTTGGACCGCGAATCCAAGCAGCTTGCTGAAGTGGAAGTCCGCTTGAAAGAACAGCGCGACCGCGTCTCCGCTCTTTCCAAAGATATTGACAGCAGCCTGAGCGGCCGGTCCGACGAAGAAAAGCTGCGGCAGATGATATCGGAGCTGACTGATTTCTGGCAGAACGTCGGCCTGCTTGAGGTCAGAAAATATTTCAGCGCATTATCCAAAGCGATGAAAAATATGCCGGACTGGGTACAGAACAATAATAATTTACTGGAGATTGA
Organism: Paenibacillus sp. JT31N11; assembly: GCF_056269285.1. Classification (NCBI taxonomy): domain Bacteria; kingdom Bacillati; phylum Bacillota; class Bacilli; order Caryophanales; family Paenibacillaceae; genus Paenibacillus; species Paenibacillus sp. JT31N11. The sequence continues at coordinate 626,618 of NZ_JBWDNQ010000002.1, forward strand.
CGGCTTCAACTATACGCTCTCGATACCGGAGGATAAGCTGAACGCTTTTTTGCGGGAGCAAAATGAAATGTTCAATAATTTTGCATTTGCCTTCACTAACGACGCCGTTATCGTAACAGGCAAACGCGACGGACTTGAGGTTAAGCTCACAGGGCGCTATACGGTGGAGGAAACGGATGAAGGAACGGCCATCTTGTTCCATGTAAACGAACTGGTATTCAACGGTCTTGTTCTTCCGGATACAACCAGACAATCGCTGGAGAAAGAATTCGATCTGGGCTTCTATCCTCAGCGGATTGTTTCTTTCCTTAAGGCCAAATCCGTATCGATCGAAGATGGGAAGCTGATCGTCAAGCTGGCTGTCAATCTGTAAAAGAAGCGGCGCATGTTGCGCCGCTTCTTTATATCTTTATGATCCATTCCAGTTCTCAATCATTTTCTCCATGTCCAGCGCTTCAAAAGGCTGCCGGTCGTCCGTCTCCCAGAGACTTGTCCAGCGCTCCCAACGCTCGGACCATGAAGGATCCGGAATGAAGACCTTGCTTTTGAATAAACTGAGCACCCAATAAGGCGGTTTCTTCGCCATGCTGTCAGATTCAAATTCACCTGCATAAGCCGATTTTCTTGCCGGCAGCCTGCCGAACGTTTCATAGCGGTCAAGCTGCGAGCTTTTTATCACCATTTCATTGATCCACAAACGCGCCTGATCCGGCCACAGCGATTGCGCGGATAATACAAAGCTTCTGCCTCCGATCCAGCTCAGCGGACTTCGCTGCGGACCAGCGCTTACAGATCCATTATTGGACAACATCATGCTCCTGTATTCCGACCAGGGCATAACAGCCGAGAGCAGTTCGCCGCTTTTCAATTTGTCCGGAACGGTATTCTTGCCTGATTCGGCACCCTGTTCCGTCTGCGGCTTGCTGAAAGGGCCGAGAAACCGGAGCTGCTCCTTCATCTCTGCGTTCATTGGATGAAGATTGGCTGCATCCTCCGCATTGGAATCGAACATACCAAGCCATGCCAGCATCTGCCGGGGATCAGACATCGCAAGACTAACCGGTTCCACCTTAGGTGACGCGGCCTGCAGACCATTATATCCCTTCACGAAAGACTCCCAATTCTCAGGAGGCTCATTCATACCCGCTTGCTTCAACAGCTCCGTTTGCCACACGATCAGCATAGGGTTGATATCCAGCGCGACTCCCCACATGGAGCCGTTCCATTTCAACGTATCTGTTAACGCTTCCAATTGATCCGCAAGGGAATCTCCCGTATAAATATCATCAGCAGGCAGCAGATAGCCCTGAACCGCAAACTCGCGAACGCGGTTGTTGTCCAGCAGCATGATATCGAAGGGCTCTCCGCCATGGGCCGCTTCCTTCCACTTGGCATATGCATCAGGTCCGGGAAAATTCGCCAAGTCGACCCTGATTTGCGGGAACCTGCTCTCGAAGTTCTCTTCGCTCTTCTGCCAATACTGAAACTCCGTCTCACTCATGGAGACGGCTATGCGAACGGTCGCCACATCCTCGCTACCATTGTCAACCGTTAACGGCTGCTCCTCTGAAGGCAATCCTCCGGAAATCGTGTTTGGCGAGCCGGGTTTGCCAATCATCGGAACAAGCAGAGCTGCGCATATCGTGCATATGCCCAGCAGCAGTACAACCAGTTTCCTGCGAGACACCTTTTCCCTCCCTCAGTCACCTTTGACTTCAAGTCAGACCAAACCGTATACTTACCTATAGTTTAGCAATAAAGCGGCGTGTTGTCGCCTATAGATTGTCACAATGCTGGAAGGAGATTTACATTTGATGAATGTCATCCATAGCGTAGAGCTTCATCTGCCCGGGGATAAGCTGCCCGGTTATTACGCGCAGATCGTGAAGGGCATTGCCAATACAGTCACCCTGCTTGACCGCGACAAAACCCTATTATTCGTATCCAGTGAGGCAGAAGCGGCGGAGATTGAGAATTTTGTCCAGCATTACCGCGTGGAAACGGACAGGGGAATTTGGTTGGCGCTTGAAGAGAGCTGGGAAGTGAATGAGCGGAAATTTGAAGATTACGGGGTCCGGACCCGCTCCGGCAGCCGTTATCTGGATTTGCATCTTGCGGCGGTTATGGAACTGTCCTCCGGCGGCGGCGACTCGGAGCTTGCGCAAGCTCTTGAGCAGTGCGAAGAACACAGCGCCGCAAAGCAGCATAAAGAAGGCCGACAGCTGCTGGCTGTCGACCGTGAACAAATCGAGCTTATTGAGGGCATTGCCCGCGCTTACCGCTGCAGGACAGATCTTCTGCTGTAAGTCCGTCGTCTCATCCTGCCGCTCTGCCGGCTCTGCAGAGGCCTTACAGCAAATCGGCGGCCAATTGGGCCAGCCTTGACCGTTCGCCTTTCTCAAGCGTCATGTGGCCGCTTATGTTCTCCTGCTTGAATGTCTCCACAATATGGGTCAGCCCGTTGCTGATAGAATCCAGATAGGGATGGTCAATCTGCTCGGGATCCCCCATAAGGACGATCTTACTGCCCTCACCGACACGGGAGACAATGGTCTTGACCTCATGCCTGGTCAAATTCTGGGCCTCGTCGATAATAATGAACTGTCCCGGAATAGAACGGCCGCGGATATAGGTGAGCGCCTCAACCTGGATACTGCCCAGCCCCATCAAAATTTTGTCGATATCGCCGGATTTTTTGGTATCGAACAGAAACTCCAGATTATCATAGATGGGCTGCATCCACGGACGCAGCTTCTCCTCTTTTTCTCCCGGCAAATAGCCGATATCCTTCCCCATCGGAACAACAGGTCTTGCGATCAGGAGCTTTTTGTACTTGTGCTCATCCTCCACCTTCATCAGCCCTGCTGCCAAGGCCAGCAGCGTCTTACCTGTTCCGGCTTTTCCCGTCAATGTGACCAGCGGAATATCATCGCATAATAGCAGCTCCAGCGCCATCCTCTGCTGCGCGTTGCGGGCCGTGATGCCCCACACCGGATCATTGCTCAAATATAGCGGCTCCAGTCTCGCCCCATCCTGCGTAACCTTGAGCAGCGCAGACTTCGAAGTGCCCATCTCATCTCTTAGAATAACGAATTCATTGGGATGGAGCCTGGTGCCCAGCTGCATATTTTTGATCGTCAGGAAACGGTACGTGTAAAATTCGTCGATGACGCTGGGATGAACGAATATCGTCAAATACCCGGCATACTCCTCCGATGGCGATACTACCCGGTCGGACAAATAATCCTGTGCGGAGAGTCCCAGCACATCCGCTTTGATCCTGACCAGCACATCCTTGCTTACAATAACAACCGGTCTTTTTTCCCCTTTGTTTTCTTCCTCCATCTGATAATTCAGGGCCACCGCCAGTATGCGGTTATCGTTAGACATTTCGCCGAACATTTCCTGCACACGGACGAAGCTCCGATGATTCAGCTCTACCTTGAGGAGTCCGCCGTTATCAAGCTTGATTCCCTCATGCAGCCGGCCTTTCTCGCGCATTTGATCCAGAATCCGTGAGATGGAACGCGCGTTTCGGCCCAATTCGTCGGCCAGTCTTTTTTTCGAATCTATTTCTTCCAACACCACCGCGGGAATAATCACTTCATTGTCATCAAATGCGAAGAATGCTTGTGGATCATGCAGTAGCACATTAGTGTCGAGCACGAATATTTTTTTCATCGTGAGCCCTCCTGGCGTTGGAATTTCGTAACCAAGGCATACATAGCGCGATACCTGAATGGGGCAAACTATGCTCGAATGAAATGTGAATGATGAAAGGCAGGTGGCGATAATGAGTAAGTGGCTAGCATCGGCTATGATTCTTTGCTTGCTCGCAACAGGCTGTGGAACTGTTGCTCGCAATGAGACATCACCCTCTCCACAGAATACTAAAGGTGTACGTGTGCAGCAGACCACCCCGCACAAAGAGCCCATCAGCAGTCCAAAGCAGGTCGCAGCCCATCTGGAAGCCTTGGCAAACCAAGTTCCGGGTGTGAAAGGTGCGCACTGCGTCGTGTTTAATAATACGGCGGTAGTTGGAATCGATGTGGATGGCAAGCTGGACCGTTCCCGTGTTGGAACGATCAAATATGCGGTTGCGGAAGCTTTACGCAAGGATCCCTACGGCATAGATGCGGCTGTCACGGCAGATATGGATTTAACCCACCGATTGAACGAAATGGGCACCGATATCAGGCAGGGTCGGCCCCTTCAGGGCTTTGCGGAAGAGATGTCCGATATTATCGGACGCATCGTGCCGCAGATGCCGCGGGACACGCAGCCAAGAAATATGGAGCATGGCAATCCGAACCAACCCAAGCTCCAGAAAAATTTGTAAAAGAGCTGATCGCCTAAAAGCGAGACGCCAAACAAAGACACAAAAAGCCTAGCAGCTTTACACTAGGCTTTTTTCATGGCGGCAAACACCTGTCGATCCAGTTTATCCGCAGCTCGTTTATCGTAGGTTTTCTCATACCCCGGCATGGCGGACAAGCGCGATCCATAGAACATCGCATCACGGATATACCCGATTTCAATATCGAAGCAGACCAGCTTGAAAGGAACCTCATCTAGTGAATCCTTGACCAGACGGGCTGTGCCGTATATGGTCTGGATACTCCCGGGCACGAACACAGTGACGCTAACGTCGGCTTTGGACAACATATTCATAGCCAGCCGGGAACGCCCGTCAATGGCAAACCGGAGCGTGGATTCATTCACTGGATAAATCCATGAAACTGCGCTGGAGGTCGGAGAACCGGCTTCCGCATCAATCGTGTGGAGAAGTGCGAATGGTTCGTTTTGCAATTGTTGGAACAATGATTCAGAGAGCGCAGTAACGGTTTCGGTCATCCGCATAACCTCCTTGCTCAAATAGTCAAGATTGCGCCCGATGCGTCCATTATAACATAGCCATGAACGCTCTTACCACCCGTCATTCCGCCGCCAGTTTTGACTTCAGAGCCGCTTTGGCTTCAGCAAGCTTTGCTTCGTCCAGATGGACATATGGGCTTTTCCAGACACCCGTCAGCGGAATAAACTCAATATCGTCGCGGCCCATCCCGAAATAGGTCTTAAGCATGTTCTGCACCTCGGCGGAAGGAACATCCATACGCATATTATCGCCTACCGCTTTAATCACGCCTCCGATTTTGGTCACCCCGGAGAACGACTTCAGTTTATCGGCAATCTCTCCCAATACCTGACTTTCACGTTTGTTGCGGTCAAAGTCGCTGGACATATTCTTGCCGTCATTGGATTTGCGGTAACGGACAAAATCCAGAGCCTGCTTGCCGTTTAGCACCTGGACGCCCTTAGACAAGTCTATGTTCGTGCCATCCGCATTATCCACGTAATGCATATCCATATCCACATCGACCTGAATACCGCCGAGTGCATCGACTACATCGGCAAAGCCCTCGAAGTTGATCGTGGCCGTATAATCGATAGGTATATCAAAAAATTCGCCGAACATTTCGCGCATCCCTTGTTTCGCCTTTTTCTCCGCATCCTTCTGCTCGAGGCCATCTTTCTTGGCACTGGACAGGAATGCCGCATAATAACCATTGGCTTTCCGGACTCTATAACCATCCAGATCGATTTCCGAATCCCGCGGGATGGAAACGACCGTCGATTTCTTCGTGTTCGGATTGAATGTGGCGATCATCATCACGTCCGTGTTCAGACTTCCTGTTTCCTTACGGGTATCGAAGCCCAGCAGCAAAAAGGTGACCGGTTTCACTTTAACGGATTCTGACGCAGGCACTTCCACAGAAGGATCGGCATCCGTTGTAATGCTGCCAAGCGTATCTTTATACAGCCAGTAGAGGTAGCCGGCAATCGCTATCAATACGAGCAGGATGACAACCATGATGCGCCGCATCCAATAAACACGCTTTTTTGGTTTTTTGTTGCCTCCGGATCCTTGAGGCCCGTCCGATTTCCTGGAACCTCGCGAAGTCGATCTCGGCGGCATAGAGGACTTACTCATCGCTTCCACCTTCAATCAGTTATATTTCGGGTTTTCCTTGATGTCATTGAGCAGCTGTTCACCCGCTTCACGAGGGATCATCTGGACTTTACTGCGCCCTTCCTTCTCATAGCGGACATGAATCATCGTGTCATCAACCTTGTCGATAACGATCTGTGTGACATGATGGTCCTCCGTCAGGATTTGCAGAAAAAAATCACGCGTATCCAGAGCGGCGCCATCATGGGGTCTTCCTTCAGCAACGAGCTGAATTTGCAGCCAGTTAAACAGGGCGTCTTCAAACCGCATGATGCTGCCACCTCCTGTTCATCAAATGGATTATTTGCCTGTGCCGGTTAACGGGTCGGCTTATTGCTTGGATCGGCGGGAGGTTCGGAGCTCGATCCCTTGCCTTTCCACTTGTCGTAAAGCTGGCGCCCGCGCAGCATCAGCATCATAATCACGGCAACCGACATACATTGAATAATCGGCAGCTTGTCGATTTGGAATACGAACAATACGAATGCGCCGGCAGCCATGACGAGATGAACCAGAATTTCCTTGATAATGGGCAGCCGCTGTACCCGGAACACTGAATTGAAGATATAGATAACCAAGCACAAGATGATAATATACGTAATAACGGGATGGCTGTGAAACCAGTTTTGCATCCTGCAGCCTCCTCCTTCTTATTCTACGTTATAGGTTTCTAATGAAAACGGCAGGGTAATCGAACCGAAGTCGGTCCGCCACCCTGCCATGAAAGAGCTCGTGAAATAATGGATTATACGCCCGATTGTGCTGTTCTGCGCTGCTTATCGGCACGCTCACGTTCGCTCTTATTCAAAATCTTCTTGCGCAGACGAATGGATTTTGGCGTTACTTCGCAATACTCATCGTCATTCAAATATTCAAGTGCCTGCTCCAGCGAGAACAATACCGGTGTTTTCAAGCGAACCGTATCATCCTTGGAGGCGGTACGAATATTGTTCAGCTGTTTCTCCTTACAAATGTTGACGATAATATCGCTGTCGCGATTATGCTCGCCTACAATCATGCCTTCATAGACTTCAGTCCCCGGTTCGAGGAACAGCACTCCGCGGTCCTCGACACCAAACATGCCGTAAAATGTGGATACGCCATTCTCGCTGGCAACCAGAACCCCTTGATGACGTCCGCCAACCGAAGTGCCGACGAATTGGCCGTAATTATCAAAGGCATGATTCATGATGCCATAGCCGCGAGTCAGTGTCAGGAAGTTCGTCCGGTAACCAATAAGCCCGCGAGCAGGAATGATGAATTCCAGACGTACCTGGCCTGTTCCATTATTAATCATATTGACCATTTCCGCTTTGCGTGCACCAAGGCTCTCCATGACCGAGCCTGTGCTTTCTTCCGGTACATCGATCAGCAGGCGCTCGTATGGCTCCATTTTCTTGCCATCGATTTCCTTCACGATAACTTCCGGCTTGGACACCTGCATTTCAAAGCCTTCACGACGCATATTTTCGATCAATATGCCCAGGTGAAGCTCTCCGCGTCCGGATACGACAAAGGCATCCGGGCTGTCCGTTTCATCGACGCGCAGGGCAACATCAGTCTCAAGCTCTTTAAACAGTCTCTCACGGAGTTTACGCGAGGTTACCCATTTTCCTTCACGACCCGCAAACGGGCTGTTGTTGACCAGAAAGGTCATCTGCAGGGTAGGCTCATCGATCTTAAGCACCGGCAAAGCTTCAGGGTTCGCAGGGTCTGCGATGGTTTCCCCGATATTGATCTCACGGATGCCGGCGATCGCCACGATATCGCCCGCTCCGGCTTCTTCAACCTCGATGCGCTTCAAGCCCTGGAAGCCGAACAGCTTCTCGATACGCGCCTGCTTCACCACGCCTTCGCGGTTAATGACAGCTACGGATTGACCCTGGCGGATCTTGCCGCGGTTCACACGGCCGACAGCGATACGGCCCAAATATTCATTGTAGTCCAGCAGGGTAACGAGAAACTGCAGCGATTCATCCACGCTCTCTGTCGGAGATGGAATATGTTCGATGATCGTTTCGTACAAAGCCTGCATATTCTCATCCTGTTTATCCACATTCAGGCTGGAAGTCCCCATCAATGCGGATGCATAAACAACCGGAAAGTCAAGCTGCTCGTCGCTTGCGCCGAGTTCGATAAACAGATCGAGCACCTCGTCAACCACATCGGAAGGGCTGGCGTTGGGACGGTCGATTTTATTCAATACGACAATCGGCGTCAAGTTGCTTTCAAGCGCTTTGCGGAGCACGAATTTCGTCTGCGGCATACAGCCTTCGAACGCATCGACGACCAGCAGCACGCCGTCAACCATTTTCATAATCCGTTCAACTTCGCCGCCAAAGTCGGCATGTCCCGGCGTATCTACGATATTGATCAAATAATCCTTATAGTTGATCGCTGTATTTTTGGCAAGGATGGTAATTCCGCGTTCCCGTTCCAAATCATTGGAGTCCATGGCCCGCTCCTGTACGGCTTCATTGTCCCGGAACGTACCGGATTGTTGAAGCAGTTTGTCGACGAGAGTCGTTTTCCCATGGTCAACGTGTGCGATAATCGCGATATTGCGTAAATTTTCTCTGGCTTGCATGTTCAGTATCCACTCCACTTTGTTTAGTTTATCTTTATTATAATCCAACCGTCACTTGCGCACACACACTTACCAGCGGGTCTTTCTCCCGGCTACCAGCCAGGCGCCGATCGCAATAAGACCTGCCGCAACAATATACAACCCCCAGCCCCAGAATACCATGATTACGAAAAAAGATGCGGCAATCAACGCAAGAGTTATAGCAAGCGTCAATGGAAATTTGGGATGGGCCATTTCAAACAGATGGAATTCGTACAACCCGACCGCAGCCCCAAAAATAAACAAAGGCCATAAGTACTGCATATTGCTCCACCCGAATGCAATACAAAAGAAAAAAATTAAGGCGCTTATCGACAATATCGCCCCAGGCACAAGCACAAATGTGGGAAGCAATCTGCCGAAAAACAGCACGTGCAGCAATATGCCTGGGATCAGCACGAAAAGCGGCCAGAAGTTCGTCCCGATAAACGCAAACAGGCCAAGCTTCCCGAGCAGAATTACAGCGCCGGCGAATAAAAAAAGAAAACCGACGGTGTATTGATTTTTCGACATGCCCAAAGTTCCTTTCTCTCGACACTTTTTATCATTACTATAGTGTACTGGAACGGACAGCAAAAAACCAGTGCAACAGACTAAAATCCACACAAAAAAAACACTGCTTCATCTTTTCAGACGGAGCAGCGCGATAATTATGACAAATGGAACACATAAAATCGGCAGCGCCTGCTGCATGGTAGGGAAGCTGTGAAGCCCCAATCCGGCAAGCCCGGGATCATGTACAAGCATCTCCCCTGCGGCGTAGCCGAGCAATCCGCCTCCCGCATAAACCAGCGGCGGATAGCGCTTCAACAGATTGCCGAGCAGTTGGCTTCCCCAAATAATGATAGGGATACTGAGTCCGATTCCCAGCATAATCATTATAGGCTCGCCTTCGGCAACGGCTGCAATGGCAAGCACATTATCCAGACTCATAATAAAATCGGCGACCACAATGGTACGGATCGCTCCCGCAAGGGAGCCGGGTTTGCGAATTTGATGGGACTGCTCGGCAGGAGACGCCGCATCCATCACCAGCTTGACGGCAATCAAGAAGAGCAGCAAAGCGCCCAATGCCTGGAGATAAGGTATTTGCAGCAGCGTAATGGCCACCAGAGTCAGCAGACACCGCAAGCCTATAGCCGCAGCCGCTCCCCACCATACCGCCTTGCGCCTCTGCTCCGGGGGCAGCTGCTGGCTGGCAAGGGCGATGACGACGGCATTGTCGCCGCTGAGCAGTATATTAATGAAGATGATTTGAACAAAGACCCACAGGCTGTCCATTCCCTGCCACCTCTCACATGCTATCTGTAATACGAGCCTCTTTATGAAACGGTATGTCCCGGCAGGGCTTCTTATGTTAGAAAATAATTATGAATCGAACCTAGAGCTTGCACGTATATACTAAAAAATCAGGTAACGGTTGGAAGGGAGAGGACAAGAGGATGGATTTCTTTTCGTTTGAATTTTTTTCAGCCTTGCTTACTATCGTATTCATTGACCTCATTCTTGCAGGGGATAATGCCATTGTAATCGGGCTTGCCGCCCGCAAATTACCTAAATTACAACAAAAGAAAGCCGTCATCTGGGGAACGGTAGGAGCGGTCGGCATCCGGGCATTAGCCACCATATTGGTCGTTTATTTGCTGGATATACCGTGGCTCATGCTAACAGGAGGAATCCTGCTGCTGTGGATTGCCTACAAGCTGCTGGTGGACGAGAACAATCATGGGGATATCCAGGCAGGCAATAATCTTTGGCAGTCCATACGAACCATCATCATTGCCGACGCCGCGATGGGGATAGACAATGTTATCGCAGTCGCAGGCGCAGCGCACGGCAATATAACCCTCGTCATACTCGGCCTTTTAATCAGTGTTCCGGTGGTTGTTTGGGGAAGCACCCTGTTTATCAAAATCATCGAACGGTTTCCATGGATCATCTATCTGGGCTCAGGCGTTCTCGCCTACACAGCAGCAAAAATGATCACGCATGAAACCAAGATCAGCCAGGTGTTTGAGAGCAGCGCGCTGTTCGAATGGTCCTTCCTCATATTGGTCGTGGTCGTCATCATCGTCGCAGGCCTTTGGAAAAACACTGCAAGAAGCCGCAAAATTTCCAATGAAAAAAGCAGGGAAGCCCAAGCTTGACCGGGCTCCCTGCTTTTTCTTTATATGCGATCCCGCTTAAAACCAATCGTCGTCGCCGGCGGCCTGCGCCCCAAGCTTGTCATCCGGCGATATCTCCAGCGTCTCCACCTCCGAAACCGCCTGCGCAATCATCTCCTCAAGCTCCGGTACAAAAGACTCCACCTTGCTGACTACATTTAAATTTGGATTGGTGCTCGGTGATTTCGGCAGAAACAAGGTGCAGCAATCCTCAAAGGGAAGAATCGAGGTCTCATACGTGCCGATTCGCTTCGCGATCCGGATAATATCTTCTTTGTCCATCATAATAAGCGGACGCAGCAGCGGAAGTTCGGCGCTTCGTCCGATTACATTCATGCTGCTCAGCGTCTGGCTGGCCACCTGGCCCAGGCTGTCGCCGGTAACAATTCCGAGTGCGCCCGACTGAACGGCGAGCATTTGGGCGATGCGAAGCATCGAACGGCGCATAAGCGTGATAATGAGATTATCCTGCTTGGCCTGGGCGAATGCCGTCTGGATCTCTGTGAACGAGACGAGATGCAGCTTTATCGGAGCACCGCTGTAATGGGATAACCGTCTCGTCAGCTCAATTACTTTTTCCTTGGCCTGCTCGCTCGTAAAGGGATAGCTGTGAAAATGAACCGCTTCGATTTCCAGCCCCTTGCGCATGGATAAATAACCTGCGACCGGGCTGTCAATACCGCCTGAGAGCAGCAGCATGGCTTTGCCGTTGCTGGCAAATGGATAACCGCCGGCAGCTTCCACAACCTCGCTGAAAATATAAGTGCCCTCGGGCTGGATTTCGACGCGAAGCTCCACCTCCGGTTCCCTGACGTTAACCTTGAGGCGCGGCATGGCCCTCAGCACATGAGCCCCTACCAGCTGGTTCATCTGCTGGGAATCATGCGGAAAGGATTTCTCCACGCGGCGTACCGACACCTTGAATGTGGCGGGTTCCCGGGAAAGAGAAAGCATGGCGTCAAGCGATGCCGCCTGGATGGTTTCCAATATATTTTCGACCCGTCTGACCGGACTGAAGGAACCGATACCGAATATATCCTTCAACCGTTCAGCTATGGCAGCATATGGCTCTCCATTCAAGGCAACGTAAATCCGCCCGTAGCTGCGGGTGATCGCTGCCCTGCTGTAGGGAGCGAGCACGCCTCTCACCTGCTGGAGCATGCGTTTCTCAAACTGGCTCCGGTTGCGTCCTTTTATCGTATGCTCGCCGAAGCGAATCAGGATGATGTCTGGTGTCATGAACGTATTTCCTTCCTCTCCAGCGGCTTCAACTTCTTCACAACCGTCTCTAGCATGCTGCAAAGCCATTCGAGTTCACGATTACCATGCTCATCGCCGAAGCTCACGCGAATGCCGCTCGATGCTCTCGCCTGGCCCACTCCCATGGCTTCCAGCACACGGCTTGGCTTATTGTCTTTGGACGAGCATGCCGATTTGGTCGACGCCGCGATTTTATGCTTCTCCAGCAAATGAATAAATACCTCCGGCTTCATTCCGGGATAAGAGAAGCTGACAATATGCGGGGCCATATCCTCCTGCTCCCCTCCATTGAGAACAAGCTCCGGAATTTGAGCGATTGCTTCTGTTAGCAGTCGCCTCAAGGCTGTCATCCGCTCATACCGTTCCGGCTGGCTCTCCATAGCCATGCGAAACGCTTTGGCAGATGCAACAATGGCCGCCACATTCTCCGTGCCTGAGCGCATCCCGAATTCCTGATCCCCGCCTGCAAGCAGAGCATGCAGCTTGACGCCACTCCGTATATATAAAAGGCCTGCGCCTCTTGGCCCTCTCACTTTATGCGCGGAAGCGCTGAACAAATCAATGCTATCGCTCCGCAGATCGATGGGCAGCTTGCCCACGCTTTGAACCCCATCCACATGAAAAACAATCCCGCGGCGCCGATCTTTGAGCATCCGGCCGATTTGGTGGACCGGCTGAATGGAGCCGACCTCATTATTCACATGCATAATGGTAACAAGTATCGTCTCGTCGGTTAAATGAGCTTCCACGTCTTCAAGGCTCACAATCCCGTTCCTTGAAACAGGCAGGAAGCTGATCCGGAATCCTTCACGCTCCAGCTGCTTGCAGGTTTCATAAACAGATGGATGCTCGATGGCTGTTGTAATAATATGCTTGCCCTTATGCGCATTCGCTCTGGCTGCGCCTTGAATAGCCAGATTGTTGCTCTCCGTCCCGCCCGAGGTAAAAACCCATTCCATCGCCTCTGTTCCAAATAATCCGGCAATGGCGCTCCTGGACCGCTCCAGCAAATGGCCGGCTTCCACACCGCTCCGGTGCAGGGATGAAGGGTTGGCATAATGCTTCGCCATCACCTCGGCCATTGTACGAATCACTTCCTCATGCGGCGGGGTGGAAGCGCAGTGGTCAAAATAATACATGCTCCACTCTCCTTTCTTCATATGCACAAAATAAAAAGATCAACGATAGAATGCCGGCGCGAAATTCTGCGCACGATATTCTTCGCGATCTATTCAAGGCTTAAGATCTTCGGCTTCAATTAGAAATTGGACGGGCTGTATTGTTCCAAAGCCGCCAATACCTTGCCCACATAACGCTGTGTCTCCGCAGGCAGAGCGCCAAGCTTCTGCGCAAAATCCTCATTGCTTGCAATACCGGCGCGGTCGACACGTCCGGGACCGGCATTATACGCTGCCAAAGCCGCCTGCTCGCTGCCGCCGTATTTTCCCAGCAGATAAGCGAGATAACGTGTGCCGCCCTCGATATTTTGCTGAGGGTCAAATGAATTCTCAACTCCCAGCCCGCGGGCAGTTCCATCCATCAGCTGCATAAGGCCTTTCGCGCCGGCGCTGGACACGGAATTCGGATTGAAGGCGGACTCTGTATCAATAACAGCTTTGACAAGCGAAGGGTCAACCCCGTATTTGGCCGAGGCTTCGTTTATATAGGGATCAAATAATGTTGGAGTCGGGTTATCCATGGACAGATCCGGTTCATTATAGAAAGGCAGCGGCTGTTTGAATAAAGTCGTTATGGAAGCCAGTTCATCGTTTAATGCCTGCAATCCTGAATCCTCCTGCAAGGAACTGCCGCTCCCGGACAGCATTTGGGATAATAGCGTATCGAACAAGGAAGGGTCTTCCTGACTGCCAGGGGATAGGATATTGGGACTGCTGCTTCCCGTAAAATCAAGACTAGGCATCCATTGCAGCTGGAGCAGTGTTTTCATAATACGCGGATCTATGCTCATCATTGGCCTCCAGTTGGGTACATTGCATAAAATGACAGCTTTTGCATCTATTTTACATGGTTTCAGAAAGAATCGCCAGTAAGACAATAGTCCTATGCCGTATTAAAATTACAAGATATGTAAAAACCGGCGAATCCAATTTCGCCGGTCCTGAATCATTTAGGTAATGGAATAATAAAGCGGGATAATCACCAGATAAGCAATAACAGAAATCAGTCCGAGAATCATGGACCACAGGCCAAGACCTCTGGCATCCTGCCGGTAGGCGATAAAACCGACGACAATTCCTGTAGCTCCAAGAAGCAAAGGCCACACAAACCAGGATAATACGGATAGAACAAGAGCTGCCCAGCCTGCGGCTTGGCCTGCTGAACGTGTTTGCTCAACTGCTTCTTCGACATGCTCCTTCGTGTGATCCGTCTGATAAGCCTGTGGAGGTACAGCAAGCTCTGCGGACATTTCCTCATTGTAAGGATGATGATCATGTCCGTAACTATGATGTTTATGGCTCTCATCATGCGATTCATGCTCCGAATGTTGTTCCATAGCTTAGCCTCACTCCTTTGGTTTGAATGTGTGGCAGCAGGTGGACGCCGATTCGGTGGCATTATCTTGGTGGCTTGCCTGAAAATGTTCTCCGGCAAATTCGGAATCAAGATTGGTGTGTGCATGACTGTCGATGTCGATCATGATTTGATCGGCATTGCATTGGTTGCCCTGCCCCCAGAAGGAACAGTTTGCAACGCTGCAGCTTACGCCTTTTGGCATAAAAATCACCCCCGGTATCAATTTGCCCGCACCGGGGGTGACTTATGCCTGCCTTATTTTTGCCCTTGCATACGGCGCTGGGTCATGTAGTCGCTCTCATAATAAGACAAGTCGTCACGGAGCTCCTCATACACCTTCGATACCGAAAGCACGGTGTCGCGGGCATCGCGAACCGGTTTCTTGCGGAATCGGATCGCATCCTGGCCCGTATAGGCATAACGTCCGTCTTCGGAATAACATTCATTTTTAGGGTAGAAAAATGCGTTTACGCATTGGTGGTACACTTCATAAAGAACCCGTGCGGCAAAATCATCATCAAAATTCGGCCGTCTGAGAGCAACTCCCAGTTTCTCGTAAGCTACTTCCGAAAAAACAAGCAAATGCCTTAGGTCAGACAGCAATCCTTTATAGAAAAGCTCCGCTTCGTTATCCTGATCTTCACTTGCAAGCTGCGGAAGCGCATGCTGGTTAAGGAACAGCTCCAATTGACCGATGGCGAGTTTTAACTTGTCCCTTGTCGATTCGCTCAGCGATTTCACGTTTGTCGATGGCATGATCGGTAGATCCCCTTTCGTTCTCCAAAACAATACTTAGACCATCAACATCGTACCACAAAATGCATGCAGATGGTACTGCCGTTTGACGTCCTCGACCGTATATTTTCATTCATTCCACCGAATTCTAAAGGCAGGGAGCTTCATTGAGGCTCGTGAATACAGCAAATTCGAGGAGGCAGCCATTAATATGCGACGCAAATGGATCGGCTGGTTCGCGGTGCTTGCCGCCGCGGCATTATTAATTCCTTTATCCCCCTGGTTCGGTGCGCCTAAACAGCAGCCCGGCAAAATTCAGGCTCCGGTGAAAGCAACGTCCGCATCACGGGAGCATGCGATCAAGATGAAAACCATAAACCGGGATATGGAAGCAACGGCTTTAATGTGCACCAGGGAATGTTCAAGGAACCTCCATAAAATGATGATGAGCCATTCAATTGGAGACCCGGGTCCCGTCAATATGGCAGACATGATGAAGAAGCACAAGCAAATGGTGTATCTCGTCTGGATTCACAACGGTAAAACGATGACCCATGGCAAAAAACCGCAGGATGCAAACAAAATGCTTCAAACGCATTTGGCAGCCGCCAAGGCCAGTCTCCGGCAGGGCAAGGATTATACATCCACATCCCTGAAGCTGCATGGACACCGCTATGCCATCGTAGCCGTACCGGACCATCGCCGCCGGGGCGACGGCATTATCGGCGTCATACTCCAGGATGTCATCACAGAGGTCGAGCGGCATCAGAAACGCAATTTAAGAATTGTGCCTTATCCGGCGGAGGGGCATTACAAGATCGAGTCCGTTATTCCCAATACGACTACCGATATGACGGTTGAGCAGGGTGAGGATAATGGCAACGCCAGTCATTATCATATTAATGAAGTCGTCGTGAAATTCAGTCATCCGCCCACGAGGCATGATTTGGATCGGATGAAAACGGATATTGGTGCCATTTCAGTAAAAAAACTGGCCCATACCTTTATTTTCCGTTCCAAACTAATGGATGCCGAAAGCATGATGGAGTATTTTAAAAGAACATGGCAGCCGGAGTATGTCGAACCCCATTACTTGTATATGACCAACGAAATTGCGCCAATCATTCCTAACGATGCGCTGTACTCGCAGTATCAGTGGAATTTACCATCGATTGAAACGGAGAAAGGCTGGACGCTCTCCAAAGGCAGCGAGCGTGTGCTCGTCGCCATATTGGATACCGGCGTTCAAGCCGATCATCCCGATCTTCAGGGGAAAACGGTGGATGGCATCAATCTCGTCAGCGAAGATGATCCGCCTGAAGACGATGTCGGACACGGTACGCATGTTGCCGGCATTATTGCCGCCAACGTGAATAACGGCGAAGGCGTAGCCGGCTTATCCTGGTATAACAAATTAATGCCTGTCAAGGTTCTGGATTCCAGCGGAGCCGGCTCTACCTATACGGTGGCGCAGGGAATCATCTGGGCGACGGACAACGGGGCCAAAGTCATCAATATGAGCCTTGGCAACTATGCTGAGGCGGAATTCCTCCATGATGCCGTCAAATATGCCTATGACCATGATGTGGTTCTGGTCGCGGCAAGCGGCAATGATAATACCGATCGTCCGGGATATCCTGCGGCTTACCCGGAGGTGTTCGGCGTGGCTTCCACGGATGCCGACGGTTCCCGGTCGTCCTTCTCCAACTTTGGCGATTACATCGATGTTGCAGCACCGGGAGCAAGCATCGCGAGCACGTATCCCGGCAGTCAGTATGCAGCACTGTCAGGAACATCGATGGCCAGTCCCCATGTTGCCGCATTGGCGGGTCTGATCCGCTCCATCAATCCCGATCTGACCAATGTCGAGGTGATGGATATCATGCGCAAATCCGCAACCGACCTGGGTGACAAAGGCAAAGACAATTACTTCGGCTATGGACAGATCGATATCGTCCAGGCATTGGAAATGGCGAATCAATCGAAGTTATCGCTGCAGCAGTTTGAGCAGCAGGTGGAACAGCGGCTTGCGAAGATCAAGAGCAAATACGAGTCCCATCTGACAGCTGCCAAAAAATAAGCATCAAACGAAAAAACTGTTCCGATTGCTCCTTGAAAGACAAAGGTGCAAAAGGAACAGTTTTTAATTTTAATGGTGGATTTGAATCGTTGCGGAAAGCTTGCCGTAAGCCGGGTTCTGTACTCCATGTGGTCCAAACGGGAACGACCCTCCCACTTTCGAAGCGACAATCATCTATCTAGGCCTACCATTGCTGATCGGCTCAAGCAACCAACCCGAACGCTCCCCGGGCAAGGGTGCAGTATGAGATGCCTCTGCAAAAGCAGGTGCAAGCTTGTACTGCCGCGTTCTCTCGGTCTTGCTCCAGATGGGGTTTACCAGCACCGTTGTCACCAACGGTCCTCGTGGTCTCTTACACCACGGTTCCACCCTTGCCTGTGCTGACGCAAAGCCAGCCATCGGCGGTCCATTTCTGTGGCACTATCCTTCGGCTCGCGCCGACTGGACGTTATCCAGCATCTTCGCCCTACGGAGCCCGGACTTTCCTCTCGCAGCCTCACAGCTGCCAGCGATTGTCTGTCAAACTTTCCGTCATCTAGCTAGTATACTAAGAAGCGGTCAAAAGCTCAAGGCGAAAACGGCTCCATGTTTTCATATTTCTTCAAAATTTCTTGATAATCCGAGTTTCCTGCTCCAAGCCTGGAGGTAAAGTTTTAAATTTAAATGAACCGGAAAGGTTCCGTCTCTACCTGGGAGGCGGCCGCGACCGTTTTATATTTACGTTTAATCAGCTCATGGGTCAGCCACTGCGCCACCCTCGGCTTCATGATTTTCTCAATATTATGTCCCGGATCAATAATGCACAGGCCTGCCACCAGAGCGTCATGAGCAGTATGATAATCAATATCTCCAGTAATAAGCACATCCGCTCCGGCGAACTGGGCGTGTTTCACATATCTGCCCCCGGAGCCGCCAAGAACAGCCGCTTTGCGGACAACCGTATCCGGATCGCCCACCACTCTGACCGCAGGCACATCAAACACCTGTTTAACCAGCTCAGCGAGTTCAATCAGCTTTACAGGTTCCGGCAGCTTCCCGACACGTCCCAGTCCATAAGAAGGCCCATTGATTTCAAGCGGATACAGGTCATAAGCGACCTCCTCGTACGGATGCGCTTTAATCATCGCCTGAACAACCTTCCGCTGCAGGCTTTGCGGAACAATTGTCTCCACTCTTACTTCAGGTACCTGCTCGAGCTGGCCATGCTTTCCTATGAAGGGCTGCGCCTGCGCTCCAGGCAGGAAAGTTCCCGTCCCTTCCACCTTAAAGCTGCTGCAGCTGTAATTTCCCGTCTCTCCGGCTCCCGCGTTCCAGATCGCCTGCAGAACGGCATCCTCATGCGGTGCAGGGACAAAAACAACAAGCTTAAACAGCTTGTCGGTATGGACAATTTCCAGACTTGCTCTGCCCTCTTGGGCAATACCAACCAGATCGGCCATCCAGTCATTGATGCCGCCTTCAGCCGAATCAAGATTGGTATGAGCGATATACACGGCAATATCATGCTTGATCAGCTTCTCATAAAGTCTGCCGGCCGGCGTTGAGGTGTCAAGCTTCGCCAGCGGTCTATATATGATGGCATGATGGGCAATGATCAACCCGGCGCCTGAGGCGATTGCCTCATCAACCACCTCATCGGTCACGTCAAGAGCAACCAGCACCTTGCTTATTTCCTTCTGCAGCGTACCCAGCTGCAGGCCGATTTTATCATTCTCGACGGCCAAATGCTTGGGTGCCAGCTGCTCCATTAATTGTATTACGGTTTGACCATGGGCAAACATTGAAGCACCTCCTCCATTTGCTGCATTTCATCTCCAAGAGCCGCTTCTTTCTCCCTGGATTCGCTGAGCGTCGACAAAGCCAGCTGATTACGGATCCGCTCGAGCTTTCCAAGCTCCATCCGCCACTTCTTCTTCAAGAGTTCATCGCCTTCTTGCAGCAAATACGGTCCCATCCGGTACAGCCATTCACTGCGATAGCCTGCAGACATTTGAAGAGGAAGCTCAGAAGCATCGTACAAGCGGGTGTTCCACGCCTCTGCCGCCTCTTTATTCTCACCGGCGAGGGCATACAGTATTTCATAAATACGGCCGTCTTCTTCCATTATCGTCTCACTCTGAAGAACATAATCGCGGCGTACGAGCCAGCGGCGCACCAGATCCTCTCCCACATTCGGCTGAAGAACCAGCTCCCGCACGCCGTCCAGGCGGCCATCTCTCCAGCCCGCTTCCAGAATATCGGACATCAGGCTTCCTCCCATGCCCGCAAGGATGACTGTATCCGCTTCTCCCGGCAAGAGGACCGACAACCCGTCTCCTTGACGGACATCGATTGCCCCGGTCAATCCGGCTTCAGCAGCACCCTTCTGCGCCGCCAGAAATGGTCCGGTATTCAGTTCCCCGGCAATTGCCGACGGGCATTTGCCGCTCTGCACCAGATATACCGGAAGGAGGGCATGGTCAGAGCCGATATCGGCTGCCCGAGCGTCCGCGCTGACACGATCTGCTATCGTTTGCAGTCGTTTGGATAATTTTATCATGTTAAGCAACCCACGCAATCCACTGTTTTCTTAAGCTGAAGAGGAGCAAGCCCCCTGCAATGATTTTGGTGATAAGCTGCAGCTGCAGCCAAATTTGTTCCTTGGCAAATACGGCGGAATACAATTCCGGCATAAACCAGATAAGTGCTCCCGCCACAAATAAAATAGCCGCCACGGGCCTTGACCAGCGATGAAAAAACCAGCTGCACCAACCGAATACAAATGACGCCGGAAGCCAGAAAAGCTGAATTTCATACCATTTTGGAGAATCGAAAGTATTGGAGAGCAGCCAGGCATAAACGAGAAAAGAAGCGACCCAGCCGCATAGATGAAGGAGCGGAATTCGCACGCCAATCCCAAAAACGATCCATACAAGCGAGCAGAAAGCAAGCAACCCCGCCTTCCAGCCCCAGGCTTGCAGCTCATGCAGCTGCAGCATATAGATCCCGGCGCCGAGCATCAGCAGCATGCCTATTCCGATGAGTCCCAAGCCGGCGGATTCATTTTTCCGGCGATAACGCTGGCCATACAGAAGAAGAACAAGCACTGCCGACAAGGATATGCCAATTTGCAATAAAGGATGAAAAAAGCTAAAATAAAGAACAACAAAACAAATCAAGGAAAAAATTCCAAATGTAAGGAACCATTGCTTCCATGAAGCCTTGGATACCGCCTGGGCCGCTTTACCGGTAATTGTCGAAGGCGTGCGGGCCGCTCCCTCTTCCACATATAAATTAAGCAGGAAATCGCAATATTGCTCCGGGAGCAGCTTGCTTCGCTGCCAGTGTTCAATTTCTTTTACAATCGTTTTGCGGCGCTCCTGATCCATGTTGATCCTCGCTCCTTTCGGGCAGCAATTTCTCAAACCTGTCGCGAGTTCATCATGATGCGGTAATTCTTAAGAAAAAAAGACCTTTGCTGCCGCAGCAGAAAGGTCCTCGTCTTCATCCTTATTCGAGAAAATCCTTCAACCGCTTGCTGCGGCTCGGATGTCTCAGCTTGCGCAGCGCTTTGGCTTCGATCTGACGAATCCGCTCCCGCGTGACGCCAAACACCTTGCCCACTTCCTCAAGGGTCCGGGTCCGTCCATCATCCAGTCCAAAACGCAGACGGAGCACATTCTCCTCGCGTTCGGTCAATGTATCCAGCACATCTTCCAATTGCTCCTTGAGCAGCTCGTATGCGGCCGCATCCGCCGGTGCAAGTGCTTCCTGGTCCTCGATAAAATCTCCCAGATGGGAATCGTCTTCTTCACCGATCGGCGTCTCCAGCGATACCGGCTCCTGGGCAATTTTCATAATTTCCCGGACCTTCTCCGTACTGAGATCCATCTCCGCCGCTATTTCCTCTGGACTTGGCTCACGGCCGAGCTCCTGCAGAAGCTGACGGGAGACCCTTACCAGCTTGTTGATCGTCTCCACCATATGAACCGGAATCCGGATTGTTCTGGCCTGGTCGGCGATGGCTCTTGTTATCGCTTGGCGAATCCACCAGGTTGCGTACGTGCTGAATTTGTAGCCCTTGGTATGATCAAACTTTTCAACGGCTTTGATCAGGCCCATATTCCCTTCCTGAATCAGGTCGAGAAATAGCATTCCGCGTCCCACATACCGCTTGGCAATACTGACTACGAGCCGGAGGTTGGCCTCGGCAAGCCTGCGTTTTGCTTCCTCATCGCCATTCTCGATCCGTTTGGCCAGCTCAACCTCATCATCCGCGGACAAAAGCGGAACTCGTCCGATCTCCTTCAAGTACATCCGGACGGGGTCATTGATTTTGATACCGGGCGGGAGCGCCAGATCATCGTCAAAATTAAATTCATCCGGTTCTCTCTCCTGATCTTCACGTTCTCTGCTTGTTGGAAGATCATCATTCTCATTCAACACTTCAATTCCGATATCATCGAGCTGTTCGAAAAATTCATCAATTTGCTCCGGATCCTGATCAAACGGTGAAAGCTTCTCCATGATCTCTTTATAGGTTAAGGAGGATCTTTTTTTACCGTGTTCAATCAGCTGCTCTTTGACAATCTCCAGCTTCTGTTCGATATCCAATTCAGTATGTTGATCATTCGCCATATTCCGACTCCCTCCTCCCTAGAAACGATCATCCTACTGTCCTTTAAGCTGTCTCTCTAGGGCTATAATCTCACTTGCAATTCGAGCCGCCAACAACATGTCGCCGGATCGTTCCGCCTGCACCATTTCCTCTTTCTTATGCTCGATTCCACGAAATCTGGGCACTTTGAGAATTTCCATAATATAGTGAGCGAGCAGCTGCTCGTCGAACGGAAAATCATCGTCCATCATTAAGATTGAAGCGGCCGTCCTCTCAAGACGGTCGTCCTGAAGCGAAGCGATAAATCGGCTAATATCCGGATCATGACCTTGTGCATAATAAGCATATAAGTAAGCAGCAAGCGCTGCGTGATCCTCAACGTTAAATGCTTCTCCGAGCTGGCCGTGCACCGTTTGCGCCGTTTCACTGTCCTGCAGCATGCGGGCCAGAAGTCTGCGTTCCGCTACCTGATAGGCAGGCAGCACAGGCGGCGAAGAAGGCATACGACGGATTTCATTCCTACCATTATTCCACGAATTGTCGTTATTATCCCTTTGCGGCTTCAATTTCTGGTGCTGCTGTCTATGCTGGAAGCAGTCTTGTTTGAGCGCCTCTAAAGATATATCGAATTCACGGGACAGATCTTTTAGATAAAACTCACGCTCGGTGGGAGAATCAAGCTCGGCAATAATGCCGACAGCTTCGAGCATATAGTTCTTCTGTCCTTCTTCTTCTAGGAGTATATGGTTTTTCTTCGCATATATTAGTTTAAATTTCGTGACGGAAACGGGGTGTTCAATCGTCTCCCTGATAAATGCCTGCGCCCCGTTCTTTTCAATAAACTCATCGGGGTCCATGCCTTTGGGCAGCATGGCCACCTGCACGCGCAGACCTGCCTTTTCCAGCAGTGGAATGGTCTTCACGACTGCAGCTTGTCCGGCGCTGTCGCCGTCGTAACAAAGCAGTACATCATCCACATTCCGCTGAAGAATCATGGCATGGCTCTCTGTCAGAGAAGTACCCATCGTGGCCACACCGTTATTGACTCCGGCGGTCCATGCTTTGACCACATCCATGTAGCCTTCGAACAATACGGCGCGCCGGCTCTTCCGCATGGCCGCCCTGGATTGATTGAAATTGTACAGGCTGCGGCTTTTGTTGAACAGCATGGTTTCGGGCGAATTCAGGTATTTGGGCTGCCCTTCGCCAAGTATCCGCCCTGCCAGCGCAATTGCCTTGCCTTCGCCATTACGGATTGGAAACATAATCCGGTCCCGAAACCGGTCGATATATCCGCTTCCATCCTGCTTGGCAATCAGGAGGCCGCCCTTTTCCATCAGATCCAGTTTGAATTCCCGCTTGTCCAGAAAACGCACCAAGGTATCCCATTCCGGCGGCGCGTAACCGATCAGGAATTGGTCGATCTGCTTGTCCGTTACTCCGCGCGAGCGCAAATACTCCAAAGCGGGCTGGCCATGAGACGTATTCATCAGCAGGTAATGATAAAGCTTTCCGGTAAGCTCATGCGCTTCAATCAGCTTATCCCGTTCACCCGATTCGACTGAGTCGAAACCGTCGGAATTCCCTGTCCACGTTACCGGGATACCGGCCTCCTCCGCCATAACGCGGACCGCTTCAGGAAACGAATAGTTTTCGATTTCCTCGATGAATTTTACAGCATTGCCGCCTTTGCCGCACCCGTAGCAGTAGAAAATCTGTTTCTCGGGCGTAACGGTGAACGAAGGGGTCTTCTCTGAATGAAAAGGGCATAACCCTTTCATATATTTGCCTTGTTTTGAGAGGTTAACGTATTTCCCAACCGTCTCGACGATATCGTGATGCCGCAGCACCGCTTCTATGACGGAATCAGGTATTTTAGCGAACGCCATATATCCCCACCTTCATCCTAAACATGTTTAAATATTCGCTAAGATTCACCATTCTCCTGCCGGGTTCGTAAAACTTTTGTCAGCTTTTGCTGAAAACGGATCCGATCCTCGCTTGTCATGGCCTTCGGCCCTTTGGTCTTGCCGCCGCTTCTTCGACGCTTCGCAAGCTCATGTCTGCGCTCCATGAGATAATCAATATTGCTGTCATCATACTGCTGCCCCCGATTCGACAGCGCAATTGCCCCTTTGGCCAGCACGATCGTCGCAAGCCCGAAGTCCTGCGTAACGACGATATCTCCCCGTGCGACATGATTGGCGATATACAAATCGACAGATTGATCGCCTTTATCCACCTGAACAATCTGAATGCCTGCCCCCGGCTCCAGACGATGGTCGTACGAAGCAACCATCAGCACGGGAACGGACATATTCCGCGCTACCTCGACGATTTCGCGCTTGACCGGGCAGGCATCGGCATCCACCACAATTGTAGGGGTATTCGCCACGTTTATGCATCACCGCATCCCTGGAATAATTCTGTACTATGTTATATACGGCAAAAGATAAAAGAATCCTGCAAGAAAAATCAGCTGGAAGGAATACATTCCATGATTAAACTTGCCGTTTCCTCCACCGCCCGATGCGAAACATCGATTACCACGCAGCCGATTCGCTTCATAATATCCGCAGCGTAAGCAAGCTCCTGCTCAATTCGTGCTGTCGTCGCATACGCCGCACTATCCGGCAAGCCAAGAGCCTTAAGGCGTTCCTTGCGGATGACGTTCAAATAATGGACATCAATCGTCAGTCCCACTATTTTCCCCTTGGGGATCCGAAACAGCTCGTCGGGCGGCTTGAGCTCCGGCATCAGCGGCACGTTGGCTACTTTGAATTTCTTGTGTGCCAGGTACATCGACAGCGGAGTTTTGGAGGTTCGGGAAACGCCGACAAGCACGATGTCCGCCTTGATAATCCCGGTCGTGTCGCGCATATCGTCATACTTGACGGCGAACTCAACAGCCTCCACCTTGCGGAAATAATCCTCGTCCAGCACATGATTCAGCCCCGGCTCCTTGCGGGAGGGACGGTTGGTCTTCAGCTCCAGGCTGCCGATCAGCGAACCCAGCAGATCAATCGCCACGACGGAATGCTCCAGCGAAAACTTGCTCAGCACGTCACGAAGCTTAGGAATCACAAGCGTGTACAAAATAATCGCATTATGCTCTTTGGCCTGCAGCACCATCCGTTCTACAGCGGACTCATCCTGAACAAAAGGGGCCCGGCGTATATCCGCGTAAATGGGATGGAACTGGGCAACCGCCGCACGCACAACCAGTTCGCCGGTATCGCCGGCGGAATCCGAAACCACATAAATAATCACATCAGGATGAAGCCCGGTTGTCATGTTGGTCCCCTCCTTAAATGCTAATGAATATGATGGCTGTGCAGGCCGAGCCACCGTTTATTACCAAACAAGTCTGGATAAATCTGCAACTGTACCCGCTCCGTCGGCGATAAGAGCCAATAGCGCCAAGCGGTTTGCACGGACGGCTTCATCTTCAGCCATAACCATAACGCGGTCAAAGTACGCAGTGATCGGTTCCTTTAATCCCGCGAGCTTGGCGATCGCACCTGCAGCATCATCATTATTAATACATTCCGCAATGCTTTCGCTTACGGCCTGCCATGCGGCGTGCAATTCACCTTCAGCTTCATCCGCAAAGAGGGAAGGCGCCACATCCTTAGACGCAGCTTTAGAGGCAAGGTTGCTCACCCTGTTCAGAGCATCGACCGCCAGCTTGAATTCATCACGCCGCTCGCCGGCAGCGAAGGCTGTCACAGCAGCGGCTCTGTTGACCGTCTGGCGCAAATCATTATACCCTGCAGCCATAACCGCATCGACAACATCATAACGGATGCCCTGCTCGGAGAGCACATTTTTCACCCGCAGCGCGAAGAACTCATAAAGGTCTTTTCGAATATCTGCGGCTTCGCGTTTCATTGGCTTCCCGCTGTGCACCTCCAACGAGAGATCGAATAATCCGTCCAGGGGCAGCTTCAATCCATGCGCCAGAATAATCTGGATAATGCCCGCTGCCTGGCGGCGCAGAGCATAGGGATCCTGGGATCCTGTGGGAATAATGCCGATGGAGAAGCAGCCGACAATCGTGTCGATTTTGTCAGCCAGGCTCACAATCGCACCTATCAGGGAGCCTGGGGCACGGTCACCGGCAAAACGCGGCTGGTAATGTTCATTGATGGCGACTGCAACCGCCTCCCGCTCCCCTGCCTTGCGGGCATAATCCTCACCCATCACACCCTGCAGCTCCGGAAACTCGTATACCATCTGAGTGACCAAATCAAACTTGCAGATCTCCGCAGTGCGCGCAATGTCGTCCACGGTCTGCGGATCAAGATCAAGGGCGCTTGCCAGCTTGGCCGCCGTTGCCTGAATGCGGCCAACCTTATCCGATACCATTCCCAGCTCCTCGTGGTAAACAATCTTCGCAAGCTTTTGCAGAGAATCGGAGATTGGAATCTTCTGATCTTCGGCATAGAAGAATCTGGCGTCGGACAGACGCGCTCTTAGAACCTTTTCATTGCCTTTGGCTACCTGCTCGATAGAGGTACGATCGCCATTGCGGACGGTAACGAAGAAAGGAAGCAGTTTGCCCTGCTCATCCAGCACCGGAAAATAACGCTGATGTTCACGCATCGAAGTAATCAGAACCTCCTGCGGGATCTTCAGGAATGCTTCATCGAAGGTTCCGAACAGCACATTCGGATATTCGACAAGAAACACAACTTCCTCCAGCAAATCTGCCTTCACGTCGATTTTCCAGTTTTTTTCGGCAGCCAGCGCATGGATCTGATCCAGAATCAGCTGTTCACGTTCAGCTGCATTGACAACGACCTGCTGCTCGCGCAATCGTTCCACATAATACGATGGGGAAGTGACTGAGGTTTCTCCTCCCAGGAAGCGGTGACCTCTGGTGATCGTTCCGCTCTGAACATCCGTGATTTCAATTGGTATGACCGTTTCCCCGAATAAGGCGAGAAGCCATTTGATCGGGCGGACAAATTTCAGCTCGTGGCTGCCCCAACGCATGTTTTTGGGAAAAGACATGGAAGTAATCAGGCTCGTGAGGCCCTCTGGCAGAACATCAAAGGTAACCGTGCCGATGCTGCTTTTGTTGGCATAGATATACTCTACTCCGCCAAGCTCCTTGAAATAGAAGGCCTCCGGTTCAACGCCCTGGCTGCGGGCAAATCCAAGAGCCGCTTTGCTCCAGGCCCCTTGGTCGTCGAGTGCGATTTTACGGGAAGGACCTTTCACTTCTTCGCTGACATCCGCCTGCTTTTCTTCCACATCCCGGACCAGCACGGCGATCCGGCGCGGCGTGGCATAAGCTTCCACCTCACCATGGGCGATGCGGGCGGTATCCAGCCACTTGACCGTCTTTTCCTTCAGCTGGTTCATCGCTCCCCGTACAAAACGTGCAGGAACCTCTTCGAGCCCGATTTCCAGCAGCAAATCCTTAGCCATTCGCGCTCACCTCTTTCTTCAATAGCGGGAAGCCGAGCCGCTCGCGCTCCTCCAGATACGTGGCTGCGCAGGCGCGCGCCAGATTGCGGACCCGCATAATATAGCCTGTGCGCTCCGTCACGCTGATTGCCCCGCGGGCATCCAGCAAATTGAATGCATGGGAGCATTTGAGCACATAATCATACGCCGGGAAAACAAGCTTGTGCTCCATCGTTTTCTTCGCTTCTTCCTCGTACATATTGAACAACGAGAAAAGCATCGCGGCATCCGAGGTTTCGAACGTATATTTGGAATGCTCGAATTCCGGCTGCAGAAATACATCTCCGTACGTAACGCCTGCAACCCATTCCAGATCAAACACATTTTCCTTATCCTGAATATAGGAAGCCAGACGCTCCATCCCGTAGGTAATTTCCACAGCGACCGGATTCACGTCGATACCGCCAACCTGCTGGAAGTACGTAAACTGCGTAATTTCCATACCATCGAGCCAAACTTCCCATCCAAGTCCCCATGCGCCAAGCGTCGGCGCTTCCCAGTTGTCCTCAACAAACCGGATATCATGATGAAGCGGATCAACGCCAAGCCGCTTCAGGCTCTCGAGATACAGCTCCTGAATATTGTCGGGCGAGGGCTTGAGAATCACCTGGAACTGGTGATGCTGATAGAGGCGGTTCGGATTCTCGCCGTAGCGGCCATCCGCAGGACGTCTGGAAGGCTCCACATAAGCGACATTCCAGGGCTCCGGTCCGATTGTGCGCAGAAAAGTCATCGGATTCATGGTGCCTGCACCCTTCTCCACGTCATAAGGCTGAACGAGAATACAGTTTTGCTCCGCCCAAAACTGCTGAAGCGTCAAAATCATGTTTTGAAAATTCATCTGCCGACCTCTCTCCTTTATTATTCAAATTCAGACATGGCCAAAACGATATAAAAAGCTCTCGTCCCTATGTCTGACAAAGCTCAGACATAGGGACGAGAGCTGATCTCCCGCGGTTCCACCCTACTTGATCTCCCAATGTGTGTTGGCACATACAGGAAATCCGCTTTTCACGTTCATCCGAACTCCGAAGTGCCTTTCGCCGATTCGTCCGCCCAGGCTTTCACTGTCCCTGGTTCGCTGCCGCTGACGACTGTCCATCGACTACTTTCTTCATCATCGTTCCTATTCTAATAGTATATCTTAGCTATTCACCGCTGGTATGTCAAGCTGTTAAAGGGGATATTTATCCATTTGATCAAGAAATGCACGGGATTTGAGCGGAATATTAATATGGGTGTCGATTAGCAGCCGCATCGCCTGCTTAAGCTGGGCTTTTGTTTCATCCTTGACCTGGATATTCCCAAGCCGCGTCAGATCCATTCTACGGAACAGCTTCAGCAATTTGTGCGCGGTCTCGCTGAGCGGCATTGCGGAAGTATCCTTGTAGCGGCAGCGGTTGCAAAGAACGCCGCCTGATCGGGCGCTAAGAACCATCGGACCTACGACATTCCCGCAGGATACACATTCATCGAACATGGGAGCATACCCGGATGCCTCAAGAATTTTCATCTCGTATAACTGAATAATCGTTGGACCGTCTTTGCCGTCGGCCAAAGCGCGCAGGCAAGCCAGGAGCTGCATAAACAAGTATCCGCTTGCATCTTCATCGTTGGTCGTCCGGTCTGTCAGCTCGACAGCATAAGCCGCATAGGCGGTCAATTCCAGCCCTTCACGCAAAACATGGTGAGATTCAATAATCTCACCATGCGTCAGCGTACCAAGCCCGCTATTGCGGTAATAAAGATATTCCCCATGGGTAAACAGCTGAGTCAGCGACCCGTGACGGCTCTTCGCTTTTTTGGCGCCGCGGACAAGAATTGCCGCTTTGCCGTAGGAAGGAGTAAGAATCGTAATGATTTTGCCGCCTTCCCCATAATCCATACTACGGATGACAATGCCTTCAACCCGGTACTGCATCGCGGTTCTCCCCTTACTCGCATGTAAAGACGCATCATATGGAAGGAGCACTCTCCATATCGGATACCAGCTGCGTTTCTTCATCAGCGCCCGGCTCATCGGATTTGCTCAATTGATCCACGTCTTTATAAAGCAGAAAAGCGTCCACATCCCCGGTCAGCGCAAAATACTTCCACGAAAAGTCTCGCATTCGTATCATCCCTTCCGCTCTATCCGAAATGGTTCTCAACAGTTAGGATGCGATGAATGGGGATGTCCTATGCCAGACAAATAACGGGCATTATGCGCTACGGCAGGAAATGTGGACAAGCCGTTTTATTCGTTTTTGTAACCCAGATCCTTCAGGACTCGTTCCTGATTGCGCCAATCCTTCTTGACCTTGACCCACAGCTCCAGGAACACCCGTGAGCCAAGCAGCAGCTCGATATCGCGTCTTGCCAGCCTGCCCACTTCCTTGAGCAGCGCACCCTGCTTGCCAATGACGATTCCCTTCTGCGAATCGCGCTCGACGAAAATAACTGCTCCGATGTAGACAACCCCGTTGTCCTGCACCTTCATATCCTCAATCGACACCGCGATGGAATGCGGCACTTCTTCCCGAGTTTGATGGAGGATTTTCTCCCGGATCAGCTCTGCGCAGACGAACTGCTCCGGATGATCCGTCACCTGATCTGCCGGGTAATATTGCGGCCCTTCGGGCAGATAACGGGTCAGCACACTCAGCAGCGTATCGATGTTATTGCCCTGCAGCGCGGAGATCGGAATGATCTCGGCAAAATCATGCAGCTCCTTGTAGGTGGCGATCAGAGGCAGCAGCGCTTCGGGATGAATTTTATCGATTTTGTTCATCACCAGAAAAATCGGCGTTTTGACAAGTTTAAGCTGCTCGATAATATAACGGTCTCCGCCCCCAAGACCTTCGGAAGCATCAATCAGGAACATTGCGGCGTCCACTTCGCCCAAGGTGCCGACAGCGGATTTATTCATATAATTTCCAAGCTTCGACTGCGGCTTGTGTATTCCGGGCGTATCGAGAAATACAATTTGCGAATTGTCTTTGGTATATACGCCATGAATTTTATTGCGTGTTGTCTGCGGCTTGTCCGACATTATTGCGATTTTCTGGCCGATGACTTCGTTCATGAGCGTCGACTTTCCAACGTTCGGCCGGCCGACAATCGCTACGAAGCCGGAATGGTATTTTTCTTTTTTACCGGATGGTGTGTGATTCATAATAGACTATTCGATCCCCTTCCAAACTTAGCCTTTCCTTAACGAAAATGCTCCCGGCAGCAGCTCTTCGACCGTCATTACAGATCGGCCGCCTGTCAGGTTTGCCATAATGACGGGCATGTCCGGCTTGCAAAGCTCAACCAGCACTTGTCTGCACACCCCGCAGGGCGTGATGGGAAGCATTGTATCTCCAATAACAGCAATCGCTGTAAACTCGCCTGGGCTCCGCCCGTCGGCAATCGCCCGGAACAATGCGGTCCGTTCCGCGCAATTCGTCGGACCGTAGGCTGCATTTTCGACATTGCAGCCCAGATATACATTACCGTCCTTATCCAGCAGAGCCGCTCCTACGGCAAAGCCGGAATACGGTATATAAGCGCGGCTCCTTGCTTCCAATGCCTGCTCCAGAAGCCGCTCCCAGTCCGCGGAGAGCGGCTCATTTGATACCTCCATCCCATTACCTCCTTCTTCACTTTAGCTAATGGTAGACCATATCCCATATATGCGGGCAGAAGATGATCAATCCGATAATGACGGCCGCAATAGCCGCAACCAGTACAGCCCCCGAAGCTGTATCCTTCGCCGCTTTGGCCAGCGGGTGAATCGCCGGGCTTGCCAGATCCACGACGCTCTCGATCGCAGTGTTCAGCATCTCGGCACAAATGACAACCCCCA
This sequence comes from Paenibacillus sp. JT31N11, assembly GCF_056269285.1. Lineage (NCBI taxonomy): Bacteria > Bacillati > Bacillota > Bacilli > Caryophanales > Paenibacillaceae > Paenibacillus > Paenibacillus sp. JT31N11. The sequence continues at coordinate 657,930 of NZ_JBWDNQ010000002.1, forward strand.
TCACAAGCACCAGCACAGCCCATTCCATTTGCGTAATCCTGAAAATGAAGCCTGCTGCCGTGGCAATAAGAGCGGCGATTATATGAATACGCATGTGAAGCTGCGTGTCCAGGGCCAGACGGATGCCAGCCACTGCAAATTTACAGCTCTGAATGAACCTGCGCATTAACGGTGCAGACCAGCCTGCCGGAGGACGTCTTCCTGCTTTTTCGTCATAATTGCCTCGCTCGGTTCGTCCTGATGATCATAACCGATCAAATGCAGGAATCCATGCACAAACAGAAACCCAAGCTCCCGCTCCAGCGAATGACCGTACTCCAGACTTTGCAGCTTCGCCCGCTCGGCGGAGATAATGATATCGCCAAGCATGCCGTCCAGCGGCAAAGGAACATCCTCTTCCTCAACATCATAAATAATATCCAGCTCTTCGTCGGTATGTTCCTGCATGGCAAAGGACAACACATCCGTCGGCCGGTCGATGCCTCTGTATTCCCGATTTAACTGATGAATTTCTTCATCATCGACAAATGAAAGAGTTACCTCGCCTTCTGTCAGCCCTTCCGCTTCCGCGGCAAGCAGAAGCAGCTCCTCCAGGCGTCCCAGAAACGCTTCGGGTATTTCAACTTTATTCTGTTCATTATTCCATTCCAAGCGCAAACTCATGCCAGCCGCTCCTTTGGTTTACTGTCTTCGGGATATTCGATCCGCGAATGGAAGATACCGATAACGGATTCCTTCAAAGTCTGCGCGATTTGATCAAGCTCCTTGAGAGTCAAATCGCATTCATTAAACTGGCCGTCATCCAGGCGGTTTTTAATGATTTTGTTGATCATCGATTCCACCTGCTCCATGGTAGGACTCCGCAAACTCCGGACAGCGGCTTCGATGCAATCCGCGATGCCGACAATGGCGGCTTCCTTCGATTGCGCCTTTGGTCCGGGATACCTGAAGTCATCCTCGGTGAAATCCGTCTCTTCCCCGGCCGCTTCAGCCTGCTTCCATGCTTTGTGGTAAAAGTACTGCAGGAACGTCGTTCCATGATGCTGCTCCGCAATATCCCGGATCGGTTTGGGAATGTTATGGTTCTTCAGCATCTCCACGCCATCGCGGGCATGCGCGATAATAATCGATTTGCTCAGCTTCGGATCGATGGAATCATGCGGATTCTCGATATTGCTCTGATTTTCGATAAAATAACTGGGCCGTTTGGTCTTGCCGATATCATGATAATAGGAGCCGACCCGGCACAGCAGTCCGTTGGCGCCAATGGCTTCGGCAGCCGCTTCGGACAGATTGCCGACCATTACGCTGTGATGGTACGTACCCGGCGTCTCCGTCAGCAGCTTGCGCAGCAGCGGATGATTGGGATTCGACAGCTCCACAAGCTTAAGCGCGGACAAGATGCCGAAGGTAATCTCGAAAAAAGGCATCAAGCCGATAACCAGAATCGCCGTCAGCAGCCCTCCGGCAAAAGCAAACGCAATCGTGGTGACCATTTCCGTCTTCTCCGGCAGCTCGCCCCCAAGCAGAATCAACGCAAGCACGGAAGCAGATCCGAACAGGCTGACCATAATGCCTGCCTTTAATATCGTAGACCGCTGGCTCGCCCGATGAATGGCAAAAATAGCGGCAAATGAGACAACCGTTGTCATAAATCCATAATTAAAATCAAAGATACGGTTGGAATCGACGTTGAATAAGATACTGCCGGCAATAGCGAACAGAAACGAGCAGACAACCGCGAGCTGAACATCCAGCAGCAGCGTAATGAGCATCGCTCCCATTGCTGTCGGCGCCAAATATCCGACATAGGAAATGGTATCGGTCTGCGTCAGCTCGACGATCCGCATAATCAGCAAATTCAGGATAAAAATAAGCAGCAGCATCGCAAGCTGGGCATTATTGTATCGCACATTTGCGGTATTAAGGCCCGATGATTTGTCCAGAAAGCTGTAAATAAACAAAAGGAATAACAAAGAAAGCAGCAGCAGGCCGAGCTGCGGCCAATAGGATTTTTTGTCCTGCAGCAGATTGAACGATGAGAGCCGGTCGTATAACTCCTGGGTGACCATCTCTCCCTTATGGACGATGATATCCCCTTGATTAATGACGACCTCCGGCGTGTTTTCTTTCGCCGCTACCTTCGCTTCGCTCGTTGCCTCGCTATCGAGAAATTTGTTCGGCATAATGGCGAATCGAGCCAGCTCCTGAACGATCTCCCTTGTTTTGCGCTCGCTCAGCGAGCTTGCGTTCACAAGCTCCGCCACCTTCGTGCGGGCCGTCTCCGCTTCCCGCAGCGGATCGCTCATCAGCTTGCGGACGATGGTAAGCCCCACCTGCTGCATATCGGCAATCTGCACAACGGTAAGCTGCGGCAGCTTGTAGTACGTTTCCTCCGGAATACGGTATTCCTGATTCTTGACTGTCGTTGCCATCTCCTGCAGCAGGGTGTCGTTATAGGCATCCTTGCCTGTATTGCTGCGTACGAACTCGTCGACATAATCGCTATAGAGCTGCGGAATTTCCGTCCTGTAGATGGTCACTTTATTATCCGTCGTAACCTGATCATCCTGATTCAACTGCTCCATACGGGCAAAGATCTGCTCCAGCAGCTGCTCGCTGCGCATCGCGACAATGGAATAAATCGGTTCCACGCGATCCGCTGCTTCCTCCTGCGCCTTGATCCTTGCCTTATCATCCTTGATTTGCGCAGGCGCTACAACGTCACGTTCCATCCGTTTGCCTTCTTGAATATCGTAGGTTTTGGGAAGCAAATAAGGAGCTAGAGTGATATAAAACAACAAAACAAATAAAAACAGCAAGATCCATCGAACCGCTGCGCTCTGCTTCCAACCACTCCATGAAAACTGCACGTATTATGTCCCCCCTCGTGCTGCGACCACCCCATAGGGTTGCTTCAACTGCGGGGCCGTCCATGCTGGGTATGATAAAACCGTACACCCGGGTAATCTACGTTCTATGCTGGCCTGACGCCATTTAGCCCTGATTATCGGCATCCATGTTGTAAGCCACAATGATTTTTTGAACCAGCGAATGACGGACGACATCCTGTTCAGAGAAATGCACGAAGCCTATCTCGTCAATATTTTGCAAGATACGCTGTGCTTCATTAAGTCCGGAACGTTTGCCGCGGGGCAAATCGATTTGCGTGACATCGCCGGTCACAACCATTTTGGAGCCGAAACCAAGCCGGGTCAGAAACATTTTCATCTGTTCCGGAGTCGTGTTCTGCGCTTCGTCAAGAATTATGAATGAATCATCAAGCGTACGGCCGCGCATATAGGCAAGCGGCGCAACCTCGATCAAGCCCCGTTCAAAAGCTTTCACCGTTTGATCCGGACCCAGTACGTCATGCAGCGCGTCATAGAGAGGGCGCAAATAAGGGTCTACCTTCTCCTGCAAATCGCCTGGCAGGAAGCCAAGGTTCTCACCGGCTTCTACCGCCGGGCGGGTCAATATGATCCGCTTGACGGAGCCTTCCTTCAATGCCGCAACCGCCAGCACAACCGCCAAATACGTTTTGCCTGTCCCGGCAGGACCGATGCCGAATACGACGTCCATTTTCTTGATCATCTTCACGTAGTGGCGCTGCCCTATCGTCTTGACGCGAATCGGTTTGCCGCGGAATGTGGAGGTAAGCTCCGCTTTGAATAAATCCAGCAGCTGGTCAGCCTGCAGCGTCTTTGCCAAATCGAGCGCATACATGATATCGCGTTCCGATGGCGTATACCCTCCACGGAACAATTGCTGCAGCACGGTAAAAAGCTGTTCCATGGACTCTACCTCGGCAAGAGGCCCGGAGATCATGATTTCGGCGTCGCGGGACATAATATCCGCTTCCGTCTGCTGCTCGATCAGTTTCAGAAATTTGTCCTGCGGTCCAAAGAGCGCAAGTCCTTCCGCCGCGCTCGCGAGCGGGATTTTGATAATCTTGGTTTCATTTGGCAAAAATGCTCAATCTCCTTGTATATGAACTAACGGTCTTTCAGCTACGATCGACTGTTCCACCTCAAAAAGCACTTTCATATAAACTTTACCATTGTCCGCCTTTTCATGCAAAATGTTTTCGGCGCGGATCTTCGATCCCGCCCCTGCTTTGGTCAATAAATCGGCTTTGGCCTGAAGCAGTCCCGCCTCTCTTGCCTCCTGCTGCGTGAGCGTCTGTTCATCCACGCGGACCTCCCGGATGGTCTCCTTCATCCGGCCGAGCGGCATCTTCAGGGAACGCCAGGAGGCCTGCTCTAGATGTCTTTCGGTCTCAAATTGATCATAGGGAACCTTTCCAAAGCCGCTGACCCGAAGAGCGCGTCCCCACGCTACCCCATACCAGCGGGTAATACTCTCCCCTGTGTAGGTTTTCATTTTCTGCTGCATCGGTGAGACAATCATATATTCATGCCAGACCAGACCTTTAACGATTCCCTTAGCCACTACCGTGCGTGTATGAGCTTCATCCCCATAGATTCCGGAGATCAGAACGTCGCCTTTCTTGACCTTCGTATTCCGTTTCACGACAGGCCTTCCGGTATCGGCCAGAATTTCAGTCACAACGGCATCGGCCGAGGCCACAAGATGGCGGGGACTGAGCAGCTCCTGCTTTTCGGGGATAGTTGTCTCCACCACCTGGATCGTAATCTTCGTTCCCTGCTTTTCCACACCGATCCAGGCTGCTCCAGGCAGCTTCTGCGTCAGCTTCTTGGACAGCACGTCCGACTTTTCAAGTCGAAAAGACCATTGGAACGGATAAAGCCCTTCCTGCTTGGCTGCCTGCAAAATCTGCTCTTCGGACAAGCGGTCGTTCCCTTTAATATCGATGGTCCAGATCAACGAAGATAAAATGTACATGCCAATAAAAAAAATGAGAAGACCTGCGCCGAAAAACAGCCTTTTCTCCAGCTTGACAAGCCAGAAGGGGAGCCCCCTGCGGGACTCGACATGGACCCGGGAGCTTGTCTCCTTGAGAAGCGGTCGAAGGCGAAAGAAGTCATTGACGGTTAAATCGCAAATCAGTTCCCCGCTGCTTGTCCGGCGGATGGACCACAGCTCAAGTCCGCTCGCCAACGCGCGGTTGACAAGCAATTCCAAGGACTCTCCTCTGATGCAGACCGTCACAATTCCCCGCAGCCATTGAAGCCATGAAGCATTCATCCTTTCTTCCCCCTTTACGATCCATTTATCGTCATTCCTTGATTTGAATATGTTTGATTTTCCCTTCCACGAAGACTTCTTCGGTCCAAATGGTCCTGATAATCAGACCCTCTCCCGTCACTTCCAGCTCCCCTTTGCTGAGCGCGAGGCGCAGACTATCGCTGGAGAAATGGAGCACGCCGCGGTGGTTTTCAATATAGAGCTGACGATCGCCAATCATCGTCAAACGGGGCAAATCGAATACGACATCCTGCGGTAAATCGAGCAAATCGGCAGCCATTTTACGCAGTTTGCGGTTTATGCGGCGCATGCGGACAACAAGCCCCCTTCCCATACTGTACCAACGTATGCTGGAAACCGCTGAAATATGAGGATACCGATGCAGATGAGACTGAAAAAGCAAAGAAGCCCTCAGCAACCACTTTCCAGTGGCCTGAAGGCTTCTTAAGCGTTTTGATTATAGCAAGCTAATATTGTCACGAAAATCGATCAGGGACGGCGGTGGGGCCGCTTGGAGCGCGGTGGAACGAGAACCTCGGCAAGAACGACCGCACGCCGGAGTTCATTCTTATCCAAATTACGCAATAAGCCGCCTTTTCGAGCAGCGGATGGCTCAGAGATGTGCGCCTGCGCAAGCGGTCTGCGCTGAAACGGCGAAGTTCTCTCGGTGATCCTGACCTTCGGGGGTTCGTCATACAAAGGCTCCTCAAAAACAGGTTCTTCATATTCCAGACTAACCCCTTCTCCGTCCTCTGACCGGTTACCGCTATCGTAGCGAGCAGGCTGATCCGGTTGATTCACAGGCTGGCCAAACTGCCGCTGTTGGTGCTCGAGGCTCCTGTGACTGCGGGGCGCCGCCGGGCCGCTTCCAAAGTCGGGCATCCGATTCCCCTGCGGATTGCCCTTTCTGGCTTTATTGATCAGGGAGAAGAGAAACCCGACCACAATAATGACAATAAAGAAGTTTTTCAAAATAAATTGAATCAGGTCATTCACTGCATCACCTCCTGCAATCCTTTACGAGGACTGTTTATGCGGGTTAATAAAAATCTATTTATCCTCTTTATCCGGCTGGTTGGATTCCTGGTTGCCGATTGAACCGCGCATTTGCGTGTCGGCCTCAATGTTTTTCAAATTCATATAGTCCATCACGCCAAGCTTGCCGCCTCTGAGCGCTTCAGCCATCGCAATCGGCACCTGTGACTCCGACTCAACGACAAGCGCGCGCATTTCTACGACACGGGCCTTCATCTCCTGCTCATGAGCAACAGCCATTGCACGCCGTTCTTCGGCTTTGGCCTGGGCGATTCTTTTGTCGGCTTCCGCCTGCTCGGTTTGCAGATGGGCTCCAATGTTTTTGCCTACATCCACGTCCGCGATATCAATGGACAGAATCTCAAATGCCGTGCCGGCATCAAGCCCCTTGCCAAGCACAGTACGGGAAATCAGATCCGGATTCTCAAGAACATCCTTATGAGAGCCGGAAGAACCGACTGTCGTTACGATTCCCTCACCGACGCGGGCAATAATCGTTTCTTCGCCGGCGCCGCCGACAAGGCGTTCGATATTGGCTCGCACTGTAACACGCGCTTTAACCTTGACTTCAATTCCGTTTTTGGCAACAGCAGCTACGATCGGCGTTTCAATTACACGGGGGTTGACGCTCATTTGCACCGCCTGAAGCACATCGCGTCCTGCCAGATCAATTGCCGCCGCGCGTTCAAACACCAGCTCGATATTCGCACGGTGAGCGGCAATCAGGGCATTGACAACGCGGTCTACATTACCGCCTGCCAGAAAGTGGCTCTCCAGCTGGTTAATGTTCAGCCCAAGCCCCGCTTTGGTCGCTTTGATCAGAGGATTGACGATCCGGCTTGGTACGACTCGCCGCAGGCGCATGGCCACAAGCGTAATGATTCCGACCCGAACGCCCGAGGACAGCGCGGCAATCCAAAGCATAATCGGGAAGAAACTCAAAAATACGGAAAGCACGATAATAGCCAGTACGACGATAATTATAATGGTAACGGTTGGATCCAGCTCCATAATTTCCCCTCCATGGTTTAAATGTTTTCGTTCAACTGCTGCACAACGACACGCGTTCCTTCAACTTTAATGACTTGAATTTCCGCATTTGCCGCGATAAATTCTCCCTGCGTTACAACGTCGACCCGCTGTTCGCCGATAATCGCCGTACCGGCAGGCCGCAGCGGCGTAACGGAGCGTCCACGCATGCCGAGATATAACGCTTTATCGGCCGTTGAGACATATCCCTGCTCCGTCGTCAGGCTTTCACTGAGAATAAACCGGTTCCATACCCCTTTGTGAGCAAAGCGTTTGGCAATGATAAAGACGATTACTCCTGCCGCAAGCAGAGCGACGAACAGGGACAGAAAGGCTGCTTTCGGGCTGGGCGCGGCAAGCACAACCCCTGCAATAAGCGATGCTGATCCCAGTATTCCCAGTATTCCGAAGCTTGACACAAACACCTCGGCAATGAGCAGCACAACTCCGATTACAAACAGAATAATTTCTTCCATTCCGGCAAAGCCCGTGATGTAATGACCGAAGAAATAAAGTCCGAAGCCGGCCAGCCCGATCAGTCCAGGGATGCCAAAGCCGGGAACGATCAGTTCAATCGCTACACCTGCTATGCCGATAACGAGCAGCAGCGTCATGATGGCGGGCTGGGTCAGAAATTGCGAAATCCGCTCCATTACGCTGGCTTTGACCTCCACCAGATTGGGCTGCTCGATGCCCAGATGCGCCAGCACCTCATCGACGGAGCTTGCCGTATAATCGGCATAGCCCACTTTCACCGCATCGGCGGCGGACAAGGCCAGCAGTTCGCCTTTCTCGACCGTGCGTCCAAGCGGCTTAATCTCCAGCGTCACATTCGGGTTGACCATCGCGGTTGCCAAATTGGGATCGCGGCCGTTTATTTCGGCGGCTGCTCTCATTTTTTGCGTCCAGTAGGCGACTGTTTTCGGATTGTCAATCAATGTGCCCGTTCCGTCCACAACCGCCGCCGAGCCGATCACACTATTAGGCTCCATCACAAGCTCATCGGCATTCAGGGCAATGTAAGTACCTGCGGATACCGCCCTCCCGTGAACCAATGCTGTCGTCGGAACCTTGCTGGTACGAACGAGATCGCCAATTCCCTCTGCGCTGACAACGCTGCCGCCAAGGGTGTCAATAACGAGCACAATACGCTCAGCGCCGGCTTCTTCCGCTTCCTTGTAAGCACGCTTGAGGAATTTCTCAAGCCCTGATTCGATTGGCTGTTCAGCCGGAATCACATAAACAGTGGAGCCTATCTTCCCCCCGCCGGTATCGCTATCGGCCGCAAATGCAGCGGGAACCATAGCGCCAAACAGATTCATAAAGATAAGCCCAACAACAACAGAAAGCGTCCCTCTGGCTATCAGCCGTCTAAACCATTTCAATAGTTGACCCTCCTCTCCTTACTGTAACCAAGAAGAAGCTGACGCCATTTCTCTCCGCGTCAAAATCTGCCGCAATCGTAATCCTTCATACGGTCTGACAGTGCCCCCGTTCCAAGTATTATCCGTGGGAGGCCTCTTTAAGCCTGACTGAAGTCCAGTCCGTACGGTAAAAACGCAGCATGACCGACGTGCCGAACACCGTGAGGAAGGAGTAGAGCGCGATCCAGGCTCCCAGGCTGCCCCAATGAAAAACAAAGATAAACAAGTAAGCAACCGGCACAAAGAAAAACCAGCTGAGAAAAAATGAGATGCGCATGAGAAAAGTGGTATCGCCGATTCCCCGCAATCCGCCTGCATAGAAATTAAGCAGGCCATCAAAAATTTGCAGGTAGGCGGACACCTTGATCAGAAACGCCGCCAGCTCATAAACTCCGGGGTCCTTGGAATACAAGTGGGCAATCTGCTCGGCAAACACCAGCTCCACCGTGCCAAGCGCAATGATGAACATGGTACCCAGAATAGCGGTATCTGTTCCAGCCCGGCGTCCAATCAGAGCCATTCCTCTGCCCACGCTTTGCCCTACCAGAATTGTTGCCGTCGCTCCGAAGGCAAAGGCTGGCATAAAGCCGAAGGACATCACATTCAGCGCCACTTCATTGGCAGCAAGCGCGTGGTCGCCCAATCTGGCTACGAAGGCGGTGAAGATGAACATGGATACGCTGAGCGAGAATTCCTGCATGCCCAGCTTGCCGCTCTCCTGGGCGATCAGTTTTATTTCCGGCCATTCAAACGAGAAAGCAGCAAGACGGCTGCGGGTTTGGTAACGTTTATGCAAAATAAAGAAAAAGATGTATACACAAATGAACAGCTGGACCGCTTCACCAATGAGCACGGCGAGGCCTGCGCCGGTCAAGCCCAGATGCGGAAAACCCCAGTGGCCAAATGTGAGAACGTACGTCAGAAAAATCATCAATAAGTTGGATATCAGCGACACAATCATGGACATGGTGGTCGATCCGATTCCGCGCAGAAAGCCGTGGAAGGCAAAATTAATAATGCCGAAGGACATGGCATAGAAACGCAGCTCCAGATAATAACCGCCTTGTTGGACCAATTCCTCCGATCCCCCGGTCCAGCGCAAAATATCGTCAGCAGCTAGCCAGCCCGTTACGAATATAACAACCGCGAAAAATATGCACATGTACATAGCCAGATATGTCCGCTGCAGGCCTTTGCGCATATCGTTGGAGCCGTAATTCTGTGCGACCAGATAACTGACCGTATGGCCGATACCGGAAAAAATGGCAAATGCATTATACATAATAATATTGGAAACGCCAACAATTGCGATTATTACAAAGCCCAGCTGACCCACCATAATCAGGTTAATGGTTCCTGTCACGGTCTGGGTGGCGAAGGTGACAAGAGAGGGTATGGCAATCAACAGGATTTGAAGCCAGTTACGCAGCATAGTAAAGTGTTCCTCATTTCCCAGTGTTCCTCATTTCCCATCTATTAGCCCCTATTCTGGAGCAGTCTGTAGGATGTGTCAATAGCTCCGAATAACGGGAAACAAAAGAAAACTGCCCGCTTTCAATGAGACAAACACGGGCAGTTCATGAAAAAACACCCCCTTTGCAGGGAGTGTCTGGCTGTCAGCCTATGTTATTGCAGAAATTGCTGCACATATGTGTTTACTAGTTTACCATCAGCACGCCCTTTGGTCTTGGGCATGAGGGCGCTCATAACTTTGCCCATATCGGCTTTCGATGAAGCACCGGTTTCCGCTATGGTCTGCTGAACAATTTCTTTGATTTCATCTTCGGTCAGCTGCTGAGGCAGGTACACACTAATAATTTCAATTTCTGCGGCGACGTCTTTTGCAAGATCATCGCGGCCGGCTTTTTCGAATTCTTGGAGGGAATCTTTACGTTGTTTGATCTCACGACTTAGGATATCAAGCACTTCATTATCATCAAGCGGTCGCTTTAAGTCAATTTCCAGATTCTTGATGGAAGCACGAATCATGCGAATCGTGGAGAGCTTGAACTTCTCTTGACCTCTCATGGCTTGCTTCATATCATCGTTCAATCGTTCGCTAAGGTTCATTAGTGGAAGGATCCTCCTAAAACTTTCTCTTACGCGCAGCCTCGGACTTCAGTTTGCGTTTAACACTAGGCTTCTCATAATGCTTGCGTTTCTTAACCTCGGCAAGGACACCATCTTTAGCGATAGTCTTCTTGAAGCGGCGGAGTGCAGCATCGATTGTCTCGTTTTTGCGAACTTTTGTTTCAGACACCAGTTTTCCCTCCCTCCGAGCAGACCGTCTAAGAAAGATCACACGGTTCATCACATTTAATTATATGGTATAACCAAAGTCAGTGTCAACTTGAAAGGACCAGCTAATTTCCTTCTTTTACTATAAAATGCGCAACTGCTGTACATCCATGTATTCCGTGATTCAACCGGCGAGCGATTTCATCTGGTGTCCACCCAGAAGATGCAGGTGCAGATGATACACAACCTGGCCCCCCTCGGCGTTGCAGTTATTTACCAGCCGGTATCCCGACTCGTCAATATTGTGCTCCTTGGCGATTTGCCGGGCTGCTGCGAACAGCTCAGCAATCAGCGCATTGTCCTCATCCTGAACATCGTTCATCGTCGGTATGTGCTTCTTCGGAATGATGAGAATATGTACGGGCGCAGCCGGCTGAATATCGTGAAAAGCCAATATGCGCTCATTCTCGAACACCTTCTTCGAAGGGATATCACCATCAATAATTTTGCAAAATAAACAGTCCATTTCCGCTGCCTCCTGTCCAAAAGCATTCTTTATTTATCCATAATAACGAAAAAAGCCATTCCCGTCCAACGGAAGGAAGAAATGATAGACCGGTGCCACCGGCGCCGGTCTTGGTTTGAGCTTATGGATGGCCGGCGATTTAAAAAAAAGGAAGCAGCGAGAGTCCCAACAGCGCAGCAAGCGGAAATGCTTGACGGTAGAAACGGCGGCGCGGGTAATACGGATATGGATAGAGCGGCGGGTAAAGCGGCGGATACGGGAAAAACCCCCGCGGATCGTACTGATTGTCACAATGAGGAACTGCGAGATACACCATCTCATCATCGATATGCTCCACAAATCCGTCACAGCACCAACCATCCTTGGTGTGGGCCAGGACATAACGGTTCTTATGATCCTTACACCATTTTTTCATTTCATGTTTTTCCATCGGCTGTGTGACCGGTGCGGTTGCAGTCGGCATTTGAGCCATAGGCTTTTGGTTAACAGGCATTGTTGCAATAGGCATTGTTGTAACCTTTTTTTCCATGCTTGATCCAGCCTCCTTCATTCTCCTTTTATCCTATTCGGCTATGGGCGTTTGGCGCCTATGGCGCCCAAAAATGGGCAGATGACTACTCAGCAATGACAAAGCGTAAAGCGCCCGGCAGCAGATGAACCGCAATATACACCTCAATAGAAAGCTCTGTGACAAGGGTTGGCAGAGGATTGACTTGGGAGGTATACTTGCAGCAAAAGGATCATGAACAGCAGGGCATTATTAAGAAGGGCGGAAATTCATTGAAGGCACGAACCCGAACGATTATGTTTATTCTCCTCATTGGGGCCGCGGCGTTCGCCGGCTACAAAGTATATGATTATTACCGGGATGACAGCTTGCTCCACCGTATCGTGACACAGGATGGGTATCAGTTGACGCAGGCAAATACGGCAGACTCCACCAGGCTGGAATTCAAACCGGAGTGGCTGAAGACAGAGTATCAGGAATCGAGGACGCTGAACGTTCCGGTCGGGTACGATCACCAAACCCTCTTCGTGCTGGAGAAGATCCGGAGCGAAGCGGACGCCGTGATTTTCAGCATGAAAGCCATACCCGAGCTTAAGAAAGAAGAAGGGGAATTTTTGTATACAGCCGAAATCCACGGGAACGGCGCGTTTTCCCCTGCAGCACCTGATGTGCCGTGGGCCTTTTTGGATCAAAGCGGTAACAAAATTGATATAAATGGGGTAAAATATAAGATAGAACCTGAGGCAGGGCCCTCCGCAAGGTTTTCGCTGGAGATTAGCAAAACAGGCCTGGACAAGCTTGCAGCTGGCTTCACCGCAGAATACACCGGATTTAATTTGTATACCTATTCCAGGAAATAGCAGGTGAGATGATGGAAAGCAAACGAATCGCCGCAGAGCATGCCGTAACGTATATAAAAGATGGGATGGTAGTCGGACTGGGTACAGGCTCAACGGCTTACTGGGCCATTCGGAAAATCGGAGAACGCGTCAAGGAAGGCCTTCTTGTGCGGGCAGTGGCAACTTCAAGACAATCGGAGCAATTGGCGCGAGAGCTTGGGATTCCTCTCGTCGCTTTTGAAGAGATTGACGGAATTGATATTACAATTGACGGAGCCGACGAGGTTGATGGTGAGCTGAATCTCATCAAGGGCGGCGGCGGCGCCCTGCTCCGCGAAAAAATCGTAGCCGCATCCAGCGGCAAGCTGATTATTATTGCCGATGAAAGCAAGCTTGTGAACCGGCTCGGCACTTTTCCCCTGCCGGTGGAGGTTACTGTTTTCGGCAGCTCCCTCACCATGAAAAAGCTTGCCAAATTCGGCTGTCCGCTGAAGCTCCGGACTGTGAACGACCAGCCTTTCGTCACCGATAACGGGAACTATATTATAGATTGCCAGTTTGGCGCGATTGAACAGCCGCAGCAGCTTCATGATGAAATCAACGGAATTCCGGGTGTGGTCATAAACGGGCTGTTTATCCACATGGCGGATCGGGTGATTATCGGACAAAATGACGGGACGGTAAGAGAGCTCTAGCAGGCAGGGCAGGTTTTCGCACCGCACGCAGCTCCCAGCGCGCGGTGCGAATTTGAAGAAACCGTTCGGAGCGTAATCAAAGAGCCTGCATTCCTGGCGAGGAATGCAGGCTCTTTGATTTTTGATGCTGGCAGGTGCGATAATTTTGATCTTTTAACTGCCTGACTGGTACATGACGCTTGCCGGCTCGTTCATGATATCCAGCAGCTTCCTGCTCATATCCACCCATTTGGGGTTGATCAGAATGGTCTGCGCCGAGGTTTCCGATAAGGTGTCCTCATCAAAGGAGGCTATGGTTGTTTTCAATTGCGTATACCAGCTCTCCAGCTGCTGAAGATAGCTTCGTTCCGCTTCGGTGAGCGTTCCTTCATGATTACCGATCATCGTGGTGGACTGCTCGACCTGTGACAAGAAGGTTTGCGCATTGCGGTTCTTGAAGGCAAAAGGCTCCTTGCTCGCCGCACCAGCCTGGTCCAGCAATATAATCAGGCTTTGAGCCTGCTTGAAGGCAGCCTGCAAAGCCGTTTTGGTTGAAATCCGGTTGTCGGTCGCATCATTATCCAGCAGCTTTTGAACATTCGCTTGAACGGCATCCACATGCAGCTTCGCCTGATTGCCGGCATTAATGATGCTCATGCCCCGGCTGACACGATCATCTTTGTCATGCTGTATCAGCTTGGTGACGAAAAAAACGTTGCCGATCAGACTGATTACGAGCATTAAAAGGACAATAGGTGTGAATATAGGCCGTTTCGGTTGATGCTCCTCCACGAAGATTCCTCCAAACAGACGTTGATCAGCGGCACAGCGCTTTGGGGTGTTCATTCCTGCTATATCTTCATTTACGTTACAATGTTCCCGCTTGCAATGCAAGTCGAAACCGGAAGCAAATGTGAGCAATTATTGCCGAAATAGGCTCAGCCGGCAGGTTTAAATGACCGCCTGGCGGTCACATCGTTTCCAGCTCCACGCTGCTGCCCCGGCCGGATGAATCCGCCGCCGTGACAATCAATCTGCGCGGCAGGCGCGCCCGAAGCTCGGGAACATGGCTGATCACGCCGACGGACAGCGTCTCGTTATGAAGCTTTTCCAGTGCGGTAATAACCGTTTCCAGCAGTTCCGGATCCAAGGTGCCAAAGCCCTCATCCAGGAAAAAGAACTGCAGGGGATATTTGCCGCGAAGCTGAATCTGGCTGGACAATGCGAGGGCCAGTGCAAGCGAGGCCAGAAATGTTTCGCCGCCGGACAAGGTGGAGACAGGACGCCGCAAGCCTCCGTTCGCATCATCGCGGATGACAAAACCGCCTCCCGAATCAACCTCTAGCGCATATCTTTGCTTGGTCAGGAAGCCTAGACGTTCCGAAGCGGCGCGGCATACCTGGACCAGCTGCTCCTCGGCTACATATTCCACAAAGGTATTGCCGCGAAACAGGGTTTGCAGCGATTTCAACCGCCCGCAGAGAAGGTCCATCTCGGCCCGCCTGACCTCCAGCTGCTGCCAGCGCTCCTGCTTGGCCTTCAGCTCGTCCCAGTCACGCTCTGCCTTCGCCGTCAGCTGCAGCATGGCTTCGTTGTTGACGCGGGCCTGCTGGAGTGCGGCAGCGCACTGCTCCCATTCCTCGTCCGTAATGCTGCGGCCCTGCAGTTGATCCCGCAGCAGCCCGGTCTGGGCGGCAAGCTGCTGCTCGGACTCCCGGAAACGGGCAATCTGTTCCGCAAGGCTATTCTGCTGACCGAGCAGCGGCTTGAGGGAAGCGGCCTCTTCGGCCGTATCGAACGGGGATTGCGCAAGCGCAAGTCCCCAAATCTCTTCGGTTTCCTGACGGCGTTTGATGGCGGAGCTTTCCCCTTCGGAAGAGGCGCTTCTCTGCTCCGCAGCAGCTTGCAGCGCAGCCTGTGCTGCTTCATGCTTCTCCTTGCTTTGCCTGAGCAAGCTGCGGACATCCGCAAGCTCCCGCTCAGCCTCCGCAATAAGTGCGTCGGCGGCCCGCCCACTTGTCCACTCCTTGAGCTGGGTCTGAATTCTCTCCAGCTGCTGAGACAGATGCCCAAGCTTCGCTTTTTGCTCCACAAGCTCCAGTTGGGCAGCTCCGGCCTGCTTCTCATCTTCGGCGATCTGTCTGGTTGTCGCATCGATAAACTCGACGCTCCGCTCCACTCTGCTGCGCAGCTCATGAGCGGCATTATCCCTGCGCTCGTAGTTGTCCAAAGCGGCGTGAGCCTGCTCCGGAAGCAGATTGCTGCCAAACTGCCCCTGCCACAAAGCCAGCTCCCGGTTCATGAGATCAGTGCGTTCGCTTGCTTTGTCCCCGGCTGTCTGATCGATTCTGGCACGTGATCCCAGCTCCCCAGCCTCCAGACCGCAGCGGCGCTGGCTGTCGCTGAATCGGGAGCGTGCTGCGCCAAGTCCAGGTTCCATCGATGAAAATCCGCTGCTATGCAAGGCGTATGTCTCAGCAGCATCGCTCAAAGCCCTCTGCATGATATCCAGGGCATCCTCGCTGATTAGCTCCGGATTCCGGGAATCGGGTATCGCCTCGGCTCGGTCGACTGAAACCGCCGCCTCCAGCATGGATAAATCCCGGGCTAACGAATGATGCGCCCCCGCTTCTGGCCGATCGTTAACGGAAGACGTTGAGCCAAGCTCCAGCAAGCGCTCCTGGGCGGACTCCACTTTGCCAAGCAGCGGCGTAACGCGTATCAGCTGTGTCTGCACCCGCTGCTGCAGGTCTTCCCAAGGAGCAGCATCCCCTTGGGAATTGTCAGAGACGGAGGCTTCCCTTATGCCGTGCAGGGACGGATGATCGCAGGAGCCGCATACCGGACAGGCTTCTCCTGCTTTCAATTCTTCAGCAAGCTGCGCGGCAAGCTGCTGCCTCCGCTGCTCCGACTGCTCCTGGCGGACACGAAGAATCCAGCCAGGAAGCCTGTCGCTGAGCTGCTGCAGCTGTGATGCAAGCTGGCGCAGCCCGGCGAGCATCGGGCTCAGCGCGGAGAGGCGGTCGTTCAAGACGGCTGCTGCCTCCGCTTGTTCCGCTTCTGCAGCCGCCAGCGCAGCTTGCGCTTCGGCAAGCTGACGGGCTGCTGAAGCGGCTTCCTGCTGCGCCGCTTCCAGCTGTTCGCGCAGCGCGTCCAGCTGCTGCAGCCGCTTAGCCAGCGCTCCGCGCTGCTCGCGCTCGGCGGCAGTAAGCTCGGCGGCCCGGAGCTCGGCCTTGAGCTCGCTCTGCTTTGCAACGGCACGGCCGAGCTTGTCCTGCGCTTTGGCGGCCTGCTCGCCAAAGCTGCGCTGCCGCTCAGCGGCGTCCGCACTGCGGCGCTCGCCGGCGGCGATGCTTGTCGCAAGCGCGGCGGCTTCGCCTTCAAGCCGCTGCGCTTGCGCGAGCTGATCGAGCCGCAGAGCAAGGCGCGGCTCGGAAGCCTCTGCGGCGTCGGCCGCCGCGGTCCATGCGGCGGCGGCCGACGCCGCCTCTGCCAGCCGGGCGGCATGCGCCAGCCCGGCGGCTTCGCGGCGCGAAGCGGCGGCGCGAAGCGCCGCTTCGGCCGCTTCCGCGGCTGCGAGCGCGGGCATCAGCCGCTCCGCCGCCGCCAGGCGCTGCAGCTCGCGCTCGAGCCCCGCAATGCGCGGCGCGTCGGCCAGCAGCTGCGCCTGCTGCGCCTCCTTCGCGCGCAGCGCCTCCACCCGCTCGCGTACATGCAGCCGCTCCGCATAGAGCCGCTCCGCTTCGGCAAGCGCTGTCCGCGCCGCCGCAGCCGCCGCGGCCGCTTCGCGGTGACGCTCCGCTGCCGCAGATACTGCAGCGGCAGAAGCATCGCCTAGCCCCAGCTGCTCGGCTGCGGCTTCTCCCAGCGCGGTCTCCGCCGCTTTCATCCGCTGGCTCAGCTTCAGCGACAGCCCGTCGCCGAACCGCTCCAGACGGAACAGCCGCTGCAGCATGGATCGCCGGTCCTTCCCGGCAAGCGACAGAAACTCAGCGAATTTGCCCTGCGGCAGAACGACGGCGCGGGTAAAATCCTGCATGTTGAGGCCGATGCGCTCTTCCACGCAGCGCGTAACATCAGCCAGTTTGTCGGCAATCACGATATCACCGGCATCCGTGATCTCCACAAAGCGGCTCAGCGTGCTGCTCACCGAAACATCCCCGCTCCGTTTGAACTGCCTTTCCACGCGGTAGCGCTTTTTCTCTCCTCCGCCGGCAAGCTCGAAGGTAAAAGCAACGGAAAGCTGCTTCTCCTCCTGATTCAAAATGCCCTGGGTACCGTTAGCTGCCCGTTCAACCTTGCCGTATAAAGCTAATGTGACCGCATCTAGGATGCTCGATTTGCCGCTTCCTGTGGAGCCAAATATCCCAAATACCCCTGCTTCGCACAGACGCTCGAAGTCGACAACCTGCGTCTGTCGGTAGCTCTGTAGTCCGCTTAATCGAAGCCCTATCGGTTTCATCCTTCATCCTCCCATTCTGCCCGTCCCGCTGCAGCCTCGGCATCCGCTCTCGTGGAAGGATCATCGTCCTCTGCCACCAGTTCCAGAAACATCCTTACCGTCTCCGCATCCGGCTCCGCCCCTGCGCTCTGGCGGGCAAAAAAACGCCGGAACAGCTCCTCTGCCGGCAGCTGCTCGCGCAAGCGGGTGTCTCCTTCAGAAGAAGACATCATTTCGGGATAAATCGGACGAATATGTATAAGCCCGTCATGCAGGCGGCGCAGCTGCTGGATGTCGGCAGCCGTCATCGCTTCCTTCATCCAAATGTCCAGATTGATCCATGCCCGCGCATCGCGGCCCTCTTCCAGCCATCCATGCACATCGGACAAGCCGCCCTTCGCCGTCCAGTTTACGAGCGGACGTCCGCTGCTGAGCAGCATCTCCTGCGGCTCAATCTGTTTGCCCGGAGATGCGTCGAAGACCATGACCGACTTGGCCTGCCCGGCCTCGGAGAAGCTGTATGCCAGAGGGGATCCGCTGTAGCGCATCGTCTCGTCGCCGTCAACCCGCTGCGGGCGGTGCAGATGGCCAAGCGCCACGTACTGGGCGCCAACCCGCAGCGACGAGGGATCGACGGTATAGGCGCCGCCGATTTGAATCGGTCTCTCCGAATCCGTCTCCAAGCCGCCCAACACATAAATATGGCTCATCGCCAAATTGACAGTGTCCGGCGTGAAGCTCTCCCCTAATTTCCTCATGAGCCGTCCTACCCGCTCCGAATAAGCGGTGCGCAGCAGCGCTTCATCCGTTTCCTCGCTGAGCAGCTCTCTCAAACGCGATTCCGAAGGGTATGGTAGAGCAGCGATAACAGCTCTCTCGCCCGTGCGGACAACATCGACCGCAAGCGGCCGGTCCGAGGGCAGGCCGACAAGCCTGATGCCGCTGCGGGCGGCAAGCGGTGAAGAAGCCGCTACCCGCTCCGGGTGATCGTGATTGCCGGCGATAACAGCAACCGTTCTGCTGCCCCCGTCCGCGAGCCTGGACAGCGCCTCATAAAACAGCTGCTCGGCCGCTGCCGGCGGATTGACTGAATCGTACACATCCCCGGCAAGCAGGACAAGATCAATATCTTCTGCTTTGACGAGGGCGGCCAGTTCATCCACGAAAGCCGCCTGTTCATCCAATCGGCTGCGTCCTTCCAGCGAGCGTCCGAAATGCCAATCAGCAGTATGTAATATACGCATGGTAAAATTCCTCCTTCCCGCTATGTTAAAACAGCTGTACAGCTTGTCCCCCGTCAAAGAAAAACACATAACAGGCCATGACAGGCCTGTCGAGAATACGGCCGATCGCTTCCGCATAGAGCGACAGCTGGAAACGATGCCTCTCAGCGGCAGCGCTCCACTGCTTCATATAAATTTTGTCAGTTTTGTAATCGAGGAGCACAAGACCATTCCCGTCATCGAACATACAATCGACGATCCCTTGAATCAGAATCGGCTCATCGCCAACAGCTCCCGCTTCGCGATGATAGATGCGGGAAGCCGGAAACGTACAGCTGAAGGGCGTTTCCCGGCGGACCCAGCTTGCCGCAAGCAGCGTTTGACCGATTTCGCTTGCGAAGAATGCAGCAATCTGGGCCGTATCAACAGCACTTGCCTGCTCGGCTGAAAGCATTTTTTTTTCCTGCAGAACCGCGACGGTATCCCGGATAACGCCTTCATCCACCGCTGCATCAAGGGGAATATGCTGCATGACCAAATGACTGACCGTCCCGCGCTCCGCAGCGGTCAACGCCTTCTCTTCCATGAATTTAGGCCGGCGCAGCCGGAAGGTATATTCCCCGCCTGAGAAATTTTCTGCCGGCTGGGCTGTAAACTCCCTGCCACGTGAAGCTGTTCGTTCGTCTGCAGCCAATGGAGCATCCTGCCCGTGATCATCCTTCTCCGCCGGAGCACCGGACAGTTCCGAATCCCCAACGTTCCACAGAGTGGATGCTTCCGCGTCCGGAGGTAATCCGGCCTGCTCAGGCAGCAGTACGACAGCGGCATTCTCATCTGCCGCCGCTTCGGCATGCATCCTCTTCATCTCGGTAACCGATGTTTTGGCCGCAATCACGGTTGCCGCATAATGCGGGTAAGTCCATGCCAGACGGCGCTCGATTTCGGTCGCTGCCGCAGGCGATTCCGGAATTGGCACAAGCGCCTGGACTGCCTGCATCCGCTCTGCGAATTCCGCTTCTGCCGCTTCATCCGTCTCTACGGCTGCTGCTGCTTCCAGCCTGAACAAAGCCGCAGGGACAACGCCTGTCCTCCAGGCTCTGCCTGTTGCCCGGCTCGTCTGCTGTACCGTATAGCTAGCCGCGGATTCACCGGCGTCCGCTTCAGCATCCAATCCAAAATCCGTCCGCTCTTCCACTTCGTTGATTACATCAGTAACGTTATAAGGTGAAGCTCCACCAGCCACCTCGACCGTAATGGGGACTCCTTCCTGTATGGCCAGCGGTCCAAGCCAATCTATGAATCTTTTGGCCTGCGAAAGGTGGTAATCCGGAATCCGCCCTTCCCTATCAAGCGAAGTCTGCCAGCGCAGCAGCTGCTTCGCAGCATCGGATACCGTACCGATCAGGAACATTTTCTCCTTGGGACGGGTAAGCGCCACGTACAGAATGCGCATTTCCTCGGCCAGCGTCTCCATCCGCATCCGCTCCCGAATCGCCAGATAGGGCAGTGTGGGGTAACTCACCCGCAGCTCTGTATCAATAAAGCGCGGCCCGAAGCCAAGCTGCTTATGCATCAGAAACGTTCCGTTCAGGTCCTGCCGGTTAAACAGCTTGCCAAGTCCTGCGACAAAGACGACGGGGAATTCCAGTCCCTTGCTTTTGTGAATGGACATGATCCGGACAACATCCTCCTGTTCGCCAATGGCCCGGGCCGTACCCAGATCGCCCCCATTCTCCCGCATCCGGTCGATAAAACGCAGGAAACGGAATAACCCCCTTAATGTTGTGGCCTCATATTGCCGCGTCCTGTCATGCAGAGCCCGCAAATTGGCCTGCCTCTGCACACCTCCGGGCATTCCGCCAACCAGATCGTAATATCCCGTCTCCCGGAAGATATTCCACAGCAGTTCGGACAGCGCCCCCCGCCTGGACTCTTCCCGCCAGCGCTCCAAACGCGTGAGAAAATCAGCCAGCTTGATGCGGGTCGTTTCCTCGATGAGCGAAGCGCCGGCTGCTTTTTTTACGGCATCATAATAGGAAGCGCGCCCTCCGACAATGCGGATTTGCGCCAATTCCTCGGCTGTCAGTCCAAATATGGGAGAGCGAAGCGCGCCGGCAAGCGGTATATCCTGGTACGGGTTATCGATAACGCGCAGCAGCGAGAGCATGGTCTCGACTTCCGTCGCCTCAAAATATCCCGTGCTTAGTTCCGCATATGCAGGTATGCCGCTGGACTGCAGCTCCTCTATAATTACCGGCGCCCACTGCTTGTCCGCGCGCAGCAGAATGACAATATCGCGCCAGGCCAATACACGCTTCCGCCGGCGTTTTCCGTCATAAACTTCAAATGGGGCTCCACCGCCTCCAAGCGCGGAATCAAGTCCCTTGAGCTTGGCGATTTGGGCCGCGATGTAGCGGGCCTCGAGCTGAACGGTTTGCAGATCAAGCGCCTCTTCGCCGGATGGCGAAGCGGAGTCTGGCCCGTCTTCGCTCTCGTCACTGGCGAACGCAGGCTCGCCATCCTTGACGCCGCTGCCTCCCCCCTTGTCGATCAGCGCGAATTCAACATCGTATCGCTCCGCCGGGCCGCCTTCAGCTGCAGGCGGAAAATCCGCTCCGCAAACAAGCTCAGCCCGCTCGTCATAGTCCATTTCCGCGACTTTTTCGCGCATGATGGACCGAAAAACACCATTCACGCCGTCCACAACCTCAGACCTGCTGCGGAAATTTCGTGCCAGGTCAATCCGGACACCGGCTGCAGCATAAGAGCCCGTTTCTTCAACAATCGAGGATGAATAGGATTTATACTTTTGCAGGAAGAGATTCGGCTCCGCCAGACGGAACCGGTAAATGCTCTGCTTCACATCGCCCACCATGAACCGGTTGCCCGCTCCGGGCCGCGCCAGCAAAGAAACGATGGCTTCCTGCACCATATTGGTGTCCTGATATTCATCCAGCAGAATTTCATCGAACTGACGCTGATATTCAAGGGCTGCCGCCGAAGGGACGGACAGCTCGGGCGTAGAGGCGGGATCACGGAGAATACGCAGGCAGTAATGCTCCATATCCCCGAAATCGATGAGCCCCTTCTCGCGCTTCGCTTCCTCAAACCGGCTGCCGAAGTCAATCACAAGCTCGGCCAACGTATGCATAACCGGCGCAAGCTCCCGCAGCTCAGCTGCAAAATCATCCGCGGAGCGCACAAACAGCTGGTCGGTCATGTCCGAAATAATCGATTTGGCCATGTCCCGGATCTCCTTGACCTGTTCCTGAAGACCCTTGTCGAAGTCATCGCCCCGCCGGCTCTTTAACTTGCCGAAACCAACCTCAGCGAATACCTCATACCACCGCTCCCACGGCAGCTCGCGGGTATGGGCGTTCAAATTGCGGACAAGCGCCAGATCATCCTCAAGCGTCACCGCATAATGATCGGGTCCCATGGGAAGCCGTGTCAGATCCAGCGCTTGCTGAAGCAGGCTCCCGGCTCCCTCCAGCGCCAGGATAACAACACTTGCGATGCTGCTGACCCATTCGCTTCGTCCAAGCTCGGCCGCATCCGCTACCTGGAATGCCGCAGCCGTCTCTCTCAGCCATACATCCGGCCAGGGGTGGCTGTGCCCGAAATTGTACAGCTGGAGTACCAGCGCATAGAGCGGCTCATCTCCGCGCTCGCCCCCAAACCGGTCCACGAGACGCAGAAAATCGCTCTCGCTTTCCTCGGCCTGCAGATAGTTCTCTTCGAAGATGGAGTCCAATACATCCATCCGCAGCAGCTCGGCCTCGGTTTCATTGGCGATGCGAAATCCGGGGTCAAGACCTATTAGCGGATAATATCGGCGAATCGCATCCAGACAGAAGGAGTGCAGCGTTGTAATCGAAGCCCGGCTCATCAGCGCCAGCTGGCGCTTCAAATGATCGGAGCCCGGCTGCCGCTCCAGCTCCTTCTCGAGCGCCATCCGGATACGCTCCTTCATCTCGGCCGCAGCCGCTTTTGTAAAAGTGGCAACTAACAGCCGGTCGACATCGGTATCATCCGAAATCTTGCGGATAATCCGCTCAACAAGCACTGCCGTTTTACCTGATCCTGCAGCTGCA
This sequence comes from Paenibacillus sp. JT31N11, assembly GCF_056269285.1. Taxonomy (NCBI): domain Bacteria; kingdom Bacillati; phylum Bacillota; class Bacilli; order Caryophanales; family Paenibacillaceae; genus Paenibacillus; species Paenibacillus sp. JT31N11. Next base: position 681,130 of record NZ_JBWDNQ010000002.1, read on the forward strand.
GCCACAAGGACATTGGAGCCTCCGTTTACAATCGCCTTCCATTGGTCATCTGTCCAGATGCTGCCCTCAGGCTTTCCTGGCACGGTTAATCCAGCCACTACCCTTGTCCCCCTTTCTCATCCATATCAGTGAAGCCGTTCTTATTCAGTACCTGAATCAGATCCAAGCCGTGAGGGCCATCTTCCTCTTCAGCTGCGGCAAGCAGCTGCCAGACCTCGTCCTTTCCCGGTTTGTGCAGCTTGGAGAAGGCATTGCCTTCAATGAGCGGATCAAATTGGCAAACCGGTTTGTAGGCACAAAATTGACAAGGCGTCTTGGCGCCAAGCCGGTAGGGCGCAATTGCCACATCGCCGGCGGAGATCCGGTCTCCGATCCGGCGCAGCGTCCTGCGTACGGAATGCCGCAGCGTATCCCACTGTTCATGCGAAACGACTGAGGAGCTGCTGTAAAAACCGCCGTCCCGCTTGAGCGCCACAGGAAGCAGCTCCGAATAGCCGGATTCCAGCGCGCCATCCATCATTCTGGCCGTTGTTTCATCAGCCAGCACCAGCCCCTTAAGCTTGAACCGCTTCAGACGTTCTGCACCGGCCTTATTGCTGCTGAGCACATTGGAGGATGATATAAGCGGATTATGCACATGAAAATAAAGCACGCCTGCGGGCTTCGCCGGCTGCCCCAGCCACTCCGGCGCAGCGCTGAGCAGGACATCCAGATAGGTCAGCATTTGCAGCGCCAGCCCGTAAGCGACCTCCTCGAGGCGCAGCTGCGTAGCGCCAGACTTGTAATCAATCACACGCAGCAGCAGGCCTTCATCGGTTTGGGCCGCATCAACCCGGTCAATCCGGCCGGACATCTCAAGCATGCGGCCATTGGCCAATGGAATCGTTACCGGAGGCAGGGGACCATCCGGACCAAAGTCAATTTCGAGCCCAACCGGCTGGAACTGCGCGCGCCGCGCATGCTCGCCCAGAATAACGGCGGCTTGGCCGACTATATCTTTTAATTTGCGCGCGACATAACGGTGCCGGCTGCTGCTCAGCAGAATCTGCGATTGAAGACGCATGGCCAATTCTTCAACAACGATGGCGGACTCAGCCCGGATTTGCTCCGCACCGAGCATGCCCCATCTCTCCCCAAGTGACAGTGCAAGCCTGCTGAGGGCAGCGTGGAACAGCTGCCCGATATCCGGCGCTCCAAGCTGGAACAACTCCCTCTCACGCAGTCTTAGCCCATGGATGGCAAAATGCTGGAACGGACAGGAAACAAACCGTTCCATTCTGGACACACTGCCCTTAAGCAATGTTCCATAAAGCTGATCGGCGGTGGCCAGCGACAGGGAAGGCACGAAATTCGTATATTCCAGCGAACGCACAAGCCGTCCCAGCTTGTCCTGCCAGCGTGGCCGGACAGCAAACCAGTTGAAGGCTTCCCACCATGCCGGTGCGATGTCCGTACCTTGACGCCATGCGCGCAGCTGATTGATGACATATGAGAGCGTCCGCTCCGGATGGGAAATGAAAGACAGCTGCTCCTCCTCTTCCATCCCGGCAGCAGGCTCGGCGGCTATCCCCTTCTCCTGTATCCCTGGAAAAAGCTGCTTCATATGGCGCATAATTTCGGAGGGATGAAGACTTTTCCCTTCTTCATCCGCTACCGGCCAGCTGATCCACAAATAACGGCTTGCGCTCGTTAATGCGTTGTAAATCAGAAAACGCTCGTCAAGCAGTCTCCTGCGGACTCCCGGCGCCATCTGAAGCCCTCCGCTTCCCAACGTCTCCCGTTCCTGCTCAGTAAGCACGCCATCCTCCTGAATTCTATGCGGCATTACTCCATCGTTGGCTCCCAGCACATAACAACCGCGCACCCTTCCCGAACGGGTACGGTCTATATTCCCGACCAGCACCTGATCCAGCGCCGGCGGGACTGCAGCAAGCTTGAGACTCTCAAGACCTGTTTCGACCATACCCGCGAACAGGGGGACCTTCATAGACTCGTCCCCTGTCATTTCTGTCAGCTGATCCAGTATATTCATAACTCCGTCCCACAGCTGCCGGTGCTCACGGGCAATTTGGGTTTTCCCTTCAGCTGCCGCTTTGCGGCTCCAGCGCTCCAGTTGGTCAGGAGCATCAATTCCCATAAGAAGCTGATACAAGGCCTCGCACATCTGCCTGACGCTGCCCGCCTTCTTCAGAGACCTAGTAAACTTGTGGAGCGGCGTCACTACGGCTTCCCGCGCGGCAAGAACAGCCTCCAGCAGGCGGATATCCGGTTCACGGGCCTCCGCAGGATCGCCATCAAGCGTATCTCTCATCAAGGGCTTCCACTGGCTGCGGGTCAACCAGCGGTTACCGTCAATGCCTGCAGCCAGAGCGTAGTTCTCCAGAATGTCGAAGGATTCCCGTGTCAGTCTACAGTCGTCAGGCATGAGAAGCTCCGTTTTGATGCAGCGGAATACCGCCTCGTATCTCCAGCCATGAGCGGCAATTTCCAAAGCAGAGCGAATAAATTCCACAAGAGGATGATGCAGTGCGGCATCCTTTTGGTCAAGAAAATAAGGGATTCCGTAATCGGCAAACACGGCCGTTATGTAATCATTATAGTCCGGCGCATTTCGCACCATGACGGCGAGATCCCTGTAGCGGAGCCCTTCGTCCTGCGTTTTGCGGAAAATATCGCGGGCCACAGCCTCCACCTCGGCGCGCCGGTGAACGGCGCTGTGAAGCGTCAGCCCGACGCCATCCAGCTGCTCCTGCGTGAGCTTCAGCGGAGCGCGGTCATTGTAATGCCCTTCCAGATGCGCCAGCATCGGACTGCTGCGGTAACGCCAGGGCGTCCCGTCATTCAGAACCACCGGCTTTGCCACCGGAACATTATTGGCAAGCGCCAGCTCACGCAGCTTCAGGAAGGTCTCGGCAGTGGAGCGGAACATATCCAGCTCATGAGGTTGTTCCCCTGCCCCATATAACCGGTCAAGCGTGAGTGTTACTGTGATCTCTTCAGCTTGCCGCATCAGAGCTTCAAGCGCTTCGAATTCCTTGGGGGTAAAGCCGTGAAAGCCATCCACCCATATATGCGTCTGGCGCATCGAAGGCGCTTCGTGGAAGCCTCGAATCAGCCAGGATAAATAATCTTCAGCATCTATGTATAAACCGGTCAGTTCCTTGACCAGCTGCCCGCCAATCAGCTTCAGATCGTGAAGCTTGCGGCTAAGCAGCTGATTACTGCTCCCATAACCGCCCTCCGACAGGAATGTTTCAATATCTTCCGGTTCTATCCCGTACCGCTTCCATTCCGTCATCAGATCGCCAAGCCGTTCGATAAACCCGGGCTGCGACTCGCTTCCCTGATATAACTGCAGGTCATCGTGAAGCCGATGCACGATTTTGTACAGCAGCATGTTCTTGCCGTTCTCGCTGATTGGAACGAGGGCTGTTCCGCCTGTCTCCTGCATAACGCGGAAAGCCAGCCTCCTGAAGCTGAGCACCTGGGCCCGTATCGTCCCGCTCAGCTGTGACTCTCTCAGCAGGGCATATTCGGTTTGAAAAGTAGCCTGCTCCGGCACGAGCATTACAAGCGGCGGACCGCCCGGCTGCTCCAGCACCTGATTGCGTATCTCATCCAGACAGAACCGGGTCTTGCCGGTTCCCGATCTTCCTATTACCAATCGGAGCGCCATACGCTCACCCCTTCGCCGTTTCGATTCTATTATTCTATCATACCTGTATCTTGTTTTCATCCAAAAAAGCAAACATTTGTTCGCAATTCATTAGGTAAATCATGCATCTTATGAAAGCATCGGAAATTAAGACAGTTATCCCCTCCTGATAAGGCGTATCCACAGCTGCCTGTCTTGCCTGGAGGCATCCAAGCCAAAAAGCCGTCCCAGACAGCGTAGACCAGCGCTGCAGAAGACGACTTACCTTGGACCTTATTCGACTTGCAGTCTAGCGGCTGCGGACTTCAAAAATAGCGAACTTTAAATAGTGGCCTTCGCTAACTCCCAGAATTTGGGGGTGGTCCTTGCCGGCAGCCCGCCATTCGATCAGCCGCAGCTGCTTGCCCGCATCGACGGCAGCCGACTGGACCGTCTCGAGAAATAAATCCGGGCGCATATGGTAGGAACAGCTGGCCGTCACGAGGTAGCCTCCTTCGTTCACCAGCTTCATCCCATGCAAATTGATATCTTTATAGCCGCGGATCGCTCCCGGAACGGCGCTCTTGGATTTGGCGAACGCGGGTGGATCGAGAATAACGACGTCCCATGTCCGGCCTGCGTTCCCCATCGGCTTGGAGGTATCCGGCGTTTTACCGCCAGCCGCAAGTCCGGCCCTCCCGCGCTCCGCCCGCTCATCCAGCCCTTTCACCTGCGACCGCAAATATTCGAAGGCATCGGCGACCACAAATTCCACCCGGTCCTCGAAGCCATTGCGGGCCGTATTGCGGCGGGCAGTCTCGATAGCATGGGAGGATACATCGAGACATGTCACTTTCTTGGCTCCGTATTGACAGGCATGCAGTGTGAAGCTGCCCGTATGGGCGAAGCATTCCAGAACGGTAGCCCCGTCCCAATAAGGGAAAGTAACGGCTTTACCGTTCGCATTGACGGGAACCCGTGTGCTCTCCTGCAGATCCGCCAATGCTCCCGTGTCATCGGATGCTTCATCGGGTGATCGCTCTTCAAGCTTGATGCCGCTGCGCCATCCCCAGCCCTTCATGAGGGGAGCGATGGATGAGCGGTTCTCACGCTGGTCGAAGAAATAGCCGGTTTTCTGCCCCTCGATGATGTCCACCTCAAGCAGCAGTCCATTCTCATGAATATCCACGATGCGCGGGCATTCCCCGTAGATGACTCCTGTCCTCTCTTCCAGACCCTCAAGCGCGCGAACCGATACATCGCTGCGCTCATATATGCCCTTCGGCGTGAAAACAGCAGCCAAGGCGGCCGTAATGGCCTCCCGCCGGGCATCCATGCCAAGCGTCAGCAGCTGCACCACCAGCACATCGCCAAAACGGTCGACAATCAGCCCTGGCAGCCTGTCCGCTTCGCCATAAACAAGGCGGCAATCATGATCCAGTACGAACCGGCTGCGGTGCAGCGCGCACTGCTCGAAGCGTTCACGGAAAAAATCTTCATCCATGGCTTCAATCGGTTGATAGGAAACAATTCTTACTGTAATTTGCGACTGGGGATTCCAATAACCCGTGGCCAGATACCGCCCCTGGTGGCTGTGAAGATCTACCAAATCCCCGGGAAGAGCCTCGCCTTCCATGCGGTCAATTTCACTGGCATAAACCCAGGGATGGCCCTGCTCTACTCTTTTTTTGCGATCACGCAGCAGTATTGCTTTGGGGTGTTTCATATCCTGCTTCCGCCCTTCAAATGGTCATTGCTTGTCATGGTTGTCCGTTTTTACGCATATGTATCGATACAACAGCCGGTCTTTTATTATATGAACGTAAAAGGAGTTCTGCCTTCATGATTCACTCCATTATTGCGCCTATGCTGCTTGGTTTTGCCTTGTTCATGCTGGGTATGAAAGCGATGGAGCTCGCTCTCCAGCGCTCGGTCGGCAAGCATCTGCACCTCGTGCTGCAGCGATCAACAGCGACGCCGCTGCATGGTCTTGCCGTCGGAACAGCAGCAACGGCCGTTCTGCAAAGCAGCACGGCCGTCACAGTCATGTCGATGGGACTTGTCAATGCCGGTCTGCTCACTTTCCCGCGCACGCTCGGCATTATTCTTGGCACCAATATCGGAACCTGCCTGACAACAGAGCTGATCGGACTGAACATTAACCGCCTGGCTTGGCCCCTGCTTGCTGCGGCATGCGGACTTTGGCTGGTGACGGCGCTGATCGGAGAAATGAAGCTCATGCCATTTCGAACGGCCAACTACTCCACCAACACAGGAGGGGCAGCCGGACATCGCTGGTTTCAACCTGTCCGTAGCGCCGCCGTGATTATAGCCGGTTTTGCTCTCCTGCTGATCGGGATCAGCGTGATGCAGTCCATTGCCCCGGCCGTTCAAACAAGCGGCTTGTTCAGCACTTTTCTGAACCGCGCGGAGGACAGTGTACTCTGGGGGCTGGCAGCCGGGTTCGTATTAACAGCGGCAGTGCACAGCAGCGCCGCCGTCATCGGTATTATTATGGGTCTTACATCCGTTGGCGCGATGCCCGTTGAAATCGGGATTGCCGTTGTAATTGGCGCGAATGTGGGCACCTGTGTAACAGCCCTTCTTGCGTCGCTTGGCGGCACCAAATCCGGCCGTTTTGTCGCATGGTCCCATACCGCCCTGAATGTTGGCGGCGCTGCGCTATTCGCCCCGTTTGTCGCGGAGCTGCAGGCAGTATCCGCCTGGATGAGCGCGTCCCCGGCGTCACAAATCGCCCACGCTCAAACGATTTTTAATATAATGAGCTCCCTGATTGCCCTTCCGCTCTGCTATCACCCGGCGCTGAAGCGGTTGACTCCGGACTGACAATCGCGATTCCCGCACTCGTTCCGAGCCTGTTCGCCCCGCTGCGCAGCATCAGGATCGCCGTATCCCTGTCACGGATACCGCCGGAGGCCTTGACTCCGGTACCGGCTGCAACGGATGCCCGCATCAGCTTGATATCCGCTTCCGTTGCTCCTCCCGGACCGAACCCGGTCGAGGTTTTCACATAATGGGCGCCAGCAGCTTCGGCTGCAAGTGAAGCTTCGACTTTTTGCCGGTCATCCAGAAATCCCGTTTCCAGAATAACTTTGACGATCGCCCGGTTTTCCACCGCTTTCACCACAGCAGCGATATCTCTGGATACGCTATCCAAGCGCCCCTCCAGGACTGCTCCGATTGACAGCACCATATCGATCTCCCTGGCCCCATCCTCAACCGCATTGACGGCTTCGAACACTTTTACCTTCGTCGCCATCGCTCCCAGAGGAAAACCGCAAACGGCGCTGATCGCGACATCGCTTCCGGCAAGCTGCTTCCGGCAAAATGCAACCCATGATCCATGCACGCAAACGCTGTAAAACTTGTAGGCGATGGCTTCCTTGCACAGCTGCAAAATATCCTGTTCCGAAGCGGACGGCTTCAGCAGGGTGTGATCAATAAAACGGGCCAGCGATGAATCCGGCGTCCAAACTTCAACCATTTCCGCGCACCTCCAGGCCGAGCAGCTTAAGCGCTCCCGACAATATACGATCATTGTTGTTATAGCCTGATTGACGCTGACGGCGCCAGGCCTCGGAAGGCTCAAACCATTCAACCCCGCGGATTTCCTCCACCTGGGCCTGCAGCTTGCCTCCAACCGCTTCAACGAGGTAATAATGCACCTCTTTATCCACAGAGCCTTTGGTCTCGTGATTGTACTTATACTTAATTTGGTCGATGGGAGCGATTATAACGCCTTCCATTCCCGTTTCCTCTACGATTTCACGCAGAGCCGTTTGTTCGACTGTCTCACCAGGCTCCATTTTTCCCTTGGGAAGCGAGATTTTGCCGTAACGGTCCTGAATTAATTGGATTTGCAGCCCGCCGTCAATACGGCGAAATACAACGCCTCCTGCCGAAATTTCTTTCATATACGCTTCCCCTCCGCTATTCAGGTGGCCTCACCTTAAGGCGCATGAATGCCTTCGGCCTGGTGCTGTGACCTATGTAGAGCAAGGATTCTCTTCGCAGCCCCATACTTCAGGGCGGATAAGAATCCTCGCAATTTTAAAATATGAATGAAACGCTCCGCCTAAGCTCTTAAGGCTTCAGGCAGGGCGGCAATTTCGGAATCCAGCTGTTTCGATACCGGAGCTTCATTGGTTTCCAGAACACGGACAAGCTGACCAAAGCATTCGTTAACACCAGCCTCAGTGATTTTTACCCGGCACAGCTGGCCGATAAGCAGCTCCGAACCTTCGAATACAACCTGCAGGTAGTTGTCCGTGTAGCCCATAACGCGTCCCGTTCCAGGTGCACCCTTGTAATCGCGCTCGGGAATGACATCCAGTACCTCGCCGACATATTTCCTGGCGTATTCAAGCTGCATTTGCTCCGAAAGATCAATCAGCTTGTGGACACGCTCATTCTTAATCTCTTCATCCACCTGTTCCTCCATCCGGGCCGCAGGCGTACCCGTTCTTCTGGAATAAGGGAACACATGCATTTCCGAGAACTTCAGCTCTTCCATCAGGCGGTAGCCATTCTCGAACATTTCCTCGGTTTCCCCCGGGAAGCCGACAATCACATCTGTCGTAATTGCCACACCGGGCATAGCCTGATGCAGAAGACGGATCTTCTCGGCAAATTCTTCAACCGTATATTTGCGGCGCATGCGCTTGAGCACGGTATCATCGCCTGCCTGGAGAGGAACATGAAGATGGCGGCACATTTTGGATGAACGGTTAAGCACGTCGATCATGGCATCATCGATTTGGCTTGCTTCAATGGAGCTGATGCGGATGCGCTCAAGTCCTTCGATCTTGTCCAAATCCCAAAGCAGATCCGATAACCGGTAATTTTCCATATCATCGCCGTACCCGCCGGTATGAATGCCGGTCAGAACGATTTCCTTGTATCCGGCAGCCACCAGCTGACGTGCCTGATTAAGCACGCTCTCGGGGTCGCGGCTGCGGGAGAGCCCGCGGGACCAGGGAATAATACAGAAGGTGCAGAAGTTATTGCAGCCCTCCTGGATTTTCAGAAAGGCACGTGTACGGTCGGCAAAGTCAGGAACATCCAGCTCTTCGAACTCGCGCGTTTTCATAATATTGCGGACGGCGTTGACCGGTCTGCGGTCGGCCTGGATTTCACGGACATGGTCCAGTAATTTGTCCCTGCCCTGCGTGCCGATTACCAGATCGACGCCTTCAATAGCCAGAATCTCAGCCGGAGATGTCTGAGCGTAACAGCCTGTCACGGCAATTACAGCATCCGGATTACGCCGGATTGCACGCCGGATAATCTGGCGGCTCTTCTTGTCGCCCGTATTGGTTACCGTGCACGTATTAATCAAATAGACATCAGCAGTCGTCGTCTCAAAATCAACCTGCTCATAGCCTTCATTCTTGAACAGCTGCCAGATCGCTTCCGTATCATAGAAGTTTACTTTACAGCCCAATGTATAAAATGCAACCGACGGCATGTCGTTATTCGCCTCCCATTTCTCCGGATTCGTACATCAGGCAGGCCAGGCCTACCATCGCCGCTGTCTCGGTACGCAGAATGCGTTTGCCGAGCCCTACGATAACGGCGCCAGCCGCTTCCGCCTCCTCGGCTTCCCGCTGTGTAAATCCGCCCTCAGGGCCGACAATCAGCAGTACGCTAATCCGGGTTGATTTCCTGTCCACCATCCTGCCGCTTTCTTCAAAAGAACGAATCGCATCGCGCAGTCCTGCGCCTGCCGATCCGCTCTCCTTCTCATAGCAAAACAGCACCAAATCATAATGGCTGAGCTCATGCATCAGCTGGCGCCAGGATAATACCGCCTTCACTTCCGGGATGCGGCTGCGGTGAGCCTGCTCTGCCGCTTCCTTGGCTATTTTGCTCCAGCGCTCCAGACGCTTCGTTTCTTTCTTCTCATCATATTGGACGATAATCCGCTGCGATTGGAACGGTATAAAGGCAGCTGCGCCGATTTCCGTTCCTTTCTGAATGACCAGCTCCATCTTATCGCCCTTCGGCAAGCTTTGCGCTATCGTAACGGACCATGCCGGCTCACCGTTCATCGGAAGCCATTCCGCAACAGCCGCTTCCACCCGTCCTGCCTCCGCCGTGCGGATAACCGCTCTTGCCGTACGCTCGGCGCCATCGCTGACAATAAACTCATCGCCCGGCTTCATTCGCATGACACGCAGGGCATGATGGGCATCCTCGCCGGTCAGATATACCAATTCGTCGCCGGCAAGCTGCTCCGGCGCTACAAAATATCGCTGCATGCTATTCAGAAACCCTTCGTTATCGATTGTTGAAACAACAAAGACGGAGCATAAAAAGAAAGGAGCTGCACCGGCTTGCGGCGAGCAGTATTCTTCCCTCAAGAAAAACCAGCAAAGATAGAGAACATAACCAACCCTGCCGATAATTCAAAAAAACTCCAACCTTTATCATACACGTTTTAGATCAGCCGCGCCAGAGCCTCCCTGTTTTTGGTCATGGCACGGGAAGAGTGCGGCAAAGTCTGGAATTACGTTCTCGTGTAACCAAGGAAATCCAGAATAAAGCTTTGCCAGCTGACCGGACTGAAGAACAGCTCATAGAAATTCTGCAGGCCTTCAATGATACTGCTTGATTGGGAAAACAACGGATCCAGCGTAACTGCCCGGAGCTGCGGAATAAAGATGATCAGCAAAAAAACAAACATGCCCCAATGGACGTTCTGGTCCATTTTGAATCTGACCTTCAAAGGAACGAGGTCTTGAATGATCCGATAGCCGTCAAGCGGAGGAATCGGAATCAGGTTGAAGATGAACAGCATAAGGTTAATCGTGATCAGATAATACAAAAAATGAATAATCGCCCTGTGCACGCCGATCGAGCCTACGTCCATCAGGCCCGTTTGATTCAATACATACAGCAGTAAAATGCCAAGCGCCGCGGTAACCAGATTGCTCAGCGGCCCCACTGCAGAGACCACAATCCCCATCAGTCTCGGATTCTTGAACTTACTGCGATTGACCGGTACAGGCCTCGCCCAGCCGAATCCGGCGATCAGCAATAGAATCATCCCGAAAATATCGATGTGGACACGCGGATTAAGCGTCACTCGTCCCGCATCGTAAGCCGTGCGGTCGCCAAATTTATAAGCGCTGTAAGCATGGGCAAACTCATGTACGGTAAAAGCAATCATGATCACAATAAAAATAAAGGGTAAATCCTCAATGGGATACCAAAGAAAATTGGACACAATGGACCTCCTAAGAATTTTCCGAAGGAAAACTCACTTCGTAAGCATAAGCTTTGTTTTTCAAACGCTTCTTGCTATTGCGGCTTTCGTGCAACGAAAGCGATCCAGTCCTGGTCCCGCTGACGATCGGTGACGATGAAGCCGGACTTCTGCAGTCCCTCTTCCACGACATCTTCCTTATTTTTGAAAATACCTGAGGCTATGTAGATTCCACCCGGCTTTAAAGCAGCATAAACATCGTCGACGAACAGCAAAATAATTTCTGCCAGAATGTTGGCAACCACCAGATCAACAGGCAGCGTTACATTAACGATGGACGCGGCAGAGCCGGAAGCGGCACTGGTCTGAACTACACCCAGCAGATCGCTTAGCTGTACCTGTATAGTTGATTCCAGTTTGTTCAGCTTGACATTCTCCGTTGCGGAGGAGACCGCAACCGGATCCAGATCGAGCGCAAGCACCCGTTTGGCTCCCAGCCGCACTGCGCCGATCGCGAGAATGCCGGAGCCGGTTCCCACATCAATGATTTCTTCGCCTCCGCGGATCACGGATTCAAGCGTCCTCAGACACAGTGCGGTAGTGGGATGTGTTCCGGTACCAAAGGCCATGCCGGGATCAAGCTCAATAATTTCCTCGCCCGGCGCAGTGTGGTACTCTTCCCAGGTCGGTTTAATTGTCAGACGCGGCGATACCTGAATCGGTTTAAAATACTGCTTCCAGGCTGTGGCCCAATCTTCCTCATCCACGATGACCGTGGATATTAGATAGTCGCCGGCATCAATGCCAAACTCGCGCAGCTGATCAATCCGCGGCCTTACATTCGCCTCCAGCGCAGCCATGTCCGTCGCTTCGGGGAAATATCCTTTTATGATGGCCTGGCCCTCGGGAATATCGTTCAGCGGAGTCTCATACCATTGTCCCAATGAGGTGTCCCGCTGCTTGTTAAGCGTACCCGATTCTTCAATCGATACGCCGTCTGCATCCATCTCATGCAAAAAATTAGTGATCATCTCAATCGCTTGCTCCGTTGTTGAGATCGTCAATTCATACCATTTCACAGCCGTACGCCCTCCTATGTATAAAACCTTTGCCCGTCTATTTTACACCAGAAATCCCGCTTGCACAAAAAAGCTTCCACTGACGTTAAATTTTTCCTGCTACCGGCACCCGCAAGGCATCAAAAAAAGGACTGCGAGCCCGAATCGGTGATACCGATCCAGAAGCACACAGCCCTCTTCAGGTTCCTTCAAAGCTCTGTCGTTCCACCCGTTTGACGAATAAGATACAGCGCACGGTCCACCAAATCATCCTCAACCATTGCAGTAAGCATGGATCCGTCCGCTTCGCCTTCAACCGCAGTCACTCTGAGCGCCTGCAGCTTCAGCTGAGCCTCGCGGGTTCTGCTTCCATCCTGAAACACAGCGACTATTCTGGAGGTCATATCGTAACCTTCATTCGTGCACGGACTGCGCGGATTGATCTGCTGCGCGCTTCCGGACTTCATGATTATGATTGTCATCCACAGTCTCGGCAAATTCAGTATCCTCTTCACTGCCGACAGGCAAAATAACGACGCAATCATCAGTCTTGTTTGTTTCATTCGCCATTGCTGCATGCCTCCTCAAATGCTTAGGATATTCTCCCGTCAATTGAGTAGCATAACCGATTGCAGGACCATCTATTCCTGACAGGTTCCAGGGCTCTTCAGAGAACGAATGCTATTCCCCCCGAAACGCCTTCTTCATCCGCTCAAAAATCGTTTCATGGTGATCCTCTTGGCTTGTTCCTTCGCTGCCTCCACCGAACTGGCGGAGCAGTTCCTTTTGCTCGTCACTCAGGTTGGTCGGAGTCACGATCGTCACTTTTACATGCTGATCGCCCTGGCCATACCCGCGCAAGCGTGGAACCCCTTTGCCTTTCAGACGGAAGTAGGTGCCTGTTTGCGTACCCGAAGGCACCTTGAGCTTCACCTTCTCGGTAAGAGTCGGAATTTCGATCTCGTCACCCAGTGCCGCCTGGACAAAAGTGAGCGGTACCTCGCAATAAATATCGTCGTTCTCGCGTTCGAAGAAATCATGGGCTTTCACCCGGATTACGATATATAAATCCCCGGACGGGCCTCCGCGTGTTCCGCCTTCGCCTTCCCCGGTCATGCGGATTTGCGCGCCGTCATCCACGCCTGCGGGAATCTTGATATTAATTTTGCGCTGGCGCTTAACTTTGCCTGCTCCGTGACACGTGGTGCATTTTTCTTTGATGATGCGTCCCGTGCCACTGCAGTTCGTACATGCGCGACGGTTCACCATACGGCCGAAAGGCGTATTTTGAACCACTTCCTGCTGCCCCGAACCTTTACAAACCGAACAGGTTTCCGGCTTGGTTCCCGGTTTGGCGCCGCTGCCGGTACATGTATCGCAGGTTTCTGTGCGCGGAATCGTAATTTCCGTTTCTTTGCCGAATACCGCTTCTTTAAATTCGATGGTCATCGTATACTGCAGGTCATTGCCGCGCTGCGGAGCGTTAGGATCGCGGCGGCCGCCGCCTCCGCCAAAGAACATATCAAAGATATCGCCAAAGCCGCCAGCATCGCCGCCGAAGCCGCCGCCTCCGCCAAAGCCCTGGTTCGGATCGACATGACCGTATTGGTCATAAGCGGCTTTTTTGTTGCCGTCGCTCAGAACATCATAAGCTTCTTTCATTTCCTTGAACTTGCTTTCCGCATCCGGCTCCTTGTTCACGTCAGGATGATATTGACGTGCAAGCTTCCGGTACGCTTTCTTGATTTCTTCCTCCCCGGCATTCTTCGCGACGCCGAGTACTTCATAATAATCACGCTTGCTTGCCAAATCCGTCACCTCGTCTTTCGTATTCCCCTATGGCGCTAGCCGTTCCCGTCCGTTAGAAGATGGACAAGAAGAAACGCTGCGCCGCGTTTTGCGGCGCAGCATCCCACACAAAAATATCAGAAAAGTATACTCATGAAGATTATACTTTTTCTGATACAAGAAAGAAACGGCTGTCGCCGCCAATTGGCGGGAAAGTTCGTTTCAGGAAGAAAAGGCTGCGCCGTCCGGCTCGGATGGCGCTCCGCTTAATGTCTTAAGATTTTTTGTCGTCGACGACTTCATAGTCGGCATCTACGACATTGTCTTTGCCTCTATCCACGCCGGCAGCATCGGCTTGAGGGCCTTCAGCGCCCTGCTCGGCCTGAGCAGCCTGCTCATACAGCTTCACGGACAGCTGCTGAACAATTTCCGTCAAGGCTTCGGCAGCTGCGGTAATCTCTTCAAGATTGTCGCCTGCGATCGCCGTTTTCACTTTCTCTTTGGCTTCGTTTGCTTTCTCAATCTCGCCGGCATCTACTTTATCGCCCAGATCCTTGATCGTTTTGTCAACGGAATAAACAAGCTGGTCCGCATTGTTCTTCGCTTCGACAAGCTCGCGGCGTTTGCGGTCTTCATCCGCGTTCAGCTCGGCATCCTTCATCATGCGCTCAATTTCTTCGTCGGACAAACCGCTAGAAGAAGTGATCGTAATTTTTTGGCTTTTGCCTGTGCCTTTATCCAAAGCGGATACGTTAACGATACCGTTGGCGTCAATGTCAAAAGTAACCTCGATTTGCGGTACGCCGCGCGGCGCAAGAGGAATATCGCCAAGTGTGAAGCGTCCCAGCGTTTTATTGCCTGCCGCCATTTCCCGTTCGCCCTGCAGGACATGGATCTCAACGCTAGGCTGGTTATCCGCGTAGGTCGAGTATACTTGTGATTTGCTGGTCGGAATGGTCGTGTTGCGGTCGATCATTTTGGTAAACACGCCGCCTGCCGTTTCGATACCCAATGACAATGGGGTAACGTCGAGGAGGACAACGTCTTTCACATCGCCTGTCAGTACGCCGGCTTGAACGGCAGCGCCGAGGGCAACAACCTCATCCGGATTAACGCCTTTATGCGGCTCTTTGCCGATCAGTTTTTTGATTGCTTCCTGTACCGCAGGAATACGTGTCGAACCGCCGACAAGCACGACTTTATCGATGTCGCTTGCGCTCATTCCGGCATCCTTCAAGGCTTGACGGGTTGGGCCGAGCGTGCGCTCAACAAGAGCGGAAGAAAGCTCATCGAATTTGGCGCGGGTCAGGTTCATCTCCAAATGCTGGGGAACGCCGTCCGCCATCGTAATAAACGGGAGCGAAATGGATGAAGCTACTGTACCGGAAAGCTCTTTTTTCGCTTTTTCCGCCGCATCTTTCAGACGCTGCACAGCTGCTTTATCTTTGGAAAGATCCACGCCCTGCTCTTTTTTGAATTCCGATACCAGATAATCAATGATGACCTGGTCGAAGTCATCTCCGCCCAAATGGTTGTCTCCGCTTGTCGCTTTAACCTCGAAGAAGCCATCGCCCAATTCAAGGATGGATACGTCGAACGTACCGCCGCCAAGGTCATAAACGAGAATGGTGTGATCTTCAGTTTTCTCAAGACCGTAGGCAAGAGCGGCTGCGGTTGGCTCATTGATGATGCGGAGCACTTCAAGACCGGCGATTTTACCTGCATCCTTCGTAGCTTGACGCTGGCTGTCATTGAAATAGGCTGGCACCGTGATAACGGCTTGGCTGACAGATTGGCCGAGGTAAGCTTCGGCATCGGATTTCAGCTTCTGCAGGATGATAGCCGAAATCTCTTGGGGCGAGTAATCTTTGCTATCAACCGTTTCTTTGTGATTTGTGCCAATATGGCGTTTGATGGAGCTGATTGTACGGTCAGGGTTGGTGATGGATTGACGCTTTGCAGCCTCGCCCACAACACGTTCTCCGTCTTTCTTGAAGCCGACAACCGAAGGGGTTGTACGGTTGCCTTCCGGATTTGGAATAACGACAGCCTCGCCGCCTTCCATAACGGCTACGCAGGAATTTGTGGTTCCAAGGTCGATACCAATGACTTTACTCATAATAGAAATCCTCCTAAATTGTTATGTTTTATAGTCAGCTGTTGTCCTAACTGCTTACTTTAACCATAGCGGGACGCAGCACTTTATCCTTCAGTATATATCCTTTTTGGACTTCTTCGACAATAATGCCTTCTTCATGCTCTTCCGATTCCACCTGCATAATCGCCTGATGGAATTCCGGATTGAAGGGTTCGCCGACGACTTCCATCGGTTTCAGGCCTTCCTGCTCCAGAACCTGCTGAAATTGACGGAAGATCATGTCCACGCCTTTAGCGAACGACTCCACGTCACCGCCGCCTTGTCCGGCTTCAATGGCACGGCCGAAGTTGTCGACAACGGGCAGCAGCTGCCCGATCAGCTTCATGGAAGCATACGCGCCAAGCTCTTCCTTCTCCTTAATCGTCCGGCGGCGGAAATTATCAAAATCCGCTTGAGCCCGCAGATAACGCTGCTGATGCTCTTCCACCTGCTTCTGAAGCTCCTCATATCGCGGATCTGCCTGCGTTTCTTCAACAGAATCGACTGTTTCGGCTTCTGCCGCATCTTCAGCCTCTGCCTGCTCCTGAGTATCCAATTTCTCTTCCGAAGCGCCAGTCACTTCATGTTTATGATCTTCATCAGTATGTTGTTCATTCACACTCACGGGCCGCTTCACCTCCTTAAATATGCTTTACTTATACCAGCGACCGAGAAGCACGGCCATGTCCTTGGACAAAATATCGATCAAGCTGATCACTTTCCCGTAATCCATCCGGGTAGGACCAAGAATGCCGATCGTTCCAAGCGACTGGCCGTCAACGGAATAGTTCGCCGTGATCAAACTGCAGTTGTTAATCGCTTCATGTGCGTTTTCAGTACCAATCCTGACTTGAATGCCGCTTGGCAAAGCCGTGAACATCCGCATCAGGGTGGGAGTCTGCTCGAACAGATCAAGCAGCGTCTTCACCTTGTCAACATCCTTGAACTCCGGCTGCGTCAGCATGTTGGTCGTCCCGCTAAGAAAAACGCGGTTGTCTTCATCGTTCATCAGCGCTTCGTCTAGAATGCCCAGCAGCCGCTCACATCCATCCACATAACGGCCGAGCTCCTGCCCGACCTCCGAGTAAATCCTGGATTTCAGCCGCGAAATCGGCACACCGATAAGCTTATGGTTCAAAACATTAACCGCATGCTCCATCTCTTCCATGCTCATATCAGCAGGAAGCGAAACCGTCCGGTTCTCGACATGTCCGGTATTCGTCACAACAATTGCAACTGCCGTATCCGAGCTGAGCGGAACGAGCTGAAAATGTTTGAGCGAATTCGTAAACGTCTCCGGTCCCAGAACAATAGACGTATAATTCGTCAGATTGGAAAGGATCATCGCAGCATGCTGGATGATTTCTTCCATTTGGTTCATTTTTTCCGCAAAAAACGAGCGCACTGTGCTTAAATCCTGTTCATTGACCTCGCCCAGCCTGACGAGATGGTCAACGTAATAACGATAGCCCTTGGTAGAAGGGATACGGCCAGCCGATGTATGGGGCTGCTCCAAAAATCCGAGCTCTTCCAGATCGGCCATCTCGTTGCGAATCGTAGCAGGACTGTAGCCGACATCGCCGCGTTTGGAAATACTGCGGGAGCCTACAGGTTCTGCAGAACGAATGTAATCATCAATTATTGCGCTAAGTATCATTCTTTGCCGCTCTGTAAGCATCGCAGCACCTCCTGTGGTTTTGCAGAGCAAAACGATGTTATTGCCATTGTTGAATGCAATTTCTCAACCTCGTTAGCACTCGTTATCGTTGAGTGCTAATCATTAATACAAAAATACCAAACCAACTTGCCTATTGTCAAGTCAGTTCAGCATTTTCAGGACTGCTATTTCATCGCAAGCATGCTGCTTGGCGCAATGTACACAGTCTTTCCATACTTTTTCGGGAAAAATTTCTTTATCCACGATTTTGAAGCCGTTTTTCTGGAAGAAGGTGACTTCATACGTCAGTGCCATGACTTTGGTGATGTGCTGATTTCTGGCTTCTTCAATAAGGAAGTCTACAAGCTTGCTTCCAATACCGAGCCCCTTATAGCCTTCGGAGATGCCGAGTGAACGTATCTCCACGAGATCCGTTCCGAGCTTGCAGAGCGATCCGCAGCCCACCACTTCCCCGTCCACCTCTGCGACTATAAAAGTATCAATCTGACGCTGCAGCACCTCTTTCGAGCGCGGCAGCATGATCCCCTTCTGGGCATAACCCGCAATCAGATCAGCCAATGTGCCTGCGTCTTCCATAGTTGCCTTTCTGCATACCGCTTGTGCTTGCATCGCTTTTCGCCTCCACCCGGGTGTTCCATTAAATCGGATAATACGAATAAATATACACTACTACGCATAACTGTACAAGAAAAATTTATGGACATCTTCCCGCCGGGAAATTTCTATACAGAGTCTATGATAAAAGGATCGTTAAATAGCAAAAAGACACCAGTGATGGTGCCTTCCTGCCGGCTTTCAAAAAATCAATGATCACCTACCCTGAGCAAATTGCAGGGTCAATCGACTACAGCCTCATCCTTTGTTCCTATAAATGCGGCAAAAACTTCATTGCCCAGCGGCAATCCTTTGCCGGAAAGCTTATATCCCTGAGGGCTGCCGGCTGCTGCTCCGGTTATTTCCAGCAGTCCGTTCTCAAGCAGCGGCGCAAGCTCCGGTCCGAATTCTGCTGCAATGGTACGGCCGGGGAATTGAGCCGCAAAATCAGATTCGCTCACACCCTCCAGCAAACGAAGCCCAACCATCATAAAGTCTTCCATCGCCTCATAATCGCTGACTCTGTTCGTTTCGAGACGCGGCAATCTGACGCCCGCAGCATCGATATATGGCTGTACCCCTTTAATATTCATATGCCGCTCGCCGCGGGCATAACCATGGGCGCCGGCACCCAGTCCGTAATAGAGCTCGTTGCGCCAGTAGGTTGTATTATGCCTGCTCTCGAAGCCCGGCTTGGCAAAATTGCTGATCTCATAATGATGAAAACCCGCACCCTTCAGCTTCTCGATAAGCAGCATATACATCGCCAGCTCATCATCCTCCGGAGGAAGCGGCAGCTCGTTGCGCTCGTACATGGCATGAAACAGCGTATTCTCCTCCACCTTCAGGCCATACAGCGAATAATGCGGCAGCTCAAGCGCCAGCGCACGGTCTACGCTCTCAGAGAGCAGCTGCACCGTCTGCCCGGGCAGACCGAACATCAGGTCGATGGACAGGTTGTCAAAGCCGGCAGCGCGCGCATTCTCGATGCTGCGGTATACATCCTCCACATTATGAATCCGTCCGATCCGCTCCAGCAAGCCATTGTCGAAGGATTGCACGCCAAAGCTGATGCGGTTGACGCCGCCCGCCCGCATAGCAGCCAGCTTGTCGGGATCGGTTGTCCCAGGATTGGCCTCCATGGTGAACTCAAGATCGCCATGCAGCGGAAAATGCCGTTTCACAGAGGACAGAAAACGTTCCATCTGGACCGGATTAAGCACGGTTGGCGTTCCGCCGCCGACAAAAACCGTGCGGATTTCCTGCGGCGGCAGCGCCGCGGCAGTCAGCTCCATCTCGTGTTCAAGCGCAGTCAGATAATCATCGACGGGCTGTCCTTTAAGCACGTAGGAGTTGAAATCGCAGTAAAAGCATTTGTTTGTGCAGAAAGGGATATGAATATAAAGCGCGTTCGGCGCAATGTTCAACATTTAGATTACCTCCAATTAAAACCCGGCCCTTGCGTAAGCAGCCTTGTACCTTAACCACAGCCGTGATTTCGGAAAGCAGCCCCTAACCTTCCGCCTGCTTCCCGGGCAGTCAAAATAATTGCTCTATAAGTCGAAAAGGGAGCACTTGGCTCCCTCTCATCTGCTCTCCCGTGACTGAACCGCAAGCCGGATTAATCATCGATCTTGAGGACAGCCATAAAGGCTTCCTGCGGCACTTCCACACTGCCTACCTGCTTCATCCGCTTCTTGCCTTCCTTCTGCTTCTCCAGCAGCTTGCGCTTCCGGCTGATGTCGCCGCCGTAGCACTTGGCAAGAACGTTTTTGCGCATGGCCTTGACGGTCTCTCGGGCAATGACCTTTGTACCGATGGATGCCTGAATCGGCACCTCGAACATTTGGCGCGGAATAAGCTCTTTCAGCTTCTCGCATATTACCCGTCCGCGGTTATAGGCGCGGTCGCGGTGTACAATGACAGACAATGCGTCAACCTGCTCATTATTAAGCATGATCTCCATTTTGACCAGTTTGGATTGACGGTAGCCCGACAGTTCATAATCAAAGGATGCGTAGCCCTTCGTGCTCGATTTGAGCTGGTCGAAGAAATCATAAACGATTTCCGACAGCGGCACGTTATAACTGATGGTCACGCGGTTGGTGTCCAAATATTCCATATTGATGAACTCGCCGCGTTTGTTCTGGCACAGCTCCATGATGGCGCCGACATAATCGTTTGGCACAATAATGGCCGCCTTGACATACGGCTCTTCCACGAAATCGATTTTGCCGATCTCAGGTAAATTGGACGGGTTGTCGATCTCGATCACCGATCCGTCGGTCAGCGTTACGCGGTACACAACGCTCGGAGCCGTCGTAATCAACGGAATATTGAATTCCCGCTCGATCCGCTCCTGAATAATCTCCATGTGCAGCAAGCCCAGGAAGCCGCAGCGGAAGCCGAAACCAAGCGCTGTTGACGACTCCGCCTCATAGCGCAGGGAAGCATCATTAAGCTCCAGCTTCTCCAGCGCATCCCGCAGATCATTGTAATCCTGTGTTTCGATCGGGTACAACCCGCAGAATACCATGGGATTGATCCGGCGGTAGCCCGGAAGCGGCTCGAGCGCCGGCTTCTTCGCATCGGTAACCGTGTCGCCGACCCGGGTGTCCTTCACATTCTTGATACCGGCGACAATGAATCCGACATCGCCTACAGCAAGCTCCGATACGATCGCCATACGCGGCATGAATGCGCCCACTTCAATAACTTCAAACTCGGCGCCGGTAGCCATGAAGCGGATTTTGTTGCCTGCCTTGATGCTGCCGTCAACGACACGGACATAGACGATTACGCCTTTGTAAGCATCATAGTGGGAATCGAATATCAACGCTTTGAGCGGATTATCCGGTTCGCCGTTTGGCGAAGGCATCTTCTTGACCACCTGCTCCAATATCTCCTTGATTCCGATTCCCGACTTGGCCGAGGCCAATACCGCATCGCTCGTATCAAGGCCGATTACATCCTCGATCTCCTGCTTAACCCGTTCCGGCTCAGCGCTGGGCAAATCAATCTTGTTGATAACCGGTACGATCTCAAGGTTGTTGTCAAGCGCCAGATACACGTTTGCCAGCGTCTGCGCTTCAATACCCTGTGCTGCATCGACCACGAGCAGCGCGCCCTCGCATGCCGCCAGACTGCGGGATACCTCGTATGTAAAATCGACGTGTCCCGGCGTATCGATCAAATTCAAGATGTATTCTTCGCCGTCATCTGCCTTGTAGCCCAGACGAACAGCCTGCAATTTAATGGTAATCCCGCGTTCCCGCTCCAAATCCATCTGGTCAAGCACCTGGGCCTGCATCTCCCTGGAGGTCAAAGCGCCGGTATATTCCAATATCCGGTCCGCCAAGGTCGATTTGCCATGATCGATATGAGCAATGATTGAAAAATTTCGAATCTTCTTTTGTCGGTCACGTACGTCCGCCATGCCTAACCCCCACAAAATGCCTAATTGCTAATCATTCTTATTATTATATCAGTTCGGGGGTGTGTCATCAATCGGTAACGGATTCAAAAAACGAAACGATCATTCGAATCCCCTTGCTCGAGACGGATTGCAGCATCCCGGCTGTTCCGTCAGCCAGCTTGTTCACGCCCGAATCGCTCGTCAGCTCGGGAACGCCTGGCAGCCGCTCGTTCTCATAAGCCGCCTGCAGCCGTCTCTGCGCCTCAAGCTGGCGCTGCTCCTCAAGCTTCACCCAGTCTGTCTCTCTGCCGTGCTGGGCGTCAATAATCCGCCGTGGGCCGCCTGACGCGGCAGATCCTCCATCCACAGAGTCAGCAGGGCCAGCTGGGTTGGAATATCCTTCATCTTCCGCTGCCGGATCCGGATAAACCGGCAGCGCTTCCTCCGTCGTCAGCGGCCCGTTGATGCGCTCGATTCCGCTTGACGCGATATCAATGCCGAACATCACAACCAGAGCCACGACACCGCCAACCACGACCATTTTCAGAGAATGACTGCGCATATCGACTCCCCCTTATCTTTTTCATATCCTTACAGTCCTGCACCCAGGTTCGTGTTGACCTTCTCCGCATTCCAATATATTTCGGTGATCACCTTGGCTAGCGCATCGATCGTCCGGTAAGATTCCTCCAGCGTGTTGTCGACACCGCCAACTTCGATCAATACACTGTCAGGGGAAACCGACTGGTTATATTCCCCGTTTCCGCTTGCCGTCGTTTTGCCCCAGATCCCCCTTGATATGCCGGGATAGCGGCTTTCCAAGGCTTCGTGAATTTCGCCTGCGAACGCTTCATTCTTCCGCCAGTCGGGATTCGCGTGGCCGATGATAAAAAATACCTGGGCGTAGGATTTTCCGCCGATGGTTGTCGTGGTTTCTTTGCGGTGCTGGGAGTCCCTGTGGATGTCAAAGAAAAATTTCAAATCCTTATTGACGGCCAACGCCTCGGTCACCGTTTTTTTCGAATATTTATAGGATAGGGCCCAATTGTAATTTTTAATCGCTGTCACGTAATCTTCTGATGAATGAAGAGCGCCAATACCATTCGCCTGAAGCTTATCCGCAAGACGCTTGCCAAGCAGCGTGATGTTGGTTGTAGAGGATTCCGCAGTCTTGGTGCTTTTCACCTCGGGAAACCAGGATTCGCGGCTGTGCGAATGATAGATAAAAACGACATTCCGTCCTCCCGTTGTAGGCTGCGCGCTGTTGTCCCCGCTGACCTGGCCATCTTCCCCGCTTCCGCTCTGTCCAGACGTTCCACCGCTGTCCGGCGCTGCCTGCCCGTTCCCCGCGGTCTCGCTGCCGCTGTCTGAATCAACCGTCCCGCCGCTTCCCGGGTCGGGGTCCGCTGTCAAGTCTTCATCCGGCCCCGGATCAGGGCGGCCTGATTCATCCACCCGGTGCCCGTCATCCACCGCTGACTGCCCTCCCTCCGGCAGCGGCTCATGGTCCTCCGGCTCCACGGCTGTATCCGCGCTTGATCCGCCTCTAAGCAGGACAGCATCATCGCCGTTCATGCCGGGATATTCGGAGGCAAGCAGGCTTTTCGGATCGGAAGGATTAACATCAGTCAGCAGACGCACCAGGAAGGAGCTCATCTGCCTGCCTGATATGGTGGAAGTATTCGTCCCTTGATCGCTGCCTGGCATTTCCATTGCAAGCATATCCGCAAAAGTTCCGCTTGAAACAGCTGCAGCGAACCCTTTCATGGAAGAAACCGGCGACTTGGCCGTCTTCGCCTGCACAATTGCGCCAATTCCGATAACAATCACGAGAATCATCGATCCAATAGACAATATGGCGAATGTTCGGCCGGCAACAAGCAGATTGCGAAGCCGCATGCTGCCTCTTCCCAGATTCCACGTTACAATAACTCGTCTCATAGGTTTAGTTCCTCCCAAGTAAAATCTTCGTCAACAGCCCACTATCACCATATGAGAGGAAAACATTTCATAGAACCGGAATTTGGTAGAGTAAGACAAGAATGATTCAGAAGTTACTAGTTTGATAGGCTGAAAGAAAGATTGAACAACGCAAAAAGTCCCTGCAGTCAGACAGCAGGGATTATGTCCGGTAAGTCAGTGCGTATAGGCGGCGACATTGCTTTTATCCACCGCTTCATGAAGAGCGGCATTCAGCCCGCTGGCAACAATATTGGCAATATCCTCAATAAACTGGTCAATCTCCTTGGGAGTCACGAGCAGATCGTAGCCAAGCGGTCCAAGCGCTTCACGCACAAGCTGGAGACGTTCATTCTCAGGCATCTGATTGATCAAGCCGAAGATCTTGTCCGTATTTCCATTCTGCGCCTTGATATGATTGCGCATGAGCTCGATGGTATTGTTGACGATGGTAGACGCATACACAACAGTCGGCACTCCTATCGCTATTACGGGAACGCCCAAAATTTCCTTGGTCAGCCCGCGGCGCTTGTTGCCGATCCCGGAGCCGGGATGGACGCCGGTATCAGCGATCTGAATAGTGGTGTTCACGCGGTCCAGCGCTTTGGATGCCAGCGCATCGATCGCAATGATAAGATCCGGCTTGGAGCGGTCGATGATACCCTGTACGATATCGCTCGATTCAATGCCCGTTACGCCCAGCACTCCGGGCGCCACGGCGCTGACGCAGCGGTAGCCGGGAGCCACCTGTTCGGGCATAAGCTCATAATAATGGCGGGTTACAAGGGAATTCTCCACTACCAGGGGACCAAGTGCATCCGGCGTTACGTTCCAGTTGCCCAGTCCTACGATGAGCACATTGGCGGACTTGCCAATGCCGATACGGTCCAGAAATCCCGCGAATTCCTGAGCAAATTTGGTGGCAACGCGATCCTGCAGCGCAGTGTCCTGCTTGCGCAGATCCGGGACTTCGAAGGTGACGTAATGACCCATCATTTTGCCAAGCGCCGCCGAGCCTTCCTCAGTGGTGATTTCCAGTCTTGTGATCGTAATTCCGTCATCCTCCGTGGTATCGGTCAGAACCCCCGGAATGGGTCCGTTTCCGCCCGCTTCCGCATGTTCCTTGGCCTCCAAGGCCAAGTCAATGGTCGTATTAAACTGCTGCAGATCAAGATCTCCCATCGTATCTGTGCGCTCCCTCCAGAATCGTTTTCCTTAGTTTGCGGTTGAAGGGTGCGAATTATGCGGATAAGAAGGGAATTGCTGTTGCTTTGCTCCATCCGGACAGTATTGCTTTTTGGGCATGTGCGTGGTAAAATATTTCAAGTTGTGTTGTTAACAAGGGGTTTCTTTTTTTACAGGAGGTGAATGCAATGCCAAACATTAAATCAGCTGTGAAACGCGTTAAAACAAGCGAGAGACGTCGCGCTTTGAACGCTTCGCAAAAATCCGCGCTCCGCACGGCCGTTAAAGCTGCTGATCTAGCTGTTGTCGCTACTGATGTGGATGCTGCCAAAGCAGCTCTTCAACTAGCTACAAAAAAGCTCGACAAAGCGGTTACTAAAGGTCTGATTCATAAAAATGCGGCTTCCCGCAAAAAGTCTCGTCTGGCGAAAAAGCTTAACGCTCTTTCGGCTCAAGCCTAATACACACAAAAAGAAACTAACCTTGCCGGCAAGGTTAGTTTCTTTTTGTGTACCTGAATAGATACCTACAGCTCCTAAAAAGCAAAATCCCTGCTCACCGCATAATTCCGTCGGCAGGGATTTTTTCGCGGGCTGTTTCCTTATGCGGTCAGCGACAGCAGGAATAATTCGAGACCCAGCGTTTTTTCGATCTTCCCCGTTTTCATCTTATAATCCAGCTCTGCCAGTCGATCCAGATGGCCGCCAAGCGACTTGACTGAGAAAATCCTGGCCTTCTCGGCGGCAAGCTTGACCGCGTAAGGGTGGAGTCCCAGCTGTCCGGCCATCTGCTGGGGAGAATACTGATGCTGGGCAAGCTCCTTGATCTGCAGCATAATGCGAAGCTGGCGGGCAATGAGCGCCGCAATCTTGATCGGCTCCTCCTTGCGGAGCAGCAGCTCGCCGTAGAGCTTGAGCGCTTTATCCACCTTCAGCGTGGCCATGGCATCGATGAGGGCAAATACATCCTCCTCCACCGTAGAAGCGATCAGCGTCTCCACCTCGCTTACATCAATGGTTCCTCCTGGTCCCGCATGAAGACAAAGCTTGTCCACTTCATGGGCAAGCTGCTGCATATTCGTTCCGGCTCGGGCAAGGAGCAGCTCCGCCGCTTCCTTCTTCAGAATCCGGCCCTGCTCCTCTGCCCGCTTGATCGTCCACTGCTGCAGCTCGCTCTCCTGCAGCTCCTGAAATGGAATAAGCGCATTTTGTTCCTTCAGCAGCTTTACGACCTTGCGCCGCTCATCCAGCTTCTCAGCCATCACCTGGAATACCACCACGCTGCTTTCGCAGGGCTGCTGCAAATAAGCGAGCAGCCGCTCGGTCTTATGCTCAATCTTGCCTTCCTTGCCCTGCGCCGCTGCCAGCACGGACTGATCCCGGATAATGACAAGCTTGCGGGAAGCAAAGAACGGCAGCGTATCCGCTTCAGCGACGGCTTCTTCAATTGAAGTCTCCGAGGTATCAAATTTGACAATGCCAAGCTCACGCTCATCTCGCGGCAGCAGCAGCTCCGTCAGCACCCCGATAAACTGCCCCATCCGGTATCTGTCCTTCCCATAGATCACGTAAACCGAAGAAAATTGACCGGATTTCCACTGCTTCATCGCCTCTTTGACATCCATTTCTGTTCACTCCCTATGTATACTTGGAAGAAGCAACAGCAACAAAGGGATGAAGTCATCTGCGACTTCACCCCTTTGTCCCTAAACATCTATATAAACATCCGCAGGTCGGTCGGCCCATGGTACCGTCTGTGGATGGTCATACGACGTTAAGGTTCCGCACTGTGACGGTTGTCGTATCCTGCATTATACGCTAACATCACACCATGTGTGCAGATTCGGCAGCAATTAATTGGTCTTGAGCTTCTCGGACGAGGCTGCCAGATCGACGACATACTCCTGCTTCTTGCCGTCGGCGGCAGTCGACTCATATGTGATTGTCTTGCTGTCCGAAGACCATTTCAGGTTGGCGATGCCATCCCTTTTTGCTCCTTGAAAAATCATCTCATTATCAGCTGTGTTAAAGATTTTCAATACTTTATCGACCACAGCCGCGTTGTAAAGTTTGTCAGGCGAGAGGGCTTGCGGATCCTGTGAAGAGAGAATCTGATTACGAAGCGTATCCTCGCCTTCCGGGGCCTGCATGTCTGCCGTCGGAGCCGGCGGGTCTGCGGGCGCATCCGCCGCTCCCCCGGCATTTCCGCTGCCCGATTCACTATACAGTGACTGTCCCTGGCTATTACCGGGATCATTGGATGGTGCGGCTCCGTCCTCTCCGTCCGCCGGCGAACCTGTTCCTGCGATATCCTTGGATGCCGGGTTCTCCTGGGTTTGCATATTATTTGCGATCGGGGGCGAATCGCTAGACCCCCCGCCTGCTTGACTATTTGCGGCATTGTCTTTCGCATCGGCATTGTTGCCGGATACACGCACTTCATCATCTGCCTTGGGCGTGTTGCTCTCTTGAGCGCTCTCATCCACAGTCGTTTTGCGGCTCGCCGTATCGGCTGATGAAGTATCAGCGGTCATCGTACCGGAGTTCGCCGAATCGTTCAGGCTATTGGTGCCCTCAAACGGATTCGTGATGAAGATCAGGCCGACCACGATTCCTGCGGCAATAACGCCTCCCATAATACGTGTCGAAAACCGGCTTTTGCGTCTCTCCTGCGATCGGCCGCCCTGCACGCGTCTTGGTGCAGGCGCTTCTTGTTCCTCATCCTGAGAAGGATCAGCTGCAAGCTCGGCGCTTTGAACGGTCTGCAGCTCAAGCAGTCTGGGCATAATCGCATCAACCAGGCTGTAGCTCGGGGTTACCTTGGGAAGATTATCGAGTCCGGCGGATAGCAGCTTTAATTTTTCGAACACCGCTGTGCATTCGGGGCAATGCCGCGTATGAGTCATCAAGATTTCGGTTTCCCGATCATCAAGGTCCCCATCCAGCTCTCGTTGCATATATTCCATCACCTCTTGACAATTCATCCTCGGACACCACCTTTCTGATAATCATGGAGGTACGTTTGCAGCTGCTGTCTTGCCCGGAATAAATAGGATTTGACTGTATTTAGTGGCAGGTCTAAAGAATCGGCAATTTCATTGTAAGAAAAATCCTGTAAGTACCTTAAAACCACAACTGCCCGATGATGCTCCGGAAGCTTGTCTATAGCTCTGCGGATATCCTGCACCGCATAACTGGACAGCACTTCCTCTTCAACGGAATGCGAATCGGAAAACACCATTTCGTGTTCCTCGATCGACACAGTTGGTTTGTTGCGTCTGAACTTGTCGATACAAATATTTGTTACAATCCGCTGCACCCATGTTTTGAACTGCGCCTTCTCCTCGTAGGATCCAATTTTGGTATAAACGCGGATAAGCGCCTCCTGGGCCGCATCCATCGCATCCTGCTCGTTGTTTAATATATAGTAGGCTGTCCGGTAAACATGATTTTCAATCTCTCGCAATAGAGATATAAGAGCGTCGCCATCGCCGGCTTGGGCCGCTTTAATTAGGCCGGGCTCTACCACGGAGGATCCCCCTCTCTTGCAACCTTTAGACGTAAAGGAAGTTGATAATGTTGCATTATTCAATCATTAAATCTTTAAACAAATTTTAGAATTATTATCATAAGAACGATTTGCACTGATTTTAAGAATATCAGAAAAGCAAAGTGCCGTATAGCCTTGCGGGATGAGCCTAAATTAGGATATTTTGCAGGTGTAAACACTCTCTTGGCCATAAATAAAAATAAGAGCCGCAAAACCATGCATCAACGCACGTTTTTGCGGCTCTTGCCTGCAAGATGAATCTTAACTCTTTTTCCGTAAGATTAATGAAACGGAAACGGGTTAATATTCATTGCTTAAATCAACAACACTTGCAGCAGGCTGAATGCCCTGCACATACTGCTTCAAATTTTCAATAAATATCGCAATGACGCGTTCCGTATAAAAATTGGTACTGCCTGCATGATGAGGGGTTACAATAACATTGTCCATCGTCCAGAAGGGATGATCGGCCGGCAGCGGCTCCTGCTCGAATACATCAAGGCCCGCTCCGGCAAGTTTCTTGTTTCGCAGAGCGTCAAGCAATGCCTCGGTATCTGTCGTTTTGCCCCGGCCTATATTAATGTAGAAAGCCGTATTCTTCATCGCCGCGAACTGTTCTTTGCCGAGGATGTGTTCCGTTTCCCGCGTATGAGGCAGGCAGTTAACGATATAGTCGCTTTGCTCCAATACCTCAAGCAGCCCCTCGCTGCCGTACATCCGGTCGACCCACTGCTCCGGAAGGCCGGATCTGCGGACCCCCAGCACTTTCATGTTAAAGGCTTTAGCCAGCTTTGCCGTCTCAAGTCCAATGGCGCCTACGCCCAAAATTCCCATCGTACGCCCATGAGCCTCCCCCATCTCGCCCGTGTTCATCCAGCTGCTCCTGGTTTGATTTCGGATAGCTGTGTGGAGATGGCGGGTGAAGGACAGCAGCATGGCAAAAATCGTTTCCGATATCGGATTCGGATGGACGCCGCTTGCGTTTGTTAAAGCAATACCGAGCTCCCTGAATTTACCCAGCGGCAGACGTTCGACGCCAGCCCCCCAGTTCTGTACCCATTTCAAATGAGAAGGACCCGAGACGACAAGCTTTTCCACCAACGAATTCCAGCCCAAAACAATTTCAGCATCAGGCAGATGCTGTGCAGCGAATGCTCTGTCATGGCCTTCGATAAGCTCCCATCCCGGAGCGGCTTCCCTTATTTGATCGGCAAACCTCGGTTCAAGCGGATGAACGACAACGATTTTCCCCATGTATGCTCCACCTCTCTCTTCAAGCGAATAGAAAAACTGACCGTTCGGGACTTCATAAAAAAAGAGACTCCTGAACCAGCTCCTTCTCGGTCTGATCCATAGCCCCTGCCTTTCTTCATTTCTACCGGAAGAAATAATAGTTAACCAAATCGTACCATTGCCTGCTGAGAGCTGTCAAATAATAGAGCGGCGTGCGATTTTTGATCTGGCGGCCCGATTATTGAGTCGCCGAATTCCTTTCTCTGCCAAATAAAAGAACCGCACAGCCATGGGGCCGTGCGGCATCTACTGCTGTTTCTCCTGAAGCAAACCTGTCCTATCTTACTTGACCGCTGCCGGTTTGGCCTGCGCTTGCAGAAGGCTGCGCAAGTCTGCAGTACCCACCACCAGATGAATAGCGTCCATTGTCCGGAGCGACCCCGACAGAATTCCGGCCAACCGGCCATATTGATCGATCAAAGGTCCGCCGGACATTCCGCTGACGACCTGGGCGGAAGTCAGAATGACAGATCTCCCGTTGATCTTCGCGGCCGGAGAATTGACAACGCCTTCTGTAATAATCGGCGTCTGCTTCAGCGGGTAACCGATCGCAAATACTTTTTCCCCCTGCAATACAGCCGGATTCCTGATCTCAAGTGCGGCGTAAGCCGCTTCCTTGCCGGCCGGGAGCGGCAATTTCAGAACCGCCGCATCCGTCAATTCGTCATAGCGAAGCACCTTGATACCCGTCACTATGCGTCCGTCGTTGAAGATTCCCTCCAGCTTGTCCGCATCGGCTACGACATGGTACGCTGTCGCTGCAGTTCCGTCCGGGGAAATCATAACGCCGGTACCGGTATTCTTCAATACGCCATTCTTGCCCAAGGCGCGGATATAGAACACCGCATCTTGAGTGTTTGCATAGATTTCCTGCGCATTATAGCTCACAGGTGTGTCCCCGTAAACCTTCCGGTCGGGTTGAGTGTCCGTATAGAAGCCGATGCCGGCCAATAACGAAAAGAATAAGAACAAGGCCAGCAGTTTCCGTTTCATCTCTTATCGCCCTTTCCCCTTTGTTCTACTCCTTGACGGCCGACATAATCGCTGAATAGGCCCAGTGTCTGGAAGGCACATCATCGTATTTAGGCCCTGCGGTCTGCTGCTTCCCTCTTCCAATGATATTGTTGATCAGCACAACCGCCTGAGCTCTTGTGAGCTTGCTGTCAGGCTTGAAGGTTCCGTCCGGGAAGCCCTGGATATAACCGGCCTTGGCGAACGCTGCGATGTAATTTTTCGCCCAATGGCTGGTCGCGTCGGAAAACTCCGACTTCCCTCCCTGGCTGACATTCAGGTTCAGTACTCTCGATAAAATAACAACAAATTCCGCTCTCGTCAGACCGTTTTTCCCGCGGAAGGTGGTATCCGGATATCCGGACAGAATGCCCGCCGATGTAAAGAATGCGACAAGATCTTCCTTGCTGCGGTCTACGTCGCTGAACACATTTGCAACCGTAACATCCTCCTTGTCCAGCAGCTGTGAGAGGATTTCGGTAATCTCATACCGGGTGAGCGCCGTGTCCGGCTTAAATTGGCGGCTGTTGTAGCCCGAAATATATTTCACATCTTTTGCATCGCTTTTCAATTCGTATTTCGCATTCTCAACCACGCAGTTAATCGTGATGACCTTATCATCAGAATCGGTAATGAACTTGATCGTCATATTCTTCGTAATCAGAATATCACCCTTGTACAGCTTGCTGTCTTTCGTCGGGCTGCTTCCATCGGTCGTGTAATAAATCATTTGACCCTCCGGCACAGATAGCGTCAATTTGCTGTTTCTGGCCATAGTGACAGCCGTCTTGCCGTCCATTTGCACCTTTTTAGAACCGATGCTGGCGGTAACAGCCGGCTGCGGAGCCGGTGGCGGGAAGAACACAAACCAGCCGCCGGACTCCTTCTTCGTCCAGGTTCCGGAGAAAACCTCGCTGTCTTCCTTATCCTCGGCAATCGTGACCGCTTTGATGGTCGTCGTGTCCATCAAGACGATTGGCCCGGTGTATAGACGTGATCGTCCGTCAGGCTCACTGCCGTCCAGTGTGTAATAAATAGTTCCCGCCGGTTCAACTGTGCTCAGACTAACCGCTGCTTTGTCCGTGAATGTTTCGGACTCGGAATCCGCCGTCGGCGCTTGGGCCGATTCGGCAAATCTCGGTGCTGGAGCATTAAGCATGAAGCTTCTGGCAGCTCCATCCAGGGTGACCGTTAAAACTGCGCTGCCTGATGTCAAAGATCCCTCCAGAGAGCCTGAAACAGGCTGAAGCGAAATTTCTTTCGGATCGGCGCTCCAGGTCATTTCATCACCTTGGGTGAGTCCAAAGCCGTTCCGGATACTGTTAATCGTATCCTGCCCGTCAAGAATGACAGCCGCCGTACTGAGTTTGGATGCATCGCTTGCATGGAATGCCGCAAGTTGAGGGAAGAAGCCCGGAACGCCTCTCCAGACTCCTGCGTTGAGCTTGGCCGGCAAGCTTCCGCCCGCAAGCTCCTTGGACGTCATACCCGCACTTTCCGCCGCGCCTCCTGAAACCCGCTTCCCATCGGCGTCATAATAAGCCGTATTGGCCTTCAGCATCTGCTTGTTGAAGGCGGTGCCGGCAATGACAGCTGCCGCTTCCTTCCGGCCGGCAATGCCGCCGAAATCGCTCTTGCCCGGCACAATCCTGCCGCCGGTAACAGCGGTAACTTCACCGACACTCAAGGAATCGCGAATGACGCCTTCAGCCGCATATCCGGCAATACCGCCTGCCTGCGACCGGGTAGAGCCCTCCGCAGCGGCATGTCCCGAATAGTAGACATCATGGATCGTCCCGCTGTTCACGCCTGCAATGCCGCCAACCGCGGCTTGTTCGGCCTGAGCAGCGATATCCATATACGAGAATGATTCGCTGATTTCACCGGTTATCAGGTTGGAGCCGGCAATTCCCCCGCGCGTTAAGACAGCTGCGGAATGCCCGTTCATGCTTCCGCTTGAATAAGCCTGGCTGATCGTTCCCTCATTGGAACCGGCGATTCCTCCTGCAAACTCTCCCGCAGCCGCAAGCGTCGCGTTCACAGCCGCGTCTTCAATCATGCCTTTGTTCATGCCGGCAAGGCCTCCGGTATAATCGGCGCCGCTCACCGACATGGATGACAGCTCGATCCCGGTCATGTTGCCTTCATTCGTTCCGGCTGCACCGCCGGTATATTCGGAGCCGCTCACCGACATGGATGACAGCTTGATCCCGGTCATATTGCCTGCATTTGTACCGGCTATACCACCGGTATAATCGGAGCCGCTCACCGACATGGACGTCAGCTCGATCCCGGTCATATTGCCTGCATTTGTACCGGCTATACCGCCGGTGCGATCGGAGCCTTTGACCGCTCCTCCCGCTTTGATTCCGCTGATCGTCGCTCCCGCATGGTTGATCCCGGCCACAAGTCCGGTATTTTCACCGCCTGTGATACTCCCATCGACAAAGCTTACATTGGCGATGGTTCCGTTGTTCTCGGCTGCGAAGCCGTAAGCGGACCGTCCCTCCGCCGTTCCCGTCAGGCCGGCAATTGATTTGCCTTGTCCGTCGAACTGCCCGTCAAAAATGCCAAACGGCACCCAGTCATGACCGTCCATGACAATGTCCGCGCCAAGCGAAAGCTTGGTCATCTCCGGTTTGACGGTCGCTGTCCGGTTAAACAGCCTGAAATAGGCAAGCGCGGTTTCGTCATTGTACAGTCTCACAGCGGCATTCAATTGCTCCGCGTTGAGAATTTTGAAATCAGCGGGCTGCGACCCGCTCAGGAAAGAGGCTTCGAGGTCAAAATTCCAGTTTTCATAACCGTACGAGCCGGCAAGGTCCTTATCCGCCTTATTTACCTCTGCCGTGCCCAGATTACGTCCAACCCCGTTCAGCGTGCTCAGATAATCAGAGGATGTCACCTTCCCGTTCCGGAAGTTGTAGCCAATGAATCCCCCGCTGAAGACGTTCGCTCCTTCCGCATCCACCGTAAAGGCCGGTACGCGGGCAAAAGCATCTTCGATTATGCCGTCGTTGTAACCGGCAAAGCCGCCTGCATAGGATCTTGCAGGGTGATTGACGCCTATCGTCGCTACCCGTTCCTGTACGGCGTAGGCTTGCCTGATGATCGCATTCCGCTCGACAACCCCGGCAAAGCCGCCGCTTTGCGTATCAAAACCGGTATTGGCCACCTCGCCGTCCGCATAAGCGCCAATGATGGTATAACGGTCTACGTAACCCGCAAAACCGCCGGCATAAGAACCGGTAATCCCCTGGACTTTTGTATCTCCCTTGGCGTAAGCCCGGTCTACAGTCCCCGAGCCTGAGCCCTCTCCGCCAAGAAGGCCGGCAAAGCCGCCTGCATAAATGGTCGTGTCCGGATTATCGCAAAATGCTTCGACAGGAAGATCGGCATATGAATCCGTAATTGCGGTGTCGTCGCCCATTCCGATCAATCCGCCAACATATGTCGACGGCACCATTCCCGGTTTGGTGACGGCGCTGCCGATAGTGATTTTCTCTCCTGCCTTTGACACAGCGCGCACATAATGAATCTCACCGCCTGCAGCCTGACCGACCGCCCCGCCAACCTCATAGACGTTGCTGGAATCCGCACCGATCTTGCTGCCGGCAGCAGCATTGACAATGATGCCGTCGCTGAAGCCCGCGATACCGCCAACGACAGCCTTTTTGCCGCCGGTGACATCAAGAGAGGCCCTTGACTGAGAATAATAAATGGAGGCAGTCTCATTCCTGCCGACGATGCCGCCCACGAACAAATCCGCTTGCTGATCCGTTCCATTCGCCGCAATACTGATTCCGGATACGGAAGTATTGTAAAGCCCCGGATAAAAAGGTGCAGCCTTGCCGAAATCAAGACTCCTGTCGGGATTGCTCGCCGCTAATATTCCGGCAGCGCCGCCGATCGCCGATCCGCCCGTTTGCGCGGCTGCGTCTATTGCCATCTGCGCATCCGCTTGGTCCAGCAGCGAATCGTCAGACCGCCCGACAATTCCGCCAGCCGTAACCCCGTCTCCGGCAGCACGGATCGTGCCGCTCGCCTCAATCTGCCGCGCCGCGGCATTGGCAAGCCTGCCCGCAATCCCGCCCACAGTAACCTGGGCGTTCCCGCCGTCAGCGGCAAGCGTCAGACCGCTGACTTGGACATGATCCAGATCATAGGTCTGGCTGCCCTTGCCGTTCTTGACTCCAACGATACCGCCTACGGTGCCGCTGCCCTTCAACTGCGGACCGTCCTGCATGCCGGTCAGCGTTATATTCGAGATTGGACTATCGGCAGCCGACTGGCCGATCAAGCCGCCGAGCACGGATCCCGCGCCCAGCGCTTCCAGACTGCCATTCTTCAAGGCAAGTGACAACTTGTCGGCTTTGCCGGATATATGCTCTCCGATCATTCCGCCAAGCGTGTCCCCTGCGCCTGTCGACGAGATGCGGAAGTTCGCGGACATATCCCATTCCATGCCGATTACATCCCCGGCTTGTTTCCCGATCATTCCGCCGATGACCGCATTCTCTGCACCGCTGCCCACACTGCCGTCAACAAGCGTAAAGCTGACCGTCTCCGGTGTGACCGCAGCGGAATTATCGCCAATCAATCCTCCGGCGACCGAATTCGCTCCAACGGCTTCGATCCGGCTGCCGCCTTCCATACGAAGCGAGAGTCGTGCCAGCGTTCCCGTGTTTTTGCCGAGAATGCCGCCGACCGTGCCGCCGCTGATTTCGGTGCCGTTCAACAGCCTGATCTCCACATCGGAGACCTCGCCCCTATTCAGACCCGCGAGCGCTCCTGTAAATTGCTCACCGGACACGGACAATGGCTCGAGGATGACCTTCCGCACCTTGCCTTGTTCTCCGATGACGCCGAACAAACCGGCATACTGATCATCGGTCGGCGCGCTGAGCCCGTCGATCAATTGGCTGTCCCCGTCAAAGGTTCCATTGAAAGGATGGTCTTCATCAATGCCGATCGGCACCCATTGATTCGACTGGATATGAATCGGGTTCAGCATCCTGATTGTGCGGTCTTCGAATGAGAACGGCGCGACACCTGGAATCGTACCGTTCACAACCGCTGCCAGTCCCGCCAGCTCCGCCTCGGTCCTAAGCTCGAAGCTGATCGCTCCCGTATCACGCAAATACCAGTTGATATTGGCATTAACATCGTTCCCGCCGCCTGCTCCTCCTCCGGTATTGGCTGTACGGACCAACTCCGGATACTGGTACGCGGCATTCATCGAGCCGTATCTCCACGTGCTGTCAAAATCCCATCCGGACAACGCGGGAAAGTAATCCCTGTTTTGCAGCGTGGTTGACAGGATGGTGCTGAGCCGTGCATAAACATTCAGCCAGATATAGTTGCCTTCGGCAAAATCCGGCAAATCCCCGTTGATGTCGTTGTCGACATCCTTCACATAATACGTCCTGTAAAGCAGTTCCTTGCTGGCATTGTCATAGCGCCCTGCAAAACCTCCCGCAAGCGCGCCGCCGCCTGCCGTGACCCGGCTTGCCGAATAAGCGGTCTCGACCGTACCGTCCGTCAATCTGCCTACCAGCCCCCCGGCGTAAGAATGATCGGCATTCGCCGCAACTTCCCCTGCTGTATAGGAGTTGCTGATGATCCCGGCCGCATGCGCCCCAACGAGCCCCCCGACAATCGTGTAGCTGCCGTTGGCCGTTACTTTGGATACTGAATAGGATTTATCCACCGTTCCGCTGTTCCGGCCGATCAGGCCGCCCAAATAAACGGAATGGCCATTCGTTCCGTATGCATCTCCTGTTACATCGATATCGACATAGGAGGCGATAACGCCGCCCCGGTTCTCGCCGGATAATCCGCCGGCGAAAGCATCCTTTCCTTTTAGCGTAAGATTGGCGTTGGAATAGGTGTAGTAAAGGGTTCCGCCCTCCGCATTCACCCCGGCTATCCCGCCCAATATCCCGGATTCCCCAATGGAGGAAACCGAGATTTTATCGGAAATGCTGGCGTTGGCGATCAGGCTGCGATTCTCTCCAACCATGCCGCCGGTCACCGAATCCGGCGCATTGACCCATATTGTGCCGACCATGCGGCTGTTCTGGATAGTGCTGACCGCGTGAACCGGATCGTTCTCCGGATCTGTGCCCCGCTTATCATTGACGCCGACGATTCCGCCGACTATGGCGGAGATCCCGGTATCATTCACCTTGATGCTGAGCGCTGCCGTATTATTGTCTGCAAGGACAGCCTCGTCGGTAGCGAGGTTATAACCGGCCATGCCGCCGACTGTTGTGCCTGGACTGCTCACAATGAGATTGACGGAGCCGGAAAAAACCTGATCCAGCCTGGTCTTGTTATTGGTTCCGACAAGGCCGCCAAGTACGGAGGAAGCTGCCGAGGTCGTGCCGGTAATGACCAGATTGTCCGCATTCGTCAGTTCTCCGTCTCCAATGATGGCTCCGTTCTCGCTGCGGCCGGCAATTCCTCCGGCCTGCGCGTTGGTGCCTTCGGCGGTTATCATCGCGTAATCAGGCAGCTCGCCGTTCACCTGGAAATCGCTGATTTCGGTATTTTGCGCCGATCCGACAATCCCTCCAATGATGGCCTTGACGCCGGTTGCCTTAATCAGCGCTTCCTCGCCTGCCAGAACCCGAACATGGTGGATGCCGGCCAAATCCGTCTGGCCGCCCGGCGTCTGTGAATGGCCGGCGATTCCACCGGCTTCGACCTGCTCTCCGCCCGACTCAATCTGCAGGGCATTCACCTGAACATTGGTGATGGTGCCCGTATTGCGGCCGGCAATTCCTCCAAGCTCGTTGTCTGATCCCAATGCGATAATTGTGATATGGTCCGCCAACCCCTTAGGCGTATCCGCGGCATTCTCTCCGAAAAGTCCGCCGATCTCAAGCGCGTCTCCTGCTGCCGATACCGTCAGGTTCCGCACCGTTAACGCATCGCTATTGCCCGCCTGATCACCCAGCCCGACGGTATTCTGAAGGCCGGCAATTCCCCCAGCCTTGACTCCGGATGCCGGAACATCGATATTCAGATTCTCCGCATCCAGATAGACATCGGCTGATTGATTCCTGCCTACGGCGCCGCCAACGAAGCTGTCGGATGCCTTCACCTGAATGTCTACCTGCTTAACGGCAACCGGCGTCACGTCCGTACCGATATGCGCATCGGAAGTCAGACTGCCCGCGACAGCCCCCAGAAAGTAGCCGCTTCTTCCGGCCTCGCTGAGCAAGCCAATTCGGGTGACCCCGCTGTCCGTAATGGCAAGCGAACCTGTATTATGGCCGATTACCCCGCCGGCGGTCATCCGGTCAATGCCGTTTGCAGCAGCGAGCTTGACGCTGTCGCTGCCAGCTGCAGCTTCGTCGCCAACCGATGCTCCGGTAATCACGCCTCCGGCGGCACCCGCTATTCCGCCAATGAAGCCGTCATGGGTTGTCACCGTCCCGCTGAAATACTTGACCGCTGCGGTATTGACGGTGCCTTCCATATGGCCGGCTACCGCTCCAATAACGCCATCAGCCGTAATAGCGGCATAGCTGCCCGCCTTATTGCCGGAAGCCGCATTATTTATCGCGCCGCCGTTCATGTAGCCGGCAATTCCCCCCGTATACGTACCGGCTCCGCCGCCAGTTGATACGATCGTGCCGCTGAAGGAATCCTGACTCAGAGCCCCGATGCCGCCCCCATCGGCGAAGTAACCAACAATCCCTCCTGTACTGACGGGATTCGTCTGGTCGGAAGCTGCCGCTGTGACGGTAATCCCCCCGGAAAACGCTGCATTATAGACTGTTTTATCGACTCCATCCTGCACGATGCCGATGAATCCGCCCGTGTACAGCCCGGTATTACCGGCAACGGCAATATTGACGGCGCTGCTCACGTTATCACTGTTTTCGGTGATTCCCCCGCCCGGGGCTCTGGCATAAGCGCGGTTGGACGAAATGCCTCCCGTGTACACGCCCGTCCCTCCGATTACGGTAATCGCCCCATTGTTCGCATAAGCATTTTCAGCCGGATTGTTGAAGAGAAGCCGGCTTCCGGCATAACCGGTCAGACCGCCGGTATATGCGTTGTCCGGTCCAACCGGCTGCGCTCCTCCGGATACCGAGATGGCTCCGGCGTTTACGGCAGTTCCCGACAAGCTCAGCTCGCCCGTCACAGAGCCGAACAGCCCGCCGCTGTATACCTGACTCATTCCGGACGCAGTGACGCCCGCACTGTTTGCAAGATTTTCGCCCCAGGCCAAAGCGCCCTCGATGTAACCGGCAACTCCGCCCGTGTATACGTTGGAGCCTCCGTTATTTGTCACGGCTCCCGTATTGTTGAAGGCAAACGCATGGGTGCGCCCAACCAGCAAACTATCCAGCGAACCGGCCAGCCCGCCCGCGTAAGAGCCGCTTGCCGATGGAGCTGAAATACTCACCGCCCCGCTGTTTGCTGTATCCTCCGAGAAGCTCGCCGTCCAGCTTGCTCTGCCCACGATGCCTCCGGCATAATTGCGCAGCCCGCCGCTGGACGACACAGCGCCCGCATTCAGAATTGTCGTATTGTCGTCGCCCATGTTGACAGATACGGGCGCATATCCGACAATCCCTCCTGCGTACGCCTCATTGCCGGAGGAAGATGCGTTAACCATGCCGTAATTCCACACTTTCTTGAGCTCCAGGCCGGTCCCGTAAACTTGCCCTGCAACTCCTCCGGCATACACATCCCCTCCGGACGCGGTGACTGCGGCGTGATTCTCCACGTTGGAGACCACGCCTTCACTCTGGCCCACGATGCCTCCGGCATAAGTCACGCCGGTTACCGTAGCGACCGATATCTGCATATCGGTTGCAATATTGATATCGTATAATGTGCTGTTGTTCGTCATTTTGCCGACTGCCGTGCCGGCATAGACGGCTTGCGTAACGGAAGTCAGATTGATGCCGCCGCCCGTGAACGTTAATCCGCCTACCGTCGCGGCATCCATGTTTCCAATGAAGCCCGCGTACTCGGCATTGTCCACCGTCATCCCGCTGATTGTCTTGACAACACCGCCAGCTGCAATAAGCGTTCCTCTGAAAGGATGATCCGCTGTGCCGATTGGCACCCACGTATAGGCGGATACATTCAGATCGCCCGCGATCTCCAGCACCCTGCCGTTAAAACCGTCAATGGAGTAACCGTCGTCGCTCAATCCGCCATTGACCAGCTTCGCAATACCGGCAAGCTTTGCCGGCGTATCAATCGTAAAGGTCGCATAGTCCGGATCATACCAGCCGGTGTCAGCATAATCCGTCCAGTACTCCGCCCCTGCCTGTGCCGTGAAAGCCTTCCATCCGGCCAATCCGGCCAGCACCAATAACAACGCCAATCCAATTGCAAACCTTCTTGTTCCCGGCTTTACAGCCATTTAAGTCACCGCCTCAATTTGTTAAGCCCCGCCTGAAAGCGGACATCCTGTACGTTCCCTCTTCTTAACAGCAAGGAGCCGGCAACCTGTTCGAGCGGTTGCCGGTGCTGCCTGTCATTATTTTCCGGTTATCAGGGCATCGAGCCGCATCACAATTGCCGCAGCCTGCGCCCGTGTCAATCTATCCGTTGGGTTGATTTGTTGATTCTCGCCCAGAATGATGCCTTCCTGAATACAAAGCGCTGCTGACAGCTTGGCCCACTCGGGAATGGATGGACCGTCCGCGAATGTGCCGAGCAATTGCGCAGCTTTCTCCTCTGTAAGATCGCCGCCGCGGCCGAGCGCGTTCAACAGTCTGCCCGCCATGGTCATCGCCTCAATCCTCGAAATGGTCGCGCCCGGACCATATGAACCGTCGCCCATTCCGGTGACAATACCCATTTGCGCGGCAATGGCTACGCTTTGGTAATACCAGTCCTGCTTCCAGACATCGGCAAAGGATGCCCCCGCTTGTTTATTCATCATGCCTGCGGCCCTAAGCAGCAGCGTCGGATACTCCGCCCGCGTAATATTGCTGTCCGGTTCGAAACGCCCAGCGCCTCTGCCCATCACAAACATTTTGGACGCTGCCTGATCAATCGACTGCCTGGCCCAT
Organism: Paenibacillus sp. JT31N11; assembly: GCF_056269285.1. NCBI lineage: Bacteria > Bacillati > Bacillota > Bacilli > Caryophanales > Paenibacillaceae > Paenibacillus > Paenibacillus sp. JT31N11. Next base: position 721,708 of record NZ_JBWDNQ010000002.1, read on the forward strand.
GAGCCGGCCTTCACATCGGTGAACGATGCGCTTTTCCGCATGAACACCAGACTGCCGCTTCCGGTCAATTGCACGTTCACATAGGCCTGATTGCCGGACCGCTCCAGCTTCCACGGCAGCGTGGTCCATGCCCCGTCCGGGCTTCTCAGCATGACCGCCGTTATATCCTCAGGCTTGATTGCACCCGGCACCGCGATGCGGGCGGCGGCGTAAGAATGCCAGTTGGCTGCTGGAAGATTCGTACGGATCGAAATCCCTTCTCCTGATCCGAGCATGGAGGCATCCGAGTCATCCGCAATTTGTTCCAGCGCTTTAAGCGCAGCAGCATCGTTCGGATCGATGGAAACCTCCAGATCCTGGTCCATTCCCGCCAGCATATCGGGCGTCAGCGTCAGGCGGCCTGCCGGAACATCGATGATGATCTGCCGTCCCTTATCCGCCGCCTGCTGCACGAGCGCCTTCTCGAATTGGAAAGTATAGCCCTTCAATGATGAATCCCTGGATACAATCCGGATATCCGACGTATCGTCTGTTATATCCTTGGTCGTAATCCGGGCGGTCAGCCTGCCGTCGTCTGTCCGCTGCGCGTCAAACGGCTGGTCGTTCAGGCTGAGTGCCGGATCTTTCGGACCTACGGCCGGAGCCCCCGCTCCGCCGAAAAATCCGCCTACCGATTGCCATACCTGGGCGGTAAGCTTAGCTGAAGCCGCCACGGCCTTTTTGTCCGAAGAGGTCCGCTTCGCCACCACTATGATATTGCCCGGCTGGGCAGCAACCACTCCGTCTTCAGGAAGGAAGCCCCAATCGCTCAGATCCTCATTCAATGATGGTTGCCTCGCAGTCTCCGATTGCGAGAATACGTTGTAAACCAGCTGATAGCCAAGCATTTCTCCCGGATTGTCTATCTTGACTTCGGTCAAGGCGCTCTCAAAAGCGATTGGAGACGTTGAAGCTTCCAAATGACCGAGCCCCGTCGGTTCAGGCACTTCCACGGAAACAGCCTGCATCGCTTCAAGCGTGACGCCGTCAGCCAGTTCGTAGCTTGCCTGAATCAGGCTCGCCCCCGTTTCTTCCGCAGTGATCGTTCCGTCATCGGCCAAGGTCACCGAATCGCCCTGCAAAAGGGTATAGCGGACCCGATCGCTTGCGGCCGTAACCTCCTTGCATGACGGCTTGCCTTCCGCTGCTTCGCCCTCCGGCATGCACAGCACGACCTGCAGCTTCTGCTTGTCGCCCGGCTTCAAGCCAAGCTCCCGCTCGCCCGGCTGCGCTCCCGCCTTCTGGATGGAGATCTCTGTCGGAGCCTGGAATTTGTCGTTCGTCACTTCAACGACCGCTTGATTGTAGTTCCCCGCTTTGTCGTGAGCCTGTACCGTCAGCTCTACCGTTGGAGCATCCGAGCTGACAGCTACTTCTCCTGAGAATTTGCCGTCCTCTGCTACGGTAAGAGGAGTAGTGTTCGTGCCGTCCAGCACCTCCAGCGCGTCACCCTTGGTCGTCTGGCCGGAGAAACGGATTTTTCCGTCTATCGTTCTGTCTCCGGTGATCGGCTCGTTCAGATACAAAATCGGAGCGATCGTATCCACGGTCAGGTACAGCATCTTGACGGAGCTGTCCTGCGTCTTCGTGTTGGTCACACGCAACTCAACCGCATATGTGCCGTCCGTTGTGAACGGATCAAGCTGCAGCACCCCATGACTGCCCTCGCCATCCTTTTGCAGCGCAACCTTGCCGACGGATTTGCCATCGTTGATCGCCTCTACTTCGACATTCGGCAGATCGGAGTACAGCTCAATGCTCTGCTGTGCCGTATTTTTCGTCGTGATGTCAATTCTGGCGGTCGGCGCCGAGAAATCCTTGGTTTGCTCGAGCTTCGGCTTGACCGGCGCCGGAAGCAGCGTATTCACACTGTCGACCCTCTCGGCATAATGATAGTTTTCATTTTTGTCCGTTTCCTTGTCAGGCTTGACTACGGCCTCGACGCCGATTACATATTTCTGTCCGACCTGCAATCCGGAGTATTGAACATCTTGTGGATCCAGTGCCTTGCCTTCCAGACTGCTTTGATCGACAGTATTGTCTGTTGTCGTCGCGGACCAGCCGCCGAGCAGAATGCCCTCGTATTTACCGGTTGACGCATTCCAGTGATCGGCCAGCTCCTGGCCGGTAAGCAGAATGTCGCCAAAATTCAGATATGGCGCAAGGCTGCCGTTCTGATCCTGCAGCGCAGTGATCACATAATCATGCTCGAACGATTCCTGACCGGCTTTCTTCGCCGCCGGCTTGAAAGACAGCGAGAAGTATCCATCGCCCGCAGGCTTGATCTCCACATCGGTTACTTTGCTTGGCGCAAGCGGATCGACGATACTGATCTTCTCCGGCGACGATTTGGTGCCGAAGGTGGATGCCGACTTGAGCTCGGCACGCAGGTAATAATCGCCCTGCTGCAGCAGCCCGCGGATATCCTCCTCGCCGCCCAGCATGTTCACCTTGGTGACGTCGATGTCCGTTTTGCCGCTTGTCGCGGAGCCGGACTTGCCGCCGTTATTGCCAACCGGCAGTCCTTTGGCAATCAGCATTCCCGGATCGCCCGGATCGAGCACCTCCTGCCCGTTGGCCAGCTTGGCCGTGTTCGAGGATACGGCATTCTCCGTTAAATAGAGGTCCACCGTGTCGCCCGTCTCGGCGTTGTCCACAGTCCAGCTTGCCGTAAATTTATTCATGTCTGCTCCGCTTTGCGTCAGGTTCACCTGCTTCAGCTGCGGAACCGTCGGTACATTAATCAGACGGGTTTCGACCGGCGATTGCGCGGTAAGCGTCCAGCTCCCGCCATTCTTGACCTTATCCTCGGGAAGAATGATATAGGCCTTCCGGTGATCCACCTTGTCGCTGGACGAAGCCGCAGAAATATACTGGGTAAAGGCGTTCGCGTCAGGATTCGTATTCGTGTTGTCGAAAACCACCGGATACGCCTTGCCGCTCGGGTCCTTCAGTGTAAAGCCTGGCATTTCCTTATCGGTATACTCCATTTCGATAATGGCGTTTCCGCTCACGCCGCTCATCGGAATTTCGTGAATGCGTCCGTTATTGGATACCGTAATCCCGCCGACGCCGATGTCCATCGACCCGTTATCCAGCAGCTGTACGCCTTCGGAAATGTCCCGGTAGGTGATCTGCTGCGTCTCTTTCTCGGCATCCACCCAGGAGGTTGCGACCGTCTTCATCCCCTGCCCGATAACAAGCAGGCGCGGTCCGCGCTCGGGATCATTGATCAGCAGATCGGCAAAGCCGTCGGGAAGCTGTTCACCCGAGGTGCCGAATTCGACACCGCCGCCCCAGTAGTACGTAATCCCCAGGGAAATAAACAAGATACCGATGCTGCCCCAGATCTTGTCGTTATTGAGACCGAAGAATACGCTTGACAGCGGCATCCCGCCGACAACAGGCACATCCTCGGGTATCTGTACCTTGGCACCGATATAGCCTTCGAAGTCGATCCGGTGCTTCTCGAGATTTTGTCCGACAAAAATCCCGACCTTGCCCACAATCAGATTCCAGCCGCCGATGTCCACTTCCGCCGCCATATGCACGAACCATGGACTCGTCCACTGGGCTTCAATCAGCGCCATGGTCAGCATCTTGATCAACTGGTCGTCTTCGGGCTCGGCCACCGCGGAAAAATCCATGGTGCCTTCCAGCTTAATGCCCGTACGCTTCAAGGTCATGTCGATATCGCCGAAGAAGTAAGCCGGCGCAACCCCGAATCGCAAACCTACGCCGGCTTGCAGCGTAAGCGGGAACGGATCATCCTTCGTTCCTCCCGCGATCGTATCGGCCAGTTCACGCACCGCTCCCCGCAGCGCAGTCAAATTCAGCGCCCCGGCAATCGGAATGCCCGGCGCCGGCAGCGTTGTTCCGAATGCAATGACATCGGGCAAGATGCGGCCGTCTGCCACCTGCTTGAAGGAGAGTTCCGCGGAAATTTCCGTCATGCTTTTCAATTGGGCGTCGAATTTTATGCCGTATTGATTCGATACATCCTCCACAGGCTGTACAAAATGCACGATATCGATTTCGCCGCTAGGGCTGCCCGGTTCTTCCTCTTCTTCTTTGCCCCCGCCACCGCCTGGACTTCCGGGTGTATCCGGATTTTCTGGCGTACCAGGGTTTCCGGGCGCGTCAGGATCCTCGGCTTCACTGGTTTCCTCCTCATCGGAGTCCTCCGGCTCGATCAATCCAATTCCTTCATTGAGATTGAACTTGAGCGCCGCATCGATTCCGACAAAACCTTTGTCGTTGAAGATAACGTTGCGAACCTCGGCATTGATAAAGCTCAGGGAAATGCTCCCGCCGAAAGATACGCCGCCCTGTCTGAGCACGAAGTCGTTAAACTTGATGCCGAACCCGCTAAACGAAAACCCCGGCACTGCGAACAGGCTGTGCTTGTTGAAATATACGAGCGGGACCGTCACCTGCCGCAGCGGATTGATCTGGTCGCCAAGCGCTCCCGACGCCCACTGCAGGCCGCCGTTCAGACTTAAGTCCATCGGATTGCCGCCGCTTTGCGGATAATCCTCAGGGAAAAGTGAATAGCCGTCGCCCAAGGATTTCTCGAAGCCGTTATAGAAGTCCAGCGTCCATTCTCCCTTATGGAACACGAAACCGCTGCTGGCCACGCTGAGCGTGCCATCTCCCTTTACAAACAAGGTGTCGAAGAAAGGCATGTCATTATAGCCCGCAAGACCGGACAGATTAAAAGCATCCAGCTTGCCGCGCACGAACACCATATCCTTGCCCTGGTAGGCGACGGCGTCATTGATAATCGCCGGCTCGGTCTTCGTGTCCACCACGACCTGCTTGTCGTCGCTTCCGCCGGACTCCTTGATCATTCCACGGATGCTGACAAGCATTTCACGGTCGGGATGCTCCTCCGAATCGAAGAATTCCTCGAATTCCTCCTCGGAATCAAACAGCTTGTATTCGTAGGCCGGCAGCTCCGCCAATGAATCCGTGTCCAGAAACGGACCCATATCGAAGCCCGAATCCACCGCTTGGCTCGCAATTTTCAGGAATCCCATCGCCGTTGTATAAGCCTGGACAGCGTTGAACGGATCCCCGGGGTTCTTAAACTTATTCGTCGGATAAGCCTCGTTAAGCTCATCCAATTGCTCCTGACCCATGGATAGGGGGACGGAGCTTAAGTCGACCGTTTGCTTGTAGACAGCCATGAGCTGCGCTTCCCGGATCCGGGTCGCGTCATTGTCCGTGACAATAAATGTCTGCTTCGTCGAGACGCTGTACATTGAAGCGATATCCGCATTGCCTCCGGTGTCGCCTTTGTAGTCAATTTGGACCCGGTATTCGCCAAGCGGCAGATCCGGTCCGAGGCCGCTCTTGTCCTCGATAGCCACGCCATTGTCGTCTACCTGATCGCCGCCCCGGTACGTGATGCGCATATCGCCGGAGAAGCCGTCGTCCGTCGGCTGCAGAATGACCGAGCTTTTGACCGGCACCTTGTAGCGCTCTCCGCTGGCCGCATTCTCCAGGAACAGGTCAAAGTTCGGTTCGGCCGAGTCATTGCCGGTATTATACGCGTCGATATTCGTCATATTGACCGTAATATATTTCACATCGCTTGCGTAGTTCTCTTTGGGGGAGAGGCCGTAGGCCGTTGTCGGCACCGCGTCCCCGACAGCCGGCAGCAGAATGAAGCTGGCTTTGTTGGACTCATACTGCGCTTTGATGCCCTGGTCTTCTTCCCCGGCAAGCGTCTTATCCGTTTCCGGACTGCTAGCCGTCAGCATGTATTGTCTGGTTGTCGGCCAGGGCTTGCCTTTGGCTTTCACCTTGAAGGTGGCGGTTACCGTATCGCCAGGCTTGTATTTCGGAATAATGCCCTGCTCCGCTTCCGCCGGCGTGGCCGTCTTCTTGAAGGTCAGCTTCTTGCTGCGCCCCTGCTCCGTCTGGGCGCTGCCGTCCGTGTTTGTCACCACTTTGCCCTGATCGTCCAGCTTGACGAAATCAAGTCCGTCGTCAAGTTCCATGATGACCTCGATTTGCGATTGTTCCATATTGAACGCGGGCAGATTCTCCACTTCCGCGTTGATATCGAAGACGCCTTCATTTACATATGCGCTGTCGTCGTCATTCGTAGCCAGCTGCAGCGGCGTATCCAGATAACGGATGGAGAATACCTTGTCCGGAGCGACAAGCTCGCCCAGACCGTAGACGGTTTCGAACGATTGCGACGCCTTGTCGGCGATCACATTCGGATCCCAATAGAAAGCTACGGCGGAGTCGGCAGTTCCGTAGTCATTCGTATCCGTCGTATAATCCAGATTGCCATCCGGAGTATAATCCCACTTCGTATTGGCAAGACCGTTCCAATGTCCGACCTGCATCCTGTCCACAATATTGATGTTCTGCTCGGCAAAGTTGTTGAAGCCGTAGGCCATGACGTCAGTCGCCGTAGGCTTGCTCAGATCGAGCTTGTCCCGCATAACCCAATACGGCGGAAGTTTATAGTACGCTCTGTCTTCCGGAGAAATCTGTTCATTATCTTCCGGATTGTGCACCAGTTCCCGTTCGACCGTGAGCGGCTGCTCATAGGCCGTGCCGATCTGGAAGGCGGGACCGTCATTGCCGCCCACCATCGTATCCAATAGGATGCGGGTGCCCAGCTCCACCTGATGACCGCTGTTGTTAAGCACCTCATAGCGGATGTTGATGTTGCCCGCATTGAGCTTGTCGGATGGATCGGCATACAGCATCAATACCTGTTTGATTTGAACGCCTTTTATTGTCCAGACCGTTTCAATCTGCTTGGTGCCGTCGTTGTTCTCGATAATGCTCGGCTTGGATGTCTCAGAGAAGAAATCGATGCCGAATTTGTATGGATTACCGAATATATAAGGAGTCCCGTCAATCTTGAAGGTCGTAAAAGAAGTTTCCGGATCATCACCCTGAAAGAGCAGACTTACATTCTGGTCCTTCTTGCGAATGGGCTGCCCGTCCACCGTCCGGATGCCGAACCGGCCGGAGGCATTGTCGACTGTAATTTTAATAAAATCATTTTGCAGCTCCGTCACCTTGGGCGCGCTGATGTCCTCCGCAAGAGCGGACGAGATCCCGCTCCCCGAATAAAGGAACAGCAGCAGCGCGAGCACGCATGCAAGCAATTTGGTAAACAGCTTCAAAACGAACTGCCTCCTCTTGTGAAGTCTCTTTTTTGTATCGCGCGGGAAGCGGCGCCCCGGAAGAGGCACCACTCAGGCCCGCATCTGTTTCGATCAGCCATATGACTTCGCGCTAGCCTTTCTTACTGATGAAGAAGGTCGCAAACTCGCGTTCCCGCTCCTGGTTCCGGACTATAATCGTGTACCAGCCGGCACTTGGGAAGCTCACTTTGAAATTGCCTTTTACCAAATCGCTGTATGAAATGCCCGTGGCGATATATTTCATCTGCCCTTCCCGGTACAATCCGGACTGGTACAGCAGGTCGTAAGTGCCTTTCTCATTGACCTGATCGCGTCCGCCAACGTTCACAACGTTGTAGTTTGTAATATTGAACGTAAGCGTGCTCTGATCGAAAATGGCTGTCGTCGCGGACGAACCCGATATCAACAGGCCGTTGGCGAATATGCTCATGCCGTCGTCCTCGACTACCGTCACATATTGGGTAGCGGTCGCCTTGTTGCCGACTTCGTCGACAGCCGTATAAGTCACAAGCTGCGGACTGCCACCCGTCTTGCTCATATCCAGTCCGCTGACGATGACGCGGATGGCGCCCTCCGCTGACAGATTATCCGACACCAGGAATCCGCCGAGACCCAGCTCCTTGGCCTTGTCAGCGGTAACGATATAACCGCCGGCAGCAGAGTCCTTCACCAGACCAAGCGCATCCAGATTTTTCTTCACGATGCCTACAGCCGGTAAATTCAGTTCAATCGACGGCGGTGTATTGTCAAGTCCCTGAATATCGAGAGGCACCTTGACCGCATTGCCTACGATGTCCGACAGGGCAACGGTTGTCACTCCATTGGCGGAATAGGTCCGCGAGTAGCTGAAATTGCCGTCCTCCGAGCTTAAGGCATTCGAATAGCTGCCGTTTTCGGCTTTGGTCGGAGCTATGCCGAGGAATACCCGGTTCGGAGAAGCCGTTTTGCCAATTAGCGTCACCTTCACATTCCCTCTGGCAGCCTGCTTGCCGTTTACGGTCTTGATCTGATTTTGCGGCAGCGGATTGCCCGCGTTATCCACGAATGTATAAGTGATCGAATCAACTGCCGGCGGGTCCGGAATGATGTTGTCGACCACTTCTTTGACGACGTCCGTATTGCCGTACTGATCGGAGACAATGAAGGAAACCGTACCATTCTTCTGCAGCATGATCGTATCCTTGCCGTCCACTGCAGTCACGATGACATCCTCGGCCTCATCTCTTGCTTTGATCACCGTCAGGTTGACGCCGGAGGCAAACAGCACATTGCCGCTGCCGTCCTTAATCGTGCCGTAGCTCTTGCTGTCGTTCTCCCCGTACGTATAGGAGCGGACGACCTCGACCTTCGGCACCGCTTTACGAATATTTTCAACGTTGGCCGTAATGTCATTGGTGTTGCCGGCCTCATCCATCAGTTGGAAGGTAAAGCTTCCGTTCTCCGTAAATGTATAGGACGTCCTGCCGTTGTTATTGAGCACTCTGGCCGGCTCGGACAAGTCGACCAGTTGAACCGTCACATTGCCGTTGGTCGGAATTGTCTTCAAATATTCAATCTCACCATGAGGCAGTATGTCGTCGATGTTGCTGACGGAAATATACAAGGTGCCCGTACGGGTATCGTCCGCAATGTCGGTAAGGTCAAAGGCGTACACGCCGCTTGTGTTGACTTTGAATGTATTGCCAGACCGGACCGGAGCGGACGGATTCACAGCCGCAGGCACCACTTTGATGCCAAGCGGAGCCGTGACGTTAATGTCGACGCCTACGCTTGGCTTCACCGGCCGCGTTGTGCTCAGCGATGCCAATGCATAGACCGGCTGCTGCGTAGAGACACCCGACGTATCCAGCTTGACCGGATCACCGACGATACCGCCCGGCGTGCGGAATTTGACCTGGAGCTGCAGAGCCGCCAGCTTGTCCGTCGGCACCTTCAACGAGACGAAATTCGTGTAAGGGCTCCATTTCACCCAACTGGCTCCATTGTCCGGGGATACGGAATATTCATAGCCCGTTTTGTCCTCTGCGCCAAGGCCCAGCTTCACGATTGCGGTGTAGCCGTCCAGCGTGTCGCCATACAAGTAGATCAAGCCTGCTGACACAGAGGTCGGAGGAATTTCGTCAGCCTCCCTGGATATATTGAATGTGCCGGTGTGCGTAATGCCGGCGTTTCCGATTCCATCACGGGCGAGGACATAGAGCGTGTAACGCGCCGTTTCGCCCGGCTGCAGCCCCAGATTGTCGACAGCGGCCGTTCCGCCATCCAATGCCTTCCATCCGGACGAATTCTCATCCGGTATCGCATCCCCGTCCTTGACAAATTGATAGGCCGCGCCTGCACCTGTCGGAGTGTACAGTTCATTGATCGCAACCGTCACACTCTGGGAGGGCCGCGGATAATCGGAGCCGGTTCGGCTGAACGTCACTTCCGGAGGCAGATTGTCGAAATAATAGGCCTTGGAGAAGTAGTATTTCTTCTCCATACCAGACTGGTCCATCTTCGCCAGTATATAAAGATACTGCTTTCCGTTTAATGCCGGATCAGCCGGAATCACATAGCTTAAAGTGCCGTCGTCCGCTTGATCGACAGCCGCTAGCGGCGCGAACGCTCCGTCATCGGCAGGATGAACGGGACTTGAGCTGAAGGCATAGCCGGCAAAAAGCGGGCCGTCCGCAGCATCCGCCGGATCGGCTAAAGTCTGATCCTCTGCTCCGTCATCCCCATCCGAATAGGTCGCGTCAATGACCGTCTGCTCTCCCTTTCCGGCTTCATCGTCCAAGTACGTCGCAGAGGCAACATTCAGGGGCTGCAGCAGCGAGCCGCCAAGACGGAACTGCACCTCTTGGCTGTTCACGTACACATTGGCTTCGGGCTCCGGATCGAAGCTGCCGGTCACGGCATTGGCGGAGTTGACCGTCACGGTCTCGCTCATGAGGGTCTGCCCGTTGCCTGCATGATCCGATGCTTTCACATAGAGGACATAGCTGCCGTCCTCAATAATGTCATTCGACGTGGCCAGCGTCAGCCTGCCTCCCGAGCCAGGGAGATCCTTCCAATCGATGTCCTGAGGCTGAGCGCCTGCTTTCACCCATTGATATTGGCTGGTTTGGATTCCGCTGTGGGGATCATTCACCGTCACCTTGACCTGAACGGAAGAGGTATCGTTCCCGGTGGTGCCGTCAAATGCAATATCCGGCGCACGGTTGTCCACCTTGACGGCAGTCACATTATGCGTCCAGTTCGAATCGTCATTTCTGAAGTCGGCCAGGGGCCAGACGCTCAGATCGCCATAGCTGCCGACAGCCGCAAGCGCCTGGTTGTTGGCGTAAAAGATTTTGTCCGCCTCCGAGCCGGGCGCTTTGTCCAGCCAGTCGCTGTACTCTTGAGCATGGTCCTGGATATAGTTGTCCTTCTTCTCTTCCTGCATCAGCTCTCTCGCCGAGTCCCAGGTCATATCCGCCGTCCAGACATGCAAATACCATTCGCCGCTGTTCGGGGCGGTCAGCGCCTCCGGGGGAAGCGGGATCAGATTCGTTTTGTTGTTGACTACGCCAAGATCAAGCTCCGCCAGTTGCGCATTGCCCGGATACAGCTCCTCTCTGGGCTGTTTGCCAGACAAGGCGTACCGTTTGACGGCTGTGAACGGATCATCAAATACGGGATCGGATGGATCAATTATTGGTTCAACCGGTGCGTCTTTGAAGGGATCTGTCTCGCTGCGCGTCCACGCATAATAGACCAGTCCGACAGCCGGAGAATTCGATCCCGTCAAATTCGAAGGACGATAGATACCCTTGCTCGGCCGGGTCGTTCCGGGCTGCACGGGATCAAGCGCCGGCACAATCAACGGCGGATCGTTAGCGTCGATCGTCACCTTGCCGTTCTTCCGGTACGTCAGATTGTCGGCTCCTCCGTTCTCGAAATGATATCCGATCGCCGGCGGCGTATTGTCAATCGACAATCCTGCCCAGTCAATTTTCGAATTGACATTGGCTCTGTCATCGGCGTTGACATCCGCAGGCCAGACGCCGTCATAGTTGATGGGCTGGATCAGCATATTACCCGCATAATCCCACAGCACGTTGGTGTCGGACGGTTCATTCGTTGCGGGATTGAACGGCGCCTTATCATTCGTCAAGGCCACCGCCTTGAGCAGCGGTGTTTCCACTTCCTGTCCGTCCGGAATCTGGAGACTGAAGGTCCACTTGTCTGTTCCTTCTCCTGCTGTATACGTCGCTTTCATACCGTTATTCAAAAGCAGGAACGTCTTGGTTACGTCCCATTGCCTGTTCACGACGGCCGGCTCCGAGAGCTGCAGCGTGAAATCGAACGCATCATGATTATTAAGATTAACGCCGGTAAGAATTTGCGGCTGTATGCCGTTGCCCACCTTCGTGTACTTGGGCGGCACCGCATCGACTATGACGCGGAAGCCTTCTTTGCTGTAGTCGAACGGATCAACTGTTTTGCCGTCCAGATAATTATTGCTGCCCCCGTTGGCTGTACCGGGAAACGAAATATCCGCCACATTGCCGGCCGCGTCTGCGAACACGGCATCCTTGAACTTTTTCTCCAAAGGCTGGTCTATCGGCGGATCTCCCGACGTATCGTCGTCCGGATCGATCAGAATTTTCGGTTCAAGCGGATTATTGCCGCTGTTATGGTACTGGGTACCCGTATATTGATACGCAATGCTGTCATGAAGAGGAAACTTGAAATACTGATACGGGTCCCCTTGATTGGCTGAAAAAGTACTTTGCGTGTATGTCTTGCTGGTCGAATACTGCGCTTGCCCTGAGGCCGGCAGACCGGTTCCGGCTGGATTGACAAACAGCGGATGCTTAAGAAAAGCATCCGCATTCGCCGCAACGACTGTCGTAGGGCGTACGGGCTCGCTGAAATTGTAAGATAATGAAATATTTTCGCCCTTCTTGACATAAAGCTCCTGCTGATTAATCTTGTTGTTGGGCCATTCCTCTCCATTGCCGGTGAACGTGTAATCCGTCATCTCCGGACGTTCTTTATCCTGAAACTTGACAAATAAACCTCTAGGTCCCGACGGAGCGTCTACGCCGTCTCTGACACCGCTCACCTCGATCCGAATCTCGGTCGTCGGAGTTATCGTCACCACAGCACTTCTTGCCGAAACCCCGCCGTCCCATGCTTCTTCATACAATACTTCCGTTCCGTCCACGTAAATCCACGTTCTCGTTCCCTGGAAGCAATTTTCAAGACTCAAAAAGCCGCAGCCGCCTGATGTTTCAGTCCAGTGAAGGGAGCCCCATCCCACAATCGCTTGCGCCTGCCCGCTTTGTGCAATTGCCTTTAGAGCAGGATTGTCAGCTACGTTAATGATGAATTGGGCCGATTCTCCTGAATGTACGAAGACATCCCCATTAGCAGGATCCATATTGATCCCGTCACTTTTGGTGAAACCCGGCTGATTACTGGCAAAATTAAGAAACGAATTATCCGCCTCATGCGATAAATTTCCGATAAGCGTACCTGCGCCAAAAGTCACCTCCAAATCATCGCCTGCGGCTTCCGCCTTCGGCGCAGTCCAGACCGGCAGCAGCGAGAAAAGCAGACTAAAAACCGCTGTCACCGCCAGCCATTTTCTCAACTTTTGGCTATTCAACATCAACATATGACCCCCCAGCTATAAATCTGATTCCAATTACCTATATTACTCCAGGATTCTCACAAAACGCTGACAAGCTTCGACATTAAACTGGTTGTTCCAACGAAAACAAACAGACTCCGAAGCGTGTACATCGCACACGTCCCGGAGCCTGTTTATTTCATTTCCGTTTTTATTTTTTTATAAAGCTTTCTGACCGAAGCGGAAGGGGCGATTCCCACTTCCTTCAGCAGCCAATCCTCCATTTTTTTATAATGCGTGAAGAAAGCAATTCGATCCTTTCGCAGAACGTAGATACTCAGCAGCCATTCATGCGCCGTCTCGTCATATGGAACCCGTTCGAGCATGAATTGAAGCAGTTCATGCGCACGATCAACGTTTTTCGCGTCCATCCAGATGCGGATCAGCTGTTTGGCAAGCTCGGCGAAAATCTTCTGAACACGCTCCTTCTCCGACTCGCACCATGCGTAATCCTTGTCCCCGAACAATGTGCCGCGATATTGAAGCAGCATCCGCTCGGCATCATCCAGCGACTGATCACTCGGCGTCAGGCTTTGGCTGCTGAGTTCCACCAACTGCCTGTAATCGCATGAATCAAGCAGTTCAAAGCGATACACACCTTTTCTTGATTCCAGATGGATGCGGACACCGTTTTCCTGAAGGGTCTTCTTCATCCGGTATACGGAAGTGTGCAAATTCTGCTCCGACTTCTCCGGTTCCTGCTCCGGCCACAAGGCTTCGCATATCGCCCATTTGGAAAGATCCGTGTCGCGGTGGGTCAAAAAGTAGGCAAGAAGCTCTTCCGTCTTCATCGTCGGGAAGCGGACCGTTTCCCCGTTCCTTCCAAACACCGCGAAGCTGCCGAAGCATTGAATGCGCGCATGTGCACTCTCCGCCGCCCGGTTCAGGGAGCTTCCCCTCTCCTTCCGCTTATAGATTCTCTGAATCGTACGTTCGAGCAGGCCTGGATCGACCGGCTTCAGCAAATAATCTATCGCATTGACCCGGAACGCCTCCAGGGCGTACTGGCTGTAGGCTGTGGTAAAAATAATTTCCAGATCCTCCTGCATGTCCAGCAGCAGCGCTGCCAGTTCGAGACCGTTTCTTTCCGGCATTTCAATATCCAAAAAAGCCACATCCGGCCTCAGCTCCGGAAATGCTTTGAGCGCTTCGGAGGCTTTGGTAAATCCACCGACAATCTCCACGTCTTCCCGGACATTGAGTATTTGATGCAAGCGGTGAATGGCCGGTCGCTCATCATCCACGATGACTGCTCTTAACATTATTGATGCCTCTTTTCAGTTTGAAATTCCACCCAATATGCAAGCACCGCATAAAAAGACGGCTGCATTTTTGCACCGCCCCGCGGGTCAATTAAATTGAATCCAATAAGCTGTCCAGCCTTAAGGCGCATCTTCAGATGACACTGGTTAATGAATATCTACAGGCATATCCTTAACCTGGTTTTTGAAATGTTCTTGCGCGGAGCCTGCTTTTCTTTATTTATTCGACAATAATTGGCAATATCCTCCTATTGCCCAAAAACACGGCTCCAAATAATTTCCCTTTAAGGCCATCCAGCAAGCATCTGCCGTGCGAACAACTGACTGTCCGCAGTGATGCGATACTCAATCTCGCCGCTCAGATCCGTGCGTTTCACATCGGCTCCGGCAGCGGTTAAACGCTCCATGACCTCGCCGTTCGGATGTCCATACGTATTGTTCCTGCCGACAGAAATGACCGCAGTATGAGGCTGCCAGTAGGCAAGCCACTCCGGTGTGGAAGAGGTTTTACTTCCGTGATGGGAAACTTTCATTACGTCGATGACATTCGATTTTGTTTTATTTATTGCTTGATTTTCTTCATGTTCACCGATAGCAGCGCTTGCCGGCTGTTCGAGCAAAGCTCCCCCGGATTCAGAAATCCGGGCAAGAATCGCACGCTCCTCCGCTGCATCGGCATCGCCGGTCAGCAGAAACGATCTTCCGTACAGCTCCACGATCATCGCTACGCTCTGCCCATTCTGTTCCTCCACCAGAGGAATAGTGTCGGATTCGCTATCCCTGTTTCCTCCAATTAAGGAGATGGTCGCTCCATCGTCGATTTCCCAGCTTTGGCCGGCCTCGCTGCGGTACATCGGAATTCCCTTGTCAACGGCAGCGCCAAGCATGAAAACCGCATCATCGGAGCGCTTGAAGGTACCGTTCCAAAGCATCCCTTTGACAGGAATATTGTCTACGACAGCCCGCAGCCCCTTGATATGATCGCTGTCCAGATGAGTCATGACCAGCAGATCTATCTGCTGCACGCCGCGCTTTTGCAGCAGCGGAACAAGGACCTTGCGGCCTACCTCGAACGGATCGTCGCGATCCTTCCACTCCTCCCCCTTCTTCCGAAAGCTCACCGATCCCCCTCCATCTATGAGAATATGCTTGCCATGTGCTGTCCGGATCAGAATAGAATCTCCCTGCCCCACATCCAGAAAGCTGACGTAGGCATCGTTATTGTTCCATTTCGGATAATAGGCCCACAGAATCGGAGCAATCAGCGCCAAGCAAAGCAGGACGGGAATTATAATTCGACCGGTGGATTGGATAGGCTGTCTGGAACCCGATGCGCCAGGGGAAGCCTCCGCCCGGTTCGGAAGAAGCGAACCCAGAGGCTGGGTAACGTCTTCTTCCACCCACTGCTTTCCGCCCATCGGTTGGGTATCGTTGTCAGGCTGCTCCGATGACTTCCCGAAGATTGGCTGCAAGCCCCGACGATGAAGCAACGACAGGCACAATCCTATTGATGCGTACATATAAAGAACCCAGCCAAACGGCGGCGAACCAATAATGAAGCGGAGTTGCTGGAATCCGCTTAGCTGCAGTACAACGCCAAAGCTCAAACGGTTGGCTACTGACGCAACCGAACCGAGCCACGCTGCTCCTGCATGCCATAGACTGTCCAGAACTAACGCAGCGCCTCCAAGGGGCATAACGACGAAGCTGATGAACGGTACCAGAATGAAGTTTGCCAGCAAGGAAAGCAGGTGGATCTGATTAAAATAATAGATAGTGAGCGGAAACGATACAGCCTGGGCCACCACCGTTACAGCGATCAAATCAAACAGCGCCTTCGAGCGTTTGCCACGGGGCAGTAATTTCCTGACAGGCTGTACGCCCAGAATGAGTCCGGCTGTAACAAGAAAGGATAGTTGAAAGCCAACATCCTCAAGCAGATAGGGATCCCAAACCAGCATCAGCAGCGCAGCGGCTGACAACAGGTGCAGGCCGTCCTTCAGCTTGTTCAGCCGCGCCGCGAACAACCCCAGCATGGCCATGATTCCGGCCCGCATAATGGAGGGGGCGCCGCCCGCCAGAAGCACATAGAACGGGACAGCGGCAATCATGATAAGCAGCATGCGCTCGCGGGTCAATCGCAGCAGCCGCAGCATCCCCCCGAGGACGTAGAGGAATACCGCTACATGCAGACCCGATACCGCCAATATATGCGTCAGTCCCAGCTGGGAAAATTGCCGGAACTGCTCCGGATCCAGGTCCTCGCGTATACCCAGCACCAGTCCCTTCATATATCCGGCCTGATCCGCTGGGAACAGCCCGTCCATGCGGCTTCCGAGCGATCCGCGAAACTCATCGATGCTACTTAATAGAGAAGCCTTGCTCAGACGCGGACCGGGGCTTATTTGCACGGATGAAATGCCGTTTGCCTTAAGCAGCCAATGGATACGCTGGCTGAGAAGATAGCTCCGGTAATCGAAGCCGCCAAAATTGGTCGCTGCAGCAGGCTCGCTGATTTCGCCATTGATCACGATATGCGACCCCCGTCTCCAGCCCGCGGCAATGGCCTGATCCGGCTGCTCGGCAAGCTTGACGTTGACAAGCAGAAGCTCGCTCAGATTGCGCGGCTCTGATTCGCCAGCCACAGCGGCATCGTGCACGCGCGTTTTAAATTGGGCGCGGTCGCCGTCCACCTCGACAGCCGAGACAATCGTTCCCGAGACTTCCACGCTGTACGCAGCGGAAGTGCCGGGAGCCGCCGCCTCCTGATCGGGTGATGGCAGCGCGCTGACATTATGCTTGTCCGACCAACCCCGTTCTGCCGCTGCACCGGCAAAGGCGATCAGGCAGGCGGCCGCCAGCAGCAAGGTCGAACGATGCAGCAGTATCTGTGCAAACAGCAGGACGGCAAGAGCCCCTCCTGCGAGCAGCAGGCCAGGAAACAGCAGCCCTGCTCCAGCCGCACTTCCAAGTACCCAGCAGAGTGTAAAAAACACCAAGGGTCGACTGTTCATATTCATTTCGGGCCGCTCCTTCCTTCGAATAAAAAAAAGAACCTCTGCAGCGCCCAAATAGGCGCTCACAGAGGTTCTTCCTCAAAATGCTTCATTGCATCCCATACTCAGGATGTGATATTCATCTTCGCCTGCTCCGGCGGCTCATATCCCGCCAATGCACGGAACAAAATGCCTTTTTGCCGCATCAGATCGATCACTTTATCGCTGTCCTTCAAGTAACTCCGATGGTAGACGATTTCCTTGATTCCGCTGTTCGCAAGCATGTTGGCACAAGTCCAGCAGGGCTGATCCGTCACATATACGGTAGAGCCTTCCCGGTCGATCCGGTCGGTGAAGAGCAGCAGGTTCTGTTCCGCATGAATGGTTCGGATACAGCGCTGCTTTTTGACCATCCGCTCTTCTCCGTCCGTAATTTGAAGCTCCAGCTCCTCCACAATCATGCAGCCGGCCTCCGAACAGTCGGCCACGCCCATGGGAGCTCCGTTATATGCCGTCCCGAGCAGCTTCTTCCCCTGCACCAGCACAGACCCTACATGCCGCCTCAAACAACGTGAACGCGTGGAGACCATGTAGGCAATATCCATGAAGTAAGTATCCCAGTCTTTGCGCGCGCTCTCGCGCGAATCCGTAACCATCGTAATTTTTCCTCTCCTATCCTATCCTGTTAATCCTACTGCTGACTGGCCGACAAAGCCTGGCTCAGGTCATGCAGAATATCGTCGATGCCTTCAGTTCC
Organism: Paenibacillus sp. JT31N11; assembly: GCF_056269285.1. Classification (NCBI taxonomy): domain Bacteria; kingdom Bacillati; phylum Bacillota; class Bacilli; order Caryophanales; family Paenibacillaceae; genus Paenibacillus; species Paenibacillus sp. JT31N11. The sequence goes on from NZ_JBWDNQ010000002.1 coordinate 739,602, forward strand.
GATCGAAAGACGGATCATTCCCGGCGCTACGCCTGCCGCTTCCTGCTCCTTCTCCGACAGCTGCTGATGGGTTGTGCTGGCCGGATGGATAATCAGCGACTTCGAGTCGCCCACATTAGCCAAATGGGAGAACAGCGATACCGCATTAATCACTTTTTTGCCGGCATCCGCCCCGCCTTTAATACCGAAGGTAAGGATCGCCCCTTGACCTTTGGGCATATATTTCTGGCCAAGGTCATAGGAGACATGGCTCGGCAGCCCCGGATAGTTGACCCATTCCACCGCATCGTGAGCTTCGAGGAATTGAGCTACAGCCAAAGCGTTGGCGCTGTGCCGTTCCATCCGCAGATGCAGCGTCTCCAGCCCCTGCAGCAGCAGGAACGAGTTGAACGGCGAAATGGCAGCTCCCATATCGCGAAGCAGCTGGACGCGCATTTTAATAATATATGCAATTGGCCCTACGGCATCCGTATAGATGACGCCATGGTAGCTGGGGTCCGGTTCGGTCAAGCCGGGGAATTTTCCGCTTGCCTTCCAGTCGAAGGTACCGCCATCCACGACGACGCCGCCGATGGACGTCCCGTGACCTCCGATAAACTTGGTCGCGGAATGGACCACAATATCTGCGCCATGCTCAAGGGGACGACACAAGAACGGGCTTGGAAACGTGTTGTCGACAATGAACGGAATACCATGCTTGTGAGCAATGGCAGCGACCGCTTCAAGATCAATAATATCACCTTTCGGATTGCCAATGCTCTCCGCAAAAAGGGCTTTTGTATTGTCGGTAATCGCGGCCTCGAAATTGTTCGGATCCTGCGGATCGACAAAATTGACCTTGATGCCCAGCTTGGGAAGCGTAGTTGAAAACAGATTATAAGTCCCGCCGTACAAGCTGGTCGCGGAAACGATTTCATCTCCTGAGCCGGCTATGTTCAGAATTGCATATGTAATAGCCGCCGAACCCGATGCGACAGCTAGAGCGGCCGGCCCGCCTTCCAGAGCGGCAATACGCTTCTCAAACACATCGCTTGTCGGATTCATAATGCGGGTGTAGATATTGCCGAATTCCTTGAGCGCAAACAAGTCTGCAGCATGATCGGTATCGCGGAACCCATAAGACGTTGTTTGATAAATCGGTACTGCCCGCGACATGGTCGCAGGATCGATTTCCTGGCCTCCGTGGACGGATAGCGTTTCCAATGAAAGCTTGCGTTGTTCGGACATGTAAGAATCCTCCTCGCCGGAATTGAGCAGCAACGGCTCTGGCCGCTGCTTTTCCCATTGTCGCACAATCAAGGCGCAACAACAATGGAAGGTTTCATTTTTTCCAGTAGTTTGGGACCGATTCCTTTGACCCGGAGCAAATCGTCAACTGAGCGAAACGGACCATTCTTCTCCCTGTCCGCAACGATCGTTCCCGCCTTGGCTTCCCCGATGCCGGGCAGCTCATCCAGTTCCTGCGCCGTAGCAAAATTAATGTTGATTTTGCCCTCTTCGGTCAGGCCGACTCCCCGAGGTTCGATAGCCTTCTCACCTCCTGCCGCCTGCTTCGCGTCTGTCTCTTTCCCCGAGTCTGAGGGTATATCTTCCGAGCCGGCACCGGTTCCTTCCTTGGCCTTGCTTACGCCTGAGATCTTGGTGTCCTCCGCGACATCCGTGGAGCTTGCGGCTCCCTCCTCTTCCGCATCTATTGAAGCTGGAACCGTCATCCCGCCGCTTTGCCGGTCCGCGCCAGGAGCGTCGTTCTTTATCTTATCCTTCGCAGCAGGTCCTGGCTCATTGTCCGCCGGATTCAACACTTCTTTCACCTGGCTGTTCATAGCCACCCAGCCTGGCGGCTCGCTGGAATCCGACTGATAGAGCGCAGCGACCAGCAGCAGGGCCCCCAGGAGAAGCAGGGCGGCCATCATAAATTTTCGATTCCAGTCGGATCTTCTTTTTTCAGAGTACATATTGTAGATGTCACCTCTGTCCTTTATTTATCCGGCGATAATGTCTAAAACTTTGCCGTACTTTTGGTTATGTTGGCCTTGCCCCCTTGCATAGGGTAGTAAGAGCAAAGTGCCAAGGAGGGGTTACGATGAATGTTGGATTTATCGGAATCGGAAGTATGGGAAGCTTGCTCATCGATTCGTTTATCGGTTCGGGCGCGCTTGAACCGTCACAAATTACCGCCAGCAACCGTACCTTCGCCAAAGCGGAAAAGCTTGCCGTCCGGCACCTTGGCCTGCGCGCTGTCCCCCTTAACCGCGATGCCGTCATCGGACAGGATCTGATATTTTTGTGCATCAAGCCGCTAGAATATAAACGGGTCATCGAGGAGATTCGCGGGATTCTGTCGGAAGACCAGATTGTTATCTCGATTACCAGCCCTGTCCTGATTGAGCAGCTGGAAAATTCTCTCCCCTGCAAGATAGCGAAAGTCATTCCCAGCATAACGAATTATGTATGCTGCGGCGCAACCTTATGCATGTACGGCGATAGACTGAATGAAGCGGATAAAGCCCGCCTGAACAACCTTTTCTCCATGATCAGCGCGCCTCTGGCCATTGATGAGAAGCATACGCGGATCGTCTCGGATATTTCCAGCTGCGGTCCGGCCTTCATGGCCTTTGTCCTGCAGAGCTTCATCAACGCGGCGGTTGAAGAAACCGGAATCCCCCGGGAAGAGGCGGAGATTGTGGCAAGCGCGATGCTCTATGGCACCGGCCAGCTGCTCACCGAAGGAGGCATGTCGCCAGAAACCCTTCAGGCAAGAGTAGCCGTTCCCGGCGGCATAACCGCCCAGGCGCTTGCCCTGCTGAGCCGCGAGCTTGACGGTGTATTCAATGCCGTCATCCGGACGACACATGCCAAATACGAGGAAGATCTGGAGCGGGTCGCTCTCTCCTTATACGGCAAAGAGGTGAATGGCCCATAACGCATGCTTTGCGTTAATAAGCCATTCACCTCTTTTTACCAGGCAGCTTTGCTTACCTTGACTGATCCTTAATTGGCTACGATGTTGACAAGCTTGCCTTTGACGGCAATTACTTTGCGGATCGTTTTGCCCTCAAGCGCCTCAGCCACTTTAACGGATTGCTTGGCGATGCTCTCCATCTCGGATTCCTCCGTATCGGCCACTATCGAGAGACGATCGAGGATTTTTCCGTTGACCTGTACGACAATTTCCACCTCTTGATCAATCGTCCAGGACTCATCATAGGCTGGCCAAGCCACATAAGTGACCGAACCGGTATGACCCAGCTTTGACCACAGCTCTTCGGCGATATGCGGCGCGAGCGGAGACAGCATCTGAACAAAATGCTCGACTGCTTCCCGGGGGAGCGATTCTGCCTTGTACGCCTCATTGACGAATATCATCAGTTGACTGATCGCCGTATTGAAGCGCAGATGCTCGTAATCGTCCGTTACCTTCTTGATCGTGCGATGCCAGGTGCGCTTGAACGCATCCGACGTTTTTGCATCCGATATTTTCGCATGAAGAGCGCCGTCTTCCCCGATCGCCATACGCCATACGCGGCTGAGGAAACGATACATCCCTTCCACACCGTTGGTATTCCATGGCTTCGTAGCTTCAAGCGGTCCCATGAACATCTCATACATCCGCAGCGTATCTGCCCCGAACTCATTGACAATATCATCAGGATTGATGACATTGCCCCGCGATTTGCTCATCTTCTCATTATTCATGCCAAGAATCATGCCTTGATTGACCAGCTTATGGAACGGCTCCTTCGTATCCACAATACCCAGATCGTACAGCACCTTATGCCAAAAGCGCGCATAAAGCAGATGAAGCACGGCATGCTCCGCGCCGCCGATATACAGATCCACCGGCAGCCACTGCGCCTGCTTCTCCTTGGAACAAAGCTCATTCTGGTTGTGAGGATCAATAAACCGCAGATAATACCAGCAGCTGCCTGCCCATTGCGGCATCGTATTGGTTTCCCGGCGCGCCTTCATCCCCGTTTCCGGATCAATCGTCTCCACCCATTCGGTTACATTCGCCAAAGGCGATTCGCCCGTCCCGGAAGGCTTGATCTGATCGATTTCCGGCAGCAGCAACGGCAGCTGATCATCCGGAACCGGCTTCATCGTGCCATCCTCCAGATGAAGAATCGGAATCGGCTCCCCCCAATAACGCTGGCGGCTGAACAGCCAGTCGCGAAGGCGGTAGGTGATTTTGCCTTTGCCCTTGCCGTTCTCCTCCAGCTTGCGGATCATCAGGGCGATAGCCTCTTCGTTGTTCAATCCGTTCAAATATTGCGAATTCACATGGGGACCGTCTCCGGCGTAGGCTTCCCCGGTGATCGTCCCGCCCTGAACAACCTCCACTATAGGCAGATCAAACTGCTTGGCGAATTCCCAATCGCGTTGATCATGGCCCGGTACTGCCATAATGGCCCCGGTGCCGTATCCAGCAAGAACGTAATCGGCGATCCAGATCGGTGTTTTGGCTCCGCTCACCGGATTGATGGCATAGGCTCCTGTAAATACGCCCGTTTTGTCCTTGGCCAAATCTGTGCGTTCCAGATCGCTTTTGCGCGCGGCCGACTCCTGGTAAGCTTCCACGGCAGCCTTCTGCTTCGCAGTCGTAATTTGAGCGACAAGCTCGTGCTCCGGCGCCAGCACGCAGTATGTTGCGCCAAAAAGCGTATCGGGCCTTGTCGTAAACACGACCAGCGATTCCTCATAGCCATCGATGGCAAAGGTCACTTCTGCTCCCTTTGATTTGCCGATCCAGTTGCGCTGCATGTCCTTGATGCTTTCGGTCCAGTCCAGTTCCTCCAGATCCTCAAGCAGCCTCTCCGCATATTCCGTGATCTTCAGCACCCATTGGCGCATCGGCTTGCGGATGACGGGATGATTGCCCCGTTCGCTCAGGCCGTTGATGACTTCTTCGTTCGCAAGCACTGTGCCCAGCGCAGGACACCAGTTAACAGGAACCTCCGCCACATAAGCGAGTCCCTTGTTAAACAGCTGAATGAATATCCACTGCGTCCATTTGTAATAATCGGGATCGGTGGTGCTGAATTCGCGGTCCCAATCATACGAGAAGCCAAGCGACTTGATTTGTCTGCGGAAATTATTGATATTCTTGACCGTAATTTCCCGAGGATGCTCCCCCGTATCCAGAGCATGCTGCTCCGCAGGCAGTCCGAACGCGTCCCAGCCCATCGGGTGGAGGACATTATAGCCCTTCATCCGTTTGTAGCGGGAGACGATATCGGTAGCCGTGTACCCTTCGGGATGGCCTACATGCAGCCCTGAGCCGGATGGATACGGAAACATATCGAGCGCGTAAAATTTCGGTTTTCCCTGATCCTCAGTCGTTTGAAAAGTCTTGTGCTCATCCCAATACATCTGCCATTTCGGCTCAATGACCAGTGGGTTATAGCCTTGCTGCTCTGGACGTTCCTGTGACATTACCATTGCCTCCCGGTTTCATTTGCTTATTCGCATATTTTTCATAAAAAAACCTCCCGCCCCCAGCGTAAACGCTAGGGACGAGAGGATTATCTCCCGTGGTACCACCCTAGTTAACAACAGGCATGCTTTGCCGCTGCTCACTCGAACCCTTAACGCGGGCGGGACGGCACGCTTAGACAGGCCATAAGCTAATATGCCTGCTTGCACGTGCGGCTCCAAGGCGAGTTCATAACCCCTCTGGTCCGGCTTGCACCAACCGCCGGCTCTCTGAATCCAGTTCAAGGAAACTACTGCTCCTTATCGACGCCAAACCTAAAATGATTAGTTCGATTATAAAGAAGCACCCCCACGCATGTCAAGAGCACATCTGGATAAGTCTTCATTTTACCGCAGCGAAGAAGAGCCGCTCAGAACGGTCATCGGGCGCAGCCAGCCTAAAGTCCGCGAACGATTCCACCCTGCCAAACCCCGCTCTCGCCAGCGCCTCCAGAATCCACTTCGGCTGATAAGCCCGCTGGACATGAATCTCTTCAAAACGGTTGTAATGGGACGGCCGCTCATCCGACTCACGAACAAAAATCGTCAGATGATGCTCGATTTCCACCCGTTCGCTGTCCAGATCGCTCGTCCAGATGTAGGCGATATCCCGGTCATCAAGCACGAAGGGCTGCTCATCCGCGTAACGCTGCAGAGTCCTGGGCGGATGCACATCGAAAAGAAAGACGCCGCCGGGCTTAAGTCCTTCATAGGTGGCACGGAAGGCGGCTTCCACATAATCCATTTCCGTCAAATAATTGATGCAGTCGCAAAAGGAGATAACGGCATCAACCTGCTCCGGCAGCTCCCAGCTGCACATATCCTGCTGCAGCCAGCGGATGGCGCCAGCAGAGGACCGAATCGCCTGCTGCGGACTTTCGTCCCATTTGCTCCGCCCGATGCTGAGCATGTCAGCCGAGAGATCGATACCGAATACCTGAAAACCGGAGCGAGCGAGCGGAATCGCCAGACTCCCCGTGCCGCAGCCCAGATCGACGACGGTTTGCGGGATGCCGTAGCGGTCCCAGCACTCCCTTGCAAACCGCAGCCAATCGGAATAGGGCATGTCCTCCATGAGACGGTCGTAAACGGTGGCAAACTGCCGGTAAGCACGCATCGCTTCTCTCCTCTATTCTTCTTCTGCAGGCTGCTTTTCCTGTACCAGGGTCGTCCAGCTTCCGTCCTGCACAACAAGCCCTTCCCTCATGAGCTTGCCAATCGCCCGCTTGAAAGCCGACTTGCTTATATTAAACTTCTGTTTAATGATATCAGCCGATGTTTCGTCCGAATACGGCATGGCGCCGTCAGGCCGCTCCCGCAGAAAGGCAAGGATGCGTTCCGAATCCTCCAGCCTGCCCACTTCCTTGCGGGGAGTCATCGACAAATTGACCCGTCCGTCTTCACGGATGAACGTCACTCTGGCCCGGACACGCTCGCCCAGCCGCAGCAGCTTGGTCCGCTCCTCTGCAGGAATGAAGCCCATAACGCCAAAACCGACAACACCGCCGTCAATAAGTACAAAAGAACCAATCTTCAGCGTCTTGGTGACAAAGCCTTCCACCCATGTATTGCGCCAGGACTCCGGTGCGGAAAAAGCAAGCTCGGCAAGCTCTTCTTCAAAAGCCACTTTTGCCACGAGACGGCCGATTTTGTCATGGGCCAGGATCACATGCACTTCATCGCCGCGCTGGGGGCGCAGCTCCTTGAGCTCCGGCTGCTCGGACATTGGAAGCAGCAGCTGCCGCCCGAGTCCCATCTCCAGAAAAGCGCCGATACGCGGATGGATATCCGCAACCGCCAGACGGGCGACCTTGCCAAGCGTAATGAACGGCTGCTTCATCGTTGCCGCGATCCGGTCATCGGTATCATAAAATATGAAGGCTTCAACTTCATCGTCCACTTTCGGACGGTGACCGACAAGCTCGGTATAGTGAAGCAGCACTTCCGATTCTCCATCGCTCAAAAAATAGCCGTAGGGCGACACTTCGCGCGCCACCCTGAACTTCTGGATTGTACCGGCTATTAAACTCATGCAAACTCCACAACTTTCGCGTCGGACCACAGCCGCTCAATATTGTAATATTCACGTTCTTCCCGGTGGAAAACATGGACAACGACATCTCCGAGATCGATGAGCACCCACCGTCCCGAGTCCATGCCCTCAATTCCGCGCAAACGCGCGCCATTGGACTCCGCCTGCTTGCGTATTTCCGTTGTAATCGCCTGTACCTGCGTATCCGAATTACCGTGGCAGATCACAAAATAATCGGCCACAAGCGAAATGTTCTGCAAATTGAGAGCGACGATCTGATGCGCTTTTTTCTCCTCGGCCGCTGCTACTACGAGCTGCAGAAGTTTCTCTGGTTTTATGGTCATTGCTCAGCCTCCCTGGCTTTTAATAGTAAATCGTTGCGTGCTGCTATGGTGAGCGGGTAAATCCGCTTCCCTTGGGCCAGTAAATGAGTGATGGTGGAGTCAAATCCGGCGATCAGCGCCTTCTCCAAATGCTGTCCGGACAGCTCGCGAATTCGCTCCACTCCCGGAAAATCTCTTCCCGGCTCCATGTAGTCGGCCAGACAGACGATTTTGTCCATCCGCGTCATGTCTTCCCGGCCCGAGGTATGATAACGAATAGCATCCAACACCTCGGGGTCCGTGACGCCAAAGTTATGTTCGGCGACGTAGGCGCCAACAGGCGCGTGCCACAGCTCTTTGTCATACTTGAGCAGATCGGGGGGAAGGCCCTCCTTGCGGATAATGGCTTCCATTCGCGACGTTTGCCAATACTTCGCCACATCATGCAAAATCGCGGCGAGCTCTGCCCGCTCCGGATCTTCCCCGAAGCGCCGGGCAAGCACTACGGATGTCTCCATGACGCCAAGCGTATGCTTCCAGCGGCGCTCGGGCATCTCGGCCTGAACAGCGGCTATCATGTCATCACGATTCATATAGACCATTCCTTTTTATAAAAGAGTGGACCTTCTCCGGCACCATGAAACGGATGGATGAGCCTTCTGCCCTGCGCCTGCGGATATCCGTCGAGGAAAGTCCGATAAGCGGCATCTGCGTTATTTGCAGCCGGTCCAGAATGTAATCCGGAAGCTGCGATTTCTCAATTGCTTCTCCCGGGCGTTCCACACCGATGAAGTTGACCAGCTCCGCCAGTTCCTTGGCACGATGCCAGCTTGGAAGGTCGTTAATCCGATCCGATCCGATAATAATGCTGAACGATCGCTCCGGATTCTGCTCCAGAAGTGCCTCTACCGTATCAATGGTATAGCTCGTTCCGCCCCGCTCAAGCTCAATATCAAGGGCTCGGAAATGCGGTTGAAAGTCAATAGCCCGATATACCATTTCAAGCCTGGAAGGCCCTTCTGCTCCCGGCTCATTGTCTTTCAGCGGAGGCTGAAAAGTAGGGATGAACCATACCTCGTCAAGACCGCACGCCTCACGCGCTGTTTCCGCAGCGAGCAGATGCCCGTAATGAATCGGATCGAATGTTCCGCCCATTATACCAACTTTTATCAAGATGTCCGCTCCCTTCCGTTACCATGCGCCATCCCTATGACCCTCGCAAGGTTCGCGTATTAACTGTTTTTCGGCAGTACGATTGTTTTATAGTCTTTGGATTCCTTGTAAAGAACAATGGTCTTGCCGATCACCTGCACGAGCTCCGCTTCCGCTTCCTCCGCCAGCCATTCGCCCACTTCTTTTGGATCCTCGACAGAATTGTTCAGGACTGAAATTTTGAGTAGCTCGCGCTTCTCGATCGCTTCTTCCACATGGCGGACAAGATTTTCGTTCATTCCGCCTTTGCCCACCTGAAATACGGGCTGCAAATGATGCGCAAGTGCGCGCAAATGCCGTTTCTGTTTGCCTGTAAGCATGTTGATTGTTCCTTCTTTCGTCATATTAGCGTCCCGCGCTGAACGCATCAAGCACGGCCGAACGCATCGCCTCGACAGGAGCCTTGCGGCCTGTCCAGAATTCAAAGGCGTAGGCCCCCTGATAGATAAACATCCCGAGCCCCCCATGAATTCTGCAGCCCCGCTGCCTCGCCTCCGCCAGAAAGCGGGTCGCCATCGGGTTATAAATCAAATCGCTCGCGATGGCGCCGGGCACAAGCCAGCTGGCATCGACAGGCGTCTCATCGATCTTCGGATGCATCCCGAGCGATGTCGTATTAATTATGATATCTGCTTCGCCGCATGCTTCCCGCAGTGCTTCGCTGCCGATGGCCCGCAGAATGTCTGTTTGGCCTTCGAAGGCCAGGACCAGCTCCTCCGCCCGCTGCACCGTGCGGTTCGAGATCGTAATGCTGGCCGCTCCTTCGCGGGCCAGGGCATACACGATCCCTCTTGTCGCGCCGCCAGCGCCAACGATCAGTATCCGCTTCCCTGCCAAATTCGGCTCCGCTTCTTCCTTCAAGGACCGGACATATCCGATCCCGTCGGTATTGTAGCCAACAAGACGGCCATCATGGTTTACGATTGTATTTACCGCCCCTATGGCCCGGGCGCTCTCGTCAATCTCATCAAGCAGCGGCATGACAGCAAGCTTGTGAGGGATGGTGACATTCACGCCTCTGATTCCCATCGCCCGCACGCCAGCCACAAAATCAGGCAGCTGTGCGTCCTTAATATGAAAAGCCGTATAAATCCCGTTAATGCCCGTTTCCCGGAAGGCCCTGTTCATCATGACCGGTGATTTGGAATGATGGATAGGATCGCCGATGACACTGTACAAGCTGGTGTGGCTGTCCACAACATTTCCAGCCTGGTCGGATATCCCCGTAAAGTTGTCTGCTGTACTCACTGTCTTAGCCCACTCCTTCTCAAATCAGCGCTTCTCGCAGCATAACCCGTATGCCTTTGGGGGCGTAGACATCGAGAATCGCTCCCGACGTATCATTGATACGAATCCAGCCCAGACCGGAGATTACCACATCCATATCGGAGCCGCGTTTGATCGTCAATCGATGCCGTGTCCACGCCGGGATTTCCTCCAGCTGCTCTCTGGTCGGCGGAGCGAGCATCTCTCCCCGATGATCGGCGAACAGCTGATCGGCCCGCTCCAGCTTCGTCCGGTGAATCGGCAGCGCATTGGAGGTGTACAAGGTGAACGATTGTCTCGGACCCTGGGCAAAATCAAATCGGGCCAGCGACCCGATAAACAGCGTCTGCTGTTCGTTTAATTGATAAACGACCTGCTTGATCGGCTTGTCCGGCAGCAGCGCCTGCAGCACGCCGCGGGGAACCACTTCGGTCAACCGGTGATTATAGACGATGCCTGGAGTATCAATGATGTCATGTCCGTCATCAAGCGGAATATGCACGGCATCAAGCGTCGTTCCCGGATAGCGGGACGTGGTCAGCTCACGCTCAAGATCGCTGTAATCGCGGATGATCCGGTTAATCAACGTGGATTTCCCGACATTGGTCGCGCCTACGACATACACATCCCGGTCGCCGCGGTGCTCGGCCAACGCTTCAACCACACGTTCAAATCCGATGTTGCGCTTCGCGCTGCACAAAACGATATCCACTGTCCGCAGTCCCTGAGCCTTGGCTTGCCTTTGCACCCAGTTGAGCAGTCTGTTCATATTAATGCCTTTGGGCAGCAAATCCACTTTATTGACGACAAGCAGCACCGGATTATTGCCGACAAACCGCTGCAGCCCGGATATCAGACTGCCTTCGAAGTCAAATAAATCGACAATATGAACGACCAGGCTGTCGGTTGCGGCAATACCGCCGAGCAGTCTTAGAAAGTCGTCCTGATCAATGGCGACGGAAGCCGCCTCGTTATAATTCTTGATACGAAAGCAGCGCTGGCAGATTAAAGGCTCTCTCTCCAGCGCCGATTGCGGGATATACCCAAGCTTGTCGGCCGAATCCGTTTGCAGTTTGATTCCACAGCCTGCACAAGCGCCCAGCTCTAATTGCTCATTTGTCAAGACTTACGTTCCTCCTCGGGCCACAGCCCTTTTTTGCGCAAACGGGACAGGGCCACTCGTTCGATCCTGCGGTTGATCCGGGTCATGAACCCTTCATCGCCAGGCGATATCGGGCTGACAAGAATCGTGAACAGTCCCATCCGCCGGCCGCCGAGAACATCTGTCATCATCTGATCGCCAATGACCGCCGTTTGCTCGGCTGCCAGCTCCATTACCGTAAGTGCTCTGACAAACGCCTTGTTGGATGGTTTGCGGGCGGCATGAACAAACGGAATGCGCAGCGGGTCAGCGAATTTCGAGACACGGGTGCGGTGGTTATTCGATACGATGACGACCGTAAAGCCCAAATCGCGCACAACATCAAGCCATTTGACAAGCTCCGGTGTGGCGAGCGGCACTTTGGCGCCAACAAGTGTATTGTCCAGATCGGTTATGATCCCGAGAATGCCCTGTTCCTTCAAGGCATGCAAATCGATATCGTAAATGGTATTGACGCGCATATGCGGCAACAGCCGTTCAAACATATTTTCGACTCCCCTGTTATCGCTATCAGGAAAAACTATACCATACAAAGGGAATTTGTTGCAAAGCACGATTCTCCAGCCCGCCGTCGTCAGGCATCCCCTTGCAGAATCAAATAACCGGAAGGCATGCCGATGCCGTCCGGTTATTTGATCCATTATTTACCCGATACGCTCACGGATCAGCTTCACATTGCTGTCGAAACGGTCGGCTTCCTCCTGGGTCAGCATCTGGCTGCTGTACATCGCTTTCTCAAAGGTTCCCAGCACAACCTTGAACTCGGACTGCAGAAAGGTCAACCGCCCGGACCAATGAGTCATGGTTTCACGAACCGTTTCATTCGCCTGACGGTCAAGACCTTTTTTACGGCAGTATTTGATCAATCGGTTCGTTTCTTTCACAATCATCTCATTAATAGTGCCCGTACCGCGGCGGTAGCGGCGCAAAGCCGCAAGAATGGCACGCAGACGGAAAAGCACGATCAACGCAGCGATTACGGCTGCGCCTGCAATGTAGACCCAGACCGGCATTTTGAAGCTTTCCGCTGCCACAGGCTCATCAACGGCTGCAGGTACTTCGGGCTCAACCTCGGGAAGCGGGGCCGCTTTTTCCTCAGGCAGCAGGTAGGGATACAGGAAGCCCGCCGTCGGCTCGAATGGCAGCCAGCCGTATCCGTCAAAATAAACCTCTACCCACGAATGGGCATCCGCATTGCGCACCGTATAGGTGCCAGAGCCATCGGGATTAAGATCCAATCCCGGTGTGCCCTCCATCCCCATCATACTGGGATCGACCGCCATAGCCCCCGGAGCGTAACCTTTCACCCATCTGGCCGGAATGCCGGAAGCGCGGGTCAGCACTGCCATCGCGGTAGAGAAGTAATCGCAATAGCCCTCCCGTAACTCAAAGAGAAAGGAATCCACGAAATCGCTGCTCTCTTTCTTGGTCAAATCAGGCTCATTCGTATACGTATAGTTCAGCTGCAGATACGCCTCGATCGCCTTGGCTTTATCGTAAGGCGTTGACGCATCCTTGGTGATGGTTGCCGCTAGATCCCGGACACGCTGCGGAAGCTCCTCAGGCAGCTGGGTATACATGGGACTCATCTCGCTGTCGTCCCGGGCCGCCTTACCCTCACGCAGCGCCGGTTCGTCGAGCAGCGTTACTTCCGAGACAATCGAGTAGGTTTTGGGATAGCTGGCATTCCTCTGGGGTAATCTCAGCTCCCATGACTGCGGCATCCAGTTCAGACGGGGCAGCGAGCCCTCGCCGTCATTGACGGAAACCACGCTTGCTATCGGTCCCGCGCCAAACAATACGGGATACTTGTCATCGCGGAGCATGGTGAAGGTCTGTTCCACCTTGTCCGTCTGGACGGAATCCGGCTGCCCGATCGGCTGCAGCTGCTCATCCTTCGCTATGGAGCCGACCAATTCTTCCTGTCTTTCTCCCCTCGCTTCCTCCCAGCCGCTTCCATTATAGAAAGCCTTCGTTTCGCCGCGCCAATAGCTGCGTTTGGTGGTAGTAACCGTCATGACGGGAGAATAATCGAATTTGAAGCCGCCGCCCAATTCATCATCATTGCGGCTGTAGCCTGAGCGGCTGTCGCCGGTGTTCTTCGGTGCGGAGGAACTGACTCCCTTATCCCCCACAAAAGAAGGAACCGCTTCCCCTCTGGACTCTTTCCAGGCTGTATAGGGATCGGTCAGAATCGGCTTGATTGTCGGAACGAACAACCCCGCGCCCATGAAGATCGCGAAAATAAGCAGGACGGGCAGGAACAGGCTGAGCGGGTAATCCAGCAGATGGCGCCAGCTGTCCGGATGGCTTTGCTTGAAGCCTGAAAAATGACTGGCCACAAGCCAGGCAAGTCCCGTAAAGACGATCCAGGCGATCTCGTCCCACAAATAAATCGGCGTAAATAATGAATCCATAATGGTCAGGGAAAGAAGCGCCAAACCGACAATACCAATAATGCCGATACGCTTCATCCGGAAAACAAGGATTAACCGGAAGATCACCCATACTGCAAGGCTGATCCACAAAATAGGCGACAGCTGGTCGAACTGCGAACCGGCCCAATCCGCCCAGTCAGCTGCTTTTCGTTTATCTCCGATAAAGGAGACCCACTGAAAATCCGTAAATATAATATTGAGAACCAAAATCGCAAGCAGCTGCAACAGGCCTGACATGATTTTTGAAGGAAGGAATGCGACAAATAAAAAGGTGGTCAGGAGCAGCCCGTTAACGACCGCGAAAGTTTCTTCCCACCAATAATCTCCCAGGCAGCTGATCCATTGAAAGATAATGATGCCGGTAAACAAAGCCGACAGCTTCAAATACAAATCGGCCGTCAGCCATTTGACAAATCCGCGGGAAGGATTCATGCGGTCCCTCCTTCCAGGACGCCGGGAAGTTCCTGGAGAGCGCCAAGCGAATGCGCTGCGTAGCCGCTCCGCTGCAGCAGCCGCAGCCAGTCTGCGCCTTTGACCAGGGAATCTCCTATCCCCACAACATTGCTCGAGCCCTTAAGATGGATCAATACAGGCACGGTACCCTTGCGCTTCAACCATTCCATCGAACGCACCGCCTCTTCGCCGCCTTGCGGACTTACAATCACCACGAAAGACCCCGCAGGGATCAACGACGACGACTGTCTCAGCATCCGGTATAACGGAGTCGTTCCATCGGGCTGAACCTTCACGAGATGGTTCATGAGCATCAGACGGTGATCCGAGGACGATTGCGGCGCAAAGCTGTCCACACTCTCCCCTGCGGATACCAGACCGACTGCAGTAGCCCGCCGAAACCCGAATTCAAGCAGGGAAGCAATGACGGACACGCCGGTCTCGAACTGCTCCTGGTTCTCGTATGAACCTGAATAGCGGTCCAGCACAAACACGGTTCTGGGCAGGGATTCGCGTTCAAACTCCTTCGACTTCCATTGCCCGGTTCTTGCCGTAGCATTCCAGTGAATACGGGAGAGCCGGTCGCCATAGATATATTCGCGGACGCCGTTGATCTGAGTGGTCTCCTTCGCCGACAGACGCGATGAAGAGGTGGAATAGGGTCCTTTTACACCCAGCTTGAGCTGACGCCACTGCCGGATGGATACCATTCTCGGATAAACGCTGAAGGGAACGGAGGATTCAAAGGAACCCACATGCTCGAACAAGCCGAAAATATCGCGGGTCGAGCACTCTGTAGGCGCGAACTGATAAACGCCGCGCTCCAGCGGCGGTGTGGTATACGTGATTTCCCCCGCTCTCCGGTAGCTCGGCACGAACGAGGCTTCAAACGGAACCGAGCTGCCGTTCTGGCGGACAAGACGGTCGCGCACCAGAATATACGGTATCGGCCAAACGCCGGGAACCCGGATGGAAATATGCACTTCCATTCTTGCGCCCGCGGACAGCGTATGCTCGGATTGCGATACGCCTCCCGCCGCATTGGACAGACGGCGCATGCCCGTCACATTAGCGATTCCGCTCCACCTGCCCATCACAAGATAAAGCAGCAGTACATTCAAGATACAAAAGAGCATTAAGGATGTTTTGCCGCCCTGAAACAGCAGGAACAGCAGGGCGCCGATATAGATGATGCCAAACATCCGCCATCTGAACATCGTTGCTTTTGCTGTCAGCATATGCGTTATCGCTCCATCCGAACGGGCACGTTCGTTTCGCGAACGACTGTCTCAATAACTTCCTCCGCCGTTAGTCCATTCACTCTCGATTCGGTGTGAAGCATCATCCGATGCGCCAGTACGGGCGAAGCAAGCTGCTTGATATCGTCGGGAATGATATAATCCCGTTCCTGTAGGAAGGCGTTGGCTTTGGCCGCAGCCAGCAGGGAAATCGCCGCGCGGGGGCTGGCGCCAAGCTGCACGCCCTGATGCTCCCGGGTTGCACGCACGATGCGGATCAGATAATCGGCTACCGCCTCGTCCACATGCACCTTCTTCACGCTGCCCATTATGAGGGCGATACGCTCGATATCGGCGATGGGGAACAAGGAATCCGCAGGCGCAGAGGAGTTCGGGGAGAGCACCATCTGGCGCTCCGTCGCTTCATCCGGATAACCCAGCGTAATCTTCATCATAAAACGGTCAAGCTGCGCCTCAGGAAGGGTATAAGTGCCTTCGAATTCTATCGGGTTCTGGGTAGCAATCAGGACAAAAGGAACCGGAAGGGCGTAGGATTCGCCATCCACCGTCACATGCCGCTCCTCCATGGCTTCAAGCAAGGCCGACTGCGTCTTTGTCGTCGCGCGGTTGATCTCATCGACGAGCAGGAGGTTGGCCATCACCGGACCCGGCCGGAATATGAATGCTTCATCCCTAGGATGATAAATAGCGACGCCTGTAATATCGGTCGGCAGCAAATCCGGGTTGCATTGAATGCGCCTGAAATGGCCGCCGATCGTTCTGGCGAGCGCTTTCACAAGCTGGGTTTTCCCGGTGCCCGGCACATCCTCAAGCAGAATATGCCCGCCAGCAAGCAGAGCCACCATCAAACGTTCTATTTCTACTTTTTTACCCAGGATACAATTTTCCAGATTGCGGCGTATTTCATTGCATAACGTAAAGTCAGCGCTACGGTTGTCCATAGAAAAACCTCCCGGATGATGAAATGGAAACGGAATTGGAAATAGAAGAAGAAACAGCAGACGCCTCGGTACGAACTTTATACGGAAGTTCCCGCATTTAGTTGCGTACCCATTAGGAAGCGCAGCAAGTTTCTTCCAAGCGTGCTTATGAGAGAAAAGTTATTCCTGTCTAATACTTTAAAGATTGTTGATAAAAAATGCATCATGTTATTATTTTACAAAAGATACATCCTAACGTATAGCTGTATATCCAACAAAAAAAATTGGAGAATCCCACAGGGACTCTCCAATACACAGATTTTTGAACTGTCTCTTCCATTTATCCCTTGGGCTTGGCCACGAGCGCCGCGAGGAAAGAGAAGATGATCGCAGCAGAGATACCCGCACTCGTCACATCGAATATCCCGGTAATCACCCCGATCCATCCGTCGCGGTGAAGCTCTGTAATCGCGCCGTGCACAAGCGCATTGCCGAAGCTAGTTATAGGCACAGTCGCACCCGCACCGGCAAAATCAATGAGCGGCTCATACCAGCCCAGGCCATCCACTACAGCACCCACGACAACCAGTGTCGCCATCGTATGAGCCGGGGTTAATTTGGCAACATCAAACATCAGCTGTCCGATAACGCATATTGCGCCTCCAATAATAAACGCCCACAAGTAAATCATGATGATCTATGCTCCTTCCGGAATGTTAAAGTTAATTTGGCTGCTCGATTGAAACGGCATGGGCGATGCAAGGAATGCTCTCCCCCTGCTGATAAGAAATGGGAGACAAAAGCGCGCCGGTGGCGACCATGAGAATTCTGCGCAGCTCCCCCTGCTTCATGCGCTTCAGCAGATGGCCGTAAGTCACGACTGCGGAGCACCCGCACCCGCTTCCGCCAGCCTGTACCTGCTGCTTGTCCAGGTCATATATCATCAGGCCGCAATCATTGAATTCCGTCTGTTCCATCTGGACTCCGTCGCGCTTCAGCAGATCTCTGGCAATCGGAAATCCGACCGAGGCCAGATCGCCAGTAACGATCAAATCATAATCGCCCGGCTCGCGGCCCGTATCATTAAAATGGGTCTGGATGGTGTCCACCGCAGCAGGCGCCATGGCCGCTCCCATATTAAACGGGTCCTTAATGCCCAGATCGACGATTTTGCCGACTGTGGCGCATTCGATTACCGGCCCCTCCCCTTCGGCCGCCACTACCACGGCTCCGGCGCCTGTAACGGTATATTGGGCGGTCGGCGGTTTCTGCGAGCCGTATTCCGTGGGATAGCGGAACTGCTTCTCGACGGTGCAGTTATGGCTGCAGGTGCCGGCCAGAACATATTGTCCGGAGCCGGAATTGACGATCAATGAAGCGATGGCCAGCGATTCCATGGAGGTGGAGCAGGCGCCGAACACCCCCAGATAGGGAGCTCCAACGGTCCGCGCGGCAAAGCTGTTGCTGATGATTTGATTCATGAGATCGCCGCCGACGTAAAACTGCAGCTGCTGCTTGTCAATGCCTGCATGCTCCAGGGCAAAGTCCGAAGCCTGCTCCAGCAGAAGGCGCTCCGCTTTCTCCCAAGTTTTCTGCTGCATATCAAGCTCAGGATGAATCAGATCGAAGTCTGCTGCCAGCGGTCCATCCCCTTCATCGGGACCGACAACTGTGGCTGAACCGATTATGACCGGCCGTTTGTCAAACCACCACGTTTGCTTGCCTCGCAGCATGGTCAGTGTCCTCCAATCCCGAACACCCAGTAAATAATGCCGATGAAGAAAGCGGCGACTGTGCCAAAGACGATAACGGAGCCGGCAATTTTGAACATATTCCCGCCTACCCCCAGCACCATGCCCTCGCTGCGGTGCTCCAGCGCGGCCGAGCACATGGAATTGGCGAACCCGGTAACCGGGACCGCGGAGCCAGCTCCAGCCCACTGTGCCAGCTTGTCGTAAACACCCAGGCAGGTCAGGATAACCGAGATCAAAATAAGGATGGCTACCGTTGGATTCCCTGCTTCAATCGGTGTCATGTCGAAGGCATAAGCGAAGAAATCCTGAATCGCCTGACCGATCAGACATAAGCAGCCGCCCACCAAAAATGCTTTCAAGCAATTTTTCAGAACAGGCCGGGCCGGCTCGCGCGACTTGGCAAAGGCCTGGTACTCCTGGGGGGACATCGTCATTTTTTTGTATTTGCTTTTCTCTGCGCTCTTGGTTGTCATTGTTCACCCCGTAACCATTTTTCTGTATTTCACTTTACCTCGGGCGGCACTCCCATCCAATCCGTTTCACTGTTAGGAAGCAGCCGCTGATGCTTGTAGTATTTGTCAAGACAGGAGAGGTTATGCCAGTATATTTCAAGAAAAAGGGTCCGGAAACAGCAAGAACCGGCTGCGCCATCCTCTGGCGGCGCAGCCGGTTCTTTCCTTTGAACTTATAGCAGGTGACCGATGTGAAACAATATATGGTTAGTAAAACTCTCCGGCCGTAACCGGAGGGCAGCTATTCCCAATATCGCATGCAGCGCCTATGAGAAAGAAATTGCGAACAGCAGCAAAAGCACAAGCAGGACATACAGGACAAGCGCCAGCAGCAGTACAATTCGTCTGGATTGCCGCATAACAGACTCCTTTTTTGTTAAGACAGACATTTTACTCTATCCTATGCACAGAACACCCAAACCGGAGCTTATCCGCTCCATTAGCCGTCAATAAAGATTCCGGACAAGACATGCGGGACAGTCAGCCGGAGTGTCTGACAATCAGTCTGGCGGAGAGAATCACCTTCTCATAGGGGGCTTCCGGGTGCCGGCGTCTGCGGATGAAGGTCTCGACCGCACGCATCCCGAGCCGTTCCTTCGCAAGCTCCACCGTCGTTAACGGCACCGCAGCCTGCAGGCTTGCGGCGGTATTATCAATTCCCAGCACGCGGCACTGATCAGGGAGGCTGATGTCATGCAAACGCAGCAGCTCCAGCAGATGAAGGGCAATATCATCGTTGGCGCAAATAATCCCGTCCGGCAGCTCTTTATTGCTGATTGCCGCCGTAATTCGCCGGTTCAGAACCTGCTGCCAGGAAGATCCGCCGTAAGGAATGGTCCACTTCTTCAGTTGAATGCCTGCTCCAGTTGGTGATTGTGAGGAAGCCTGCATTGCTCCTTTTGGCAGCTTCCTCATTCCCTGTCTCTGCTGATCATCCAGTGAGATCCGGCAGCCCCAGAACCGTTCCCGGAAGCTGACGGCAAAACGGTCATGTCCGATAAAAACAATGGTTTTGCAGCCCTGCGTGGCCAAATGGCTGCAGGCCATCCGTCCCGCCTCCACATTGTCGTTCAGCACCGCATCCGCCCCCACAACCGCTTCCTCATGGTCGACAAGCACCATGGGCAGCCCAATCCGGCTTATCCGGAGCAGCACCGAAGCGGGACATTTGCCTGCAATAATAAATCCGCTGGCGCCGGCAATCCGGAGCTCTCCCAGCTCGGTCAGATCAACCGGACGGTCAACAATCTTGTCCAATATAAAATAGTGCGGATGAAGTCCATGCTCCCTGCAGCCTGCGGCAATGCCTTCTCTGACCCGCTGCCAGAACAAAGGCTCATTGGCATGGATCTCGTTCATGCCGATCAGTATGGTCCCGTTCGCTGCCGCGGGCTGCTTCTGATTGGCTTGCTCCGTCTGCTCCACGCGGGAATCCAGCTCCCTGGAATTGCGCGGGGGGATGCGGTAACCCAGTGCCGCCGCCATCGCGGTCACTTCCCGCCGGGTGGCTTCACTCACGCCCGGTTTGCCCGATAATGCTTGAGAAACCGTATATTTGGAAACACCTAAACGGTCGGCTATTTGCTGCATGGATATCTTTTGGGCCACCTTCGGTACCTCATTTCAAAAAATATAAGCGTTGACTTTTTGACTCTTCCTCTCTATTGTATGCGCCAAACAGAGTTGGGATCAACCTAACAAAGCTAACAATTTTGTTCTAATAACAATGATGAAACGGGATGGTGACCATTTATGAGCAAGACTGTACTTTTTTACGATGAATTATTTCCTTATGAAGGGCAGAGACCCGGCGAATCGCAGCTTGCGCGTCTGAAAGAGGTTTTTGCCGTGGCTGATGCCGGGCAATTGGCTGAAGCTCTGGCAGATGCCGATGCATTTGTGCATATTCACGGCGCTTATTTCCCCAAGGATGCCTGGAAAGCGATTTTCAGCCATGCCTCTCAAGGCAAAGGACTGCTGCATGCCGGAGGAGCCCCTTTCAAAATACCGGTATACCGGGAGAACGGCGAGTGGGTGCAGGAACCAGCGCAAACCGCTTATCATCAGCAGCTGCATATTAATGAAGTGCTGTCTGTTTCGGTCGACGGCATTGAAAAGCTGGCCCATAATGCCGATGTTCCACTATTTGCGGATAATGTGAAGCTGTTCACTCTTGAGCCGACTTTCGGTCTTGTCCTGCATGTGACCCGCTCGGATGACCATCCTGCAGAGGGAGGCACCGCCGGACCTATGGACGCCCATATCTACCCGCTGCTCCGCGGAATTAGCGGCGATGGTCTTGCCCGGGAACTGGCGGCGCCGGCTGTGCTGCTGGAGCATACGAAGGGAATATTCAGCGGCGGGCGCTGGGTGCTGATCAATCAGGCGCTGCAGACCGCTTTCTGGGAGAACGGCGGCACAGATGCGCTTGCGAAATGGGCGGCATTCACCGCTGAGGGTGTGACCGAGCTGTGGCTGAAGCCGAATTACGGCTCCTATGAGCCTGGCGAACGCGCCATCTTCATGCTCCAGGGCCAGCGGATCCAAGAGGCGCGCAAGCCGCATAATCAAGCCGAAACGGCCGAATGGACCTTCAAGCTTCGTGTGCTCCGCTCAAATGAAAGCGCTGCGGCAAATTCCAATCCGGTATTTGAGTACGGGTCCGACCGCTTCACAGAAATTTGGAAAACGGAACAACCCGTTGCCATTGGCCGCGAACTGACTATTGCGCGCATCCCTATGCCGATTACGCTTGCAGCCGGGTATTATGCGGTTGAATGCGAAGCAGTATCGCCATCCGGCGAGCGCCGGATTCTGCGCCAGGGGTTCTGGGGCTTTGATCAGGAACTGCTTGCTTCGGGCGACTTCCTGACCTGCGACAGGGATTATTTTATCAAGGACGGGCGTCCGCTTCCTATTGTCGGCATGACCTATATGACCAGCGATGTTGCGCGCAAGTATTTATTTTTGCCCAACGCAGCCGTATGGGACCGCGATATGGCTCAGATGAAACGGGCGGGAATCAACCTGATCCGTACGGGCATATGGACAGCCTGGCGCAGCATCATGTTTGTCGACGGCCATCCATATGAGGAGGTGCTGCGGGCTATAGACGCGTTTATTCTGACTGCCAAGCGCCATGATCTGGAGGTTACCTTTAACTTCTTCTCCTTCACTCCGGAAACCTGGGAAGGCGTCAACCCTTATCTGGATCCGCGCAGCGTGGAAGCCCAGAAACGTTTCATTGCCGCGATCGTCTCGCGCCATGCGCAGTCCAGGCATTTGCATTGGGATCTGATTAATGAGCCATCGATGTTCGATCCCAAGCGGATTTTCGAAGGTCCCCGCTCCGCTCACGATCCCTTCGAGCATAGCCATTTCATAGAATGGCTGCGCGAGCGCCATGGTACAATCCGGCTGCTTCAGGAACGGTGGAACATGACGCCAGCCGAGCTGCCCGCTTTCGAGTCGGTCAAGCTGCCTGAGCCGAAGGAGATCAATTTCGGAACAACCGAGACTATGACCAAGCGCGGCGGACCATGGCTCGACTATACATTGTTCACGATGGACATGCATAACCGCTGGGCGGCCCAGCTGATTGAAACCATCCGCTCCATTCAGCCCCGGCAGATGGTCACCGTCGGCCAGGATGAGGGCCTTGGGGCGCAGCGTCCGTCTCCGTTCTTCTATGCCGAAGAGGTTGATTATACGACGGTCCACTCCTGGTGGAAAATGGACGCGCTGGTCTGGGACGGTGTTTTCGCCAAAGCGCCGGATAAGCCCAATCTTATTCAAGAGACAGGCATCATGTACGTGGAAACCCCGGATGGCCGGGCCAAACGCAGCGAAGCCGAGCTCCGCAATATTCTCGAGCGCAAATACGCCTATGCCTTCTCGACCGGCGGCGCCGGCGCTGTGCAGTGGATCTGGAATATCAATTTCTATATGAACAATATCAATGAGTCCCATATCGGCGCTCTTCGCGCAGACGGAACGGAAAAGCCGGAAGCGGCGGTTTCCTATGATTTTGGCTCGTTCATGGGACAAATCCGCGATCTGTTCCGTGGCCGGAAACTCGAAGAGGTGGCGCTGGTCTACCCTTACTCCAATGATTTCTCCAGCCGCAATCTGTCTTATGATGCCACAACCCGGCTGGTAAGGACCTTATCCTACGCGATGAACGTGCATGCTCTGGGCATTAGCGAATATCATCTGGAGCGGCTGGATGAGATCAAGCCCAAGCTTATCATCGTGCCAAGTCCGCATAACTTCACGCAAGCTGCGTTGGATGCTCTCACCGCTTATGTTCGTGCGAACGGCGGCACCCTGCTCTTCACTGGCCCTGCCGGACTCGACGAATACTGGCGGCCGGCCGGTCGCCATCCAGATGAGTTCGGCGCTCTGGTGAACAGCTCGCAGACAAGCAATCTGCTGCGTGAAGAGCTGCTGGAGCTTGGCGGCTCGCTTCTTCCGGTCTCATTTGGCGGGGCCCGGATTGCCGACAGCAACAAACAAAGCGATCCTGCATGGAGCGGACCGGCCAAACTCCATAATGTCCAGCTTGGAGCCGGACGTCTCCTCTACTGCCCGCTGCCGCTGGAGCTTAACGAGCGGATTGAGCCGCTTGTTGCCGTGTACAATGAAGCGCTGAATCTTGCAGGCGTGGACAAAGAGCTCGAATGGCTGCGCGGCGGTGAGCTGCCGGGCGTATATGGACGGAAGCTCGCCTTTGCGGAAGGCTCCCTTTATATTTTTGTATCGGAGCTTGGCATGGATGCCGATATTGAGGTGCGTGATCCCTTATCCGGCAAAGGCTACTCCTTTACGCTGGAGCAGGAACGCTCCGTGTTATTTGCGACCAACCTGAACGGCCAGATTACCACTGTCTACCGCCCGCGAGAGGTACAGATCGACACGAAGAATTAACTATGTTATTGGCACGGCTTGTGGCTTGTCCGCTTCGGGAATCTTATAGAAGGTAAAATTAGCAGCTGGCACAGCGTCAAGTCTCGTCTTTGTAAAAATAAAGTGTTGCTCCTGGCACACGCTGGGGCATCGCGCTGGATGACAACCACACCTCAATATGAAAAACAAATGACCCGGAAGAGCGGCTCTATTCCAAGAGCCCGCCTTTTTCGGGTCATTTGTTCCTGTACCTATTCTTCTGAAAAATTACTCAATCCATTCTGTCTTGCTCGCCGCGCTTTCCCGTCGTCCCTGCGGCTGTAAATCCGGTACGCCCAGAAAAATGAACCCAAGCATCTTGTCCTGCGGGCGCATCCCGAAGCTCTCGTTCATCAGGGGATGAAAGCAGGGGTCGCCTGTGCGCCAAACCGCACCCAGACCCAGCGCGTGGGTAGCGAGGAGCATATTCTGGATAGCCGCAAACACCGCTCCGTATTCCTCAAGCTCAACCACACCCTTGGCGTCGCTTGGCTCAACTCCCACCCCGATGACGACAGGGGAACGGAACGCTTTTTGCTTGGCGGACTCCGCCTTCTTCACGTTCTCTTCCGAATCCGGCTCCTGCGCCGCTTCAAGAGCGATGCGCGCATACGCGTCCCCCAGCCGATTGCGGCCGTCTCCCGACATGACAAAAAACCGCCAAGGCTGCGTCAATCTATGGTTCGGCGCCCAAATAGCGGCCTCCAGTATGGTTTCGATCTGTTCTTTGGCTATCGGATCTTCTTTCACTCTGCCGATGCTTCTTCTGGTATGAATCGCTTCAATAATATCCATTTCTGATTCTCCTTCTTGTACCATGTGATCTCTTTATCCTAATGCAGTTGAGTGCTTTATGTAAACCTTCAGAAGCGGAACATTGGAATAAATATCTCTTCATTAATCCATTGGATCTAAAATTGAACCAATTTCGCCCTCCTTTTAAGAGCGGCCATGATCTTCGGCAGCATTCACTCATCCAATCTCTTCCTAAAAAGCAGTGCTTCTTTATTTCCAAGAAACAATATGCAAACAAGCCCCCGTTCCACATATTGCGGAACAGGGGCTGGCGCTAATTTCTATGCGTGGAATATCGTTACCGGAGCACTGTTTCTCCTAGAAAAGGATCGAACGGCTGATGATGACAAGCAAGATGAAAAGTACCAGGATAATGCCTATTCCTGCGCCGCATCCAGTCGATACTGGGCTTACTACCGGACCACAATTACCTACGCCTACGCCGCCTACTGGATTACCATATCCGTATGACACCTGCAAAACTCCCTTCGTTTTATACTACTCTGCATTGTATGGGGCTGGCATGTATCATGCCTGTGCGTTTGCCCCTCCATGGCATATGCCTACTAGAGTCGGCTCCCTGCAAACCGGAAATATGCGAAAAAGCCATAAATGGTTGTTCTAAACAGCCATTACGAGGGAGCTGCCGACAGAGCTGATAAGACTTTCTGCATACGTAAAAGCAGGGTCACTGCCTCCGCGCGGGTGGTCTTGTCAGTGGGCATAAACAGATTGCTGCTTCTGCCCTGAAGAAGCCCCTGCCGAACACTTGCCAGCACATAGGGCTTTGCCCATATGGGAATATCGGAATCATCTCTAAATGATGTGCGGCTGGAGATGTCGATTTGCAATTGCAGCGATCGGGCAGCCAGGACAGCCAGTTCATTGCGGCTTATTGTATGGTTAGGCAGGAAGGCGCCATCGGTGTACCCTTTCACAATTCCTTGGGAGACTCCATAATGAATAGCCTGCCGGGCCCAATCCGGGATATCGCCTGAATCCGTAAAAACCTCTGCGGTTGACTCGGCGGTTGTTTCCGAGCTTGAATCATCCAGTATGCGATAAAGCATCACTACAAATTCTGCCCGGGTTACCGCGTCATCGGCGTGAAACCTCAGATCAGGATCACCTTGCGCGATTCCTGCCGATGCAGCCTCACAGATTTGTACTGCTGCCCAATGTCCATGGATATCCGTAAAAGCGCATGATGCTTCGTTGGTTCCCTTGTAGACTGTTCGATGAATGGTGTAGGTGTAGGACTGCACCGTGCCATCCGGCGCTTTGACCGAAATGACAAGCACATTATCGCCTTCGGACAGTTGAATGGTTATGGGACCTGTCAGAGCTTCACCTTGCAGGGAAATTGTACTTCCTGAATCTGCCGGCAAGGCGTGAATCTCAATCTGTTCTGCTGTAGTTTCGATCATCCCGTCTGGAGATGACAAAAGCTGCTTGCCTTCAACGACAAAGCTGATATCCTTCAATGCCGCATTGCCGGAAGCGATTGATGGCGGATAATTGTAATAAACTCGATTCTCAACCGTTACGGTTCGTATAACTTCAGCTGCCGTTATTCCTGCCGGGTCCTGAACATTGTAGCGCAGCATATAAGTTCCGGCTGCTTGTGTATTTACTGATCCGGTGACGGTGATCCGGTCCGAGATATCTCCGTAGTAGGCATCAGCCGCCAGAGCCCCAGGTTCAGTGAAGGTCTCCCCCGCCTTCAGCTTAATTACGGATTGACCAAGCAGCGTAATGACGGGAGGAGGTATGACATAGACCAACCGTCTCACCAAGAGCGCTTCATTATTGGACGTATCCGTGACATTATAATTCAAGCTGTACGTTCCGGGTCGGCTGGAATCTACCGCTCCCTGAATGGAGATCAAGGCAGACAGATCTCCCTCATACAAATCCTCAGCCCTTGCTCCAGGATCTTGATAGGTGCTGCCGACTCCCGCGACCATCACGCTATCCCCTTCTAAAGTAATAACGGGAGCCGATGTATCCTTCACATACACATACCTCGTCACGGTAGGCGCAGCATTATTGGCCTGGTCGACAGCACTGTACAGGAGAGTATAGGTGCCCAGCTGCCGCGTGTTTACCGTTCCAGTGACGATTGGCTCAAGGGCTCCGTCCTGAGGATCCACCGCCGCTGCGCCAGGGTCGGTGAATGTGCTGAAAACTTCTGCTTCCATGGGATTCGGGCCCTTCAAATAGACCGCAGGCGCGTCTCCATCGTATACATTCACATTGCGTGTCACGGATGCCTGATTGCCCGCGTGATCGCTTACTTCATACAGGATCTGATAATTGCCGATGCTTGCAGTATCCACGCGTCCTGATTTTACAATAGCGGTTGCTGGAATAATCCCGTCAACCCTATCCTCAGCTATCGCACCAGGTTCAACATAAGGATGCCCGACCGGCACGCTCATGGGATTGCTGCCATTTAGAGTCAATACCGGCGGAGTATTGTCCAGGACAAAAGGATCCGATACCTCGTCGGTACGATTGCCGGCAAGGTCTTTGGCCTGAATGTGCAGATACCATTTTCCGTCTCCGCTGTTCCGGATGAGCGTATCCCCGCTCGCAAAAGAGGTCCACCCGCTGGCTGGCACGTCCGGGCTCTGCGTCCAAACGTATTGCAGAGAGGCCGGGTCCAGCCCGCTTTCCGCATCCGCTGCCGTCACCAGGGTTGCGGCCGTTTTTGCTGATGACAAGCTTCCATTCTCACCGTATTGAACAACGGGGTACACGGAATCTCTTATTACCGTGATTGTATACGTTTTGCCTGGCAACAGAAGAGGTTCCATACGGATCGGAATTACCGTCGATGGTCCTGACACCTCTACCGCGGTTGCGCTGCCGCTGGCTTGCAGCCGGTTATTGATATAGAGAGACGCCTGTGACGGCATATTGACAGCAGCTGCCACATGTACTTTGTCGACGGAAGCTCCAATATAAGAGTATGTATACTGGGCAACTGCGGTCTGGAAAGGCGGATTGAGATTGCCCTCCTGCAGCGTTAAAGCCGTCAAAGCCGCTCCCGTACCCGGAATAACGGTTTGACCAGCTATGCCATCCCCCCACACAACAACAGTGCCGTCTGATTTCAATGCGAGCGAATGATAGCTGCCGGCGGCAATTGCAATGACGCCCTTCAGTCCTGCCGGCACATCTGTTTGACCCCTGCCATCACCGCCCCAGGCTGCTACAGTGCCATCCGATTTCAATGCGAGCGAATGCTCAACTCCCGCAGCAACCGCTATAACGCCCTGTAATCCCGCGGGTATGCTCGTTTGACCATAATTATTTAGTCCCCAAGAAGCGACGGTCCCGTCTGATTTCAGCGCCATGGCGTGGGAATTTCCTGCGGCAACGG
The DNA here is from genome assembly GCF_056269285.1 of Paenibacillus sp. JT31N11. Classification (NCBI taxonomy): domain Bacteria; kingdom Bacillati; phylum Bacillota; class Bacilli; order Caryophanales; family Paenibacillaceae; genus Paenibacillus; species Paenibacillus sp. JT31N11. The sequence continues at coordinate 767,532 of NZ_JBWDNQ010000002.1, forward strand.
CCACTACATCTGTCAGACCCGTCGGCACATCTGTTTGACCGTACATATTATAGCCCCAGGCAACAACCTTGCCGTCTGATTTCAGTGCCAGCGAATATGCATTTCCTGCGGCAATCGATATGACGTCTTTCAAATCCGACGGTACTTCTGTAATAACCAGTCCCCAAGCGACCACGGTGCCATCAGACTTCAGCGCCAATGAATGGAAATCCCCCGCAGCTATCATATAACTTTTAGCTGGCGGGGCCAGTTCTGCCGGTATGTTGTCAGAGTAACTGGATCCCCATACCCTGATGCTGCCGTCTGCTTTCAGCGCCAGCGAATAATTGGATGACGCGGCGACGGATACCACCCCATTCAGACCATCCGGTACAGTGGATTGGGTATATTCATTATCTCCCCAGGCCACAACGGAACCGTCCGGCTTCAATGCGAGCGAGTGGTAGGATCCTGCTGCGAGCCTGCTCCTTTTCACAGGTGAAGACAGCTCTGCAGACACATTAGTCTGACCGCTGGCATTCAATCCCCAGGCGGCGACGGTACCGTCCGCTTTCAATGCGAGCGAATGACTGCTTCCTGCCGCGATCATGGTCACCTTGTCAGGAAAAGACAAATCCGCCGGTGCGTTCAATTGACCATTCGCATTGTCTCCCCAAGCCGCCACTGTGCCATCCGTTTTGAGCGCAAGCGAAAAGACTCTCCCTGCGGTGAGCGTGACTGTCCCGCCAAGATTGGACGGTACAGCCGTTTGACCCAAACTGTCCGCTCCCCAGGCCACAACGGTGCCATCCGCTTTGAGCGCAAGCGAATGGGTTCCTCCTGCGGCGATCGATATGACTCCGCTTAAGTCCGGAGGTATGTCCGTTTGGCCGAAATTGTTATCTCCCCAGGCGACGACACTGCCGTCCGTTTTGAGCGCAAGCGAATGCAGCCCTCCGACGGCGATCGATACCACACCGCTTAAGTCTGCCGGCACTGTTGCTTGACCGCAGCTGTTGTCTCCCCAAGCGACGACGGTGCCGTCTGTCTTGAGAGCAAGCGATTGGGAACCCCCCGCAGCGATCACCGACACTCCGCTCAGCCCCGCCGGCACATTCGTTTGACCGTAAGTATTATTCCCCCAGGCCACGACGGTGCCGTCCGTTTTCAACGCGAGCGAATGAAACAATCCCGCGGCAATTGCGGTCACTCCGTTCAGACCCGCCGGCACGGTTGTTTGACCAAAGCTGTTATCTCCCCAGGCAGCAACGGTACCATCCAGTTTCAGCGCTAATGAATGAGAATCTCCAGCAGCGACCATAACAGCCTGCGCAGGAGTCGGGGCAGCTTGCGCCGTCCGGGAGAAATCGGCGATAACGGCACCAAAAAAACAAAACTGCATGACAGCAAGCAGAATAACAGCGGATGTCTTGCCTATTTTTATCGATTTCATGATTGCATGATCATTCCCTCTCCAACATCAATTTTCGACATAATGGCTTCCACGCCATTCATATGCAGATCATGCTGATTAAGCTTTGTCAAAGTAGGGAATCAGAGTTAATTCTGTATTAAGGTTGGGGGGGATTCTGAGGTGGGATAAATGATTCAGGAGCGGGCTATCACGATACTATCGTAACACCTAATCAGGTGTTTACAATCATTTTCTTACGGCGCATCACAATATAATTTTTCCGATTGACGGGCCATTGCTTCCTTTTCCCACAACAGGTTTAATGGATTGTAAAGAAGTAAATAATGCTAGAAAAAGATAACGGGGATAGGCAAATATGATTAAAAAAGCGGTTTTCAAATACCCTCGTCGTCAAACTGCCTATGTCAGTTCGCTGGGAACCACACAGCTTCATTTGCGGGCGCCTTGGGTCATCGCATGGTGGTCCATGGCTTTTCCGGGTTTTGGACATCTCCTCTTGTCCAAATATTTAAGGGGCTATGTCTTGATCGGATGGGAATTATTAATCAATTTTAAAGCCGGAATCAATCAAGCGATGGTATTTTCTTTTACCGGCCAATTTGCCATGGCTAAGGAAATACTTGACGTAAGATGGATGTCCTTATATGCACCGGTGTATTTATTTGCTATCTATGACAGTTACCGGACAACGGTTGACTTAAACCACCACTACACATTGGCGGATAGGGAAAAGGCCTATTTTCCATCCTTCATTATCAACGGGCTGGAAATCAACTATCTGGATAAACGAACTCCCTGGGCCGCATTTGTTTGGTCGCTTCTAATGCCAGGGATGGGACAGCTTTACATTCACAGGATTGCCACAGCCTTCTATGTCCTCGCCGGCTGGATCAGCACGGCTTACATGTCTCATTTTTTGGAAGGCCTGCAATATTCATTGATGGGTGAATTCAGCAAAGCAACCGCTGTCTTGCAGCCCGAATGGCTCCTGTTTATGCCCTCTATTTATGGCTTTGCTGTATATGACGCCTACACCAACACCGTAGAAAACAACAAAGTATTCGATAAAGAGCAGAAGCTGTTTTTGAAATCCAATTATCAGAAAAGAAAGGATGGTCCTATGCGGGTCATTTCGTCTTTTGACCATTCCATCTATCTTGAGCTTGCGCTTACGGCATTGGAAGAACATGGAATTGAAAAAAGGAGCATACTTGCGGTTCCTTTGGAAAAAGCCGCAGAAAAACCTAAACTTCTGGACAGCATCCACCGCTCAGACGGTACGAGCTTAATTGATACTGGTGCCGCATGCGCGACAGCTCTGACGGTTATTGCCTCATCCATCGGATTTGTTTTACATTGGGGGCCAATTATATGGGGTTTAATCGGGGCTGCAGCAGGTTTCATGATTGGAGTCCTGATCGATTTGCTAGTAAAACGACAGAAATCTAATCAAAGAAAATCACAAGCGATAAAAGGAAAAAGTACGGAGGTTATTGTTGTTATCGATTGCGAAGCGCATCAAATGGAAGCAGTAGAGGCTATCCTCTGGAAGCATATGGCGTTTGGCGTGGCTAAACTTCAATAAAAAACATCCAAGAAGGCGGGAGCGTCATGCCCCCGCCCTCTTGATTGCTTACTTAATGCTAACGGATAAATTGATGCTTATAAATCCGCAGCCTGAAACACCTTGTCAAAACCGGCTTTAGACCGCTTGGCAAGCTGCTCTGGCGAATCCATCGGCGCCGGGGCGAGGATTTCCTGGGAAACCGCTCCCTGATAGCCGATTTTATGGAGCGCCCGCAGGAAGCCCCCCAAATCGATGACACCCTCGCCCGGATAGATCCGTCCGCCATCCATCGCTTCCGACACCGGCACATCCGGAGCGTCATTAATATGGACATGCACGATCTGATCGGCGCGCAGCGCTTCAATATCCGTAACAGTCAGCTCATTCGTGTACCAGTGGTAAGAATCGAAGAGCAGGCCGACATTCGGCTCGCCGATGGCATCAATCCAGTCCAGTGTTTCCTGCAAGGTCCAGATAAACGGATTCTTCCATGCAGTGCGCAGATGATGCGGTCCGACAAACTCCAGACCAAGTCTGATACCATAAGCGCCCAGTATTTGCGCACAGATACGGATCCTGCGCGTAGCCAGCGCCATGAAATGCGCTGCTTTGTAATCCGTGGCGGGGAGAACATACGTACAGCAGTTTGTACAGCCCAGTGATGCGGCGGCCGCAGCGGCTTGTGTCAGCTTCGTCAATCCCTGTTGAAAATTCTCATCCGTGTTTCTCCAGTCCACAGGAAGTCCAATGGAACCGATTACAACATTATGGCTCTTAAGCAGCTCGCGGGCGCCTTCAACCCCATGACGTTCCACCAGGCCCAGCGCATCCACATCCACAGCCTGAAAGCCGTATTGCGAAGCCAATTTAATAAGCTGTTCGTCATTCTCCACTTTTCCCAAACCGGCAGAAGTCAAACCTCTAAGCATTCCTGCACCTCCATATGAAGATATTAATATCGCGCTGCTTATATCCTCAATAAGTATATCAGTTTTATAGAAGGCTTCAACCTCTACCGCCAAGAAAAATTGCGCTGGCCGATTACAGATTATAGAAGGAAACAGCGGTACCTCCCAATATTGCGTCCCTCTCGGCCTGCGGCCGGTCCTGCAGCGCCAGATTAGTCTCTGCCCATACCCTGCCGTAGTCGCCTGCCAGATTCGCCACCGGCCAGTCGCTTCCGAACATCAAGCGGTCCGCCCCGAACAAGTCAATCGCATAATCAATATAGGGCTTGATATCGGAAGCCGACCAGTTCTCCGCAGCCGCGGTGTTAAGCCCGGATACCTTGGCATAGACATTCGGATATGCGGCAGCAGCTTTCAGCTCGCCAGCCCATGGCTCCATCCGCTGTTCCTTGATCTGCGGCTTCGCCAGATGATCGATGACCATTCTCAGACCCGGGACTTTCTCTGCAAGAGCCGGCACATGCTTAAGATGGTTCGGGAACACAGCTACAACATCGAACGTCAGTCCGAATGCCGAAAGCACCTTCAGCCCTTCAACAACCGTATCCTGTACGACCCAGTCGGGATCCTTCTCTTCATGAATAAGGTGGCGAACCCCCTTGAACAGCGGGTTACGGGTATACAGCTCCAGCCTCCTGGCAGCTTCATCGGGCTTGTTCAGCGGAACCCAGCCCACCACGCCTGCCACCCAATCATACTGCGCTGCCGTCTCCAGCATATAATCCGTATCCTCATAGGAGTCCATTGCCTGAACGATGACGGTTCGATCAATTCCGATCTCCCGCAGCAGCGGCTCAAGCTCCGGCGCTTCAATCGTCCGGTAAATCGGGCCAAAGCCTGCGTTCAGCCAAGGGTAGGCCACCTTTTCCAAATTCCAAAAATGCTGATGTGCGTCAATCCTTGGTTTCGTCTTATCCGGGAGTGGCTCCATTGCCGCAATCGCTCCTTTTTAAAGGGTTTAGGGTCCATTAATTCCGTTGGTTATTGGTAGTACCAGAGTACCTAATATTGACCTTATCACACGTTCTTGTGCAGTTCAATAAAATTCTGTATAGTAGGCTCCATAACCCTATCCCTGAACATTTCCACCAGCAGGTCTATCGGAGGCTACCGCATGTTTGAAGTGAATCCTGTCAAGAAAGTGACCGTAACCGAGCAAATTATGGAGCAAATAGCAGGGCTTATCACCACCGGACAGCTTCGTCCCGGCGAGCAGCTGCCCAACGAAAGAGATCTGGCCGAGAAATTCAAGGTGACGCGGGGCCGCGTGCGCGAGGCTCTTCGGGCATTGTCTCTGGTCGGCCTGATTACCATCAAAGCGGGCGAAGGCAGCTTCGTTAACGAGCAAATGGTACCCCTGCCCGCGGAAACGATTATCTGGCTGTTCCATAGCGAAATTCATAATCTGGATGAGGTATACGCCGCCAGGCAGCTCATAGAATCAGAGGTCTATCTGGCTGCAGCCGTGCTTGCCAAGGAAGAGGATTACGCCTACCTGCAGGGCCTCCTCACGACCCTCTCCAAATCCATTAAAAAAGCCGATCCCGCCGTTTTTCTGGACGGGCTGGATACCTTCGATCTGTATATGGGAGATATATGCGGCAACCGCATCTATGCCAAGCTGATGCAGACGATCATCCATCTCCGCCGGGAGACCAGCCTGCGGCTGCTGCGGGTTCCCGGCGCGATCGAGAACAGCGTGGAGATGCGCTCGGCTCTCTTGAAGTCCTGCCAATCCAAGGATATGGCGCTCGTGAAGGAATCGGTCGAGGCGTTCTTCCGGAACTCACGGCGTTTCTATGACAATATTATCGCGAAGTCATAGTCTTGCGTCTCGTTAAGAAGAAACGGCTGTCGCCGTCCTTTTGGCGGCCCAGTTCGTTTCTTCCCTCAAACCTCATAGACATTTATAGGCGTGAAACTTATAAAACTTATACATGCTATAAGGTCATCAAAAGGCAAGAGAAGGCATCATGGGTGCCTGTGCTCTTGCCTTTTCATTTGCTCCGCCCGGTCCTTCGTGAGGTATGGCGACTATCAAGAACAAACTTTTTGTTATTCAAACTAAATTTATGTTTGAAATCATTTTGGTTTGTGTTACTATTTTCGAAAGAAGGATATTTTACAGGAGGAGACCGGGATGAACGATGGAGTCTATCCACGAGGACTTTGAATTTTACAGCGATATGATCAAGGGTATTGCCGCTCAATTCGGGGATCAATGCGAGGTTGTGCTGCATGATTTGACCGGAGATTACGAAAGCACGATCGTGGCCATTGAGAACGGCCATATCACCGGAAGAAAAATCGGCGATCCCGGTACGAATCTGGGACTGGAGATTTTGCGTGGCAGTCAGGTCAACGGCAACCGGTTCAATTACATGACGCAAACCAAGGATGGGCGCATCCTCCGCTCCACTTCCATCTACAAGAAGAACCGCGAGGGCAAAATCATTGCCGCCATCTGCATCAACTATGATGTCACGGATCTGATGCTCGCCAAAAGAACGCTTGATTCATTAACAACCGGCGGACAGCAAATCGATGTGAAGGAATCGTTCGTCAGCAATGTGAGCGACCTTCTGGACGCGCTGCTTCAGGAGGCGCAGGAGCAGGTTGGCAGGCCGGTGGCTGCCATGACCAAGGAAGACAAGATGAGGATGATTCAGCTATTGGACCAGAAAGGCGCTTTTCTGGTCAAGAAAAGCGGCGAGAAAATATGCGGCTATCTGAACATTTCCAAATATACGCTGTACAGCTATCTGGAAGAAAGCAAATCCCAAGTGGAAGGAAAGGGGGAGCAGCATGAGTGAGTCAGCGGATAAGTCCATGTCGCCAATTCAGCCGCAGACGCCTTGCATCGTTATTGAACAAGCCGTTATGGAGCGCAATATTCAGGCTATGGCTGAAGCAGCCCGAAGTCACGGGGTTCAGCTTCGGCCACACGCCAAAACCCATAAGCTGCCCGAAGTCGCTCACCGGCAGCTGCATGCCGGAGCTGTCGGCATAACAGTGGCAAAGGTGTCAGAGGCCGAGATCATGGCACAAAACGGGATCACGAATATTTTCATTGCCTATCCTCTCGTAACGCCGGATAAAATCGGGCGCGCCATCCAGCTGAGCCGGCAGATCACGCTGATCGCAGCCGTGGACAGCCTGGAGGGCGCCAAGCGGATGAACGAAGCTGCCGGCCTCAGCGGGCATCCGCTGCAGGTAAGACTGGAAATCGACACCGGTCTGCGGCGGACCGGCGTGCTGTACGACCAGGCGCCGGAGCTGGCAGCCCGTATTCATGAGCTGGAGCATCTGCGGTTGACGGGAATTTACACCTTCCGCGGAGCGATTCACAAGCAGAAGCCAACACTTGATCTGCAGGCCGCAGGCGAGGAAGAAGGCCGCATGATGGCTGATTTGGCCGGGCGGCTGCGCGCAAGCGGCATCCCTATCCTCGATGTGAGCGTAGGCTCGACGCCGACAGGCAGGTACGCCGCAGCTGTAAAGGGCGTTACCGAAATCCGGCCGGGTACCTATGTGTACCAGGACCGGATGCAGGCGCGCCTCGGCGTATGCAGCCTTGAGGATTGTGCCGGGAGCGTCTGGGTGACAGTCGTCAGCAGGCCGTCGGCTGATCTGGCCGTCGTTGACGGCGGCAGCAAAACATTTGCCACCGATGTGCAGCCCGGCGTCGAGCCGCTTATGCTCCAGGGCTTCGGCCATGTCGAAGGCCTGGATGATGCCGTGCTGGAGCGGCTGTCCGAGGAGCATGGCATGCTGCGCCTGGGACCGGATGCGCAGAAGGCGAATCCTCAGATCGGCAGCCGGCTGAGGATTATCCCGAACCATATTTGCAGCACCGTTAATCTGCATAATAAAGTGTTCTTTAAAAACGGCCCGGAATTCGAGGAAATGGCCGTGCTTGGGCGCGGAATGCTGGAATAGCGTCAGATCCGCAAAATAAGGAGGCTTAAAAGATGCTTGATCTCATTTTGAAAAATGGCCGCATTGTAGATGGCACAGGCAATCCATGGTATATGGGCGATGTGGGAATCAAGGATGGCTTGATCGCCGCCATCGGAAAGCTTGACCAGGAAGCGCACAGGATGATCGATGTTCACCGGCAGGTGATCTCACCGGGCTTTATCGACGGACACTGCCATTCCGATCTGATGATACTGGATCACCCGCTCAGCGAGATCAAAATCCGCCAGGGGGTCACGACAGAGGTGGTCGGCAACTGCGGGCTTGCCCCTGCCCCGCTGTTCAGACCGAATGCCGAGCTGCTGCAAAGCTACGTTCAGCCTGTGCTGGGCTCAACCTCATGGGAATGGCCGTGGGAAACCGTGGCTCAGTATATGGATACGCTCGCCCATTCCTCCCCTTCCGAGAATCTGGCAACATATGTGGCGCATGGGGCGCTGCGCATTGCCGTGATGGGCTTCGCCAAACGCGATGCAAAGGCGCAGGAGCTGCAGCTTATGAAGAAGCTGCTGGAAGAAGGGCTTCAGGCAGGAGCGATCGGCTTCTCCATCGGACTGCTCTATGCTCCCGGCAGCTACACATCCAAGGAAGAAATAGCCGAGTTATGCTCCGTTCTGCCCAAGTACAACGGTCTGTTCTCGACCCATATCCGCGGCGAAGGCAACAATCTGATTCCTTCCGTCAAGGAGGTCATCTGGATCGCCGAGAAAACAGGCGTTTCCCTGCATATCAGCCATTTGAAAGCGGCGGGCAAACGCAATTGGGGCAAGGTCATGGAAGCCATGGAGCTGATCGAGCAGGCCCGTGCCCGCGGCCTTGACGTCACCTGCGATGTATATCCTTACAGCGCCGGCTCCACGTCACTCACGACCGTGCTTCCGCCCTGGTCGCTAGAGGGCGGTATAGCAAGCGCTCTTGAGGTTTGCCGGGACCCGGGATTGCGCAAACGGATCCGGGAAGAGTTGGGAAGCGAACAGGAGGATTGGGATAACCTCGTCTGCTCAACCGGTTGGCAGAGCATCTACCTCTCGGCCGTACATACCGACAAGAACCGGGAGCTTGAAGGCAAGCATATCGAAGAGATAAGCGAAATGAGAGGCCAGCATCCGGTGGACTGCATGCTGGATCTGCTGCTTGAAGAAGAAGGACGGATATCGATCGTCTATTTCCATATGGCGGACGATGATGTCAAGCAGGTTATCGGGTATGAGCGGTCGCTGATCGCCTCGGACAGCTTGACCTGTGAAACCGGCAAGCCTCATCCGCGGCTCTACGGGACATTTCCGCGGGTATTCGCGAAATACGTGCGCGAAGAGCGGGTTCTGACGCTGGAGCAGGCGGTACGCAAGCTCACGTCTTTCCCTGTCCAGCGCTTCAAGCTGGGCAAACGCGGATTGATCGTACCCGGATACGCGGCCGATCTGGCCGTGTTCGATCCGGAGACGATTCAGGATCATGCCACCTTTGAGAATCCCAGGCAGTACCCTGGCGGCATAAATCAGGTTATCGTGAACGGCAAACCGACATTTGACCGTGAGCAGCATACGCATGCCAGAGAAGGCCAATTCATCCGGGCACAGCACAGCTGCAATCATTCCCATTAAAATTACGGAGGTATGTTAAAATGGCAAACATCGAACAGCGTCTGCTTGAGCTTGGCATTGTGCTCCCCCCTTCACCAGAACCGCGTTTCACTTATATTCCCTGCAATCAGACGGGGAATCTGATTTATTTGTCCGGCCAGGACTGCCGGATCAACGGCGAGCTGATGTACGAGGGCAAGCTGGGGACGGATCTGACCATTGAACAGGGCCAGGAGGCCGCCCGCCAGACGATCATCAACTGTCTGGCTGTCATGAAAGGCTATCTGGGCGACCTGGACCGCGTCGTCAAAATCGTCAAGATGCTAGCTTTTGTCAACAGCGCACCCGGCTTCGCGGATCAGCCCTATGTCATTAACGGCGCATCCAATCTGCTGGTTGATGTATTTGGCGAGAGAGGCAAGCATGCAAGATCCGCTATCGGCACAAGCGACCTGCCTTTCCATACGCCTGTCGAAATCGAGATTATCGCGGAAGTACGGGATTAATATACCCCGCACGAAGCAGCGGCTAACGCCGTCCTTTCATGAACAAGTACAGAACACATTTTTATACAGGAAGAACCGGCGGCCGCCGGCCTTTTAAACGATAAGGTTAAGAAAAACCTGCTCGCGCGAGCAGGCTTTTTCTTTATTCGGAGTGACCATATTTCTTGTTCAGCTTGAACAGCAGCAGAATGATAGCCATTGCAATGACCAGCAGAATCCAGGCCATCGCCGATGCATACCCCATCTTGAAGTACTGGAACGCCGCACGGTACAGGTTGAGCGAATAGAACAGCGTCGCATTATCTGGACCGCCTGCCGTCATAATCAAGGGCTCCGCGAACCATTGAAAGACGTGGATGACGGACATGACAACATTGAACAGGATGACCGGCGAGAGGATCGGCAGCGTAATGGACATCGTCCGTCTGAAGAAACCGGCTCCGTCAATCGAGGCGGATTCGTACAAGGAATCCGGAATTTCCTGCAGCCCCGCCAGATAAATGATGATGGAGGTGCCCGAGCCCCATATCATCATCAGAATGAAAGACGGCTTGGCCCATACCGGACTGGCAAGCCAGCCGGGACCGGTGATCCCGAATTGAGCCAATATGACATTGATAATCCCGTTATCAGGCTGCAGAATCCAGATCCACAGAATGCTCACGATAACCACGGGCACCAAAGTAGGAATGAAGAAAATGACTCTTAAAAAGGATAACCCCTTGATCCTTCGGTTGTTCAGCATAATAGCCAGAGCGATCGCGATGATTGTCGTGAAGAACGTGCCGATGACCACCATATACAGCGTATTGGTCAATGACTTGTAGAATAATGCATCATTGAAAAGAGCGGTATAGTTATCCAGTCCGATAAACTCCGGCGGATTCACAACGGAATAATCCGTCAGCGAATAGTAGAACGAAATGAGAATCGGATAGAGTTTAAATACCGCCGTGCCGATAATCCACAGAGAAATGAACAGCATGGCATTGCGGAAATCTCTTTTTCGGATATTCAGGCCTTTGTTCATGGTCTCCCCCTAACCCTTGATTCCGGACATGGCCACACCCTGTATGAAATATTTCTGCAGCAGGAAGAACAAGATCAGTACAGGCAGGGTCATCGTCACGCCAAGAGCCATCAATATATTCCATTTGGGATCGTAAGTTCCCATGATCTGCTGTGCGCCCAGCGATAAGGTGTATAATTTATTGTCGCTCAAGAAAATCAAGGGGCCGATAAAGTCATTCCATGTCCCGAGGAAAGCAAAGATGACCACGGTGGAGATAACCGGCTTTGCGAGCGGCATAATAATTTTCCAATAAATTTGAAACTCGTTCGCGCCGTCTATCTTGGCCGAGTACGATAATTCCTTCGGAATCCCGAGCAGAAATTGACGCAGCAGAAAGATGAAGAAGGCATTGCCAAATAAGCTGGGAACGATCAAAGGCAGAAACGTACCGATCCAGTTGAACTGCTGAAACATCAGAAAGAGCGGAATCATGGTGACCTGAAACGGCAGAATCATCGTGATCAGCACCAATACGAATACACGGTCTCTGTACTTCCAGTCCAGTCTGGCAAAGCCGTATGCGATCAGGGAGTTGGATATGACGGAACCGATAATATTCGGAATCAGAATGATGATCGTATTTTTCAGGTAAAGCATGAAGGGAAATGACGTAAAAACCAGGGAAAAATTAACCCATTGCGGCGTTTTCGGCCACCATTTGGTCGGCACCTCGAACAATTCGGAAGGAGCTTTGAGGGATTCCGCTATCAGCCAGAAGAAAGGAATAATGAAGCATAGCGCAAAAAGAATCAGACATACATAAACAATCAATAATTCCGCTTTTCTCCCGATATTCCCCAATTGAAGTCATACCTCCAATCCAATTTCATCCTGGATTTGCCGGATTCATCTCAGGCAGGCACGCCCGAAATGAACCCGGCAGGCTTCATTGATGCTGCTTCCCTTCAGGCAGGAAGGCCGCCTGGAGGTTTCCATGCGGTGTATTATTGCTTGTCAATTTCCTTTTGCAGCTTATCCTGCAAAGCTTCGAGCAAAGGCTTCGGATCTTTATTGTTATAGATCACATTGTCTCTGAGCTGGACAATTTCATCCGCGAGCTGCGAGGATACCGGCGTAAGTCCGGGATGGCCGGAATTCGGCGAATTCGCAAGTTCGCGCTCAACCTTGTAGATCTCATCGTTGTTTTTGGTCCAGCTGACTTCGTCAAACTTCGCGTCCGTAACCGGTATGGATCTCCAGATATCGAAATTGTTGCCGTTGATTTCCGGCTTCAGCGCAAACTTCACGAACTCCGCGGCAAGATCCACGTTCTTGGAGCCCTTCGGTATCATGAATACATTGGAATTCAGAGGCGATCCTCCTTCTCTGCCGCCCGGCGGCGTCGGGATCTTCGCCACTTTGTACTGGACGTCGGGGGCATAGATCTTGAGCGCGTTGGTGAACCAGTTGCCGGTCAGGGTCATGGCGATCTTGCCTGTCATGAAAGGATGGTCAGGCGAGAACATGCCTCCGAACCCGGATGTAAAAGACTTCAATTTGGCAGGATCGTATTTTTGTGCGTAGCTGTTCATCCATTTGAAGGTTTCTACACTTTTGTCATCCGACAACACCAGCTTTTTGGCGGGCGGATCATAGATCGGGGAACCGAACATCCATAGCCAGGTAAACGCATCTCCGCCGTTGTCCACCCAGGGAATAAATCCAAGCTGTTCAATTTTCCCGTCGCTCACCTTCGTCAGCTTCGCGGCATATTCGTCAAGTTCCGCTAAAGTCGCGGGCGGTTTGTTCGGATCAAGTCCCGCTTCCTCAAACATCTTCGTATTATAGTAGAGAAGCAGAACATTGGAATCCTGGGGCACCAGATAAGTCTTGCCGTCGTATTTCATCAGATCCTTGAACCCAGGCATAACCGAACCGTCCTCAAATCCGATTTCCGGGAGATAGTCATCCCAGGGCATCAAAGAATCCTGCGCCGCAAAATTGTAGCCTCTGGCCGGCGCGCTCGTTTCCACCAGATCGGGTGCGGTGCCTCCGGATATGGCTGTCAGCAGCTTCCCGTTCGACAGCCCGCCATCCGGTTCAATAAACTGAACGTCCACCTTGATTCCCGTTTCTTTCGTGAAAGCAGCGATTCTTTCCTTATCCCAAAGCTGGGAATCGCCGCTGAACGGGCTCCAGTAGCTTAATGTCCGCCCTGCAAAAGGCTGATCCGCTGTGGCTCCCTCACCGGAAGAACTTCCTCCGGCATTCCCCCCGTTGCCTGCACAGCCAGCAACCAGAGCCAGGATCAGTATGAAAGCGAGCGTCAAAAGCCAATTTCTCTTCATAAACAGGTTCCTCCTCTTTTAACCTTTTTCCCTGAAGCCTGGAATCGGGCTGTCTCCCCTTGATCCGTCAAATTTTGTAAGCGGATACATTACCACCTGCCTTTATTTGTCTGCACGTCTTATATTAGGGGAGATCGATTATCAATGCTCGCCACACATTGTCTGATTTATAGCCATTTTTTGCTCATTATTTGTGCATGGACAGTAATAAAGGGGCTGGCTGCCCCTGGCGTAAGTCCGTTTTTTCACCGCTCCCCTCAGGGGGAAGCTCTAAACGATGTTTTGCGAAGATCCGTCGGCGTATATCCTTTTACCAGTCTGAAGCATCTGTTAAAGGTCCGGATACTGTTAAAGCCGCACTCGTAGGCAATGTCCGTTATTGCCGCTTTTTCCGTGAGGATCATGCTCTCCGCTTTGTTCAGCCTGAGCTGGTTTTGATAGGTCTTGAGATTCATGCCGATCGTTTTATTGAAGATTCTCGAGAAATAGTGGGGGCTGACGTTCAATGTCTTCGAGATATCGTCAAGGGATATGCTGCGCATATAGTTTTGTTCCATATATTCAACAGCCGCTTGCACAAGACTGATGCCTGAGGAGCTTCGGGCCAGCGCGGATTCGCTTTCTTCCTTGGGCAAATGCCGCAGAAACATGCCGCAAAGCTCAAGCAGCTTTCCTTTCATGACGATCGTAAAATAATCGTTTTGCCGCTGCCTTTCAAGGACCAATGCCCGGAACAGCTCCAGTATATCCTCATAGACGCGGCTTTTCAGACCGTTTTTCTTGTCTACGAACTTCTTTTGGATAAAGGGAGGCACAAAATGATGCTTCTGCCATGACCCGCTGCCGTCGATCAGCTCCGGAAGGAATTTGATCACCAATGTCGAGCTGGATTTCTTCGTCACAAAGTAATGAATGTCATTGCTGATGCAAATCGCCATATCCCCTGCTTCAAGCAGTCGGCTTTCGGTATTGATGCCCATCTGGATGGGACCTTCAAAGACGAGGATAAACTCCACATCCGCATGCCAATGAGCCAAATTATTCAAATTTGGCTGTGTCGTCACAACAATCGGAATGTCATTATAATTGTTCTTGTTTTCGAAAATAGGTTTCATAGAAGGACCTCTTTCGACTAGACAGTGAATCTTTTTCATATGGATATGCAGGCTTGTCCGGCAATTATTCCATTATTCTTTAAAACATCTCGATTTCGACATTTATTTTATTTGGGATCGGATATAATGGGCTTTGGATTGGTCGAACTCGAATCGAATTCTTTCTTTTGGGAGTGTCCTATGTTCAGTAGAAAAGCCAGATATGTATTGATAACTGCTTTAACTGCTTTACTCACGTTATCCTCCTATATTTTGGGAAAAGTAACCAGCCCTGCCTTGTTGCTTCTTTCTGCTGTACTTTTTTTATCTGTCATGATCATTGATCATCAATCCAAAACAGTTCTGTATTCACAAGTGACAGCGCTCGCATTCTTTCATTGGTGCAGCCACCTCAATTGGTGCCAGCTGCTGTACTTTATTTTGATTGTTCTGGAAATCAGAAGCCGGCGGGATATTAAATATACTTTATCCATCACCGTAGGATATTCACTTCTTTATACCTCCATAAGACTGACTTACCTTCCGTGGACAGAATATAATCTCCTGGTTTCCATCTATGATTTGATTGGTTTCATATTGGTCGTCTTCGTGATCCAGTATCTTCTTGCATCTGAATCAGAGAAAAAACGTCTTCAAAAATGGAATAACTTTTTGACGAATCATGACCCCCTGACCGGGCTGCTCAATTATGACGGTTATATCAACGCGGTGAACGATTTGGTTGAAAACAAGAAGGCAAGCTTTGTCCTGCTGTTATTGGACTTTCAGGATTTTAAGAGCATCAACAAAGAAAGTATAAGCAGCGGCAACGAGATATTGACGAAGATATCCATTATCCTGCGAACCTACTTTTCAAATGCGGCGGCTATCTCGCGTTATGCCGGAGACCGTTTCGCCCTGGCGATTCCGGTAACAGGAGATGCCTTAAGAGAGGTACGAGAGATATTGGAATCGCGGAGCCTTGGCTACGAGATCACCTACAGCATGGCTATGTTCCCCGAGGAGAGCTCGTCCTCCCAGCAAATTATCTCATTAGCGGAGGATCGTCTTTTTCAGAACAAGAGAGTGCTGTGGCTGAAACGCGAAGAGGAATTATTCAGAAACGAGAAATTGAAAATGGTAGGTGAGCTTGCTGCCGGGATGGCTCATGAAATCAGGAACCCGCTGACAACACTTAAAGGCTTCATTGATTTATCGAAATCCCAGTCGTATAACATTAAACCATGGGTGGATATCATCTCTAATGAAATAACCAGAATGAATGAATTAACGGCTGAATTTTTGCAATTCTCGCGGCCCCATATGAGCAATATGAAACCGGAGACCATCTCCGGCTGCCTGAACAGAGTCAAATACTTAACCGAATCGCAGACTCTCTCGAAAGGACACAGCATCCGTATTCACAGCGTGGATGACACCATCCTGGTCATGATGGATCGGGACAAGATCGTGCAGGTCCTGATCAATCTTGTTCGAAACGCTCTGGAAGCCATGGACGAGCCGGGTCATATTTATATCCAGGTGAAAAGAACGGACCCGATATTTACGGTTATCGAACTCCAGGATACCGGTAGAGGCATACCTGAAGACGAGCTTCCCAAAATATTTGATCCCTTCTACACGACGAAAGAAGAGGGAACCGGACTTGGCCTGTCCATCTGCTACAAGATCATTCAGGACCACGGAGGCATGCTGTCCGTGAAAAGCATCGTAAATGAAGGCACGTTATTTACCATTACACTGCCTGTCCTGGCCCAGCCGCTAGAAAAAAAACCTTCCCCTGTATGAAGGGAAGGTTGGTGAGGTCTCGTTCTCGCTGCCGGTTTTATCTTAAATATACACGACTGTAATCAAACTCGTAATATTTGCCGAGGAGCTCGGAGGCGGGCATGGAATGATTCACGCTCGCTACTCCCGTATGCCCCCAGCCCGCATCAACCAAAAAATGGAAATCAATCGGCGTTCCGTTCGAAGTGGCCCCGAGCGTCCAATTGATCGTGCCGGACTGGATCTCGATACCATCCATATAGTGGCTGTAGGTGTTATTCGCCCGATAGACCAATGTATAGGTGTGATATTGAGTGGCATCAAAGGATGTAATGCCATGAGAAGCCATTCCCGTTCCCCAATTCGAATAATTTGTCGTGGCTGTCCCGCCTACAGGATCTGAATGCCAATACCGTCCGTCGAAGTTCGTGTTGCCGCCGCCATTATCGTAGCCGAAGCTTTCCTGCAGATCCAGCTCTGCGCCGCCATCCCATTGGTTTCCTGAGTTCCAGAGTGCAAACCAGAAATATTTAGGCGTAACGTACTTGACGCGGGTCTCCCACAGAATATCACGGCCGAGCAGCGAACCGCCGCCGGGCAAAGTGAATTTCGGCTGGAACGATCCGTTGCCCACATTATGCTGGGTCGGGGAAACCGTCGTGGCGCCGTTTAACGGAACAAGGGTCGTTTTCAAGGAATCCGTCGTAAACTGACGGACCTTGTTGTTCGGATCTTCGATCGGCTGACCCGAAATCGCGTTCGCCGCGTCCGGGGCCAGCGTTATGGCCCCGTAATTCGTGCCGTTGCCGATCGTATTGAATTGATCGTGATAATAAAACTCGCTGTTCATATCCGAAATGTTTTTAATTGTGCCATTGCTGCCGAAATTCCAGTTCTTAACCAGAACAAACCCGCTTCCGCCCACGCTGAACGAAGGTGCGGGGCCAACCGCAGGCGCCGACATACTGCCTGTTCCTATCGTTTCCGCCGCACCTGTCACATTGACCAGCTGCCACTTTTGCGCTGCCGAGGTGTTTGAGGTCCAGATTTGAACATTGGTGCCATTGGCCGTTCCCCCGCCGTTTACATCGAGCGCTTTGCCGCTGTTCGGATTGATCAGCTTCACAGAGCCGTCGGCATTGTTAGTGATTTGCCACTTCTGGGCCACGCTCGTGCTCGAGGTCCAAATTTGAACGTTGGTTCCATCAGCCGTCAATTCGCCGTTAACGTCGAGCGCTTTGCCGCTGTTCGGATTGACAAGCTTGTAGATCCCGTCCCCATTGCTGGTGATTTGCCACTTTTGCGACACGGAACCGTTGTCGGTGTAGATTTGAACATTGGTTCCATTGGCCGTCCCGGCCCCGTTTACGTCCAGGGCTTTGCCGCTGGCCGGATTGATGAGTTTATAGACATTTCCGGAAACGATGGGATCTGACGCGCTTACCGTTGTCAAATTGGATGTGAAAAGAATAGAGCATATGACAGCCAAAGATAAGAAAAAGGATAGAAACCGTTTCTTCATCATAACGCCTCCTTTAAATGGGTATTCGTATGAATCTTGGGCCAATTTGACATCATTCGACTAACCGGAGCTGTACAAATCAATCATGTGCGGTCACCTCCCTCCATCATGCACGATTAACCCTGAACCGTTTGATCACGAATGCGGTCATAAACGTCCTCGTTAATTGAAATCTTGGCATCCTGCAGCAGGCGCTCTATTTCCCGGTCATACACCTGGCCTGCCAAATGACTCCGAATCGCTTCCTTGACCTCCTTGAATGCCAGGTAGCCAGGGGTCGTCCGCTCTATACATTGGGCAAACAGATACTTGCCGTTTTCCTGAAATACGCCCGTAAGCTGTCCCTGCAGCAGCGGCTGTACCTTTGAAAGCAAGATTGGATAGCCCAAGGTGTCGCTATGTGCGGATTTGGCATCGAAAATCTGTTCTTCAACATGCGCGGACTGTCCGTAGCCGGAGGAAGCCTCATCTATATTCATTCCGCTGTCGACCCTGGAACGGATGTCCTTCATAATTTTCCCCTCATCGTCATCGACGCCGGATACGGTAACTTTTCTGATTCTGATCGTGTCCGGCACCTTATATTGTTCCTTATTGGAATCGTAGTATTGCTGCAGCTGTTCATCGGAGAATACCGTCTCCGATTGCAAGATCTTTTTTAATTCCCCGGCTATATTGGATTGGATAAGACGATAGTATTCGGATTCGCCATAATGCTCGGGTCCAAAGACGGCTTGATTGCTTTTAACCGCAGCCGCCCTTCTTTTATTTTCCGCGGTCAGGCCTGTTAAGAAGGCTTCGTAGGAAATATCCGCAACGACGCCCTTTTCCTTAGCCGTCATCTGCATAACCTTCGTGTTAACCGCGTTTGATAATGCTTCTTTTTTTAATTTTTCCAATGGTTCCTCCCCGTCAGAGCTTGTGCCGATCACCCTCGCACGCTGGCTGTCCATTTCCTGTTTCATCTCGCCGTACGTGATCGGCTCGCCGTTAACGACAGCAACGACAGAGCTTCCCGCAAGCTTCGGCTGATGGTTGGTCAATAGAAAAAAAGCCAAGAGGGCGAGTACGGGGATCAGAAGGAAGTAAAGCCGGTTGCTTCTTAACATGCTGGTCTCCTCCCCCTTTCCTGGCGGCGGATTGCTTTCTTTCAATCTGCCGCCAGGAATCGATTTAATTGAGAGAATCAGGATAAATGGTTCGCGCCGCAAGAGGATGCATTTCATCTTTGCCATCCCATACGAACACTTTCAAATAGCATCCGGATACATCTTCCGGCATAACCAGAGAGGTATTCAGCTCTGTGTTGTCATAGCTTTTGATAACTACATTTTGCATACTGGTTTTCACCAGACCCTTACGGTTATACACAGCCATAATTAATGTGACATTCTGCAGTTTATCGGTAGAATTAACGGCAAAAGTCGAAGCTGTCACCAGTCCGAACGAAGAGAATGAAGCGAGCGGCAAGCAGCTGCTGTCCGTAATGGAAGGCTCCTGGACAGAGAAGCCCGGTCCAACGATAACTTTCACATGATTGCTTGTAAAAGCGACTCCGTTGATCGTAACGCTCGCGCCAATCGTTGCTGTTCCTTGAGATACTCCCGTAATTACGCCGTCTCCGGAAATCGATACGGCTGCATTGTCGCTGGTGAATTGAACGGCCATGCCTTCGGAAATCAAATCCAGCGCTTTGCCCGCCCCATTCATTCCTTTAACCGAGAGCCCCATCGTTTCTCCGATCTTGAGCTGAAGCTTATCGGTTGTTAATGCTACCCTGGTTATGCTGTCCGTGCCAAATTCGTCGTTAAACAGAAACTTCACCGCATCTGCCGCAACTTCTCCATTGGCATTATCGCTCAGCCGTACATTTCCTGTCGTCCCGGCCTTGAACTTATGGATTCCGAGCAGTACCCAGCTTCCTCCGGGAAGCCGTTCATTCACGGCATACGTTTTGGAGCCTCCATCGAAATTGACCGTGAACGGAGCATTGGCTGCTCTGCTTGCCGATCCGTTCGGCAGCTGGTAATAAACCGAGTAGTAGCCATCCTTTTCAAGCTCAGGTGTCCATGCTGCCGTATTCGAGCCGCTTCCTTTCGCAATCGTTACATAGTCGTTCTGATAGGAGGCATTTGCGCTACCCGGTACCCATGCTCCTGTCAGGCTTGCTTCCGCATTATCAACGATTATTGCGGGAATCGTTGTTTTGACCGTTAGCGGATCGCTGGCAGCCGAGGCATTGCCGGACATATCCTTCGAAACCACATAGAAGGCATAGCTGGTATCGGGGGTAAGCCCCGTCAATTCCGCCGTGTTGCTCATCATGACAGATGCCACCTTCTTACCGGTCGAAGCATCATAGATGTCCCCATCGAGCGGTACATTGTTTTCAAGCGAGTCCCATGACAGTGTTATTGCCGTATCCGACTTATCCGCTGCCGCAAGACCCGACGGTTTCGCAGGCGCTGCCGTATCGGAAATCGTACTGTTCGGATCTTCAAAGGCTCCGATGTCCGGAGACCCCTTATAAAGCGGATTGCCCTGGAAGTCCTTGCCGCCATTGCCTTCAATCGCTTTGCCCGCTCCGATGAGCGGCGAATCTGCCCGCAGCTTGTATCCGGCAGCGATTGCCATTCCGTCTCCGCTTTTGCCCGGATCGGCAAACTTCGGATCAACCGTCAGATTGTTCACGCCCTGGCTTGGCGGCGCCGATCCGTAGAAATCATTATTGTAGAACTTCGGCCCTGCCGGGTATGGAGCATTGCCTTTGGACGTATAGAAAATATTGTTGATAAACGAAGCCTTGGAATTGTCCTTGATTACGATTCCATCTCCATTATCGTTGTACATCACGTTATTGTAGAAAAGAGTAGGATCTGAAATATTCAGCGTGTTTCCCGTAAAACCGTGATGAGCGTCATTCTGGCTTATATTATAGCGGTATGTCGTCGTTCCGTTCTGCAGCTGCCCCATGTCCATCGTGAAGCCGCCCGCATTGTCGTGGGAATAATTATATTGGAATAAATGATTGCCCTGCGCCTGGATATCCACATCGAAAGCGTTCGAATCTGTGTTCGAGCTGTTCTGATAATGGACACGGGCAACCTCGTTATATTGGATCGTTGCTCCGATTGTTTTCCAGACCCATACGCCCGCGATCCATTTGCCGTCCACCGAATCGATGGCCACATCGTAAACGGAGTTGTGTTCAATAAGCGGATTATTGGCCACGCCGATGATGATGCCGTCGGATCCTGTTTTGTTAATGGTATTGCCGCGTATGACGACATTCTTATGGTACGTATCCGGGTCGTTCATGTACCCGTCCATATTGATACCGATCGTCTTGATATCGTGGATATTGCAATTTTCCACGGTGAAATTTTTGTAATAACCATGCTTATCGGCCGGGACATTGGCATCCCATTCCCATGCGTTCACCATTATGGCCGCATTGAAATTTTTATTGACCGATTCGCCATCCGTATCCTCAACCCATGACTCGCCTGTCACGGATATTCCCGTAATGTCGTGGATATCAAGGCCTACCAGCCGGATGTTGTTCATAGGACCATTATGATAAGCCTGCACCCAAACGCCCGAACGCCGGTAATAGTCCGTTTTGTAGTCATCATAGTCGTTAGCGTTGAAGTTCGTTATTTCAATATCCTGAACCGTCACATTCTGCTGGTTTTGAATACGTACCGCATAATTTCCGCCACCGCCGTTAATGACCGGTTTAGTGTCTCCGCCGTATTTGCCGATCGTAATCCCGTTATTGTCAGAGCCGGAGAAGGTGACGTCGAACGGTTCGTTCCAGACGCTGCCGGCTTTCAGCAATATCTGGTCTCCTGGCCGGAATAACGATGCGCTTTCGCTTACATGGCTTAACGTTTTCCAAGGTGAATTTTTGTCCGTACCGCTGCTGCTGTTGTTTCCGGCTGCGGAATCCACATAATAAATCGTGCCGCTGCCTGCAGCCGCTGCCGGTTTCCCTGCGAATCCGCTTGTGATGGACATGACCGCCAAGATGGCGGCCAAAGCCATAACGAGCATGGGCTTGAGTAATTGGTTAGTCTTCATGTGTAACCCTCCCAAAACGAATCGTACTTCCTTGCTAGCGCTCCATTTGCTTCAAGAAGTTGTAGATGAGCTGCGCCGTATCAGAACGCGCGCTGCCGGCTTTCGGATCGAACTCGTTGCTTCCTCTGCCGTTTATGAGTCCTGCCTGTTTCGCTGCGCTTACTGCATCTTGAGCCCATACGGAAATGCTCGAGTTGTCGGCAAATGGTTCGCTGCCGGTATCAAGTGCACTCCCTGTTTTGAATTCAAAAGCATGAACGATCAGCAAAATCATTTCCTCACGCGTAATGGTCGCAGTCGGATCGAATTGATTATCGCCGCGTCCGCTGATCAGCTTCGCTTCGAACAAAGCCGCAACTGCGCCGGCATAATAGCTGCCCGGATCAACATCCGTAAAGCTTGTTTGCTGCTCTGATTTGAGCCTCAGGACATTCGCCAGCATCACAGCAAAATCCGCTCTCGTTATTTGCTGATTCGGCTTGAAGGCGTTTTCAGTCATACCGTTCACAATATGCCTGGCCGACAATACCTTGACAGCGCGGTTTACCCAATGACCGGAAGGTACGTCCAGGAATGATTTGTCATACTCCACTGCCTGATAGACGCCCGGTTTCACAAGATCGAAAGTCAACAGGCCGTTTTCATCGATATGTCCACCTATATACTCCAGCTGCTTCGTTTGTTCATTGTAGAAATAAACACCGAGAAGCTCCGGATCCGATTCGCCGCCGGCAGCAGGCATTGCGATGCTTACAGACCTGCTGAAGCCAGTCAATTCTTTGGACACTCCATCCTTGTTCACCAACGAAACCTGGAGCTTGAATCCGTCGCCGAACAGTTTCACCTTCAGATTGTCCGAGCTCATCTTGTCGGCTGCATCTGTTTGATCGCCGTTTGCGTGCTGATCGACATGAATGGCGATATAAGCACCATTCCCATCGCCAAGCTTCGCAGCATCCGCCAGCACTTCGGCCGGAATCGCAATCTCGGCATTCCCGGCTTTGACGAGGAGCCCTCCGCTACCCACAATCGAAATCTGGTCAGCGGCAATTTGCAACACTGCTGCGTCCTTCGGCAGCTCTACTGTGACCTGGCCATTCTGGTCGGGCTTCTTGTCCTTCAAATCAACAATGACGGTATCCTTATCCGTCTCAGGGGCAGTGGATGCATTCCCGGAGCTTGTTGATGGTGTACTTGGACTCACAGGCGTTCCCTTAACTTCTATGCCTGGTGAAATATTCCCGGTCAAATCCACTGTCTGAATGGCAACGGTATACTCGGTGCCGTTAGCCAGACTGCCAATTTCAATCCGTTGTTCTCCTTTTGTGACGATGACAGGTGCAGCGGATTGACCTTGCATGCGAACCACCGCATGATCGTAATCCGCATCTGCCGGATCTGTCCAGGTAAGGGTCAGCATGCCGCTGCCTGCGCTCACTTCGGTATTCGTTACTTCTGCAGGCGCTGCCGTGTCAGCCGTTGGGGTACTCGGGATGACAGGCGTCCCCTTCGCTTCCATACCTTGCGATATATTGCCCGACAAATCCACGGTCTGAATGGCTGCGGTATATTCAGTGCCATTGGTCAGGCTGCCGATTTCAACCTGCTGCACTCCTTTCGCTACCATAACAGGTGCCGAGGATTGTCCAAGCACGCGGACAAGCGCATAATCGTAATCCGCATTCGCCGGATCCGTCCAGGTAAGGGCCAGCTTGCCATTGCCTGCGCTGACTCCGATATTGGTTACTTCAGCAGGCGCTGCCGTATCCGCAGCAAGAGTAAAGGCGGCTGCATTCGTGCGGACGATTCCCTCCCCGCCGACTGTTGCCGTATAAATTCCGGCGCCAAAAGCATCGGTATTAACCGGAAAAGTAAAGGAGTAATTGCCCTGCGCGTCACTCTGCGTTTGGTCGATGTAGGCGATGTTCTCATTCGCATCGGTTACCAGAATCGTAACGTCCCGCGATTGTACATTGGCTGTCTGACCGGCAACCGTGACCACGTTTGTATTGATTTCAACAGAAGCATTGGCGGAAATTTCAACCTGCGGAGCGTCTGCCGGCTCCAATGCCGCAAGTCCCCACTGTCCTCTGCTCTTCTTGGACGCTTCATCGTTCGTCGTCCATCCCCATTGACCCCGCTTATCATACCCGCCGTCATTCAATACGGGGTTCATAATTACCTTCTTGCTATCCCACGAATTGGCGATTCCGAGTACGCTGAGCGGAATGGCCGCCTCAATCGTATAACCTTTTCCATCTGCATCCTGATGTACGCCCATCGTAATATTCGGGTAGGTAAAGACGCCATTTTGGTATAAATAAAACTGGGGCCCATCGTCTATACCGCCGCTTAACACAATTTGTACGTCGCTTGGAATTGTCGTCTGTTTCTTGTCCGGGTAAAGGGCATAATCCAAATCATCCGTACCCAGGAAAATTTCCATATTGTCCCCGTTCCAGATATTGCTTCCGGTGTTGGTATTTCTCATTGGTGTCGGATCTTTGATTTTGGCCCCTACATACAAATTGTCATAGTCATATTTCAAATAAACATCCGCACCGTGCTCATCTCCGTTGGCATCGACCAGGCCTGCGATATTCTCGGAAAACGCACCCTGCCAATCTCCTGTCAGGCTTCCATTCTCGCCAGTTTCAACAACACCGTCGATTGCCACGGGAGCTGCCGCAAAGCTGATGACCGTTTCAGCCGGATACTCGCCGACCGGTCCGCTTGGGCCCGCGGGTATGGTCGGATCATTCGGATCGGCTGTCCCCGGATCGGCAGGATCGCCTGGATTCCCGGTTCCCGGATCTGTCGGGCCGGTCGGATCAACCGGATTCCCGGTGTCTGGATCAGTCGGATCGGTCGCATCGCCTGGATCCCCAGAGCCAAGCACGAGCCTGGTCATTCTCGGGTACTTCATTCCCCACAGCTCACCGGAAGTATATGCCGGAAGCCTGATCTGAACATACCGGGTTCCTCCGGGCAAATCGCTTATCTTCAGCACGGTCGGGATCCAATCACCGTTATACGGGAAGGGGACCGTTATATAATGGCTGCTTGCTGAAGCGTTTGTATAATTCACGCCGTCTTCTGAAATCCAAACCTCGAACAATTTCGAGGGAACAAAATTAAAGTAGCCTTCCACATAAACACTCTGAAATTCTTTCCCTTCCGGAGACGCATAAGTCATGGATGAGTCTGCTTTGGTCCCATCCGCTCTTTCCATAAAATAGTTGGAAGCAAATGTACGGGCATCCAATATTTTAACTGCCGCCGTTAAATCATTGATGCTTAAATTGCTTGTATCCGTTCCGTTCGCAAAATGCGAGAAATCGGCAAGTTTATCGATCGTCAGATCAACCGTCTTCGCTGCCGCCGCACTGTTTTCCAGCGTGATTCCGTCAACCTTATAATCGGCGGCATTCTGCACATCCGCGAAGAAATCCGCTTGAGGCAGCAAGACACGCAAATATTTCGTTCCCGGAGTAATCGGTCCGGAAATATAGGTCGCTTTGACGGTATCCTTGCCGGTCATGAGATCAGGACTAAGCTCTCTGGCCATCACAACCTGCTTCCCATCGACAAACGTGTCTGTGCCGGCGTCATACGCTGTCTCATATACCGCCAAGTCATGACCGGAATAATTCAGCGCCCACTTATTAAACGTCGTATCGATTGAAATCGAATGAAAATCACTGCTTCCCGCACTGTATATCACTTCTCCGGGACCTGTCATACTGCCGTCCGTTTGCGAAATCCCCGATTGATAAACCATATAATCGGTATTATCCAATGCATCAACGAATTTTCCATTGCTGTCGAATTCAACAGCATCGGCGGCATCCGCATCCGCTGCAGCCGGCTTCATCATGATCGGAAATGTTAGCAATGCCACGATGCAAATCAGTTTGACGAATGTTTTCATGCTTCTCATCCAGATTTTTCCTCCCGGTATTGAAATGAATTTCACTTCGTAAAGCTCAAAGAACTGCTGTTTGTAAACCACCCTTTTGGATATCCCGCTTTCCATCCCTCCCACAACCTCTTGTTCAACTCGGAGAAAGCCGCGTATCGCCATGTGTCAATGAAGCCTGACATGTCTGCGCATCCATTCTAAATTGTAAGAGCGCTTACAATTTCACGCTATGCAGTAACATGATTGACATAACGTTTTTGTGACATCTTTCCAATTTCCCTTGTTTGGCTCCCAAGCTCCGATGACGGTAGCGGTGTTCGGACCGACTTGCTCTGCCTAAGGATAAAGAGTTCCGCGTTCCACTGTACATAACTCACGTTCGTGTGTCCAAATCACTTTTTGACATTTCATTTATTTTTTTTGAAAACTCGCTAGACTCTGGCAGGAACCTGATCCTGACCATAGAACTTTTTACTGGGCGCGGTATAACGTTTGAACCTTATAAGTAAGTGACAGGGAGGGAATCTATTGAGCGGTAGCACTGAACGGAAGCTAGCGGAAAGGGAAATCACAGTAGGCAAAGCATTGGTTCATCCCGATGGTCGGACTGTCACTTTTTTGGCAAAGGGAACGGACGAGAAGGGGGATTTTCTGATCATCGAACATAGCGTAACGCAACAGGGAGCAATGAACGGCCCCCACTGGCACCCGGTACTTACGGAATCGTTCCTGGTAGCGGAGGGTCGTATGCGATTCGTTGTGGATGGGAAGGAGACCATTCTCGAGGCTGGCGGACAACTGACGATTCATCCGAATCAGGTTCATCAATTCTGGAATATCGGCGATCACCAGCTGGTAGCTACTCATGAAATTCGCCCGCCGGGGTTGCACGGGAATATGTTCGTCCTGATTCACAAGCTGGAGTGCGAAGGCAAGCTGACATCAAAAGGAATTCCTCGAAATCCGTTGTGGCTGGGGGTCGCTTGGGAGTGCATTGACGGTTACCTCGCCGGACCTCCCAAATGGGTACAAAAAGCATTATTGGGAGGCTTGGCGAGGTTGGCCAAAGCGATCGGGTACCGGTTTTGATATCGGGGAACAAGGAATATGTCATTTCACAGCTAAATCTTGTAGAGCGATTGGCGCTTTATAACGAACAGGCGAAGGGAACGCAGTAATTACCATTTGACCGTCTGGTACCTTGAAAGGCACCGTCCTCTGGCCTTCCTTTTCCGTTCTCTCTCGGGTTTTGTCGGGAATGGGATTAAGTTATTGTCATTGAAACTTGACAAGAGCATGATCCCATAAAACAAAAATACCGCGATTTCCACGGTATTTAGTGAGTCATGTTATTATCACCCGACAATCACGGTTGCGAGACTGTCGGAGGTATTCCTCCATCGACTCAGTGGATTTTGTCGAACCAACACACTTTATTTGGTCCAGTAAGCGGAAGCGGTTCTCGATTAAGCCGTATTTCTACGAGTGTAGTTGTGTACGGATGGAAAAAATTCACCCTGCTATCTTTAAGCAAACTGGATAGATTCAGAGAAGCTTGCCAATTACCATCTTCATCAATTGAATCGGGGATCGCGGATGCTCCTCCGACATATCCACGGTAGGTAACCATGGCAGTTCCAGAAGATGCAATGATTCGCAGTTGGAGACTCTTTAGGGTTTCAACCTTTAATTCACTCAGATTGACATGAAAGCTCCGTAGGCTGGGGTCATTGCTATAAATATGTACGTCCATGTCAAACGCCTGAAGTTCCTGTTCTTCTTCATTTTCGCGACTACCTTCAAGGCGGATGTAATAGTCATTAATCGGATCGCCTCGTTCATCAACAGCACGGATCACAAATTGCTGCCATTTCTCAAGATTAGCTAGCGTGCTTCCGGTTCGGCTTGTAGTATAGCCATACCATTCGTTTAGTGCTTGCTCGCTCTCTACCTCAAGTGCTCGATGAACGAAATCGACAAGCTCGTCCGACGGTTCACTCATGATCGTTCCATGGTCAATTCCCTGGATGGGAATCAACGGAATGTCAACATTGCTCCAATTCGAGAATAAAATCCGATCATTCTCCTCACCGCTTCTTGTTAGATCCAGGGTGATCTTCCGCGTATTTAACGCGCAGCCCGCCCATCTGACTGTACCGTCTGTACCTGGCTCACTAACCAGCTTCTTTATGCCATGGTATCCTTCTGTTCCACAGAAAATAAAGACATACGGCGTATTGTTATTGGGGCCGTAAAAAGGTTTGTTTCCAAGCAAGTCTTTCTCCGCCAATTCCCACGAAAAACGGCTACCGAGCTCAAGGCTGTCCAAGATGCGGTTCCCTGCCTCCAGGAAGTCTGGCCCCAGTTCCTTTCGGCCAACAAAAATACCTCCCAACCAACTGCGACCCTTGTGGGCAAGAGGAGACCCGAAGCTCGCTGGGGCTAAACCGATAAGGTGTTTTAAACGATCCCTCCGTTTGACAAATGCCGAAAGCCATGATCGGATGACCAACATCCCAGTCGAATGAACGATTGCATCGAACTCTTCATCACCATTTAACCCAATTTTTTCACGGAGTGCTCGATCAAATCCTTCAGCAATGTCGGGAATTGACACCTCGTTAGTTAGAGTCTCATAGGTGATCACATGAATGGTTTGCTTATCATATCCTCGGCTGTAAAGCTTGTTAACCCAAGTTTCAAAGGAGTTGCCTTTACTTGAGTAACCGTGAATTAAGACAACTGGTCGTTTTTTCATAAACGGTCTCCATTTTAACAGAATCTATAACTGTATGATCGGCAACTGACTAAATTTTAATATTAATTGCTTGTCATACGAGGCACCCCTGCGGGAATATCCAGATTGTCACCTGCTTCTAAAATATGGCTCTTGCCGTCAATATAGAAATGAATGTTTTGTCCGCTATGGGGATTCGTAATGGAATGACCTGAAAATGTCATTAGCAGCCTCTCCCTTGTACCAGGAAAGTGAAAGCAGAATTCGTCCTCTATGTTTTATACTACTTGCTTTGAGCATGGAATGCTATTGAAGCAAATGTCGAAAAAGGTTAAGTATTCGTTTAGCCCGTATAGATGATGACATCAATATCAACCTATCCAATCCGGTCCTCAAGCTCAAACAGCAGCCCGGAGTTTGCCACATCCGCAACACGTTGATTCTCGTCTCTCGACAAGGCTCCGTCGGTACGTACCTTTAATATAAATACATAATACAGCTGCAGACTATTATTGGTCTAATATATAATAAAGATATCATCTATAGGTATAAACAATATTTCAACAGAACTTTATCACTAATTGCAAAAAGGATGTCCATCCAATATTGCTCCAGTATACTGCCAGTTACTTTAATGGAAAGAGGAGCTGCCAGTTATGAAATCGAAGTATATGGTTAACTCACTGTCGCAATGATTTAGTCGGTCCTCTTCAAGGAAAGACAATCCGTGATCTCGTCCGTGAACTTGAAAGAGGCAGCGCCTACGTCAATGTACACACCATACAAAATCCAGATGGAGAAATCCTCGGCCAAATTTTTTCGTAAATCTTACTTGTTCTCCATACATGCCAAAAAGCACCTCTCCAATGGATCGGCGCTTTTTGCAATTCTAGAATCGCTTAAACACCCAAATTTTTGACACAAGACCGCTTAACGAGACTCATCCTCCCATAACGCCCTTCAACCCTAGGCTTATTTTATTCAATCAACCTCCATAGCAGATAGGCGGCTTCCGCACGCGTGAAGCCTTCCTTTGGCTCGAACAAATTTTGCAACCTTCCTGTCACAAGACCTTCTTTGGCCAAACCCGCGACCGCAGCTTTAGCCCATTCCGATATCCGGTCGTTGTCAGCAAAATCCGTCGTTTCCGTTTTGGCAACCGATTGGCCCTTGGCTTCCAACACCCATTTCATGATAACGGCCATTTCTTCCCGGGTCAGAGGCGAATCCGAATTCAGACTCTTCAAGCCGTCTTGATTCCATGCCGCTGTGCAATCCATCGATAATGCTTTATTCAGAAGATCGGCAAACTCCGTTTGAGATAAGATTTCACTGGGTGCGAAACGCCCTGCGGCTGTACCTTCCATGAGCCCTTTGCCAGTCAATCCGTAAACGCCCTCTTCCGCCCAATGACCGTATGTAACATCTGCGAACCCGTTTACCTGAATACGGTTGTCGGTTTTGATGTTAATTTTGCCAAGCTTTTCCGCATAAGCGATAAGCAGTTCCGCATCAGTTAAAGCTTCATTTGCGGCTACTATACTTTTAGCTTCCCCAAACATAGTGTACTTGTCGCCGCCCGTGAACATATAGTTGGACATTGCAACCTTGTATTGGGTATCTTTGTCTATGGGCAGACCGTTAACCGCTGCTTTATCAATCCGCTGTCCCACTGGCTTATCGGGACTATACGAATACGATAGGCCTGAGACCTGCAGAAAGCCTCCTGCTAATTGTTCCGTTGCTGAAACGCCATTCTCAAGGGCGGCGAGCAGCATTTCCCCACTTACCTCCGCCACGACGATTTTGTTGCCGAAGGGCAAGATGGATTTGGCATCCTTTAAAGTAAAATCTCCTTTTTGGGCGCTTGCGCGGATGCCGCCACCGTTTGCGAATGCGATGTCGGTTTTATAGTAATCCTTGTAGGCGTCCGCGATCAAATCGCCGATGGCAGTCTCCTGGAAACGGGATTCATGGTTGTCCCCGTAGGACAGATCAGTTTCCGTTACGGCAATCGTTTTCCCCAATTCCTTATCCAGCCGGGATTGATACTCTCTAGCCATTTCCGCCAAAGGCGCATCGTCCTTGACGGTTTCGTCCGCCTTCATTATCTCGTGCGCCAGCTTCACTTGTCCATTGGAGTCCTTGGTAATGTCCAATCGAATTACTGACCCCATGTTTCCCTGGGGAGAGAAAATGAACCTTTTCCCTCCGTCGACATCGTGGACGAACGACTTCTCTTCTGCTTCTTCCTCGGTAAAAACGACCCTGATGTCGGGAATGGCTTGAAGCAAGGATTTATCGTCGATAACCGGTTCTTGGGTCAGCGCAATGATGAGATCGGGTTTCGCCACTTGTTTTATCATCCCAACCGCTTTTTTGGCCGACTCGATAACGCTTAACTGACTGACATTCTCGACCTGGGTTGTCGTATCCATGGCGCTGGTCAAACCAATGACACCTATTCGAATGCCCTGTCTGTCAAATACTTTATACTCCGGTACTTGGCCAAAAGGCTTCCCGTCCTTGCCAACAAGATTGGACGAGATCCAAGTGAAACGGGAAGCCTTAATTAATTCGAGCGCATTCGCCGTTCCTGCATCAAAATCATGCTGGCCGAAATTCGCCAGATCAATCGGAATCGCATTAAAGGCTTCAACCATAGGAAAACCTTTGAATACTCCGCCGAAAAGAGTACCGCCGCCCAGGTCTCCTCCGAATGCAACGATTTTATCGTTTTTGACGTTATCAACCAGCGTCTTGATCCGGGCAACTCCGCCCCGGTCTCCAAAATCATCTGACACGGGGCTGATTTCATGTCCGTCATTAAAATACAAAAAAGAAACGGTATCCACTATTTTCGATTCCGCCCGAACCGGTACATCCCAACCAAATAGAACGGTAGCAATTAACAGCAATAATATAAAATGAAAAATACGTTTTGACATGTACGCTCAATCCCTTCTTATGAAGCCGAAGAATGCAGGCTTTTTCCTGTATAAGTTTACAGCTAAGTGAAAATATCGTGCCAGAAGTCTTCGGTACCCTTCCTGAGTACCGATAATGAGTCTTCAGTCACGATGGCTGCAGCCGCACGGTTTAATGGTTATAAAGCGCTTTCGTATCCGGATGCTTCTCCCCGCAAGAGATTCCGGACGTTTTGACTGAACACGCTTGAAACCGTATTCTAGAAACTCTCCAGTTCTAGCCTCATCTTGATTGTTATCAAGTCACCTCCTCCTATCGTATTGATAATGACTTGTGGATAATATCAGACAAAATCATATTAAACCGGTTTTATAATCGTGATGTTACTGATTTATTAAGTTAATTTGAATATTCCTTCATTTCCCATACCAGTTTTTTTGCCATTTAGTGAAACCGGTTTAATATCGAATGAATAGTTTTTCTCATAATGATGGCCTCTGATGAAGCGGAAGATCGCAGTGCTGCGATTTTGACATGGCTTTTCGTTAAATTTGACATGCCCTCCTACACAAAATTATTTTTCTATGTCGCTCGGAGCGCCGAGGAACACACTATTTTCGCCGCCTTTTTCTTCGTAGAACACCTTCTTGAGCGTACGGCTGCGCAGTGCGCGAGCGCTCGGACAGTGCTGCGGACTATGCGGCGTTAATAAAAGAAGATGACCGATCGTGGCGTCGCAGCCGAAGACCCGAAGATGCGAACCGGCTTCGATTCCCGTCTATTCCAGAAACTTTATTTTAACACTTGAAGCTTACGCAGCGTAATGTCTTATAATCAAACACACCGGTAAATACCACGCGCGAAAAAAGGGGATGATCATGAAACGAAAGTGGAAAATGAAGAACTTGTCGAAACAACGAATCCGATATTGCACGCCTGCAGCATATTCTGTCATTGAATAAGCTCGGCTTGTCGCTGTATCAGGTCAAATCCGTTGTTGCCGGCAATCATTTCAGCCATAACAAACCTTATGCAGGATAATGAAGCGTTGACCGTTCAAGACTTCATCGGTGAACTTCCGAATGAGCCAACCAAGGGAGGAAATATAAATTATGAACGAACGATCTGTAAAGTACGCTACCTTTGTTATCGAGCGGAATTATAGCGCATCGCCGGAGCGGGTATTCGCCGCTTGGTCGGACCCGTCGGCTAAAGCCCAGTGGTACCCGAAGGCCGACGAGTTCGACTTCCGGGTCGGCGGACGGGAGATCAACCGCAGTGGCCCGTTTACTTTCGACGCCGGCTATCAAGAGATCGTTCAGAACAGTCGTATCGTTTATACGTACACCCTGGACCAGGGAGAGACACGGATATCGGTCTCCGTGACGACGGTGGAAATTAAGCCGGCGAGCAGCGGCGCACAGCTCATCTACACCGAGCAAGGGGCCTTCTTCGATGGCCATGATACGCCAGAACAGCGCGAGCATGGGACAAAATTTATGTTGGACAAGCTAGGCGAGCAGTGGAAGAACGAATGATGAACGCTGTGAATGGGAATGAGATGCATGCCGGCATTCGGGAATGGACAGGGCTCGCGGTACTAGCCCTGCCCGCTCTTCTCGTCTCGATCGACCTTTCCGTAATGATTCTCGCACTGCCGCACATTGGCGCCGATCTCGGCGCGGACAGCGCCCGGCAGTTGTGGATCATCGACATCTACGGCTTCATGCTCGCAGGATTTTTGATCACGATGGGCACGCTGGGTGAACGGATCGGCCGCCGCAAACTGCTTTTGTACGGCGGGATGGCCTTTGTAGCAGCCTCGTTATTGGCCGCATTCTCCCGAAGCGCTGAGATGCTTATTCTGGCACGCGCATTACTCGGTATCGCCGGGGCGACTGTATCGCCATCTACGCTGGCCTTGATAAGCAACATGTTTCGCGACCACAAGCAGCGCTCCCTAGCCGTCGGCATATGGTTAATGTGTTCCATGGGCGGCATGGCGCTTGGACCGGTAGTCGGAGGTATCATGTTGGATCACTTCTGGTGGGGCGCGGTATTCCTGCTTGGCGTCCCGGTCATGTTGCTTCTGGTCATAACCGGGCCGCTGCTGCTGCCCGAGTACCGTCACCCTGAACCCGGTCGGTTGGATTTGACCAGTGTCGCGCTATCGCTGGGCTCCATCCTGCCGGTCATATACGGCCTCAAGGAAATCGCCAAGCACGGTCTGCAAATAGTCCCTTTGCTGTTCATTTTGACGGGTGCCGTCCTTGGCACTATGTTCGTATTGCGGCAGCGCAGGCTGACGAACCCCCTGCTGGACCTTCGCCTGTTCGCGAGTCCCGGCTTCAGCGCCGCACTGGGAGGTATGTTCGGCATCACGCTGACAGGCGCGACCATGCTCTTCGTCGCGCAGTACCTCCAATTCGTGCAAGGGCTGTCGCCGCTTCAGGCAGGGTTGTGCATGCTCCCCGGTGTAATTGCGTCGATGGCCGGGATGTTCCTCTCGCCGCTCATCGCGCGCCGAATCCGCCCAGCCCGCATTATCGGAACGGGTCTCTTGATCTCGACAATTGGCTGTCTGCTGCTGACCCAAGTTGAGTCCGGTCTCATGATTCTGGTGATCGGATATATTTTCTTCAACTTAGGCACAGCCCCGCTGCCGAGCCTCTCAAGCGACCTGATCATCGGTTCGGCCCCGCCCGAGAAGGCGGGATCGGCGGCCGCCATGATGCAGACCAGTGGCGAATTCGCCTTCGCCCTGGGCATCGCGGTCCTGGGCAGCATCAGCACGGCCATTTACCGCGACCAAGTCGCGGACTCCATTCCTGCCGACTTGCCGGCGTCCGCAGTACAAGCATCCCGCGACAGCTTGGCCGGTGCCATGGCCGTAGCGGAAGGCCTCCCCGAGCAGATCGGTACGGCACTTCTCACCGGCGCCCGCGAAGCTTTTACCGGCGGGATGCACGCTGTTGCGGCAGCCAGCGGAGCTATTATGCTAGATATCATCATCCTTGTCGTGACGCGGCTCCGGCACGTACGACCAATCGGGGAGACTCCGTCTAACCAAACCGGCAGTATCCCAGAAACAGTATTAGGTGCTGCCAAAGAATCAAGTTAGTTGCACTGCATAGTCAGAGATTCGAACCACCGAAAATCGTTGACGAATTGGTAACGAATCCCAGCCGCGGTGTCTCAGACTTCTTCCTGAACATCACACAGAATGCATGCAACTTGGCAACGATCAAAATACAATCGTTGCTTGTAATAAAAAAACACCCGCGAGGGTGCTTTTTTACGATGTTTATCGGTTGAGGGCCCGTTTGACGCTGATTTCCAAAGGTGAATAGTCCGTGCCATCGTTTCGGTCGAACTTCATCCGCTCTTTCAATGGAGTCGTCCGATTGCACATGAACCGCGTAATGCCGCTATGATTTTGCGAAGGGGTGTGATACAGGAACGGATGGCATAAAATAACGTCGCCCGGCGATGCAATCGTTTCAATGACCTTCAGACGGGTACCGTGCTCATCGATGTATGCATGGTCCATGAACTTGCCAATCCGATCCTCCCCCGGCAGGAAAGCATCGCCGGCCTGACCCGTCAATGCGGCAAGCCAGGGATGCTGAAGGCTGCACTCGTCGATCCCCTCTTGCGACTCGACTCCCTCCGTCTTGCTTGCCAAATAGCGGGCCACGACCTGATGCGATCCTTCCGCTACCAAGGTCCCGCCACCGTGCTTCCCAATCTCGGAAAATATGCATAAACAGAGCAGTCCCTGCTCCGATGCGTCGACGTAATGGCGAAAATGCGCTCCGTCCCAGTGCCAGCCTGCCGCAGGCACATCCCATTCTTTGTCTCCTCCAAGTCGGAAGTTGACCGGCCACCAGCCCCACGTTGGGTAATTCCGGTTCGGGTCGCCGTTCCAAAGCACCTTCTCCGTCCATCGGCCGACGCCGATCAAGTCTTCGATAGCCCCGCCCAGCCGCTGCGAATTGCATCTGTCGAACGACGGGCTGCGGAATGATTCCTGCACAAACAGGATCGGCTTATCCCATGTTGCCGGATCACCCCGATCGATGCCATACCTTATTAACTGCTCCCATAAGAAATCCTGCGATTCGAGCGCCAGCGCAGTAGGGAATGCCTCCTCCACTTTGACCCAGCCAAGCTCCATAAACTGTTCAATTTGTGAGTCCATCAGTACTTTGTTCATGGGTTTCAGTCTCCCTGTTGTCCTGGATTTAAGAAGGGCTAACGCAATTTGCACGTTAGCCCGGCCGCTATTCCGTCCAGTTTACTTGGATGCCTTCCACTCATCCAACTGCTTTTGCACTTCCGCGTAAACCTTATCCATGCCGATCGATTTCATTTTTTCCAGGAATTTCGGAAGCACTTCCTCCGGATCAACCGTGCCGGTATGCAGACCAGGCGTGAATTCTTTCACGGCATTCTGGAATGCGGAAATTTCGTTTTTCACCGGTTCGATGTTGAAATTGAAGCCCAGCAGCTTGGATTCTACCGCTTCGCCATTGAACCTCTCGAACTCATTCCATTTTCCCGGATTTTCGTTGTCGAACAGATAATCGTTAAATTGATTTCCGAACATGAATGGCGTACCCGGGTTATAGCCCGACGTGGTTCCGTCTATTCCTTCCGGGTAAGAAATGATGTTGTCTGATTTTTTGACATAATGCTTGCCCTCGATCCCGAATGAGAGCAAATTGACCAGGTATTTGTCGGTATAGAGCAGGTTCAGGAACATCATGGCTCTCTCCGGATCCTTCGATGTAGCAGAGATCGTCATCATGGAACCGAGCGCGTCTCCGGTTGAAATAATTGGCTGCGTGAGCTCGACCTGAACCATCGGAACGCCGTGGGAATTGGTCTTCTCCGCATCCTTGCCGGGCTTGAGCTGATCCGTAAAGGCAAACCATTGGCCGGCTTTGATTGCGCCGTCGAAATCCTGAAGCGTGGCTGCATCTTTGTTAATATAGCCTGCCTGATACCATTTGCGCATCAATTCAAGCGATTCTTTATAACGGGGATCCGCGTAAATATTAAACACCTTCAGCTCATCCCCTGCCGCTTCACGGTCGATCGCAGCGCCCCCATCCGTCATGTTCAGCACTAGTTCGGCTTCGTTGCCGAACGCGACCGTATTATCGATAGGATTGACGCTTTTGTTCATTAAATAAGGCGTAATACCCGGCTCGTTCTTTTTGATGATGTCCAGATACGGCTCCAGGTCGGTCAAGGTCTTGATGGTGCTGATATCGATTTTATATTTCTCGACAAGCGCCTTGTTCAGAAGAAGGCCGCGTTGGGACGCGATTTCTTTATTAACCGGCAGGCCATAGTTTTTCCCGTCGTACAAGCCGCCCTTGAGCAGGGCCGGATTAAGAATGGCCTTGGCGTCCTGGCCGTATTTTTCAATCAAATCGTTAATCGGCAGGTACGAGCCTTTCTCGACTCTCGAGAAGTAGTTATCCCATGAGGCTGCCCAGTTAATATCGAAGGCTTCGTTCGATGCGAACTTCAGGTTCATTTTGTCCGGCCAGCTGCCCCAGTCGACAATGGTCATTTCCAGCTTCGCATTGATTTTATCCTTCAAGTATTTGCTGGCTTCCTCGTTGATGAGCGCGATATCTTTTTGTGGTACGCCCGGCACGAACATCTTAATCGTATACTCCGGCAAATCCGCTGCTGCAGGAGCGTTTGCGGCATCGGTGCCATTGGCTGCATTTGCCGCAGCCGGCTCGGTCCCGCTTCCATTAGAATCGTCCGCAGGCGGCGCCGTGTTGTTGGCATTGTTTCCGCCGCACCCGGAGAGAACCAAAACGGTCATAATCATTAATGCGAAAGCGGTAAGCCTGACCCTCTTCAAAGCGTTCATGTTTCATCCTCCTAGTAGATGTTATTTATGCTCACCGGCAAAGCCGGATACAGCCGATCATTAACATTTATCCCTTGACCGCCCCGATCGTCAGCCCTTTGACGAAATACTTCTGGAATATCGGATAGGCCAGTACGATCGGTCCCATACCAATGATCGCCATCGCCATACGCACCGTTTCACCAGGGAGCTTGGCGATGGCTCCGCCCGCATTGCCGGTATTCGCTGCGTTCGAAACCAGGAACTGCAGGTTCATCATCGTTTTATACATCAGGTACTGCAGGCTGACCAGTTTATCCTGCTGGATGAATACCAGGGAATTAAACCAGTCGTTCCAATAGCCGATCGTATAAAACAGCGCAATCGTCGCCATTACGGGCGTGGAAAGCGGCAAAATGATCCGGAAGAAGATTCGAAGCTCTCCCGCCCCGTCAATGCCGGCCGATTCGATGATCGACGGGTGGATGGAGGTTTGGAAGAATGTCCTCATGATGATCACGTAGAAGGCATTGAACAGCAGGCCTGGAATGATCAGCGCCCATATCGTGTCTCTCATGTCGAGCCAGTTCGTGAACACGATGTACCAGGGAACGAGTCCCCCTCCGAAGATCATCGTAAAGAAGAGGAAGAAGGAGAAGAATGTGCGGAAATCGAAATCCTGTCTGGAGATCGGGTAGGCGAACAACGCCGTCATCAGTAATCCAAGTGTCGTCCCGATTACCGTGACAAGGATAGACAGTCCATAGGCATGCACGATTTGCGTTGCATCGTTCAGCAGATAAGAATAGGCATCCAGGCTGAACTGCCTCGGAATAATGTTGTAGCCGTGAAGCGTCACCTGCTTCTGATCAGAGAACGAAACGGCCAACACGACAAGAATGGGAAACAGGCATAATACGGTATAGACCCAGAACAGGATGTTCAACACCACATTCGTTACCGGAGAAATCGCGTTAATCTCATTTGACTTTACATGTTGTTCCACATTCAAGGCGGTCTGCTGCTGCATCGTCGTTTTCATCTCAAACCCCCTCCTAAAACAGTGCGTTTTCTTTATTGATTTTGCGGACGATCCAGTTGGATGAAAGTACGAGAACGAATCCAACGACAGCCTGATAGACGCCGGCAGCCGATGACATGCCGAGATCGCCGATTCGGAGCAGCGCCCGGTATACATAGGTGTCGATGGTCTGGGTTACCGGATATAAAGCGCCAGCATCCAGCGGAACCTGGAAGAACAAGCCGAAATCCGAGTTGAATATTTTGCCGACGGCGAGCAATGTCATGATCGTAATCACCGGCATGATCAGCGGAAACGTAATGCGCCTGGTCTGCTGCCATTTGGAAGCGCCGTCAATTAACGCAGCCTCATAATACTCGTTGTCGATGCCGATGATGGCTGCCAAATAAATAACGCTCAGATAACCGATGTTTTTCCACAAGTTCACAAGCGGTAAAATATAGGTCCAGTATTTGGGCTCGGCATACCAGGCAACCGGTGATAATCCGAGCGGTTCCAATACATTTTTATTGATATAACCGAATTCCTGGCTTAACAGCGATAATCCGAGATAACCGACGATAATCATGGAGAGAAAGTAAGGCAGGAACATGACGCTTTGATAAAATTTGGCCATGATCCGGTTGCGGAGCTCATTCAGGCCAATTGCGACGGCTACGGCAACGATGGTGTTGAGGACAATGAATACCGCATTGTATAGCACCGTATTTCTGGTAATGACCCAGGCGTCCGGCGTTTTGAACAAGTACTCGAAATTCGCGAATCCGTTCCATTCGCTGCCAAGGATCCCTTTCTGATAGTCAAAATCCTTGAAAGCGATTATAGTTCCAAACATGGGCAAATAGTTGTTCAGCAGCAAATATAGCGTTCCAGGCAGCAGCAGCAATAGCAGCATCTTGTTCTTGCTGAGCTTCTTCAGGAACGATTGCCGCCGGACCGCCGCTTTCTTCTGCATGCAGGTTCATCCTTTCCTTGTCTCGATTAAGAAGTCTGTCAGCTTATTATAGGTTACTGTCTGCACCCGAAAAATAGCGTATTGTGACCGAAGTAACGTTTTTATGATTTCTATGGCATAAGAAGAAACGGCGGTCGCCGTCCTCTGGCGGTATACATGCTATAAATTAAAAAAAAGAGACCGCCCTCCACCTTATGAAGTGGAGTCGGTCCCCGCGCACGCGACTACCCGATCGCCTGATATCGTTTGCGGAAATCCTGCGGCGTAATACCGACCTGCTTCTTGAATGTCTTCGCGAAATGGGACAAATTCTCGTAGCCCAAACTATCGCAGATATCGCTGACTTTCATATTGGATTTGGTCAGCATCTGCTTCGCCCGGTTCATCTTCATCGAAATGATATAATCCATCAACGACATTCCGGTCTCCCGCTTATACAGCCTGGACAAGTAGGCGGAATTCAAATAAACCGCTGAAGCGAGCTCTTCCCTTGTAACGCTTTGAAGATTGCTTTCCACATATGCATTTACTTTCTCGACAAGCGCCGAGCTCTCCGTCCTGTTCTTATCGAAGTATTCGGCCGTCGACAGGATCAGCTTGCGCGTCCATGCCAAAAACTGGGTCACTGAACGCGTTGCCGCTGCGGCTTCCGACCATTTGGAATTCCCGAGAAGCTGCTTGACTGACCCGCCCTTATGATGAACCGTCTGATAAACGAATCCCAGCAGCGTATGATACAAAGCATCCAGCGTTTCCGAACTCATGCCGGACGCCGCATCGCCTCTGAACAATTCCTCGATTTGACGGATGACCGCTTCCGTTCTTCCTGCTTCGAGATGAAGCGTCCACTCCGCCGGATCGAACGCGAACGAGGTCATCTTGCGCGGAAGAGGAGCATCCGCACCGTCATTAACCTTCAAGAACAGGACTTGGCCGGTATTGACGATATTGCTTTGTTCCAATTCGATCAGCCGGTGATAGACGGGACTGATATCCGGAATCGGTACGGCTTCCCCGATGTAGCAGGACAGACTGCAGTAAAAATAACGGGAACAGGCTCTTATATAACGCTGACAGGCTTCTTTGAGTTCATCCTGGGAATACGCCTTGGGATCCGGCCAGTATAACAAAGCAAACAAAATGCCGCTGCGGTCTTCGATCACGTCTCCTTCCACGTCCCGGGGCCGGAGCAGCTCGAACGCGGCGTTGCGGAGAGCGTATATCAATATTTCTTCATCGCGCTCGGTAAATTCCCGATCCCAATGCTCTACGCTGAGCAGAATCGGCATGACATACCGGTCCTTGGCTATTCTTACCTGATACTTGTTCATGATCTCGTCCCACTGCTCGGGATACGGATGGATGCGCTTGGACAAGAGATCCTGCCAAAACAGCTCCTTAAGCAGTGGTTTCTGGGATTCCTGAAGCTTGGCATACGTCTTGTACATCTCTTCGAAACGTTTTGCCTCCTTGTTGTTCTCCACCTCTGTCAAAGCCCGCTCCACAATGGTCCGGAACTGCTCGTAACGAATCGGCTTCAGCACATAATCGAATCCCGAGAGCTGAACGACCTGCCGGGCGTAATTGAAATCCGCGTGCGCCGTAAGCATAATCGTTACTGTAGCTGGAGAATGTTCATTCGCCCACTCAAGCAGTTCTACCCCGCTGCTGCCGGGCATTTCAATATCGCAAATCATGACGTCAATGGGGTGCTGCAGCAGAAAGCCTTTGGCTTCTACCGCATCGTATGCGCAATACACGTCGGAGAACCCCAGCGACTCCCAATCAATGCCGACTTGAACGGCTTGTACAGCATAGATTTCATCGTCTACGATAAGCAGTCTATACATCTGTTTGGTTACCCTCCTTGCTAGCGTCAAATGGGATCCTAAGGGTTACTTCCGCGCCTCCGGTCAGCTCGCCGCCGTTATTGGCAGGTGTACGATTTTGAAATCGGATGCTTACCGACCTGCCGTATTTGTGCTTGAGCCGGTGCTGAACGTTGAGAATACCGAGGCTGCCGCTATTTGCGGTTTCGGTTGTCAGGCCGCTGTTTAAACGCTCCAACGTTTCTGCTGAAAAACCGATGCCGTTGTCGGCAATGACGATTTCCAAGACCCGGGGGTTCTCAGAACAGGAGCGCGCTTCTACCGTAATATGAAAAACATGCCTCCCCGTTTTCATTCCATGCACAACCGCATTCTCAACGAAGGGTTGAATCATAAGCGGCAGCACGCTCTGATTTTTGTACTCGCGGGGCACCGTCATCTCGAAGGTCAGCTTTTTGGGAAAGCGCAACCGCTGAATCTCCAGATAGTTACGGATATGCTCCGTCTCTTCCTCCAACGTGATATATTCCCTGTTAGCCCGGGTAATGAACCGGAAAAAATCGGTCAGGTGATGGGCCATTTCCATAACCAGATCATTATGTCCAAGCTTCGATAAGCTGTGTATAATATTCAGCGAGTTGAGGTAAAAGTGCGGGTTAATCTGCGACTGCAAATGTCTGAATTCCGCCTCCTGCGTTTTGAGCATTTCTTCGTATACGTTAATCTTCAGCGACCGGATCTGGGAAACCATCCGGTTAAACGTTTCATTCAGAAATTTGAACTCCTGGGTAGCGCCTTCGCTTAAGCGAATGGAAAAATCGCCCTGCGCCGTTCTCCGCATGCCGCGGATCAAGGAATTCATCGGCTTGTGCAGCACCTGCTTGAGGACGATCCAGAACATAATAAGCAGGAGGACAAGACCGATCGGGATCAAGACGAGTCCGCGCTGAAAATAAGGCAGCTTCTGGAGGAGATCCGTATCCGGTATCGTAACGGCAAGCATAACGGGGGCCTGCATCACCGGAAAGCCAACCAAAATATAATCTTTGTCGTTGGCCGGATTTTTCATAATTTGATAGGGCTCGGTTTTGACCGACAGCTTCCGCACCATGTCCTGAAGACTGGTATTATCCCACGTCGTATCCGTCAGCGACACCGCATTATTGGAAATGAGCATCGCTTGTCCTGTAGGCCCGAGATCCAGTGAGCGCAAATCCTTCATCAAATTCTCGACAGGAATGAGCGCGCCGACATAAACGTTCGGTTCAATCTGGATCTGCTCGGTCCGCACCAAATAATAACGATGCGCATCTTCAACGATTTGCCAGGTATGGCTGTTGCTGAGCGATCCATTGTGAATAAACCGGGTAAGCATCTCGTTCATCTTCTGGGAGCTGGCATAATCGACCTGCGATGCGATCAATTCGTTATATTTCTCCGTATACGTGAAAAACGTATCCACGACCACATAAGAATTCGAGGTAATTTCATCCTGGAAGCTGTTATAGATGCGTTGTTTGGCAAAAAAATAATTGCTGCTCCCCTCCGGATAAATGGAAAGTCCGATCAAATCCGAGTAATAGTTTTTGCTGGAAACGAGCCGCAGCAAATAATTGCCGACCTTCTCGAGGCTGTTATCGATCTGATTCACATGAATGGAAAGAAAATTGGTCGTAGACTGCGAGACTTCGTCCCGGACAACATTCATCGCATACAGATTAAGCATGAACAAAGCGACGGCCAGGGGAACGATAACGGCGATAAAACCAGCCAATAGTCTAAAACGCAACGTTTTCGTGAACGTCATGGAATGGCACCTTTCACTGGGGGATTCAAATGTACGCGCTTTCTACATAATATAGCAGGAGATTTGATTCCAGTCAGCAATTTCCGAACCATAGAATCCGTTCATACCCTTTCCATGAAATTCATTAGGTTTATCTTAAAATTTAAACGGCTTTATTTCAATCCTTATCTCTATTTTGATCGTTGTCATCATCCTGTTCGCAAAAAAAAAACCGGTGATCATCTTCTTATCAGGAAGACGGATCACCGGGAGTCGTTGCTGCAATTAGCCTGTA
Source organism: Paenibacillus sp. JT31N11 (assembly GCF_056269285.1). Taxonomy (NCBI): domain Bacteria; kingdom Bacillati; phylum Bacillota; class Bacilli; order Caryophanales; family Paenibacillaceae; genus Paenibacillus; species Paenibacillus sp. JT31N11. The sequence continues at coordinate 810,764 of NZ_JBWDNQ010000002.1, forward strand.
TAAATTCCCGATACTTTGCCATTGGTGAACGTTACGTAATTGAAGCCTGAATAGCCCCATGTTTCCACATTTATTCCGCCTGAAGAGAGCGAGCTTTTGGACGACGGGTTGCCCCAGGACAGAAGCACCTGTTCCTTTGTCATGCCCATGGAGATTTTCTCCGCCTTCACGGCATTCCATACAGAGGATGACCATTTATATTTCTTGTACGGATCGTAATTTGTAAAGGAATAGCCGTCGGTCAAGGTATCCTGAACATTTGACGCCGGCATGGCGTAGGATTTCAATTCTTTGTTTGATGCTGTTTTAAACACAATTTCAAAATAGCCGTTTTTATCCGGCTCGATATCGGCAACCGTCAGCTTGACGAATCGTTCCCATCCCTGGAAGTGGTTAACCCAGTATGTTTTTACGATAAATGCGGTCAAGCTTCCCTGTGCTTCCCGCTTCTCGATTTTCGCCGTTTCGGCCGATTGTATGGTCATTTTCGCTTTACCGAATGTAATATTCATCTCTTGCCATCCTGTATCCCACTGCAGCTTTGCTCCTAATGCATCTGCAAGAAGTCCGGCCGGAAATAAAGTCTCCCCGCCCGACACTAGCGGAGCTGCCTTCATCTTATAGGGTTTACCGTTGAGCAGCGCATTGACGCTGCCGCTGGTGAGTACAATGTTTGTCTGACCGACCTTGATCGCAAATGATTTGGATGCAGCCGTATAGGAGACGGTCCCTCCCAACGCTTGGAACACCGGTTTGACGGGAAGGAATACAACGCCTTTTATCTGATTCGCATTATGCAAGGCGCGGCCTAGACTCGCCGATACGGTAACGGTCTTCGACACCCCGCCCGACGTTACGGTAACTTGCGTTTCTCCGACGCCCATAACCTTAAAGGTACCGTCGCTCTCCGGCTTTAACAAATGCGGCTTCTGAACGGTTACGTTCGCTTTGCCAAGCGGCACTTTTATTTTCGCCTGATTGGAATAGAGCTCCGTAATTTCCGCTTTCACCTTGTCCCCGACATTGGGCGCAAGCTTATCCAGCGCGAATGTAATACTTTGCACGGCAGGAGCCACTAAAGGCTTAATCACCTCATTATTATAAATCAGCCAGCTGCCGTCGGCTTTTTTGGCATAAAACAAGGAATCGTCGTCCAGTGCGGATGTGCGGGTAATATTGCTCAGTCCGCTGATTTGCTGCGTTAACTTTACGGGTCACCAGCAGTGTTCCGTCATTGGCATAGGCCAGGTGAACGGCGTCCTCAGTCATCGTTTCCGGAATGACCTCCAGCGTATCTTTGTCAAGGTTATAAATATCGTAAATCACTATTGTGCCGCTGCGATCCAGCAAGGCTGTCCTGCCGTCATGCGTATCCATCATAACAATATCGGATGCAGCGGAAACCTTGCCCAGCTTCCTGCTGCCGTACAGAATATCCCCCGTCTGCGATAGCGATGCGTAAGATGTCTCGTCTGCGACAATCAGTGCGGTCCCATCAAGCTCTTTGATCGGTCCGTCATAGTTCCACACCGTGCCATCCGTCTTAAGCCATGCGCCTTCCGTTACCAGACGGACTCCGCCGTATTCTGTTTCAGGCTTGAAAATTCCGCGATTCCATGAGACGACTTTGCCGTCACGGGTCAATCCATAACCGTTATTGCCATTGCCGGCAATGGCCGCCAGGTTAAGATTGTTGTGCACATGTCCATCAGAGCCGTATGTCCATAAAGAACCATCATCCAACAGCATCGTATTTCCCCCGACAATATCAACAATTTTCGGCTGAGCGGCGGCGGCGGCGTTCTCCGCTGTCCAATTTGCCGAGACAACCAGCAAGCATAATACGAGAAAAAAACCTAATAACCGTTTCATCTTTCCAACCTCTCCTCAACTCTGAATATAATAGGTAAAATATACTAGGGTTCGATAGTATTCTATAAGATTCGCTATAATTTTACAAATATTTCTTATCCGCTTCATGTGCAGGACTCCCTTTTGCAAAAAAAACAGGCTGCCGCGGCAGCCTTGTTGTCGGTATGTAAATTTCAAGGGTGACTTGATCGTTAAGAGTAGAATAGACTATACCGCCAGGTACTCAGGACCTACTTTACAAAATCTAATTATTTCCTTCACAGGAAATGAATCTTGAGAGACGATTTTATCAGAAATAATACTCTGTTTCGATTCATTATTTGACATCGTCATGATCTGTGCCCGTGATTACCTCATGCCATTCGCCGATCTCTGTCTCAAAACGAGCCGTCTTATCGCGATAGCGCGCCAGTGAATCACTGCCCAGCGGCAGATGGACCGGCGGATTCTCCGATTCGGCTAATGTAATGAAGGCCTGAGCCAATTTCTTGGGATCGCCGGGCTGCTTCTTGTTTACTTCCGTAGCAAAATCCCGCATTTTGCCGACCGTATCCGCATAATCCGCAATAATATTTCCGGTCCGGCTCAAGGAAGTCGTGTCCAGGAAATCGGTACGGAAGAAGCCTGGCGCTACTACAGTTGCATGTATACCTAACGGAGCCAGCTCCAGCGCCAGCGCTTCCGTAATTCCTTCGACTGCAAATTTTGTGGAACCGTATATCCCCCAGCCGATATAGCCGCTTAGCCCGCCAACCGATGAAATATTGATAACATGTCCGGAACGCTGATTGCGCATGTGTGGAAGCACAGCACGTATGACATTCAATAATCCGAAGACATTCGTTTCATAATTTTGTCTGACTTCTTCACCGGATGCTTCTTCGACTGCGGTTAACAATCCATAGCCCGCGTTATTGACGAGAACATCGATTCTGCCAAATTTTCTGATGGTCTGTGAAGCGTTATCAATGGCCATCGCCTCGTTCGTAACATCCAATACTGTAACAAGAAGGTTTTCGTTGTTGTTGAATTGCGCTGCCAATTGTTCCGGCTTGCTCCGGACCGTGGCTGCAACTTTATCGCCTGCTTCGAGAGCCGCTTTTACGATCTCAAATCCGAATCCTCTTGCCGCGCCTGTAATAAACCATACTTTTTGCTTTGTTTTCTTGTTTGACATGGATATTCTCTCCCTTAGCTTGAAGTGCTGACCGCCTTCTCCATTCATGGTTCCAGGCTGGCTGATACCATAACTATATCAGAGCATAAATGGATCTACTTTGCTTGGAAGTCCAGAGTATTTGTCTATTTAGCTCAAAATCATTCGCCATGCCGCCATGTACCTTTGCTCAGGCAATGAACCCGCAGAAATGAAAAAAGCACCTTTTTCAAGCATTGGATCACCATGCGGTCTCCATTGATTGAAAAGAGGTGCTGATATATTTTTCTCGATTACTTAAGCGAGGATGGAGAGTATCCAAACCTTTCTTTGAATACTTTGGAGAAATGGGCTGCATTTTCAAATCCAGTTGAGAAACAGGCATCTGTAACCGATAAGGATGAATGGGTTAATAATTCTTTGGCCATATCCAATCGGCGATTTCTGATCCATTGCAGAGGCGAAGTATTGTAAATCGCCTGGAAGTCCCGTTTAAAGCTCGATAAACTACGGCCTGATAAATAGGCAAGATCATTGAGAGAAACCGGGTTTGTGATATTCTCCACAATCACCTCGGTAATATTCTTCCGTTCTTTACGCTTCAGCATAAAAAACTGGAATAAAAATTTTTCGTTGGCATTTGCCACATCAAACAATAATTCCAATAATTTAACCTTAACCAATCCATCCTCTACCTGTTCCGGTTCTTTGAAATAGGGTTTGAGAGACTCGATATAGCTGACAAGCCGGTCATTGACCGCGCTGATAGAAATTGGAACGATTGCGGCTGGGTACGCGTTCTGCAGATCCGCCATTTTGATAAACTCCGTAATCAATTCTTCTTTCAAAAAAAACATCATGTAGTTCAGTAAATAGTTTGACTCCTCTTCCCCTGACTTCTCAAATTCCACCACAATCGATTTTTGGAGCAGAACCATTTCATTTTTACGAACCGTAAACTCCTGATCGCCGAACCGCACCGTGTATTTTCCGTCAAGAACAAATAAAAGCAGATGATCCTCCAGCAGCATAGTCCCCTTCTTGCCTTCTGTATGCGTACAGGTCTCGATCACGGTCAGATCGTTCATTCTTAAAGCCGCTTGATAGTAGGGGGCTTGTGTCAAATCCTGCGGAACTTTTGATACTTTCCTGGTTCGCAGCGCCATTGCTCCGACCTCCTTTTTTTCGAAAGCCACAGAAGGTAACCGAAGTTAGATGGCCTAGGTTTCCTTTATTGATTAAATCATAACCTCCTTACTCATCTAATTCAATAAGCCACCGCCATATGGTTATCACGGGTAAAGATCATCTCCTTCGAATGGAAAAGAGGAGCACCGCATCGGATGCTCCTCCACAATTTCAATATGCAGCATGTATGATATTCACGCATCTTGCAGCAGGCATCACCCGGAATTGTCAGACTCCCGGCAGATTCGCCGGCTTGGGCATAAGCCATGCGTGATTCGGATCATTATAGAACTTCCACGTGCGGACCGGTCCCGCCATTACGTTCAAATAATAGACTTCATAGCCCGGCGGCGCGGATACCGGATGATAACCCCTGGGCACGAGTACGGCTTCGCCGCTCGCAACGGAAAGCGTCTCGTTCAGCGACCCGTCATCCGTATACACCCGCTGCACCGCGAATCCCTGCTCCGGCTGGACTTGGTAATAGTAGGTCTCCTCCAGCAGGGATTCCTCCGGCAGAAAATTTCTGTCATGCTTATGCGGCGGGTAGCTGGACCAATGGCCGCCCGGGGTAAACACCTCAACGACCAGCAGGCTGTCCGCTGCCTCAGACTCCGGCAAAATGTTGTGAATGAGCCGCTCTGTGCTTCCTTGTCCACGAAGCTCGACTCCCACCTGCCCGGGAGCGATCAGACGCGCAGGCTGCGACCCTTTGCCAGGGGCCCAGCAGACAGCGATTCTCAGCTCGGTCAGCGCCGTTATGGCAAAGCTGTCTCCGGAAGGAACATATACGGAATAAGGCGGGATCTTCTCAAACACGCTCATGCGCTCGCCGATCTGCTTCCATTCCAATTTGTCCGTGGATACATCCGCTTTGCCTCCGAGGAGAACGATGCAGGCTTCCTGACTGCCGGTTGGGCGGCTAAGCCGTTCACCGCTGCCCAGTGTGTATACTTCGAAGCCGACATGCTCCCAGCCAGCGGACTCCGGCGTAATCCGGAGCAGATTGCCTTCGGCATCCGGGATCTGGCTTGGTTTTACGATAAGATCGCTCATCTCTCTGGACCACCTCTCCTAAGTATGACTCTATTTATCCGTCATCGGTTACGCGTTTGCTTTGCCGGATGAACCGAACTCGCGAATTTTGGCCTGCACGCTCCGCTTCACAGCATCCCGTCCTGCACCCAAATATTTGCGCGGGTCATATTCGGAGTCATTCTCCGTCAAATAAGCGCGGATTGCAGCCGTGTTGGCCATTTGATTTTCCGTATTCACGTTGATTTTGGCTGTGCCCAGCTGAATCGCCCGCCGGATCTGGTCAGCCGGAATACCGCTGCCGCCATGCAGTACAAGCGGCAATCCGGTCAATCGCCCGATTGTCTCCATCCTGTCGAATCCAAGCTTCGGCTCGCCGCGGTACGGACCGTGTACAGAGCCCAGCGCAGGAGCCAGACAATCGATGCCGGTTTCCTTTGCCAGCCGGACGCATTCCTCAGGCACCGCATACATCGCTTCCGCTTCGTTGACGACGAGATCGTCTTCCCGTCCGCCGATTCGGCCCAGCTCGGCCTCCACAGAGATATTGTAACGATGCGCTTCTTCTACAACCTTTTGCGTAATCCGTATATTCTCCTCGAGCCCGTGGTGGGAAGCGTCGATCATAACAGACGTAAAGCCTGCGCGGATCGCTTCTGCGCAAAGCTCGTAGGACGTACCATGATCAAGATGCAGGGCAACAGGCACCGTGATCCGATAGTAATCAACGAGCGACCGGACCATTCCGGCAATGCAGGACAGACCGCCCATATAGACGATATATCCCTCGCTCAAACCAAGAATAACCGGTGCCCGCTCCTCCTCGGCAGCCTGCAGAATCGCTTGTGTAAACTCCAGATTATTCAGATTAAACTGACCGACAGCGTATCGGCCCCTGACAGCTTCATTCAACATTTCCTTCATCGAAACCAGCGGCATTTCCCCATCCTCCTTTTTTTATAAGTGTAATGAGAACAACCTTATTCTGCAAGGGAGACCTTAAGCTTACCAGCGGGAGGTTACCATTTTCTTTCTCGTATAGAACTCGACGCCGTCCGTTCCATTCGCATGCAAATCGCCGTAAAATGATTTCTTCCAGCCCGAGAATGGAAAGAAGGCCATCGGAGCCGGAACACCCAGATTCACACCAAGCATTCCTGCATCGATGGTTTCACGGAACTGCCGGACATTCCCGCCATCCCGGGTAAAGATGCAGGCACCGTTCGCAAACTCCGAGCGGTTGGCCAGATCAATGGCTTCCTCCAGGCTGTCAACGCGCACAACTGACAGCACCGGCGCGAATATTTCATCTTTCCAGATCTTCATGTCGCTGGATACCTGATCAAAAATCGTCGGCCCGACAAAGTATCCGTCGCCGCTGATTGCGGCATCCTTGCGTCCATCGCGAATCAGCGCTGCTCCTTCCTTCACGCCTGCTTCGATATATCCCAGTGTACGTTCCTTATGCTGTTCCCTGATGACAGGACCGAGGAAAACTCCCTCTTCCATACCGTTGCCGATAGTGAGTTCGTCTGCCGCTGCGACGAGCTTGCGTGTAAGGGTCTCAGCCGCATCGCCGACTGCGACAACAACGGCGCATGCCATGCAGCGTTCGCCGGCGGAGCCAAACGCCGCATTAACAATTTGTGCGACCGTATTGTCCATATCCGCATCCGGCATAACGATGGTGTGGTTCTTCGCGCCTGCAAGGGCCTGTACCCGTTTGCCATGCGCTGTTCCGGTTTTGTACACATACTCGGCGACCGGCTGGGAGCCGACGAATGAAATCCCCTTGACGTCCGGATGCTCCAGCAGACCGTTGACGACATCATGCGCTCCATGCACCAGGTTCAGAACACCGTCCGGCAGACCCGCTTCCCTGAAGAGCTCAACAAGACGCTTTGCAAGAAGCGGCGTGCGCTCGGAAGGTTTCAGCACGAATGTATTTCCACAGGCAATGGCCAGAGGAAACATCCAGCAAGGAACCATCATCGGGAAATTGAACGGCGTGATTCCGCCTACAACGCCTATCGGATAGCGGTACATGCCCGATTCTATGTTGGTAGCGATGTCCGGAAGCTGTTTGCCCATCATCAGCGAAGGTGCTCCTGCGGCGAATTCGACGCATTCGATGCCGCGCAGCACTTCACCGTGAGCCTCCTGATAATTTTTTCCATTTTCCATAGTAATGATTCTGGCGAGCTCATCCCAATGATCCACCAGCAGCTGCTGATATTTGAACAAAATACGGGCCCGGCGGGGAACCGGTGTTTTGCTCCATGTTTTGAAAGTGTCTTTGGCATTTTGGACGGCCTGATCAAGATCCCGTTTGGAAGACAAAGGAACGTAAGCTATAATTTCTTCCGTTGCCGGATTATATACAGGATCATAATTGCCTGATGTGGAAGCGATCCATTCGCCTCCGATGAAATTTTTTAACTGAGCTGGCGCATTCGTTTGAGACATATCGGAAATTCCCCTCTCGGATTAAGCTTGTTTGGAAGCGAGCATAAATTGTTCAACCTGCATGACAGTCGGCATGGCGTCGGAGCTGCTGTGACTGGAAATAACGATGGAGGCGGAAGCACTGCCGAATTCCATGCTGCGGCTCGGACTCCATCCCTGCATCAGACCATAGATAAAACCTGCCGCATAGGAATCGCCCGCCCCGAACGTCTTAATGACCTTTGCGGGAAATATCGAGCCCCGGTGGGAGCTGCCATCCTTGCCGTAGGCGATGGAGCCGTCTTTGCCGTGCTTGATGACGACGATCTCGGCATGACAGCCGAACCATTGCGCAGCTGTTACTTCATCGCTGCGGGTCGGATTCACGGCAAACCGCTCCAGCATATCGAATTCTTCCCGGGTTCCGATAATGATATCGCTTTTTTCGGCGGCCAGATGGTAATAGATCGCCGTTTCCTCGGGAGATGTCCATGTATAAGGGCGATAGTCGATATCGAAGACGACCTTTGTTCCGTGTTTGCGGGCGTATTGGAGAGCAAGCAGCACGGCTTCCCGGGAGGGGCTTTTCGCCAGAGCCGTACCGGAAACAAGCAATACCCTGCTGCCCGCAATCAGCGACTCGTCGACTTCTTCCGGCGCCAGCAGCAAATCGGCGACATGATCGCGGTACATCAGAATGCTGCAATCCTCCGGGCTTTTGATTTCCGTGAATGCAAGACCCGTTACCGCGCCTGTCCGGTCTGTCGTAATACCGGATGTTTCAATATCGTTATTCTGCAAATATTGGACGATAAACCGGCCCATCTGGTCATCGGCCACTTTGCCGATGAAGGCTGATTTCATGCCAAGCCGGGACATGCCGATACAGATGTTGGCCGGTGAACCGCCCACATATTTCGTGAATGTCATGGTCTCTTCCATCGGACGATTAATCTCATTCGCGTTCAAATCGATGCACAGACGGCCGATCGCCACAAAATCAAGAGCTTTGCCTGTGGCAAATGAAACAGTTTCCATCTTAATCCCTTCTTTCGATTCGGTTGGAGAGGCTCCCTGCAGGCGGATGCCTGTGTTAACCCCCTACCTTCTCCCATGTTCAGGCCAGCCTAAGGCAGGCTGGCCTGCTCAATAACGAGCAGGCCTTAACCATCTATATTTTAATGTTCCGTCCAATCCTTAGTAAGGCCGTGCAGCCTTCACATTCTTGCGCATTTGCTGGTGTGCTTCCAGCACCTTATCACTCACCGACACCTCGGGCACGCCGACATGCCACCATGACTCATAGCTGTCCGTGTTCGTTCCCGGAAGCACCTTAATTTCCACAAGCACCGGTCCCGGCTCCGATTTGGCCTGCCGAAGGGCTTGCTCCAGCTCATCCGCCGTTCGCGCCGTATATGACGCTGCCCCCAGACTGCGGGCATGTGCGGCGAAGTCGATCGGCATATAGGAACCGTTTAAGCGGCCCGTCTCCTTGGCGCGGAAGCGGAATTCATTGCCGAAGCCGTCGCTGCCATGTCCGCGCTGCAAGTTGTGGATGCACTGAAAGCCATGATTATCGAACAGCAGCACGGTCAGCTTCACGCCTTCTTGAATGGCGGTTACAAACTCGGAGTGCAGCATCAGATAGCTGCCGTCGCCTACGAATGAATATACATTCCGGGACGGCTCCGCGAGAGCTGCGCCGAAAGCGCCGCTGATTTCATAGCCCATGCAGGAGAATCCATATTCCATATGATACGTCTTGGGCTCGACAGACCTCCAGACCCGATGCAGGTCGCCAGGCAGGCTGCCGGCAGCGCAGACAATGACGTCTGTCGGTTCTACAAATCCGTTAATGACGCCGATCGCTCTCGTCTGAGTCAATCCCTCATTGCTTTCCAGCGCATACAGGCGATTAACTTCTTCATCCCACTCTGCTTTGAGGCCGCTGATTCTTCCTTCTGTATAGCCGGAGCGGTACCCTCGCTTGGTTAAAGCTTCCTGCAGGGCAGCGATCGCCTCCTTCGCATCAGCCGTAATCACTGCGGCATCCATCTTGACCGCATCGAATGCGCTGATATTCAGGTTCAGGAAAGCGGCATCCGGATTCTGGAAGGCGGATTTGGAGGCTGTCGTAAAATCAGAAAACCGTGTGCCGACGCCGATGATCAAATCCGCTTCTGCGGCGATCCGGTTGGCGGCAAGCGTGCCGGTTGCACCGACGCCGCCAAGACTCAGAGGATGATTCCACGGGACAGCGCTTTTTCCAGCCTGCGTCTCCGCCACGGGAATACCGAAGGCTTCAGCGAACGCAAGCAGCTCCTGCGCTGCAGCCGCATAATGCACCCCGCCGCCTGCAATAATCAGCGGCTTCTTCTTGCCCGCAACCAAATCCGCCGCACGGTCAATCGCGTGAGGAGAGGCCGGACGGCGGTCAAGGGTGTGGATGCGCTTCTCGAAGAAAGAAGCCGGATAATCGTAAGCCTCCGCCTGAACATCCTGGGGCAGCGCCAATGTCACGGCGCCAGTCTCCACAGGATCAGTGAGCACCCGCATCGCATGAAGCAGCGACGTCATCAGCTGCTCCGGGCGGATGATCCGGTCCCAGAACTTGCTGACTGGCTTGAAAGCATCGGTCGCAGAGATCGAATAATCGGTTGGAACCTCCAGCTGCTGCAGCACAGGATCCGGCTGGCGGGAGGCAAAGTTATCTCCCGGCAGCAGCAGGACCGGAATACGGTTGACTGTCGCCGTTGCTGCGCCAGTCACCATGTTGAGCGCACCCGGCCCAATTGAGGTGGTGCAGGCAAAGATCTGGCGGCGATTCTTCTGCTTGGCAAATGCGGTGGCGGCATGAACCATCCCTTGTTCATTTTTGCCTTGGATGAATATCAGCTCGCCCGCCTGCCGCTCGAGAGCTTCGCCAAGCCCCGTTACATTGCCGTGTCCAAAGATGCCCATGAAGCCCCGGACAAACTTGGTTTCTTCGCCATCCACGGACAAATACTGCTGGTCCAAAAACTTCAGCAAAGCCTGTGCCATGGTCAATCGGATCGTTTTCATCGGCAAAACCTCATTTATATCAGATTTCATGACTTCACCTCAAGTTGTACAAGAAAGGTCTTGATTTCATATGGCTTCAGCGCGAATTCGCCATCATCAATCCCGGCCTCTCCAAGCTTGCGTTCCATCAGATCGCATTCCTCCAGCGAGCGGATTCGAAGATCGCTGCCGAGCTTCACTTGAGTGCGGATGCCCGCAAACTCATGGACACGCAGCACCAGCTGCTCGCCGTCCTCCGCTTTTTTGACGGCATCCACCATCACATTGGGAGCGGACAATTGGAACATCGAAAGCGAATGGAGATCCGCTCCTCCTTCGAAGGCGGTCAGCGGGTTATTCAGTGACCAGGCTTCTTGAACGGTAGCTCCAGCATACCAGTCTCCCTCATGCGGGAGGAGCGCATAGACAAAGGAATGCTCGCCGATATCCGCATCCGGATCCGGATTAATGGCCGATTTCAACAACGACAGCCGGATCACATTATCCTTGATGTCATAGCCGTATTTGCAATCGTTCAGCAGGCTTACGCCGTATCCGCGTTCGGATAAATCCGCCCATTGATGGCCGACCGATTCGAATCTCGCCAGGTCCCAGCTTGTGTTCCAATGCGTGGAACGTTTAACATTCCCGAACTGAATATCATAGGTAGCCTCTGTGGAGCGCACATCTACGGGGAAAGCGACCTTCAACAGCTGCTGGTGCTCCTGCCAGTTGATATGCGTACGGAAATCAATCCGTCTGCTTCCTGAATAAACCATCATCCGCTGCGATATCCCGGACTTCCCGTAGCGCCACTTGAATTCAACAACCGCTGCGAGCGGACCAGTTTCCACAAGCTCGACAGAAAGCAGCTCGGAGATTGTCCGCATCTTTTCCTGATAGAAAATATCGATATCCCAGGCATCAAAATTAAGCGGCTTGTCTTCAAATACCTGCAGCACATTGCCAATTGCGTCTTTGGCCAGAACATTCCGGCGATTGTCCAGGTCGTAAATGCGAACCAATTGGCCGGATTCGTTCCACTCGATCTCATAATGAGGTGTCTTAAGCAGGCTGCCCTCCATCATGAAGGGAGCTGCGGCAATTCCGCCAGACGGCTGCGCGGAATCCGCCGCGTAATGAATGGCTGCCATGCCTAATGAAGGCAGATCGGCAGCTTCTACGAGCCAGCGTCCATTGGCATACTGTGAAACCAGTCTTTGGCCATCCTGATTTGTCCATATGCTTCCGGGAGGCACATTCTCCCCGGTTATTTCCAGCAAATCGTTTCGTTTCCAGGACGAGCTGTTAAAGACGATCCATGTACCTTGTTCCTGTCTGCCGCCAACCAGGGAAGCTGCCTCGTTCCACGCTTCTGTGGCAATCGATAAGGCTTGCGCATACTCCTCTTTGCTATCCTCGTACACTTCCTTAATGGAAGAGCCGGGAATGATATCATGGAACTGATTGCGCAGAATGATGGTCCATCCGCTATTCAGCTGCTCTTGGCGATAACGGCTCCAGTCGCTGCCCATCAAGACAGCCAGCGCGCTCAGCCATTCCGTCTCGCGGTAGAGAAGCTCGAGCTTGCGGTTCATTCGTTTATTGTAAGCCTGGCTTGTATAGGTCCCGCGATGATACTCAAGGTAGAGCTCCCCGTCCCAAACATGCACGTAGCGGTCGGTCTCCTCGACGGTTTCATGCAAACGGTCGAAGTAATCATCTGCGCGCCCTGCCTTCACATTCGGCAGACCAGGCATCGTCTCCAGGCGGCGGCGCATCTCAAGCATCTCCCGGTTAACGCCGCCGCCTCCATCGCCATAACCATAAGACAGAAGAAGCTCTTGATTCACTTCTTTGTCCTGATAGCCGTCCCATGCCCCTTTGACGGTTTCCGGCGAGATCAAGCCGTTATAGGTATAGAAGAAGTTGTTGGCTCCTTCCCAATCGTCCGGTGTCGTAATAAAATGCGTCAGAACCTCGGAGCCGTCGATTCCGCGCCATTTGAAGGTGTCATGCGGCATCCGGTTGAACTGGTTCCAGCTGATTTTCGTAGTCATAAAGGTTTTGAAACCGGATTTCTTCAAAATTTGCGGCAGCGCCCAGCTGTATCCGAAGACATCGGGCAGCCACAGGTACGTGCTCTCCACGCCAAATTCCTCTCGCATGAACCGGGTTCCAAACAGGAACTGCCGCACCAGCGATTCCCCGGAGGTCAGATTGCAATCCGCCTCCAGCCACATCCCGCCGCCAATCTCCCAGCGTCCTTCACGAATCCGGTCACGAATTTGCTCATAGATTTCCGGGTAATCCTGCTTGATATAGGCATATAACTGTGGCTGCGTCTGCAAAAACACATAATCAGGGAAGCGTTCCATCAACCGCAGGACAGTAGAGAACGAACGGGCGGATTTCTCCCGGGTATGCTTCAGTCTCCAGAGCCACGCAACGTCGATATGCGTATGTCCGACACAAGTGACCGTAACCTGATGATGCTTCTCGAACCGGGCTAATTCGGCAGATAGCAGCTCTCTTGCTTCATATACCGAATGATAATAAGCGGCAGAGCCGGGCTCGGACCAATCCACCTTGAGGAATGCGCGGTCCAGCGCTTTGATAAGACCCATGCGATCAGGGCTTCCTGCATCCAGCACCTGAACCGTTTCAAGAACAGCGGTTCCCGTGTAGTAGAAATCGTCAACTCTTTCATCCAGCCAGCACAGATCGGCACGGTTTATCGTATGCTTTATCTCGCGCGGCTTGCCGCCTCCGTCCAGCCCGGACCACAGCCGGATATCCAATCTTCCGGACGTTCCGGCGGATTGCTCCGGCAGAAAAACCTCCTGATGGTAGGAATCGACGCCTTGATACGGAGTGCCGTTCCAGTAAAGCAGCGATTCAAAGCCCTCATTGTTGCCTCCGCCGGTCTCACCGAAGTCGAAGAGTGCAAGCACCGTTTTACCGTTCCATTCCTGAGGAACCTCAATGCTGCGGGAGAGCCAGATATACCGGTCGCGGCCGCTCCAGCTGTCTCCGGTCTTCAGCTCAAACGTCGGAGGGACGTCCATCGGCCTTGCCCCTGCTGCGCCATGCTCGTCCTCTGCTGCGGAGAAGCTCCCGAGCGGTATAAGATTGCGATAGCGGGTCTCGCTTAACTCATGCAGCCTTGCCTTGAGCTTCTTTTCTGCAAATAACATGTCATCCTCACCCTTCGGGATTCAACTTTAGAGAGCCTGCTCCTGCTCCAGCTTCAACAAATTTTCCAGGCTCAGTGCCAAGCTGTCCATTGGTTTTCCCGGGCAGTAATCCTGTTCTACGGCGAACCATTCGACTCCATGATCCAGGCCCCAGCGGAGAATGGGAGCAAAATCGATAAGGCCGGTACCAATTTCCGCGAATGTTCGCCGATCGTCTGCCGTCATATCCTTCAAATGCAGAATCGGCATACGATTAGCGTATTTTCGAATGAACGTAAGCGGATCCTGATCGGCTTTCAGAACCCAATACGTATCGATTTCCGCATAAACGGACGGATCCTCAAGCAGATATTCGAGAGCAAACTTACCGTCGATCAGAGTATGAAATTCAAAGTCATGATTATGGTAACCCACCCTGTAGTCCATGCCTTTTACTTTGGCGGCTACATCAAGCAGATCTTTCCGCACACTCCTGTACCCTTCAAGATTCTGCAGGCCATCCGGCAGCGAGTGGCAGATGAAATCTTTCGTTTCGAACAGGTCCGCTTCCTTAAGGACAGCATCCAGATCCGTCTTCATCCGTTCAAGACCGACATGCATGCCTGCGGTTTTCAATCCCAGCTCCTTCATAAGAGAAGAGATATCCCGGGCGGAGTTGCCGTGCAGCCCGTCGATTTGAACGGCAGCCCAACCCATTTTGCTCAAATCTCGAAGGACGGCTTCAAAATCCTGTTTAATTTCGTTTCGCAATGTATACAGCTGTGCAGCCAGTTGATGTCTGATCATTTTGAAATTTCCTCCCTTTGTAAATCCAGCCATTCCACTTCCTGTGCGGTTAATTCAAGATTCAACGACAGAATGGAAGACTCAAGCTCCTCCGGATTACGCGGCCCGATAATTGCGCTGGTCGGGAAAGGCTGGTAGAGAACATAGGATAAGGCAATTTGTATAGGAGTAACCTGCTTCTCTTCCGCCAGCTTCACGGTGCGGCGGTACCGTTCCCAGTTGCCGCTGCTGTAATAAACTCTTACCATTTCCTCATTGGACCGGTCCTCCGGCGTAAAGTTCCCCGAGAAAAATCCACCCGCTTGAGCAGACCAGGACAACAGCGGCAGCTGATTGCCCGCATGCCAGCGGCAGGTATCCTCGTCAGCCGACACAACGCCTTCCCATCTGGGTTCGATAGGCTTCGCCAGGCTCAGATTGGAGCTGCTGAAGGCAAAGCCTGTCAGCTTGTGCCCGGCGGCATATTCATTGGCTTCCTGGATGCGCTGGTACGACCAGTTGGAAGCGCCGATCGCCCGAATCCGCTTGGCTTGAAGATGCTCATTCAATTCCTCCATAATCGGTCCGACCGCTACGCTCGGATCATCGCGGTGAAGAGCGTACAAATCCACATAATCGGTGCCCAGCCTTTCCAGGCTCTCCATCAAATCTTTTCTGATCGCCTGCGGATTGACCCGCGGGCCCGGACTCCCGTCATCGTGATGGGCGCCCTTGGAAAGAATGACGACCTGCTCCCGCAGCTGCTTTTCAGCCAGCCAACTCCCGAGTATTTGTTCTCTTCCCCGATACTGATGAGCCGTATCAAAAGCATTGCCTCCGGCTTGAATATAGGCATCCAGCATCATCCGCTCGGGCTCGCCCAAGTTCCTCAAATCCCCTGTCCCCATGATCAGGCGGGAAATTTGCTTGTTTACTCCTTCAATTTGCATATATTTCATCTTATTACCTCCTTGGCATATCTTAGCGAGCTTTTATTCATCCTCTTTAAACAGCGGCCTCAGCCTGAGTTCGAACTGGAATTCCTTTTCGTTCAGACGGTAGGGCTCAGCCAGCTCCGGTCCGCAGGAATTGGAGCCTACGCCGCTCATCCGGTAATCCAGATGGACGATCGTTTCCTTTCTCTTCGCCAGCTCCCAGCTGTGTGCGGCATTCGTCAGGTCCTCCGGCGTAAAATGCGATGCGTGGAAGGAGAATCCCTCCGATGCGGAGAATTGAAGGCCCATGCCCTGCTCATTGGATAGGATTGCCCAATCCGTACCATATCTCGCACCATTTTCCTGAGGCATGATGTAGTTTTCGAACATTTCGTCAACGCTTGTCAGGAACCGGCCTCTTCTGACGCTTTGGCGCTTGTCGATGTAGCTCTCATGCGGCCCGAAGCCGGAATACTCGACTTCCTCCATCCCTTGCGGCATGGACAGCCTTAGTCCGAAGCGGGGCAGATAAGGAAACTCGCGCTCCTCCCCCATCTTCACCTTTACCAGCAGATCGACCGCTCCACTCGGGCTCACCCTCCAGCATGCTTCACCTCGCAGGATCGTAAAGCGGGAAACAGCGCCTATTGAGAACCGGGTTCTGACTTCGATTGCCCCTTCGCCGGTTTGTTCCCAATCGCATTGATACACCTTTGTGATTGCCCGGTCATAGCCTTCATCACGCCATTTTTCCTTCACATGCATATCATTGTCTGTCGGCGCCCGCCAGATCGAGAACCGGGCGGGGGCATCCAGCATCTCCACTCCGTTCCTCGACAACCGCTGCAAATTACCTTCAATCAAGTCAAACTCATGCTGGAAATCAAATCCTTCGACCATCAGCCGATGGCCCTTCTGCTCCACTTGAATTGGCGGCTGCCACGCATGCACCGCTTCAGGCTTCGGATCGCTCTGTACACCGCTCATCCATTCCAGCTGCTGGAACGTGATTTCATGACCGGCTTCCGCCCAGGCTGTTTCTTCCTTCAGCCAGCAGGATAAGGTGAGGACATACTGTCCATTAACCGCCTCCGGCAGTTCGTATGGAAGGCTCACAATCCGTGAGCTGTGAGGCTCGATCCCGCCAAGCTCCAGCTGTCCCTGGTGAATCATCTGTCCATCGTGTTCCAGCTTCCAGAAGACGCCCGCATGGGAAAGATCAATAAAGTCATACAGGTTCGTGACCTTAATCTCTCCGGTTGGCAGGTTTTGTTCCTCGATCCGGATGGGAGCAATAACCTTCTTGAGCTCCAGCAGTCCCGTGTGAGGCTTGCGGTCAGGTGTGACAAGTCCGTCGATACAGAAGTTGCCGTCATTGGGTGTATCTCCAAAATCGCCGCCATAACCATAAAAAGGCGTTCCGTCCTTGGTCTCTGTCTTGATCCCGTGATCAGTCCACTCCCACACGCAGCCGCCCATCAGCTTCGGATGGCGATAGATCGCTTCCCAATAATCGTTCAAATCGCCGGGACCGTTACCCATAGCATGACTGTATTCACACAGGAACAACGGCTTTTTGTTATTCTCATCGCGGGCATACGCTTCTATCTCTTGCACAGAGGTATACATCCGGCTTTCCAGATCCAGGCATTCGACATGAGGACTGCCTTCGTAATGGGGAGCTGCCCCCTCGTAATGAATGGGAAGGGAAGCATCACGCAATTTCGTCCATTCGGCCATCGCGATATGATTGGCCCCGTACCCCGACTCATTTCCCAATGACCACATTACGACGCATGGGTGATTCTTGTCCCGTTCAACCATTCGGACAGCCCGTTCCACAAACGCTTCCTCCCATGACGGATCACGGGACAGCTTATGGAAAACCCCATTTTGAAAATCGCCGGCGCTTCCGATTCCGTGACATTCCAGATCGGCTTCATCTACAACATAAAATCCGTATTCATCGCACAGCTCCATAAAGCGGGAATCATTGGGATAATGGGAAGTTCTGATCGTATTGATATTATGTTTTTTCATTAGAATAAGGTCCTTGATCATATGCTGGACCGGAATCGTCTGCCCGAGCTCCGGATGGGAGTCATGCCGGTTGACGCCTTTAAGCTTGACAGCCTGTCCATTGATCAGAAATACGCCATCCACAATCGCAACTTGCTTGAAGCCCACCGGGAACTGGAGCGTTTCTCCGCCGCCATAAACATAGAGGCGGTATAGATAAGGCTTCTCGGCATTCCATAGGACGGGATCTATCAGCTCGAACCGGAGCGCGCCTTTGCCATCCACATGCTCTTGTGCCGAAGCGACGACGCGCCCCTTGGCATCCTTCAATTCAGCACGAACCTCCAGAGGTCCTGTCGTATCAATCTCCGATACCAGTGCAGCCTTGCTGAACCCGTCCTCGAAAGTTTGTTTATTAAATACATCCCGGATATGGACAGCGTCACGCGCAAGCAAATATACATCCCGGAATATACCCGTATACCGCCAAAGATCCTGATCTTCCAGGTAGGAGCCGTCGCACCATTTCAGCACCATGACAGCGATACGATTCTTCCCCTCCCGAAGGAACGGGGATATATTGAATTCCGCCGGCATGCGGCTGCCTTGACTGTAACCGGCAAACTGCCCGTTAACCCATAAGTAAAAACAGGCGTTAACCCCTTCAAAGACAATAAATCGTTCTTTATTTAATCCAACTGGCGCCGCATTGAACTCCCTCACATAAAGTCCGGCCGGATTATTTTCCGGAACATAGGGGGGATCGCATGGAAAGGGATAATTGAAATTAGTATATTGAGGCTGATCATAGCCCTTTACCTGCCAGCAGGACGGAACCGTTAAATCGTCCCACCCGCAAACATCGGCAGTCTCCTCATAAAAAGCTTCTTTCACATCATGAACCGTTCCGTGATATTGGAATTTCCAGTTTCCGTTTAAGGTTTGATAATAGGGGGACTGTCCCCGTTTGCCTGATTTCGCCGCCCGTTCATCCGCATAGGGAATATAATAGGCCCTGGGAGGCTGTCTGTTCACCTGAAGAACATTCAGATCTTCCCAATATCTCTTGATTTGAATCATGTATCCCATTCCTTTCTGTTAAAGGAAAAACATCAATCGAAGTATCCGTCTCTCATCAGGCCGTGGATCATTTCACTGAACAGACTGTTAGCCCAGGCAAACCAGGGGCGCGTGTAATTCTCGGGACAATCCTTGTCAAAGCCTTCGTGCATGTATCCCGTATTCCCATCCGTCTGAATCAGCGTCGTCAAGATTTCTCTTATTTCGCGCTCATCCTTCGATGTCAGGGCCTGCATAGCCAGGCTGATTGGCCAAATATAACCTTCCGGCGTATGCGGACTTCCGATTCCTTTTGCAAATTCACCTTCATAGTAATAAGGATTATCGGCGCTTAACACAAAACGGCGCGTATTCTGATAGATCTGATCCTCGCAGGTCGTGTAGCCCAAATAAGGAATGGACAGCAAGCTGGGAACATTGGCATCATCCATCAGGTTATGGTTTCCAAAACCATCTGTTTCGTATGCGTAGATCTTTCCGTATTTCGGATGTACAAAGATGCCGTAGGTCCGGATGCCAAAATCGATCTCTTCACGCAATTCCGCCGCCAGCTTCGCACCATTTGCATCCTTCCATATTTCACTGGCAATCTCCTCGATGTAACGAAGCACGACGACAGCGAACATATTAGAGGGAATTAAATAACCGAAGGTGCAGGCATCGTCGCTTGGCCGGAAACCTGACCAGGTCATTCCCGTATAATTGACCGGCATCCCCATTCTGTTATTGCGCAGCGTATCGCTTGGCGGACAATCGATGCGTGCGAACCGGTAAGGAGATTGCTCCGCATGTCTTTGCTCTGTTCGCCACAGGTCAATAATCTTGTACACTGTCGCTTGAAAAGCATCATCGAACAGATCCGTTCTTCCCGTCTCCCTCCAGAACAAGTAGGCTAACTGAATCGGATAACAAAGGGAGTCGATCTCATATTTCCGTTCCCAGACCCACGGGTTAAGCTCGGTCAAATCTTCATCATACCGGTTGTCATTTGCTTCTTCGTTGAACGCATTGGCATAGGGATCGATATGAATATAATTGATTTGCCTGCGGATTAATCCTATAAACAATTCCTGCAGCTTGTGATCCCCGGCAGCGAGCGGCAGGTAATGCCTGATCTGCGCGCTTGAATCACGGAGCCACATGGCAGGAATGTCCCCCGTAATGACATAGACGGATTGGTCACTCAGAAATTTTGTCGTCGTTTCAAGCGTATTCGGATAACAATTCTTGAACATTTGCAGCAGCTTGGGATGGGCAGCAAGCTTCGTTTCCGCTTCTTCAAGCAAGGCTGTAACTGACGCTGGCAATGTCATTGTCGGTATGGTCTCCCTCTTCATCTTGTTGAGTCAGATACACTCAAACCCTCTTCGCGCTGATTGATAAATACGTTCAACTCTTCAAGATCAGGTGCGCTTGTACTTCCGCCGTAAGCGCCAACTGAGAGTGCGCCGCACGCATTTCCGTAACGAAGGCTGGTAGCGACATCCTTGCCCGATAAAAAACCGTATAGATAGCCCGCGTTAAAGGAATCCCCTGCGCCGGTTGTATCTACCGCTTTAACCTTATAAGCCGTGCTGCGGGTCAGCAGCCCGTCTTTCATGGCAATGGCGCCGCTCGCTCCAAGCTTCACCACCACATGATTGCAATATTTGCTCATATAACGAAGGCTCTCTTCCTTGTTCTCAAGTCCTGTATAATGAAGAGCTTCCGTTTCATTCATGAGGAAAACATCAAAATACCGCATAAAGTCAAATATGCTTTTGTCCCATTCTCCGGAATCATCCCAGCCTACGTCGCAGGACAGAGTAATTCCCTTTTCCTTGAGCGACCGGGCTAATTTCACATACTGCTCATGATTCCGTCTTCCTTTATATCCGGTGATATGAACATGCTTGCCTTGGGAAATTTGGTCCAGATCCAGTTTGTCTACCTGCAGCTCCATATTCGATCCCGCATATGTAATGAAGGATCGATCCGTTTCCGGATTGAATGCAATGGAGATGCCGGTACTGTGGATTTGACTCGTTTGAATCATTCTGGTATCGATACCATATTCGGCAAAACGATTCCGAATAAAATGTCCGTTGGCATCATCCCCCAAAACACCGTTAAAGGCTACCTGAAGGCCTAGCTTTGCGAGAGAAACCGAGAATAAAGCGGCTCCCCCGCCCAAGTGGATCATCATATTGTCCACAAAAACTTCCTGACCAGACTCGGGAACCTGGCCGGACCCTACTACCACAAGATCGATATTAGCATCGCCGATTACAACAGCATCAAATGTTTCCAACTCTTTCTCCCTCTTCCAATCGCTTATGATTTGGTTTCTTTATCTTTATCTTTATTCAAACATGCTCCTGATAAGCCTTGCAGCTGTCACGCACCACTAATTTATGCTTCAGAATAACGTCATTCACTGGTGAGCCTTCGTTACCTGAAATCATATCAAGCAGCTTCTCAATCGTCACTTTGCCCATCTCCAGGATAGGCTGCTCCATAGACGACAACTGCGGACGCACCTGCTCCGTCAGCTGGCTTCCGTCAAAGCCAATTACGGATAGATCCTCCGGAACCTTCAGCCCGTGGTCATGGATGCAGTTCATGGCGCCGACAGCCATATCGTCACTGACAGCAAAAACGGCCGTCGGACGCGTATCACAATTCAGAAATTCTTTCATTAAATTATAACCGCTTTGGGTTTTGTAATCACCGAAACGGATATAGTCGATAGCGACCGGGATACCGCTCTCGGCCAGCGCGTCGGTGTAACCGATGTAACGGTTTTGTCCTGAGGTGACGTCACTCATATCTCCGCCAAGAAATCCGATTCGCTTGTGTCCAAGTCCGATCAAATATCGCGTTGCATCATAGGATGCCGCGTAATCGTCTATAATGACGGAAACAAACGGCTGATTCGCCGGCTTCACACTGGAGAACAAGAGCGGAATGTCAAGGCTCATGATAAGCTCCCGAATTTCATCGCTTAATTTCTCATGCATGATAATAATGCCATCGACGCGCATCTGCTTGAATACCTGCAAATATTTCAGTTCTTTATCGTTATCCTCAATAATATTGCACAGCATAAGATTGTAATCATTGAGGCTTGCGGTTTTCTCAATCGTGCTCAGGATTGTGGAGTAGAAGCTCGATGTAATATCGGGAACGATTACGCCAATAAGGTTCGTTTTTTTCAGTACAAGGCTTCTGGCGATATGACTGGGTGTATAGCCAAGCTCGGCAATCGCCCGCTGTACCCTTTCCTTCAGATCGTCTTTGACATACCGTTCGCCATTCAATACCCTCGAAACTGTCGTTACAGAGACGCCCGCTTGCCTAGCGACGTCTTTAATCTTCGGCGCCATTATTGTCACCCTGCCTTCTGAATAACTGAACCTTACTCGATATCTGCGCTTTTAGCTTTTAACCGCTCCTTCCATGATCCCGGCAATGAACTGCCGGCTAACCAGCAGGAAGAAGATGATCAATGGAACGGTCGCCATAAGCGTTCCTGTCATAACCATGGAGTAATCTGCCGTATGAGCCGACTTTAACTGCTGCAGCGCCAGCATCAACGTGAATTTGGACGTGTCCGTCAGGACAATCAGCGGCCATAAGTAATCTTCCCAAACTCCCATGAAGGTCGTGATGGCCAGAAACGCAAGGGCAGGCCTCAGGATGGGAAGCGCAACACGCCAATAAAGCCCGAATTTGCTGGAGCCATCGATACGCGCAGCCTCAAGCAAATCATCGTGAATGGCCAGCGCATACTGCCTGATCCAGAAAATCCCTAACGCGCTTGCTATACTCGGAACAATGAGCGCCTTGTAGCTCCCCAGCCACCCCAACTCCTTGATAATAATGAATTGTGGCACAAGCAGCATTTGTGCGGGAATCATCATCGTCAGGATCATTAAATAGAACAGCGCCTTGGAGCCCGGAAACTTGAATTTGGCGAAAGTAAATCCGGTCAATGAATTGAAAAACAGCTGCAGTGTAGTGCTGATCACAGCAATAAACACCGTGTTCAGGAAAGCCCGTGTAAAATTGATATTGTCCATGACATGGTTAAAGTTCATCACAAAATAACCGCCGAAAGTCAGCTTCGGAGGAAACGCAAAAATCGCGCTTGTTTCATTCGTTGACATGACTACAAGCCAATAAAATGGAAATATAGAAAATATAACACCGATTAACAAAAAAGTATGCACGAATATTTTTTTTGAAATCATCTTATTATGCTCCTTTTAGTATTAATCGTCTGATTTATTAAAGATTTTCCAGTTCAATAACGATATGATACCAATAATGAAGAACAGCACCCATGATACAGCTGCGCCATATCCATAATTCTGATAGGTGAAGCCTTCCCGGTACATATAAAGCACGATAGTATCAGAGCCCGGGTAAGGAGCTTGATTCCCTGCCAGCACCTGAGGCTCCGTGAAAATCTGAAAGCCGCCGATGGTAGACATCATAACGGAGAACAGGATAATCGGTCTAAGCATTGGAATCGTAATCTTGGTAAAAATCTGGAATCCGCTGGCACCGTCAAGATTTGCCGCTTCATACAAGTCCTTGGGAATCCTCTGCAAGCCGGATAAAAAAATGATGGCATTGTAGCCCATATATCTCCAGCCAATCATTGCGGCAATGACGGTCCTGACACCGGCGCTGCTATTGAACCAGGCAATTTTATCAATCCCAAGCTTTTCAAAGAAAAAGTTGATCAGCCCGTACTCATTGCCAAACATAGACTGAAATATTATGACAACGGCAACCATAGCCGTTATATTCGGCAGAAAATAGGCGATTCTAAAAAATCCCTTGAAATTCACGATCGACAGATTAATCACAAACGCTACGATCAAAGCGATGACTAGCATAGGTCCATTAGATAATAACCAGAGCGCGACGTTGTTGATTAATGCCTGCCAGAAAGTGGGATCGTGAAACATGTAAACAAAGTTGTCGAAGCCTACAGGCGTCATTTCCCCGATTCCATCCCATTTGTGAACAGAAAGATAAATGGAGAAGAAAATGGGGAACACGGAAAAAACTAAGAACAAGATATAGAAAGGAGAAATAAACAGATAAAACATCCTGCTTTTATAAATCTCTTTTAAAAGGCCTCCCATATTACTCCTCCACGAATGCGGGCGAGGCAGGCTTCAAATCCCGCCCGCCTCAACCCTTATTTGATTCCCTATTTCAAGGTGGCTAACGCTTAGTGCGACAGCTGGCGTTTAATTTGATCCTGCGCGTCTGTCCATGCCTTCTCGGGATCCTGTTTCTTCGTATCTACATAACCGAGATCCTGAACCAATAAATTAAGGACCATATCGTCTCTTGGATCCGTATGCGCGACTTTAACATCCTTCGCCGCATCGGCAAATATGGGGCTCAGATCCTGATTTCCGAAAAATTCATTCTTATTCTCCATTTCCGGATTCGAGTAGACAGCAGGTGTAGAAGGATAATTACCGAATTCCTTATATCCCTTAACAAGATTGTCAGGGCTGACCAGGAATTTAATGACTTCATAGGCTTCCTTCGGATGTTTGCTCGATTTCAAGGCACCGAAGAAGGAACCTCCCTGATTGCCTACGCCAACCGGCGGATAAGCAATACTCCATTTCCCCTTCGTGTCGGGTGCCGCACCAACCAAGTCTCCCACTGCCCATGAAGCCCCGCTAAACGAAGAAATTTTACTGTTATTCATCGCGGCATTCTTCTCGGAATCGCTGGAGTAAGGGAATGTCAAACCTGCTTTATAGGCTTGTACCGAATCATCCCAGACGCTTTTGATGTGATCCTGATCGCCAATGTAATTGCCGCCTTCATCGAAGAAGCCTTTACTGTTCTGACCCAGAAGACTTCTGAATATATCTACGAGCGTTCCGGTTTGCGTACCTGTTTTATCCTTAACCTTCTGGAGAAGATTCATGTAATCATCCCAGGTTTTCACTTGACTCTTGATGTCTTCCGGCGTACTTGGCACTCCCGCCTTCGCGAACAAGTCGCTGCGGTAATAAAGGACAACCGGTGCGACGTCAATCGGCAGCCCGATCAGATACTGATCATCGCTGGTTGCTGCCATTTTCCATTTCCAGTCCAGATATTGGGATTGAATATCGCGTGCTCCCTGATCATACAGATTGACGTATTTGTCTTTATACTCCAGCATGGATGAAACCCAGCTGTCCATTGCGACAATATCCGGTCCGCTTCCGCCGCCGGCTATAGTGGTTTTTAATTTGGTCAAATAGTCAGGTCCGGACGGAAGCTTCTCCGCCTTTATATCGATATTAGGAAAGTTTTTCTTGGCAGCCTCTATTGTTGAATCGGATATCGCGCCGTTCCAATACCAGAGATCCAATGTAATTTTTCCGTTTGCAGCGCTTTCACTTCCAGCATTATTGTTACCCGTATTGGTATTCGTATTATTTTGACCGCATGCGGTCACGACAAGAACAAAGCACATTGCTAACAGAACGCCGAACAAGGCTTTAGATTTCATTTGTTGTGTTCCTCCGATTTGATAAATTCAGAAATGTAAGGTATCCGAAAATCAGTTATTGCTGCTTTTTCATGCTGTTTACGTAAGTATTCCCATGCTTGACACGAAAAATTCGATTCATCAAGCCTGTTAAACCACCGCCTTTTCAGTCCTGCTTTGAATAAAAAATTCTATGGTATCGATACCAGATTTGAATCTGGTATCGATACCATAAATACTCCTCCTTAAGCCCCCGAAATGTTTGAGAACGATCTGGTATCGATACCAGATGCGGCTTGTGTACAAGTATAATATCTTAAATGATGTTTGACAATAGCAATTATGTATTTTATGAAAATGCTCTTGCAGGTAATATTTCACTATGAAATAATTATAGGCTGTTCTTCTGAGATGTAAGTTCCACGTCTAGATTGCTTACCCTGCATGCCCGCCTGACGCGTTCCCTCCGCTCCGGCAGCGGAGGGAAGCAGTCCGGAAATCGAAACAGCGGCCGATCAAACGATCCCTTTTTTAGTGTGTATGGCTATTAAGTGTCATTTCATTTGCTGCTTGCTGCGCCAGCGGCAGGATCCCCGTTATCGAAATAAGACGTATCCATAATCCGGGCATAAATATATGGATTTAAATTATGGCTTTGCACATGAATTTTAATTTTTTCCAGACCCTCTACATTGAATATAAGCTGCTTCACATCATCTTCCGGGCTGACAGCATGAGTTTCCAGGACAGTCGAGGTTGTCGATCCTGCATCATCCCCCACGTTATAAAGCGAATATTCCACATCATATTCTCCGGGGCTAATGACAGCGGCATCCAGGACGAGACGCTTGTATTTACGGTCAATCGTAAAAATAACATCCCCGTACTGGTCAATCTTCAAAACCTGCTGGAACTGTTTATCTTTCACCTTTGTTTCTTTGGGGTCTTTGGTCAAAATGGCGTAGATGTTGTCGATCTCCATCGGTGCGGCAAAAATCGGCGTCTTTTCTCCGAGTTTTCCTCCGATATAAATTTTTTGATCGGCAGCGTCATAGTCGATCGGGACTTTCAGCGCTTCAGACAAAGCGCGGACAGGCAAGTAGGTGCTTCCATTATAACTGATTGCCGCCAGCGATTTGCCGGATGGATCTTTGGGCTGCCATAGTTCACCCTTCAGCACAAACGACACGCTCCGGTTAAGAAAAGCATTGATCGGCTCCAGCTTGACCGCTGCATATGCGGATCCCAACGAGCTCGCGATAATGGCAGCTGCGAACAAAACACCAATTTTAAACGTTCTCTTTTTCGTAAAATTCAGCTTCAATGAAATTCATCCTTCCATAATGGTTTGGACAACTGCTGTATCGGTGGCGCAATCAATCTCCAGCTTCTATGGCTATCTGAATAAAAAATCCCCCCTTTAGATATATCCTAAAGAAGGGAGCGCTTCAAAAGCGTTTCACATTTATCAGCCGTTTAAAAAACGGTCGATTTCATCCAGCATGC
Source organism: Paenibacillus sp. JT31N11 (assembly GCF_056269285.1). NCBI lineage: Bacteria > Bacillati > Bacillota > Bacilli > Caryophanales > Paenibacillaceae > Paenibacillus > Paenibacillus sp. JT31N11. Next base: position 837,503 of record NZ_JBWDNQ010000002.1, read on the forward strand.
CCGGTGAGATTCTTTTGGATCGGATGATCTCGGTTGTATGCTTCGGCAGCGGATGCGCGGCGGCGGCATGGCACAGACCGCTTAGCTCGCGGCAGCGGTCGAGATATTCCTGTTTACCCGATTTCCGGTAACGATCTTCGTTCAACGAAAGCGCGGCGGTCCGCTGCTCTGACGATTCGGGATCCAGCTTCCATATGGCGAATCGAATGGCAGCCTTTTCCTGCTGGCCGGGAAAGTGCTCCAGCATCCGCTGCAGCTCATCCGCTTGTTCGGCGGGCGTGATCTGACTTAAATCTGCCTTCAACCGGATGAGAAGCAGATTGAGCCTGAATTGCATATCTCTCCTTTTCAGCCGATTTGCCAGCCCCAGCCCTTCCTCTGCCGTCTCCACAGCGCTGTCGAATTGCTGCCGTCTCTGCTTCAGCAAGCTCATGGAATAAAGCGCTTCGGAAGCAAAGTAAGGGGTGCTCAGCTGTTTGAACAGCCGAACCGAGCGGCCAAGCATAAGATCAGCCTCCTCCAGCCGCTGCCGCGCCAGAAGGCTCAACCCTTCAAAGCCAAGCATGATGCCTGCAATTCGCAAGTCCTTGACCCATACGGCTTCTTCCAGACAAAAAGCGATGCAGGGCGCCGCTTGTTCAAGCTCGCCGTGACAAAGATAATATTTGCCCAGCATGCCGTGAGCAATGGCAAAGCCCATACGATCTCCGATCGATTTGCTGATCTCCATCTTATCGGCAATGAAGCCGAAGGCCAGATCCATTTCATCCATGTCCATATACACCATCGCCAATACGCCCATAGCTTGCTCGATCGTATACTTGTCTCCGGTCTCCGTTGCTAGCGCGATTTGTTTCTTGATCCAATGAATCGACTGATCGTACTCGCAGCGGTCATAATAGATGTGACCAATAATACCGAAGGATCGGCAATCCTCCCTGGTTTGGTTTCCGATACCGGGCAATTCCATCCTTTTCATCAGATAGTAGAGTACCTCGTCGTACTTCCCTCTATAGTAATGCAGAGTACCAAGCGTTACATAGACGGTGCTGAGTCCGGAATAGTCGTCCAGCAGCTCAAAGCAGCGCAGCGCCCGTTTCAAATGAAAGCTTGCTTCCTCATATTTTCCCTGCATTCGCAGACAGTTACCCAGCGCAACGTCGCAGAGGGATCGTTCCTGAATCGTTGCGGAGCCTCCCGAACGTTCAAACCATTGTTTATAAATCCTCTCCGATTCTTTCCAGTTTCCTGTGATGATCAAGGCCTCGCCAAGCTTCATCAGAATGGGCAAAATCTGCCCGAAAGGCAGCAGAATGCACAGCTTCTGATAATAGTTGATCCGCGTTTCATTGGCGTAAATCTTCTCCGCCGCCAATGCGGCCATTTCATAATAGACAATAGCCTCCCTGTTCATGCCCGCAAGCTCAAAGTGCAAGGCGATTTCCGCGGCAGCGGTTTCAGTCTGTCCATGATGAAAAACGTTCAGGCTGCGTGCAATCTGCCGGTGGCATTGGCGGCGCCTGCTCTCGCTTTTCAGCTTGTACGCGGATTCCCTGATCATATCATGTGCAAAATCGTACTTCCCGTCCCCCGTTTCCTGCAGAACCTTAACCAGCACGAGCTGCTCTATCCGTTCCAGAACAGCTTCCTCTTCCATATCCGTCAGGATCGTCATAAACGCTGCCGATGCAGGCCTGCCGATTGCGGCCATGGCCGATACAAGCTGGCGATCAATGGGCGAGAGCCTGCTTAAGCGGTTCTCGATGACGGTGATTACCATTGGCGAAAGACGAAATTCGTTCTTGTCGCTGCCTGTTTGCCACTCCCTCATCGTTTCTACTATAAATAATGGATTGCCGCCCGTCTCTGCATATAAACCGGATGAATGGCGGTCGGCGAGGACATCGCCGACCGTCGCTGTCATCAGCCGTTTCGTATCTGTTTCGCTGAAGGGAGCAAGCTCGATTTCCGTCAGCTTCCGTTCGGTCCGCAGGCTGGACAACAAATGTGTGACAGCCCCGTTTGCGTCCTCGTCTGTCCGCATTGTCGCGACCATGAGCAGTTTGGTCCTGGAATCGCCGCGCAGAAGAAAGGAAATAAGCTGGAGCGTTTCCGTGTCGCTCCATTGGATATCGTCCAGGATGAGCAGCAGCGGCTGCTCGGCAAGCAGCATCCGTTCGATCGCCTCATACCATTTGTTCAGCTGCCAATTTTCCTGAACGGGATTTGGCGCCGCCAGGTCCGGGTATTCCTCAAGAAGCTCCGGCAGCAAACGGGCTAATTCGGAAAGCCAGACCGGATTCAGCTGCGGCAGGGGAAGACTTCTCAGCCAGCTTGTCACCGGCGTATAGGACATGGACCTTACCGATAGATAGCAGCCGGCAAAAACCGTTTGAATTCCCCGCCCTTTCACCCATGCCATAAATTCACGGGACAATCTGGTTTTGCCGATTCCCGCCTCTCCCTTCAATACAATCAGAGAGGACTGGCCTGCCGCGGCTTGCTTCCAAACGCTCAGCATGCTTTCCCATTCTGCGGTTCTGCCGATGAACGGGGTTTCGCTGTGCACGGCAGCCGCATGTCCGCATCTGTTCTGCACAAGTCTTTCAAATAGCTGCAGGGTCGCCTCCGCAGGACCGATTCCGAATTCGGCCTCCAGAACACCCTGCAGCTGCTGATAGGTTTGCGCGACGCCGGCCATATCGTTCTTCAAGGCGTACAGCCTCATCAGCGTGCGGTAAGTTTCCTCTCTTAATCTATTTTGGATCAGCAGCTTATTGGCAAAAAATAAGGCTGACGAATATTCCCTTTGCGTTTCCAATATGACGATCAGTTTCTCAAGAACATCAGCATACAGCTGCGCCAGCAATTCCCGCTTCGCATTGAGCCAATCCTCGTAATATCCGGGCAGCAGCTCCCCCCGGTACAGCTCTTCCGCTTCTTGCAGCGTATGCAGGCTTTGGCCCTTCGCCGCCTGTTCAAATTCGTACACATCCGAATAACAGGGCAATTCATTATTCCATTGCAAATATGCGGGGGTAATCTTCAGATAGGGGTCCATTTGCGGAAAGCTTTCACGAAGATCGTGGATGACCTTGCGTAAATTGGAAAGGGCCTGTTTCTCGGTGGAATCCGGCCAAAAATCAAAAGCAATTTGCCTCCTGCTCTGCGGCATGTCAAATGAGAGGATTAAATACGCCAGCAGCAGCCTGGCTTTCCCGCCGGGAAGCGGCGTAATCACCTCGTCATCGAGCGCGATTTGCAAACTGCCTAATAACTTAAATCGGCAACCGGCCAAAAATGATGCCCCCCATCAAATCCGATCGAATATCGACTTGCTTTATTTAAACATTACCGCACACAGCCTTCCTGTCAATAGTCAAAAATATTAATATATTGCGAATGACAAGCCCCTATTCATTCCTGGCTGATCCATCGACGATTTGCCGACTATCGGCATTTGATTATCCCTAAATATAGACCAGCTCTCGCCCGGCATCCGGGACAGGTATACAGGCGAGTCTCGCATAACTGGCAACTCTATATGGAAAGTCAATCGTCCTCCAAAAGTAATAAAGCCAGCCATTCTCATTAAGAATGGGCTGGCTTTATTCATTTCCTGTTTACTATCTACGTACGGGGGGATTGTTTTTTGACACCGCCGGACGTATTATTTTCGAACCTTTTGCGGTCAGTCCGTTCAATCTGGACAATCCTTCCGTCATGCACCGTTATTTGAACAGAGCCATATTCCAATCCGTTGACCTGCTCCTCGACCTGTCTGATCCAGACTTCGTCCAATTCCAGTCCTTTCGCCACTTTTCGATCCTCTCCTGTTCGTTTATGGAATTCTTTCCTCTTCTACACGAATTGCATATCAGGCGGGCTCGATACGAGTGATTCCCAATTATATTCGTTCCATTATGACTTTGCAGCCGTCGTTTCACGCAGCGTCTTTAGACTGCCGGGAACGCCCCGCGTAATCTCGTCAATTTCCGCAAGCTCTTCGGAAGTCAGCTTCTCCGCCGCTTTAGCAACGGAATCCGTTATATTCTGCGGGCTTGAAGCACCAAGAATAGCGGACGTTACATGCGGCTGGCTGATGACCCAGGTCAGCGCCAGCTGCGCCAGCGTCCATCCTTTCCTTGCTGCGATCGGCTTTAGCCCCTCTACGATCTGGAAGTTGCGTTCGTTTTCCAGCAGCGACTTGATCCGCGCTTCTCCCGCAGCACCGCGGGAGCCGGCCGGCGGCGCCTGATCGAACTGGTATTTGCCTGTGAGCACACCGCGGCCGAGCGGGCTGTATGCGATGATCGCCAAGCCTTCGGACGCTGCAAACGGAAGCAGCTCCTGCTCGATCCCCCGGGCTATGAGGCTGTATTCGGGCTGGTTGCTCTCGTAACGGTGCAGACCCAGCTGAGCCGATATGCCGTGAGCCTTGGCAAGCTGCCATGCGGCGTAGTTGGAAGCCCCGATATAGCGGACTTTGCCCTGGCGGACAAGATCGTCAAGCGCGCGCAGCGATTCCTCGAGCGGCGTCTCTTTATCGAAACGGTGAACCTGATAGAGATCGATATAATCGGTTTTAAGGCGGCGCAGGCTGTTCTCTACGGCGCGAATAATGTGGTAGCGGCTCTGGCCCTGGTCGTTCGGCTCGCTGCCGACGCGTCCATGCACCTTGGTCGCCAGAATAATCCGATGCCTGCGGGCACCCAGCAGATGGCCAAGTATCGCTTCCGATTGGCCGCTCTCCTGCGGGTTGCCAAGGTCGGTTCCTTTGCCATATACGTCAGCCGTATCGATAAAATTAATTCCGGCATCGAGCGCCGAATCAAGCACCTCCGCCGATTTCGACTCATCGATCCAGCGGCCGAACGCCATTGTTCCCAGCGCCACCTCGGATACTTTCAGACCTGTCCTGCCGAATTTCTTCAATGAGATGCTCACTTAAATGCACGCTCCTTCTATTTGGGAATTGGTAAAAATGAATAAATGCGTCTGCAGTCACCCCCTGTTATGGATAGCAAAATGACCGGAGAGGCGCAGCTTCTTACGTCTCTCCGGTCGACCGGTCGATTATTTACTAGTAATCCAATGAATAAACTATGATTTAGAATATAGCATCGTCCGTAATCTGTGTCAAGATGTGGAAAACGATTTTGCACATGAAGGATACAGTCAGTCATTGACGCCTTTTCCGATTGGTGATAACATTTAACTTATTATTCCACTAGGATTACAAGTATATAGTTGACCAGACCGCTGGAGACACAAGGATTAAATTGTGTTCTCCTTTTTTTTGCGGTTGTCTGGCATAACGATGAGCGTAAGCGCGCCTTCATGGTCGGAATTCTTGGTGCTTGCAGGCGAGTGAGGAAGCACAAAAAATACAGGGAGGGTTTCAGCTTAATGGGCAAAGCAAAGAAGCAGGTGCATTTGAATGTTTTTCTTCGGCAGGCAGGCCATCATGCCGCCGCCTGGCGGCATCCCAAAACGACGCCCGAACTCACCTTCGACTTTGGGTATTACAAACAATTGGCGCAAACCGCCGAACGCGGATTGCTTGATTCCGTCTTCATGGCAGACGGCTATGTCGGTACGGGACGCCGGCTTGAGCCTTTCACGCTCCTCTCCGCTCTCTCCGTGGCCACTACACATCTTGGTCTCATTGGCACTGTCGGAACAACCTACAACGAGCCGTTCCATGTCGCCCGCAAATTCGCTTCTTTGGATCATATCAGCGGGGGCCGCTCGGGTTGGAATATCGTTACCGGACATACGGATGCGACAGCCTTCAACTTCGGCAAGGAATCGCATCTGGAGCATTCGGAGCGGTACAAATGGGCGGAGGAATTCGTCGAAGTAACAAAAAAGCTGTGGGACAGCTGGGAGGAAGAGTCGCTCATCTTCGACAAAGCCTCCGGCATCTCCGTAGACGAAGCCAAACTGCATGAGATCAATTTTGAGGGCAGCGTATACCGCGTGAAAGGGCCGCTCAACATCCCCCGTCCGCCTCAAGGCTATCCCGTTCTGGTACAGGCGGGTTCTTCAGACAGCGGCCGCGAGCTGGCAGCCCGGACGGCGGAAGTCATTTTCACTGCACAGCCTACACTGGCCGAAGGCCAGGCGTTCTATGCGGATGTCAAAGGCCGGCTGGCGAAATATGGACGCAGTGCTGACGAATTGGTCGTCCTGCCGGGCTTCAGCCCGATTATCGGTCACACCAGAGCTGAAGCCCAGGAGCTCGAAGATGAGCTGAACGCCTTTCACGATATCCATGACGCCGTAGCCAAGCTGTCCGAGCGCTTCGGCGTTGACTTGACCGGCTTTCCGCTTGACGGCCCGATCCCGCCTATTATCGACCCGAAAGGGATCGAATCCGTCAACGGCAGCAAAAGCCGGCACCAGCTTATATTGGATATGCTGCGCAGCGATTCCAGCCTGACGCTCCGCCAGGTTGTGAACCGGCTGGCAAGCGCACGGGCCATCTGACCTGTACCGGCACACCGATTGAAGTCGCGGATGTCATTCAGCTCTGGATCGAGAACCAAGCAGCTGACGGCTTCAACCTTATGCCTCCCATCTACCCGGACGGCCTCGATATCTTCGTCGACAAGGTCGTACCCGAGCTGCAGAACCGCGGTATCTTCCGCACCGCTTACGAAGGCAGGACCCTTCGGGAGCATTACGGTCTGGCACGCCCGGCCAATTCCTACAGCATCGGCCCGGAAGAAGCCGCTGCGGCACCTTAACGATAATCCACTAGGACAGGAGCTCACCACGATGGCCAAAATCGCTACCAACCTCACCCAGCTGATTGGCAATACGCCCCTGCTGGAGCTGAGAAATTTCAATGCCAAATACAATGTCGGCGCTGTACTGATCGCCAAGCTGGAGTATTTCAATCCCGCCGGAAGCGTCAAGGACCGGATCGGCTTCGCCATGATCAAGGATGCGGAGGAACGCGGCGTCATCAACAAGGATACGGTCATTATCGAGCCCACAAGCGGCAATACCGGGATCGCCCTCGCCTTCGCGGCGGCCGCGCTCGGCTATAAATTGACCATTACGCTTCCCGAAACGTTCAGTATCGAGCGGAGAAAAATATTGCTTGCCCTGGGGGCCGAGCTTGTTCTCACGCCCGGCGCGGAAGGCATCGCCGGCGCGATCAAGAAGGCCGAGGAGCTCGCAGCGGCGACTCCGAACTCGTTCATACCGCAGCAATTCCAGAATCCGGCCAACCCGGAAATCCACCGCAGAACAACGGCAGAGGAAGTTTGGCGGGACATGGACGGATCGGTCGATATTTTCGTTGGCGGCGTCGGAACCGGCGGCACAATTTCCGGTGTCGGCGAAGTCCTCAAAGAGCGGAAGCCTTCGGTCCGGATTATTGCGGTTGAGCCTTTCAGCTCCCCTGTCCTGTCGGGCGGGGAGAGAGGCCCCCACAAAATCCAGGGAATCGGTCCGGGCTTCGTACCGGATAATTTTCACCGCCATATAGCGGACGAAATCATCGCCGTGACCAACGAAGATGCGCTCGAGACGACCCGCAAGCTGGCGAGAAGCGTAGGACTGATTGTCGGCATTTCCTCCGGCGCGGCTGTCTATGCGGCTGTTCAGATTGCCAACCGACCGGAGAATGCCGGGAAAAACATTGTCGTACTGCTGCCGGATACCGGAGAACGTTATTTGTCCACCGAGCTGTTCCCCATCGAAACGATTTAGATATCCATCAGTCAGGAAGAACCGGTTATCGCCATTCTTGCCGGTAAAGCAATTTTCTTAACTAAGACCTATCCATAGATTGGATGACAGCCTCCGCGAATTCGCTCGTGGAGGCTGTGCCATGCAGGTCGGCGGTGCGGATGCCTGCGGCAGCTGCACCCTCGACTCCCCGTACAATCTGTTCCGCTATGCGCTGCAGACGCGAATCCCCGTGCCGGCCGGCCAGCCATTCCAGCAGCAATGCCGAGGATAACAATATCCCGATCGGGTTCGCGATATTCCGGCCCGCTATATCCGGCGCCGAGCCGTGAGCGGCCTGCGCCATTGCAAAGTGATCGCCCGCATTGATCGCCGGCGCCATTCCCAAGCTTCCAACCAGCTCTCCCGCAAGGTCGGACAGAATGTCGCCGAACATGTTCGTCGTCAGAATGACGTCGAAGTCCCCTGCCCTTCTGACCAGATGGGCTGCGGCGGCGTCGATATGGTAATCGTCCACCCGCACATCGGGATACTGTGATGCGACTTCCCGGCAAACGCCGAGAAACAAGCCATATCCGAGCTTGATCACATTAGCCTTGTGGATAATGGAAACATGCTTCCGGCGCGACATTGCCGCCTGAAAGGCAGCATGGGCAATCCGTTCGGCTGCTTTGCGTGTAAAGACGCCGGCCGAAATGACAACATCAGGCGTCACCTGCCATTCTCCCGTTCCGTACGCCATATTCCGGTCAGCATAGAAGCCCTCCGTATTCTCCCGGTAAATAACGAGATCCGCCTGCTTCGCTACGCTGTCGATACCGGGCAGCTTCCGGTTCGGCCGGATATTGGCAAACAGGTCGAAGCTGTGCCGCAGCTCGCCGCTCGGATTTCGGCCGGTTTGGTGTTCCTCCGGATAGGAAACGGAATCATGAGGTCCCATCAACCAGCCGCTGCAATTCTGCAGCGCATCCTTCGTCGCCTGCGGCAGCGGGTCGCCATACTGCCGGATCGCTTCAAGCCCCATCGGCAGCCTTACCCAATCCAGCAGCTCGAGCCCGCAGCTTCTCTCCGCAGCCCCTATCACCTTTACCGCCGCAGCGACGATTTCCGGTCCGATCCCGTCCCCTTCCAATACGCCAATGCGATAAATTTCCATCTAACCGCCTCCCATTCTTATTAACCAGCAAAAACAAAAAATTCCCGGACCGCCCGTAAAAGCGGTTCGGGATAAGCGATCTGCTAAACAAGCACGCCTTGCGCATTCAAATACAGCCTCGCATAATAACCGTTCAGCTCCATTAATCGGTCATGGGCACCCTCCTCCACGATGCGGCCCCGATCCAGAACAATGATTCTGTCGGATCTCCGGATCGTTGACAGGCGGTGCGCAATGACCAAAGTCGTCCTGCCCTCCGATACGATCCGCAGCGCGGACTGGAGCAGCTGCTCCGTATGGGAATCAAGATTGGCGGTCGCTTCGTCAAGAATCAATATTTTCGGCTGGAAGACGATAATGCGGGCAAACGAAATCAGCTGCTTCTCACCGGAGGACAGTCCTGTGCCGCTCTCGGCAAGCCGGGTTTCGTAGCCATGCTTCATCCGCCGCACTAGCTGATCCACTCCGACATGCTCGCAGGCGCGAATAACTGTCTCCACGGGAATCGTTTCATCGAACAGCCGGATGTTGTCAAGCACGCTTCCCGAGTAGAGAAACGGCTCCTGCTGCACGAGCCCGACGATCCGCTGCAGCGTTTCCTGCTTCAGACTGCGGATGTCGGTTCCGTCAATGCGGATGCTGCCTTCCTTCACATCGTAGAAGCGGCACAGCAGGCTGATCAAGGAGCTCTTGCCGGCTCCGGTGGCGCCTACGATTCCCAGCAATTCGCCTGGCCGGATATTCAGATCAATATCAGTTAACACCTTATGGCCGCTGCCGTAGCCGAAGGTTACGCTGTTGAATTCCACTTTGCCCTCGACCCCAGCCTTCTCAGCAGATGCGGCTTTCTCCGGATCGCGCACATCAGGCGACACTTCGAATATGCTCCAGATCCGGTTCACGGACACGATGGTCGACTGAATCGTATTCCACTGCTGGGTGATCGAGTTGATCGGCTGAAAAAACTGGCGGATATAGGTGATGAACGCGTACAATACGCCGAATTCGATATGACCTCCCAGCACAGCGCGGCCGCCGAGCCAGACGACAAACGCCACGGACAGGTTGCCGAGAATATCAAACAACCGGTTAAACAGCACCATTGTGCGGACTTCCCGCAGGTTGGTGCGGTAGAAGGCATCGTTTCGCTCGGTAAACTGCCGCTGCTGCTCCTTCTCCTGATGGAACACCTGAATGAGGTTCATGCCGGAAAGATTCTCCGCGGCGAATGCGACCATCCGCGACAAGGCCGTCCGGACCATCTGATACGTTGTCCGCATATAGGACCGGAAGCCGTACGCGATCATCGTAATGACAGGCAGGACCAGCAAACAGAACAAGGTCAGTCTGATATCCAGCTGAAACATCAGCACAATGATGATCAAGAGAGTCAAGCTGTCCCGCAGCAGGCTGGCCAATACCTGATTGAAAAATCGGTTCAAGCCTTCCGTATCGCTGGACACATTCGTAATGAGGCTGCCGGTCGACACGCGGTCAAAGTAGGAAACCGACAGCTTCACCATATGCCTGAACATGCCGCTGCGGATGCCGGCCACGATGCTCTGCCCGATTTTTTGCAGCAAATTGTTCTGCAGATACGTGAAGACGAAGCTGACGACTGCCAACAGGAGATAGATGCCGCAAAGCAGCAGCAGCGACCGGTAATCAGCATGCTCAGCGGTAAATACGTCATCGATGGCGATCTTGATCAGATAAGGCTGCAGCAAATCGGCCGATATGGACAGCAAAATAAAGAAAAACAGCAATAGAAACGACCAACGATGCGGCTTGGCGTAGGTGTAAAGCGCTTTGAAGGCAGAACCGTAATCAAGGGCGGCATTGTTGTCCTGCGGGATGCCCGTCCGCTGGTCCTGCTGCCAATCGCTAATGGCTCTCGGCATTGGCATCCCCCTTCTCCTGGATATTGTACAGCTCCGCATAGACACCATCCATGGAAACAAGCTCATCGTGCGTACCGCGCTGCACGATCCGGCCTTCGTCCATGACGATGATCTGGTCCGCATGCTTGAGCGCGCTGATGCGATGGGAAACGATCAGGGTTGTCATGCCCTGCCGCCCGGCACGGAGCGAGTCGATGACCGCTTTCTCGGTAAGTGAATCGATAGCGCTGACGCTGTCATCGAGAATCATCACGGGAGCCTGCTTGAACAGCCCCCGGGCGAGGCTCGCCCGCTGCCTTTGGCCGCCGGACAGCGTCAAGCCGCGCTCCCCGAGCCTTGTCTCGAACCCGTCGGGGAACGCATTCACCTCAAGATGGATTTGCGCTTGAATCGCAGCTTCTTCAATTGCCGCAAGCTCCGCTCCGCGGTCGCTGAAGGCGATATTTTCACGGATCGAGGTGCTGAACAGGAAGCCGTCCTGCGGCACATAAGCAATGCTGCTCCTGAGGCTCTCAAGCGTCAGATTGCGGATATCCCGGCCGCCTGCGAAAATCGTGCCTTCAGGCGGATTGTAGATCCGCAGGAGCAGTTTCATAAGCGTCGTCTTGCCGCTTCCCGTCTTTCCGATAATGCCTACCGTTTGACCGGGCCCTACCGTTAAGCAGATATCCGATAATACGGGCGAGGAGCCATCCGGATAAGCGAACGACAGATTCCGGATTTCTATTGCGGCATGCTCTGCATCCTCCAAGCGCTCTGTCCCGGTATCGGCAACATTGGGCTCTTCGCCAAGCAGGTCGTTCAGCCGCTCCAGGGAACCGCGGGCACGCTGCATCGCATTGATCACATCTCCAATCCGCTGCAGCGGATTGATCATCATGCCGATATACAGGACCAGCGAGACAAAATCGCCAAGGGAAACAGTCTGATCCGCCGTCAAATAGCCGACAAGCGCGATCGCGGTAATCATCGACAGCGCCCCGAGAAACGGAATAACCGCCTGCAGGAGTGAAGAAACGCGCACCAGCTTCAGCTGGTTGTCGCGGATCTGGGCAACCGTTGCGTCGAAACGGCCGATCATGATCGCTTCCACCGCAAATTTTTTTGTGACCCGGATGCCGCTGAACTGCTCGGAGGCCGTTTCCGTCATTTTCCCGAGCGCTTCCTGCATATGGACGGAACGTTTGCGGATGACGGGACCCAGCCACGCAACGACCCATGGAATGAAGAGAAGCGGAATAATGCTGATAAGAATCGTGTATGCCGGGATCGGGCTAAGGATCATGGATACAATGACGGAAATAAGCAAAATCGATGAGTTCGTAATATGGTTGATGCCCATCGATATCGATTCTCTTACCGCGGTCACGTCATTGATCAGATAGCTCAGAAGCTTGCCCACCCCGTACCGGGAATAATTGTTCAGACTGAGACGCGTAAACTGGACAAACAGCTTGTTTCGCGTAATCCGCTCGAACAATCTCCCCGAGTACATGATGAGAAATTGCCCGGTCCCCCCAAGCAGACCGTAGCTCAGCGCGATCGCCACGATGAGCAGGCTGTAGTGCACGACCTCATCAAAGGACAGCATGCCCTTCTGGAGCTCATCCGTAAAGCTGCCGATTGTTCTGGGCATGCGCGCCAGAATTACATTCGCCGCCCCGATAACAAGGACGGCGCTGATGTACAAGTACCACCTCGACCTGATATAGCCGCTTAATATTCTCTGCTTACTCAACAAGCATTCACTTCCTGTATCTATCATTAATGTTGCGCATAAGAAGAGACGGCAGATGCCGTTCTTTGGCGCTTTGCAGGTTTTCCCCTAGAAATCCGGTGAAAAAAACAAGCAGCGACTCTGAAGTCACGATTCTCGATTGATATCGGTCGAGAAATCCCATCGGTCTGCCCAGATTGTTTGAAGCCATTCTAATAAGGAAATTCCGGCTTGCATGCTCCCAAGCGGTCCCCTTCCACCTTCTAACAAGGTAAAACCTCACTGCACCCGCTGCCGCAGCACATACAGCCCCTTCGGACCGCTCCAGCAAGGAAATTCCGGCCTGTATGCTCCCAAGCGGTCCCTTCTACCTTCTAGCAAGGAAAATCCTCACTGCATCCGCTGCCGACAGGCCCAGGAAGACCGCTCTCCTTTTCTATCCGTTTCGGACTCCTGCAGCGCTGAGTATTCAGCAAAAACCGGGGCCCAATAAGCCCCGGACTCTTCAATTCACTCTATTATGGCGTGCCGATTGTCGTTTTGAGCGTCTCGACATCCTTGTTGATCGCTTCCTCGGCTTTCCGGATGGCGGAGTTGACATCGAGACCGCCGATTGCCAGATCCTCAGCCGCCTCAGTCAGACGGGTAGCGATTTCCAGCTCATACGGATGGGTGTAGTGCTCCTGGAGCGCCTCGCCGACGAATACATTTTGCACCGTCTTGCCCTGGAGAACCGGAATGTCGAGGCCGTATTCCTTGTTCAGCTCGTCATTGATAATAGCGGGTACGCGGCCGTTGCGGGCCAGAATGCGCTGCCCGTCGTCCGACAGAATTTCCGCGATGACCTGGAAGGCCTCATCCTTATGCTTGCTTTTGCTGTTTATGGAAAGCGAGTGGATCTGCGCTTCCCTTGTCTTGCCGAGCTGGTCCGGGAAGTTCGGAGCCGGCGCGATATCCCAGTTGAACTCGACGCCCTGCTGGCGCAGCTCCTCCAGCGGACCGACCATGTTGGCCAGCCAGGTCACACGGATTGCCACATTCTGATCCTTCATGAACTGGTCGCGTCCATAGTTCCAGGTCTTGTCAGGCGCCACATAGCCGGGGATTTCGAATATTTTTTTCTGCAGCTCGAACACCCGGCGCCATTCCGGCGTATCGAGCGCGGCTTCGCCTGTTTCGCGGTCCACGTAAGGCAGGCCGAGGCTCTTCGCCAGACCCGTAAGATTATCTACAGAAAGGCCGACATACCGTTTGCCGCCATCGGTGCGAGTCAGCTGCTTCGCCAGCTCCAGCACTTCATCCCAAGTCAGCTGCTTCTCGGTTGGATAAGGCACGCCGAATTTGTCGAAAATGTCCTTGTTATAGTACATCACATGCTGATTGGAGTTGAACGGGATCGCAATGATTTCGTCCCCTTTGCCCGCCGTAATCTCCGTGATGTAATTCCATAGAATCGGCTTGATCCGCGAGGTATCAAAGTTATGGCGCTTGATCAGCTCGCGCAGATCTTCATAGGCGCCGGTGCGGACGATCTGTTGATGCGAGGACGAGGAGGAATAAATGATATCCGGCGTATACGTCGACAAGACCTCTTCATTCGTCGTTTCCGCAGCCGGCGTAATCCGCTCAATTGTCACGTTCGGATATTTTTTCTTGATCGGGTCGGCGATAAGCGTATTGAATTCCACATCCGGAAATGTGCCGCTGGTATTGTAGAACGTAAGCGTCAGCGGCTCGTCGCCGAGCTTCTTGAAGCTCGCGGTATTCTCTTCCGACGACGACGCACCGTCAGCAGACGCATCCGTACTGCCTGTCGTACCCGCACTATTGCCTGCATTCCCGCTGCATGCGGAGATCAAGCCGGCAACCAGCAGCAGATTTAGTATTGTGAGCAACTTCTTCATGAAACATGACACCACCTATAATGTAATTGTTTGCCGGTGTTTCGCCGGGGAGCGGCTTCTATCCATCTTCTGTCTCATTCCACAAGCCCCGTGCGCTCCACCCCTTCGATGAACCAGCGCTGCGCGAAAAAATAAACAATCAGCAGCGGGAAAATAATGAGGAATGCAGCCGCCATCTTGATCGATTCCTCATATACCGACATCTCGCCCGCCCCTGAGGCCAGGGCCATCTCCGCGGCCATTCGCGCAAGCGTTATAGAGAGGGGCACGTTCTCGGCCGTAAACATGAAAATCGACGGCAGATAAAAATCATTCCAGTTCCACACGAAGGAGAACAAAACAACGACGACGATCGCCGATTTGGAAAGCGGGAACATGACCCGGAAGAACAGCCTGAACGCGCTTGCCCCATCCATTCTCGCCGCCTCGTCCAGCTCCTTCGGCAGCGTGGAATAGAAGGATCTGTAGATAATGACGAACAAAGCCCCCTTCAGTCCATGGCCGAAAACGGCGGGAATGATCATCGGCAGCACGGTATCCAGCCAGCCGAAGCTTTTGAACATCATGATGGTCGGCAGAATGACGACCTGCGGCGGCATGATGAACGTGAACAGCAGCATCACCATCCAGAAGCGCTTGAACGGAAAGTCGAGGCGGGCGAACGCATATCCGGCAACCGCGCAGGAGAACACCTGCAGCACGGACACCGCGCCGGCCAGCGATACGCTGATCGCCAGACTTTTCGTGTACTGAAGCAGCCGTACCGCCTCCTGAAGATGTCCCAGGAAAATGCTTTTGGGCACCCAGATCACCGACGGGTCGAGAATGTTTTTAGCGTCCTTCACCATCGTGGTGACCATGTACAGGATCGGCTTGATGTAGATGAAAGCCACATTGATCAGGATGATATACATGACGATTTTGAACAGGATGCCTTTATCGATTTCGCCGCCGATCAAGCGGTATCGGACGAATGCCCCGATCCGGTCGAAGGCCGCGGACGGCACGCGCTTCACTCCGTTGATCGTTATTTTGGCCACTTGCGAATCCCTCCCTTCTTTACTCACGTGTGCCTGAGAGCGCCTTATCCACCCTGCTGTATAGCAGCAGCGTCAAGCCGACGAACAGCAGAATGATGGAAAAATAAATCCAAGCCAGCGCGCTGGAGCTGCCGTAATTGGTCGTGTTGACCTTGCTTACGATCGGATTGGACGGGAATGTGAACAAATCGACGACCGTATACATGAGATTCAGGAAAATATAGGGTACGAGCCCTGGTAGCGTTATTTTCCAGAAGGTATTCCATGGCCCCGAGCCGTCGATCCTTGAAGCCTCGTACATCGACGGCGGCAGCGTCTGGCGTCCCGCAAGGAAGATCAGAATCTGTACGCCTGAGTACCAGAGCACCAGCACGAATGAGCTCATCACCGTCTGGATCGGCTCCGCCCATGACGCCGGCACGTACTCCTGCAGATATTCCTCGATATGCAGCGACTCCAGGACGCTCAGCGAGCCTTCCCCCTGATTGATGAATTCCTGGACGATTTGTCCGGAAGAGAAAATAACAGGCAGGAAGAAGATGATCCGAAACAGCGTGCGTCCCGGGAACTTCAGGTTGAGCAGTATCGCAACCAGCAGCGAGAAGACGAGAATGATCGGAATCATCATAATGGACTCGCGCAGGAACGGGATCAGATCCTCATACAGGAGACTTCCGTTCGATACCAGGATCTCCTTGTAATTCTGGAAGCCAAGAAAGGTATAGACGACCGAGTCGACGGTAATCCGGACCTGATGAAAGCTCATATACAAGGAATAGCCGAGCGGGAACGCGACAAAAGCAAGAAAGCCGAAAATCCAGGGTGCGATGAATATCGAGCCTTCGATTTTTCTGATCGTCGATGCTTGCAGCCTCAGCTTGCGAATCATCTGCCTGCTCCCCCCTTGATAACGGTGAAATCCTGCGCAGGCACATGAAGATCGTCCTGCACGAACTCGCTTGATCCATAGTTCACGATGACGCGCTGGCCGCCTTCGTAGGTCGTTTCCTTCACGTTCTCGGCAAGCGTGCGGTGACCCACGATCCGCTTATCCTGTACATCGCCGAGCGCTTCGTTGACCTTCGCATATTCATCTGACAGGCTGTCAAGCCAATCCCGGTAATCCAGACTGTAATACCAGATCGAATAGGAATGCCGCAGCTTGTCGGAAGGCGCGGAGGCGAATACATAGGTCGGATAAGCGCCGTATTCGATGCTGCGCAAATATTCGGTCCGCGATTCCTGACGCACATTCGCCCACTCGGATGTGTACGTAACGGACCCGTGCAGGACGATCTGGTTGAACGGCACGGCTTCATCGACGAATACATCGTAGGAATAATCGTCCATAAGCCGGGGAATATGCTTCAGATCCTGCCATACATAGGCATTGGCGTTGACAGCCGTGACCGCTCCAAGCTCCTCCTTCGTCCGCTTGAAAATGTCGCGCTGGATATTGGCCACATCCGTGCGGCTGGCCGCATAACGGTTATTGAAATCGGTGTTCAGCTGATATCCGATCCCTGAGCCGTCGTAGAGGATGCCGTCTGCTCCCAGCTTCTTGTACTCATCCAGATCGGATGCGATGACTTTGCTGTAGAACCGCGGGCTTACAAGCCAGGTGCCCTCACCCGCCTCAAGCGTATTGCCGGACAAATCGCGCTGGCCGTCGCGGCGGTACCAGAAGCCGTCGTCCCCGTTATTGTTGACCGAATAATTAGCTGTCAGAAAAACGGGGATATCCAGCGCATGCGCATAATCGATAAAGGATTTCATCCCTTTATTCCCGCCAAGCCTGGACTCGACCGGAAAATAGCCGCCCTGCGTGCTGTAGCCATCCTGCTGCCAGCCGTTATACTGCACGACCAAATTGTGGATGCCGCGGTCATAGATGCTGCCGACCAGTTCCTTCGCCTCGTCCGTCGTCGTGGCAGTCAGATAGGAATCCAGCAGCAATCCCTGCTCGATATCGCCCCCGACAATATCCACATACAGCGGAATATCCTTCTTGGGCTGCTCCACCGGCTTCAGCACGCCTTCATCAGACAGGTAATCGCGATACCTGGATGCCATGCCCACATAATCGCTTTGATCCGGCGGCAGCAGATAATAGCGGACCGTTCGCCGCGGGGAATTGAAACGTTGTTCCCCGTACGTGAAAAATCCCGCATCCGTGCTTTTGCTTACACTTTGATAGAACCGCTGGCGGTACTGCCATTCGGTCGTTACCCAGTTCGACAGACCTATCGATCCGGAAGGAGCCGCGAACACGTTGGCATGCTCCGGCCCTTCCGTAACAACGGCAACGAACGCCTGATCGCCGGATTTCAGGCCGAACACCGGAACCGAAGCCCGCTGCCGGGCCATATTATCAAGGTAGAAAGAGCCGTCATTGCCGTAAATCGGTTGATTATACGTGAGCTGCGGGAGAATTCGGCCGGTTTTGAACCGGATCAGCGCACCTGAGCCGTCAGGTATGAAGATGTAGCCATCCTGGCCCTGGGAGAACTGTCCGCCGAACAGCGGGTACAGCTTTGCATTCAACAGGCTGAAGGCGCCTGCCTCCACAATACCTTCGTCGCGGATGGTCGTTTCAACATAATCATCCCCCAGCGTCACCTCAACCGGAATTTTAAACGAACCCTTCGGCAGCACGAGCGTGGCGGTAAAGCCGCTTGCCGTCGTCTTGAAATCCTCGACATAGCCGCCCTCGTCCACTAGGCCGACCGTTTTGGACGCCGACTTGTAATTGGACAGATTCGTATATTCCACGATGATGGGGGACAGCAGATTGTTTTTCCATGCCCCGCCGATCTTCTCTTCCGCCCACTGCGCGGGATCGGGGTACGAATACCAGACCTTGCCGGATTGTTTGCTGACGACCTGAAAATGCCCGGTCTCTTTGTCTGCCGACAGCTTCAAGGAAGCGGATTCGGCGACCGGCTGAAACCTGCTGCCGGGAGGCAGCTCCGGCTTGAACGGCACTGTTCCGGCACCTGGAGTGAAGGATACGGCCGCAGCGGCCGTGACTGCCGGAGCGGCATTTTGCCACGACACGATCTGGAGCGCCAGCCATACCAGGGCGGCAATGACGACCGCAATGCCCGTAATCAGGAAGGAAAGCCGCAGCTTGCTGCCGGTCATCGGATGATCACCTCCTGATAGATGGAATAAATAAAGTTGATCAGTTCCCCGCTTAAGCTGAAGAAGATAAAGATGAGTGTCGCGATGATAGCCAGCGCCAGAAGAGAGAAAATGATGTTCAGGATCGCTTCGCCGACGCTGTAATTCTGGATGCCCTGCACCATCCAGAAAAACTGCAGGAACGTCCACAAATACATGGCAAGTTCCAAAAACTTGAAAATCGACGCCTCGCTGAGCGTAAATCCATGGGATATAACCGTTAAGGGTATACCGATCGCTATAATCGGTATTAAGGCGTAAGAGCTTCCATAGAAAACATCCCGCAGCCGGCCCTCACCGCGCATCAGGGAGCTGACCAGATAATGCGCAATGACCCATCCGATCCAGATTGCAATAAACTGCACGAGGACAGGCCCGAGCTTGACGCCCTCATAGATTTCAGGATTAAAGACGAAGCTCGTCTGGGACCGGATGAGACCAAGCGCGGCGAATGCAAGCGCCAGCAGCGTCAAGCTGCTGGCAAGTCCGGCGCCGTCCTGATAACGTATCGCATGGTACCCGTCGATGGGGTGCTTCAAGAGCGTCCCGACATGCTTCAGCTGCCTGAAGTAACTGCCCCGCAAAGGCATCTTGGCGTACCAGGCGCCGGCCCACGCGAATCTGCGCGACAGCCTGACGAGTACAAAAACAGCCAATCCCGCCGCGACGACGATGTTCATCAGCAGGCCAAACCGGTTCTGGAACCAGACCAGCCTGTTCTGCCAGAATGAATCCGAATAGCCTTTATTGACCCCCGCCTTATAGAACAGCTCCTCGGCAAGCTCGAACTGCTCTTTCTTGAAGGCTGCTTTCGCGAGCCCGACCAAAGCCGGCGTATAGAAGGCATTTTGCCGGTAAGCCTCAGCCCACAGCGGCTCGCTCTCCTCAT
Organism: Paenibacillus sp. JT31N11; assembly: GCF_056269285.1. Taxonomy (NCBI): domain Bacteria; kingdom Bacillati; phylum Bacillota; class Bacilli; order Caryophanales; family Paenibacillaceae; genus Paenibacillus; species Paenibacillus sp. JT31N11. The sequence goes on from NZ_JBWDNQ010000002.1 coordinate 856,997, forward strand.
ACCTGCCGTCCTGGGTCAGCCTGTTGGCCTGATGGACCAGCAATCCGAACTCGGTCAGCCGAAGCCTCTGGACGAGACTGTTGACGCTGTCGAGCACCAGTAAATCTCCATTTGCGGTCGTTGCGATTGCCGCCGGCGTCTTGACAAGGCCAAGCTTCGTCGTCCCCGCCAGATCGTCGCTGCCCCAGAAGAAGAGCAGGTTGCCATCCGCGTCATATTGGCTGATCGTATTGTAGAGCGCGTCGATGACCGTTAGGTTGCCGTCCGCATCCACGCTGATATCCTGAAGCTGCGGCAGTGCGCCGTGTGGCGCCCACCAGGCGTTCTCTCCGAACGTCCTTTTCTTCTTCGCGGCCGGCGTGAATTCACCGCCTGCTTCCAGCTGATTCAATCCGGCGATATTGAATTTCTTGACCTGCTCGCTTTCGATTTCCTTGGTCACCGTATAGATGAAACCATTGGAATCGATCGCCGTGTTCACGACCGCTCCGGGCAGCTTGCTCAGCTCCCGCTGGTACATCTCTCTTGTATAGACAGCCCTCTTGAACGAGTCAAACAAGGAGAACTGAACCTTGTTGGAGCCGAAGAAGCTTTGATAATTGCCTTCCGGATCCAGCTGCAGCAAGCCCTGGAACGCGCCCAGCGTCGTAATGTACAGGAAGCCCCGCTTGTCGACAACCAGCTTCGTCGGTTCGTATTTGAACGAATCCGGCAGGTAGGCCGAGTCCGGCCGTTTGTACTCGCGCAGCAGCCTGCCTTCGGCATCCAGCCGGACGACCCGCTGGTTGCCGGTATCCGCCACATAAATATCTCCGTTATCGGCGACGAACAAGCCGTTCGGGCTGCTCAGCGGGCTTTCCTTTACATCGATGATACCGATAAGAAGCCCCTGCTCATCCAGATGCACAACACGGTTATTGCCCGTATCGGCAATGAAGATATGGTCCCGCCCGTCGACGAACAGATCCTGCGGCTGGTTCAATGCCAATGTCTGGCTTCCCCCATCGCCGGCAGACGCCGTTTGCACGGGTGCATTCCACCCGGCTGCTGTCTCCCCCCCGATATCCGGACCAAGCACCTGCTCGGGCTGGTAGGCGGATTGAATTTGCGCAAGCTGCCCATACGCGTCCTTATAAAACGTGGTGTATGGGGAATATGCGTCCGCCGCAGGCAGATTTAGCGACACCGCCGCAATTGCCGCAAGCAAGGAAACCGATGCCGCGCGAAGCCACCGTTGCCTACTCAATGATGCGCCCTCCCCTTCTTTCATTTGATTCCCGAATGCGCCATCGTATCGATAACCTTCCGCTGCAAAATAATGAAAAACAACAGGTTCGGAACAAGAATGATCAACGCCGCGACTGCGGCCGCCCCCTGCCTGGCCACGTTGTTGGCCAGATTATTCGTCAGTGTGGTCAGAAAAAACGGGAATGTCTTCATATCATCATCCTGCATGAAGAACGTCGACGTCTCCAGATTGCTCCATGAATTCTGGAATGACAGAATCGCAACCGTGGCGACGGCCGGCATACAGACAGGAATGACGATTTTCAGAAATAGGCCGAACTCCGTCGAGCCGTCGATACGTGCAGCCTCCAGCAGCGCAGACGGAATCTGGTCCATAAACTGTTTAAGCAGGAACACGCCGACCGGAAGCGCCACCATCGGGAGAATATGGCCTAAATACGTATTCATGAGGCCTAGTTCACTGACGACAAGATAACGCGGAATCTGTACAACCTCCGGCGCAAACATAAGCATCAGGATAATGGAAGAGAATACGAATCCCTTGCCCGGAAACTCATGCTTGGCAAGTGCAAAGGCGCACAGGGAGCTGACGATCGTGACCGTAACGACAGTCACAACGGAAATGAACAGGCTGTTGAACAAATATCGGGATAGCGGAATGATGGAATTGGACGTGACCCACAGCAGTTCAATAAAGTTCTGTGTCGTGGGCTCCTTGACAAGAAACGTCGGCGGATATACGAACAATTCGTGATAAGGCTTAAACGCATGATTGAAAATATAAATGATCGGCAGCAGCATAAATACCGCGAACGCGAGCATAAGGGCGATATACAGAATCCTTGATATAGAGATTGTTTTCAGCATGCCTACTCCCCCTTGCTTCCGAACAAACTCCAGCTGAGCTTGTTGGAAGCGTACATCAGCAGCAGGAGAAAGACCGAGATCGCCGCCGCGTAGCCCATCTCGAAGCGGATAAACCCGAAGTCCTGGATATGATTGACGATCAGATGGCCGGAATACTCCGGCGTCGGATTCTGGCCCGACAGCTCCACCCCGATCGAGCCCGTCTTGAAAGTCGTTACAATCGCCATAACGGCGCCGAACAGCATCTGCGGCTTCATGGACGGAATCGTGATGTACCAAACCTCCTGCAGCCGGCTCCGGATTCCGTCAATTCTCCCTGCCTCGTACAAAATCGGGTCGACATTGAGAATACCCGCCAGCATAGCCAGAAATCCCACTCCCATGCTCGACCATAACGAGACCGCAATCATGGAATCCATCAGCAGCTTCGGATCCGTGACCCACAGCTTCGGCACGTCGATCAATCCCTGATTAAGCAGAAAGCTGTTCAGGTAACCGATCCGGTCCCCCGATAGGAGCGGCAGCCAAATGATCGTCATCGCGATACCAACCGTCAGGGAAGGCGTATAGACGGCCAAAGCGATCCATTTGCGGAGCTTCTTGCCCAGCAGCGATATGAGCCAGGCCAGGATGAAGGCCAGCGCGTAACCGCCGGGCCCGACGATGATTGCGAACTTGAACGTATTCGGGAGGGCATATTTCAGGAACAGCAAATCCTGCGAGATCAAATATTGAAAATTGCTCCACCCGATGAAGCGGGGCGGTTCGACCGCATTATAATAGGTGAAGCTCAGACCGATCGCGATCAAGACCGGTATGACGATGAAGATAATGAAGCAAAGCATAAACGGTGCGATGAATAAATAAGATTTACGGCTCTGCCATACTCTACTCCACATATCGGTCGATTCCTTCCCACGGCTTGTCGACAACCGGTACACGGAGCTCCTTCAGCCTGTTGCCGTCTGCGTCTATAAACCCGAACTCCTGTTGTTTTCTGCGGAGCTCCCGGTTAATGTCGCGGACCGCCTGCTCCAGCGATGCCCTGTAGTTCATCTTGCCGATTACCGTCCTGTTCCAGGCGTTGTTCGTTTCCCGTTCCAGATAATAGCCGCCGGGTACATTCGGAATATCCTTGTACCACCGCCATTGATCCAGAATCACCTCCGCATCCTCCCTTTTCCAGGGCAGACGGGTAAAGGCCTGCACATTGGAGGTATTCCACCGGAATGCGACGCCGTTGATCGCCTCAAGATCGGCGCCGTACTGCTGCTGGACATCAGCGGACAGCCACCACTGCAGGAACTTCCAGGCATCCTCTTTCTTCTCCGACCGCTTGAAAATAACGCCGGTGCGCTGCCCGCCCCCGGCCCACCGGGAGATCGTATCGTCCGCCTGCCTGACGCCGGGAATGCCCGCGATCTTCCAGCGGTCGTTCAGCTCCGGCGCAGCTGCCGACAGCTGGACGTACATATTGTAATCCGAGATGCCGATCGGCATCGTACCGTCGCGGAAATGCTGATAGAAGCTCGGCACCTCCTTCTCGATGGCGTAGGTGTTGAACAGATCGGTCCACTGCTTGAACGATTGGAACGCGTCCGGATTGTCCAGAGCGGTCTTCAATCCGTCCGGTTCATAGAATTCAACGCCGTTCTGGTAGAAGTACTGGGAGAACTGCAAAGGATTGATATAAAAATTCATATAATTCTGCTGCAGCGTCGGGAGGATGTCGTACACCTCATCCCATGTTTCCGGCACCTTGATCCCGAGTCTGTTCAGGATATCCTCGCGGTAGAACAGTACCTGGAACGACTGCGTTTCCGGCGTCCCGTAATACCCCCCGTCATAATACAGCGGCAGCCAGGAGCCCGGGCTGAACTGATCGTACAGCTTGTCGAAGCCGTCAAATCCGGACAGATCCTGCAAGCTCCCGCGTATGGCCAGATCAACCGGCAGATCCTGCGTCAAGCCGAGGGCGATGTCCGGCTGCACATCCGCCGCATTGGACATCAGCAGCAGCTCGGGATTCGCCAGCAGATTCACCTTCACTTCGATGCCGGTTTCGGGGGTGAACGATTCATCCGCCAGTTGCTGAAGCTGGTCTACATAATCGCGCCCGCGCTGCACCCAGATATTCAGCTTATGATTGTCAAGCTTCGTAATGCTGTCCCTGCTGTTGAACGAATAGCCGAAGTTCTGGACTCCGCCCCATACCCGGTTCCACAGCGTCGCTTCCATCCCCGGGAACTTCGCCTGGACCGGCGAAATATAGACTTCGTCCAGTTGAAGCGGCTGCTTAAGCAGCGATTCGATAAACAGATTGAGCTTCTCCCGGATCGAGGAAATTTCGTCCACGTTATACGGGATTTCCTCCGGCTTCTTCAAGATCGACCGGATATCCTTGGCTGCCGTTTCGAGGCCCTGGCTGATAGAGTCCTTATTCCCGTTGATCCGGACGCTGTTCTGCGAGAGCAGCTCCATCCGCTCCGCGAGCCCCAGCAGGCTGCCGGGAAGATTCGGGTAATCCCGTTCCATCACCCAGGTCCGGTTGCGGTCGACGACTGCGCCTGTCAGTGCCCGCAGGTCCCAATCTATCGAATCGAGCGCCTGCGACAGCGAATCGATCTCGGCTATAACCGGCTCGACTGGGGCGTGAGTGACGGCAAGCGATAGCGTATGCCTGCCTTTCTCCAGGTAAACGGAGTAAGGCTCGCCGTCCGCATTCTCAAGCACCCTTCCCTGCCAGCTGGCGGAATAGGGGAACGCATAGGACTGAAACTCGCGGAACGGAACCTTGCCGTCGATCCGAACGGTGCGGAACGACGTCTTCTGCGAGACGACATTTTGCAAGGCCCGGAAACCGAATTTGTACCTTCCGCTTTCATTTACTTCAAACGACCATGTAATCTCCTGGTTCTGCTCAACCCAGCGCGCGCCGCCGACCGTGTTGTATGTAATTCTGCCTTTGGCCCTCGGCACGCTGCGCGGATTGCGGTCGGAGAACAGCTTGATCGACGTATCATTCTTATAGGCGAAATCTTCAGCCTGAAGCGTAATGGCTTCCGCTTCGTTACCGGCGGTTTCGGGGTAGGCGGCAGATAACTCCGCATAGGTTCCAATAGATTCGCTTGGCGCCAGTTCAATCCGCTCCAGGGCAGCAGGCTCATACCCCGAGAAGCGGATCGTATGGCTTCCCTTGGTAAAATGCCACTGCAGCGGGCCTGCGTAAGCCCCCGCTGAATCTACCAGCGGCCGCACGCTCCAAGCGGAAATATCCGTCGACCTCGGCCTGATCTGGTCGCCGTCGCTGTTCGTCAGGATCGGCCTGGAATCCTGCCAGGTGCGGTAAAGAGCGACCGAGGACGCCTCCGCGAACGGACGCTTGCCATCGAGCTCCACCTCCCAAAGAATCGGACTTGTACCGCTGTCCCCGGCAATCGGATGATACGAGACGCGGATTTCGTACAAGCCGTCCTCCGGAACTTCAATTGAATATTCGGCCCATTCCTTGTCCGGCGATTCCCAGCGCAGCACCCCGGATTTGCCTTCATATTCGCCGGCCGTTAAACGTTCCGTATTGGAAACCGCCTGGGGAACCCCGGCATTCACCGCAACCACGGACCCCGCGCTGCCAATTCCTTTCTCATTCCATGCGGACAACGCCTGGGCGTATGTGAGCTCATCATCAGGACCGGCTGGAGCTGACGGGGTGGCTGACGGAGCCTGATCGGCACCGCTCGCCGTTTCCTTATCCGGTCCGCTTGCGGTTTGCGCAGTCAGCGAAGACTGCACGGAGAACAATAAGACAACCGCCAGAGTGGCGCTGCATATCTTCTGCCATAACCGAGTGTTCAAACCACTCTCTCCTTCCAACGTCAAGCTTATTACGAGAACCGCTCGCCGGTTTCCCGATGAAAGAACAGCACCTTCAATGTATCAATGCCCAGTCTTACCGCCTCATTCTTTTCAAAATGGACGGATGGGCTGACGCGGGCGATCAGCAAATTGTCCTGACCGATATCCAGATAAAGATATCTGTCGGCGCCCATAAGCTCCGTGAATTGATAGGAACCGGTTATAACCGCCTCCGAGAAGAGCGCTTCGAGGCTGATATTCTCCGGCCGGATGCCAAGAACGACCTGCTTGTTAACCTGGCTGTGCTTCCTCAGCGCCGCCGCATTGGAGCCGTGGACCGGAAGCTTGAAGCGCGAGGTATGGAACTCCAGCACGCCAAGTGCATTCTCCTCGATCTTGCCCCGGATAAAATTGATCTGCGGCGACCCGATAAAGCTCGCGACGAATGTATTGGCCGGCATGGAATAGATCCGCTCCGGCGTGTCGATCTGCTGGATGATCCCGTCACGCATCACGACAATCCGGTCAGCCATCGTCATTGCTTCCGCCTGATCATGGGTGACATAGATGAACGTGGTCCCCAAATTCTGGTGCAGCTTGATAATTTCCATCCTCATCGATACGCGGAGCTTGGCGTCCAGGTTCGACAGCGGCTCATCCATCAGAAACAGCTTCGGATTGCGGACAATCGCCCGGCCGAGAGCGACGCGCTGCCGCTGTCCGCCGGACAGATGCCTGGGCTTGCGGTTCAGATACGGATCGATTTCCAGAATGCGGGAAGCCTTCTTCACGGCGATATCGATCTCATGCTTCGGCAGCTTGCGCATCCGCAGGCCGAACGCGATATTCTCATAGACGCTTAAATTCGGGTACAGCGCATAATTCTGAAACACCATCGAGATGTCGCGATCCTTCGGCGGCAGATGGTTGACCAGCTGATCGTCGATGAAGATCTCCCCTTCCGATATGTCCTCCAGGCCGGCAATCATACGCAGTGTCGTTGACTTGCCGCAGCCGGACGGACCGACAAACACAATGAATTCCTTGTCCCGGATCGTCATGTGAAAATCCTTCACGACCGGGTGTTTGTCTTTTCCGTAGCGCTTATAGAGATGATTGATTTGCAAGCCCGCCACTTCGAACCCCCCTGTCCTTTTCGCCCGCTTTTTTTTCCACGAAAAAAAGAGGTTATCCATTCAAGTTTCCAGAAAGAAACCTGATCAGACACCTCCGTTTGAACGGTCGATCATTTGATTGTACGTGTAATAGCCGATAAATCCGATGAACTTGGTTTGATTTGAATCAACTTGGTTTTTACTATATCAACGGCCTTTAGCTTTTGTCAACACCGAATCCCGCCCATTTTTTCCAGTATGCATTGACGAGTCTTACAAGATCATATAATATTCTAGTAAATCGATGGGATTACCTTATGATTAGAGACCGGTCAACCGGATCCATGGCTTTTTAGCCGCGGATCCGGTTTTTTGCGCCTTATAGAAGGTAAAAGCTTCACTTTTACACTATAAGGGTTGAGGGAAGAAACCAGCGCTGCCGCCAAACGCAGCTGTTTCGTCCCAGTCCGGCTTCATGCACAAGGGGCCATCAACGACAGAGGTGAGAGGCATGGGACAATCGAAGAAGAAGGCACATTTTAATGTTTTTATCCGTGGGGCCGGCCATCATGCGGGGGCATGGAAGCATCCGCTCAGCGATCCGAAGGCCGATTTGGATCTGGACTATTACGCGGGCCTGGCCAAAATTGCCGAGCGCGGCTTGTTTGATTCATTATTCACCGCGGACAACTACTCCGGCCTGGGCAGAAGACTGGAGCCATTCACTCTGCTGTCCGCACTCGCGGCGCTGACCAAGCATGTCGGATTTATCGCGACCGTAAGCACGACGTACAATGATCCGTTTCATGTCGCCCGTAAATTCGCTTCGCTTGACCATATCAGCAAAGGCCGCTCGGCATGGAATATCGTGACCGGACATTCGCAGGCGGATGCCGACAATTTCGGCAAGCCTGGCCATCCCGAGCCGGCGACGCGCTACGATATCGGCACCGAGTTCGTCGAGGTGACCAAGCAATTGTGGGACAGCTGGGAAGAAGATGCGCTCGTCTATGACAGGGATACCGATGTAACGCTGGACCGGGATAAAGTATACGACATCGATTTCAAAGGCAAATATTTCAACGTCAAGGGACCGCTCAACATTCCGCGTCCGCCGCAGGGCTATCCCGTGCTCGTGCAAGCCGGGTCGTCCGAGAATGGCAAGGAGCTTGCCGCCCGTACGGCGGAGGTTATTTTCACCGCGCAGCAGACGCTCGGGGCGGCTCAGGAATTTTACACCGATGTGAAGTCCCGCCTGGTCCGTTATGGAAGGACGCCCGACCAGCTGCTTATCATGCCGGGTCTTAGTCCGATCATCGCCGACACGGAGGCCGAGGCGAAGGATCTGGAAGCGGAGCTGTTCGATTTGGTCGATTCCGGCAAGGCTTTGAAGCGGTTATCGAATTATTTTACAGTCGATCTTTCCGAATATCCGCTTGACGCACTGGTTCCGGTCGACAAATCGAAGCCTTACGATTTCTCGAGCAGCGGCATAACCAGCCGCCATGAGGTGGTCGTCGACGCTGCGCGCCGCGACAACATGACAATCCGCCAGTTTCTGAGCCGGAGCTATGCCGGACACGGACATGTTTCATTCACCGGTTCGGTTATCCAGGCAGCCGATTTTATCGAGAAGTGGCTGGCGGAAGGCGGAGCAGACGGCTTCAACATCCTGCCTCCCCTCTTCCCGTCCGGCCTCGACACCTTCGTCGACAAGGTCGTACCGGAGCTGCAGAACAGAGGGCTTTTCCGCACGGAATATGAAGGCGCGACGCTGCGTGAAAATCTTGGCCTTGCCCGTCCGGCCAACGCGCATAAGCAGATCTGGGCGCTGAGCAAAGTCGCGGAATAAACACCGGCCATTCTACGAAACGGAGGGGTTCACCAAATGGAAGCCATCAATGGAACGGAAGTCGAATTCGGCTGGTATATGCCGACCAGGGGCGACGGTCCTTATATCGGGGTCAAATCGGAGCGTGTGGTCGATACGCCCTATATGATCCGTGTCGCGAAGGCGGTAGAAGACGCCGGCTATACGTTCGCCCTTATCCCGACGGGCGGCACCTGCAGCGACGCCTGGATTATGGGGGCGACGCTCGCCGCCCATACGCGCATTTTCAAGCCGCTCGTTGCGATGCGGCCAGGACTTATAGCACCCGCGTTAGCTGCGCGGATCGGCGCTACGCTCGACGAGGTAACGGGCGGGCGCGCCCTCATCAACATCGTGACCGGCAGCTCGCCGGAGGATATGAAGGCGATGGGCGATCCCCTCGCCTACGACAAGGATGCCCGTTATGAGCGGACGTTGGAATACATCAAAATCGTGCGCGAGCTGTGGATCCGCTCGCACGGCGCAGAAGGCCGGCAATTCCTTGCCGGCGGCAATCTTGCTGCGGGCAATCCGGAGGGCGCCGCGCAAACGTTCGACTTTGAGGGCAAATACTTCACGATCGAAGGCGGCAAGAGCTATCCGCCGCCGGTGCAGCGCCCCCATCCGCCCTTCTACTTCGGCGGCAGCTCGCCGGGAGCGAAGAAAACGGCAGCCGAAATCGCCGACGTCTATCTGATGTGGGCGGAGCCGATCGACTGGATCAAGGAACAGATCGCAGAGGTCGAGCATCACCGCGGGCAGCTGCTGGCACGCGATGGGATCAACCGCAGCATCCGCTACGGGCTGCGGGCGCAGGTCGTCATCCGCGACACGGAAGAGGAGGCCTGGGCGGCTGCCCGCCTCATCATCAGCAAAGTCGACCAGAGCGACTTGGATGCGACGGAAATCCAGTTCGCCGGCTCCCAATCGGAAGGCCAGCAGCGCCAGAATCAGGTGCGCGCTCTCGCCAAAGCGAATGATTACGTCATCGGGCCGAACTTCTGGGCGGGCCTGTCCGCTATCCGCGGGGGCGGTGCCATGGCATTCGTCGGCACGCCCGATCAGGTCGCCGACAGGCTGCTGGAATATGTCGATATCGGCATCACCTCGTTCATTCTCTCCGGTTATCCGAATCTGGAGGAAGCCACGATATCCGGGACAAAGCTGATTCCGGCTTTCCGCCGCAAGTACGCCCGGCGGCTGGGAGAGCATGACGGCAGCGCCAGCCTGACCGCTGCGCCGTGACCGGCCGATGATTGATCTTGCCATTATCGGCGCCGGTCCCTACGGCATCTCTCTCGCCGCCCATGCCGCAGCACGCGGGCTGGACTACCGGCTGTTCGGCCCTCCGATGCACTTCTGGCGGGAGCGGATGCCGCAGAATATGTTCATCCGCACCAATCCCGCGTATGTGAATTTGTCGGACGCAAAGGGCCGCTTTACGCTGGAGCATTTTGCGGAAGAGACGGGCACGGAGCTTGGACAGCCGCTTCCCCGCCCTGTTTTCGTCCAATACGCCATGTGGTTTGCAAAGAAGACCCATATCGTATTCGAACACCAGCTTATTGCGCAGCTGCGGCGCAGTACAGGCGGATATAAGCTTCTGACAGGCGATGGCTCCGCCAGCTATGCGCGCCGCGTTATCATCGCAACGGGCCTGCAGCATTTTGAGCATATTCCGGATGAGCTTGCCGGTCTGCCGGCCTCCCTGATCTCTCATCCGATCGGCTATTCGGACTACAGTATCTTCAGCGGAAAGAGAGTGGCTGTGCTCGGCAGCGGCCAGAGCAGCTGGGAGGCAGCCGCTCTGCTTCACCTTGCCGGAAGTCATGTGGAGTTGATTTACCGCCGGGATGAGCCGCATTACAGTCCTGCGGACAATCACGGCTCCGGCGCGAATCTGATCGCGCTTGCCGAATCGTTCTACGACCTGCCGCTCGAAGAGAAACAGGAACGCTGGAAGAAGCCCTCCGGCAGCATCGCCTCCTTCCTGCGCCCTTACGTCGACGGCAAAATAAAGGAAAACGCCGGCGTGATGATCTCCTCTGCGGGACAGACCCGCGACCGGCGGCTCCTGCTTCGACTTTCAAGCGGCGAGGAACGGATTGTGGCTCATCTGATCGCCGCGACCGGCTACCGCATCGACATTCGAAAACTCCCTTTCCTGCAAGAAGATCTGCTGCAGGACATTGCGGTCGAGGAGTCGGGTTATGGTCTCTTCCCGCTGCTCGACCGCCATTTCGAGAGCAGCCTGCCCGGCTTGTTTTGTACCGGACCACTCGCTTCGCACAGCCACGGCCCGGCACACCGCTTTATTGCCGGCCTGGATAAGACATGCCATTCCATCATGCTGCGCATCCTGGAGCGGGATTCCGGGAAGGCGATATGACACTTCGATGAACAGGGATTTTCTTACAATGCAGACAGCGCCCGTTTAGAAAGGGCGCTGTCTCTGCTTGTTGTCCATGCCGCCGAACAAGATATGCTATTCCACCATGCTGCGCATCTTAGAACGCAATCCACAGCAGGAGACATGAGCCCTCCATGCACAACTATTTATGACAATGCAAGCAGCGCCCCGTTAAGAAGGGCGCTGCTTGTTGTTTATTGAGCATTATGCTGTGTTGCTGCTTTTTTTTAAAACGGCTGTTCGAACGCATCAACGAGATGAGGTAAACATTAGGCCTCTAAGCGGGATTGGACTGACATAGAGCAATAACATTATGCGATCACATAGAAAAAGACGATGATGCCCGATCGAAATGCTGATCAGCAGGTTTAACACCAACTTTTCCAGATGGGCGATAAATATCTACCACAGATTAAACGTCGGGCCTCGTTTACTTCGCTTATTTGAAGCGGAACCCCTGGCCTTCAATAAAGCCGTGCAGATGCTGCCGCAGCCGTTCTTTGCGGAAACGCGACGACATCTCCTTGGACCAATACGTAGCCTTGCTCCCCCCGGCACGGGAGGCGTAATACTTCTCGGTTGTCTCATCGTAGATTCGAATGCTGTCCGCGAACGCCGCATCATCATATACTTCCTCATGGTAAATGGCGGCTTTCGGCAGCCTCGGCCGGGTATCGGGCTCCTGATCGGGCACGCCTACACACATGCCGAATACCGGATAGACCAGCTTCGGGAGCTTCAGCAGCTCTGCCGCGCGTTTGGGATTATTGCGGATACCGCCGATGTATACCATGCCAAGTCCCAGCGACTCTGCCGCCACTGTTGCGTTCTGCGCAGCAAGCGTAGCATCGATTGTCGCCAGCAGGAACGTCTCCACATTCTGCTCGGGTACAAAATCCTCCGTGCCTTCGTGCAGCCGGACAGCCGTCTGAACCCGGTTCAAGTCCGCACACCAGACAAGGAACAACGGCGCCTCCTCAATATGCTTCTGGCCTCCGGCCAGCTCGGCAAACTGCCGCTTTGTGTCCTCCCGGCGCACGCCGACGACGCTGTAAGCCTGAATATTGGATGAGGTGGATACAGCCTGGGCGGAAGCGAGAATCAGAGCCAGCTGTTCCTCTGTCACCGGATCCGGCTTGAATTTGCGGATGGAGCGATGTGCCTGCAGCTGCTTAATAATGTCGTTCAAAAAAATTCCTCCCCTACAGAATGAATAACGCCAACGCAAAAAAAGAGCACAAGCGTCTCTTGTGTCTCCAGCAGTCTGGTCAACTATGCAATTATTCCAACAGGTATAATCGGTTTTATGCTATCATCATTTCCGCAACCCGTCAAGATCCCAAAGCCTCCATGCACCGATCATTCTGACCGGCCGCCGTCATGCCACCTTGAAGGCGCACCACTAAAAAAGAGGCATGCGTCTTAGGCTGCCAATAGCCCGCTTAGCTGCCTCATGACCACGGCCAAAAGCATTTCAATTACCGAGCAGCAGCGGAAGAAGCTCGTCAATCCGGTCCACAACCACATCAGGCCTATCAGCGCCTTCAGGCAGAGGCTGTTCGCAGGCGTCGCCTTGTCGAACCAGAATCGCTTTCATACCCAGCCGTTTGGCCGGAATAACATCGTTGTCGATGCGGTCGCCGATCATGACCGCATGCTCCGGCAGGCAGCCTGCCTGCTCCAGCGCAAGAAGAAAAAAACGTTCGTCCGGCTTCGCCAGTCCCGCCTCGGCAGATGCGCAGCATACGTCAAAGTACGGCGAGAAGCCGTATTTCCCGATCCTCTCCTGCGTGCCGGGGCCCTGATTGGCGATAATGCCGAGCCGATAGCGGCTGGAGAGCGCCTCCAGCAGCGGAATCGCTGCCGCAAAAGGGCGTTCCAGATCCTTGCGGTATTTCATGCCCTGGCGGATCTGCGTGCGCTGCTCGGCGATTGGCACCCACTGCTCCATTACACTGCGCATGGGAAAGTCTGCGAACTGCCGGTAAGCCTCTCGGATCGCCAGCCTTACCTGTTCCGCAGAAAAATCGAAATCCAATTCGCCTGCTGCGGATATGAACTGCCGTATGCTTTCATTAATAGCTGGCGATTCGTCGATCAGCGTTTCTCCAAGATCGAAGAATATCCACTCAATTCCCCTCAGCCAGGGCTGTATGTCCGTCATTAAACCCATTCCTTTCCGATCACGCCTGCCGCTGCCGGGCTGCCTGGTTCTTTCAATTCAGGCCGACCGTCATTACGTTTCGATAGAATGATGAGAGATGTATATCGTTTAGTATTATACTCGGAGTATATGTAATTTCAAACCGTTTCTAAAAAGAAATAGCCGGCAAGCATCCCCCTACTACGCGCAGCGGCAGTCAGAAACATGAGAATAATGTCCCGGACTGCCGCCGCATTTATACTGATCCTGCCTATCGCTCCTCAATCAGGTGAAACGCGCAATCCACCTTCATACGCAGCATCCAAGGAGTATTAACCGGTGGGTCTATCCGCCGCCGCAGACGAATGATGCCGCGTGTTGGCCGGACGAGCCAGGCCAAGATTTTCCCGCAGCGTTGTCCCCTCATATTCCGTGCGGAACAAGCCCCGGTTCTGCAGCTCCGGCACGACCTTGTCGACGAAGGTCTCTAGACCGGTCGGGAATAGCTGCGGCAGCACATTGAAGCCGTCCGCCGCATAGTTCCGGAACCACTGCTCGATGAAATCGGCCGCCTGCAGCACCGAGCCCGTGAACGTGATATGCCCGTGACCGCCATTGCTGCGGTGCAGCAGCTGCCGGATCGTGAAATTTCCCCTCCGCGCCGCGTCAATGACCACCTCCTGCCGGCTCCGTATTCCGTTGAACGCCTCCGCTGCCTTTGCCCTATCCACCGGCACCGGATCATCCAAATCGTAATCGTTCAGGTTGACCTCGAACCGTTCCGACAATTCGTTCAACGCGCGCTTCGTATCCACATAGCTGTGCAGCTCCTGCTCAATATCCCGCGCCTCCGCCTCCGTATCGGCAACGATTGGCGCGAAGCCCGGCAGAATGACGAGCTGATCCGCCGTACGGCCATACTTCGCCAGCCTGCTTTTGACGTCCGCATAAAATTCCTGACCTGCTTCGAATGTTTGCTGGGCTGTGAAGATGACCTCCGCCGTCTTCGCCGCAAGCTCCCTTCCCGCCTCGGACGAACCCGCCTGCACCAGCACCGGGTATCCTTGCGGTGGCCTCGGGATATTGATCGGTCCCTTCACGGAGTAGGTATGGCCCTTGAAATTGATTTCATGGACGCGGTCCGGCGCGATCTGGACTCCGCGCGCCTTGTCGAAGACCAGTGCGTCGTCCTCCCAGCTGTCCCACAGCTGCTTGACGACCTCCACGAATTCCTCGCCCGATTCATACCGCTGCGCATGCTCGGGATGCTCATCCCGGCTGAAATTATGGGCGGCCGAGCCCGCCCCTGTCACGATGTTCCACCCGGCCCGGCCGCCGCTGATATGGTCAAGCGAAGCAAACTGGCGCGCCACATGGAACGGTTCGTTATAGACGGTCCCCACTGTCGCGATAAATCCGATATGATCGGTAAGGGCTGCCAGCGCCGACAGCTGCGTAAAAGGCTCCAGCTTGCTCCCCCGGCCGGCATAGCCGTCTGCCAGAAAGACGGAATCCAGCTTGCCGCGTTCGGCAATCCGTGTCAGATGGGCCAAATACTCGATATCGTGCTCCAGCTCCGGATGTGAATCCGGATGGCGCCAGGCTCCCGCATGATGACCGGTCGCCCGCAAAAAAACATTCAGATGCACGTTCCGCTGCGGCTTGCCGCTCATATTGCCTGCACCCCTTTCCCCGATTGATGGCGGGTGTTCGCCGGATAGGCAAGACCGAGATTCTCCCGCAGCGTCGCGCCTTCATAAGCGGTGCGGAACAAACCCCGGTTCTGCAGCTCCGGCACGACCTTGTCGACAAAACGCTCCAGACCGCTCGGGTACACCTGCGGCATTACGTTGAAGCCGTCGGCTGCGCCATTCTTGAACCAATGCTCGATTACATCGGCAAGCTGCAGCGACGTACCGGTGAACGTGAAGTGGCCCCGCGCCCCGGCCAGCCGGTTGATGAGCTGGCGCAGCGTCAAGTTCTCGCGGGAAACAAGATCAAGCACCAGCTGATGACGGCTTTTGTTGCCATTGACCTCGTCTGTTGTGCGGGCCTCGTGAATATCCAGCGGCTGATCCAGCGGGTGATGGGTTAAGTCGAAGCCGAACCGCTCGGACAACCGCTGGATCGCATTTTTCTTGTCGATCAGCTCGAACAGCTCATTCTCGATGTCGCGGGCTTCCGCTTCGGTATCGGCCAGAATCGGACTGATGCCCGGCAGTATTTTCAGCTGTTCCGGGCTCCGGCCGTACTTCAGCAGCCTCGTCTTCAAATCCGAATAAAAGGATTGCGCTTCTCCGAGCGCCTGATGAGCGGTGAAAATCACCTCCGCATACCTTGCCGCGAACTCGCGCCCCGTTTCGGAGGAGCCGGCCTGCACGAGCACGGGATAACCCTGCGGGGGACGGGCAATGTTGAGCGGGCCTTTCACGGAATGGCGCTGCCCGGTGTAGTTGATATCGTGCACTTTTGACGGGTCGATGTGGATTCCCGCCGCCTTGTCGTTCACGAATGCGTCGTCCTCCCAGCTGTCCCACAGCTGCTTGACGATCTCGACGAATTCCTCGGCGTTGGCGTAGCGTTCCGAATGCTCCGGATGCTCGTCGCGGCTGAAGTTAAGGGCCGCAGGACCTGCCCCCGTCACGATATTCCAGCCCGCGCGCCCTTTGCTTATATGGTCCAGAGAAGCAAACTTCCTCGCCACATGGAACGGTTCGTTATATGTGGTGCCTACTGTGGCGATCAGCCCGATATGCTTGGTGACCGCCGCAATCGCCGAGAGCATGGTGAACGGCTCCAGCTTGTTCATTCGCCCCGCATAGCCGTCCGCAAGAAACAACGAATCCAGCAGCCCGCGCTCGGCCGTTTCGGCGATTTTACGAAAATGCCTGATATCCAGATTCTTCTCCGGCTGCGCCTCCGGTAGCCGCCACGAAGCCTCGTGATGCCCGGTATTATACAAAAATGCGTTCAAATTCAGCTTGCGTCCCGCTTCACTCATCGGACCCCGCCGCCTTTCCTTCAATTTATTATTTCAAGTCTCCCAATGTTGTCCGCAGCGTCCCGACATCCTTATTGATGGCTTCCTCCGCCTTGCGGATCGCCGAGTTGACGTCCAGCCCGTTGATTGCAAGATCCTCTGCCGCTTCCGTCAGCCTGACGCTGATTTCAGATTCGTAAGGATGCGCGTAATGCTCCTGCAGCGGCTGCCCGATGAACACGTTCTGTACCGACTTGCCTTCTAGAACGGGGATATCGAGCCCATATTCCTTCTCCAGCCCGGGATTTAGGATCGCCGGTACACGGCCGTTGCGGGCAATAATACGCTGCCCTTCGTCGGACAACAGCTCCTCCAGCACCTGGAACGCCTCATCCTTGTGCTTGCTCTGGCTGTTGATGGAGACGGAATGAATCTGCGCCTCGCGCGTCTTGCCTAGCTGGTCGTCGAAGTTCGGCACCGGTACGATATCCCAGTTGAAATCCACCCCCTGCTGGCGCAGTTCTTCCAGCGGACCTACCATATTGGCGAGCCAGGCCGCCCTCATCGCAATGGTCTGGTCCTTCATGAAATGATCGCGGGTCCAGGCCCATACTTTATCCTGCGCAATATAGCCCGGTATTTCATAGATCTTCTTCTGCAGTTCGAAAATGCGGCGCCATTCCGGCGTGTCCAGCGCGGCATTGCCGGTTTCCCGGTCCAAATACGGCAGAGCCAGCGATTTGGCGAGGCCCGTCAGGTTGTCGCCAGTCAGACCGATATAATGCTTGCCGTTATCGGTCCTCGTCAGACGCGCTCCGATCTCCAGCGCCTCGTCCCAGGTCAACTGCTTCTCCGTCGGGTAAGGCTCTCCAAAATGGTCAAAAATGTCTTTGTTGTAATACAGCACATGCTGGTTGACGTTGAAGGGCAATGCGAATATTTCTTCGCCCTTCCCTCTGGTCACTTCCTTGATGTAGTTGTACGCGACCGGCTTCAACCGGCTTTCATCAAAATGATGCCGTTTGATCAGCTCCCGCAAATCCTCGAATGCGCCGGTCCGGACAATCCGCTGCGACACGCTGCTGAAGAGGATGTCCGGCGTGTACGTGGACAATACCTCTTCTATGGCGCTTCCTTCCACAGGCTTGATCCGCTCGATCGTCACATTCGGATATTTTTTCCTGATCGGATCGGCAATCATGATCTGGAATTCGACGTCCGTGAATGTCGCCCCCAGACTGACGAAGCTCAGCGTAAGCGGCTCATCGCCCAGCTTCTTAAAATCTCCTGCCGGCTCTGCCTTCGCGCCTGATCCGGCAGTGACCGTTTTATCTGCGTCCGTCTTGTCTGAATCCGCAATATTGCCCCCGCCTGCCGGCTGATTGCCTGACGAGCAGGCCGCCAGCAGAATGAGGATTATAAGAACCTGGACGCCCGTAAGGATCTTTTTCATATCCATCTCCGCCTTGTCTTTTTTAAATTTAAAATTCCGCAGCCTGCCTGCATGGTCTGGGCGCCCCGGTGGGCTGACCTTTGCCTTGATCTCCTTTCCCCCGTTCTAAGTTTCAACCAGGAAGAAACGGCCCTCGCCATCCTTTGGCGGCATAGCAAGCTTCTTCCCTCCATCCTTATAGACATTTATAATGTGAAGCTTATAAATGCTATAAAGTCAAAAAAACCGGAGACGCCCTGGGGGGCAATCTCCGGCTTTCCGGTGGATATTTTAATCCAACTATTCCAACTGGTATTAGTGAATTTAACATCATTGCTTCAAGATGTCAACCCATAATTATCCAAGTTTCCATTGACAATGTTTGGATTATGCTTTGCTCGGCTGCCGACACTTCCTAAAGACCGAGCTTAATCT
Source organism: Paenibacillus sp. JT31N11 (assembly GCF_056269285.1). Classification (NCBI taxonomy): domain Bacteria; kingdom Bacillati; phylum Bacillota; class Bacilli; order Caryophanales; family Paenibacillaceae; genus Paenibacillus; species Paenibacillus sp. JT31N11. The sequence goes on from NZ_JBWDNQ010000002.1 coordinate 875,352, forward strand.
TCTTCCTGCAGCACAAGATTGTAAACGGCTGCGGCTGCTTCGGCGCGGGTTGTCAGTGCTTTTGGCGAAAATGCGCCGTTTGTCCCTCCTTTTATTAATCCTTGATCCGCTGCGAAGGCAATATACGGTTTGGCCCAGGCGGAGACCGCACCGAAGTCCCTGAATGCCGCTGTCCATGTACTCTCCGGCTGCCAGGCTGCCCCGGATGTAAAAATCGATGTCCGTACGAGAATCGCCGTCATCTCTTCGCGGGTGATCGCCCGGTCCGGCTCAAAGCGTCCCTTATCGCTGCCTGTGATGATCCTCGCCGCATAGGCCGCCGCAGCAGCGTTTCTATACCAGGCGGAAGCGGGAATATCGGTGAAAGGCAGGTCCATCGCTGCGTTCGGGCTGTGCAGGGAAGTCAAAGGAACGGCTCCGGCAATCATCCTGACGAACTCGGCTCTGGTGACCTGACGGCCCGGCTGAAAATGATCCCCGTCCACACCCTGTACAATTTGCTTGGAGGCGAGCACGCCAACAGGCTTGGCGAACCAGGCTCCAGCCGGCACATCTATGAACGATGGCCGGTACTCCATCGCTCCATAAACGCTGAAATGCTGCAGCTGCACAGTCACAGTATCATTGACATCGTTAACCCTCCCTCCGGCATATTCCCATTTGCCCGTCTCTTCGTTAAAACGGTAAACCCCGGTGTATTCCCTGTCCATCCGTCCGGCTTCATAATGGAATGAAGCCTGAACCGGCTTGGGAAACTGCTCAAGCATGAATGGTTCCCCGGTTTCAGGCAGCAGGGCGAGCTCCAGCCGGTACAGATGTCCGGCAGCGCGGTAACCGGCTCCCGGGCTGGACACGGTAATGCCCGGCAATTCGCGATCGGCCTCCTGCACCTGAAGGGAGATGCGTGCAGCCGGCGTCACGAAGGATTTTGGAGCAGCCTTGATTAATTCTGTGAATACCTCAGGCGGGATAATGAGGGTTATTCCTTTGAACAGGATCTCCAGACTGTTCTGCCCAAGGAGCAGTCCCGAATCGGCAGGAAGCGTCAGTCCAATTATTCCGCTGCCGGGGCGCAAAGTAACTTTGTCATCCAGGGCATTTTGCAGATCCGTTTCATCGACAATCTGGAATCGTTGATCAGCGGCAGCGGCATTTGAATTTACCCCGTTGACTGTACCAGGTACCGTCTCAGTACCATTTCCATTTTCTTCACCAGTTCCGTTTCCGCCGCCTTCACCGCTATTACCATCTCCGCCGCTGCCGTTTGAAGGGTCCAGGATCACCCGAAGCTCATTGCTGGGAGCAGACTCGTTGCCTGCGGCATCCTTGGCCTTGACGGTAAACGAATACGCTGTCGATGGGGACAATTCCGTAATCTCCGCTGCGGCTGCGGTCCCGGGAAGCGTTCTGTAGAGCAGGCCGTCCCGGAAAACCAGATAGCCGGCAACGCCGACGTTATCGGCGGCAGGCTCCCATTCCAACCGGACGGTTGAAGACGTTTTTGCGGCTAGCCTGATTTCCGGCGCCGAAGGGGGAATGCTGTCCACTGGACTGTCCGCCGCTTCGATTGAAACGGTTACCGGCTGCGTTGTCGTATGGCCCTGAATTTCCTGCGGCGGCGAATGCCGGTTGACCGCTTTAATCCCGCTCAGCTTGAGCACGACGTCCCCTTCACCGAGGGCCTTGAACGGAATGTCGGCAATCGGCTGATAGGCAACCAGGCCATCAGCCGGCTCCTCGTTAATCAGCGGGAACGATTTGCGGCCGGAAGGCTCGGCGTAATCGTTTTGCATATAGGTAAAAGCGCCGTAATAGCGAATGTCATCCATGCTCATCTCCGCCAGATCGGCGTTATATTCAACGGTATACTGCAAACCAAACAGATTGACTGCCTGCCCGGCGTAGACGGTGACGATAAATGTATCGCCCGATTGAACCGAGGTCTTGTCCACGGTCATCGCAATTTCCGTCTTGACGGCCTCCGCGGCATGAAGCCGTGCTTGCGGCAGAAAGGACAGGAGCAGCGCGGCAATAGCCGCTGTCTTCATCAGCTTCCTCAATGAATTCACCACTTTCTTCCAAGGATGGTTCGCTGCACGGATCCTGTAAAGAATGGGGGATCGGCTGGCGATCCCCCTGTTCTCCAGCTATCTTGCGAGTAACTTGTCAGCCACGTAGGCTATATCGTAAATATCGATCAGTCCGTCCAGATTCATATCGTATTTCGGATCATATTTCGCAGGATCTCCGAATGCTTTGGCTACGATGGTCAAATCGTTGATCTGCACGCCGTCATTGCCGATGACATCGGCGGAGACAATGACATTGTAGGACGCAACGTCTTCACCCAGCGCTAACAATTGATCATTCTCATCAGCAATTGTCGAGCCCTTCTTCAGCGTGAAGGCATTCTTCGCATGGACATCCTTCGCTTTGAACGTGATGGCAACCAGCGGAACATCGCCGGTTCTGCCTTCCTGCTCGCCAAGCAGCGTGGACACGATGCGGATCCTGCCGCCGCTTACCGTCTGATTGAAATAAGGCGTGGAGTTCCCTTTGAATTCAGCTGTCGGCGCGATCGATACAATTTCATACGCCTCAGGATCGAACGTTACGGACAAGTCATATCCGTACAGCCCGGATACCTCCATCGCGGAGATTACCAGATCAAAACCTTCGCCATGCTCCACAATATCTTTGGTTGGGGTCACTTCCATCACAAGACCTTGCGAAGGCGCAGGTTCTGTTGTCGCCTGCAGGGCATTCGACGCTGCGGACAGATTGCCTGCCGCATCCTTCGCTTTTACGGTGAAGGTGTAGGTTGTAGCCGGCTCAAGTCCGGTGACTGCTGCATGTGTATCGGCTGTTATGCCGGCCTGCTCGCCGTTTTGGTAGATCACATAGCCTGTCACGCCTGTGTTATCGGCTGCAGCCTGCCATTCAAGCGCGATGCTCCGGGCGGTTGCCGATACGGCGGCAAGTCCGGCAGGCGCCGCAGGCGGCGTGGTGTCTTCACCCGGTTCTCCGATGATAATGACGGAAGCATAAGGTTCGGCTACCCCGAGCCCGCCTGCCGTTACCGTATACGTTCCGTCTCCATCAATTGTGAAGGTCAGCAGGAATGTGCCCCCGAAGCCGCTTGTCACCTGGTCGGCGAATACAAGGCGGCCTTCAGAATCCTTCACGTCCACGGTCACTTCCTGATTCGCCCCCGAGGAGACTTCGCCCCGGACTACAACTTTGCCGTTCGTATTGTTAACCGTAGTTTCCAGCACAACCGTTGCCGGCGGCGTCATGGCTTCGACAGGACTGCTCGGAGCCGAAATATTGTTTACGCTGTCCTTGGCCGTAACCGTAAAGACATAAGACCGGTCCGGTTCCAGGCCGCGGACGGTGAAGGAAGTATCCGCCGTCGTGCCCGCCGCTTTTCCGTCCGCGTAGACGGTATAGCCGGTAACCGTATCGTTATCGGTCGAAGGCGACCAGGACAAACTGACCGTTGTCTCGGTTACCCCTGCAACCTGCAGCGATGCCGGTGCCGAAGGAACCGCGATGTCGCCTTCGATGCCGTAAAATTCCAGCTCGGCGACATTGGCGGAGCTGCCGTCCGGTCCAAGGTAGCGCAGGAACCGGAACGCGTGCGGATCACTGATTTTGACTTCGTTCCAGCCATCCTCCGGAACGCCCCGGATCGTGAGGATGGTCGTATATCCACCGTCCCGAGTCAACGAGCCTTGAAATTTGCCCCCTGTCATCCGGTCCGGATAGTCCTTTCTCGGATGGAATTTCAGCTTTGTTACGCGCTTGGCGGTCCCTTCTCCGAGATCAAGGCCGGCATAGCTTCCATTTGCAGCCGCTGCATCAAAATAGCTGTCCGCGCTGCCGTCAAACGCCTTGTCGAACGAAACGGTCCCGCTGTCACCGCGCGAGGCAGATCCGTAAGGGGTGCCCGACAGCTTCATGTGGGCGGCATCCGTCGTGATCAGCACCCCATTCGATGGCTCCGAGAGGTTGCCGGCTGTATCCTTCGCCCGCACAGTGAACGTATAAGGCGTTGATGCGTCAAGACCTGCAACTGTGAATGAGGCTGCGCCGGTTGTCGTTCCTGCTGCCTCATCACCCTTGTAAATGACGTACTCGACCGTCGTATCTTCGTTATCCGTAGATGCGGTCCAAGCGAGCGACACCACATTGTCTGTTGCGGAAGTGGCACGCAGATTGCCAGGTACAGTGGGAGCTTCCGTGTCGGCTTCGCCGTAACCATTGAAGGTTATGCTGTCCATCCAGACGACGGCGGGAGCATTCGCGGTAAAAGCGATCCCTACCCGGGGGCTCGGAACATCGCCGGTCTCGAATTTCACGTCAAGTGTAATCCATTTGTCTTTCTCCAGATTTTTTGTTTCGTAGAAGCCGCCGTTATAAGCCCAGCCTGCTCCGAACACCATCGGCTGAATGACAATGTCATCCTGTCCGGATGGAACATAGAAGCGGAAGGAAACGGTCTTCCCGGGCTTGATTCTGGGGTCCGGAACGTCCCAGCCGATTGTCTGTGCTGTTCCTCCGCCGGACAATGTGATCTTGGCAGCCCCTTCGCCGGCAAATGTGTGCGTGCCATCGATAGCGATCGCCGCATTTTGTCCGTCGAGCAGCCTCATTCCCTGCAGATCTTCATTTTCAAAATTGTAGAGCGAGTTGTCGACCGGCTGCGCATCTGTCGTTACGTCGACAGGCGCGCTCGCCGGAGAAACATTCCCTTCCGCGTCCCTGGCTTTGACGGTGAAGGTGTAGCCGGTCCCCCGCGCAAGGCCCTTCACGGTGAAAGTCGTGCTAGAGGTCGTTCCCGCAGGCGTCCCGCCCTGAAACACGTCATAGCCGACGACGCCGACATTGTCGGCCGCGGGCTCCCAGCCCAATGTCACGGCGGAATCGGTTTTCTTCACGACCTCTACGCCTGCCGGAGCCGACGGGGCCTCATTGTCGAAGAAAGCGGGCGTGACGGCACCGAACGTTGTGCCGATCCGGATTTCGTCGATCGAATAATCTTCCGTTCCTCCGCTTGCGCTCGTCGTTGAAATCATGCCAAATCCAAGATATGCGTCCGTCGCAGCCTGAACATCCGGGGCAGCTGGTGCATCCCCGCCCGGTTCCGCCGGATTGACATATAAGCTGATCCGGTTCTCGGCGCCGAATTCGAGCTTCATGACAAGCAGAGCCGCTTTCCCGACTTCCAAAGGCACAGCGGAGCGGTAAACGGTTCCGTTCACCTTCAAGGACCAATAACGTATATTATTGTCCGTGGATTCGCTTCCGAAGAAACCCGTTTCGAGCTTCGTCGACGGCCAATCCGTGCCTATTGCAAGCGAGCTGTCTGTCAGGTTGTCTTTGCGCATAAGAGCGCTCATCCAAATAACCGTGCCAGGCTTCCCGATTTTGCCGTTCTCCAGATAAGGTGCGAACGGTCCGTCGGCACTGAGGCTCAGCCCCCGGACCGCAGTCAGGTACGCCTTGCCGCCGATTGCATAGCTGCCGGTTTGATACAAACCGTCATACACCAGCGGGTTATCGCCGCGCACATTGTATCCCGGCTCATCGGAATTGCCGTTTTGCACCTCCCAGCCCTTCGACCAGCCTTTGCCGCCGCCGGCTCCATGCAGCACGCCTTCCGCGGATTCGAAGGAATCCCGCGCAAGAATGATACCTGGCCCTGTATCTGCTGCTGCCGGGGTTACGACTTCCACCCCGGTGCTGTCAGCAGAGCCATCTGCCTCCGTTACGGCTTCAACCGCCCCGCTTGCCGGCGAGGTACGGCCTTCGGCATCGAGTGCAGCGACGCTGAAGACATAGGACGTGGACGGCAGCAAGCCCGTCACAACAAATTGGGTATGGCCCGTCGTCCCCGCGGAGGCGCCGCCATTATAAACCGCATACGTGACCGTGTCCGAATTGGCGTCCGGAGCGTTCCAGGACAAGCTGACGCTCGTGCTTGTCGTCCCCGCCACATGCAGACCTGCAGGCGCTGCCGGCGCTTCGGTGTCCGGCACATCTTCGTCCTTGGATGGTATCCCAGTGACGACGTCACCCGGGACCGGCGCTCCGGCTGCGGTCCCCCCATCGGCAGTCACGGCTCCGCCGAACATCGAGAACATCAGAGCAACTAACGTCACATAAACCAGTGCGATTCGAAACGATCGCTTCATCGCCACATATCCCTTCTTTTATTGAAATGGTGGGTTTGCCTGTTCCGGTCTTATCCGCGGATATCGTCGATGTTCAGACTTTCATAAATTTTCGAGCCTTGAAGATTGAGCAGGGAATCCAGCGTGCTTGATTCCAATACGACGTTCTTTGCTTCCGTTACGTCTCCTCTGCGGTACATGAGCGAGAATCCCGGGAATTGGCCGGCCATCGTCGGTGACATGATCGGCCATTTTTGCCATTTCGTCGGCCACGAGGGTCCGCCTGTCGCAAACATATCCAGTACATCGATTCCCTGCAGCGAGGAGTAGGCGGATATCATGAATGGTCCTTCCGCACCGTAAGGAGTCGGATTCGTCCAGGTAATCTCCGAAATCATCGACGGCTGGTCATCGTTATGGACAACCTTCACAGGGTTCATGTCGGGATGCTGGACAATAGGAGTTGGAATATAAGTATCGCCTGCGTGAAGCGTCCAGTTTTCATTGTTGAACGCAGTATGGCTTGGCTCGGTATAGGCATGCCGGTCGACCATGTCGGTGGCCGCATACGTATAACGTTCCAGAGCCTCCATCTTGGCCGGATCTGCCGTGATCCAGTTGCTGGCCGTAATTATGCTTTGCGTGCCGATATCTTCCTTGTAGAAACGGTTCATATCCTCGTAGAACAACCGCTGTTCCTCGGTGAGAAAACGAAGAATGTCCCGCCTGCGCTTATCGTCTCCTCCGTTTCCTGTCGCCCACGGAAGATTGGAAGCGCCTTCAACCTCCATCAATCCATTCTCCGGCTCGTCATTCCAGACCTTGCTGAGCGGTCCCCAGGCGTCATAAGCGGCATCCAGGCTGCCATATTCGTCCTTCAGCCAACCGCCGAACATTTTGGACAGCTCGCGCCTGATATTGTCGGGGAACTTCCAGTCCGAGAAGGTAAAGAAGAAATAGCTGTCCTCGTTCTGGGTCTCGATGATCGCAACCGCCGGATCCTTGCCGAGCGGAAGCCCGTTCTCATAGGGATTCGGCGTCAGCAGAAGCTTCCGGACTCCTTTTTTGTACAGCTCCTGCTGCGTTTTATCAAAGAACAGAAGACCGAACGGCTGCTTGTTCCAATCGAAAAACTCGTCGCCAGGCTGTTTAAAGGCCTCGGCTTTGGTCATATCCCACCAAAGCACGAAGTAATAGCTCAGGTTGACATAGATGCCTTCCTGCTTCATCGCGTGTACAAAATATTGATAGCGGTCAAGCGCTTTGTCGGTAATTTCGCCGTTCTCATCAAATATCATGCCGTGTATCCGCACCATATTGACGCCGCGCTTCGCCAGCTGCTTGGCAAAATAATCAACGTCGCCTTTTTCCAGATTGATCGTTTCCGCTCCCGCATTAACGGCCCAGAAACGGGCTTCCTGACCGTCGCCAAGCAGCAGCTTGTCTTTTTGCCGCTGGACATAACCGGATTGGCCTGCCGTATCTTCGTTCAAGTAACGCAGATCAAGCGCAGCATTGTCGTTGAACGGATCGATATCCGGCTCGAATGCCCAGAATCCTTCTTCCGCGCGGTTCAGCTTCTCGCCTGGACGCAGCAGGCCGCTTGGCATAAACGGCTGTTTGGACAGAATGAAGCTGTCGAACGCGGCGTTGGAATTCTCCGCTTCCTGCTGGAGCTTGATTTCAAGCAAATGCTTGCCTTTCGTCAATGTTTCGCTGCCGGCGGATATCCAGTTCGCCTCTGTGAATTGCCGGAAACTGACAGAATCCAGAAGCGTGATATCACGGCCGATGGATTTCCACTCCCCGCCGTCCCATCGGTAGTCGAAAGGACCGTGCAGCCAGAATTTGCGGACAAAAAACGTATAAGCCGCGTCTTCGGGTACTTCAACTTCATAATTGGCAAACGGCGGATTATCCGGGTCTACCGCTACGTTCGAGATCGCCAGCCAGTCGCTGCCGGACAGCAGATGACGGGTCTGAGGGAACGTATCCGCCGAGAAGTCCGCGGTTGCAGGGAAGTTCGTTTCCACCGCGTCCTCCCCCTCCCACCATACGTAGACGGGATCTTCCTCAGGCTGTGTGCCTGGTACGTAGGGGTCTGTCAGCCCTTCGCGCTCGACGAGAGTATACAGCGCATCGGGCCTGAGCGGAATTTGAAAACCGCCTGCAGCAGCCGTGCCCTGAACCTCCTCCTTCACATAGCCGTTCGGGTCCAGCGCGTAAATCCTGTTAATGTCTGTCATACCTTTGAGCAATACGGAAGCGTCGATATCGCGGACGTTCATCGGCCCTTCGCCGAGTGAAACGATTTTCTGCTTCGCCACGCCGTCTTCCGTCACCGTCTCCGACTCGAAGCCGTACGATTTGTCTTCCGTCACCGCCTGGATCAGCAGCTTCTTCGATGAGGCGATCGGCAGATCGTCCAGCGAGATGACCATGACAGTGCCAAAAGCATTGCCGGACTCGATGACGACATTATCGAGCTCAACGCTGCTTACGGCATTCAAAATGCCCGTAGCCCCCTGGCTTTTCGGTGTATTCAGGCGGATGACGCCTTGCCCGTAATCCCAATCCAGTTCATCCGTAACGCTTTTGATCCGCTTGTTGGTTGTGTCGATGTACGTGTCCAGGTCGGCGGTGAGCGCCTTGTTTTCCGACTCCGAATACGTCCGTGCTACCCGGCCGACATAAAACGCATACGGATTGATTTTGCTTTCCGTGGTCTCCGTCAGTCCGTACGGACTGACCTCCATGACGTTGGACAGCGGCTTCTTGCTTGTCAGGCTATCCCATACGAACAGCTTGATTGTATGTTTTTTTGGAACGATCGGTTGATCGAACTGTGCACTGAATGCAGAAGCTTCGCCAGCAGCGGTGAACGATATCTGCTGAATGTCGGAGCTGTCGATCGTATTCTGTTCATTATAGAGTGCGGCAATCAACGTTCCTTGAAGCGGTCCGGCCGTTTTATTGACCAGCTTGCCGTGAATGACGCCTTCCGCGTCGATGCCAACATCCTCAATGGCAACCCGTTCGGCAAATCCGGCGGCTTCAGCCTGGCGGGTTCCCCCTGAGAAAATGCCCGAAGTTGCCAGCATGGACAGCACCAGGGTCAAGATGAGCGATGTCCTTCTATTCCTTTTCACATGCGCATCTCCTTCATTGTTATAATTTGGGCGGTTCCTTTCCGGTTCAACTGTTCCGGGCATCCCCCCTTCACATTTTGCTTGCGGGGTATACATTTCGTATCAGCGAAACCATCATAATCAATTATGAGATCCATCAGGTAGCGAAAATGGTATTGGCCCCGTGCGAATTCTGTCTCCCGTTTTTTCATGCAAGATCATTCCGCCCGCAATGCTGAAGATATAACCGCAAAACAAAAAGCCCGCCTTGTTAAGCGGACTCCAATCGGTCAATATTTCCGTCAAATATGACGCTCTGCTGCTTTATAACAAATCACGGGTAATCTTATTAGCCATATAATCAATTCTGCTTGTCATATTGGAGTCGTCGATAACGGGAAGCAGTTCAGTTCTGAACAGCTGATGCTTCATCAAATGATAATAATCAAAAAGCACCTGGTTAAGGGTTAAATGAGAGGTCATCAAAAATTTGATATCCAGCATGGCCCGAACGAGGACATGGTCCTGCAGGAAGATCAGATTTACATTGATATCATTAAATATGCTCTTGCTCTTCCCCTCCTGGTAAAATTCCAAAATTCCTTTCTCGCGCAGCTTCATCGCATCTCTTAGACGATTGTGCAGCTCCGGATAAATCGACTGCAGCTCTGTCAGGAAACCATCAGAAATGTATGCTGCGAGCAAGACCGATTGTTCGAACAGCTGCTGAAACCCCGTTCCGTGCGACTGGCTGTAATCACGGAATTCCAAAACCAATTCATTGATATATTCAATAAGAGCTGCCACGGTACTCTCGATAACTTCTTCTTTCGAAGTAAAGTATTTATACATTGTTGCTTTGCTTACATCCATATATTTCGAGATTTCTTCCATCCGCAGGGATTGAAAGCCATTTTTCATGATAATGGGAAAAACTTTGTTGACTAATTTGTTTCTCATCTCTTTTTGAGGATTGTTATCGCTCTTTGTATTGGAATTCATATTTTAGCCGTCTCCTCTCTGCCTCTATATAGTATACATAAAAACTCGATAATAATACACAATAAATACTAATTAAACGTTTTTTACTCTTTTCGTTTGTTTTATATAATTCCCTGTGTTATGCTTACTCTCGTAATCCAATCTAAGAAGGTGAGGTTCACAAAATGAAAACCAGACAACTGGGCAACAGTGATTTAATTGTTTCTTCTATGGGTCTCGGCTTAATGGGTATGTCACCTGGGATGTACGGAGAAACAAATGATGACGACTCCATCCGTACCATCCACCGCGCCCTGGAACTGGGTGTTACCTTATTGGATACGGCAGATGTATATGGCAACGGTCATAACGAAGAACTCCTTGGAAAAGCGTTGAAAGGACGTCGGGAACAGGCCGTCATTGCGACAAAATTCGCTTTCGGACCTAATTTTGCAACAGTAAACGGACAGCCCGATTATGTAAAGAAAGCAGTCGATGAGAGTCTTCGACGGTTGGATGTGGACTACATCGATCTTTATTACCAGCATCGGGTCGATCCGAACGTGCCTATTGAGGAAACTGTCGGGGCGATGTCAGATCAGGTGAAAGCGGGAAAAGTGCGTTATCTGGGCTTGTCCGAAGCGGGTACCGATACCATTCGCCGTGCTCACGCCATTCATCCCATCTCTGCCTTGCAGACCGAATATTCACTCTGGAGCCGGGAAATCGAAGATGAGATACTGCCTGTCATAAGAGAGCTCGGAATTTCTCATGTCGCTTACAGTCCCTTAAGCAGGGGTTTTATTTCAGGAGAACTGCGCAAGTTTGAAGATTTTGCTGCAGATGATATCCGCAGATTTTTCCCGCGTTTTCAAGGCGAAAACTTCCAAAAAAACCTCGAGCTGGTGGATGAAGTAAAAAAAATTGCGGCAGAGAAGAATATTACGCCCTCCCAATTGGCATTGGCATGGACAATTGCAAACGGCGCATTGCCGATTCCCGGCACGAAGCGCCAAAAATATTTAGAAGAAAATATAGGTGCGCTTGATATCGAACTCACTTCCGAAGATTTGTCCCGTATTGAAGCGGTTAGTCCAAAGGATGCCGCATACGGCGGCCGTATGGACGACATGGGAATGCAGGCCGTTAATCTATAACTTCAACCTTATTAAATGTTGGCCGCTTGAATAATTTGCCCATTCGTTCGTTAAATATCAATTAAAAGACCGGACGCTGCTTAAAGCTGCTCCGGTCTTTGGCTTTCATATTCAATCATACAAGTATGTTCCTGCCGCTCCGCCTTCCAGGCGGCGGCTTCTTAATCATCCCCACCTGAGAACTTCAGCCCTATTCAATATCCTTATTCCATTCAGGGTTTCTGTCTTTATGTGATTTCGATTAATTGCCGTTCAATCATCCATTCGACCGATTCTTTGACCGCCTCAAGAGATGTATAGCGCGGGGCATAGCCGATCAGGCTCTGTGCCTTGTCGATGCTGCAGTTCGGACTGTGGGCGATATGGTCCCAGGTGCTGCGCGCTTCCTGTTCGGTGAGCTTGCCGCTCAGTGTCTCGAACGGCTCGAATTTCAGATTCGCTTCCCTGCCGAACCACGATGCGACGGTCTCCGCATAGCCTCTTAGGGTCAAGGCGGCCGGAGATACAACATGGAAGCTGTTGCCAACCGCTGCGTTCCAGCACTGGGAGACTTTAATGAATGCTTGTGATACATCCTCCGCATGAACATGATGAACCGTTTCGAGGCCCAGGTTTGGGATGGCAACTTCCTCCCCCCTGGCGAGCCGGGAAAACACCTGCGGGTTGAAATGACCAGCCGGATTGAGCGGCGCCCAGCCTGGTCCGACGATATGCCCAGGATGGAGCACTGTGGCAGGGAAGCCTGCTCTTCTCGCCTGCTCCAGCAGGAAGCTCTCAATCTCTGCTTTCAGAATACCATATTCGCCAAACGGCCTGCGCGGCGCTTCCTCGCCAGTCGGCACCGATACGCTCGGACCGTGTACCCAAATGGTCCCGCAGGAGATATAATGCTGGATCTCCCCTTTCAGCGCTTCCACGATCTGCCGCGCGCTCTCCGGCTTGAAGCAAATCATGTCAATGACGACATCGGGCTGAAGCCCGGCTATTTTTCGCCCGAATGTCCCGTCCTTCTCCTCCGCTGACCGGTCAGCGGACACATGCCGGACTTCCTTCCAGGCCATGTCGGGACGATAAGGCTCGCTTGTCCCTCTGCTGATATGAACAACCTCATGGCCTAGACGCACCAATTGCGGGATCATGTATGTCCCGACATGGCCGCTACCTCCAATAACAACGTATCGCATAATGAACTCCTTTACTATGTAATATATAATTTTGGTGGCTGGCGCTTTCCCGCCTTTTCCAGCCCAGTATACCACTTCATCGAGACGGTTTACAGAGAACGCTTTCAAGTTGATATTTGATGCCATCTTTATGGATGCGACCTGCCAATTGAAAGAAAAAGCTTCCTATTGGAGGTTATCCATTGGAAGCAGCATGATTATATATCAAAGCTATGACGGACCCAGCTTAAACGTCCGCAGCGATGCACTATTTATAGGTTGATCAGCAGTACCGCCAAAAGGCGGGTATTGTATCAGTGAGCTCAGCTGTATGTCTGTTTGCGAACTGCCTGGAGGAATCAGAGCCCGGAGCTCAATCACATCACCGGCATTTAAGCGCAAAATCGCTACTGAACCCGTGTTATCAAACTCCTGGTCTTGAAATGCTGCTGTACCTGACCGGGTAGAATTTTGAAGAATGCCATTGACAAACACTCCAAATGCACAGTGGGTTTGGCTGGGAACCGGCAGGAAAACGATTTCCCACAATATCGCATAATCCCCGGCGACCGGAACGGTCAGGGAAGTTTGGGTAGCCGTAATTCCCCCGAACAATATGGAGCCAGGCTGATCAAATTGATTAAATCGTACTGGCTGGTTAGGCTCAAGACACTGATCATTAGTATCGAAAATATTGGCATAAACGGGAGAAAAAGTACCGGGAACCCCCTGAGGGCCTTGAGGTCCAGGAATTCCCTGCTCGCCTGGAGCACCAGGAGCGCCTGGTGTTCCCATGATATTGTTAATGATATTTTCAATGTTTTGGATTTGTACACTGACTGGAGCAATCTCTTGTTGTGGGTTCTCCAAAATGTTCACGATATTGCTTAGTTCTATCACCATTTGCTCGAGATGTACGATGAGATTCATAGGCGGTGGTGGACCCGGCCTCAGAATAGATAAGGACAACTCCAAAATGACAAGAAGTCGTGTTTTTTTGCAAATCTTTGATCTTCTTACAAGTCTATTTAATCGTCGCATTTGAAATCTTAATCGGCGTATGCTTTCCTCATCTTGATCCATAATGACGGGCGGAATAATTTCTGCTTTTTGCTTCAAAATATCTGAAAGCAGCTGAATTTCTTTTGTAGTTAATACATTTTTACAATTTTTCTTTTTTTTGCAGCAGCGGCTTACTATAACATATTTGCGTTTTTTTCCGTTTACAACAGATGCTCGCTTCATTTTCTTTGTATTTTTACAATCTTTTCTCTCTGGGGTTGAACTCAATTGGACCACTCCTCAAGCTTGGATGACAACATAATATGAGAGGTGGCCAAACATGCTCTATGCTAACATCTTGACTATGAAAAATAGGCAGATTAATAGGCAGCTGCCAATTGTAAATCTCAAAAAATAGTAATAGGTTTATATATTTAGACATCATGAAAGAAGCCTTCCCCGCTCAATCGCGGCTCGAAGGCTTCTTGTTCTTGGCTAGTTCCGCAATGCCCGTTCAGGCGTGGGATGCAATGAGATCGGTTAATTGGCCGCCCGCGTTGTCGCTTAGAACCCCTCCGTGATAGCTGATAATCGTGCGGATCTCGAAGGATGCCAGCTTGGCAAGCGAACGGAGGGCAGTTTCCATATCCGGAGTGGCGCCCGGACTCGGCCCAGTCAGACGGCCGTCCGCAATGTTGAGCTCGTCGGCGGCGATCAGTGTTTGGCTGGCGTGATGATAGAGGCATATATGACCGGGGGTGTGCCCCGGCGTGAAAATAACCGTTACGCCTCCGGCATACGGAAGCAGCTCGCCGTCTGAGACGATCCGGCTTATTTTGGATGTAGGGGGATTGTCGAGCAAATACTCAAGCCGCTTGCGTGCCGCTTCCTGAGCGGCTGCCAGGCGCGGTCCGAATCGTTCGCGATTGAATTTGACGAAGGGACGGTCTCCTTCAATACTGCTTCTGTCCTCCTCATGGGCAAGCACGAGCAGAGGCTGTTTGGCGGCAGCCGCGATTTCGGGCATGCTGCCAATATGGTCGATGTCCTGATGAGTCAAAATAACCGTGTTCAGCTTGTCGAAATCGACACCTGCCCGACCGATCTCCGTTCGGATGCCAGGGAGCATTCCGGGCGTGCCCGTGTCGACCAGGACGATATTATCCTCGTCCCATAAGAGCGTCGGATAGATGACGCTCGAGTTTCCCATAAAATTCATCTCAATCGGCAGGGCAGCGATTCCTTCGGCAATTTTCATCGATTTTCCTCCTCGGGGGTAGCTTGCTTCTTTATTATAAACGGAAGATGGAAGAGCCACAATTCGTATGCTTAAACAGGTCTTGACATTAACACTAGTGTCAAACTTTAGAATATGCATGGAACGAACCTATTTGACAGGAGGCATTTTCAATGAAAAGAAATGAACAAAGCGGGGAAAGAAACAGCTGGAGTGAAGGAACCGTCAGGACTGAAGGCAACGAACGCACACCGGTTACGATTATCGGCTTGGGTCCGATGGGGCAGGCGTTGACCCAGGCCTTTCTAAAAGACGGCCATCCTGTGACCATATGGAACCGGACAGCCGGGAAGGCAGACCGTCTTGTTATACAGGGTGCTGTGCTGGCAGATACCGTTCATGACGCTATCGCTGTGAGCCCGCTTGTCATCATCTGTGTGCTGGACTACAACGCGGTGCACACGATTCTCAGCCCCGCTGAAAATGTCCTGAAGGGACGGACTCTGGTAAACCTTACTGCCGATTCACCTGAACGATCACGCCAAATGGCCGCCTGGGCTGCCGAGCATGGAATCAGCTATCTTGACGGAGCGATCATGACTCCAACGCCGACCATTGGTACGCCAGCTGCCGTTATTCTGTACAGCGGACCAGAGTCCGTCTATCAAACCCATCAACCCTTGCTGGCGAGCTTGGGCGGCACGGCCTCTTATCTTGGCGCAGATCCTAGCCGGGCAGCGGCATACGATGTAGCCCTGCTCGACTTCTTCTGGACAACCATGGCCGGCTATGCCCATGCGCTCACCCTGGCCGGCGCCGAGAACATTGCCCCTGGAGAATTTGCGGCTTATGCCCAGGGAATCATGGCCATTATGCCTGATATAATGAATTACTCGGCAAAACATGTAGAAGAAGGACACTATCCGGGCGACAAGTCGAACATCGCATCGGCCGCGGCAGGTATGGAGCATATTATCCATGCGGCGCAGCATCACGGGATGGATATCAGCGTTCTGAGCGCTGCCAGGGCCGTTGCGCTGCGGGCCGTCGATGCTGGCTACGGAGCTGACGATTTCTCGCGCTTGACGGAACTGTTACGGAAACCGTCTGTGTAGCCGGCCGCTGAAAAACAGGCTCCAGTCCTTCATATGGACCGGAGCCTGTCATTATTTTGAAGCTCCCATATGCTCCATTAAGTTCAATCTTTGTTTTTCCCGCATTTTTGAGGTTTGTCTTTCCAGCCGCTCTTTCACGACTTCCAATCCGCTAATTTGTCTGTTGATTTGATCCAGCTTCGTTTGATAGGCGTCCAGCATCTCTTCACAAAATTCGTAATCGTCAGGAGTGCTGACCTCACCTTTCAATATATCCTCGATTTGCTCCGTTGTCAGCCCCAGACCCAAATAGAGCTGGATGATTCGTATACGCTCAATGGCAGATTCGTCGAACTCCCGATAATCATTGTCAAGACGGGCAGCGGCGATTAATTTTTTCTTCTCATAATGCCTGATGGATCGGGTGCTTGCACCTGTCCTTTCAGACAATTCGCTAATTTTCACTTAACGGCCTCCTTCTACTTCGCCTGAAATAATAAATCGAATCAAAGCTCTGCTTCTGACATCAGCACTTCAGTTTCCCGTGATGAATATTTGCCGTCTCCACCTGGATCGTAGTGTGTTCAATATGAAATTTATCCTCCAACACATGGATGGCATTTTGCAAAATGTCCTGACTGTCCTTCCGGTCCTCAATCAGAACATGGCAGCTCAGCGAATCAAAACCGGAAGTAATGGTCCAGATGTGGAGATCATGCACATCCTTAACCCCATCGATTGCGAGCAGCGTTTCTCTAACTTCGGATTGATCAATAGCAGCCGGGGTTCCTTCCATTAATATGTGAAGCGTATGGCTGATAACCCCCCATGCGCTTTTCAGGATCAGCACGGCGACAAGAATTGATATGATCGGATCTGCAATGTACCACTTGAATGCCATCATCAGAACTCCCGCCATAATCGCGCCCACGGAGCCCAAAGCATCGCCGAGCACATGGATATAAGCGCTGCGGAGATTGACGTTGTTCTTCACATCGCCTGAACGCATCAGCGCAAAGGCGCTTCCGACATTCGCGAGGAGCCCGATTGCCGCGATAAGCATCATGGACCCGCTTGCCACCGTCGGCGGGCTGCCAAAGCGCTGGATAGCTTCCCATACGATAAAGGCCGCAATGACAAACAGTGCAACACCATTGAAAAGTGCAGCCAGTATTTCAAAACGGTGGAAGCCAAATGTCCGCTTCGAAGACGAGGGTCTCGCGGCAAACCACAGCGCAACCAGGCTTAACGCAAGGGCACTGGCATCGCTGAGCATATGACCTGAATCGGACAAAAGCGCCAGGCTGTTCGTAACAAGTCCCCCGAAAAACTCCAAAAACATGATGCCGACCGTAATGGACAGCGCGATCGCAAGTCCTTTTTTATTGCCCGCTCTGGCGTGGTTGTGATGGTGGCCGTGATGTCCATGGTCATGGTCATGGCCATGATGATCGTGCGCATGGTGGGAATGGCTGTGCATGGCTGTCGTCTCCTTTGTAAATGTTCAAATGATCGCAGTTGCTTTTATTACTTATTATATATGAGCATGTATTCATGTAATATTATGCTATTATTTCCCTCAGTGTGTCAAGTACTGTATATTTAGAGGAAACAGCAGCAGCCGTCTTATGGCGGCACCGCATATGCTTCAGCAATATAAGCAAAAAACACCGCCGTCGCGATGTCTTTTCAGGGCGGTACTCATTATCGTCACCGATATGCTTTAAAAGGCTTTATTATAGGCTTTATAATAGGATTTCATCAATTTTACGTGCTATCATTCCAGCACCTTTACCGATATTGCCGATTATATGAGCATGTATTTTTTCTTTTGCATACACGGATGATTGCATGATGACTCCAGGATCGCTGCCCATAACATAATATTTGAAAACAGCATTATCATATATTGATATCCATACACCATATCCATAATACGTGTGCTCGTCTTCTTTTACATGAGGCGTCAGTAATATAGGAGTATATTCAGAGGATAGAAGCTGATTATTCATCAATGCCTCCCAAAACCTGACCAAATCATAAACCGTCGTAAATGCTCCCCCATCAGGTCCGCCTTTAACTGGAACTGAATACATATTAGTCCTCCATGTTTGATTATAATCTATATACCCGATTGCCGTTCGTTCAGGGAGCTGATCCATTCTAAAATATCCCGAGTCCAGCATCCCGCACTGTTGAAATATATTCTTCTCAACATACGTTGTAAAATCCATCCCCGTCATGTTCTCAACAACCAGACCTAATAATATATATCCTGCATTACTATATGAAAAGTGATCGCCAGAAGAAAACTTCATGGGTCCATTCTGGAACAAAGGCAAAAAATCCTGAGGCGATTGAATGCTGTACATCGGTAATACCTTCCACAATTCCTCATAATCATTCATAACCTCTTCATCGAAATAATCCGGTATTCCTGAAGTATGGGTTAATAAATGGTGTATGGTAATGTTCGGATCAAAATTTGGAAAAGGGATATGAATGCAATCTCTCAAATGTGAATCAAAAGATAAAACTCCATCCTGGACAAGCTGACAAATCGCTACAGCAGTAAAAATTTTACACCCTGATGCCATCCCGAACCTTGTATTCATTGTATTTTGGATTTGCTCGGACCGGTTCGCATATCCAAATCGCTGTTCAAAGATGTTTGTTTTATCCAGGACCAATACTGTTCCTGAGAATGGCAGGGTTTCATTATGCTTCTTCAGAATTTCTTCTATTTTCGAAAAATTCATGGAACCTCTCCTTTCATTTATGTGCTGCTCACACATCTGCAGGACAAACCAGTCCATCTATCATACTTTTCATTATAATCTGGCTGCCCACAAATTGGTAAATATGAATTATAATTGAGTAAGGCCCGGCTTCCCGGCATAAATCGATTTTTAAACGGCTGAGTGCCAATTTTTTTATTTATATTTAATATTTCAATGTTACACTCTTACTGTAAAGTGATGCCGTCACCACCTGATAATTGTAAAATACCAAGGAGGAATCATTGATCATGAAAATCGTTGTAGCAGGCGGAGACGGATTTTGCGGATGGCCGACGGCCCTTTATCTATCGGCCAAGGGGCACGAGGTTACGATCATCGACAATCTGAGCCGCCGCAAATGGGACGAGGAGCTTCGCGTAGATTCGCTGACGCCGATTGCACCGATCGAGAAGCGTATTGCCCGTTGGGAAGAGCTGACGGGCCGTTCGATCGGGCTTTATGTCGGCGATTTGAATCATTACGATTTTCTCAGAACAGTGCTGCTTCAGACGAGGCCTGACGCTTTCGTTCATTTTGCGGAGCAGCGTTCCGCCCCCTATTCCATGATTGACCGGGAACATGCGGTGTTCACCCAGGTGAACAATGTAGTGGGCACCTTAAATGTGATTTATGCGATTAAAGAAATAGTACCGGATTGTCATATTATTAAATTAGGCACGATGGGAGAATACGGAACGCCGAACATCGATATCGAGGAAGGCTACATCAAGATTTCCCATAACGGGCGTGAGGATCTTCTTCCTTATCCGAAGCAGCCCGGCTCCATGTACCATCTCTCCAAGGTCCATGACAGCCACAACCTTATGTTTGCCTGCAAAGTGTGGGGGCTGCGGGCCACCGATCTGAATCAGGGCGTCGTATACGGTCTGCATACCGATGAGACCCTGCTTGATCCGCTGCTTGCCAACCGCCTGGATTATGACGGGGTATTCGGCACGGCCCTTAACCGTTTTCTGATTCAAGCGTCCATCGGGCACAATCTGACCGTATACGGAAAAGGCGGCCAGACGCGGGGATTCCTCAACATCAGGGATACCGTTCGATGCATTGAGCTTGCCGCGGAGAATCCGGCCGATACCGGGGAGTTCCGGGTATTCAATCAATTCACGGAGGAATTCTCCGTCCTGGAGCTTGCCGAGATGGTCCGCAGAGTTGCGCATGACGAAGGAATCCATGTTCAGGTCGCGCATCTTATGAACCCCCGCGTCGAGAAGGAAGATCACTACTATTTCGCGAAGAACACCAGGCTGAAGGATTTGGGACTGGAGCCGCATCTGCTGTCGGATGAAGTGCTGCGGGGAATTCTGAGGACCGCCTTGGAGCATAAGGACCGCATTCTGGTCGATCATATTCTGCCGAAGGTGACCTGGAACTAAAGATAGGGAGTCTATGCCGATGAAAATCGTCATCATTACCGAAACGTTTCTTCCCTCTACGGACGGAATCGTTACCCGCTTGTGCGCGACGATCCGCTGGCTGCGGGAAAACGGGCATGACATCACCGTTATAGCGCCGGACCTGGGCGTCTATGATTTTGAAGGAGTCCGCGTGGAAGGGATTCCGGCGCGATATTTCTTTCTCTACCGGAGTAAAAAATTGGCGATGCCAAACCGCAAGGTAGGCCGTCTTCTACGCGAGCTTCAGCCGGATCTGGTCCATGTGGTCAATCCCGCCGTGCTGGGCGTAGCGGGAATTTATTACGGCCGCCGGCATCGTCTGCCTATGATTGCCTCCTATCATACTCAAATTCCGAAATACGCGGATTACTACCGTCTGCCTTTCTTGAAGCCCGTCTTATGGTGGTGGTTCCGGACGCTTCATAACCGTGCCCATCTCAATCTGTGCACCTCGCAATCCGTGCTGGACGAGCTGACCGCCAAAGGCTTCCGCAGCGTTCAGCTGTGGAAGCGCGGCGTCAGCTCGGATGAATTCGGCCCTGACCACCGTAATCACGATATGCGGGATTTATTATCGAATGGACAGCCCGGAAAGACCATCCTGCTGTATGTAGGACGTCTCGCGGCGGAGAAAGAGATCGAGCGCATTCGGGAGGTTCTGGAATCTTCACCCCGGTATTGCCTGGCTCTCGTCGGAGACGGCCCCCACCGGGCTTCTCTGGAAGCTTATTTTCAGGGAACGAATACGACCTTTACAGGATTCATGCATGGTGAGCAACTGTCTCAGGCTTATGCCTCTTCAGATATGTTCATCTTCCCATCCACAACCGAGACGCTGGGACTTGTGATTCTGGAGGCCATGGCTTCCGGACTGCCGGTTATCGCAGGAATTAGCGGACCGACATGCGAACAGATCGAGGATGGGGTGACAGGACTGCTCTACGATACCGGGCGTCCGGGAGGGCTCACTGAAGCGGTATCCAGAGCGGCGGACCCGGAACTTCGCGAACGGATCTCCGGCAGCGCCCGCAATGCGGCGCGCCGTTTCGGCTGGTCCGAGCCTTCTGCTCAGCTGTTGAATTATTATCAGCATGTCTTGAAAGAGCAGAAAGAAACAGCCGTAGGTGCCGGCCGCAGGGAGCTTGCCGATGAGGATGCCTAGCGCTGAGTGCAATGGCAGTCTGATCTTCTAAATGCCTTTTGCAGATACAGCGTGTTCAGCCGGAATCATCTCTGCGGCACGCCGCACACAAGAAACAGAGCAGCCAAAATCCGGCTTGCTCTGTTTTTTACTTAAATTCAGCTCACCGCATTCTGCAGATTAAGCTGTTTCCTGTAGACAACCCTCGAAATTGTTATGCTGATTTCATACAGCAGGAATAGAGGGATAATTACGATAATATCCGACAGGATATCGGGAGGGGTGATGGTAACGCCCACGATCAAGAGAGAATAAAGTAGGCCATCTTTCTGGTCTTGGCCAAGCGCTCGGGATTAAGGATGCCGAGCTTGGTCAGAAACATCACAGCTGCCGGCATCTCAAAGAGCAGGCGAATGGAAGAGTCATATGGATCATAAACCTGAAATATTTCTCAGCCGTATACATGGTGTCAAATCCGCCTTAGCCATTTCATTCATGAAATGCAGCACCATGGGAAACAAAATGAAATACCCGAAGCTAAGACCAATGATAAACAGCAGGCTGATGCCCGGAATAAACCATAATGTTGCGCGCTGGATATTGGGCGGGATCGCGGGCTAGAGAAATTTCCAGGTCTGGTAGGCGGCTGCAGGCAGGGTGACAGCAATGGCTGCAACGCCTGTAATCATCAGATAAACCCAGTTTTTTTGTATATTTAAAAACCACTGGCGTTAAAATCCACCAGCGGTCCTCAAGGGCGTATTCTATACATTATTCACTCGATTTTATAAGCTTTATGAACGGACCTCATCGGATATTTATTGGTGATTTTTGCCCGAAGGAAGGGAATCACCCACCGGTCGAATCCGAGCTTTGCCGCGTTCGAAGACGCCGCAAGAATCAGGATTTCCAATAGAACCATTTGCGGCCCTGTGCTTGTAGTTCCCGAAAACAGATAAGAGAAGTTCATAACTATCCCCATCAACGCGGCAATTGAAGTAAACATGCCAATTATTAATCCAAGCCCGACTAAAAATTCTCCCCAAGGAACCAGAAGATTAAATAGACCCGCATTCGGGATTGCAAAATAATTCAGAAAGTCAGCCCACCATGGCTGTACGGCGGGGTTTTCACCGTTCGAATGATTGACGGCGGCTCTTAGAAAGCCGGTTGCGTCAAATTTCCCGCCGGAGATCTTGTCCCATCCGGAAGCTAACCACTGCCAGCCAAGATATATTCGAATAATGGTCAAAAGACAGGAAGCAGTAACACTTTCTCTCCAAAATTTAATAATCATACCAAAACCTCCTCGCATGTTATCATAATTGGCTGTTCCCTGCGCATACCGCGTTAAGTCGACCCGTTATGCAGCCCTTATCTAGGTAAACGACATAAATACAAAAGCGGTTTGATCGGGTGAAAACTCCCCTATTTTAAGCAAAGGGGATTGTTATTCCATTATTCCTGGTAAACACTCCATTTCTTCGTGAATAATAAGACCCGTTTTATCACAATTTTACCAATTATTAACGTTAAATTGATTCCATCCGCCGATGTAAGAGATGATCAAAATGAGTTTAATGGAGTGGCAGGAGATCTTTCCGCTGGACAACTTTATGCTTTGCGAAGCACCAAAAAAGGCAAGAACAGGAATGGCAGGGATGAATGGGTACCGCTGGACAAGGAGCAGGTTCAGAAGGATGCGCGTTCGGCGGCGGCAAAGCTTCATGCGACAACCTATCAGAATCCGGGCATCTGAAACCGTAAACGGAAACGCTTTGTCGACATTCCGGCGAACAGCGGCTTGGCTGTTCGCCTTTGCTTTTTCGTTAACCGAATTCTCGTAAAGTATCTATATTGGGACAAAAAAAATGACAAGCCGGATCGTTGGATTCGACTTGCCATTATGAATTGGAGTACTGTCTTATTGATCCTGATTCATCAGGGCATTTGCGTCGCGAAGCAATACATTGGCCGCATCGACGGTAATATGCTTGTTTTTTTGCGCTTGAACATGTGAGATGAAGCTGTCGAGAGAACTGTGCTCCAGCTGCTTCAGCAAACTGTTTTCGATGCCGCCATTGTTAATCCATCCGGTATCGGCGAATCGCGTCACCAGCTCTTTCATGGAGGCGATGCTGGCGGCCGTCTGGAACTCGACCGTTGCATGCGATGTATTGCCGGCCAGATCGGTTGCCGTTACAGTCATAGTGTGCGCGCCAAGCGGCAGCGTGTACAGTTGAATCGGCGTTTCCTGCAATACAGTTTGACCATCCACCGTAACTGTCGTAAGGGTGGTATCAACCCCGGCCAACGCATCGGTCACATTAAATTGCGGCGTCAGCCCGGCTGAATCGGCGTAAACTTTGCTTTCCGGCTCCGTTACCTGGATTGCCGGGGGAGTCGTATCCTGGATCACTTCCGCGGATAAGCTCGCTTCCCCATAGCTGTCGGCCTGCTTCCAGTTATCCATCGTGCCGCTCCACATGAGAACGCCGGTGCGGCCGCTGCCTGAATCGTCGTCATTCGCACCGATATCAAAGCCTATTTTCATATTCGCACCCGGCGTCACGCCGAAGGTGCTCCACGGGATCGCCATTTCGGCGGTATAGCCCGTATCCGTGATGCTGGACTTCGCTATTACGCCATCGCTGATTCTCCACGAGGTAACCGTCGTGTCCCCGGGTCCGATGGCCAATTGACTGTCCTTGGCGTTGTCCCAGCCGTTTCTCCCGTTGGCCATGTCCACGTAAACCTCCACGCCGTCGTTGCCGAAGGCATCCTGACCGGAAATAACGCTGGCATCCGTTACATCAACTCCGACATACAGGTACTGATCGTCCCACAGCAGACCATACTTCAGCGTATTATTCGAATCTCCGGGCAGGGTAGCGTCATGAATGGACCGGGTTACGCTGTCAGTCAGCGCGCCCGCCCAGCTCGCATCATCCAGCTTCCCGTCCAGTTCCGGCGCCGACGACGTCCGGTGCGCGGAAGTCTGCAGCGGCTCGTTGTACGCAACATGCAGGAGCTTGGAGTCGGTGTGTCCGCTGCCGTCGTCCGCAGCAACAGATATTTCATTGTTGCCGGGAGCGAGTGTCACCTGTGCGCTGAATTTGCCCTCGCTGACAGCCTCCGTAAGCGCTGCGCCTCCATTCACTTGAAGCTGCACCGATTGCGCATGGGTAACGCTGCCCGAAATCGTATAGGAATTGTGAGTAACAGTCCCATCCGCCTGATCGAGCGTAATAACCGGAATCGCCGCGTCTGCCGGGTCAACAGGCCATGTTACATGGCTAAACTGCGCGGTGGTGTACTTGTTATACTGATCGTCGGTACCTCCGACGGCAAACAAGCCTGCCGTCAGCTCCGGCGAACCGGCGTCCGCCCAGCCCCAGAAGTCTCCTTGCGTGAATGGCTTCCAGTTCGCGCCGTCTTCAGAGGAATAGGCGGCGATGCTCCATGGACTCGGTCCTCTTGTTATTTTCATCCATACCGGTAGAGTTACCGGCTGTGAGGCAACATTGTCGGAATAGTCGCCGCCCTTGCGGAAACGTCCCACCAGCTGGCCGTCCTGCACGAAAATATTGGCGTAAGCGGCATTCAGGGCCGTGCTCGTCCGAATCTGGATACCGGCCATGCCGTTCGGATTCTCCACCGTCATCGAATCCAGCTTGGCCACGATTGAGAAATTGCCCTTCAGCCCCATTTCGTACGTATAGCGCATCGCGTCCGGCGCCGACCAGAAATTGTAGCCCGAGCCTCTTAGCGTATATACGCCGCTGCTGTCAACCGTCGTACTGCCCGCATTCGCGGTTAATATATCCTGACTGATAATACCCGATGCCGACTGGAAGTTCGCGGTAATCGTCTTGTCCGCATCCATTGTAATATCGGCCGGATTCGCCGTTCCCGTCAAGTCGCCGGTCCACCCGGTGAAAATATAGCCGGTTTGGGCGGTTGCCGTCAGCGTGACGGTACTGCCTTCCGTGTAATTGCCCGTTGCCGGATCCGCGATGCCGCCTTCGGTCGCGTTCAGCGTAAGCGTATGGGTCGGGATTAGAGAGAAATTGGCCGTGATCGTTTTGTTCCCGTCCATCCCAACCGTCGCCGGATTTTGCATTCCCGTCAGATCGCCGCTCCAGCCGTCGAATACATAACCGCTGTCAGGCAAAGCCTCCAGGGTTACCTGTTCCCCTTGCTCGTAGGCCGCTTTCTGGGGGCTTTGCAGCACCTGCCCGCCGCTTGCATCCACATCAAGCGTATAGGTCGGGGCTGCTTCGTAATGAGCCGTGACCGACTTGTCCCCATCCATCGTAAGGACAGCCGGATTGTCCGATCCGTCAAGACCGCCGCTCCAGCCCATGAAGCGGTAGCCGCTGTCCGGAACTGCGCGAACCGTTACCGCTGCGCCCTCGTTATAAACGCCCCCCGGAGGGTCAAAAATGAGGGTGCCATGATCGCCGCCGCCGGCAAGCGTATGAGTCGGCACCGCGGTAAATTCCGCCGTAATCATTTTATCCGCATCCATGGTGACTGACAGCGGGTTGGCCGTGCCCGCCGCGTCCCCGCTCCAGCCGGTAAATTTGTAGCCAAGGTCCGGCGCAGCGCTCAGTCTGAGCGGAGTTCCTTCCACGTACGATCCACCGGATGGGCTGATCCTGCCGTGTTTCGCCGCCGTCGTCAGCGTGTGCAGCGTCGTGGGAATGAGAGGCAGAATCGATGCCGCATTCCGCGTCGCAATAAGGGTGACAAATTCATTGGTCGTATTCCAGGTGTCGGTGTAGCGGTACAGGGCCGGATAATCGGACAGAGCGGGGTACTGGTTGTTCACCCGCGCGCTGTTCCAGGCATCGTTGAAGTAGCTCGGGAATTTGCCGTCCTGCAGATCGGCGTTCGGAATTCCTGGAACCATCTCCTTCCAGCCGTCATTGCCCGCCTTATACTGCGTCCACTCATATTGCGAAATTTCATGCGTCAGCCAGTGCGGGCTGCGCTGCGGATTGCCGAGCCCGCTGATGTAAGAGTTGCTGAGCGGGTTGGAACCGAGCAGGTAGTTCCAGGTCTTGACGATCTGATCCCGGTATTTGTCATCATGGCTTACGCCGTATGCCATCATCATCGGGAAGGCAATCTGGCTGCCCGAGAAATACCAGCCGACCTGTGAATACGTATCGTCGACCATCGGCACGCCGTACGGCTGATCATGCGACGCGCTCATCGCCGTATCCGCCCAGTCCAGAATCGCGTTGTACGCGTTCTGCCGGACCGTCGCGCTCAGATTCGTATCCTCGTAGAGGGAAAGGAACACTTCCATCCACGGTCCTTCATTGACCCAGCCCCACTTCTTCTGGGCCGAGCCGAGCGGGGAAGCAGGCATCTCGCTCGTAATCCAGTCCAGATACTTGGACTCTCCCGTAATTATGTGCAGGTTGGCTGCCGCAATCAGCATTTCGTCCGACCAGGTATGCGGACCTTCGTCCGTAAAATGATCATCCTCCGGCTTCCAGAAGCTCGCGTCGTCCTTATGGGTTTCGAACGCATTGAACGCCCGAAGGGCCGCCTGCTTGTAGCCTTCCATCCTGTCAGGGAAATACTGCTGCATGAGCGGCGAATTGTAGGCCATCGCCAGAGCGCCCGCACCATAAAGCGTCTCCGCCTTCAGCGGACCGTGGGTCACATCGAAGAAGATTCGGCCTGTCTGGCCTTCAGGCGGCGTTCCCTGCTCGTAACCGTCGCTCGCCGGATGGATATACGCGGCAAGAGCGCCGTCCTTGGCTGTGTTCATCACCGCTTTGTCCAGAAAATCCAGCTCGTAGACCAGTTCGTCCAGATAATCGGGGATTCCGTTGCCTGACTCGGGAATTTCCAGAGATTCCCCCTGCGCCTCAATCTGATCGGGGAACAGATTAGCCGACGAGAGCATGGTGCTGACCGTAGCGGCTACATTCCACGGATATTTGCCTCTGTCTCCGGCATCCATATGTCCGCCTGTCAAGTCGACATGCTGCCCTGTCGCTTCGTCGATAGCATCGTCCAGATGTGCGGCGGGGCGGTTCCAATGCGTGACGTTCGGGTCGTCCAGGCCGTGATCGCCGTCGCGCTGCATCGTAATGCCGCGCGTCAGTGTATAGCCGATGGCATCCTTGTAAATCGAGCTGCCGATCTTAAAGGAATAGGAGCTGCCGACGCCCGGGATATACAAATGGTATTGGCCTTCCGCATTGAAGGAAGAAAAATCGAGCGAATAGAGATCGCTTTTTCCCCATTTCTCATCCGCTCCCGCTTCGTCGAAATGAACGCTCCCGGTGTAGACCGCAGCGCCAGTGCTTTCGTCGATCACCTGGAACGCCGGCGTGTCCGCGAAGCTGATTGAGCCTTGTCCCGTCCACCAGGACAGATACGCCACCTTCGGGCCGTCCGTGATATATCCGACCTGGTTCACATGAATGACGTCATTAGGCACGGAAGGATCGAAGGTTGTCGTCATGGGATCAACATCGACTACGGCCGGATTGACCGTTACCGTGTAGGTCTTGCCTTCCTTCAGCTTTTTGGAAGCAGGGAGCTTCAGATAGATCCGGTAAATCTCGTTCAGGTGAGCGACATTGGAGCTGCCGAGCGAGTCGCTGTATGGGCCGTCCTCCGGAAAATATCTGTTGTTGACAAGAATCGGTGCAACCGGAACGGAAAAATCCGGATCGTCGCTGCTCGTAATGGAATAATGGCCCGTATTCGAAACATGGCTCACATTGTATGGCTTCTCACGCAAATAAAGCTGTATCCAGCCTGAATCGACGACGCTTGCCTGCGCGGCGGTCAGCACCTTCTCCACCATACCGCGTTCGTTCAATGCGAATGCCTGACCGGCCATTGCCGATGAAAAGACCGCAATCAGGGTAAGGATTACCAATAACCGCTTGTACCTTCTGCGCATTAACGGATACATAATATAAGTTTCCCTCCTTCAATATAGTGCCACGGCAGCCGGCTCTTCCCTCTTCGCTGCAAACCCTCTTCTTACGCTGTCTGCTGTAACTCCGCTGCCTAAACATGAACAAGCGACCTTACGATTCAACGATGATAGGGCGTTCTTCATCACCTCCCCTGCGAGTAATCTGTTCCATGAATATCCTCCCCGGCAGGGAGAATTCCGGTTATTTGGGATGGATATAGACGGTCTCCTGCCCTCCATCCCATTTCACCACAAGCTCCAGAGCAACATTGACGGCTGCCGTAAATTGAGGCCGCTCCGATCCCGAGGAGCGTTTCGAACAGGACAAATCAATCAGACCCTCGGACCCGAAGGGATATTGCGACACGCCGTGAGCCTCCAGCAACCGGATGTCCCACACGAGTCTGGCTTGGCCGGCATCGGGCTGGAGGCCAAAAATATATTCAAACAGGCCGGCGATAGGCGGCAGCCCTCCCCATCCAACGAAATCCGGTTTTGCCGGATTTCCCGGCGCCGCTTGCTCAGGCGCATAATTTTCCTATAAGGTTCCTGTCGTGTTGAATACGTCCACGACCTGATCGAGATGGTTCCGGGCGATCTCCTGCGCAAGCGTCTCATAGCCGGATTGGCGAAGGCCCCGCAGCACCATATAATTCGTCGGCGTCCATACGGCTCCCACCCAGTAATTGCCGGCCGGATTGTACGCCGGATGATCCGCTGACAATGAAGGCACACGGTGCGGCCGGTTGAACGCAAGAGGATCGGCAAGATGCCGGATAAAACGATCCAGTCTGTTAAGCGGGACGATTTCGGCCAGCAGCGCCCAATACGCGCCGATGTTTTTCAAGCCGGTGAGCTTCCCATCCGGCTGTTTGTCGTAATAATATGCGGTGCTCTCATCCCACAAGCAATCATTGACAAAATCGGCCAAACGAACCGACTCACCGGCTATGTCCTGAATGTCCTGTTTTCTTCCAAGTACAGACGCCATGGATATCAGCAGCTTCGCGGCAAAAAGCTGAAACAGGCAGCTGTCGCACCAGACCAGATGGTAGTGGAAGAAGTTGTCCTTCTCCAGACTTGCGCTCCCCGGGAGTCTTGGCAAATTGTCGGCGGACCCCGACCAGCCATTGGCCCAATAAGTGCCGTCGGGCCAGGTCCGGTAATTTCTCAGCCAGCGGTGATAAGCGACCAGAACGGGAAATACAGCAGCCAGGCGTTCAACATCCGACGTAGTCCGAAAATATTCCCACTCGGCCCAGGGCATGACATTAGGTCCCGTGCTGGACGGATCGAAGCGGTGAAATACGTCCGTTCCATCCTTCTCCCGAATTTGCCTGCAGATGAAACCGTCAGGATGCTGCTTGGCATAGAAGTTGTCCAGGGTACGCTGAAAGTCAAACACGCGCCGCCCGTAAGCAGCAAATAGGACAATAAAGCTGCTGTCGTACATAAACAGATCATCATTAAATGCGGTATCGATATAATTCGCTAGGAATCCGTTGTCCTCATTCGCCTGACGGAGATGCCCGAACGCGAGTTCCCAGGCTTTCCAATACATCCTGATTGCGTCCTCATGTCCTTCCCAGAATGGCTGGGGCAGTTTGGAGGCTGAATCCGTGAATGAGGGAAGTTCACTGTGCTCCAACCTCATCCGCAGAAACCGATTTTCATTGACCAGCTCACTTATGACGTACCTGTCATAATAATTCACGGATACCGGTGCCTCCTTCAGAGGTTACTTTCTTCAGCAGTTGGCTTTGTTCCCTATCTATTAAAATTTTAATTCCAGCAGATTATCCATTCAATTCAAATATCCATCGAAAGATTATGGTAAGTATGACAGTTGATTCAAACAGATGGTGATTGATATAAGCATTTTTGATACATATCTATATAAATTGAAAACGGGGGCCGAGCCATCATGGCCCAGTTGGTGTATTCAAGGCTTGTCAATAAAAAAATACGACTGAACAAAAGTTCAGCCGTTGGTTCAATTCCTGTTTAAAGTCCCTTTTTCAAAAAACACCGTTCCCCAAGACACTGGAACAGCCTCCCCTTGCAGAGCTTCTGTGCGTTCAATTTCCTTTCAATCTCCAGGCCTCTGAAAGCAGTTCGCCGTTTATGCCCGCAGCGGCCAATGATCCCATTGATGCCGCCGTAATCGCCTGATACATCTCCGTAGCCGCGTCGCCGGCACTATAGACACCCGGCACGTTTGTTTTGCCTGAGGCATCGACGATGATCGTCCCCGCTTCCGTGGCCTGACAACCCAATGCTTGCGGCAAGTCGGATCCGGGAACAAGCACAGGCGCAAAGAATATTCCTTTGCATGGAACGTCATTGCCATCCTCCAGCATGACCCGCTTCACCATACCATCGCTGGATTCGATATGCTTGATCGGCGAGTCAAATACGGGAATTTGATGCTGCTTAAGCTCCTCGCGTTGTTCATCCGTCCATTCATGAGGTCCATTGGTGCAAATTGAAAATTGATTCGTCCATCCCGATAACATTTTAGCCGAATGCAGCGCCCTGGCACCCTTGACAATCAGCGCAAGCGGCTGGTCTCGCAATTCCCAACCATCGCAATAAGGGCAGACAAAGGCACTTTTGCCATATACCTCTGTTAATCCGTCAATTTCGGGAGGGAGGTCCTTCATGCCTGAGGCAAAAAGCAGTTTTTTGCTCCGATAAGCTGCTCCCTGGGCCGTTGCGATATGAAAGTACCCATCCATTCCCGTGATCGTTACCGCTGTATCCTCCACGAAGTGGACGGAGGGATAGACGCTGATCTGCTCCTTCGCAATTTGCCGGAATTCGTCCGGACGGATGCCATCCCTGGTTAGGAAACCATGAATCTCGCGGGTAACCCGATTGCGCGGCCGTCCCTCATCAATAACCACCGCGCTTTTTCTTGCCCTTCCAAGCACAAGTGCTGCGCTTAACCCGGCAGGCCCGCCGCCAATAATCCCTACATCGATAAGCTTCTCCATGATAGCCTCCCTTTGAGATCTTTATGATCCGTAATACGATTCACCTGCAGCAGAAAGTCCCACTATTAACTTCCCGCTCATATACAGATTTAAAATATCTATAATATCTATATTGGCTTCAAAAAAATAATCATTGCTTATAACTGCAATGTTATTTTCTTTGGCCGAAACGATTCAATCATTTCGCTTCGGCATTTATAGATTTTACGTATCTATAATAGATCTAATAAGCATCTTCGTCAAGTCTTGCTCTGTTCGGGGCAAATCTTTTTAAAAAAGTAATAAAAACCGCTATTATTGCGCCTCCTAGAATCAACCAGCCGAACCAGTCTCCCCATCTGCTGTATATCGTCTTAAGCGGCGAAACAGGAACGTCGGCAACGATGGAGGCATCCTTATAATCAAAAGTTGATTGCTCCGCCAATATCCGGCCGTACCTGTCCGATACCGTTACCAGCCCCTCCTTGGACGGGCGGGCTACGGCGAAGCCATTTTCTATCCCCCGAACGATGGCCATCCGGGAATGAATCCGCTCGGATCCTTCCCAATCCCATGCCGGCACCAAGAGCATTCCGACATTCTCTCTTCCATACTCTCTAATCGTTCCCGGGAAATCCATGTCCTTGCAGATGACTGTTCCTATTCTCCGGTTAAACCCGTTAAACCACGCCGTTTCATGCCCGGCAACGAACCCGTCTTCCAACCCGGGAACCAAATGAATTTTGTCGTAGTCCACAATCTTTTTGCCGTCAGGGGAGAAGATCCACGCTTTATTATAGACGCCATCCTCTTGCTTCAGCTTTACGCCGACTTCCAGGAAAACCTGGTTATCCGACGCCGATTTGGAGAATATTCCCTCGATCACTTGCTGATCGGCAGATGCAACAAAAACCAACTTCTCGGGAAGAACAACGATTTTAGCGCCCTGATCCGCCAATTGCGCAGCATGGTTTACATATTCCTTTATAAATGCGATATTCTTGCCTGAATCTAGCGATTCCTCGAAGGGAACCGTATAATTGGAAGCCGTCAACCCTACCCTCACGGCTTCTTCGGCATGCGGAGTCTGAATACGGAAAGTCCCCCACCCCGCAGCTGCCAGGATGCTCAGAATAAGAATAGATGCTCTCATCGACCTGGCCCGATTCCAATTTCTTTGCCTTAGAAGGTAAGCGATGCAGGCTGGAAATAGACAAACAAGAAATACGATGCCATATATGCCGGATATCGACGCATTCTGCATCAGGAACAGATAATCCGTTTGGGTATAAGCCAAGCTGCCCCAAGTACCTTGGGGAGAAAACAGCGCAACCACGAACTCGAACGCCGTCCAGCCTATGGGAAATAGCCAAACAATCGTCGTTTTGCGCACCCAGACCATGATCAGGGCAAAAACCAAGGCAAACAGCAGATGATATCCCAGGAAAAACGGAACCGACACAACAAAGCTCTCTGCCTTCCACCAGCTCATGCTTCCTGACCAATAACTCAGCACCGAACCCATGAACAAGAATCTGCCGGACAATCCGGGACCGATCACCATAATGGGAAGCGGGGCAAACCAGGCCAGCCAGCCGTAATCTCCTGAAAAATAGAAGCACACTGCGGACAACAAAAATGCAAGCAACAGATACACAGGTTTATACATAGTCTCACTCCTTGCTTTACAGCTTAGAGGAACCGGATACTGTTCACTTGACAATTCTTGCTAATGTAAGCCTTGGAATTTTACCTTTTTTGGACAGGAATATGGATATCAATGACCCGTCCACCCTCAGGATCAAACCGATAAAGCTCCAGTTCCGGCCCATATACAAGCTCAAACTCGGCCTCCGAAAGCCAATTTCCGACCATGTACTTAAACAAATGCGGCAGATCCGCAAGAGAGCCCCGGTGGGAACAAACGGCATAGGTTCGTTTAGGTATGCTGAACACTTCCCAATTACCGGGTAAGCAGTGTGGATGCGCCAGATCCGTCAATAGACCTGCCAAATAATCGAAGCGTGTTCCGCCTGTCGGAATAATGACTCCGGCCTGCTCCTGGTGAAACTCTACCGCAGGATGAATGGACCTCCATAAGCATTCGATTTCTTTTTGATTGTGCTCCATGCTGATTGACGCAGATATATTCAGACCCTTCAGGCGTAAACCGGTGACTTGCAGTGAATTCAGGGAGATGATGCGGACATCGGGAGTTGCGGGGAAGGAAGCTGTGGAAAACAATTCGTTATCTGTGAAGGAGAGCATGGGGTAATGAAAGGTTGACAATCCACGAATCCGGTATTGCTCCGGCGTTATTCCGGTCACCTGCTTGAAGGAACGCGTAAACGCTTCATGACTTGCAAAACCCAGCTCCACCGCAATTTCAATGATCCTTTTTTTCGATTCCAGCAATTCCATGGCCGCTATGGAAAACCGGCGTTTCCGGATATACATGGCCGCTGGCTCCCCTGCCACCATACGAAAGAGCCTGTGGAAATGCCAGGGGGAGATATGTACATGCCCAGCTGCAGCTTTCAGCGATAATGGGTTAAACAGATTATCTTCGATAAATAGAATGGACCTCTGGATCATGTTAATATAGCTCATCTGGCACACCTCCGGCTTTGCGACTTTGAAATACATGCGGGAAGGGCTGCTTCACGAAAGCGGAGAATGTCCTGCTGAATGCCCCCGGGCCCGGAGCTAAATACGAGGTCTGCAAACGACAAACTACAGACCACACCCCCTCCCGGTTTCAGCCCTATCGTTTTTTCTGTTTGCCTTCCAAATTTTCTTTTGCTCGATACTTGGCAAGCTCGCTTACCAATTCCAACGGGATCGGTTTATCTGCAGGAAATTTAATCGTGGTTTTGGATACCTCGTAGGGCGACAATTCTTGTTTGAAAACTTCAAATACTGTAAAAGGCGGCGGAAATGACAACGAATAATGATCTTTATAGGCGGAGAATAGATCAGCATCCCATGATATTTAAATGCCGGCAGTTGATAGCTTATCACTTCCTCCGCTTCAGGCACGACATTTTTAATGGTTTGCCTGATTTGTTCCAGCGAGTCTTGAATCTCCTTTTGAAAGCTGCCGAAATATTCGTCTACCGTTTGAAAATTGCTTTTTTTGGTGGATGACATATTTGCCTCCTCGCGCAGTAAAGGATTGAAAAACACAGGTAAATTATAGCATAATGAACCAGTTTCGATTGCTTCCAGATTGCTGTTTATCCGTAAATGGAATAAAGGGCTGCTGTATGCAGCCCTCTATTTGCTTCAAGTGCGCTCAGCGCGCTCTAGCGTTTGTATTGCATCGACGGCGCCATGCGCTGTCTTAAATCATAGAGCCGATGAAGGCTGGCGAGTGCCCGCTCCTCATCCTGCTTGGCCATAGCGACGGTTAACGAATCGACCAGCGCAACGGGCGCCACCATCGAATGAAACTCTCCGCTCTCCCCCCGGCAGGTATAAAGAACAGCGTCGGCCAGATCCACCAGCTCGGACACCATCGCATCCGTCACAAGGACGGAGGGGCAGTTCGCCTGCCGCGCCAGTTCCAGCAGCACCTTCGCTTCCGGGGGAGTATTGGCGAAGCCAAACACGATGAGGACATCGGATGCGCCAAGCTGGCCGGCCCATTCGAACAATTCAGACCCGCCGCGGGAAATATGATTCACCCGGTACCCGAACCGGTTCAGCCTATAATAAAGCAGCTCGCAGAGCGAATGGGAAGGTCCCGAGCCATACACGAATATCTGCCTGGCCCCGATCATGCTGTCGACGGCAAACTGGAAATCCTCGCGCGACAGCAGCTGGCAGGATCAGATTTTTGTTGTATATCCATAGGCGTGGAACAGACGAAAGCCGGTTGAAATGAACCGGGCTGTCTGTATATGATTTTTCAATGATCATCTTCTGTAACATGACCGGGCATTCTCGTTAATCTCGTTGCATTGTCTCATCATCAAGAGAATGGAAGTGTGATATAGTAATCGGTGCAGGCAGGCTGGAAAAGCCTCTGACTTAAAGTTAAAGGAGTTTTCATACATGACTGAATCCTTAACAGCAGCCTATAACCAGACCAACTATAAATTGGGCAATCACGGCAAACGCGATATCCGGGTATTAAAAGAGGCCTTTCAAGATATTGAAGGGCAGTTGGAAAGCGACAGATATGGCACGGGAAAGATCATTGAGGATTTTCAAGCGAAGATGGCGGCTTTACTGGGAAAAGAGCATGCCGTCTTCTTCCCGAGCGGAACGATGGCCCAGCAGATCGCTCTGCGCATTTGGTGCGATGAACAAGGCTTCAGGAAAGTTGCCTATCATCCGCTGAGCCATCTGGAAATTCATGAAGAAGACGGCTTGAAGGAGCTGCATCACATCAAAACGGTTCTGCTGGCTGACAAAAGCCGCGTCATCGGGCTGGAAGATGTCGTGAATATGGAGGAGGGCATAGCATGTGTCCTGCTGGAGCTGCCTCAGCGCGAAATCGGCGGCCAGTTGCCAAGCTTTGAAACGCTTCAGCAGATTTCGGAATATTGCCGCGACAAAGCCATTAAGCTGCATCTGGATGGGGCACGCCTTTTGGAAATCCTCCCCTTTTATCAAAGGTCGGCCGCTGAGGTTTGCGCTCTTTTTGACAGTGTCTATATCTCGTTATATAAAGGAATCGGCGGGATTGCAGGAGCGATTCTGGCAGGAGATCAAGCCTTTATAGCGAAATCCAAGGTTTGGAAACGGCGCCACGGCGGCGATTTGATTAGCTTGTATCCGTATATCGTCTCTGCGGATTATTATTATAATCTACGCTCACCCAAAATGGGGCAGTATTTTGAAGCAGCAAAGGAGCTTGCCGCCCTGTTCAATTCCTGCCACGGCGTTTCGACGCTGCCGCTTATGCCCGTTTCGAATATGTTTCACGTCCATTTCCATCTGGCCAAAGAGCAAGCGGCCTCTGTTCTGGCAGAGGTTCAGCAAGCCACGGGTGTTGGCATCACGAGCTATTTGACAGAAATCGATGAACATACCTGTTCCTGCGAAATCAGTTTGGGGGATTTGTATGCGGAACTGCCAAGAGAAGCCGTCATCAAGGCATTCCAGGTGCTTGATGAAAAAATGAAGCAATAATTCGTGATTCCCTGCTGTGTTGCATAATGGAAAAGAGGAGCTTCCCTAAAGGAGGCTCCTCTCTAATCGGACCCGGTTATTCGCGTGAGAAGCGAAGTCCCCAGGTGCACGGAATGCTGCACTTCAACAAAGACTGAATTCGATATACAGGAAACAGCGTCAAAGCTCCGCGGCGAAACCGACGATGGCATTTCCAGTTTTCGTTATCGTGTATTCAACGGTTTTGCCGCTCCAAAAGTGGAAAGTCAGCACGACTTCACCGTCATTCACTTCGTTGAAGAAGTCTTGCGTGAGCTTTATCCCGTTCGTGTCGTACGAAGGCGAGAAGGCGTACGCGAATTCCTTGAAAGACGTCCAGTTCTGCGGGCCTGCGTTGCCTCCGGCAGCGTACACGGCTTCCATCGTAGCGAGCCGGTCGCCGTTGAACGCAGTCGGGATCGAGAACTCGTTCGTTGTTCCGGCAGCGTTCTGCAGCACTGGTGTATCGTAGACGATTACGTCAAACGTCCAGTCCTCACCCTTATTGAAATCCGCAGTGATCTCCGCGTTCTCGCCGTAGGCGCCGGACGCCGTCAGCCTGGAGAGTAAGCTGGCCTTCACCGTCAAGAGGTCCCCTTCCAGCGAATAGTCGCTGCCTTTGCGAAGCGGCCTGCCATCATGGCGAAGAGCCGTCAGCCGATTGCCGTTCAATTCGAGCCGGATAACAGCGTCCTGCGCTTCCGCGCCTTTGGCCAAATAAATCAAATCGGTTTCCGCGGCTGCGGAGCGGCCCTTCCAACTGGCTTTCAACATGCCATATAGCTGCGGATCGTTCCATTGCAGCGCATTGCGGTCGAGATGCTGCCCGTTGTCCCACAGCATATGGGTAATGCCTCTTTCTTGAACGTAATGAAGCAAGAATTCGAAAAATTTAAGCTTCTCCCCTTGTTCGATCGTACCCGTATTTTTGTCGAAGCCGAGCAAACCGTATTCGCCTAGAATGACGGGAATACCCTTAGCCACCAGCGAATTATAGACGCGGTCGAACGTTTGGACAATGTCGTTTTTCGTTTCTTCGTTGAATCGGGTGAAGCCGGCAATGTTGACGCTGAACGGCCAAAAGCCGTAATAGTGAACGGTTGCAATCAGGTTCGGGTCGTCCAGCGCGTCGAACGTGTCCACCAGTGCGTCGAGCCGGTCCTGATTCGCGTTCGTCTCGAGCGTAGGCAGTACGAGCGGGCGCTCGGAGTTGTTGCCGCCGGAGGCGCGCACAATCTCATGGAAGGATGCATTCAATTCTTGCAGCATCGCGAAATGGGCTTCGTCGCTTTCACCCCAGCCGTCAGTGAAACGAGGTTCATTGATGCTCTCGAACGACAGCTTCTTCGAATAGTTTTTGAACCGCTCTGCGATTTGCTCCCATGCTGCATTATAACGGGCAAGCACAACGTCATGCTCCGTCCCCATCCGGTTAACCCACAGCCAGGAATCGTGGTGCAGATTGATCATGACGTACAGTCCGGCGTCCAGAGACCAGTTCACGACCTCTTCAACGCGGTCCAGGAATGCTGGTTCAATCATGTAGTCCGGCGCCTCGCCCATCCGCTGATCCCATGTGATCGGGATGCGGATGCTGTTGTATCCTTGCGAAGCGATATGCTTGATGAGCTGCTTCGTCACACGCGGATTGCCCCAGGACGTCTCGTCTGCTCCGGTTGCGTCGAACGTGTTGCCAAGATTCCAACCGGGCTGCATGGCTTCGACATACGATTGAATCTTGCTCTTCGGAACGGGGATCGCTGGCCGCTCCTGCGTGGCCGCGCTGGCGAAAGAAGGAACGAGCATGGTCAACAAAACCGATACCGTCAGCAATATACGAATGAGCTTGCTGGATGAAAACATAATTCTGAATACCTCCTCCTGGATTATGTTCTGAAACAAAATGCGGGTCAGGTTGATCAGTTGCCCTGACGTGTTCCTCCTTTTATGAAAACGTTATCAAAAAGCAGTGGCAGTGATGATTTTACCGGATTATGGGTTTTGGAGAAACCCCGATAATTAGTGGATAAATCAGATGAAAATCGAGACTTATGTGTTAGCGGCAGAGGGGCATTAATCGATTACTTGCCTGGTCGTCAGCTTTCTGGACGCCGGTCTTCTTATATAGGGAAATCTTGCCCATGCTAGCTGCGGTCTCTGTAATCCTGCGGCGTAATGCCGAATTCCTTTTTGAACACCTTAATGAAATACGGCGGGTTCGTGTAGCCGGTCTGCTCGGCAATCTGATAAATTCTGCAGCCGGTGTTTTTCAGCAGGTACGCGGCTCTCTCCATCCGGTACCGTAACAGGTAGTCGCTCAGCATGCTGCCGGTCTCCAGCTTATAAACACGGGACAAATAGACCGGATGCAGATGAACATGGACCGCGATCGCCTGCAGCGACAGGTCGCCAGCGAGATGGTCTTCAATATACTCGTGCACCTGCTTAACGACACTGCTGCGTGTATTCTTAACCTCGTTCTCCATGTCGGTCCGGATGCGCTCGACCGATGTTCGGGTCCATTCCTGCAGCTGAGCCACGGAGCGTGGTGAACCGCCCCCCGCGAACATTTCGAACTCTTGCCCGATCAGGTTTTCCAGCTTGCGGCCGTTCTTGTGAGCAATATGGGAGAGCACCGCCGCGATGGCGAAGAACGTTTCCACCAGATGCTCTAGCGAGCCATCGAACCTCTCCTGCAGCTCCTCAAAAATGTGGCCAAGCTTCTCTTCCGCCGCTTCCCACCTTCCGGCTTCGAACAAATGGATGAGCGCTGGCGGTTCATACAGGCTCTTGAGCGTATGGACCGTGCCGGAATCATCCTCGCCTTCCCTCAGCGCCAGGAAGAACCCCCTTTCCGAACCGACTCTCCGGCGCAGCGACGCGACAGCGGATGCGTACTGACCGCCTAACTGCGCCGGAAACCGTCCCCATGCGCTGGCTACCAGGCTAATCGTGCCTTTCAAATACAAGCTGACAACCTTTTGGAACTGGGCGGCGATGTGTGCGATCTGCGCATGCTGTTGATTCCGGTCACCCCTTGCTTTCACGACCATTACTAAATTTTCATTCCGGTCCTTTGCGGTCCACAGGCGGAAATCGTTCCCGAACATCTCCTCCGCCATGTTGCCGATTGCAAACTCGAAGAGGGACAGGCTTCGCGGATCGAACTGTGCGAATTCGTCTTCGAGACGGATCAAGAGCACTGCGGTTTCATCCCCCACTGTATAGGGCAATTCAAGGAGCTGAAGCTTTTCTTCCAATACATGTGAAGCGTATTCTCTACCCTCCAGCAGTTCACGCAGCAGATGTGCGCGCATAAGCGGCAGATTAGCACGCAGTGCACCGACGGCCCGTTCATACGAGCTGATCGCCGCCCACTCGGTCCTGATCTGCTCGATCGCACCCTCGACGGAAGCCCGCAGGTCTTCGTCCCGCACCGGTTTCAACAGGTAATCCGACGCACACTGGAGCAGCGCTTCCTTCGCATAATCGAATTCGGAGTATCCAGACAAAAGAATGGTTCTCGTCCGCGGCCAATCCTGCCGGATCCGCTTGATCAGATCAATGCCCGTAATGCCGGGCATCCGGATGTCGGTTATCACGATATCAACAGTCCTGCCTGACAGAATGTCGATTGCCTTCTGTCCGGAATATGCCTTATGCACCTTGTCGATCTGCATCTCCTCCCAGGGAAGCGTGCCCGCAATCCCGTCCACCACGGACTGTTCGTCGTCGACAATCATCAGCTCATACATACACCTGCACCTCCGGTAAAATCATGCTATTCTTGCGTCCATCTTCGGCCAGCGAAAGCTCACCGTAAGTCCGCCATCTGCGGATGGCCTGATCGATAGTGCCGCCTCCTGGCCATATTGATAGACGAGCCGCTGGTTCACGTTCCACATGCCGCAGCCCATCTCTTCATCAAGAGGCTGACTGATTTTTCTTCGCAGCAGCTCCAGCTCCTTTGCCGGAAGGCCAACGCCATTATCCTCCACCTGAACTTCGTAGTACGCCTCTGACTCTCGCCCTGCGATCCGGATCCGGCCTTCACCTACCTTGGGCTCGATGCCGTGAACGATGGCGTTCTCGACGAGCGGCTGCAGCAGCAGCCTTGGTATCACGATCGGAAACATCGAATCCGGCACATCGATTTCGTAACGGATCCGCTTCATGCGCAGATTCTGGATTTCGAGGTAGTTCCGAAGAAGGCTTATTTCTTCCTCCAGACGCGGCGTCTGCTTCTCGTGCCGGGTCATATAGCGATAGTATTCGCCGAGATTAAGCGCCATTGTTTCCACTGCCACTCCCTCGCCGAGCCGCGTCATATTCTTGATATAGTAAAGGCAATTATATAGAAAATGCGGATTAATCTGCGCCTGGAGCTGTTTGAGCGTCGCTTCGCGGGAACGCAGCTTCTCGGTATAGACCTTCTCGATCAGCTCCTGGATCTGCCGCGCCATCGCGTTGAAGCGCTCGTACAGGATGCCAAATTCACTCCGCGGCCTGTGCGTGATCCGCGCAGAAAAGTCGCCGATCCGGAGCCGCTGCATGTTGAGAAGCAGCTGCCTGACCGGCACTTGGACATTGCGGTACAGCATGAGCGCTGCCCCAAGCCCGAGCAGAAGCAGCAGCGTCAGGACGATGTAGAAGGAATTCCGGCTCTTCGTGATGGGCGACAAAATTTTCTCGAGCGGCACATAATCGACCAGATACCAGCCCACGCTGTCCAGCGCAACCATATTCACTACATACTGCTCACCCCTGACCTTCTTCAACCGGTTAAACGCTGGCTGCGTACGGTCTGAATCCAGCATCCGGCTAAGCTCGACGAGCGTATCGTCCTTGTATGCGCCGAACCTGATCACGTCTCCGCCGTGACGGTAAAGGAATGGGTGCCGCTCGCCGTCCGTTTCATAAGCACCGAGCATATCCATGATCCGCTCCGCCGGGAACCGGGTCTCGATAATCAGCTTGGCTTTCAGCGGATTGTCCGAGCCCCCCTGCGGCTCAGCTGCGTACCAGACAAACTCCTGCCGCTCTTTCTCGTATTTCCAGCCCCGTCCGACATTTCGTTCCAGGTATCCGGATTCATAGCTCACCGTATTGTCCGTCGATATGACATCCTTGATCTGCGGAGCGTACACCGAAATCCGGTTGATCCATCCGCTCATGGCCTGTTGGAGGCTGATCCGGTCAAGAACCGTATTTTTGACCCGGATGACATCCGTATAGTTGGGATAAAGATCGATATACCGGTAATCGTTTAATGAACGATCCCGGATCAACATAATGGAATATGTAGCGATCTCTTCGATCTTCTTATCCATCTGACTGGCAAAGAAGATCAGTTGGTTCTTGTTTGACTGGTAAATCTCCGCTTTCACCACACCTACCGTCTTCTGGTTGGCATACGTGTAGAGCACCACGATCGGGGTCAGCAGCAGCAATATGAGCAGCATCAATTTCTTATAGACGGTCAAACGCACGTTTCCCATCACGGTCTCTCCATTCCCTGCAATCGGTTAACAAAGTAACATCATTCTTCACAGGTTGTTCTGGATTATGAAAGCGCTATCTTATTACAATGGAAGTAATCGGCATAGACCGCTTTCACTGCGGCCATTCATCCCTCTAAAGGAGCGACCTCCCATGCAAGCAAGCACAGGCAACCCGCAACCGATTAAGGCGCCAGCGGCGAGAAAAGCTGCCAAGGTCAGGAACAGGTGGAACTTCAAACGGACATGGCCGCTGCATTTCATGATGGTGCCCGGCGTGATCTTCACCCTTATCTTCGCGTACCTCCCGATGGGCGGCATCGTGATGGCGTTTCAGGACTTTAAGCCTTGGCTCGGCTTCTTCAAATCCGAATGGGTTGGCATGGAGCATTTCCGCTATATGTTCCAGCGTCCCGACAGCGTGCAGGTCATTATGAATACGCTCATCATCGCGTCACTCAAGATCGTCTTCCAGCTCATTACCCCCTTGATCTTCGCCCTGCTGCTGAACGAGGTACGCGCGATGGGCTTCAAGCGCTCCGTACAGACCCTGGTCTACCTGCCTCACTTCTTGTCCTGGGTTATCCTCGGCGGCATCCTGCTTGACATGCTTTCCCCTGAAGGCGGTCTTGTCAACCGGGCACTCGGCGTTTTCGGTATCGATCCGGTGTTCTTCCTCGGCAACGGCGACTGGTTCCGCTTCACTGTCGTCGTCAGCGATGTCTGGAAAGAATTCGGATATGGCACAATCGTTTTCCTGGCTTCGCTCGCCGGCATCAATCCTTCGCTCTACGAAGCCGCCGAAGTGGACGGCGCCGGGCGCTGGAAGCAGACGGTATATATCACGATTCCTGCGCTGATCCCGATTACCATTGTGCTCGGAACGCTGTCACTGGGCAATATTCTGAATGCGGGATTTGATCAAATTTTCAATCTGTATAACGCCCTTGTCTACAGCAAAGGCGATATTATTGATACTTTCGTCTACCGGATGGCCATCCTGAACGGCGAAATGAGCTTCGGCACAGCCGTCGGCCTGTTCAAATCGGTCATCGGCATGGTTCTGATCATCTTCGCTTACCGGCTGGCTTACAAATTCGCGAATTACCGGATTTTCTGAATTACCTGTTTGCATGTATAGGAAGGAGGTCGTCATATGCGCCGCCAGTCCGTTTCTTACCGGATTTTCTCCGGCTTCAACTATGCTCTTCTGCTTGTCGTCAGTCTGCTCTGCATCATGCCGCTCATTCATATTCTGGCCGTTTCCTTAAGCGGCAAGGCGCCGGCAAGCGCCAACCTCGTCGGCTTGTGGCCCATCCAGTTCACGTTCGATGCCTATGAGAAGACACTCGTCAACGATAACTTCCTTCGCGCGCTCTGGCTGGCAGTGGAGCGGACGGCGCTCGGTACCGGAATCAGCATGGTGGTCATCTTCCTGACCGCCTATCCGCTCTCGAAGGAGGATTCGTTCTTCCGCGGCCGATCCGTCTATGCCTGGTTTTTCGTATTCACCATGCTGTTCAGCGGCGGAATGGTGCCATCCTATATTCTCATCCAGAAGCTTCATATGATGAACACGATGTGGGCGCTCGTTCTGCCGACCGCGGTCAATGTGTGGCTGCTGATTCTGATGTTGAACTTCTTCCGTACCGTTCCCAAGGAACTGGAGGAAGCGGCGCTCATCGACGGGGCCAGCCATCTACGGACGCTCGTCAGCGTATATCTGCCGATTTCGCTGCCTGCGATCGCAACGCTCTCGCTGTTCAACATGGTGGGCCACTGGAACTCCTGGTTTGACGGTATGCTTTATATAACGGAGTATGACAAATACCCGCTCGCGACGTTCTTGCAGACGATCATCGTACAGCAGGACCTCAGCAAGGTCAACGTCCGGCCTGAGGATCTTGAGAATATTGCCCAGCGTACCGTTAAAGCGGCGCAGATTTTCATCGGCGCACTGCCGATCCTGCTGGTGTATCCGTTCCTGCAGCGGTACTTTGTCAAAGGGATCGTGCTCGGCGCGGTTAAGGAATAGAATGGCGATGGAAACCGCCGGCCTGCTGCATGCAGGCAA
The DNA here is from genome assembly GCF_056269285.1 of Paenibacillus sp. JT31N11. Classification (NCBI taxonomy): domain Bacteria; kingdom Bacillati; phylum Bacillota; class Bacilli; order Caryophanales; family Paenibacillaceae; genus Paenibacillus; species Paenibacillus sp. JT31N11. The sequence goes on from NZ_JBWDNQ010000002.1 coordinate 919,288, forward strand.
GCGGTTTTTGTTGTGTATAGGCTTAAAACCCGATCCGCGGAATTTCCCGGGCTTCTTCGCGGGTTGGCTCCAGCCGGCCGTCCGCAATCCCGTAAATGCGTCCATGGGTTGCGGCGACCCGGTCGGTAAACGGCTGATAAGGCCGATGGCAGACATCGACGGCGCCAATCTGGAAGTTCTCTCCATCGAAGCGGCCCAGCAAAGCCTGGTCATTGAGGATAAAATAATGTACCCCGACGAGATCCGTCAACGCGGCCGCATGCTCCACATAATGGCTGTATGCCTTGCCGCGCTCCTCTTGCGTCGTTACGCCGCGAAGACCTGTTGCCAGCAGGCCGGCGTCAGGCGCTCCGAAGTGAAATTCACCAATCATGACAGGCAGACCGGTAAGCGTTGCGATCTCGTGAATTTCGTCTGCATCGGGCTTCATTTTGTAGCAGTTTATCGAAAACACGTCGAAATGATGGCTTCCCTTGAACAACTTCGGGGATGAAATCCATGCGTAGCGCATGCCGAGGTTCAAATGGTTCGGATCCGCTTGGCGGCATGCCATGGACGGGATGGCATTATATTCTTCGATCATGAGCTCCGTAAACAGATCGAGATCCTCAGCTGCGGCTGCCGATGCAATGACTGAATCAGCTTCGAACGGCTGCAGCAGCCCGTCGAACGACATGAGTGCCGTTCCCCATGCCTCATTGAGCCGGCTGATCTCACCTTCATAACGTTCCGACAGGAACCGGATCATCTCCCGCTTGCTTTCGAAGGCAGCATCCAGTTCCAGCAGCTTCGCCGCCAGATTAACATCGCCTGCGAATGCCCAGAGCGGTTCGTTACGCAGGAAATATCCGATCAGATACGGATCGTCCGCGTATGCTTTCAGCTGCTCTGCAAACTGCTCAGCCCCAGCGCGGAACTCCTCGCTGAATACATCCGGAAAGTCGCGAAAGATCGACCGCTGCGTCATCGGAAAATGCTCCAGCGGCAGCACATACGGCATCGCCGCCCCCCGGATGAACCCCGGATCGGACCAATTGCCCACCGTATTAAAGCCCCATCCCAGCAGCCGATTGCGGGTGATAAGCGCCCAATCCTCGTACCATGTGCGCCCGAAGGAGCGGATCAAATTGGCGACGGCATAGTTGAAATAGCGGCCGTTCATCAGATCGCCCCTCCCGTCGGTCACACTCCATGCCTCCGCATAATCACCGTCCTGCGGCGGCAGCCGGCTAAGCAGCGGCTCCATGCCGTCGACCTTCATGGACTCGCCGGGATTGACGCAGTCCATGCCGAGGCTGTAGAATGCGGAGCCGTCCGGATCGACCAGCCACCACCTCCTGCCGTCATGCTCCGTCCGGAAATAGCCGGACGCCGCGAACATCTTGCCCTTCCAGCCGCCGAACCGGCTTCTCTCCGCAGCTATGCTGGCTGAACTGCTTTCCCGTTCGCCCCGCAGATAAGTGGCGAGTTCAACCGAATCCGCGGTTTTCCCAGGCCAGCTCTTGCGCGAATACTGTCCCAATTCGTCCGCAAGGCTGATTGGCTGCAGCGTATAATCAGGCTCCGCCATAGATAGATGGACGTTCGACACGTTAAACGTCCAGCCCTTGGCGGAAGCGAGCGTGCCGATTGCAAATGCTGCGACCTCAGAGCGCTTCAAGCCTTCACCCGAGACAAGCGTCTTCAGCTTGCCCGGCGTCCGCGGCAGGAACACGGCTTGCGAATCGAGCGCGTCCAGCGGGAATGCGATGCGCGTCAGCACACCCGGCAGCACGCCCGTGAAAGATTGCAGCGACGGCTCCCCGTCTATGCGTTTATAAAATTCAAGCCCGAGCCCAAGCACTTCATCCTGCTCGTGATACACATCCACAACAAGATAAGGCGCCATCTCCCAAAGCTTGCGGCCGCTGTTCGCGACGGGGAATAATTTCCGCCCGCCTGCGGGGCCGATTGTAAATTCCTGGTCGCCTGCAAGCGGGCCATTTTCTCTGCTGCCCATTTCGCTTCGCCTCCCGGGTTTATGAATTTCACATATACCGCAATTGCAGTCTTTGGTACCATAAAGACCCGGCCATTGGAATGACCGGGCTTGCTGTCCGCCGCATTTGCTGGTTACTTGCCGCCTACGGCTTTATACCACTCGTTGGCTTCGGTGTATATTTTGTCGCCGCCGTTCTTGTTGTAATCCTCAACGAACTTATCGAACGCATCGATGCCAAGCTCCCCGTAGACGATCTTGCTGAAGATTTCCTTCTCAAGCTTCTCCAGGAATTCGCGTTTATCCTTCATTGTAGGCGTCGCGGAACCCGTAAACATATTCTTCATGGCGATATCCTTCTGGTCGACGACGATCTTGGCTGCCTCGAGGACGGCTTCCGGCGCCATTTCCTTCTGCAGCTTCTCGAACGTCGTTGAAGGCTCTTCGCCCGAGGCGATCTTCGCCAGCGCATTCATGGAGAGCGAAGGAATCCGCGCTCCGTCGAACGTAAGCGTATATTTATTGGTTGCGAAGCCGTTTTCCCCTTCCTTCAGAACCACTTTCTTGCCGTCTTTCTCATCCCAGTCATAGCCCTTCGACAAGCCGTATTCGAACTCGCTGCCTTCTTTCGGGTTGGCGTAGTTGTCGAACAGATAGTTCTGGTATGTGAAGAACACTTCCGGATTCTTCATATCCTTGTTGATCAACACCACGCCGTTGTTGTTTGGCGTACCGTGGCGCCCGGCTTTGCCATCCGGTCCGGCCGGGATCGCATACGCCTTATATTCCGCACCTTTTACATTCTTCTTCACATCTTCAAGCGGCCACGAAGGCATCCAGTGCGGACCTGCTACGATACCTGCTTTGCCGGAGGTGAATGCTTCGGTCGACTTCGTTTCGTCCCATAGTCCGGCTTCCTTCGGAATGTAGCCCTTCTTCATCCAGTCGCTTAATTTCGTCAGACCATCCTTCATGGCAGGATTGATCGAGCCGTACGAGATACCGCCCTGACCGTCGGAGTTCCACTGGTTCGGCATTGTGCCGTAAGCGCCGAAAACCCAGCCCGCATCGCCCATCCATGTATTCAACCAATTCTTGAAGCCGATCGTCAGGCCGAAGGTATCCTTCTTGCCGTTGCCGTCCGGATCATTGTTCGTGAAAGCTTCCAGGATCTGTTCAAGGTCCTCAATCGTCTTCGGCGCCTGCAGATTCAGCTTTTTCATCCAGTCCTCACGGATCCAGAGCACCGGGTCGCCGTTGTATGCATAGTCCAGGATCGGAAGGCCCACCCGCTTGCCATCGCGCATATACGGGTACCATACAGTAGGATCCTCGTTCATAGCGTCCTTCCAGGTCTGGGAGGCATACTTGTCAAACAGCTCGCCCGCATCCTGGAATCGGCCGGAATCTATGAGGTCGTCGACCACGTCTGCTGTAGTGCGCAGCGGCAAAATATCCGGGAACTCCTGGTTGGCGGACAGCGCCAGACGGAGCTTTGTCTTGAACGCATCGTTCGTATCCACTACAGTCCACAGATACTTCAGCTCGATGCCGAGCTTCTCTTTCGCCCATTTAGTGTGAACGTTGTTCTCCATCGACTCGCCGTCTTTGAACTTCACCTCGGCACCGATGCCCCGCACCACCGTAATGGTTACCGGCGGATCGAACTTCCCGTCTTTTATCGGTGCACCGCTCTTGGCCGGATCCGTATCCGCGTTGCCCGTACTTCCCCCGCTGCCGGAAGAGCCGTTGTTGTTTGGAGAGTCGTTATTGCCGCCCGTGCAAGCGGCCAAAATGCCGATCAGCACGGTAACCAGTACAAGAGCAATAGATTTGCGCAGCTTTCTCATCGTGGTTCCTCCTATAACGAAATTAATGATAACAATCAAATTGTAAGCGATTTCGTAAAGGGCGGACAGAAAAAGGTATTAACATCCATACAACTTTGTTAACTTCTTGAAAGCACTTCCATTTAAAAAGCAGATCATTATATTATCTGTTAAAAACATGGATATTGGCGTCAAAGGCCGGCGCGTGGATAAGGGTGAACGGGCGAATAGATTCAATCTTCGCTCCCGTTACAAGACAAACCCCTCCAGAGAGCGCTCTTGCGAGTCGCGGTCTGCTTGGAGGGGTTTGTTCATGTGTCAAAGCGCCCAGTTCAGATAAATCAATTCACTTTGGTAATGCGATTCTCGGTTTTGGCGGTAATCAGCCCGCTCGGGAATTTCGTTTTCACGTATGTGATCGTCGCATCCAGGTCGACAGGACCCGCCTCGCGGTTCGTTCCTTTGACGAGCAGCGTATAGCTGTCGCCCCCGGTTGCCATAAAGTCGTTCACGACGATTGTATAGAAAGCCGCGTCCTCCAGCGGGGTACCGTCCGCTTTTTTGATCTCGATAATCTTCTGGCCGTCCGGCTTGCTGTCATCATAAGAGTACGTGAACCCGGATACTTGGCCGATCTTTGTTCCGGTCTCACCCCACTGCTGATTCAGCAGTTCTTTCATCTGGCTTCCGGACAGCGTCATTTTCACAAGCACATTGCCGAAAGGCTGGATGCTGAACATACTGCCGTACGTAACGGCACCTTCCGGCATGTCGCTGCGGATGCCTCCGGAGTTCATAAACGCGAAATCCGTCTTCATCGCCTCGCGCATGCCGTCCGCAATCAAGTTGCCGAGCGCGGATTCGCCGGATGCTGCCGCGGTGCGGGTGATGGCTGCGTCCGTTTTGCCGACCGGCGCATTCATGACCGGCGCGTTCAATTCCTGGTAGTCCTTGATCATTTTCGCGATTTCGGTATCCGGTTCGATGCCCTCTCGTTTGACATCAACAACCTCGCCTTTGGCCAGCACGATATCATGCGTGGCGCGGTCGATCTCCAGATCGATGTCGGAGAAGGCTGTGCCGTAAGAGTAAGCCTCGATGACCAGCTTGCCGTCGATCACTTTGTTCAACCCGCCATGGTTGTGGCCTGCGAAGATGACGTCCACTTCGTCGTCCACATTGTTGGCCAAATCGACGACTTCACCGGTCGGCGCGTCGGCGCTGGCCTCGAAGGGATCATGTGCCAGAATGACAATCGCTTCAATGCCTTTAGCCTTTAATTCCGCAACGGCCTTATTGACCGCCGGGGCCTGTTCGATGAAGGTCAAGCCTTCGATGCTGGATGCTTTGACAATCGTAGGCGTGATGTTTGTTACGACGCCGATAAAACCGATTTTGACCCCGCCGACTTGTTTGATGACATAGGCGTCAAGGAGCGGTTTACCATCCTTATCCATGACATTGGCCGCCACGTAAGGAAAGTCCGCTCCGGCAAAATCTTTGCCGGATACCGGATTCTTGCCCCCGTTGATCAAACGCAGCGCTTCCTCTGCGCCCCTGTCGAATTCGTGGTTGCCCACCGTACCGGCATCGAAACCCAGTCGATTCAGGAAATCGATGGTCGGTTCGTCCTGCAGCAAAGCGGAAACCGGAGCGCTTGCGCCTACCGCGTCGCCAGCATGCACGAGCAGGGTGTTCGGGTTAGCCGCTTCGCGCTGCTTCAGATAGGCGGCCAGGTAATCGGCTCCGCCGAGCGTAGCGGTAACGTTCCCGCTGGCATCCTTCACTGTCTTGCTATAATCCAACTGGCCATGGAAATCGTTTATGCCGAGCAGTTGGACGGAGACGTTGCTGGTCAGAAGGCTGATCACTTTGGCCGCTTCGGCACGCGTGGCCGCCGCTTTGGGGTTAAACTTGCCGCTGCTGCCGCTCATCACGCCGCGTTCGACGGTTATGTCGACGCTTGCGCTTGCCCCGGCACTGATGGCCGAACCGTCCGTGAATTTCGCTTCGCTTTCCGCTTTAAGGGGCTTCCCTGCCTTCAGATTCAATGCCCTGCTGATCATAATGGCCATTTGCTCGCGGGTAATGGTTTGATCCGGGGCGAACCGGTCTTTGGTAATGCCGCTGACAAGACCGTTCTCCGAGGCGGCCGCCACCGCGCCGGCATACCAGGCTGATGCAAGGACATCCTTGAATTTCGTTTTACTTTTGGCGGTCAATTTCAACGCTTTAACCAGCATGGATGCAAACTGCGCCCGGGTTACCTTGGCATTCGGATCGAATTCCGCGCTGCTTGAGCCCGAGACGATTTGTTTGGAAGCAAGCTCGTTAATCGCGGAATACGCCCAGTGCGATGAAGGTACGTCCTTGAACGTTTTGCTTACATCCAGGGAAAAGAGGCCGAAGCCTTTGTCATCCGTCTTGTTCAAATAACGGATGTTGGGCGACGATTTTACGTACTCGGCCGCTTTCGGGGAAGACGTAATCGTTACGTTCACTTCTCCGAAAATCGGCGCAATCGACCAGTTGTTATCACTCGAGGGATCAATCGATTTCTGCGATGAAATATAATCCATCAAAATTTGACGGTTCTCATCGGGCGAGTCGATGACGTATCTGCTTCCTTTCACGCCAGGGAAGCTGCCGCCGCCTCCAGCACGGTAGTTGTTAGTCGCGACAAGGAAATCCTGATTCGGGTCGATAGGTTTGCCGTTATAGTTTAATTGGACGATCCGGCTGGAATTGGCGTCGTTGATCGTGCCGTCCGGTTTATATTTGGCCGGCTTCGTTACGTCGATCTGGTACGTCACACCGTCGATGACGTCGAAGTTATAGACCGGAAATGTTGGGTTGAGGAGCGGTTGCTCTTCTTTCTTGTCCGGATCGATCTGATTGAATTTGCCCGCGGACATTTCGAGCCATTCCTTGACGGCTGAGCCTTTCACCAAAATCACTTTTAACGTGTTGTCATACAGGTAAAGGTCGCCTGCGCTCTTGATCGCGAGAGGGCCGGCTTTAATTTCCGTAAACTCGTCCGGACCGTTGCGTCCCGCTTTAAAAGGTGCGCCCACGGACAGGATCGGTGTGTTTTTATACTGGGGCAGGTTTTTCTGCACATAATTCTCGACGTACCACTTTTGCGCATTCGTTACGATTTGGATGGAAGGGTCGTCCTGCACCAGGGAGAAGAAGCTGTGAATCGGCGCGGTCGTCGTCCCGATCGGGCTGTTCGCATATTGAATTGCCGCTTCATGGTCGGCTTTCACCGCTTCAACGACAGCAGGCTCTGCTTCAACCAGCGGCTTTTGGGCCGCAGTATCGTAAATCGCTTTTGTGGACGATTGGGAAGCGGCCACCTTCCACTTGCCGGCCTCCTTTTCCAGCGTCAAATCGATGATGCCGAGGTTGTTCCCGCCGTATTCCGCTTGCACCGCAGGCACTCCGTTGATCGTTCCTTTGGCGTTGTCAACGCCCGGTAACACGCTGCCATCCGTGTCCTTGAATAGCGGGTCGAGCGATTTATCGTCCACCGCAGGAAAAATCTTGTGGGTGTGGGAGAACGTAATGGCGTCGATACCCGCCACTTTGCTCAAGGGCAGCACAGCATCCTCGGCATCCGCATATGCTTTGGCGGATCCGTTGAAGCCCGTGTGCGCCAGGGCGATGATAAGATCGGCTCCTTCAGCGCGCATCTTCGGGATGAATTTCTCGGCCGTCGCGACAATGTCCCGGGCCGCAACATGGCCTTCGAGCCATGATTTGTCCCATTGGGTAATTTGCGGCGGAACGAAGCCGATCACGCCGATTTTCAGGGATTGCTCCTGTCCGGATTCGTCTACCAATGTTTTGGTAATAATTTCATAGGGATCAAAACGATTGACGTCATTGTCCGGATTGCCGTCTTTGTCGTCCATATACACGTTCGCGTTAACATAAGGAAAGTTGGCGCCCTTCACGGCTTCATCCAAATAATCGAGTCCATAGTTGAATTCATGATTGCCCAGTGTGGCGGCATCATACCCCATAAGGTTCATTGCTTTGTATACGGTATGGACTTCGCCTGTTTTCAGCGGAGCGACAAGCGCCTTGTAGGTACCGAGCGGGGTTCCTTGAATCAGGTCGCCGTTATCGACCAAAAACGTATTTTTTGCTTCCTGGCGGGCGGTTTTGACCAATTGGGCCGTTTTGGCCAAGCCTACCGTGTCTGAGGGGGCGTCCTTGTAATAATCGTAAGAGAGAATATTCGTATGAATGTCCGTCGTTTCCATGATTCTCAGCTTTAAAGCCGCGGTGCCCGGGTCAGCTGCTGCCACAATCCCATTAAATGGAAGGGCGATCAGGCTCACCGTCAAAGATGAAATAATGAATCTGCTTAATTTCCTCCTCTTGATCCGGTTTTTCATATGCTGCCTCATCCTCTCATGTTATGCATGCTAACATTTTTATCATAAGGGAAAAGGTGGATGGATTACTAGAATTAAGTTTTTAAAACTATTAAAAAATAAATATAAACGATATCAGACCAATACGAATTGCATACACTCCGAAACGCAGCTCAAGCACAAAGACGGCCGGGAACCCTCAGTCGAGGACTCGCGGCCGTCTTTATATTTTTAGTGAACAACTTAGCTGCAATTACAGCTTTTTGTCATCAACACCGCTCAGCCAATTGTCGATGTCCCCCATGACCGATACGACACAGCCGTCTTCGAACGGGGATATGAGACCGGCCACCTTGACGAGCTCCAGGAACGACTTGCTTCCGCCCTGCTGGCACAATTTCAGGTAATCGGCCCAAGCGGCTTTATAGTCTTCGTTCATCCGCTTCCAGAATTGGAACGCACAGATTTGCGCAAGGGTGTAATCGATATAATAAAATGGCGAGCGGAAAATATGCTGCTGCTTCTGCCAAAAACCTCCTCGTTCCAGATAGTCGTTTTCATCGTATTTGCGGTGCGGCAGGTATTTCTTCTCAATTTTGCGCCATGCCGCTTTGCGCTCGTCCGGCGTCGCATCCGGATTTTCATAAACGAAATGCTGGAATTCATCCACCGAAACGCCGTACGGAATGAATTGCAGCGAGCTCGCCAGATGATCGAAACGGTATTTATCCGTATCCTCCTTGAAGAACAGCTCCATCCACGGCCAAGTGAAAAACTCCATGCTCATCGAATGAATTTCGCACGCCTCATAAGTTGGAAATCCGTATTCCGGCACCTCGTAGTGGCGGCTCTCAAACACCTGGAAGGCATGCCCTACTTCATGCGTCAACACGTCGATATCTCCTGAGGTACCGTTGAAATTGGAGAAGATGAAAGGAGCTTTGTAATCCGGCAAATACGTGCAATAGCCGCCGCTTTGCTTGCCTTTCTTGCTGACCAGATCCATCAGCCCGTTATCCAGCATGAAGGTGAAGAATTTGTCGGTTTCCGGAGAAAGCTCCCGGTACATCTTCCGGCCGTTCTCCACGATCCAGTCGGGATCGCCTTTGGGCTTAGCATTACCGGTTTTGAAGCTGAATCCTTCATCGTAATATTGCAGCTGGTCAACGCCGATCCGGCGGAGTTGACGCTCTTTGAGCTTAGTGGTCACCGGCACCATATATTGGGCCACTTGATCGCGGAAATTTTGAACCATCCCCGCATTGTAATCCGTTCGGCTCATCCGTGCATATCCGAGCTCGACGAAATTGCGGTAGCCCAGCTTCCTGGCGATTTTGGTACGCACTTTGACCAGATCGTCATAAATGCGGTCCAATACCTGTTCATGGTCCGCCATGAATTGATATTTGGCGTCCGATGCCCGGTGCCTCATATCCCTGTCCGTTGACAATTCAAACGGCGTTAACTGAGCCAGCGTCCGTTCTTCTCCTTCGAACGGGATTTTCGCGGATGCGATGAGCTGGCTGTACTCCGTGGATAATTTGTTCTCCTGCTGCAGGTCTTCAATAATTTCAGGGCTGAATGTCTTGAGCGACATTTCCGCCAGACGGAACAGCTGCGTGCCCCATTTGGCTTCGAGCTCCTGACGGAATTTCGACTGGGTTAACGCACGATAGTAATCCGTTATGTACTCTTGGATAACGGGATTAATTTCATCGAAATAATCTTGCTCGGCCTTATAAAATTCGTCTCTTGTATCTACGGAATGGCGAATGGAGACCAGCGTCTCCTGTGTGTTGTACTCGTTGCGCAATTGATTGATGGACTCCATCACCTGGTTTTGTTGTGCTGCGCCTTCAGCCTGGTTGAATGATGCGAGCAGTTCCTTAAAACGCTGTTCAATCTTCTTCACATCAGGACGTTCATATTGATACTCATTGAATGTCATGAATCCGACCATCCTCTCTGTTCGTGCCTTTTATTGACTATTACTCATCATACCCCAACCGAAAAACATTTTTCCATGTCGAATCGGCCTGGATTGCCCCACAGAACCGCTCCTTTATCGGGATCTTGAACGACTGTCCAGAAACGTTTGGTAGTTCAAATAATAGCAATCTATCATTTTCTGAAAAGTGCCAATATAACCGGTTTCGAAGTCCCAAGGATCCTTAATTCGACATTTAAGGAGAAATCCGGGACGAAATGGATTGGCGCGATCTGCAGAAAGGACAGGCGAATGATTACCTTCTACCCTCCCTGATATATTCATCCCTTTGCAGCTCAGGAACTTCAACCTGGACCGTATCCGGATACTTCACTCCAGCTCCGGTGTTTAAAGCAACAACGGTCTCTTCTTCCCTGATCCATCCGTTCTTTCTCAAAATTCTTGCGGCTGCAAAAACAGCAGCGCCTTCCGGGCAAATAAATGCGCCTTCCATTGAGGCTATTCGCCGCTGCTCTTGCAAGATACTTGGATCATCAACAGCAATAGCGCAACCATCCGTCTTATAGACCGCATCCAATACTAAAAAATCACCAAGGGCTTTCGGTACATTGATTCCGAATGCTGCAGTAGTTGAATTCGGCCAAAATTCCGATACGGCCTTTCTTTCTTCCCAGGCTTTGACAATAGGCGCACACCCGGCTGCCTGAACAGCGACCAGACGAGGGAGCGGACCCTCAATCCAGCCTAAGGCCAGCAATTCCATCAATGCTTTATATATACCAATAATACCTACTCCACCGCCGGTTGGATAAAGAATGACGTCAGGCATTTTCCATCCTATTTGTTCAGCTATTTCAAGTCCCATCGTTTTCTTGCCTTCAATACGGTAAGGTTCTTTTAAAGTCGATGCATCAAATAAATTAAAATCCTTGACAGCCTGTCCTACAATCCTGCCAGCGTCGCTAATTAACCCATTGACCAGATATAAATTTGCTCCTGAAACCGCGCACTCGTTTCTTGTGATCCTAGGGGCATCGAGAGGCATCACAATGATTGATTTAATGCCCGCTCTCGCTGCATACAGCGCCCATGCGGCACCGGCATTTCCATTCGTTGGCATAGCCAGCTCTTTAATTCCCAGTTCCTTTGCTTTAGAAACACCGACAGCAGCCCCTCTTGCTTTGAAGGTTCCGGTTGGTATAATACCCTCATCCTTCATAAACAGGTTGGGAATAGAAACAGATTTACCAAAATTCCGCATTGGAATTAATGGCGTCATTCCTTCTCCCAATGACACAACGTTCTCTTCTTTTAGCACCGGGAGTAATTCGTGATACCTCCAAAGATCAGCTGGTCTTCCCAATAAATCCTTTGGTTTAAACTCCTTTTTCAATTCATCCAGATCATAGCTGACCAGTAAAGGCGAACCGCATATACACAGTTGATGTTTCTCATGCAAATTGTAGATTTTATTACACTTGGGACAGTTAAGGTGGGAAACATAGCTAAACTTCATTTATCTTGCCTCCATTTTCAAGTCATTCATCGTAGTAGAACCATTCTGTACGAATGGTTTATTAATTTAAGAGTACAGGATGAATTACTTTTATGGAATTAAAATTAATTAATCGGACTGCCGCTATTGAATGTACCGCAGCCTGTGCTCTTAGTACCTTTACGGTATCCGAGCTTAGGCTGCGGTTGAGTGGAACGATCAGCACAATTCCCTGATTATTTTAAAAACTTTGGAGGCTTCCGGTGATGGGTCGCTTGCTCATAGGAATACGCTAATTTAATAAGAATCGGCTCACTGAATGCTTCGGATAAGAATGAAATACTTATTGGCAGCCCATCCGATCCAAACCCCGTCGGTACCGAAATAGACGGATAGCCGGATAAACTGGCCAAATTGCTGCTGCCAGGCGCCTGCCCGCATTTATAGCTTGCGTCATTTACTCCCGGAAGGGGCTGAGCGGTACAACCGCTTGTCGGAAATACAACGGCATCCAGATCATTATCTTTCAATAGTTGATCAATGACTCTACGGAACGATTCCGGACCATACTTCAATGTGGCCTGGTAATAAGGATCCTGAAGTCCCCCTGCAGCCTCTGCTGTCTCCAGCCGTCCAAGCACGTTAGCATTTAGAGGCAGATTATTTTTTTCTGCATCCGAAATGATGTCGGACAATGTTTTGAACGGTAAAGCATTGCCCCTGGTTTTAAAATAATCTTCAAGCTGCCATTTAAATTCCAAATCTGAAATGGTGCTGTAGATTTTACCGGACACGTCAATCAGGTCCTGCGGGATTTTCAAGGAATCCACAATTACGGCCCCTTGTTTTTGCATATCTTTGATGGCGGCATTCACCGATTGGTCCACTTCCGGATTGGCTCCGAAATAATTGCGTAAAACTCCGATTCGTGCTCCCTTTAGCCCGTTCTTTTTCAAGAATGGCGTGTAGTCTTTATAAGATTTTCCAATACTTTGGTAAGTCGCCGGGTCGTCAGGGTCGGCTCCTGCCACAACGCCGAGGACGATAGCCGCATCCGCGACGGAGCGGGTCATAGGTCCGCCGACATCAAACGTCAAGGAAAAGGGAATAATTCCGGAACGGCTGGTAAGCCCCAAAGTCGGTTTTATGCCCACGAGTGCGTTGCTTGCAACCGGTCCACGTATGGAACCGAGCGTGTCCGTGCCCATGCCGACCGCAGCCAAATTTGCGGCCACAGCCGCACCGGGACCGGAGCTGGACCCGGAAGGACCGCGATTCAGTTTATAAGGATTCAATGTTTGCCCGCCAAGCGAACTATATCCCCCGCCCGCAGCGCCACCATGCGCCCATTCATCCAGGTTCCCTTTGGCCAGAATAATCGCCCCGGCGTCACGAAGTTTTTTCACCATAAACGCATCCTTAAGGGGGAGTGTGTCTTTAAGAGAAGCTGATCCGCCTGTTGTCGGTATATCCGCGGTATCATAGTTGTCTTTCAATATGACAGGAACCCCGTGCAGCGGTCCTCTGGGCCCCTTGGTTTTCCGCTCCTTGTCTAATGCAATAGCAGTTTCCAGCGCATGCGGGTTCACCGTAATAATGGAATTTAAATGAGGACCTGCTTTATCGATTTCACCGATTCTTTTCAGATACAAGTTTACAAGAGCTTCCGAGGTAAGTTGTCCCGAAGCTAATGCTTTCTGAATGTCTTCAATCGTGGTCTCCTCGATGACAAACGTTTTTTTGGCCGGGGAGCTCCCTTCGGCAATTATAGAAGCAGGAACAACCACAGCAAGCATAAGCAAGAATAAGAAGGCTATTCGCAAACTGTTCAACATTCCAATCATCTCCCTCATAGATAATCATTCTGACACTGCACCTTGAATACGTTATCACTCCTCTCAATGTTAATTAAAGTAACATAAATAATAGCAATTTCCATACTAAAGAATATCCTATTAATTTGCAATACTGTGAAGTCATTCCTCCAACTATGCGCATCAGATAAAACGAGAATCAAGATATATCCCGTGAACGAGCGGAATGAGCAGCACCTCTTCATCACTATGTGGTATGATTGGCTGTTCTTCTTTGTTCTCTCACGCTCCCAGATATATATATTTTTATCAGGTTTAGCCATGTTAAATATTGCTTAATTACAAGAGTTGCGTCTATACTAATTGATGTAATGTTATATAACCTTACGTATATGGGAGGAAATCGAATGAAACCACTCATCAAAAAGAGTGCACTTCTTTTCTTGACCGCCTGTCTGTTTTTTGGAGTTATGCAGCTGCCCGTTTACGGCAAGAACTCAAATGTAAGCCTGCAGAAAGCCAAACCTTTTATCCTCGAGGAAGCCACCGTAGAAAGCATCCATGCGGCATTTGCCAATAAAACGCTCACTTGCGCAACTCTGGTTAAAAGTTACCTTGATCGCATTAAAGCCTATGACCAGCAAGGGCCTGCCCTTCACTCGATCATTACGGTCAACCCCATTGCCCTGAGCATTGCGGCACAGCTGGATAAACAATACAAAAACAGTAAAGGCCGAGTCGGCTCGCTGCATTGTATCCCCATCATTCTAAAGGACAACTTCAACACGTATGATATGCCAACTACCGGCGGCAATGTAGCCATGAAAGATTCGGTACCGACATCCGACGCTTTCACCGTCGACAAAATGCGCAAAGCCGGCGCCATCATCCTTGCAAAATCCAACCTGCAAGAGTTCGCGCGTGGCGGCGTATCCATCAGCAGCCTCGGCGGTCAGGTTCTCAATCCATATGATCTGACCCGCACTCCCGGCGGTTCCAGCGGCGGAACCGGCGCTGCAATCGCGGCCAACTTCGGTGTGCTGGGGACGGGCAGTGATACCGGACAATCGATCCGTTCGCCGGCTTCCGCTAACAGTCTTGTGGGAGTACGACCGACGAGAGGGTTAATCAGCCGCGGCGGCGTCATTCCGAACAGCTTCACGCAGGACGAAATTGGTCCGATTGCCCGTACAGTGAAGGACGCGGCAAAACTGCTCGACGTCATGGTTGGCTACGATCCCAACGATCCAATAACCTCATTTGGTGTTGGTAAAACTCCCTCCAGCTATGCGGCAGGATTGAAGGCGAATGCTTTGAAAGGCGCGCGCATCGGCGTCATGACTAATCTGTATGGCAAAGAGGAGCGTCACGCAGAGGTTAATAAAATCATGGAGCAAGCGATCAAAACGATGGAAGCAAAAGGCGCGACCATTATCCGTTTCACACTGCCTGAATATGACACGTTGTCACCGATCGTCGGCACCTCCCAGTGGGAGGCCAACTCTGCAATGGAACATTACTTTTCCGAACTTGGCAATGACGCTCCTGTGAAAAGCTTCAAACAACTGGTAGATTCCAAAACAGCATCACCGGATATCCAGAAGACGCTGGAATCTGAGATTGCCGTACAAGACGGTCTGAACAATCAAACGTATAAGGATCGCACGCTAAACCGTGACAAACTGCGCTTGGCCGTTTCTTCCAAAATGGCCTCGCATAAGCTTGACGCAATCCTGTACCCGCTGCAGAAGGTGCTTGTCGCACCGGCAGGCCAACCGGATCAGCCGGAGCGAAACGGTACATTGTCTAATGGCACCGGCTTCCCGGCCGTTACGTTTCCGGGCGGCTTCAGCACCAAGACGGCAAGCGCACCGCTCGGGATCCCAGTCGGCGCAGAACTGCTCGGCCTCGATTACAGCGAGCCGCTGCTGCTCTCGCTCGCTTATTCTTTCGAGCAGGCAGCAAAGACGCGCAAAGCCCCACTCAGTACTCCAGCTCTCAAGTAAGGCATAAACAGCCAACGTTTGTGCTTACCAGACGGTTGTGCCGAAGGTTCATTTGATCAAGGAGGGTCAATTATGCGCACTTTTAAATTCCCTGTGTTCAAAATTTGTTTGTCCGTTTTTTTGGCCGCAACTTTATTGCTTGCCCAAATATCGCCTCTGCAAGTTTCGGCAGAAGCTCAAACCCCGTTATGGCCAAGCCTGAAAACCGTTCTGCAACCCATTATCGATTCCGCTGCCAAACAGGGGATTCAAGTTTCGGTAGGCGTAAAAGATTTGAGCGGCACTTACGACAATCAGGAAATCCTGCTCGGCTCGCCGGATAAGTATTACGCCGCGAGCACGATCAAAATGGCAATTGTTGCTCTTCTGATGCAAGAGGTGGAAGCTGGCCGATTACGTCTGGAAGATAAGCTTACGGTCAATTCCGATGTCGTTGTCGGGGGATCTGGGACGCTGAAGAATGAGAAATTTCCTCAGGATATTGCCATCGAGCGCTTGGCGCGTCTAATGATCGTCCAGTCGGACAATACGGCAACGAATGTACTCATCGATCTGCTTACTTTTGAAAAAATTAATGCCTTGATTGACAATTTGGGGTTCGATGTCATGCAGTTGGGACGGAAAATGCTGACTCCCGCGAAATCCCCTGCTGAAGATAACTATGTCAATGCGGCCGAACTGTTGGCGCTGCTGGATATGCTATACAGCGGCAGTTTGGTTTCCGACAAGTCCCGCGAACAAATCATCACGTGGATGAAGGGCCAGGAGGTTAAAACCAAATTCGGCGCCGCCCTGCCTGGCAAGCCCATCGCTCATAAAACAGGCGAGTTGGGTGACGTTAGCCATGACATCGGGTATTTTCTGGAGCCGGGCAAGGAAATCGCCATTGTCGTGCTTACGAAGATTACTAAACCGGAAGATGCCGGAAAAGCGCAAGAACTCGGCAATCCGATTGTACAGCGGGTTGCCAGGGCAGTTTATAACTATCTATTGGACAACCCGTCCCCTGCTCCGTCTCCGGACTCTTGGCCCGCCCTTATACTAACTGTAAGCCCGATCATTGAAGCGGCAGCGAAGAACGGGATCCGTGTATCCGTCGGACTTAAGGATCTCAGCACATCACAGGGCAGCCGGGAGCTGCTGCTCGGCTCCCATCAATCCTACGCGCCGGCAAGCACAATCAAAATGGCACTTGTGTCCGCGTTAATGCAGGAAGTCGATGACGGCCAATTGTCGCTGGATCAGAAAGTAACCGTTGATCCCGAAGACGTCGTAGGTGGGACAGGCTCTCTCCAGAATGAGAAGTTTCCGCAGGACGTGACTATTGAACGTTTGGCCCGTTTGATGATCACGCAATCGGATAATACGGCTACCAATGTTCTGATCGATGCGGTCGGACTCGACAAGGTTGACGCTTTAATGAACCAGTTGGGCCTGAAAGTGATGCATCTCGGGCGCAAAATGTTCGCAGCCGCACCAACGCCGGCTCAAGACAACTATATCGACGCATCCGATCTTGCAGCTCTGCTTGAGAAGATTTATAAAGGAGACTTCCTCTCCGGGAAGTCCCGCGATCAGATCATCACCTGGATGAAAGCCCAGGAGGTCAAAACCAAATTTGGTGCCGCTCTGTCAGGCTTGCCGATCGCCCACAAAACCGGAGAGAATGGGAACGTTACTCATGATTCCGGCTATTTCCTGATTCCAGGAAGGGAAGTTGCGATTGCCGTCATGACCGAAGTGACCACCACCAGCAGCTTCGACGAAGCACAAACCATAGGGAATCCGGTCGTTCAGGAGATTGCCAGAGCCGTCTATCATACGATAGCATTCGACTCCGTATATACGGACGTTAATGCGGGCCACTGGGCGAGAAGCTATATTGAAGCGGCTGCCGCAGCTTCCCTTGTCAATGGAACATCGGAAAGCACCTTCAGTCCTGAACGCCTGGTTACGCGTGCGGAATTCGTCTCCATGCTCGTCCGGGCATTTGGACTGAAGCCACCCAATGCCCTTCCAACATTTGTCGATGTCGCGGCTGACAGCTGGTTTGCTGCCGATGTTGCGGCAGCTCAGGAAACTGGAATCGCAAACGGCCAGACGGACCATGTTTTCAATCCTTCAGCCCCCATAAGCCGTACTGAAATGGTATCGATGATCATCCGTGCATATGAATATGAGAATGGGCCTGTTACGGGCTTTTTGGAGAATTTGCCGTACAAGGATATAAATCATATTCCGGCATGGTCAAAAAACGCCGTGCTAAAAACACAGTATCTGGGGCTCATTAATGGATATGAGGACGGCACTTTCCGGCCGAGCGGCAATGTTACCCGTGCCGAAGCCGTTAAATCCCTTGTTTATTCCCGGATTAAATAAGACTGAAGCAACAGACAATGACCGCGCATCAGGAAATGCATGAGGATATACAAGCGGAGATGGCTCCCCACTGGAAAAAGAACATACAGTCTTTTTCCCGGGCGGAATGATGGCTCAGCAAATTTGTCATCCCGTGCACCTGCAAATGAAAAAAGGCCGTGCCCGCATATTTGCGAACAAGGCCATTTTTCGTTTTAAGCAGATTATTTCGGATTGCCGTTCTCCGGCTTATTTCGTAAATTGGAACCAGCCGAAATCGAAATGGCTTCCCGGCAAAAAGATAAAGGTTACTTTTTGGCTGCCCGTTATTTTCTCCAAGTCATATACCCGCTCTTCATATCCACCGGAATGCGTGAATTCGATGAGTTGATTGCTTTCGCCATCCTCGTTTGCGAACCGGATATGAATGGTATTTTTATCAATAGGCGATTGGCCATAGACGACAAGCTTCGCTGCGCCTTCGCTTGCAAAATCCATTTGTTCAAACTCCAGGGAAACATTATTCCCTATGCCTTCAACGCCATTATCCGTAATGGTGAAGGTATCACCATAGATACGGTCGCATTCCGCAGCGTTATTCCGCTCAAAGGCGCGATTCCTTTTATCAAATGTAAAGCCCTTGATATGCACTTTCTTCTGAAGGACAAAACAAATCGAAGTGATACCCGTAAGTCTTTTGGACAAGCGGTATGTCGCCTCTTGATACACATTCCACCTGGATGCTTTTTGATATATGACATCGGCCAGTAATTCACTGCCCTCTGCCTCGGGATTTCCCTCCCAGATTTGCAGTTCATACGCGTCGCTGTTCAAGGCAAAAATTGGCATGGTGATCAGATCAGAGCCATAGGGGCCAAAGTCAATATTGCCGAAGCCTACCCGGGTTTCTCCGTCTCTGCTGGTCGCTACCCCTCTTTCATTCCCGTTTCCCACTTCGCCCTTACTGAAATCGTAAAGTCCCGCCGATATGAAGCCGTAAGGATCTTTGTACGCTGTGCCCAGACCGGAGGCCTTAAATTCCAGCTGGGAAATAAGCTTGGTCTTGTCGCTGCCGTTCCTGCTCATGCAGCGGACCCGAAACTCCCCGTCACCCAGCGCCGTGATCTTCGCTTCACGACCGGAAGCTTCTATGCGGGCAAGGTTGGATACGATCCCCGCCTCGTTCACTACGCTCCATTCCACCTCTTGATAAGAAGTGTGTTCAGGATACAGATTTGCCCGCACAACTGCCTCTTGTCTTGATTCGTTAAACAGCTGTCCCGAATCGCTTACAATTTCAATTTTGCGCAGCGGGACTTCTTCCATGCTTCCCATGACACAGGGCAGATCCTGATTTCTCATGGCTGCGGAAATCCCCTCCAACGCTCCATCCATCGCCGGAAGCGACTCAAACTCTGCAGCGCCGCTTTCCAGACCGGCCGAAGAAACCTCGATACGAATCCTGCCAGGCTCCAGCGAAGCCGCGATGATGGCCATCAGTTTTCCGCTGAACAGCCTTCTGCTTATCCCTTTATAGGGATCATAGTCCGTACTGTCTCCGTTATCCAGACCGATCAGGCGGCCTGCTCCCGTTACCTGTACATGCACACGATTGTTCGCGTTCTCCACCGGATTGCCGTCCTCATCCTCCATGGTTATTTCCACAAATATCAAGTCGGTCCCATCCGCAATAAGGGTCTCCTTATCCGCATGCAAACCAATCTTCCTCGCATCGCGAGGGGATCTTCTGACATCCGTCGCAATGACATGGCCGGCTTCATCATAAGCGATCGCTTTGATTTCCCCTTCTTCATAAGGAATCTTCCACCAGCCGGCAAGCTGCGTTCCATGCTCATGATCAATATCATAGGTTCCGATTGTAACGCCGTTGCACTGCAATTCGACCCTGGGCGCATTCGAGCATACGCGGACATCAATCATTTGACCGTTATTGAAATCCCAATAAGGAAAGAGATGGACCATTGGTCTTGTCTTGTAATCCGTCCAGGCCGCTTGATAGATGTAATAGGAATCCTTCTTGAAGGTAGCCGTATCGATCTGCCCGAAATAAGAGTTCTTCGTATGGTAAGGGGTCGGCTCGCCGATATAGTCAAATCCGGTCCATATAAACTGGCCAAGGGAAAAGGGGGTATCCCTTTCTGCAAGAATGCAGGCCTCTGCGGACTTTGCGCCCCAGCTTGTTGAGCTGTTTCCTAATGCGGAGCACTGCTCGTCGTCGTCGGCAAGAATCGATCTCTCGAACGGGAAGTGATAGATGCCTCTGCTTTGGACAACGGAGGCTGTCTCGCTGCCGTATATAATCCAGTCCGGATGCTCCGCATGATGGCTTTGATAATACTTCTCTGCGTAATTGTATCCCGCAGCCTTCACGATATCCGCGCATTTTTGGGCATTCTCCCAGGGCATATAATTCGAGCCGATCGTAACGGTGGCGTTGCCTTTCGGATCATACCGAAGCACTTCATCCATAAGCATCCTCGTTACATCCTGCCCTTTTGGATCGGCGTGGGTATCGTAAATTTCATTGCCGATGCTCCACATCAGCAGGCTCGGATGATTGCGGTCGCGCATGACCCAGCTTTTCACATCGATACAGGCCCAATCCTTGAAGAATCTCGCGTAATCATAAGTCGTTTTCGGTCTCTCCCACATATCGAAGGCCTCCGAGACGACCAGCAGCCCCATCTCGTCCGCCAATTCCATAAGCTCGACTGCAGGCATATTGTGGGCTGTACGGATCGCGTTAACGCCCATATCCTTCAAAATGTTAAACCTTCTTCTGAGGGCGTTTATATTAAAAGCCGCCCCTAAGGCTCCCAGATCATGATGCTCGCAAACCCCGTTTAATTTCATTTTTCTGCCGTTTATCTGAAGACCTTGATCGGAACTGAGTGCTATTTCCCGAAACCCGATATTCTGTGTGACGGTTTCGATCATTTCCGTCTGTTGATTCGCGTCCCCATCCGCTGCAGCCAGGTGCAATTCGGTTTTCAATTGGTATAAATGAGGCTCATCCGTGCTCCACAACAGCGGTTTATTTACCGGCAGCCTTACCCAATGATGTGCGGCAGGAACACTGCCAGCCGCAATTCTATCGGAGGCGGAAGCAATCACTTCGCCCTTGTACAGAATCGTATGCGAGAGCTCCGCGTCCTGATCAAGATTCATTTCGGTTTCCACTTCAACCTGCCAGTTATCGCCATCGCGGTTGGTGGTTATATAAATCCCATCTGTAACAAGATGATTGCGGTCTCTTGTCTTCAGCCACACATTCCGGTAGATGCCGGCACCGGAGTACCATCTGCTGTTCGGACTTTGGTGCACGACCTTCACCAGGATTTCGTTATCCCCGTCTGCGACCGCATCCGTGATCTCATGTTCGAATGACGAATATCCGTATTTCCATTCTCCTGCAAATTGACCATTCACATAGAGGGTAGAGTCCATATACACGCCATCGAAGCTTAACAGGATCCGGTCTGCGCGATGGGCAGAGGTAAATTTTTTGCGGTACCAGCCTATACTATTTTCATATAGATTTAACGTATCGTAGATCAGCCAATCGTGGGGGAGATCGACAGGCTCGAACTTCAAATCCGCACTATCCGCAGCTTCCAGGCTGCTTTTGGCAAATTCCCATCCATCGTTAAACAATGTCTTCTTATTCACAGTTTCATGGCTTCCTTTCCGATCTCTGAATTTATCCCTTGGTCCCCGTAACCGCAATTCCTTCAATAAAATACCGCTGGGCGAACAAATAGATGATAATAATCGGAACCAGGGACATGGTGGTGGCAGCCAAAATAAGCGGATAGTCAGCACCGTTCACCTGTTGAAAATATCGAATCCCCATCTGGATCGTGTACAGATTTTCTTTGCTCAGGTAAATCAAGGGCTGAAGAAAATCATTCCATGATCCCAGCAAATTGAATATGCCTAACGTCACAAGCGCCGGCTTGGCCAAAGGCAGTACAATCCGAAAGAATATGCCGAATTCCGAACAACCGTCGATGCGGGCGGACTCGTTCAAATCATGCGGCAGTTGAATGAAAAATTGCCGGAGCAGGAAAACGCCATACGGACTGAACAAATGGAGCAGGATTAACGCCCAATGGGTATTGACGAGGTCCAGATTCTTCATAATGGTAAATTGCGGTATCATAATCGCCTGGCCGGGAATCATCATCGTCGCCAAGTAGAGCAAAAACAATTTGCTGTTTCCTGGGAATTTCAGCTTGGCAAAGGCATAGGCGGCAAGCGATGCCGAGATCAGCGAACCGGCTGTCGATATTACCGAGACTTTAACGGTGTTCCAATAAAAAGTGCCGAACGGAATTTTACTCCATACATCGCTGTAATTTGACCATAATGGCTGCGTGGGAATAAGCTGCATGGAATGCTGGAAAATCGTCGCCTGATTTTTAAGCGAGCCGGACAGCATCCATATGAACGGCAGGACGGTCACAATGCATACAACCAGAAGCAGGATATAGGTCGGAACGGTCCGAAGGACCTGTTTCTTGCCAAGACCCAATCTCTTTGGGCTTTCGCCCGCTGTCAGTTCCACAATCCGCGCTCCTTTCTATTCGATCAAGAATCTTTATGCAAAAGCCACTTTGTGGGGTTATCTTTTAATAGGTGACCCAACGTTTTTGAACCCTTAACTGAATGAGCGTCAGGATCAGGATGATGACGAACAAGACGTAGGACATCGCCGAGGCGGCGCCGAAGCGATAGTTCAGGAAGGCCGAATTGTAAATGTAATAGACGAGAACGTTCGTCGATCTTCCCGGACCGCCCTGCGTCATGGCCATCACGGTATCAAAGACCTGGAACGAGCCGATGACCCCTGTCACGGCGCTAAAGAAAATAACCGGCGACAAGCCTGGAAGCGTTACATGCAAAAATTGCTTGAACCGGTTCGCTCCGTCCAGCTCGGCCGCTTCGTACAGCTGGCGGGGCACGCCCTGCAGGCCGGCAAATAAAATGACGGCGTTATAGCCGACGCTTTTCCAGATGCTGACCAGCATGACGGCCGGCAGCGCCAGGGAGGTCGAAGCGAGCCAGCTTGGCGGATTGCTGACGCCGACAAACCGCAGAATCGTATTAATCGGCCCGTATTGCGTAAACATCGCCGCCCAGATAATGCCGACAGCGATGGAAGCCGTAATATTCGGAAAGAAGTAGAGTACACGGAACACTTTTATTCCCCGAACCTTCACATTCATTGCAAGCGCGAGCAGAATGGATAGCGCAATGGTGACCGGCACGGTAACGACCGTGTAATAGATATTATTCCGCAATGAAATGCCGAAGGTCTGGTCTGTCAACAAATCCCGATAGTTATCCAGTCCAATAAATTGGATCGGCGTTAATCCGTCCCATTTCGTAAAGCTCAAATAAAGCGAATCCAGAACCGGGTATAAAATAAACACGAGCAAGCCGATCAGACTTGGCGCCAGGAACAAGTACGCGATACTGTATTGTTTAAAGCGGAGCATGTCTTCCCCCTCTTTGCTGTAAAGTTGCGGCTTTGGCAGCGCCTTCTGCCCGCGGACGGGCAGAAAGCGGTTGCGGCAATTCAGTTTATCATTTGACTTCTTTTTTGATGCGGTCCTGGATGTTCTTCATGGTTTGATCCAGCGACTGCGTCTTTAACAGATAGAGAGAAGACTCTTCTTTTACAATGTTGATTCCTTGATTGTACAGCGGATCCATCGGCACTTGACTCAGAACCTTGGTGTTGTCCGAGAAAACGCTGACATGCTCCGGCGTCGTCACCTTGGTCAGATACGCCTGCTTCACGGCATCGGTGCTCCAGACCGTCAATAATCCGTTGCCGGCCATGATTTTCGCCGCTTCCTCCGAAGCGATAAATTCAGAGAGCTTCTTCGCCTCATCCATATGATTCGTCTGCTTGTTCACCATGACGGCGGCGAACGAACCTGTCGTAGCCGGCTCCGAGTCTTTCCAATGCGGCAGCGGAGCGACATCGTAGTTCAGCTTCACGCCTTTCTGCTGAATGGCGTCGTTCAGCATCTGTACAGCCCAGTCGCCGTTCCACATCATGGCTGCGCTTCCCTGAAGGAAGCGTCCCGCAAAATCGGCGCCCGCATTGCCGACCAGCTCGCCGAACGGCTGCTGTGCTCCGTCCGTATAGGTCAGGTTATAATAATACTCCAGCACCTGCTTGAATTTCGGCAGTTCTTCGGGGTTTAGCGGGTTATTCGCCCCTTCGATGTTAGCCAGAACCCTCCACCAGGTGTTGTCGGACTGATAACTCATGGAACCGTAAGTTTTATTCTGACCGCTTCCGCTTGTCAGCTTCTTGGCAGCCTCTTCATATTGATCCCATGTCCATGTTCCGTCGGGATACGGGACGCCCGCCTTGTCGAAGAGATCCTTGTTGTAGTAGAGCACCCACTTGCTGGTCCGATAGGGAAGGCCGTAGATGTGGTCGTCGTATTTAACCTGGCTGATCGGGTCGGCAATTCCGACCAGTTCCGGCGAGCCTGCCAGATCGTCCAGCGGCTCAAGCACCTGCTTGGAGATGTATTCAGCGAGATTTGACGTGCTTTGGGTAGCGAATACATCCATATCCCCGCCGCCCGTCGACAAATTCACAAGAATTTTCTGGATATAATCGTTGCTTGGCACATAGCTGGCATTGACTTTAATAGTTGGATATTTCTTCTCGAAAGCGCTTATAACTTGATCCATATAAGGCTGCTCATCGGTCCAATCATAGTAATTAAGCGTAATCTGTTTATCGCCGGCTGCGGCAGAATCGGACGCAGCCGAGTCCGGCTTATCTGACGAGCAAGCGCTTAACAAACCGGTACCAACGACCATAAGGCCAACCAACAACGATAATGTAAGCCGTTTCATATTAAACCCCCATCTTTCGATCCTATAATCTTGATGTCGCGACCATCTGCGATAATTGTAACCGTTTTAATTTCCTATGGAAACGTGTTAACATTCGGAATAAGGAACAATTCTTCAGGTCTTTCCGCACCTGGCGAACAACCCGCCGATTCGCTGCCAGAGCATTTTATGATCCAACTCCTTTTGGAAAATTCAGGAAAAAAAGAATAACCCTCCAATCACATTGGAAGGCCGGGATGCCCCGTGTTGACTATCAACTTTGAATACTGCGGTATTCCGTCGGCGTCATTCCCAGAAAACTCTTGAACATTTTACTAAAGGATCTCGGATCCTTATAACCCAGATATTCAGATATGTCGTTAATCTTTATGGTTGGGTCCATCAGCATGGTTTTGGCTTTTTCGATTTTTATGCGGGTTACGTATTGTATGAAGGTTTCCCCGCTTTTTTCCTTAAAGTATTCACTGAAATAAGTAGGGTTAAAATGAACATAATCCGCGACCTCGGCAAGCGTCAGCTGCTTCTGCAGATGAGTATTGATGAATTCCTTGACCAATTTAATGATCTTATGCTCGCCTTTCTCGTTTCCTTCGATCTGCTTGATATAGGAAAACCGGATTTGGATCGCATGCCGGATATGGGATAGATTGCTCAGATCATTCGATGTAATAGGTAAATCCTTATCGAAGCCCTGGATGCGGTACTTACTGAAAAAATGATTTGTAATCCGCAGGATTTCATCCACATACTCCGTGATGGTCATCTGACCGCTTAACAAAGCCTGTCCTTCCTCTATTGCGCCAAAAACACGGTCGGCGTCAAACGAATCCAGCGCATTCAGAAGCTGGAACTCAAACTGCTGAAGATTGGCCTGCTGTACATCGGAACGCATGTTGATGCTTAAAAAATCCTTCTTGAAGCTTGTGAAAACGGCCAGTATGTCCTGGTCATGAATGGGCTTTAATAGATAATCATAAGCCCTTAAACGGAGCGCGCTCTGCATGAGGGCAAACTCATCGTACCCGGTCAGAAAGACAACCGGAATCCGATAGCCCTTCCGGGTTAATTCATCCAATGTTTCAATGCCGTCCAATCCGGGCATCTTGATATCGCAAAAGATCAAATCATAGGAAGCTTGCTTGATCCGCTCTATCGCTTCTATACCGTTTGCCGCTTGTTCGACCAACCATTCGGGACTCAGCCTCTCTACCATTCGAACGATACCCGTACGAATCAGCCATTCATCATCGACCACCAATAAACGATGCATATCCGTTTCCTCCCTTCCCTTGATCCATCAAATCCGTGTTCGGAGCTCGACTCTGGGGATTTTGATTTGAACGGTCATCCCCTCCCCGTACTCGCTGATTATGGATAAACCGAACTGCGGCCCGTACTCCAGCTGAATTCTTGAATGCAGGTTTTTAAGGCCGATTCCCGAGCTGCCAAACGTCAGCTCAGCTGCCTCAGCGGCCAGATAGGCGTTCAATTCCATTTGATCGCTGGCCGTCATGCCCGTTCCGTTATCCTGCACCATGATGAATATACCGCTTTCATACGGCTGAACCGCAATCTTGATTTTTTTCGGTCCGTTCACTTGATCAAACCCGTGATGAATGCAATTTTCGACCACGGGCTGCAGCAGAATAGGGATCGTCATGCAGTTCAAAAGCTCTTGTTCCAGGTCATAGTCGACGATCAGGGAATTTCCCGAACGAATCTGCTCTATTTTGAGATAATTCCGGATCTGATGAATCTCGTCGCGAAGCTCGACCTTCGAATCTTGTTTATTCAGACTGTAACGAAGCATGCCGCCGAGGGCTGAGGTAATCTCCACGATCCCCTCCCGGTCACCGATTTCCGCCAAAGCCCGGATCGCCTCAAGGTTATTAAACAAAAAATGAGGCCGGATTTGAAGCTTGAGATTATTGAGCTCCGCTTCCTTTTGCTTAAAACGAATTTCAAGCACCTGGTTGATCAGCTCATCAATTTTCTGATTCATTTTATTGAACGCTCTTCCGACCAGGCTGATTTCCAAATTACCGTTCAAGGAATGATAGGCCACGTTGAAATCACCCTTCTCCACCTTGCCCATCAGCATGCGGAGCGTCTTTAAAGGCTTCGTGATCGTATCGGACAATAACACCGAAACAATGACGATGACCAGAACAATAAGGGCCATTACCGTGAGAATGGTTTTATATAATATGGCTTTCCCTTGATTCATCTCGGATTCGGACACCATTCCGACGATCTTCCACCCCGTATCCGCAGAATCGATATGATGAACAATCAGTTTATCGCTGGCCGTCTTAATATCCTGTATCCTGTCATTCGAGGCATCGATATTCGGCAGCGCTTCCATATAACGGTTATTTTTGCTGTAGATGGTCTGATGGTGGTCATCCAGTACAATAATATTCGAATCCTTGCCCAGATCCACAGGCTTGAAAATACTTTCCAGACCGGTAAAGTTCACATCGATGATAATAACGCCAAGGATCGGCCCATTATAGATCTTGATCGCTCTGACGACTGAAAAAGCGGGCTCCGGACGGTTAATAATACGTGAATCATTGACTTTTCCGGTGAAAACGACCTTTCCATTCGATGCAATCGCTTTCTTGTACCAGGGCGAGCTTTTGAAGTCATACTGATAATTAATGGCTGCATCATAGATGGAGCTTGAAAAAATCTGTCCGTCTCTCCTGTAAATGGATACGCTTTGCAGGTCCTCCCTGGGGTTGCGGATCGCCTGCGATAGAAGCCCTTGAATTTGTTTAAAATCCGAATCGCCGATATTCCCGGTTTGCTGCATAATATTCAAAATTTGGCTGTTATAATAGGGGAGAACCGACAGCCTGGTAAGCTCATCCAGATAGGTGTCCAAATGTTCATTGACCAGATTTACAGTATTGACCACATTGTTATCCATGCTCTTGGTAATTTGATTGCTATAGATCCAGCTTGACAGCACGGTCAGGAATATCATCGGAATAAGGACCAGAGGCATAAAGGTAATAATCAACTTTTTTTTAAACGTACGGGTTTCCCAATAATTTTTTAGCGCTGGCAAGCTGACACCTCCATGTTGTACCAAACGGCTCTGTGCTGTCTGAGTTCATAATGAATAATCTTCAATAGTCATTGTAATTGCAGCTTAGGGATATGTACAGGATGGAAAAGACAAAATCCCCTGCCGGCCATAAGCCGCAGGGGATTCGATCTAAGAAGAGCACTCGGCAAGCACAAGGGCGAGCCAACCGGTTGCAAGATATGATTAGTGTACCTTAATGCTGTCACTGCCGGTAAAATGGTTTCCATCCTCCAGCACTCCGTTAACCTTCACTTGGACCTCGCCGGTTTGCCCCGAAAGGAGGTTAATCAGCTGTTGCCGGTCAAATTTAACCGTAAATCCCTTGGAACTATCCCCTTTGGCATCTCCCCCTTGCAAAGTGCCGCCATTCACGCTCATGGAAACGGATGACAAGCTTATATTGGAGTATCTATCATATTCCGGGATATTTATATGAACCGTCACAGAATGATCTCCTCCATGGCTCTTCAGATTCAGCGAGCCGGGATTTACGTTTACATCCGCAATATACGTTACATAAATGTCAGGCGCTGGAGGCTGTATCATACCTTCTCCCAAATAATAGCTGGTATGCGGAGGCTGGTTGTAAGCTACATTCTGCCAAGCCACGTCCAGACGGTAAAGCGGGTCGTGCATGAGCGTAGGAAGGCGATGCTCCGTAATCGCTGTCGTCGTATAAATTCGCAGCGCGCTGCTGTCGGCTGTTCTCCAGATCGCTTCTTCCCGCCAGTCGCCCAGAATATCGGCCTGCAGGTTTGGAGTGCCTTTCGTAGAATTATTGGACAGCGTCCCTTCCGCAGTCAATAGGTTGTTGGTCTTGACATTTACATAATCCCATTTGTCAATCTTGCCGGGACCTGCTCCTATGGCCGAATTGTAATTATGATCCAGAAGCTCACGAAGCAGATCACCATCCCACCAGATGCCGAAGTTAGTAGAAGATGGCGTAGAGCTGCTTATTTTTTGGCCTTTTACGGTATTTAGGCCAACGCCGGAGCCGGCCCATTGTTCTTCGCCCAAATAGGTAGGATCGATATCGGCCGACATCCCCCTGCCCGTATCTGTACCTGTATATATCCCCCAGATGGTTTGGCCCGTAGAGGCATCCCAAACCGCTGCGCCATAAGGGGAATCCTTATGCTCCATGACTTTAAATACTTCCAGACCCGGCCTGTCGGGATCCAGATCCCCTACATGAAGCGCATCGCCATGACCCAACCCTGTGCCATACAGAACTTGACCGTCCTCGCTAAAGGTCATGGCACCGTAAACAATTTCATCCCTCCCGTCGCCATCCACATCGGCCGCAGTCAAATTATGATTTCCCTGGGCTTCATAGGCGGGATTGCCGTTGCTGTTAAAGGACCATTGTTTGGTGAGCTTGCCGTCTCTCCAATTGTAGGCTGCCAATGAGGTTTTAGCGTAGTAGCCGCGAGCCATGACCAGACTCGGTCTTTTGCCGTCGAGGTAGGCGATAGTTGCAAGAAAACGGTCGACACGATTGCCGTAATCATCACCCCAATCGGTGACATTTCCCCGCGCTGGTTCAAAGGGTACGGAAATCATTTCTTTCCCGGTTGCGCCTTCAAACAAGGTGAGATATTCCGGACCGGATAACACGTAACCTTCAGCAGTCCGGAAGTCCGCGTTCGGGTCGCCTATGACTTTTCCCGTGCCGTCTACGGCACCGTCAGCCGTTCTCATGGCCACTTCCGATTTACCGTCACCATCCAAATCATAAACCATAAACTGCGTGTAATGAGCTCCGGCGCGAATGTTGCGGCCGAGTGATATTCTCCACAGAAAGGTACCGTCCAGCTTATAGCTGTCGATATATACTTCACCGGTTACACCGCTTTGCGAATTGTCCTTGGAATTGGAAGGATCCCATTTCAGAATAAGCTCGTATTGACCGTCCCCATCCACATCTCCGACACTTGCATCGTTAGCGTTATACGTGTACACAGAGCCATCCTGATTGGTCCCGTCAGCGGCTTTTGCAGGGGAACATCGAGATATGATCCACCCCAAACGCTCACTTCATCAGACGCTGGCTGCTGCCTGCCGTTCAAGACGGCTCGAACCGTGTATGCGGCACTTGTCGTTCCTGATGCATCCAGATAGTTGGTGCTGGTGAAGATCGGAGTGTTATTCACTTTTTTTCCGTTACGGTAAAGATTAAATGAAATATCAGACGGTTCTGTACCCAGCAGCCGCCAGCTGACGAAGACCCCCCCATCGGTTTTAACCGCCACCAGTCCGCGGTCCAAATATTCCATCTGTCTCTTCTCTTGCGCTTGCCCGGTTACAGCATCCGCGGGATTTGCTGTAACCGTTTGCAAAGGTGAGCAAACAGCCGCAATTTGAATGGAGCCAAGCAAGCACAATCCGGTTTTCTTCATAGATCGCTTCCAGTTCCGTACGTTTCCCATTAACTAGAGCCTCCTATAATTGGTTATTTATCACAATTATTGTGACTCCTTAAACCTAATTCATTGGCAGTTTTACAGCAATAGGATTTTTTTGCAAACAAGATAGTATTAATTCAATAGAATAGTTCAAGTTAAATTTTCGGCATCAGCATTTCCGATTTTGACAGCCTGTCTGCGTACATGATACTGTAACTTTAAGTCTAGCACTGTGTAAAGTAAGGGAGAGATCCTGCTATGTATGAACAGAAAACAAAAGAAACCGACAACTCTGTTATTGAGTTTATTGAATCTGTCGAGAATCTTAAGAAACGTGAAGACGCCTATAAGCTGCTGGATATATTTACAGAAACGACTGGTTATCCTGCGAAAATGTGGGGACCCAGTATCATTGGGTTTGGTTCGTATCACTACAAATACGATTCTGGTCACGAGGGTGATGCCCCGCTCGTTGGCTTTTCACCCCGAAAAGCCAAGATCAGCCTGTATTTTGCGACAGGCGACACGGAGCGGGAGGCGCTATTGCAGAAGCTCGGAAAACATACATCAGGGAAAGCCTGCGTCTACATTAACAAAGCAGATGACATTAATCATGAAGTTTTGAAGGCATTGATTAACCAATCTGTAAAGTTTCTGAATGAGACCTACCCAAAACAATAAAGTGATCTATCACATTACCATGTTCTGGTCTTATTGATCTCTGTCTTTTTCTGAAAAGACTGTTCCAGGTCGATATCCAGCTTATTGGCAAGGTCGCAGATATTCCACACTATATCGTACATTTCCAGACCAAGACGATCTTTGATTTCTTCCATCTTCTCATGATCCGGATGATAGGAAATATGCAATAGCTCCCTAACCATCTCTCCTACTTCGGTAACCAGAAAAAGCGATCTTTGTTCAATGGTAGACTTGTCGAATCCCTTCTCGATACTGAATTCTTTGGTATGTTTTTGCATCTCGGATATTTGCATGATTGAACAACCTTCCTTATCATCATTATTTATGCATGAAGCACTGAAATTTAACCCGTTGATAAAGTGAGGCACTCCATTATAAGGAGCGGCCTCGCTTTTTTTCTGTCGGGCTGCCTCTTAAAGCTCTATCCCATTTATTGTAGAAACACACGATACATTATACTATTAACGCCGTGTTAGTTGAATAGATCAACAGAATGGAAGCCATTATTAGCCCGCTTATTTACAGAAACCAAATATGGTTAACAATGGTATACTCTAAATATAAAAAAGCTGTAAAGACTGCTCCATTATGGGAGAACCTTATTATTCAACAAATTTGAATAAATAGTAAGGAGCGATGGGCATGGCACAAGCGTATTCTGCGGAAATCCCGAAGGAAAAACTGATATTAGCTAAAAAATATCCTGTTCAGGTTGTCGACACGATTGGCGTCAACGCCCACTATCAGAGGCTTCATTGGCATGATATATTGGAAATCAACTTCATTAAAGCCGGGACAGGCTATTACATCATTAACGGACAGACGTTTGAATTTCAGCAGGGAGATATTTTGCTCATTAATTCAAATGATCTTCACCGCGCTTACGAGACAAAAGATCTGGTCATGCAGGTCATATCGTTCGATGCTTCCTGGTTTATGAGCAGCCTCCGGTACGATCCCGTCATCCTGTCGCCATTTAAGGAGATGGGGGTTAGTTTTACGAATCTGCTCGACCGGAATAATCAGCAAATCGGGATGCTTCGCTCGCTTCTGCTGGAAATTCAGGATGAGCATAACCGCAAAGAAAGCTCCTATGAATCCATCGTTTACTCCATTATGCTCCGTTTCCTGGCTACCGTTAACAGACACTTCCGCAATACAAGCATGAACCGCGCCAAACAGGCCATCAACGCCCAGCAATTAGAGAAAATACGCAACGTCATTCATGCGATGGAGGAAAATTATACCCATGCATGGACGCTGGAAGAGCTTGCCTCGCTCGTTTACCTCAGCCCCTCCCGCTTCAGCGATCTATTCCGGTACGCGGTCGACACTCCGCCTTTGCTTTATTTGATTCATATCCGCCTGGAACGCGCTATTGAGCTGCTTGAAAGCAATACGATGAAAATTATGGATGTTGCCCATGAATGCGGCTTCCGCAGTTTATCCAATTTCAATCGCCTGTTTAAGAAGCATATCGGAGCCTCGCCTAAAAAACTCAAGAACCAAGAGTGGAAACAAACAGTAAGATAGTGTTGCTTTATAAGCGATTTGATGGAGAATAACGGCATTTGTCCCTCTATAATAAGGAAATAAGGAATATTTAAGGGGGAATCAGATGCTGCAGACGAAAACCTCCAGACTGACACGTTTGTGGCGGCAATGGGATATTCAACTCATGGTAGTGCCGGCATTGCTTTTCATATTTGTGTTCAGTTACATCCCCATGTACGGAGTATTAATGGCCTTTCAGGACTACAGCATCTTCAAAGGTTTTCTGAACAGCCCCTGGGTAGGCTTTAAGCACTTTGAGATGTTTTTTCAGGCACCTGAGTTCTGGACCATCATGCGCAACACATTAGTCATCAGCATGCTGAAGCTTGGCATCGGTTTCCCGGCCCCCATTCTATTGGCATTAATTCTGAACGAAGTCGGTCACCGCACCTTCAAGCGCATCGTGCAAACCATCAGCTATTTGCCCCACTTCCTGTCATGGGTGATCGTGTCCGGATTCGTCATTTCCATGCTGTCTACGGACAATGGGAGTATCAACATCCTGCTGCAGGCGCTTCACATTATTGATGAGCCGCTGAATTTCCTGTCGATTCCCGAATACTTCTGGGCCATTCTCGTGGCGACAGGAGTATGGAAGGAAATCGGTTTTGCCTCTATCGTTTATTTAGCCGCGATTGCAGGCATAAACCCTCATTTATACGAGGCCGCCGCTATAGACGGAGCCAGCAGGATCAGGCAGATCTATGCCATCACCCTCCCTTCAATTATGCCGGTCATTATCGTATTCTCGATTCTGGCAATCGGCAATCTGTTGAACGCCGGCTTCGAGGACATTCTCCTGTTAGCCGCAAACCCTGTGCTCCGCGACGTCAGCGATGTCATTGAAACTTACGTATACCGCGTCGGCATTAACAATTCCAGGTTCTCGTATGCAACGGCCGCCGGGCTCTTCAAAGCCGTTATCAGTGTCGGACTTTTGGCAGGCGCTAACTATCTGGCCCGAAAGTCAGGCAACAGCTTATGGTAGCGGGAAAGAGAGGGTAAAGCTATGAAACTGTCATTAGGCGACAAAACATTCGTCGGAATCAATTATTTTTTGCTGACGCTGCTTGGCTTTTCCTCCTTTTATCCATTCTGGAACGCTGCCGTTATTTCATTCAACTCCGGTACAGATACCATGCTCGGCGGCATTACGTTCTGGCCCCGTGTGTTCTCCCTGCAAAATTACGAGGTCGTATTCAAGGACGAACGGCTGGTCAATGGCTTTATCATTTCCGTGCTCCGCACGGCGGTCGGAACGGCCTTGTCGATTTCCGCCACCGCCATATTCGCCTACGGCATGACCAAAAAGCAGCTGATAGGACGCAAATATTACATGATTATGTGTATTGTCACGATGTACTTCAGCGGTGGCCTGATTCCGAGCTATTTGCTCATCCGTGAGCTGGAATTAATGAACACCTTCTGGGTCATGGTCATCCCGGGCATTATCAGCGTCTGGAACATGATTATTT
Source organism: Paenibacillus sp. JT31N11 (assembly GCF_056269285.1). Classification (NCBI taxonomy): domain Bacteria; kingdom Bacillati; phylum Bacillota; class Bacilli; order Caryophanales; family Paenibacillaceae; genus Paenibacillus; species Paenibacillus sp. JT31N11. The sequence goes on from NZ_JBWDNQ010000002.1 coordinate 953,246, forward strand.
TCCGTACATTTTTTGCGGGCATTCCAAGCGGTCTGGAGGAATCGGCGCAAATTGACGGCTCCTCCAACTGGGGCATCCTGTTTCGCATCATCTTCCCCTTATCCGGCCCGGTCATTGCGACATTATCGCTGTTCACAGCCGTGTATCACTGGAATGACTGGTTTACGCCAGGCTTGTATATATCGAATGTGGATCTTCTCCCTATTCAAACGAAGCTTCAGCAAATTCTGAACTCCAATATTATGGCGGAGCAGATGGCCCAGATGGATTCAGCGGCGCAGGGCCGGTTAAACTCGATGAAGGCCGTAACGACCAAATCCTTGTCGATGGCTACAATGATGGTCGCGACCGTACCGATTCTATGCGTCTATCCTTTAGTGCAGAAATACTTTGTGAAGGGTGTTCTTATCGGCTCTTTGAAAGAATAAGCGAGGTTAACGATTATTGCCAGTAATCAAGGGGAGGGAGTTTGGAGATGCAAAAAATCAAAAGAACGTATCAAGCCGCCTTGTCATCCGTACTCGCTGCCGCAATGGTTATAACGGGATGCTCCGGCAGCAACGAGCCGTCCCCGGGGACAAACGAAGGGGATCCCCCTGCGGAAACTTCCTTTGTGTTAGGCGAGACGCCGCTCGATTTTTCCTTCTATGGGCATTATGACTGGTATACGATGCCGAATTGGGGCGAGGATTCCGCTACCAAGTGGATCCAGGACAACAAAAAAATCAACATTACCCCGATCAGCTCGGGCGGCAACGCCCAGCAAAAGTTCAATACGATGATCGTTTCGGGCGAGCTGCCCGACGTCATCTGGATGGAACGCGATGCCGATGTCGAGAAGCTTCGTTCCGAGGGTATGCTCGTGCCGTTCGATGAGTACCTGGAGAAATACCCCAATTTGAAAAAATGGGCCGGAGAAGATGCGATTGACATGCTGCGGTCCCCAGACGGCAAGCTTTATCAATTCCCGAACTGGTATACGACGCAGCCTAACGGCAATGCAGGCTATGTGGTAAACAAGAAAATTTATGAGGAGCTTGGTTCCCCCAGCCTGGAAACGACCGATGAGCTGTTTGATTATCTGAAGCTGGTTAAGGAAAAGTATCCGGATGTCGTACCGCTTGAAGTCGGGCAGAGCGCTTCGGGTATCGACATTCTGGTATCGGCCTTCGCGGAAAACCGCCCACCTACATTCAACGCTATGATGGCGGTACCGTCCGGCGATAAGCTGACTTCCCTTTTCACCGATCCGGTCTACCGGGAATTCATCCAATTTGCCAGCAGGCTGTACCGGGAAGGGCTGATTTCACAGGACTCCTTCACGCAAAAGCTGGAGCAGGTCGAGCAAAAGGTGCTGACCGGCAAAATCGCAGTGTTCATCGCATCCAGTCCAACCGAATTCGGATCAATTGGCAACACGCTCCTGAAGGAGCAGGACCCTGACGCCGGTTACATTATGGTTTGGCCGGTGCATAAGGAGGGTCTTGACCGCAACAAGATTTTCCCTGGCGACTACACACAGCTGGGCTGGAACGTCAGCGTCATAACAAAAGCGGCCAAAGATCCGGAGGCCATCTTCGCATTCCTCGACTGGTTTACCGGCCCTGAAGGCCAGCGCATCATTATGTGGGGACCTGAAGGCTTATACTGGGAAGGCACGGATGAGAATGAATATCCTCTCTTCAACGATGCGTTTGTAACGAAAGCGGCTGATCGCGAGAAATTAATGTCTGCTATTGTGAACTTTCAATGGAACGGCAACACCGTATATGTCGATAAATCCAAAATGAAATTCGAGTCCACCCTTCCGCCTGAAAAGCGCAGCTGGGATACGTACTGGCAGTCAGAAATAACGTGGAAAACCCAGTTTAATACAACGGAATTTGTAAACCTGACTCCGGCAGGCGATACGGAAGAAGGCATTGCCCAGCAAAGCGTATTCGACATTTATGAAAAAGCGAGAGCAAGTGCCATCATGAATGCGAAAACCGACGAGGAAGTATCCGCCGTCCTGGATCAGGCCGAAGCCGATGCGCAGCAAGCGGGCTACGGGAAGCTTCTGCAGTATAAGACGGAAAAATGGCAGGAAAACAAGAGCAAGCTTGAATAAGTAATCTCCATGGTGCAAAAGTCGCACCTTTGTGCGACTTTTGCAAAGCGAATGGGGTCCAGTTCGTTCAACTTATTTAGTCCAAAGTATTCTTGATCTCCACGCTCCGCTTTAACTAGCCCTTTACGGCTCCCTCAATCATTCCTGCAATCAATTGCTTCTGAAAGATCAAGACAATGATCAACAGGGGAAGCACGCTTATGACCGAACCGGCCATGATGAGATGGTAGGGCGTATTATTACTATCTTCCAGTGCCTTGAGCGCAACAGATAATGTCATATGCTCTTGAGATCTCAAGATAACGGAAGGCCACAGAAAGTTGTTCCACTGCTTGACGAACAGGATAATGCCTAATCCCGCAAAGCCCGATTTTAAATTCGGCAATACAATTCGACGGAAAAGCTTGAATTCACTGCAGCCGTCAATACGTGCTGCTTCCAGCATCTCATCCGGAAGCGATGTACAATATTGACGCATGAAAAATATACCGAAAGCGTTTGCCAGGTCGGGTAAAATTACTCCCCAGATGTTATCTATTAAATGTAAGCCTTTATATATTGAGAATAACGGGACCATCGTAGCCTCGTGAGGAATCATAAGAGAGGCAAGTACGAATATAAACAAAATCTTCTTACCTTTGAAATGATACTTCGCGAAGGCAAAACCACCCAAACCGCAGAACAGTAATGCAATCAGCGTCGAAGTCGAAGACAGCAAGAAGCTGTTCCATGTGATGATGCCGAATTTCCGATTTACAAATAGCTCCGTGAAATTCTCCCAGTGTAGTGTTAATGGAATCCAGATCGGCGGATTCACAAATATTTCACTGATGTCCTTAAGTGAAGAACTGAACAGCCAGAACAGCGGAAATAGTGTTGCCAGTGAAATTAAGGTCATCAGTATGAAGGCCAGCGTCGATGTCCAGCCCCGCTTCGTACTGGATGCGGCAGCTGCTCGACGCATTGTCACCGTTTTTTCCATGAATTTTCCCCCATTCCTAATCTTTATCATCGAATACGCGCATCTGTATTAATGAAATCGCCATCATCAGAATAAAAAAGCAGACGGCAATCGAAGATGCGTATCCGAAATTAAAGTTTTGGAAACTCTCATTATACAGCATTAGAATTGGGGTCAATGTCGAATTAAGCGGCCCGCCCTGAGTCAGGATAAACGGCTCTGTAAACAGCGAGAACGTTCCAATCGTAGAGAGCACGGTACAGAACAGGAGCATTTTTTTGACCAAAGGAATCGTGATAAGAAAAAAGCTCTTCAATTTGGTTGATCCATCCACATAAGCCGCTTCATACAAATCCTTAGATATGCTCTGCAGCCCCGTCATAAGCAGGAGCATATTGTAGCCAATCCAACGGTACAACACCATCACCGCTACGGAAATGCGGGCCCACCAGGGGGATTCCAGCCAAGGTATCGGACTATCGATCAGCCCCATATTGTCAAGTACAGTGTTGATCAAACCATCCTGGGTATTAAACAGCAAGACGAACACGAATGATACAGCCACTACCGATACAAAGTTGGGCACAAACAGAGCCATCCGAAAAAAGCCTTTTCCAACCATCCAATTGGAATTCAGAATGGAAGCAAAGATAAGTCCAAGAAACAGCATTATCGGCACGTACATCAAGAAGATAATCGAGCTGTTCCAGAGGGATAACCAAAAGTTCTTATCCCCGAACAGCTCAATATAATTATCAAATCCGATCATCGTCTTCTCGCCAGAACCATTCCAGTCCGTAAAGCTGATATAGAACGAATACAGAATGGGATACAAAGAGAAGATGAAAAACAATATGAAATAGGGTGATATGTATATATAGGGAGCAAACAATAACTGCTTGTTCCATTTGGAAGTCTTCATATCGTCCCCTCCTGACATGTTAATTAATTTCTCTTCGTCTTGCTGCGAAGCTCATCCGCCATTTCTTTCAGCGCCTGCTCAGAGCTAACATTATTGAGAAATACTTTAGCCCATACATCAGTCATCAGCTTGTTTGCCATTGGAAAATCGGACGTATATGCGAGCGGATACGTATTTGCGAGAGATTGGGCGTACACTTTACGAATCGCTTGATTATTGAAGTAGGCTGACGTTTCTTCCATTGATGCATCATCATCCACCATCAGAGCCGGAAACAGGCCTGCACCCGTCATCATTTTCACTTGCGATTCTTCATTGCTAAGCATGAATTCAATGAAATCCCAAGCCTCTTCGGGATGCTTGGAGTTTTTGTTGATTGCCAGATTCGCTCCACCCTGGTTAGCACCCGTATAGGTGTCATCCTTCGACCATTTCGGCATCATCGTTACGGACCATTTCCCCTTGTCAGACGGAGAATACTGATTCTCGATTATCGCATCATGCCATGAGCCCCCAACAACCGTAGCGATCTTCCCATCACGAATACCGTTACCCCATTGATCGGTGTTCGCACGAGCATCGAAAACAAGCCCATCTTTCTGCATCTTGATCAGGAAGTCTGCCGATTCCTTCACTTCCGGAGAATCCACGGCTACCTTCCCCTGGTCATCGAAGTACCACAAGCCACGCTGCCACAGCATCGATTCAAACATCCGGCTGCTGGAATTTGTCTTGGAATCCCCGTACATGAAAGCTCCTGTTTTCTCTTTGACCAGCTTGGCAGCCTCATAATAGTCATCCCAGGTCTGAATCTTCTTGGCGACCTCTTCGGGATCGGTAGGAAGACCAGCTTGGGCAAACAGATCATTACGATAGAACATCACGACTGGACCGCTATCCCAGGGCATTGCGTATATTTTTCCATCCCGAGTGGCATCTTCCCATTTATAAGCACTCATCTTATCCTTGTAAGGCTCCACGCGCGAGGTAATGTCCAGCAAGGAATCGATTTGTACGATTTGAGATAGATTGGTGGACTCCACAGCTACAATATCCGGTACCTCATCTTCCGTACTTGAAGTAATTAAATATTTGGAGTACAAGTCGGTAGACTTCATGGTTTGAAACTCAATCTCGATATTCGGATACTTGGCTTTGAAAGCTTCCATATTCAGATCCAATCCATCTTTTGCCGTTTCCCAAATCCATACAACCAGCTTGACCTTCTCATCGCTTGTTCCCGGATCATTCGATGCAGCCTGCTTGGTGGAGCTGGAGCAAGCGCTGGCCAGTAAAGAAATCATGAGACAAGCAATGAGTACATACAGCGTACTTTTTCTTTTCATAAGTCGTAACCCCCTAGTCATTTCTTCATTCTTATCATAAATATTTTGTAAGGGATTTCATACCGACAGACGTTTGATATTAGTGTGATCTTTTCCGATAAATAAAAAAAAGCCCGGAGAACCCAGGCCATTATCGTCTATTTGTTTGAATGAATCGTCATTTTGTTAGTGTCCGATATTGCCCTGGCGTAAGCTCAGCACGCTTCTTAAACCATTTCGAGAAATATTTAACATCGTTAATACCTATCTTCTCCGCCACTTCCTCTGTCCGAATGGTGGTAGCCGTCAGAAGTTCCTTGGCTTTCTCCAGCTTGCGCTCAGAAATAAAGGATATAATACTGCAGCCTGTAGCTTCCTTGAATATCGTGCTGAAATAACTCCGGCTAACTCCGATATATGTCGCCACATCCGCAGCTCGAAGGTCTGAATCCAGATGCTGGTCAATATAGTCGATAGCTTCAATAATATCTTCCTTATGCGCCGTACTTAACAGCTTGTTATGACACTCCACTTCCCATAACCGATACAACTTGCTTACGGCAGTGAACCAGACCTCCACGCTTGTAATGGGACCTGCCTGCCGCCACTCGATCGTATTGTCCTGAAATTTCATTTCTACCAGTTTGGATTGTACGATACCCAGTAATTGTTGATCACACACAATGAGGTCCGTATAGGCGTCTATTTCTAACGTCTTCAATTGATCCTGGTGAGCCATAGACAGGTCCTTCCATTGTTTCTGATAGGATCGATTAACGGTTTCTTTCTCCTTGGGGATGTATAGGTGAAAGATATAAGCCCCGGACAGCATCCAATTCCACTGCAGCCGAAGATGCTGCATAAGATGCTCTTTTGACGCATGACCGCGATGATGAAGCCATGTACCCAGAGCTTCTGCAGACTGATCCTGTTGATTCTTCACCACAGACAGAGAGGTCTGCTGCTTCGCGGTCATCTTCTCAATCTCTATGCGTACACGGTTCAGGGAGTTATCAATATGCTCATCGTCCATATCCGTCTTAACAATGTAATCGCTCACCCCAATTTGAATCCCATGCCTGGCATACGCAAAATCCCGATGACAGCTCAGAAACAGAATGGCAGTCTCTGGCGCTTCTTCTTTTATCTTCTGGGCCAGCTCTATTCCATCCATCTCCGGCATGACAATATCGGTAATCACCAGCTGGGGACGATACTTCAAAAATTTCTGCCAGCCGAGGCTCCCATTTGGCGCATCGTCTACAACGGTCATCCGATGCTTCTCCCAATCAATGGTCATGCGCAGGCCTTTACGCACGAGTTGTTCATCGTCTACAATTAATACTTTGAGTGGGGATTGAGCTCTCTCGTTATTGGCCATGCCAACGTCACCTTCGTTCCTATATTTCTGTTTGATTCCAACGTTAGGCCGTATGCATTACCGAAATGAAGTTTAAACCGTTCATCCACATTTCTTAGACCCAACCCGCCCTGCTTACCCGGAATCTTCATCCCGGAACTTATGAACTCCATATGCTCCAGCTTGACCCCGACCCCATCATCCTCAAGCTCCATATATAATTCACAATTGACAGTGAAAATTCTCATGTTAATGCGACCAAGACCATCCCGAAATCCATGGAAAAATATATTTTCAAGTAATGGCTGAAACACCATCCGGGGAACCAGACAATCGTCAAGCCCCGGTTGTATGTCAAACACGCAGGTGAAAACATCTTCGTACCGGAACCGCTGAATCTCTATGAAATGGCGGGCGATCTCCAGTTCCTTGTGAAGAGGGACAAGCGTCTGTTTGAAGTTAAAGCTTCCGTCCAGAACCACGATTAAATGCTGCAGCATTTTAAGGATTTCCGGCTGATGGGCTAACTTTGCTTTCCACTGTATAGAATTCAATGTATTGAATAAGAGATGCGGATTGATCTGGTAATGCAGCGCCCTGAGCTCTGCGTCGCTTTTCAGCTTCTCCGTCCGGCTAATCTCGTGAACCAGGCCTTGTATCTGGCCGGTCATCCTGTTGAAGGTTTCACTTAGATAACCAAGCTCATCCGATGACATCACCGGTGTGCGTATCAACAGATCTCCATCACCAAATCTACGCATCGATTGGGCCAGCTTCATAATCGGCCTTGTAAATCGGAACGAGAAGAAGCCTGCCATTATAACCCCCGCGATGACAGCCAATACAGCAATAAATAGCGAGTATCGCAAAATAACTGTGGAGGATTCGTAGAAAGTGGCATAAGGAATTCTCGCTTCCACAATCCAGTCTTCCGTATCCAAGGAGCGGGACCAGACAATATCATCATCCTTATTCACATAATCGGAGGACGTCTGCAGCAGAATCTCCCCCGACGCATCCATGATCAGCAAATGGGACTGCATATCCTTCTCAAAAGCTCTGATCAAGCTCAGTATCGTATCCGCTTTCATATCAATCAATATCCGGCTCCCGCTGGGAAATCCAAGACCATTCTTAAGCGGCACGATCAGGCTGATCGCATAATCATCATTAGGCGGCGAATAGTAATCCGGAATATGGATCACAACATGTCTATTATTGTAAGCGGATACATACGACCAAAAGGACGAACTTGCCAGGTTATCCATACTCACTGAGCTATTTCCGATGACTCTTCCCGAAGGAGTAATAACCGCCACTTTGAAAATGTTGGTACTTTCAATAGAGGACAGATAGTTTTGAAAATCTCTTTCTTCAACGTATTGTGCATAGGTTGTTGGAGGCTTGTCACCAATGAATATGGATGAGGCAATCATATAAGCTAAGATATTGCCTGTAATTTGATCCATCTGCTTGATATTGGAATCAAAATGCAGCTTTAGCTGCTCCACTGCATACATGCCATAGCTGCCAAACTGTGAATTAACGACTTTGGACGATTTATGATAAGAAAAATAGCCAAGCGTGCCCAACGGCAGTACAGCAACAATGAAAAAGATGAGCAGAAGCTTAGTTCGGACATTTCCAGCCATCCTGATCCAAGACAATCTTCCCTTAAAGCCGCTCATAATCAATACCCTCTTCTAGCTAGTCATTTTATATGCTGAATATTGAACCATCACAGTATATCAAAAAACACCTTTAATTTGAACAAATGGTGTCCCTAAAGTTTTCGCTTCGGGGACACCTTCTATCTCGTGCTTATTCATCTTCCTTAAATACAGGCATAATACTAATCTCAAATGTAAACTGCTTCTCGTCCAGCCGGTAGACTTCCAGAAGCTCCGGACCGCAGGAGTTGGAGCCTGCACCGCTCATTTTATAGTCCAGGTGAACGATGGTCTCGTCACGGCGGACGAGTTCATAGGCATGCATCGCATGGGTCAGATCCTCCGGAGTATAGTGGGAAGCATTAAATGAGAATGGTTTAGCTCCCGAGAACTTCAACCCCATCCCCTGCTCATTGGATACGGTCACCCAGTCGGTGCCATTATGGGATCCGTTCTCTTGCGGCATAATGTATGGCGTAAACAAATCGTCAACTGACGTTAAATATTTCCCTTTTCGCGTGCTTTGCTGTTTATCGATATAGCTCTCATGAGGACCATTTCCGAAATACTCCACTTCCTCGGTTCCTGCCGGCATCGTCAGCTGCACTCCGAATCGGGGAAAGAATAAGAGATCCTCCCGAACTTGAGCTTCAACCTTCATCTTGATCTCGCCATTGCCGGTCACACGCCAGTATGCTAATCCGTTCAGCACAGGCGGTTTAGTGTGACCGCCCAAAGAGAAGTTAACTTTAATATCTACAGATGACGCCCCCTGATCTGTCACACTTGCCTCGTATATATGCATATGTGCGCGATCATAGCCTTCTTCCAGCCACTTTGCCTTAATCTTACGGTCATTATCAATTGGAGCTCTCCAAATGTTGAAGCTCAGCGGCTTCTTGATCATATCTACGCCATGCCTGGACACGGAGATGAAGGTCCCATTGTATAAATCAAACACATGACGGAAATCAAAGCCTTCGATGATCAATTGTTGATCGGCTTCCATCAACTTGATTGGCGGATAATTAACCGCAGGTACCGGCAGCGCCAGCCTTTCAACGGGCAGCTCAAACTGTTCAAAAGTCACTTCATGACCCGCACTCGCCCAGACCGTATCCTGCTTCAACCGACAGGACAAGGTCAGCAGATAGGTTTCATTGGATGCCTCTGGCCATGAATAGTCCAGCCTCACTGCCTTCGAGGTATGCGGAGCGATCAGCTCCAGCTCCAGCTGGCCTTGCTCGGCGAGTTCTCCATCTTTCTCCGTCTTCCAATACAGAGTCAAGTGAGAAAGATCAATAAAATCATATAAGTTCGTTACCTGGACGCAGCCTTCCTCCAGGTTCCCCGCTTCCAGTCGAATCGGGGCTATCACCTTCTTCAATTCGAGAAGACCGGTGTGAGGGATTCGATCGGGTGAGACAAGCCCATCAATACAAAAATTGCCGTCATTGGGCTGATCTCCAAAATTACCGCCATAGGCGAAATAACGCGTTCCATCATTATTGGTTGTCAAAATACCGTGATCGGACCATTCCCATACACAACCGCCCATCAGCTTTGGATATTTATAGATGACATCCCAATAATCCTTTAAATCGCCGGGACCATTTCCCATAGCATGGCTGTATTCACACATGAACATCGGCTTCGTACTGTTCTCATCCTTGGCGTAGGCCTCAATATAAGCCGGGGAGGAATACATTCGGCTCTCCATATCCAGCACAGCCGTATCGGGACTTCCCAAATGTCTCGGGTCGGAGCCTTCATAATGAACAGGTCTGGAATTGTCTCTTGCCTTCGTCCATTTAGCCATCGACATATGATTGGCGCCGTACCCGGATTCATTACCCATGGACCAGATCACGACAGAAGGATGGTTTTTATCACGCTCTATCATACGCTCTGCCCGTTCGACAAATACATGTTCCCATTCCGGCAAACGCGTCAGCATATTGAAATTGCCTACTGCATGAAACACCCCGTGACACTCCAAATCCGCTTCATCTATCACATAGAAGCCATATTCATTGCAGAGCTGCAGAAAGCGTGAATCATTCGGGTAATGTGACGCTCTTATCGTATTAATATTGTGGGATTTCATCAGCTTCAAGTCTCGAATCATATGATTGACCGGTATCGTTTGTCCCAGCTGCGGGTGAGAATCATGACGATTTACTCCCTTTAGCTTCACAGCCATGCCATTAATCTTGAATACCCCGTCAATAATCTCCACCCGTCTGAAGCCGATTGCAAAATGAAGCACTTCGTCTGCAGCATAAATATATAATTGATACAAATATGGGGTTTCGGCAGACCACAGCTTAGGCTTGTCTATCTGGAGTTCGATGCTCCTCTTGCCATCTACGGTAACCGCTCCCGATGCCTGGACATGGCCTTCTCTGTCAGTAAGCTTCACTTGAGCTTCCAGCGCACCGATCGTATCCAGCTCACAGGTTATTGTTCCAACTTGATAATCGCTTGCCAATTCCATACGATTGAACAGGTCCCGAATATGGGTCTGATTGCGTGCCAGCAAATAGACATCCCGAAAAATCCCTGAGAATCTCCACAAATCCTGATCCTCGATATAAGAGCCGTCACACCATTTCAAGACCATCACAGCAATCTTGTTAGTTCCAGCTTGCACATAGGGTGAAATATCAAACTCCGCAGGCATGCGGCTACCCTGACTATACCCCACCCATTTTCCGTTGATCCAGAGGTAAAAACAGGAATTCACACCTTCGAACACGATATACTTTTGTTTGCCATCCCAATCGCTTGACAGATTAAAATCCCTTACGTATAAACCTGCCGGGTTAGCATTCGGTACATACGGCGGATCACAAGGAAACGGATAGTTCACGTTCGTATAGTGAAGCTGGTCATACCCTTTGACCTGCCAGCATGAAGGGACAATCAGGTCATCCCAACTGCTGACATCTGCATCCATCTGATAGAATCCATTCTCTACATGTTGAACCGACTCATGATATTTAAATTTCCAGCTGCCATTAAGTGTACGGTAAAATGGAGACTTTCCCCGCTTTTGTCTCAAAGCGGATTCCGCATCCCCGTAAGGTATATAATAAGCTCTTGCCGCTTCTCTGCTCTTCTGCAGCACGCTCAAATCTTCCCAATACTTCGGTACATTAATCATGCCTTTTCTCCTCATAACATCGAATTAGGTTAGGTATACGCACCATCCATTGTAATCGATAGTAAAGGGCTCTCATACCGACACTTGTTTGATTGCAGTGTCATTTTGTTTGAAGTGATGGTCTTTTCATCCTACCACTCGGCGACCGACCCGTCCTTATGTCTCCATATCGGATTTCTCCACCTGTGCGGAGATTCCGACGCCATCTTGCGGACATACTCCTCATTAACTGTAATACCGAGACCCGGACCCTGCGGAATCTTCACAAAACCATCCTCATAGGAGAATACGCCGGGGTCCGTTACATAATCCAGCAGATCATTTCCCTGGTTGTAATGTATCCCGAGGCTCTGTTCCTGAATGATTGCATTATGAGCGGTTGCGTCAACCTGCAGACAGGCAGCAAGTGCAATCGGGCCCAGTGGACAATGAGGGGCTACTGCAACATCGTAAGCTTCCGCCATCGCGAAGATTTTCTTGCACTCTGTAATTCCGCCTGCATGCGATAAATCCGGTTGAATGATATCCACGTAACCGTCTTCCAGCAATGATTTGAAGTCCCAGCGAGAGAACATTCTCTCTCCCGTCGCAATCGGCGTACTTGTATGACTGGCAATATCCCGGAGTGCCTCGTTATTCTCCGGAAGCACAGGTTCTTCGATAAACATCAGCCTGTAAGGCTCGAGTGACTGGGCAAGCACCTTTGCCATGGGTTTATGAATACGGCCGTGAAAGTCTACGCCGATGCCAAAGTCCGGACCGGTGGCAGCGCGGATCGCTGCTACCCGTTCCACGACCTGATCCACCTTGTGATAGCTATCGATATACTGCATCTCTTCCGTAGCGTTCATCTTGATTGCTGTAAAGCCTGCATGCTGTTTGTCCAACGCCGCTTGTCCAACATCACTCGGTCGATCCCCGCCGATCCAGGAATAGACACGCATCGAATCCCGGCATGCCCCGCCAAGCAGCTGATATATTGGAGCATTGTAATATTTCCCCTTGATATCCCACAACGCCTGGTCAATTCCGGCGATCGCGCTCATCAGTATGGGGCCGCCGCGGTAGAAGCTGCCGCGGTACATGACTTGCCAATGATCCTCAATGCGAAGCGGATCTTTCCCGATCAGATGATCCATGAGTTCATCTACAGCCGCTTGCACCGTATGAGCCTTGCCTTCGATTACGGGCTCTCCCCATCCAACTATTCCTTCATCCGTTTCAATTTTCAAGAACAGCCACCGGGGCGGTACGATAAAAGTTTCAAACTTTGTAATTTTCAAATTTAACCTCTCCCTATTCTCTCGCTTTTTGGATTTCCAATTTGAATTGCCGAGCTAAATCTGTAAGCTCATCGTACCGTTCCTCTTCAATCGCACTCTTGTTCGTTAAAGAACTCCCGATGCCGACGGCCACAGCGCCTGCACGAATAAATTGGCCCGCATTGTCCAAGGTAACTCCACCTGTTGGCATCATCGGTATATGTCCTAATGGAGCCGACAGCTCTTTTATATAATTGATGCCCAGTGAGGAGCCCGGAAAAATTTTGAGCATGTCCGCACCATATTGATATCCCTTCACGATCTCGGTCGGCGTCATAACTCCTGGAATCGAGATCCTGCCATATTGATTGGTTAGACGGATCGTAGCTTCATCCAGGATCGGAGAGAATATAAAATCAGCGCCTGCTTCGATCGCTGTCTTCGCTGTTTGTTCGTCTAATACGGTACCTGCGCCAACCAGGACCTTCCCTTCGTATCTCTCTTTCAAGCAGGCAATAATTTCATATGCCCGGTCTGTATCAACCGTAACCTCCAGCGCTTCTACGCCGCCTGCCACCAGTGCATCCGTAATAGGGATAACCTTGTTATACGGGGGTCGTCGAATAACTGCAACGATGCCGGAATCCTTTAACTGCTGCAGCTGCTCCGTTTTGTTCATGATAATTCCACCTCTTAACGTGTCGCATTTTTTGTTCATCCTGTATCAATCTATTCATAAATCCGGCGGCGAAGCCGTCTCCCGCATCCACCGGATCAACCTCCTATCCTCCTCCTCCGCCACAACGGCAGGCAATATAGATCGTATCTATATTTAATTGATCTATTAAACATGTATATAAATCCGGTCTATAATAGCGATTTACAACTATAATAACTGAAAAAATCATAACACATTGTTTATAGATCGGATCTTTATGAAGGTATCATAGTATCTTTATTTCTAGATGTCAATACGTTTTATTATTAGGAGAAGCTTATACGATTGTGTTAGTATAAACCTAATATGAAGGTATACAGGGGATTGTTACGATGAAAAAAACGACATTCGCAATGACAGTTGATGTGCTTGAGCAGAAAATTAGAAGTGGGGAATGGCCGCCTGGATCACGCATTCCAACCTTGCAAGAAATCTCCAAAGATCTGGCAGTTAGCGTATCTACTATAAGAGAAGCGCTGCGGACTCTGGAAAGCCAAGGAAACGTCAGTATCGAGCATGGACGGGGAATGTATGTACGCAACGATCCATTATTGTTGGAAGATCCTACAGCAGATCTTAAGGAATTGGGGGATATTTCTCTTGTCAAATTGCTGGAAGCCAGATTGCTCATTGAGCCCAAACTGGCTGCCCTAAGCGCAGAGCATGCCACGCGCTCCCAAGTCAAGCAGCTGCGTACGCTGGCTGACTCTATGATTAACCAGATGGAAGAAGGGGGTCCATTTCTGGATACCGATCTTTCCTTCCATCATCTCATTGCAGAGTCAGCACAACACCCTGTCCTATTTCGCATGATGGAGTCAATCTATCCACTTCTCTCCGAAGGTCGGAAGCAAACTAACACCTTGCCTCATATGCGTACCAAGGCATCCAATTATCACATCTTAATTGCGATTGCCATTGAGGAACGACACAGTGAGCAGGCAAGGCAGCTTATGCATAGTCATATCTACGACATGCTTGAGGCATTAAAGAAATAACAATGGGGGTAAACGATATCCCGAAATGGTCAATTGCAGATTGGCAAATAAAAAGGGAGGGTAACAAAGTCATGAAAGACTTTGTTGCCCTCCCTGAGATGTATCCCCTCGATCCATATACACCTCTCGCCTATTCAGTTCACTACAATTTGCAGCGTACCCGCAATGCGTATACCGCCTGACTCTACGGTCGTGCCAATGACAGCGGTGCCTTTGTTATGCGCCTTCAAGACATCCTGCCCGTTGACGCTAGCGACCTGATTGTGACTGCTTTTATACTTCGCATCATAACCGGACAAATCTACATTGGTGCCATCCGGGTAAAACCCCTTGACCTCCAGCTTGACTGATTCGTTTCTGAATAATTGCGTCTTGTCGGCTATGATCTTTACCTCCGAGAGCCACCGCTTCTGTCTGGCCAGTGGAATGGTAAATGCGTTGCCTGCGGCCAAGTCGTAGAGGAAACCCTGCGACATATCCGTCGAATCGGCGTAAGAACGGACGAACGTTGTGTCGCCTATATCGAGGACGTACAGTCCTTCACTCAGCGCCTTAATCCCGCGGATCATATAAGCCGCGCTGCGCACTCCATCGTTCTGAACGTAAATCATGGTCCCGGGCAAGCTGTCTGGATTCAATCCCTGCAAATCGAGCTGCACCGTCATCCGGTTCTGCCGGGAAAGGTCTTTCGTGAAATCAACGACAGTGCCTTGAAGCCTGCTTATGCCTGCATTGGCAAAAGATGTCCCCTGCATTCCTACCTTGCCTATATAAGCACCGTCATTGACATAGGAATAAAGAGGCTGACCGTCTTTTTCCGAATAAATCCCAAACGTGCCCTGGAATCGAATTGATCCGTCAATCGTATAAACGGCGTCCCGGTTCAAGGAACTGACGATATAATCGATCCGGCCATCCATCAATTCGACTTTGACGGCACGAACATCCTTCAAGCCCTCAATCACGGAGTCCTCTTCCGATACTACCGCCGCCGGGGAAATGCTGCGGATGAAGCGCTGCTCCTTATAAGGCTCGATGACCGATGTGAACGTGCTTTGCAGATTTGTTCCGCTGCGATGGGCGATCAGGTATTTAATGCTCTGCGGATTTCCCGGCTTGTTTTGAGGCGGAACTCCGTCGGCAAGCGCGACATCATCCACATCCCCAACCATGGTCAGCCTCACATGCAGATCCTCCGGCTGAGGCAGCACCTTCCATGTGTCCATCACATCATAATCGACGCTGAATGAATCTGCCGGATTGTCGTCGCGCTCCACATTTTTAAGCCAGTGGAAGCCCGCACCCGAATATCCGGCGCCGGAGACGCTGTCGTCCGGAGGACGCTGGCCAAACGCAATATCCGGACCTGCATACGTCCCCGCTGCCTGCGGCGTCAAGTTCAGCCCGACTGCCGTAACCGGACCTTCCGCAGCATGAAAGCTGAAGTGATGCTCGCTGCCGCCCTTGACCCGGAAGAAGTCGACGAGGTAAGAATTGGTTTCATCCACGCGGACCATCGCTGTCGTACGCTTATATAATTGTGTCTGAGGATAAGGCTCAGGTGCTTCGACATCCATCAGCTTCACCATGGAGCTGTTATCGTACAGCTTGGGCGTACCGTCCCATTGCGGTTGTTGTTTCTGCTTGTCGACAAGCACTGTATTATGGCTGATCGTGTTTTGAACCCATTCGAACCGGTTCACATCGGTTGCGTTCGCCTGCTCGGGATAGCCCAGATCCGGTGCAAGATCCAGCCCGAAGCCATATAACCCCAGGTTCAGCGTATCCCTGTGCCCGTGTCCGCCGCTTCGTCCGTAGTAGAGCCATGCGGCGCGGTCCGTATCCGGACTCGCTCCATCGCGCAAGCCCGTAAACCCATATCCGGTCAAATTGCTGCTCCCGAGCTTAAGCGGGCCTTGTGTCTCTATTACCGACTCAATGCTGCTTGCCACCTTATCAGGTTCGGGAGTGTAAACATCCGAGTGAATCCCCTCTGTGCTGCCGCCATTAAGCATGTAAGCCAGTTGGGCGTAAACAGGGTCGTTGAACTTCTCGAAGGCTCGTATGGATTGGGACTTGTCGACCAGGATGCCGGGTTGACCCGTCGTTCCGCTGTCGCCGATGGAAGGCGTATATTTGTCAAGCATCAGGAGCGGATACATCGCCTGGAACATCTTTTGGAACTTGACGTTCTCGTACAAGTCGGCCGCCGGATATTTGTCGTAACCCTCGAGGGCATTAGCCGCTTCAAGATAGGTGCTCAGCCATAAGCGGTTATAACCCGGGCCCGCTTCATTGCCATGCCCGTCCCGGTCAACATCGTTCACCAGGCTGTACAGCACGTTCCCGCCCGTCACACGGCGGGGGATTTCGTTAATAAAGCCGCCTGCCTGGAAAGTATAATCCAGCCACAACTTGGTTTCGGGCAGCGTATCGTGAACGACGGCCGCCATGGCGACAGCGCTTTGATGGAAACCGTTATTGCCCCGGAGCTGATCCCAATAAACGCCTGGCTGCACCTGGCGCAAAATATTATCCTCGATGCTGCGGCGGAGCCCGGTACCGTTTTCTTTAAAAGGCAGATCGAATTGCTCTCCCTTGGATCTCAGGAATTGGACAACTTCTGGGTCGTCGTATACAGGGAAAAAGACGTCATAAGCGGTGATAAACGATTTGACAAGTCCGCTTTCCCAGATCGAGCCAACTGCTTTGCCGTCGCCCGTTCCGCCATGCGAATTCACATAGATGGCATTGCTGAATTGAGCGACATCCAATGAGGGGTAGACATCGGCGATCCGATTGAGCAGAATGGCTCCCGCACGCGCATATTTCATGTCCCCTGTATAGATGTAAGCATCCCGAAGCGCATTCAAACCGCCCTGAATATTTGCCGGACCTCCATACCAGGCGAACCAGTGGGCGTAATAGGCGATAAACGTATACCGTTTATTCGTTGCCGGATCGACCCAACCGTAACCGTCGTCAACTCCCCAATCCGAACCTTTCTCGGGATAAAGCGTGTTTACGAGCAGACTGCGATCGGCCATAGAAGGATCGAAATTGTTATGTTCATCCAAGCCGCTGCGATAATAGGCGCCGAAGTCATTGGTGGGAAATTTATACCCGCTAGCCGGGTCCGTGATTTTCCACGGCTCGGTAAGAGGGTCCGCCTTCCAGGGATAATTCCCGTAGGACTTCAGATCACCCGACACCGGGCTGAAATTCCCCGTCAGCTGATTCGTGTTATAGCTGCGCGGGACAGCCTGCGTCGGCACAAGGCTCCACAATTCCTCATAACCCAATGCCGCATAAGTGTCCGCCTTCATCTTCACGGTGTTCAGGAGCGATGCCGCCCAGTCGAACTGCCGGACATTATTTCTCGCGGCGTCGAGTTTAATCTGGTTGTAAAGGGTGCTGCGCGTCTTGCTGCTTGTGACAGCGTCCAGATCGGTCAAGACAAGCCGTGAGGGATACATGAATGTCCCTTCGCCGTTTCCCATCCCGCTGCCCTTTGATTTCACCGTGATCTGGAAGGTATGCTTGCCCTCTGCTAACTGCAGCTGGTCAATATACAGATCCGCTCTGGGATATTGACCCGTTACACTGTAGAAACTGTACTGGCCCTGACGGACCCCGTCTATGCTCAGATCAGCCGTGCCGCCGTCCGAAGCGGTCATTCCGCCCAGCTTCACGCTGTAACGACCGGCTTGCGCCACCATGAACTCGAACGTCCGCGACGGCTCGGCCAGGGTCGAATGAATCTGCACTCCGCTGGCGGCAGACGTTACCCGGGGCGCAGCATTCGGATCGCCGACAAGCGCAACGGCAGTGCCGGAAGCAGGCTCTGTTCCGAAGTGGTACACGGTTGTGTCCGGCATAATGAATTCCTCTGTCTCATCCGACGCATTGGAGATGCGCGGTTCTGCTAATGGAAATAACGAAAGCATAATCAAACAGCACAGCACCGTTGATAGCCGCCTGCGAATCTGTACAATCATTCATATCCCTCCTCGGTTTTGGAAACGATTTACGCATCAAGGTTCCTCCTATAATTGTGATATTCCCCTTTGCAGCAGTAAAGCAGCACCCCCCTTGACCAATTGCTCCACGGAATGCGCGAAAGGCGATGGCAATCCGAAGTAATAGCCGGATTCCTCGGACTCGTATCCGCCTTCTCTGAGCTGACTCTCTGTAGGCAAATAGCCGATCATGCCGTTGCTGTACGGCAGCGGCAGAACTCCGCCGGCAAGTGATTTAGCGAATAATCCGTATTCGACGACGGTTTCGGCATTAATGGCGAGCAGAGACAATCCCTGGGCGAGATTCAGGCAACTGAGCTCTAATGTTATAGAAGGCAGAAGCCGTTCCGGATAAGACAGAAGCAGCCTGCTCCATTCTCCGGATATGCCTCCACGGGCTGCCTCGTTTTGCAAATCTTCGATACCGGGCACGCGCTGAAACGGCAGCGCAATTGCCAGGCGCTCCGAACGAATGGATGAGCATGGCAGCACTTCCATCGGGGATTGAAGAACATGTATCACCTCATCAGCCAGCGTGCGGCCCAGCTCCAATATGTCTGTCGTGTCTCCCCGGTAAAATTGGGCGTCACGAATGAGTGCCGGACGAATATCGCCGCAGCAGCCCTGCAGGAAAGAGGCGGCGGCCCCTTCTCCGATTGCGCGTTCCACTATCTCCATAGCAACACCGGGAAACTCGGAGGTGACGCTGTTGTCTCCCGTAGTGGTAGGATGGCATGCGTAATGGAACCATACCCCTGCCACCTTCCCTGAAGATGCACGAAACCGGATCACAACGACTTCCGGATCGGAAGGTCCTTCCGGGTTTGGCGCCATCATCATCTTCACTCCGTTCCGCCGCCGGCGATGGATACCGATGCGGCACTCCCCGCTCCCGCGCTCGATGGTCACGGGCTCCAACCGTCCGAAGGCTTCTGCAATGCCGTCCATGAGCTTCATTTCCAGCAAGCGTATATACCGGACATCGGGAAGACCGAGCGATGGTGTGAAAAGGCAGCTCGTTTGCGGACCGAAGTGGGTATGGCTTGCATGCAGAATGACGGACGATTCCGGCAAGCCCCAACGCTCCCGTATGGCCAGAGCGAGCTTGGTTACCCGTTCGGAGCCCCACCAGATCAAATCGGCTTGAACGACCAGTGCCCGCTCCGGTTCAAGACCGGCGGCACCCCCGTTTTCGAACAGCCAAACCTTGGCGAACAAGGGGCGGTCAATGGATTCGAATACGGAATGCCGGTGCGCGAACCCGGCCAGCGGCAGCGGTCTTTCCGGTGTAATATCAACCGTTACGACGCCCAGCCTAAGCATGTTCCCTCCCGGCCAGTATGGAATTCGTCACCTTCTTAACCGCCTTTGCAATATCGTACATATCCTGTTCCTCCGCCAGCAGAACGTTCTGGTGCAGCCAGAGTACTTCCTTCTCGCTCGCTCTTTCGCTTACCGGACAAGGCTTGATGCGGTGCTCGCCGGTCCACTTCTCAATCTCGCGGATAACCGCCTCATTGCGGTTCAAGGAAATATAGCCGTAACCGACCGGTATCCCCTCAGAGTTGATATGCCTGATTATCAGGCTCTTATCCATCGTAATCGCAGGTTCCAGCTTGAACATGTATAAATGATTGGCGTGGCGGGTGATCCGCGGATCCCTTCGAATCGTGCGAATGCCCTCTATCTCGTCAAGCAATTCCGTCAACAGCTTTCCGTTGCGCTCCCGCTTTGCCATCTGTTCGTCGAGTCTCGTCATTTGTCCAAGCAGCACGGCAGCTTGAAACTCGGTCATTCTCAGGTTCCAGCCGATATGCTCATGCTGGTACCAGGCGCCCTCGCGAATCCGGCCGACATTGGTCAGCGACCATGCCTGATCGGCAAGTGCCTTGTTATTCGTCAGGATAATACCGCCCTCTCCGGCATTAATGTTTTTACTTGACTGAAAGCTGAACGTCCCCATATCTCCGATGGTCCCGACACTGTTCCCCTCCCACTGCGCACCGACGGCTTGCGCCGAATCCTCGATCAGACGTATCCCATGACGGTCCGCAATTTCCCGCAGCCGCGTCATGTCCGAGGGTGCCCCCGCGAGATGAACGGTCAGGATCGCTTTTGTTTTCGGCGTAATCGCCTCTTCTACCCTTTCCGGATCAAGCAGCAGCGAATCCGGCTCTACATCGGCAAATACAGGGATAGCGCCAAACATCAAGGCGGAGGTTGCCGTTGCAATAAACGTGTATGGCGGCATAATCACTTCGTCGCCAGGCTGAACCCCGGCAGCCTGCAGGGCAATCGTAATGCCGATCGTACCGTTCACGACAGTAACTGCATGCGATGCCCCATGATAAGCGGCGAACTGTTCCTCAAATTCAGGCAGCTTGATGCGCCCGACACCGCCCCATTTTCCCGAGTGCAGAACTTCCAGGAGATGGCGCTCCTCCTGTTCTCCGTAGATGGGCCATTCCGGGAACGGCGTTGTTCGAACAGGGCTTCCACCTTTGAATGCTAATGTCTCCATTTCCAAGTCCCCTTTCCTTACCATTTAAATATACGTATCATACCTGTATTCTATGTGCATGCGCAAAACAGACCGTTCTTCGTGACCGATATTTGTAGGATTTATGACCGGTTTATTAACAACAATCTTACATCTGTATTTCACTTGTATTCTTTTTTTCGTTGCATTACAATATTGAAGTAATAAGCAGTTTAGACAGGGATAGGAGTCATTACATTGAGAAGAGAGAATGAATTCCGATATTTAACATTAGCCAATATTCTTCGTGAGCAAATCCATTCCGGCTTTATCAAGCCAGGAGAATTTCTTTTATCCGAGAATGAGCTTTGCAAGCATTACGGCATGAGCAGAACCTCTGTGCGCAAATCGCTGGATCAGCTTCTGCTGGAGAAGCTGATTGTCAAGAAGGTCGGACAAGGCACCATCGTCTCCCCTGACCTCGTTGTGGAGGCATCGCCCAATAAAGTTCTGCGCATTTTCACCACCTCGCCCTCCAACTTCTATGATCTATGCATGCCCCTGCTCATTGAGGCGTTTCAGAAGAGAAATCCGAATGTGGAAGTCAAGTGCATGAGCTTCTCTGGCGGTGATTTCTGGGACTCTATCAATACAAGCATGGATCTGGGCTTAAAGCCTGATCTTATACTCGTATCAGACCGCCAGTTCGGCGAAGCGGAAAATTTGGAACAATTTACGGATCTACAGGACAAGCTTGGCGGCAGCCGGGAAGCCATTTACCCGAGATTATGGCAATCTTTCAGCGATTCGGGCAGGTTAAAGGCGCTGCCCGTTACTTTTTCCACCGTGTATCTTGCCTATAATCCGGATTTATTTCAGCGGTATGGCGTAACCGAACCTTCCCCATCCTGGACCCGTGATGATTTCCTGGAAGCCGCCGGGCAGCTGACTATGGACTTGAACGGCGATGGCATTAACGACGTATACGGTTTGTCCTTATCGTCATCCCTCAGCCGCTGGCCCGTCATTGCACTGCAGAATGGCGTGAATTTTAAGGCGATTGACAGCACGGACCCGATCCTGAATACTCTGAAATTCCTTCATCACCTGTTATACAAGCATCGCTCTGCGGCACTCTCACCCAGAAATGCGCTCAACTCCGAATCGTTCACGCGGGAGAAGGCGGCGATGGTCCTGACAACCTCGATAGAGCTTGCCGGCTGGAAGCATCAGACGATGCCTTTCACTCCTAAGATTGCCCCGCTGCCATTCGGGAAGCAAAAGAAGACCATGCTTATCGCCAATGTTCTCATGCTGCCCAAGAACAGCGAAGAACCGGAGTTGGCTCTGCAGTTTCTGCAAACAGCGGTAAGTCCGGAAGTGCAGGAGCAGTTGAGTGCGACAACGGGCTTTATTTCAGTCCGCAATCAGATTAATGAAGCGATATGGAGCCAACCTGGACTGGAGTCGCTCCATATCTATGACGACACGATCGAGAACAGCCTTTTTCTGTATGAAATCTTTGAAGATGCGCATCTCGTCGATGAGCTGGAAGCCGAAATGACCCTGTTCTGGGCCGGTATGGAGTCCGCTTCGGAATTGGCTGAGAGGATGAAGCTTATTTTAACGAAGCCATAATTCCATACGGATCCGACAGCTCCGGAGAAATTCTGCCGCTCCTGATGACAGTCTTTTTCTTATCCCTTAATCGAACCCAGCAGCATCCCTTTAACGAAATACCGCTGCAGGAACGGATAAATCACCAATACTGGAATGATAGCGACCACGACCGTTGCCATCTTGATTGTCTCCGGGGGCAGCGTTTGCAGCAGCATGGGATTGGATATCGCAAGCTCCTGACTCACGTTGGGCGTCTGGATCATATTCCGCAGGACAACCTGTATCGGATACAGCGCCTTGTCGTTCAGATACATAATCCCCTGGAAATATGCGTTCCAATGGCCAACTCCGTAGAATAACCCGATCGTCGCCATAATAGGGGCTGACAGAGGCAGTACGATACGAAATAAGGTTCCGACATCGCCGCAGCCGTCCACCTTGGCCGCTTCTTCCACTTCGGCGGGCAAATTCTCAAAATAGGTTTTCATGATCAGCATATTAAAGGTAGAGACCAGACCGGGGATGATGAGCGCCCAGACCGTATTCATCAGGCCTGTTGCCCTTACGACCAGGTACAGCGGAATGAGGCCGCCGGAGAACAGCATCGTAAACACAATGACTATGAGGACGACATTCCGGCCGGGAATAAATTTCTTGGATAACGGATACGCCAGCAGGGTCGTTACGGCAAGATTGAGGAAGGTCCCGACTAACGTGATGAATATCGTAATTTTAAGTGCCTGCGGAACGGTCCGGCTTGAGAAAATCGCCTGAAAGGCCTCCAGCGTAAGCGAGGACGGCAGGATGATAAAGCCGCCGTTTCGCAGCACTTCCGAGTAAGGGGTAATCGATACGATAAACACATAGTACAGCGGAAAAAGGGTAAGGAAGCCGAAGATGCCAAGCAGCGCGTAGATCCCGGCATCTACGATCCGATCCGATTTCGATTTATACAGAGAATGGGACATACGTTCGACCTCCTACCAGATTCCCGATCCACCAAGTTTTTTGGCCATCCTGTTGGCTCCGATAATAAGGATGAAGCCGATCACGGATTTGAACAAATTCGTTGCGATGGCAATGCTGAACTCAAGCTCCTCGAGCCCACGGCGGAATACCCATGTATCGATAATGTCTCCAACCTCGTATACGCGCGCATTCAGAAAAATATAAATTTGTTCAAAGCCGGCATCCATGATATGGCCGATCCTCAGAATCAGCAGCAGCACGAATACGTCCCGGATTCCCGGAAGCGTGACATGCCACATCTGCCGCCATCTTCCTGCGCCGTCCACAACCGCGGCTTCATAAAGCTCCTGATTAATCGTGGCCAGCGCGGCAAGATAGATGATCGCTCCGAAGCCCGTATTTTTCCAGATGTCGGTAAGCAGAATGATTGGCCGGAAATATTCGTTGCTTGCCAGGTAATTGACCGCGTTCCCGCCCAGCTCGCGGGTATAGTAATTCACAATCCCGGAATCCTGGGCCAGGAAAGCAACAGCCAATCCGTATACGATTACCCAGGACAGAAAATAAGGGCCGTAAGTAACGGTTTGGATGAGCCGCTTAAACCAGAGGATGCGTACCTCATTCAGCATGAGGGCCAGCAAGACGTCAGGCAGCATATTGAACAGGATCCTGTAGCAGCTGATCAGCAGTGTATTGCGAAGCAGTTCGTAGAAATCAGGTGTATGGAATATGATTCTGAAATTGTCCAGGCCCACCCACTCGCTGCCCAGGATCCCTTTACCCAGGCTGTAATCCTTGAACGCAATAATCATGCCTGCCATCGGGACGTAGTGATAAACCGCATAATAGAGCAAGCCTGGAACCATCATCAGATAAAACCAGCGGTATCGGTATAAGGCTCTTGCAATCCGATGGCGAATAGGTTCACTGCCCGCCGGGGAACGCCCGAGAGCCGCGTTTTGCTTCATCCGTGTATTCCCCCTCTGCGCTTGCGTGATTTACTTGATGACTCCGGCCTTTTTGATCTGTTCG
Organism: Paenibacillus sp. JT31N11; assembly: GCF_056269285.1. Classification (NCBI taxonomy): domain Bacteria; kingdom Bacillati; phylum Bacillota; class Bacilli; order Caryophanales; family Paenibacillaceae; genus Paenibacillus; species Paenibacillus sp. JT31N11. The sequence goes on from NZ_JBWDNQ010000002.1 coordinate 977,857, forward strand.
GTGTAGGTATCGATCATTTGTTGACCGCCGTACTTTGTCATCAGCTCTTCCTCGTATTTCGGCCAGTTGGACGCATCCGGCTCATCGAACAGCACTTGTACCTGGTATTCCCTCATTTTTTTGCGGAAATCGGCAAGGTTGAAGCCAACTGGCGGAGCAACATTCGTTCCGATTGAAGGATACAGCTTATACGACTGAATCGTTTTGCCGATTTCACGGTCGCGGTCCGACAGTCTCTCATCGACGACTTCAAGTCCAAGCGGCTCATATTCCGGGTTATGCGAGTAGAAGAAACGGTATACCTCCTGGAAATTACCCTGTTCAATGACATCCTTGCTGTACGCATCCAGGTCAGACTGCGTCACGGTAATCGTATTGCCGGCACGCGTATAATGTTTGCCCTCAATCCCGTAATTGATCAGCAGGAAGCCTTCCTCACTTGCCATCCAGTCCAGAATTTGCACCATCCGGTCGATCTTCGCAGGGTCTTTCTCTGCTGTTTCGCGGGAGAACATAAACGGCTGGTCAGGCAGGTTCTCCGTCCATGTGCCGGTTTGGGCAAAAGGATGGAACGGCATCCAATTAGCCTTGGGGTTTAAGGCTAACGTTTTGTTCTGGATACTCGTCGGCTCGCTGTCATAAGCGAATGATTTGCTGCCTCCGACAATAATACCTGCTTTGCCGCCGACAGCCTTATCCACATTCTCGGTACCCTTGAGCAGGAACCAGTCCGGATCCACCGTGCCTTCCTTCATCATGTCCTTCACACCCTGCAGCACCTGCTCAACAGCCAGATCGCTTTGAACGTCAACATATTTGTTGTCCCGAACCATAAGCGCTCCGATCAATCCGTTCTCGATCCATTGGGGGAAATCAAAGGAGAGAGATGTGCCGTTCCCGACAGTCGTCAAACCATACGTATCGTTCTTGCCGTTCTGATCCGGATCATCGAATGTAAATGCGTGCATCACCTTCATCATTTCTTCATAGTTGGCCGGTATTTGCAGCTTCAGGTTATCCAGCCAATCCTGACGGATATAATAGGATCGGTATACCTCACGGGGGAAAATAAGCGGGGCCCGTTCGAATTTCCCTTCGACTGCATAGCGTTCAAGCTCCGTCTCGCTGATCCATTTGAAATAGTTCGGCATTTTCTCAGGGGTCACAAACGGCGACATATCCGCGGTGACACCGTCCAGGATAAATTTCTGGGAAGCTACTCCCGTCGCCGTAAACAGGTCCGGGGTATCCCCCGAAGCGAGCAGAAGGCTGATCTTGCTGTCAAAGTCTGCGCCTGAAGGCAAGTACTGGATATTGAGATCGACATTGAATTTTTCTTCGATTGCTTGTCCGATAAAATCCGCATCCCCTTCAGGAAGCACAGCATCTCCCGATGAAGTGACAAACCAATTCAGATGGAGGCGTTCATTATCGGAATCCTCCCCGGCAGCGGTTTCTTCACTCGCGGGATCGCCGCCGCTCTTGTTGTCGGAAGAACAAGCACCAAGTATCAGGATAAATGTCAGCATCATGGCAAGCAATACATTCAGCTTCAACACTTTCATGAATCGCGACCTCCTTAACGTCAATATAACTAACACATAAAATACGATATATGTATCGTACCTGTATTATATTCTGATAAAAAAACAAACGTCAACTATAATTTTGAGCGTGTAATCGCTGTCAATTCTTTTGGTAATGATCGGATACCTTATGGACTGCTTTTATGATGTCATTGATATCCGAATCCGTGTAATATTCATTCACATTGATTCGAACGGCCGTCCTCAATATCTCCTCCGCATTCGGACATAATCCCCGATCATAGGTAATGCCGGTTATATCGAAAGGAAAAGGGCTGCCAGGATACGCACTCCGCTGTTGAAACATCGGCTGCATATAGACGACATCGGGAATATAGCCGGCGCTGCACGGAATCCCTTCCGCAGCAAGCGCCTCACTGAACTCGTTCCGGCTGCAGCCCAGCTCTTCTTCGTTCACCCGAAGCATATAAAACCAGAATGTGCTTGTATTGCCCTCTACAACGCAATGAGGGGAGATACCGCGGATCCTATCGATTCCGGCGCTGATTCGGCTGCCGTAATCGGTTCGCTGCCCGCAGATCCAGCTGAGCTTCTTCAGCTGGGCGATGCCGACCGCCCCTTGAAGTTCCGTCATCCGGTAATTGGGTGCAAGAGTCTGGAGATCCCGCATGACGCTGCTCCCAAAACGCCGATAGTTCTTGTCTGCGAATGCATGAACCGTGTGATAATCCTCCTCTTCTCCCGAATTGACCGTAACCATGCCTCCGTCACCGGTTGAGATATGCTTGAAATCATTGGTGCTGAAGCAGCCGTAGTCGCCGATTGTACCCGCAAGCCTTCCCTTGTACCGGCTCAGGTAGCTTTGGGCGCAGTCTTCGATCACCTTAAGCTGATGCCGTGCGGCGATGTCCATGATCGCATCCATATCGCAAGGATTTCCGGCTAGGTGGACAACGACAATCGCCTTTGTCCTGCCTGTAATCCGGGCCTCCACGGACGCAGGGTCCATATTGTAGGTATGCGGCTCGAGATCGGCAAATACGGGAATCGCATTCTGATACAGAATTCCAACCAGTGTTCCCTGGTCCGTGATCGGACTTGTAATAACTTCATCCCCTAAGGTAACGCCGGCCGCCCCCAAAGCGATGTGAATGGCTCCCGTCCCCGACGAGGCGGCAACGCTGTAGTCCACTCCATAGATATGGTTGAAGTCGCGGAGAAACTGCTTCACTTTGCCGCCGAAGTGATAGAATAGCGTATTCTGCTGCAGGGCTTCGATTAATTCCTTCGCTTCCTCGATACCAAATCGCTGTCCGCTGCCGAACGGCCCGCTCTTCACTTTCGGACCGCCGTGAATAGCCAATTGGTCTTCCATTTTGAAAACCTCCTATAAGGACAAATTTCTTGATGAACGGTTGAGCACCGTCTTCCTGCATGGCACACCGAAACGTTCTACCACATTAGGTCCTGCTTCCGTAATTGGCATCGGCAGATAGACGATAATCCCGTTGATCCCCTCTGTACCGCTTGCCATGATCTCTCCCTGCTCCCCAATTCCGTCGATCCTTATCCCCCGGCGTGAACGCTCCCAATTGTTGATTTGCTCCGACGTCCAGAACTGGAACCCCCTCTTGACGGCTTCGGCGACCACCTTCCGCAGCGCATCCGTCACTGCAGGCTGCTGATGGATATGGACCTGGTGGAAGAGAAAATGCGCTGCTCCCTCCACCTTCGCGGTTTGCTCCAGGAAAGGGATCACGACGCTGGAATCCGCCAAGTTGACATGATCCAGATCCTGAGTCAGGAAACTGATTTCCAGCACGTCATACAAACGGTTATGCCGATCGAACCAGGCGATGGGAAAATAGGGATGGCAGGTTCCGAACAGGAAACCGATGTTGCCTTTTTTACTCGGACCCCTCGTTTGATCCGCCTGTATGCCATTCTTTTCGCACCATTCAAACAGCTCTCCCCAGCCTTCGTACCTGGTATAGTGATTTTTGTTCGAGGTGACAGCATGCAGGCCTGTTGCCTGCTTCAACCATTCGAACTGCCGGTCGAATTCGTCCTCGCTCCACTTCCCATTCTGGATATCGAGCGCATTATAATGAAAGGCGAGTTCATGTCCATCGCGTTTGACACGCTCATAGACATCAGAATGATACCCTGGCTCAATCATGCACCAGGTCGAATGTATCCCGCATTCCTTCAGGACATCCAGTGTAGTGTCAGCAGTCTCGTCGATATTAAGGTCGCTGTCATGTGATATGGCCGCTACACATTGAACGCCGTCCGGCCAGTAGCCGATTACAGGAATCGTCAATCCTTTACCGGTCACAATTTGCAGCAGATGCGCAATCAGATGCTCCCTCCAGATGTCTGCGTAAGGATAAGCAAAATAAGGGGCGCCCGTCTCCGTATAGAGACGGTCCAGCTCCCAATCCATTCCGCAGCGGTCATCCGCCTTCAAGATCCCTTCATCTACGCTGCCCGTTCCGTCTTTGGCCGGAATGCCGTCGTGAAGCACCGGGCTTGTTCCCTGCTGGAACATCACGACCGTCTTCGGAATGTTGACGGACCAGCGGTCTATCCTGCCCCTTCCGATGGTGAATTGCAGCAGTGCAGCGCCTGCCTCCGCTCCGTCCGGTGTATCGATACGCAGCGTTCCGGATGCCTGGGCGCAATAGGCGACGGAAGTTTCGCCAATCTCCCACGGCTTGGCGCTTAAATACCGCAGAGGCACATCACCGAACGCTCCTTGCCGGTCCGGATCCGTATAGCCAACCGCCAATTCCCGCTGCTCGAAGCAGCCGAGCCTGACGGCAAGCCGGTTCAAGCCCCCGTATGAAATAACAGTACCGCCTTGTTCCGAATATGCCCAAATCGCTTCTTCCGTCTCCGGATCTTCCTCTGCTAAGGCGATGATTAATACATCCGGATCGTACTGCTGAATATCCCCTAACCGATTTATCCATTGAAAAGGCAATCCTGCATGTGCCAACAGCTCACCGATATACGATTCGAATACGTTAATGCCGTAACGGTGGCGGCGCCGGGCAGCCTGTTGATCCGACAGCACGCCTATTCTAGCCATTCTCATGCGCTTGCTCCGCATCCCTTCATGTTTAAATTGTTGTCTTCAAGCGGAAAGCCTGATGGTTCTGCCGCTGCTCCGGCTGATGTTGGCCGCTTCGATAAAGCGGATGATTTCAAGCGTTTCCTCCAGAACGATCGGCGATTTTCCGGAACGGAACATCGCCATGATTTGTTCCAGCAAGCTGGCATAATAAGGTTTTTTCTGCGCATACACATCAATGAAGCTCGAGCTATCCATTCGATGGATAACGGCTCCGAATTGCGAATTGCCCTTTCGGTTGCCGCGTATGGTTCCTATACGTCCATCCTTCCAAACGCCAACGATAAGGTCATGATGTTCATTCGTCACCGCGCTTACTTGAACGCAGCCCGATCCCATGGCCGCAAACAGCATCTCCGCCGTATGGATGCCATACCAGAACAGGCCCGGCTGAGTCGGCTCCAACGCCATTGGACCATAGCAGTCCATGCCCATGATGGACTCCTTCCCGGAGTTCTCCAAATCAGCCGTCAACCCTTCCGCATACCGGAGCGCGGAGCAGCTCATAAGCGGAACCTGATATTGTTTCGCTGCTGCAGCGATGGTTTCCGCATCCGCCAAGGAAATCGCAAAAGGCTTATCGATAAATACCGGTTTACCGTAAGGCGCGACCTTCATGAACTGTTCCCGATGAACCCTGCCATCGACGGTCTCAAGCAGAATGGCGTCACTTACGGCGGCCACCTCTTCGATGGTGTCCTTCATTTCAACGCCGTATGTTCCGGACAGGTTTTCTGTAAATCCTTCAACTCTGGAACGGCTTAATTCAAAGTCAGGTGAACCTCCGGGAAAAGCAGTGACAATCCTGCCTCCAGGAACATGGTAAGGATGATCGATTTTGTGAAGCATCTCGGTAAAGGCTGTTACATGCGAAGTATCCAATCCGATCATGCCGATCTTCAATGTTGAATCGCTCAAGCTTCCTCCTCCTGACCCTTTTTATAGATACTTGTTATATACCTGTATTATAAATTTACATTACTGGCATTTCATCTTCCTGTCAATTCTTTTTTCGGCAATTCCATCCTGAGAAAACACCAGAATCAGCTCCCAAGAATAATGGCCGCATTAACAATTGGCGATGACAAATACCTCTCTTTTATGTAGTGGACTTCAACTCGCGTTATGTAAAAAAAGCGTAACCGTCTAACTTCAACCTTTCGGTTGACGGTTAGATGATTACGCCTTTTTACGAATTCGGGTTTCTATCAACCCCAATTGCTAATCTATGATCTCTGCTTATTTAACAGATGATCCAGAATGGATTGTGTAACCTCATTGGTCGTCGCATTGCCGCCAAGATCACGGGTCTTCACACCCGCCTCCAGCGTATCTTCAATGGCAGCCAGGACAAGCTCCCCAATTTCCTTATATCCAAGAAAATCCAGCATCATTTTGGCGGTCCAAATTTGTCCTATCGGATTGGCCAGCCCTTTGCCTGCAATGTCCGGTGCTGATCCGTGGACAGGCTCGAACATCGAAGGGTATTCCCGCTCCAGATTCAAATTCGCGGCAGGAGCAATTCCAATACTGCCCATAATGGCTCCGCCCAGGTCCGTTAGTATATCCCCGAATAAATTGGATGCAACGATAACATCAAAAATTTGAGGCTTCATCACGAAAAAGGCAGCTAAGGCATCGATATGAATCGCTGAAGTCGGAATGTCAGGATATGCTGTACAAACTCCCTTGAACACATCGTCCCAAAACGGCATGCTGTAGGTGATTCCGTTCGATTTGGTAGCGCTCGTCACATGGCCCTTACGGTCCTTGGCCAACTCGAATGCATGGTTCATTACACGCTCCGTAGCCTTGCGTGTAAAAACAGCGTTTTGAATCGCCATTTCATCCGGACCGCGATGAATCCGCCCTCCGATTTCCGAATATTCACCCTCGGAATTCTCCCGGACTACGACCAGATCGAAGTCCTTGGGTTCCCTGAGCGGGGAACGCAGCCCGCGCAGCAGCTTGGCCGGACGAACGTTAACGGCCTGCTTCATCTCCCGGCGGATCTGGATGAGCAAGCCCCAGAGCGAAATATGGTCCTGTACCAGATCGGGCATGCCGACGGCTCCGAGAAAAATCTGATCGAAGCTGCGTAAGGTCGATATGCCGTCTGACGGCATCATCCGACCATGCTCCAAATAGTATTCGCAGCTCCAAGGAAATTCCGTCCATTTAAAAGCCAGCCCGCCATCAATCTGCGCAGCTGCCTCCAGCACTCTCAAAGCAGCGGGTACAACCTCCTTGCCGATTCCATCCCCCGGAATGACGGCAATCTCATAACTGTTCATCCTCGATACCTCCACGCAATCTGATCGTTCCGTTTGAGTGCGAAACGTTCTCCTCAAAGCTTCTGGCCATTACACAGCTTATCGATGTATTCATCACGATAGGTTCCGGGCGTCATCCCCACCAGCCTCCGGAAAGATCGAATAAAGTTCTGCGAATTGTTGTATCGCAGCTTTCCCGCGATTTCGGATATTTTCATATCCGTATCCTCCAGCATTTCCTTTGCTCTATTTAACCGGTATTGCATCAAATAGTCGCTGAAGCTGATCCCCATCTCCTGCCTGAGCACCTTGCCGATATAGCTGGGATGATAATTAAGCAGGTTGGAGCACGATTCAAGGCTGATGTCGGTATCATAATGATCATGAATCATCTGCACTACCTCTTGGGAGATGGTTTGATATTTCGTTTTCCGCTGCTGTTCATACACGCATACCATAGGCTCGATAATCTGGGATTTAAACCAGTTCCGCACATCCTCAACCGATGCAAGCGCATACAACTGCTCCATGAGCGGCGGATCGCCTCCGAGCAGCTCGAAATGGGAGATGCCGCTGTCCTGCAGAAGCCTGATCAGATTGACAAAAAACCTTGTAACCGCAATTTGATAGTCGTTATAATTTTGATATTGCCCGGAAATTTCCTCGAAGAAGGGATCCAGCAGCTGTCGGGTTTTTTCGCGGTCCGCCATCTTGACGGCATCAAATATTTGCCGTTCCAGCTCCTTTGGATATTCCGTAGTCACATTCTGGACAGGCTGTACGTCATCAATGTGAAGAATGGTCCGCTGTCCAAACAGCACCCTGTACTTCTGTGCATCCATCGCTTCCTTATAAGCTCTGTTGGCATCCTTGAGTCCGCCGTAAGACCTGCTGATTCCGATACTGATCCGCAGCGACAAATAATTCTCGACCTCGTCCTGAACCTTTTTGGCAATCGCATACATATAGGTTCGGAATTCCTCTGTCGATTTCGGATCATCAAAGATGAGCGTTACCTGAGAGGACTGCACGACAATGGGTACCAGCCGGTTATGCTGCGGTATAAGATCGCCTACCATATTGCTTATAGCAAAAAGCAGCAGCTCGCTGTCCCTTTCACTGTACCGCGTGCCTTTCAAGGTATCGATTTGGATCGTGAGCACAGCCATCCGTTTCCATTTGTTCAAGCCGATATTCAGATGCCCCAGCTTCTCATTGATTTCTGAAGCTTTCATATCCCCCCTTACCAGCTTGAGCACATAATACTCCTCCAGCTGCCGGATGTGGTTCTTGATTTGATCGGCCATCTGCACTTGAACATTGCGCATGCGCGTGAAGCCCTCATTGATCGTATGAAATTCATCAATCCGTTTACGTCCCTTGTCCTGGTTGGCAATTAGGGATTGGTACAGCCGTTGAATCGGAGCGTACATACGCTGTGAGCCGGTAAGAGAAAAAATAACCGCTATAAACAGCATTATAATACAGGTGGCCAGTATGATCCATCCCGTTCTTCTTGACTCAAAGCGGATCTGCTCAATGGGAATGACGGATATGTACACCCATCCATTGAAAGAGGAGCGCTGGAACGCAACGCCAACCTGTTTATCGCCATATTGGGCTTCGTATAAACCGGATGGCTCTTCCGATTTGCGCAGCCTGGCTATCAGCGTGTCAAGGCCCTCCCCTTCCATCTGCATGGTTTCGTTCTGGGTGGCCAGGACATGGTAGGACTCATCGAGAATAATAACTTCTCCCAGCGTATTGTTGTTGGACAAGTAGCTGCGCAGCTGCTTGCTGGGGATTTCGACAATAAACATGCCATCGGGATTCTCGGAAAAAGCGGGAATTTTTTTAACCAGATTAATGGTGAGGCTTGGTTCAGCTGCGCTGCTGGCGTTATGGAGCAAACGCTCCTGACCGGCAATCCAGAACTTGTCATTGTTAATATTCAGATAGCCCGATATTTTTGAAGACTCCGAATCCGACAGCTTATTGAGTCCGCCGCTGTTTAATATCCAGTTCTTCTTTAAGTTGATCAAGTGAATATCCTGTACGCCGACATCAAAGGTCTGGACCTGCGACATGGAGGTTAATATGTTTCGAACCAGAATAAATTGGGATGGAATAATGCCATTATCCAGCACTTCCATAACCAAGGTGCTGTCCGAGAGCCGCGCAATCTGAAGATCGAGCGTAACCAGCACCTGCTCCACGCGCAGTCGTGTCTGCTCCAGAATAAGAATGTTCCCTTCATTAACCTTTTCCTGAATCGTTCCAGAGGTCCTCGTGTAGAAAAACAGGCCAAGCAAAATGATTGGGAGCGTACTGACTCCAATTGTGAACACAATCATCTTAGTCAGATATCTGTTGAATTTAAACATGAGCAGCCACCACCTATTTATACAGCAGTAAAACCAACCTGTAAGCAATATGGATGATTGTTCTGTGCAGTTGTAATGACAGGATCGTTCTCTTGATTAACGATACTTCCTTCCCACCGCTGCATGGCCTTAACGGTTACTTGCAAGAGCCGGTTCATTTGCTTAGGGCTGGTTATCGCTGCTGCGGGATAATAGGTTAAACCGACTGGCCGTCTCTGCCCTTCTTGCCTACATCCAATTGGTCCCTCAATGTATCCTGGTCAATGATTCCCGTGAAATAGGCGCTGGCACTCCGCAAATAGCCAAAGCCCATTTTCACTGCCTGGGCATAATGGCTTGTCGGCTCTTCCGCGAAAGCCCCTTCAATTTCTTCCCGGGAAGGCTTCGCCGCTCCTTGACGAAGTGCCTGGGACAGCCGGATGATCGCATCCTCTTCGTTATAGAAGTTAGTGTCCTTCACAAACCGCTGCACTTTGCCTTGGACAGGCGTCACCACCGCTTCCGCGTAGCGGTCCAGTTGGATCGTCTGCTCCTGGTGCCTGGCATGCAGCTTTTCGAAAAAGACCTCCACATTCTCCGTATCGGGCGTAAACGTCTGCAGCCCGATAAGCGTACGCTGCCAAATAAAGCGGAACGTATCTGCCGCACCATTCACGTTGACCGCCTGTGCCGCCTGCAGGCTTCCCATGCCGGTCTCGAAGTTTGCCGTTCTGTACGGAAACGGCGTGCGGCTGTTGTTTTCGTATAATTTGTGGAAAATAAAGGCGTCATGATAAATGCTGCAGTCCGTCGGGAACTCCCTCGATTCCGGTTCCGCCTCACGAAATACAACCTTCATCTGACGGTCAGCCGCGCGGTGGCACAGCCAGCCAAGAACAAAGGCCAGCTTATACTCTAATTGCTCCTCATCCTTGCGTTCCTCCCAGTTCGTCCGGTATTTCTCCAGCAGCGGAATGGTAAATTTATCTCCGGAGCGCGTTACGCTGCCGAATTGCGAGAACTGGATGTGGCTGCGGCCCGATTCTTTAAAGGCCTCACAGATCGTGTCCGATGCAAACATCAGATTAAAGCAGTCTTCCACTACCGCTGTGTGGGTGACATTCTCAGACATGTCTCATCCTCCGTCTATTCTTATTGTATAGCGGGCCTTCCATCTTGGACAGCAACAATCGTAACAAGGAACAATCCTGAGAAAATCATTTTCAAAATAAATACGCTCTGCGCAGTAAAGCATTAACCGTAGAATCGTCCATGCCCAAGCCAGGACCTGTCGGCGCTTTGATGGTGCCGTCCCTGACCTCCATGTCCGGGAATAAGAAACCGGTCTGTTTAATGCCCGATTTATCCTCCTGGAACTTCCCGATATTCGGTATATACGAAGCATAATGAAGCACATATACATAACCGAAGCCGCCGGAGATATGCGGTGTGACCGGAATCCCTTTTAGAGCGGCCATTCTGGCTATCCGGGTGTTTCTTATGAAACCTCCATTATACTGCAGGTCCGGCTGAACAACCTGAGCGGCATCGTTGTCGATGATCCATCTAAAGCGCCTCATGCTGGTTTCCTGTTCACCGAATGCCATAGGGATATCCAGAGTATCTGCAACCTCCTTCGTATCTTCCAGATGCTCGAAGGGACACGGCTCTTCATAGAAAAACGCATCGATTTCCTCCAGCATTTTTCCGTATTTGATGGCTGCAGCAGGGTCGTAGGAGCCGTTGCCGTCCGCGAGGATGGCGATACGGTCGCCAAAAACCTTCCGGGTCATATAGATGAGGCTTTCCGAGCGTCCTTTGATCGAATCCGCATTTTTGCTCATCCGACCGCCCACCTTGAATTTCACGGCCTTGGCACCTGTTTCCTCCATTCTCCCCTGGAGCACCTCAATTTCCTCTTCCGGCGTAGTTCCCCGGTTCCCGCTGGCAACGTAAATCGGAATCTCATTCCGTACGACCTCTCCCAGAAGAGCGCCAATGGGCTTGCCGCTTATCCTGCCGAGCATATCCAGCAGACTGGCTTCCACCCATGAGATGCAGCACCACAAAGCAAGACCCGAAAGCTTATAGTTGCTTTGGTACACATAGACTCCTTCCAGCAGCTGCTCCAAATCCCGGGCATCCTTACCGATAAAATACGGCAGAATCAGCTGCTTGAGAAGAGGATGCAAATATAACGCACGCTCGCTGGCCACAGCCACCCCCTCGGAGCCGTCCTTTGACCGGGACCTCAGGAAATATAACCCGTTGTTGAAAAGCAGCTCCATCGATTCGATAATGACCGGTGAGCGCAGATCATCCACCTTCAAGACCGCAGAATTTGCCTCCTCCTCCAGTTCTTCCGTGCTTACATGACTTCTGGCTTTGGTCAGGGAACCGTCCAGGTGCAAATACGACAAATCGCTATATAGCTTATTCAGGCTCTACCCCTCCTTAAATTTCGCGGCCGTGCAGATGAGCTATTGCTTGTTCGGGTCGGCCTGATATTCCTTGTTCAGTTCCTCCAGCACTTTATCGCCGCCGGATTGCGTCCAGCTGTCAAGCGCCTGCTGCCAGCCCTTGCCGTCTATTTCACCCATGATATATTTAATCCGCGCGTCATTAATAATTTTATCAAGCTGTGTGCGTTTTTGATCATACGTGGACGAGCTGTAAGCCGCTGCCGGATTGACTACGAATATATCCGGAATGGCTGCCGCTTCTTTTTTGGCCGCTTTAAATTTTGCCGTGTACTTATCCAATGTGCCCTCCATAGCAAGCGATCCGTCGGCAACCTGCATAGCCTGCTGCATCTGTATCACCTCTGCCGCATACTTGGTGGCCTGCTCCGGCGTACGGGTCGCTTTCCCGTCTGCTACGGAATAGTGGACGCCTTCAATGCCCCATTCGAAAATATTTTGACCCTCTTCGGTGGAAAGCTTATCGAAGTATTGCAGAATCCGCCGCAAATCCGCTTCCGTCTTGACGGTTTGCTTCGGGATGACAAAGGCTCCCGACACGCCTGCATCCATCAGCAGCTTCTTCCCGTTTACGCCTTCAAGGATGCTTGAGGTGTCCATCTCGGCACTGGGATTAAGCTTGAACAGCTCGGTATGGCGGGCAACAAAGTCGTTGTCGCCCAATCGAAAGCCGAAGAGCCCTTTATTGCCGTTATCGATATTTTGCACCCGCTCCGTGATCGCGAAATCCTGATTGATCAGCTTTTCCTCATACAACCGTTTATACCAGTCCATGGCGTCAATATAAGCCTGGCTTTCATGGGCAGGCACGATTTTGTTGTCTTTGACTTCCCATACGTTTCCGCCGCCCATAGCCGCCAATATGAACTTGAAGCCGCGAAGGCCTTTTTCTTCGGCAAGACCGATGGTATCCGCCTTTCCGTTGCCGTCCGGATCCTGGGTTGCAAACGCCTTGATCACTTCATACATTTCATCCAGCGTAGCCGGCGGCTTCAAGCCAAGCTTGTTCAGCCAATCCGTACGGTAAATCATGCCATCGCCGACCAGCGAGCGGGCGCGGTTGATCGTATAGGCTTTACCTCCGACCATGGTGCTTTTCAAAACCTCCGGGTTCAGTGCTTTCTCCAGATCAGGATAATCCTTGAGATAAGCCCCGATTTCCCAAAACTGATCGGATTTCATGGCGGATTTAATATGGGATGGGGTCGGGGAACCAACGAGCAGGACCATCGGCAGTTGACCTGAAGCTATAGTGGCATTTACCTTTTCGTCATAAGTGCCGTTGGGAACCCATTGAATTTGCAAATCGGTGTTGGTCAGCTTTTCTACGGCGGTAATGATCGGGTCGTTTTCTTTGGGCGGCTCGGATAATACAGACAAATTCATCATGGTAATAACAAACGGCTTCTCCTCATTCGCAGGCGTGTTCCCCTGCGGATTATCGGATGCCGAGGGACCTGGGCTGCTGCAGCCGGCTAACGCCGCAGTGATTAGAATACTTCCGGCAAGACTGAGCAAGTACTTCGATTTCCATTGAATGGACATGTAATGAACCCCCCATGGTTTTTTGGATTAAACCGCAAGCCCGTATCCACGCTGCATGACCTTTTTCGCTAGACAGCCAAAAGCTTGTTCAATTTATTCGATTCAATCCCGCCTGAGAAGAACGCGCTGGCATTGCGCAGGTTGCCGAGGCCCTCCTTCAAGGCCTTCGCATAGCTGCTCCCCGGCTCGGCTGCGAACGCCGCTTCGATCGTTTCCTGTGACGGCTTCCTCCCCTGCCGGACTGCTTGAGCCAATTGAATAATCGCATCCTCGTCGTCATAGAAGTTCGTATCCGTCACAAGCTGCTGCACCTTCGCCGGGTCCGGGTTCATTACAGCTTCCGCATAGCGGTCCATATATGCAGCCCGCTCCTGATATTTGGCATGCAGCCTGTCGAGCCAGCCTTCAATATCTTCAACGTCCGGAACGAAGGTATGCATCTCGATGAGAAGGCGCTGCTGTATAACCTGGAACAATTCCTGTACATCCCTGCTGCTGATGGAAGCTGAGGCAGGCAGGCCTTTGGCCCTTTTATCGTATGCCTCTGTTCTGTAGGGTTCCGGCGTATTGCTGTTATTCACGTACAAGCGGTGGAAAAGAAAAGCGTCACGGTACATTCCGGATTCTGCCGTTTCCGGCTTCAGGTGATGCTCGGCAGCCCTGTGGCATAACCAGCCAAGAACAAAGGCCAGGATGGATTCCGGTTTGGTTTTGGGTACAAGCGGGGCAGACCTGAAGCCAATTTCCTCTTCTGGCTTCTTATGGGAGTCCCAGTTGTCACGGTATTTCTCCAATAGTTGGACCGGAAAGCCCGCGGAGATGTCTGTTACGCTGCCGAACTGGGCAAAATTCGCATGGCCTTGGGCCACCTCTTTAAAAGCTTCGCAGATTTGATCCGATACCAGCATTATGGCAAGACAATCCTCGATTAAGGCTGTTTGAGTTACGCTCTCTGACATGTCTCATCCTCCGTTTCAAAATTGGCTGCTTTCCTTTTACAGGGGCTTTGGTGTCCGATCAGCCGCGGTTGTCGTTTCACCGCTGGCAGCTTTTGCGTCTTGGCTTCGGTGGTGAACGTTCCATCTGATAGAGATTATTCATAGAACCTCCTTCTGTGGAAGACATGATTTCTTATCCTTTAACAGAACCGATCAAGGCTCCTTTGGCAAAATGCTTCTGCAGGAACGGATAGACGCACAGGATCGGCAGCGTGGATATGACGATGACGGACATCTTGATAATCTGACTCGGCGGAACGATATAGTTGGAATCAAAGGTCGCCGAATCGCCCAGTCCGCCCGACGATAGGATAACGATTTGCCGCAGCCACACCTGAATCGGCCACTTGTAGCTGTCGTTGATGTACAGCACCGCATGGAAAAAGGAGTTCCAGTGGTTAACCGCGTAAAATAGCGAGAAGGTGGCAATGGCCGGGAGCGAGAGGGGCAGTACAATTTGCCACAAGATACGCAGATCATTGCAGCCGTCGATTTTGGCCGCCTCCTCCAGCCCCTCCGGCATCTGCTGGAAAAAGTTCTTCAGCACGATCAGGTTAAATGCGCTGATCGCTCCGGGCAGGAGCAGCGACCAATAGGAATTGATCATCCCCAATGACTTGACGACCAGAAACGTCGGAATCATTCCTCCGCTGAACAGCATCGAGAATATGACCCCCAGCATGATGATCCGCCGTCCGTCCAGATCCTTACGGGCCAGCGGATAGGCCATCAGGCAGGTAAACAGCAAATTGATCGCGGTTCCGGTGACCGTAATAAAGATCGTTACCCCCAAGCTTGTGAGGAGCACGCTTGTGGAGAAAATATAGATGTATCCCTCCAGGGAAAACTCATGCGGGAACAACACAATCTTCCTGGTGATAAATTCCTGAGGTGAGGTGAACGAGCCTGCGACGACATAAATAAACGGAAGCACCGTGGCCAGACCGAACAAACCCAGAAAGGTGTTGTTGCCGATATCGAACAATCTGCTGCCAAGCGATCCCTTACGCATGTTACCCACTCCTTATCTGCCAGCGATAGACGTTGTACTTCTAATAGATGCCTTCCTCGCCCATCTTCTTGGCGAAGTAATTAGAGCTGACCACCAAAATAATGCCGATGGCCGATTTGAACAAATTGACCGCCGTTGAATAGCTGAAATCCCCTTGCTGGATGCCGCGTTCATACACATACGTCTCGAATACCTCTCCGACCTCCCGATTCATTGGATTAAGCATCAGGAATATCTGCTCAAATCCGGTATCCAGAAAAGATCCCATGCGAAGAATGAGCAGCACCACAATCGTGCTTTGAATCGCGGGAAGCGTGACATGAACCATTTGCTTCCACCGGCCGGCTCCATCCATCCGGGCCGCTTCATACAGCTGGGGATCGACACCCGACAGCGCAGCCAGGAATAGAATCGTGCCCCATCCGGTTTCCTTCCAGATCGACTCGCTGACGATCATCACCCGGAACCAATCCGGATTAAGCAGAAAATTAATCTTTTCCCCGCCATATTGAAAGATAAGCTCATTCACAATGCCGCCTTCGGTGGTGAACAGAATATAGGCAAGCCCAACGACGACGACCCAGGAAATAAAATGGGGAATATAAATCAAGCTTTGAATAACCCGCTTGTATGCCTCCTTACGCACCTCGTTCAACAAAAGCGCAATAATAATGGGAAGCGGAAAAAAGAACAAAATATTATAGACCGCCAGAATAAATGTATTTCTAAACAGCATCCAAAACTCGGGCTCGCTGAAGAAAATGCGAAAATGCTCGAAGCCGACCCAAGAGCTTTTCAAGAAACCGGTAAAGGGCGAGTAATCCTGGAAAGCGATGAGCACGCCCCACATAGGCGCATATTTGAAGATAAGAAAATACAAAATACCCGGCGCCAGCATATAGTACATCCAGCGGTTTTTGATCAACCGTTTCTTGAGAAAGTCTCCAGCCGTGGGCGTAACCATGGGATTCGGTTTATTTGCCGATAGCGCTTTCAATGATTTGATCATCCTTTCTGCATACAAGGTTTGTATGACGGGTTCGTGTTAAGCCGAGCATACCATCACCTGTCGTAACCGGATACAATCACTAGAGAGTCAAAATGGATGCGCTTTCAAAAAGCGGTATATCAGGCTTCATCCAGCCTGATAATCATAAGAGCGACTCCGCATAATCATTTAGAGGTGTTAACTGCCGGCTGCGCTATTGTCAAATCGCGATTCCAGGAAACCCGCTATAAATGCCGCTTGCGACCGCCGCACCTCATCTACAAAGTGAACATGATCGCAGTAAGCGGAGTTTCCGAATTTCCTGGTCAAGCTGTACAGGTCGATTCGGGGTATTCCCAGGCCTGCGAAGATGGAGTCAGCCGCTGCATTATAAAGCAAGACGTCTTCATGGAACCGGTGGAACGTTTTGCCTGGTATATTATGAAGCTCCTCCACGACGTCTGTCGTCCGAATCCAAACCACCACGTTTGCCATTTCCATGGCGAGTTTGGCTATTTCCTTCAGGTTGTCCTCGTACGAGTCAAGCGGAACCTGTTTGGCACGGGTTTGCGGATCCGTCTTCATATCGTGCAGGCCGCAGTTCAGCAGCAAAATATCGTAACGCACGCCGCTCTTGCATTCTGACTTCAAATAGCTTAAAACCATCGAGCTGTCTCCGCCATTGGCGCCCATGGCTTTATCCAGATCGACCAGCGCCTGATCCCCGCCGCGCTTTCGGTCATAGCAGAACTTGCCCTCCAGCAGCTTGCTCAAAAAGGGACCATATTGGATAGAGATACTGTCCCCGATTACCATCACATTTCTCATATTTGCCGACCTCCGAATAGTTTATAGCTGTCTGTATTTTGCGATTTCCTGTTCGTACAGATCATTTCCATGAGCATCATAAGCGACCAGCAGCGGGAAGTCCTCCACCAGAAGCCAGCGGATCGCTTCCGGACCCAGATCCTCATAAGCAACAATTTCAACGGCCCTCACCTTCTGGCTAAGTACCGCGGAGAGTCCGCCAATTGCCGCAAAAGAAACGGCATTGTACCGCATGCAGGCCTCCTTGATCGTATCCCCCCGCGGCCCTTTTCCTATCGTCCCCTTCACCCCGTATTCGTACATGGCCGGGGCGTAAGGGTCCATCCGAAAAGCAGTCGTCGGGGCAATGGGACCAATGATTTGTCCCGGTTTGGGAGGACAAGGCCCTGCGTAAAAAATAATTTGCCCTTTCAGATCGACGGGAAGCTGCTCCCCCAGCTCAAGCCTGGCAATCATTCGTTTATGTGCAGCGTCCCTGGCCAGGTAGATGGCGCCGGAGAGCAGCACCTCATCCCCAGCCTTGAGCTGATGAATGAAATCTTCAGCAAGCGGCGTACTTACACGGTATTGTGTCACCTTGTACAGCTCCTCCCTAAATGACTGTTGATTGTTTCCGCGCGGCGTGACATTGAATATTAACGGCGACCGGGAGCGCCGTAATGTGGCAGGCATAGGTTTCCACGGATACCCAAAGTGCGGTATTGGTTCCGCCGAGTCCTTGCGGTCCGATTCCGGTCTTGTTAACCAGCTCAAGCAACTCCCTCTCAAGCCTCGCAATATGCGGTTCGTGATGATGCTGTCCGATTTCACGCAGCACAGATTCCTTGGCAATCGCCGTCACCTTGTCAAAGGAGCCGCCGATCCCGACGCCGACTACAATCGGCGGGCACGCTTTTCCTCCGGCAGCAATAATGGTATCGAGCACAAACCGCTTGACACCCTCTTCCCCTTCGCCGGGCAGCAGAAACTTCATGGCGCTCATATTTTCACTGCCGCCGCCTTTGGGCAGCAAGGTCAGCTTGATTTGATCCCCCGGCACGATTTCCGTATGAACGACAGCCGGCGTATTGTCGTTTGTATTTACGCGCAGCAGCGGATCGCCGACCACCGACTTGCGCAGGAAGCCCTCCTCGTAGCCTTTTCGAACACCCGCCTGGATCGCTTCCAGGAAAGGACCGCCCGTAATGTGAACATCCTGGCCCACATCGGCATATACGATAGCAAGTCCCGTATCATGACAATAAGGCATATGCTGCTCAGCTGCTAATTCGGCATTCTCGATGAGCTGACTGATGATCGATTTGCCCAAAGGCGATTGTTCTGTCCGCTCTGCTTTCCTGAAGCCTTCCACGATGTCTGCAGGCAAATAATAGCAGGCCTCCCAACATAAACGAGCCACGTTATCGACAATTTCGTCCACATGTATAGTACGCACCATGTAATCTCCACCTTTATGCTTTGTTAAATCGAGCATAACACCCTTTCATCATAACCGGATATAATCAGGAGAGCGCCAGATTTTTCGAAGGCTGGAGCACATGACGCGAAACTGGGCATTTGCCAGCGGATATAATCTTGCAAGCTTTGCTTCATAATCAACAGACATCAATGATTGCACGTAAAAAACCCCCTACGGCTGCAGGAGGAGAGTACTGTTATTGAAGAAACTGCCGTTTGTATCACCAGGATCCTGTGATCAGCCAAGGCTGCTTCCATGATTGTTTTTAAACGAACCGTCCCCTGCATGATCTGCTTTAAGGGCTGAATGCTCTAACCTAATGGGCTGCATGGTATGCCTCATTGTATTCGTCAATGACTTGATTTCCCCCTTGCTCGCTCCATACCGCAATGGCTTTCTGGAATCCTGCTTCATCAATGCTGCCCAGAATAAAATCATAGGTCGCGTCCTCCATGATTTGGTTCAGTTCATTCCCTTTCTCATTGAAGGTGACCGATTCCAGAGCATCCGCAGGATTCGCAACAATAAAATTGACATTGTCCGCGTTGAACAAAATATTCTTCTTCCGTAACGGGTCATTATCCGGTTTAAGCAGCTCGGGAACGGTGACCTGAATCGAAGACAGTGGCCGAACATCCTTCTCGATTGCTGCTGCGGCACCTGAAATATTTTCATAAACCCGCTCGCCGATCACCTTATAATGAATCCCTTCTATGCCAAGCTGCGTCAACCTGTATATATCCGGATCCCCCAACCTGTCGAAGAAAGCCAGAATCCGCTTCAATTCCTCTTCTGTTTTCACTTGTGATTTGGGAAAAACATAGACCCCGTTATGCCCGGCTTGTGACCATATATGAGGCTTGCCATCAGGCCCATTGATCCGGTTGATCAAATCAAGCTGCGCATCGGGATTCACTTTCAGCAAGGCACTATTCAGATTCTTGGAATCATCCATATTCCCGATATACACACCGGCATGTTCATTCGTAAAATAATCCCATTGCTGCTGTTTGCTCGTCACGGCGAAGTCCGGATTGATCAGCTTCTCCACATAAAGCTTCTTCATGAATTTCATCGTATCCATATATTCCTTGAACATGAAATCAGGAACCAGCTTTCCATCCTTCAACCCCCAGCTATTCGGAGCTCCTTCGTAGGAAGCCAGCGTCTTAAATATACCGAATACCAAATCATTGCGGTCAGGTATTCCAAATGTATCATGAATCAGATTGCCATCCGGGTCCCGCTCCTTGAAGGCGACAAAGATATTATACAAATCATTGAGGGTTTCAGGCTCCGGCAAACCAAGCTTCTCCAGCCAGTCCTTACGAATAATAATTCCTTGTCTGGACAAATCACGTTCCCGGTAGATGCCGTAGTTCTTGCCGTCAATGGCCGTATCCTGCAGAATCGACGGATTCATATTGCTTAGATTGGGAAAATCCTTGAGATATGGACCTATTTCCCAGAACACTCCGCCGCGGGCAGCATTCAAGTAGGCAGTGCTCTTGATGTCTTGAATCGTGACAACCTTGGTAAGGGTGTGCGAAGCAAGCGCGATTGTAATTTTATCTTCACTTACCGCGTCCGGTACCCAGGTAAAGCTCAAATCTGTGTTTGTAGCTTCCTCAATTTTGCTGATCACAACATCAGAGGGTGGTGCAGGCGCATAAAGAATTGCCGTCCAGGTGATTTCCAATGGGTCCTCTTTTTGCTTTGTCTTTCCATTATCTCCAGTGTTATTATAGAAGCATCCGCTAAGGAGCATCATGAATATGCCGGTCAAGACAAACAGTCTTATCATCCCTATGCTCCTCATCTGCTTGACCTCCTCCTCCGTTCATTCACCATTGCCCTGGTTAGGATGATAGAGCACAAATATGTATTGAATTCCCGAATGTAAGCGCTATACTTATTGTAACGAATCCATCGTATTATATCAAAGCTTTATAGTCTCGCCCGCTGACGCAATCATCTTTCTTCCAGGAGGATCAATGAGTAAACAACCGAATATGTATTTTCTAAAAATCCTGTTATTTGGTGTAATCATTGGTTCACTGCCCGTCATCACGATTGGGATATTCTCATACTTCAAGGCATCGCATACGATTCAGATTAATGCCAATCATTCAAAGCAGCAGAACCTGTTTCGTATTCAAAATAGCGTTGAACAAGTATTGAAGACAACGGACCATTCTCTTACCTACTTTGTCAACTCAGCCTTGTTAATCGATACCCTTACCGAGCCCCTCACTGTAACTCAATTTAAACAGTACAATCAGATCAGAAAGGAACTGACTCATCTCCAAACCTTCGATACAGGCATTTCGGATATCATTTTGCTTAGTCAGGATAAGAGATGGTTTATTGATAATGTCGGGTTATATCGCCTGGATCAGATCAAAGACGCGGATCGTTTTACCCGGTACCTTGATCTTCCGTTCGATTCTGTATGGATGGTCGACTCTCCTATTAATAATTCAGCAGCCTATGACAACTGCCAATCCAATATCCAATTAATTAAAAAACTGCCCATCAATTCAATGAATAAAAAGGGCTTGGCTATTACGCAAATCCCCGTCTGTTATCTTGGTAAAATGTTTTCCTATGATGTGGCCAATGAATCCGTAATGATCGTAGACCAGAACCAACAGATCTTCCTGGAAGCCAATCCGACTTTGCTTAAAGATGTGGATGTCAAATTATCCGTGCTTGATCCGATATCAGATCTGGTTCCCTCTTCCGGACAATTCCAGATTAACAATCATAGTACTGAATTTACCGTTACCTACCAAAAATCCGATTACAACGGATGGATCTATCTATCCTTCATATCCATCAAAGAACTGACAAAGGAATCGCGTGCAATTGGCTGGTTTACGGCCGTGATCTGCATCGTGCTGCTGCTTGCTGCGCTCATAACCGCCTGGATCGTAACGAAGAGAATCTATAATCCCATCAAGAAATTGTTTCATTTCTCTTCCGAGCTGGAGGGTCAGCTGCAAACACAAACAGGGCAGCTCAAAATCCTGTTCATGTTCAAGCTGTTCCAGGGCGGACTGGGCTCCAGGGAAATCAGCGAAAAGCTCCAATCGCTGGGCTTCACCGATTCATATAAACAATTGTCCGTCATTACGATCCAGATTGACACATTGGAAGGAACGCGGTATGACGACAATGATTTGGACCTGTTGCTGTTTGCTATTAACAATATTATAGAAGAATTGATTGCCGAGAATCGCCGATTAACGCCGGTCGTCATCGACCAATCTCAAACAACCATTTTGCTGAACAACGCAGCAGACCCGGACAAATTGAAAGAAGATATTTATTTACTGGCCCAAGACATTCAACGTACGATTTTCAAATATCTCCATGTGGATGTCAGCATAGGGGTCAGCCTGCCGTTCTTTGATCTGTCCACGACCCAGCAGGCCCATCAAGAAAGCATAGAGGCATTGAAAAACCGGATACGTCTGGGAGATAAAGCGATTATTTATTACCAGGAGCTGCCGCAAGGGGGATATCCCATCCACACGTTCTTTCCCTCCAAAGTGCAGAACGAATTGTCGGATGCCATTAAACTTGCGGATCGCGAGGAGGTAGACAAGCTATTGGCTTTGTTCTACCTGAATTTATCAAATAATCGTATGGGGCCAAAGGAATACGAAATTTGGACAACCCGATTACTCATCGACTTTATCCAGCTCACACACTCCCTTGGCATCCAGTACATGCCATTTACCGATAACCAGTCGGTTTTCGAGCGCATGTTCAAATTGCGGACAACAAAGGAAATCAAGGTTTGGTTGCGGCAATCCGTAATCGAACCCATTATCGTGGCTATTGAAGAACGGACATTATCGCAATACAAGAATATCTCCGAACAAATCATCATGATTATTCAAGAAGACTTTGATAAAGAGATTTCGCTGGATTCCATTGCCGCCAGAATGCATTACAATCCCAACTATTTAAGCAGTGTATTCCGTAAGGAGGTAGGCATCCCCTTCAGCGAGTATTTAGCCGTGCATCGCCACAGCAAAGCGATCAGATATTTGGTCGAGACCACGATGTCCATAAAAGAAATTTCTGAAAAACTGCAGTACAATAATTCCCAAAATTTCATTCGTTCGTTCCGTAAAATAGAAGGCATAACGCCGGGCAAATACCGTCAGGACCGACAGACTGGTTGAATGTTTGATTATTAAGCCTGGACAAGACCATCCATTTCACAGCACGCCATGATGAGCGCACCGGCTCCGTGCAGATCATTCCCGCTGGTTTCCCTTGTCACATAATGGGTATAGTCGCCCGCAGAGGTCCCCACGCAAATGCCCGGCATGACAAGACCTTGCTCATCCTCATAGAGGGAATGAATTAATCCCTCATACCCTGCGATAGCAGCAGACCGGCAATCGTCATCCACATAACCATGTTTGATTGCCTTGGCAATCGCATAGACAAACAGACTTGTGCAGGATGACTCCAACCAGTTGTCGGGGCGGCTGCCCTTGTCTATTACCTGATGCCACATACCGCTGGCTTTATCCTGATAACGGATCAAGCTATACAGTAGATCGCGAATATGTCCGGTTAACTCGGCGGTTGCGGGATGCCCTGCGGGCAAATCATCCATCAAGTCAACAATGGCAATGGCATACCAGCCGACCGATCTCCCCCAGAATTCCGGTGAACAGCCGGTTTCCGGGTCAGCCCACGGCATGAGACGGCGCTCATCCCAGGCATGATAGTACAATCCCGTCCGCGGATCCTGCATATGCGTTCTCATCAGCTTTTCCTGTTTCAACGTTTGATCCACTAATTCGGAAGCGTTATAATGTCTCGCATACTTCACGGCGAAAACTCCGCCCATATATAAACCGTCCAGCCACATTTGGTATGGATACTTATCTTTATGCCAAAATCCGCCCTCGGAAGTCAGATTGAAGGTATGGAAAAGCTGCCGTAATTTAGCTGCCGCCAACCGGTAATGCGCTTCTCCGAATTGTTCATCCAGCGTGAACAGAATAAGCCCAGCCTGTATCGCATCCAGTTCGTCACGTTGAAAGTAGAAATTGCCATATTCATCAATCAGCAGGTCCGCATACGTTTTCACATACAGCAAATAACGTTGGTCATGATTTTTCTGCCATAATTGCAGCATCCCGCACAGGAACACACCCTGATGATAATGCCAGCGGTTAGCCGGCGGCAACTGCATCGGTGAATATCGGTTCATTAAAGAATTGCAGGCTGCCTCTGCCCATTCCAGAGGGGTTCGTTGAATCCTCCTGCCGTGCTCTGCTTGATTAATCATTCCAATATCTCTCCTTCATGCTTTATTTTCGTAAGCCAGCCATTGACTATCCTTTAACCGAACCGAGCAGTGCGCCTTTGGCAAAATGCTTTTGCAGGAATGGATAGACAAGCAGGATCGGGAGGGTGGCTACAACAATAACCGCCATCTTAATGGCCTGATCCGGTGGCGGGACTTCGCTATCCATGGATGAATCGCTATTCATACCGCTGGCGAGAATAACAATCTGCCGCAGCAGGATCTGTATGGGCCATTTGGCATTATCATTCAAATACAGAATGGCTGAAAGATAAGTGTTCCAATAGGTCACCGCGTAGAAAAGTGAAATCGTCGCTATCGCGGGCAAGGATAACGGCAGCACAATTCGAAAAAAGATGCCAAAGTCGTTGCAGCCATCAATTTTCGCCGACTCTTCAAGACCTTCAGGTATGTTTTGGAAAAAGTTTTTGAGTATTACCATATTGAAGGCATTTACCGTAACCGGAACAATGAGTGCCCAATAAGAATCGATTAAGCCCAGTTCTTTCACGACCAGGAAGGTTGGAATCAAGCCCCCATTAAACAGCATCGTAAAGACGACAAGGAACATGATCATGTTTCTGCCATCCACATCTTTACGCGCAAGTCCGTAAGCCATTAACGAAGTAATGAACATGCTGAATGCCGTTCCGGCAGCGGTAACCCCGGCGGAAACTCCCAATGCCTTAGCGATGGTGCTCGTGGAGAAGATAAAGCGGTAAGCATCGAGACTCCACCGCGTTGGGATAAGTACAAACCTCCTGACCGATAGCTCTGCAGAGGTTGTGAACGAGCCTGCGATGATATGGATGAACGGCAGAATCATAATCAAGGCAATCAGGATCAGGATGGCAAGATTAACGGAAGAGAACAATCGTCCCCGGAATGAAGTATCTTCGACCATTAGTAGATACCCTCTTCCCCCATTTTTTTGGCCAATCTGTTTGCGGCTGCAATCAAAATAAGCCCGACAATCGATTTGAAAGCGCCAATTGCGGCACTATAGCTGAACTGCTGCTGTCTTAATCCAGCCGTAAATACGTAGGTATCTATTATTTCTGCAACACCGCGGTTCATCGTATTTAACAATAAATAGACATGCTCAAAGCCGAGTTCAAGAACGTCGCCTATTTTCAGAATCAATAACAAGACAACCACGCTCCGGATAGCCGGCAATGTAATATGCCAAATTTGCCGAAACCGGCCGGCGCCATCAATGCGGGCTGCTTCATACAACTGCAAATCTACTGCTGCAATGGCTGCTAAATATATAATCGTCCCCCACCCTGCCTCCCGCCAGATTACTTGTAGAATGTACACGGGTCTAAACCATTCCAAGCTTAGCAGGAAGTTCACTTCATTAAAGCCAAAATAGACGAGAAGCTCATTGATCAGTCCGCCGTCCATCGTGAGCATAACGAAGCTGATCGATACAATAATGACCCATGACATAAAATGAGGAATGTAAATGATCGTTTGAATCGTTCGTTTTAGATAAGATATTCGGACCTCATTCAGCATTAAAGCCAGAATTATCGGAATCGGGAAGAAGAAGATCAGATTCATCCCAAACAAAATAAGCGTATTCAATAGAATGTTGATGAAATCCGGCTCGGTGAACAATCTTTCAAAATGCTTGAAGCCCACCCATTCACTTCCGGTTATCCCCTTGAAGGGCTTATAGTCCTGAAACGAGATAATCAACCCGTACATCGGTAAATATTTAAATAAAACAAAATAAATCAGACCGGGGGCGATCATGATATACAGCAGCTTGTTTTTCCAGATCCGTTTCTTTAGCTCGCTGCTGCCGGGTTTTGGCACATAGGCTTGCGCAGTTTGAACTGCTGAGTCTTGCATGATCGTTCTTCCTTTCTTCAGACAGAATTAACGATTCGGAAGAGATTGTTCAATCCACAATCTCTTCCGCTTGACTACACCTCATTACCGGTTTTGCCCTGCTCTCATTTCTTATAAGCTGCGTTATATTCTTCAATGATTTTATCGCCGCCGCGTTCTCTCCAATCCTTGATAGCCGCTTGAAATCCGGCTGCATCAATGCTCCTGTAAATATATTTATAAGTAGCATCTGTAATAATTTGCTGAAGCTGTACACCTTGCTCCGTATAAGTTGCAGAATCCAGAGTTGTTGTCGGATCATTGATCATGAAGCCTTCATTTTCCTTCGATAATTGTACGGCTTTATTAGCGGCGTCAAGCGTGTAATAAGGCTCGTATCGGCCATTTGTTTCAGGCTCACCGATCACGCTGTCCTTATAGCCTTTCACTTCTCTAATGTTCTTGTCCGGGTCGTCTCCATCTTTCGCACGACCGTCAACGATGGTATAATGTTCATTCTCAATGCCCCAGTACATCATATTTGCAACTTCAGGTGTCATCATTTTATCGAAGAACGCTAATATTTTCTTTAATTCGGCTTCATCCTTGATGGCCGATTTCGGGAACAAAACAACATTGTTGTAGCCGGGAATGGTCCAGCTGCCAAATGTGCCTTTAGGTCCATTAATGTGGCTTTGAACGTCAACTTCAGCTGTAGGAACGTTCTTGACCAGATTATTGAACAAACCGTTCACATCTGCCATCGAACCGATATAAGTACCTGCTGTTCCTGCCTGGAACATATTAACCTGGTCGGTTTTACTCGTTGCAGCAAAGTCCTTATTCATGTATCCCGCATCCCGGATCTTGGCGAAGTAGTCCATCGTTTCGATATATTCCGGGAACATGAACTCAGGCAGCAGTTTACCTTCCTGCTCGCCCCAATTATTCGGCGTACCGAACCATGCAGCAGCTGTTTTGAAAGCGCCGTAGATCAGATCATTACGATCCGTCAAGCCGACGGTATCGTCCTTGTTATTGCCATCGGGATCATCTTCGGTAAACGCCCTCAGCATCTCAAAATATTCATCCACATTGGCGGGAGCCTTCAAGCTTAATTTGTCCGCCCAATCCTTGCGGTAGATCATACCTTGACGCGCTAATTCTCTTCCTAGATACAACGAGTAGATTTTTCCGTCTACCTTCGTATTGTTTAGAATGATTTCCTTTAATTTGCCGAGGTTTGGAAACTCTTGGAGATACGGGCCGATTTCCCAGAACTGTCCATCACGAATGGCATCTTTAAATAAAATAAAGCTGGCTTGATTCTTCAAATATGTGACCTGCGGCAGCGATCCGGTTGCAAACGCGGTGTTCAATTTTTCCTCATACGCATCTGCCGGAAAGAATTGATAAGTAAGCTTCGTATTGGTCAGCTTCTCTACTTCATTCTTAATCCTGTCCGGCGGCGTCTCTGGTGTATTCAATGGAAGCATAATTGTGATTTCCGTTGGCGCTTCCGGTTCAACCACATCCGTTGCAGCTGCATCGTTCCCGGCCGGTGACTCTCCTGCAGCTGGTGCACTCGTGTTCTCCGCACCTTTGCCGGAGCACGCGGACAGAACGATGCTGCAGATCATAATCATGCTAAGCAATAACGCTAAACCTTTTCTCTTCATTTTGCTTGACCTCCGTATTATTAGTTTTGTGCAACTTCACTGTACATTCATCTGCAGCGTTTCAGATACAATCATTAGTTCATTTGAAGACGGTTTGATGCACGATCTGTACCCATGATTATGATCTGTGCTAATGACACCTCCATATATCAAGACCTTACGGCGGCTTTTCTTTCAGCATAATTGTTTCCCCTGCAGGATTAAGAATGCTCTTTCTATCGCCTTTTTCACGATGGTTTGAAAAAAGGTTACCCCGCAAGCAGCTTATTGCTTGAAGGATAACCTTTTGTCCTGGCAGATTTAAATCAGGTTGGATTTCTGAAGAAGTCTCTGAACAAGGATGGCAGCCTCTGCTCTGGTGATGTAAGCTTCCGGAGCGAGCTCCCCGCTGCTTCTGCCCATAACGATTCCTGCCTGCAAGCTGCCATAAATACCGTCCATCGCCCATTCGGAGGCCTTATTGGCATCTGCGAACGGAAGAAGCAATTCTTCTGCTGCTCTGGATGGAAGCGTTGCTTTCAGGCCGGTAACGTTCATTGCATTAGCGATGATTGCCATCGCTTGTTCCCGGGTGATTTTATCCATCGGGCGGAAAGTACCATCTTCATACCCACTGATCAGGTTAAAAGCGTCTGCCGTTTGAACCGCGTCGCTGAACCAATCCGATGTTTTTACATCCGAGAACGTACCGGCTCCGCTTTCCGGCTTCAAGCCCAATCCTCGAACGAGAATCGCTGTAAATTCTGCCCGTGTAATCTCCAGATTCGGATTAAACAGATCGTCGCCGCCCCCCTGGATCACCATTCGCGACCCCAGATCATTAACGGCATTTTTAGCCCAATGACTTGCGACATCCTTAAACTCAACCGGGTGCCAGACTACAGTGTAAGTGCTGTTTGTCAGGCTGTTTATTTTTATAAAATTCTTGCCGTCAATCCTAACAACCTTGGTGGGTACATGCCGAACCGTTCCGTCAGGCTCAATAACAACACCCGTTGTGATTTTTCCTGTATCAGTACCCTCCGGTACAGCAATTGTACGTTCCACATAAGCATTGAATCTGGCCACTTCAATTGCGGTATCCCCGTAAGAAGCTCTCACCGTGAAGTCCAGCGGGGAAACGATGATGCTGAATTCTCCTTTAGCCGCTGAATTCTCAACGATTTCCATCGCTGCTGCCGTCGGTGCCGCTATCTTGATTTGTACTTTTATATCTTCGAGCCTTACGCCTGCACCAAATTGTTCTGATAGCTTGTCAATGTTAATCTGCTGTGCAGGCAGCGTATAAGTCGCATTCGGAGTCTTTATTTTCACTGCTGCCTGTTTCTGCTCCATGATTTGGACTGATTGGCCGGTAAATTCTCCACTAACAGAATCAGAGCTCAAATTCGTTGATATCTCAATGATTGCATGCTGGCCTGCTCTTTCAAGGACAGCATGCAGTTCCTCAGAGTTAATGACTATCGCTGCCGTTGTACGATTGTTCTCAGATGTCGTCGTTACTGTTCCTATATGTTCAGCTTTCCCATTGACCATAACATCCGCTTCGCTACTCTGATTTACAGGATTCACCGGAGTGTCAGGGTTTATTGGCGTGCCCGGATCTGTCGGCGTGCCCGGATCTGTTGGCGTGCCCGGATCTGTCGGCGTGCCTGGATCTGTCGGCGTGCCCGGATCTGTCGGCGTGCCTGGATCTGTCGGCGTGCCCGGATCTGTCGGCGTGCCTGGATCTGTCGGCGTGCCCGGATCTGTCGGCGTGCCCGGATCTGTCGGCGTGCCCGGATCTGTCGGCGTGCCCGGATCTGTCGGCGTGCCCGGATCTGTCGGCGTGCCCGGATCTGTCCCGGGGTAGGATATATCAAAGCGGCTGTACACATTGCTGTTTCCGTTCGAAACGGTTCCAGACCATTGCACGCCCGCCCCGCCAAAATCATTCGGAGCAATCGTTTCCGCGAGGGATAATACCTCGTCATCCACATCGTTATAGGCGCTTACCGTAAAGGTATTTCCTGTTATTGCGAGATTGATATACGTGTTTGGCTTGAGAACGCCTGTTAATACTTGTGTGTCGCTAATAGGTCGGCCTATACCATTGTCGATCTTATAAAGCTGGAACATGACTTTCTGTCCGGATTGTGTTGTTCTCCAGAACCTCAACGAGTATCCGGTCTTTGTACGCGGATCGTATTTAATAAAGATATCCGATTTCTGTACGAGTGGTTCGTCGCTGCCAGAGCCAGGGCTTCCAAAGCCTTGACCTTCAATCTTCTCAGGCGACAGCACCGCATTGATTTGCATATCTCCAAACTTGGCATCCTGCTGATAGTACAGCGCCGCTCCCTGCGAAGCCGCTCTAACCCCATAGCCATGTACCAGATTCGCCCCCGCTGCCGATGTCCAGTTGCCGGCAACGGTCCACAAACCGCTGGTGTATTCCGCGTTTGTTGTTGTGACGAAGTTTCGGAAGTTAGGAGAAACGTTCATCGATGGGATGTCTGCCTCCCGGATCGGTGCGGCGGACATGGCGTATTCCGCTGGGCCCGGATTACTGATCGAGTGCTTGGGCTCAACGCCTGCACGAATATATTTTCCAGCATCACCCGGAGTAAGCGTGTACTCCTTCAAGGGCAAATTCCCTCTGCTCATGGCGACTGCTCTTGAATTTGTTCCTGCAGCATCGTCGCTAATGTACCATGTAATGACCGATTGATCCTCCTTCTTGCCCAGATCCATCGAATAATTGAGACTTACTTTGCCGTTTGCCGGTGCATTTAAAATCGGCTTTTCAACGAACGTCGGCGGATCAATATACTCCGGCTCAACATAAATATGCGCCGTAACATAAAAACCGTTAGCTGCAGTTGCTCTGACCGTGACATACTCGGCTTGTTCTGTCGTATTCCGGCCGGTTACAACGATTTCCTCTCCTGTGCTGCTGCTTAAAGAGATCAGGTCTGAATCCGTAGACCATGTAATTGTCTTGTCAGGCGCTCTTGCGGGTGATACGGAGGCTTTAAGGACAGCGCCTTCTCCACCCGTTCGAATCGATTGCGTTCCGCTTGTGATCGCCATTCTGTAGATTAAGTCGCCCTGGTCTGCGTATTGCTCTTTAAGGCCCGCTGGATCCCAATCGTCTGCGACACCCGTTGGCGTTGCGCGGAGCAGATTCCATGGGTTGAAGGCTAACGCTTCCTCATCCGATAATTCTCTCGATGTATGATTGGCAGGCTCGCCATTAAGGCTATCTACAAATTCCGCTCTGTTACCGGCGGTATCCTTCGTGTTGTACGTAAGAGAATATAAATTATTTCTGACGATCGGGGTCGTAGTTCCCCATACGTTAGGCGTTGTTGGGGTGAATACAGGCAGCGTGCTGTTGATCAGCGCAACCGGATTCGAGAATCCTTTATAGAAGCCCACGCCTCGATCTGACGTGAATTTCGTATTAATGAAGACAATGCCTGATGCCGCCATTACAGGTCCATAACCATCCGGAAAAGCAATCTCAGAGTCTTCCCAGACACTGATTGTTCCGCCTCCAAGAAAATCCGCAGTACCCTCCAGATAACAATTCTTGCAATAGGCACGCGTAGTCTGCAAGAAGAGTGTGTCTAATCTGCTGAGGAAAGCAACATTCATATAGGTGTGCTTGTCACCAGACGCTTGCAGCGCCACTGCCTGTGTTTCTACATTCGACCGCTTCGTCAGGTTTTTGCCCGGATCGCCCGGATATTCATAATCTATGTTCGTATAGTTAAGGAATGTAAGGTTCTTGGCTGTGAATCCGGTTGCTCTTACAATGACGACATAACCGTTATTGGAAGTCGTCTCCGTACCGGCTCCTTGCTTATTACCGCGATTGTCGGCGAGCACGACTTTACCTCTATCGTCGGTAAGTCCAAGCAAGGTTATATAGTCTTTAGTAATGGTCAGTCCCGGCTCGGTAGCCGTTCCCGTAATTTGGTAGACGTCCGGCTTCAGGCCAATCACTGTCGGATTGTCTGCCGTCCCTGCCGGCGCGGCTGCATAAGCCGCCTGCAGCGTTCTAAATTTTTTCTCTTCGGGAATATCTGCCGGAAGCGAGCTATCTACAAGATAGTCATAGATAAGCCCGGAATCGATGCTGTCTTCAGGCGGGTCATTCTCCTCGGCGGACGTACGCAATCCTGTAAGGAACATGACTGATACCAACATAACTGTAAGCGCTAACATTATCATTGTTGGTTTTTTATACATCTTCATCTTAATTCTCCTTGTATTGAATTTTTTTGACGTCGGCAAAACCTTATATTATTTCTGCACCTTTACTCCACTTTCACTGTACATTTCCCGCATGGTTACGGATACAATCATTAGCTCATGTAGAAGCTCTATTGATATACGATCTGTAATGATGATTACGATCTGGACTAATGACACCGCTTAAATACCCGGATTTTTGAGTCAAGACTACTTAAAGAGCCTAATCCTCACATTTGAACGAATCTTCTCAGCCACTCACCGTGAATGGCTGAACTTACCGGGCCATGATCGCCCAGACATTCGGTATCCTCTGTACCCTGTTTATTTGGCGGGGATATTCAGTAATTCGGTAATCGTAACCAACTTGACCCCATCGTTTTTAAGCTTGCTAATAATGTTTGGCAGGGCCTTTACCGTTCCCGATAGATCCTCACCCGTTCCACCGGCAGCATGCTGCAAAATAATGGATCCCGGGTACACATGGGCAAGGATATTCCCCTCTACCTGTTCGGCCTTTAAACCTTTCCAATCCAGAGAATCTACGTTCCAATTCACAATTTTTTTGTGCTGACTCGCTAACCACTGGATTTGTCTCTCACTTATATTTCCATAAGGCGGCCTGACAATTTTCGGAGTAAATCCGGTGAATTGACGAATAAGCTGATCCGTTTTATTAATTTGATACCTAAACTCGGCGTCGGACAATTTCGGGAGATTCGCGTGATTGTAGGAATGATTACCAATTAAATGGCCATCCTGAACAATGCGTTTCATGATATCGGGGTGTGATTCAGCCCGGTTTCCAATCACAAAAAATGTTGCTTTGACTCCCGCTTTTTTCAAAACATCAAGTATTTGCGGGGTGAAATCAGCATCAGGCGCATCGTCGAATGTCAAAGCGACTTCACGTTTTTTTGCAGAACCATTTAGCAGAAATGTACTTTGGTACTTATTTCGCAAATCCGATAGAGAGAGGGAATGGGGTTGACGGATTTTTTGCTCCGACCCATCCAATAGATCAGGTGTCGCAGACTGTAATTGTGTTTTGGATTGCTCAGTCAGGCTGCGCGGTTCAGGCTGCGGCGCTTTTTGATCTATACTTCTTTGTGTACAACCAGAACCTATAGATAGAACGACAAGAAATGGAATGAGCCAATTTAGTTTCATGTAGTTGTGCAGCCCCCGTTTTTAAATTTTTTCCTGTCATTTAGGTTGTTGTTATTGCCCATAAATTATACAGAATGAAGAATTAATGATGCGTTAATTTCAAGTTTTCCGCCGAAATCCCATAGAAAAAAACCGCCCTCACTTAGCGAAAGGACGGTTTTCTAATGGAATTCAATTATTAAGCTTGAGAGATTCCGTTAATGATTTGGGTCAGTGCCTCCCTGATTGGCGTAGCTGGACGATCGAGCAGCTTTTCCAAATCACTGCTTTCGATCTCAAGTGTGCCTTCCCGGATGCCCTGCTGGATACCCACGAGAATAGGGATGACGAATTCTGGCACGCCCGCGCTTTTCATGATTTCGGCATACTGGGCATCATCGACTTGCTGCACAGATACTTCTTTACCTAATACGGCTCCAATAACAGACACCAGTTCTTCTTGAGTCAACAGTTTGCCAGAAAGCTCATAGATCGTATTCTCGTGCCCCTCTTGCGCCAATACTGCTGCCGCTGCCTCCGCGTAATCCTGACGTGAAGCCCAGCCAGTCTTGCCTTTACCAGCAGATGTCACCCACGGCGCTCCTGCCAACACTCCTTGAATGCTCCCGATCTCATTCTCCAAGTACCAGTTGTTTCTCAGGAAGGAGTACGGAATTCCCGTTTTAATAATGGCTTCTTCCGTGACACGGTGTACGAGAGCAAGGGACAGCTTGCTTTCACTCGCATTTACTGCACTGGTATAGGCAATGAATCCAACTTGCGCCCGATGTGCCGCTGCTGCCGCATCAGTATGTTGGCGAATTCTTGTCTCGTTGTCCCCATCTGCTGATATGATTAAGAGCCGGTCGATACCCGCAAAGGCGGAATCCAATGTTTCCGGGCGGTCAAAATCCCCATGCCGAACTTCTACTCCCCGGGCTTGCAGTCCTGCTGCTTTTTCCGGGTCGCGAACGCTGACCGCTAATTGACTAGCGGGTACTGATTTCAGCAGCGTTTCAACTACTTTTGTTCCCAATTTCCCTGTTGCGCCTGTCACCAAGATTTTCATCTTCGCATTCCTCCTAATGTGAATCAATTTGGTTATAACCGTATAGGTTACAACATGTTTATATAAGAAGAAACGGCTTCGCCGTCTTTTGGCGGCAAAGTTAGTTTCTTCCCCAAAAATATAAGCAACGTATAGGTCAAATTTTATATCTCTTATATTTAAATAAAAGCTCTCTTATGGGAGCTCTCATTTAAGTGAATCTTGAAGTGAGTTGACTCAATGTCGTTTGTGCCAACCTCTGTTCCATAGCGGATTGAGCCTCATACAATTCGGCTCGGAGAACGGTCTCGATATTCCGGCCGACCTGGCATTCTATATTCGGTTCTTCATGAACACGGAATAATTGGTTATCTTCAATCACATTAACAGCGCGATATATATCAAGAAGCGTAATTTCCTCAGACTCTTTAAGAAGAGAAGCGCCACCTACCCCAGGACGTATTTCCACTAGCCCCGCTTTTTTTAACATCCCCATAATTCTTCGGATTACCACAGGATTTGTATTCACACTACCTGCAATGTAGTCCCCGGTCAATTCGTTCACATTGACAGCAATCAGGGAAAGGATATGAACAGCCATCGAAAAACGCGTGCTAATTTGTTTCAAGGTAATCACCACCGTTGTAACCATTATAGTTACTACCAATTGTTATGTCAAGATTCATACCAGTCATTTTAAAATCATTCTTCACTAATCGTTCCCGTAATGATAAGATGACTTCGGGAGGTGAATTTGAATGGCAAGAAGCAAAGAATATGACGAGAATGCAGTTCTTCATAAGGCCATGCAGCTCTTCTGGGAACAGGGCTACGAAAAAACATCCATGGCTGATCTTGTTGAACATATGGGAATTCATAGAAGAAGCCTGTATGATACCTTCAGCGACAAACACGCATTGTTTCTCAAGGCTATGGACCGTTATGGAGAAATTATGGACAAAAATCTTGAGACAGGAATTAAAAAAGCTGAAACGGCTGATCAAGCTATACGTTTCATTTTCAAGTACACCATCGATGAAACCGACAATACCCCTACGGGTTGTCTGTTTGTAAATGCAGCAGTTGAGCTGGGCGCACGTGATGCTGTTACTGATGCCAAGGCCATTACGGGCTTTGCAAAGGAAGAACAGCTGCTCGCATCTATTATTCAGTGGGGACAGCAGAACGATGAATTCTCAACGGATTATGATGCCGAAGATCTGGCGGCGTCCATGCAAAATACGCTATTGGGACTAAGAGTACTGGCACGGACATCGATCAGCAAAGAAAAGCTTTACGATAGAGCCGCCATATTTATAAAGATTTTAAAAAAGTAAATCGTTTTTTTTTAAGCATAAGAGAATGATCATTCCCGTAAAAATTGCACTTATCGTCAAGAAATTTCATCCCCCACCCACATACTATTAAAATTAAAGGAGACGATTTAGATATGACAACAACACAGGATTTAAACGGTAAAGTGGCATTGGTAACGGGCGGAGCCCGGGGAATTGGATTGGAAACGGTTCGCGGTCTGGCTCAATTAGGAGCTGCGGTAGTAATCGGTGCGCGTGATGCTCAAAAAGGGATGGAAGCCGCTCAACAATTTAAACAAGAAGGGTTCAAAGTCGAAAGTATTAAACTCGATGTCACTGTGCATGAAGATAATGTGGCAGCTTATCAATACTTGAATGAGAACTATGGCAAGCTGGATATCCTGATTAACAATGCAGGGATTTTGCTGGATCAGGAAAGTGCGTCCATCGAGGTTATCAACCGGACAAGTACCCTGTCATCGAAGGTTTTGCGGGATACATTTGATGCCAACTTCTTTGCTCAAATTGATCTGACACAGATTCTTTTGCCATTGATTCGCAAATCTGATGCCGGACGTATTGTCAACCTGTCCAGCATATTGGGATCACTCTCCCTGCAGGCGAATCCTGACCAACCCCTTTATTCCGTGAAGACCTTTGCGTATAACGCATCCAAAACAGCGCTTAACGCTTTCACCATACATTTGGCAGCGGAACTCAGGGGCACACCGATTAAAGTTAATTCCATTCATCCGGGTTGGGTCAGCACCAGAATTGGTGGAAGTGCAGCGGATATTGATGAAGTGGAAGGCAGCCGTACGAGCATAATGGCGGCAACATTGCCTGAGGATGGTCCAACCGGCTCCTTTTTCTTCCTTGAAAACACGCTTCCTTGGTAATCCATACATACCAATTCCATCTGAAATAGGGGAGGCATAAGAAAAGGACGATTACCTGTATTCGATTGGCTGCTATTGTAGATCGATAAGGGCGGCACAAAAGTGCCGCCCAGGCTTGTTGTGACCAAGGCGGTCATGCCGGGCGAAGGCTGGTTGCTGAGGGACGGTCCGCGGGCCGTCTCTATACTCCTGTCTCTTCTCTTCAGCCTGCGGAATGGCGCTTCGTACGGGCCGTATTGACGACTTCAAACCCTTGTTCCATCCGAAAATAACGAACAGTATATCTCCTACCATTCCATGCCCACCGACAATCAGCAGTTTCATGACAGAAAACCTCCACGTACCAGCATGGTACGGATTTCATCCATACCCATCAACGATTGGTCGGAGCTGAAGCTGTTGAATTTAACCGGCACATATTTGCTGTAATGTTCCCTGAGTCCCGGAATATCTATAGTGGGGAGTATGACCAAATTTATCCGGATATCACCGAGTAAAAAACGAGCTGCCATAAATGTGGCCCATGCTATGTTGAGAATTGCCTACTATCTATTAACACGTGTAGAAATGTACGTGGACCTCGGAGAGGATTATTTTGACAAACAGAAGCAACAATCTATTGTAAAGTACGCAGTTCGGCGACTAGAAAACTTAGGTTATTCTGTGACCATAACGGAAGTCTCCTAATTATTCAAAATCCTATCTTCTTCATTTCGGGCGCAGCTCCCTTTTTAAAAAAGGAGTGCGCGGCGTCTTCTTTACTAATGTCTTTTTACAGTAACAGAGATTTAATTTTCATGGGAGTTTAACGACTTATTAGTCCTTTTGGAGTTGGAAATTGGAAATTCCACAACTTGAATTTTAAATAGATCCAAAACAGCAATTATAGACAAAGCGAAACCACTGTTCCATACCTGATGTATCCAATTTTCTTCAAATTTCCTCCGTACATTCATTAGGGCGTGTCTTCAAACTTAAGCAAGCCACACCATAATGGATGCCAAGGCCAAAAAAGACTTGACGTACACGCTAACGAGTGCACTATTACCACTTATTATTTCGAATCCAGTTAAATGACGATTAATGATGATTAAGGGTGCTGAGTTGTTCTTGATTTGAATACGAGTATTTCTTTAAATTTGCATTGTTCAAGGCTCCAGTAAAAGGATACCCGCCCCTTGTGTAAAAAC
Source organism: Paenibacillus sp. JT31N11 (assembly GCF_056269285.1). Taxonomy (NCBI): domain Bacteria; kingdom Bacillati; phylum Bacillota; class Bacilli; order Caryophanales; family Paenibacillaceae; genus Paenibacillus; species Paenibacillus sp. JT31N11. Next base: position 1,015,183 of record NZ_JBWDNQ010000002.1, read on the forward strand.
AGCAGAATGAAGAAGCGCCTTCTGCTCCTCTGCATTGAACAGTAGAGGAGCTTGGATGAAATTCTGCAACAAACGATACCCGCCATGATGACCGAGATGTCAAAACTGCTTTACCACACCGTCACACGTTTTTCAGGCTCAAGGTACATCCCATCTCCCTCATGTACATCGAAGACCTCATAAAACGCATCAAGGTTCTGAATTTGTACGTTAGCGCGCAACTTGTAAGGAGCATGGGTGTCTCTTGCAAGCAACAATTGCTCAAATTCGGGGGTCACTTTAAGTCGCCAAATGGTGGCCCAACTTTCAAAAAAAGCCTTTATATCGGCATCAGGCAGCGCCAGAACGACCTCTAATGCGCTGGAAAGGCCGCCGGCGTCGGAGACATTCTCTGTTACAGTCAGCTCCCCATTCACCTTACCGCCGGCATACGGCAGACCGTCAAACAGCACTACCATAGCTTGGGTACGCTCCTGAAAGGCCTTGTAGTCTGCTTCAGTCCACCAGTCACGAAGACTGCCGTACTGGTCAAACTTTGCTCCGTTAGAATCGAAGGCATGGGTGATCTCATGGGCGATGATTGCACCGATGCCGCCATAATTGCGGCTGGGAGAATACTTCAGGCTATAGAATGGTTCTTGCAAGATTGCCGCGGGTAAATTGATTGAATTACTCAGTAGATGATACGCGGCGTTAGCAGAGTGTGCAGGAAGGATCCATTCGTCAGGGTTTACCTTCTGTCCGCATCTGCGTAGATTGTCATCCGTAAGTAGTCGCATTAAACTGACATAATTATCAAGCAACGTACCGTCTTTGACATGCAATTGCGAATACACCGGGCTGAGCATCTCGGGATAGCCGATGTGTATTTTCATGGACTCCAGCTTCTTAATCGCAGTCTCGATAGTCTCCTCACTCAGCCAATCATTCGCTTTCAGACGCCGGGTATACACCGAGCGGATATTATCCGCCATCTTAGTCAGATCGCGCTTAGCTTCTTCGCCGAAGTAAATTCGGCCATAGTGTTCGCCAATTAACTGGTCGTAGGGGACAGAAGCCAAGCGATAAGCCAGTGTCTGGGGATCGTCCATCGCTGTTTTACCCGTCAAAAGCATAGTAAAGGCATCGGCGGTGACCATCATCTCCTCTGAAAGAGCCGGTGCGGCAGCGAAAACCGTTTGCCCGTAGAGCCACCCCTTGAGTAACGGGAAATTGTCCTCATTGATAATTTCATCCAATGCGCTGAAAAAACGCGGATTGCTAAGCACCACATATGCGGGAGGCTCTGGCACCAATGTAGACACCAGCGCCGTGAAGTCTATGGATTCGCTGCTTGCGGTAAGTTCATCAAGCGGCATTGGATTATATCCTGCGGAAGCGTCCTTGTTTTCCATTGCGGTTTTAAAATACGGTTTAAGCAAGCGGTCAAACGCAATCGTCTGCTCCGCTATTTGAACGGCTTCCTCTGGTGTACTTCCGCTCATCTCCAAGAGCTTTTGCAAGTTTTCCTGATAATTTGCCAGCAGCTTCTCTCCCTCCGGCATATCATAAAAGCCCGCATCAGGCAGGATTAACTTCGGCATATCCATATACAGTGCGTTATGCTGCTCATCCTTCATATCCGGCTGCACATAGACCACCAATGGCGAGGCTATCTGCGGCAGAGACATGCCGCTGATTATTATATCCGGCAGTGCCGTGTTAAAATCTGAAAGGTTTTGCAACGCATCAATGGGTTCCAGGTATGGCTGCAGCGGCGCCGCACCTTCCACATTTCGCTTGGTATAGTCTGCGGCTAGATCGTAAAATTCCAAAAATTCCGGCAAACCACTTGAAGTGGCAGTGTCCGGTGACATTTCGGCAAAATCCGCCATGAGCCGGGCTTCTACATCGCCGCCAATATCTTCAAGCCCGCCTACAGAAATTTTTTCAGGGGGAATTTCGGTCGAGGCTAACCATTCACCATTGACTGCTGCGTACAGGTCATCCTGCGGCCGGACTGAAGCTGGACCTTCCGGTTTGGAAAAGAGGGAATCCCTAAATACAACGGCAATTACAAGCAGGCATATGAGCATGATACAGGCAGTAACGAGGGTCAGTTTCTTATTCCGGGATTTATTTTTCATTTTGTTAATTCCTCCATTAAATGTTCTTGCATGAATGAATACAAAGAAAGCCGATAACTGCGATTGTACCCGCGGTTATCGGCTCTGCATCTTAGCGTCTGGCTCTGAGATAACGGACATTTTCATTTGTACTATATTGATTAAGGTTTCCTGTTTGCACTTGGGACAAAATAACGGGAAATTTTTCAGTTCCGTATCTTCCCGCATTTTCATCCTTGTTTTTTGACCGCATACCGGGCACAATATCCATTCATATTTTTGCATCATAGTTCTTTACGGCTTAGCCATCTGGGACATATGATCCATGAGAGCAAATAGGCTACAACACTAATCGCGGCCACTATACCGTATACCAATAGCAAATTTTCTTCTATGTTCATATAATAGCCCAGCAATTTCCTTAATCCCGCAAAGGCAGCGGCTGTAACTACATAAGAAAGGATGATTCCGGCAATGCTTTTTTCTCCATCAAGCAAAAAAGAAGAGGGAATATTCACACTGGCTGGGAGAAACGCGAGAATAAGTGCAAAGAATACATTCATATAAACCGCGGATAACTCAAAACCAGATGTTATAATTGAAGCAGCAACACAAATAATAGAGGCTACCACAATTCCCAACAGGCTAAGTAACATATACATACAGTATTTGCTTGAAGCGATTTGAACTCTTGACACTGGAAGCGTTGCGCAAAACTTATCCCACTGCGCCGTTTTGTCGCTCTGAATGCTCATTACCGCCATCATGCCAAACGAAGTCCCGGCAATCACAATCAAAATCCATGGAGAGCTTAAAACTGACAGAGCTATTCCAATAACGACCATTATTAACAGGGGGATGAGCAACCCATCGCGGATTGCATAGAAATCTTTAAGAATAAGCCCCTTCATTTTCGCTCCCCCTTTATATACAGCAGCATAATATCATCAATTGTGGCACGGTCAATCACTGCATTGGGGTATTTTTTTTGCACCAAATCTTTATCGGCAACTAATACTTCCCAGGCATAATCCTGCTTCCGGTAAGCGACTATATCTTGTTCGTCAAGGGCATCAAACTGTGCCGCACCACATTTAATGATCCCGTACTTATATCGCAATTCATCCTTTGGTTTGTTGAAAATAACCTTGCCGTTATGAATGAACACGATATAATCAGCGACTTTTTCCAAATCACTTGTGATGTGTGAAGATACTAGGATGGAGTTGCTTTCGTCCTGTACAAATTCCAGAAATATATCTAAAATATCATCTCGGACGACAGGATCAAGTCCGCTGGTCGCTTCATCCAAAATCAGAAGCTTGGAACCGTGAGAAAGTGCTACAGCAATAGATAGCTTCATCTTCATTCCTTTGGAAAATTGTTTGATCTTTTTGTCCGCAGGCAAGGATAATTTACTTAGTAAAGAATAATATCCTTTTTCATCCCAGGCTGTAAAAATATTTTGGAAAACCTTGTTTAGCTTTTTAGGTGACAATCCTTCAGGAAAACTACTGCCGTCAAAAACAACGCCAATTTGATTGCGGACAGCATTATCAATTTCCTGGTCCTGCTTGCCGAAAATCGTAACCGTGCCGGAATCTTTATTTTTCAATCCAAGAATCGAATTGATTGTGGTGCTTTTTCCTGCACCGTTTTCACCAATCAACCCCACAATCGACCCGCGCGGCACATGAAATGATACATTGTCCAAAACAAAGTCGTGATACGCCTTTGTCAGTCCATTTACAGTTAAAGCATTGTTCATCACCATTACTCCTCCACATAGAACAGCTTTAATAACTCGATGAGTTTTTCAACAGGAATACCATTTGTGCGCCCAATATCTGCGGCTTCCTGTAAAAGTCCCTCAGCCCGGCGCTGGATTTCTTCTTGATAGAATTGTTTGTTTTGTGCCGATACAAAACTTCCCCGTCCTACGGTAGTCTCTATAAAACCGTCCCGCTGCAAATCCTCATAAGCCTTTTGAACAGTAATCACACTGACATGAATAGATTTTGCCATAGAACGCATAGATGGAATGGGGTCACCAGTCTGTAGTTCACCACTCATTATCATAGCTTTGATCTGTGATGTTATCTGTTCGTAGATAGGCTTACTTGTATTGCTGCTAATAATAATCTCCATGTAAGCACTCCGTTTAAGATTATTTTTTTAGTAAAGGTTTTCCGTCTGTATCAAGTAAAACTGTAAGCCCTGATCCTACATTAGGGAATATAGCTAAGAGATATTGCACTCCAGTTTCTTTGTCGGTAATGACTTGTGTCATTACTGCACTTTCAGCTTGAATATGCTCTACTCCAAATCTTGTTTCTTTTTTCATAATCCTCCTCCTTACTTTTCGTTTTAAACACTGTCTTCCGGTAAAAATTCATCCCTACAACCTGTACTATATTGTACTTATACAACAAGTACAATATAGTACACTCAATTACAATTGTCAACTTTCTTATAAAATCTTTAGACAGAGACATTTAATAATAAAAAGGAGGAACTAAAAGAATAAGACACTCTTGCTTTGTTAAGCACTTTAGTTCAAAGCAGCCTTCTGATACTCTTCCACACCGGCTTTTACAGGTATTTCCACCTGTTCAAGCAGGAAACCGGATTAACCTTGATTATCTACACTTATCGAAAAAAAATGTTGCCTGTAGCTTTCACACGCTGACTCTAACAATTTTTTTAGACAACAAAAGCGACTCATCTGAAGTCAAGTCGCTTTCAATAAAACTATCGCTTAGCGATTAATGCCATTGGTCATAAAATGTCACCCTCAGATCATAATTTACAACAGCAGATTATCTTTAAGTTTCCCCCGTGCAGCTCCTCTATAAGCGTTCAGTTCATCTTGTCCATGAGACTCTTAGTAATGAACAACCAAGTCCTGTTCCTTGGGCAGATCGGGTACGATCAACCGTGTAGAAACGATCAAATAAAAACATCACATTACTTTCGGATATTTCCTTAGCCTCGTTAGGGATCGTCAATACAGCCATTCTGTGTTGTTGTTCAAAGCAGATTTGTACGGGACCGGTTGTTATGCTTTATCGAATTGAGAATCAAATTCTCTAAGACCCTTCGAAAAGCTGATTCCCCAGCATATACCTCCATCTCTTTCGGTGAAATGATGTCATTGTCGTCCTCAGCCACGAGAGTATTTATCGGATAGCCCACTACTGTAGTGTTGTATTAAACTAACCTGCCCGTTTACTTCAACGAAAAAGGAACAGTTGCCTGCTGCGGCGATCTGTTCCTGGTCTTTGCATTATGGGTACCCGTTAGTTGAACGAAAGGTTGCCGTTCGTGAACTCTTGCGGACATTAAGCCGTTCACCAAATGGAATTCATTATAGATGCTCCTGAGTACAGAAACGTCCCGAGGATAATCCATCGGGACGCTTCTGGTTGCTTACTAATATTGTTCAGGCTCTAACTTTAATGTAAAGGTTCCAACTTTATTGTTAAGTTTCCAACTTTAATGTAACCGGACATTTTTGTTCAGTGACACTGTAGTTGTTACCTACAAAATCCAGTAATATCAAGCTATTTCGAGTTTTTGATCAACTTCTTAATTACATTAAAGTTGGTGACTGTGAAAAGTAAGTTCAACACTCGGCTACATTAAAGTTAGTACCTAGAAATTACAAAAAAGATTGTAACCGTAAGGGCCAATTTAATTTGCATGTGAATTTTACTTTATATCGCAAATACTCCACCTAATAGGAAGCCCAAAATCAATCAATCTACTTACACCCAACGGAACTTCTTGATTAATGCCTTTGCGAAGAAGCAAAAGGAGCTGCCGTAGCAACTCCTTCAGTCACATGTCTTTTGTTAAGTTAGGTACCCGTTAGAGTAAAAAGGCAGCAGCACCGATCCGTTATAGGTGTTCGTTAACTCGATTCAGTTTTTCTTTTATTTTTGTTGTATTTAATCAAATCGATAACCAAAACCAACATGACTAAGATAACAGACTGCACTAAAGGCTTAACAAATGATGATTGATCGTAGATATACTAAGCAACTACAGCATTGACTATGAAGAAAAGAACGTACTTCATAATTCAATCATCCTCAGTATTGACGAATAAATTTATAAGCTTTTTCACTTGAATTATTCGCTACATAATTGAACTTCCTGCAAGAAAATAGGAGTATCTGCCGCGGTAGCTACTCCACTATCGTACCCGTTCGTATTATGAGGTCACCAGATCTTTCTGGTGGACCTCATTTTTATGTGGTCGTAAGATAGCCATAGCCGGGGATTGAACGTTCGTGCCCGTGGGAC
>NZ_JBWDNQ010000041.1:0-10219 GCF_056269285.1 Paenibacillus sp. JT31N11
AGGTCTATGAAGTGGTCACCCGAGCGTCCTTCATACATGTCTAACAAGGGAGAAATCCTGCGAATAAGCGAGCATTCGTGAGAAAACTTAATCGTACCGAGGGAGTTCAATGATGGCAGCGGCGAACCAGTCCTTTAAGGGGGCTGGTTTTTTCAATACATAAGATAAGTTATGTGTTGAAACTGTCGTTACGCTAACCGGTACGCTAGCTAAACAATTGACAATGGGGCAGCCCACCGCGGCACACCTCATTTTATTGAGCTAACTGGAAGAATTGTTTAATTTACCATCCTTCGTTAAATTAAATTTGTATTCGGTCAGGCCAGGACTGTGCACATTAGCAATCCATGAGAAACCGGACATGCTGTTGGATGATAAAATATAGACATAGAGGAGGCTGCATATGGAACGTGTAATCTTGATGATGAATGTGCGAGAAAACCAGGGAGGAGAGTCAGTCGCATGGCAAAGATCGTTTTTGCATTGAACCAGTCTCTGGACGGATTCGTCGACCACGACCACACGGCATTTCAGCCCGACCCCGTGCTATTCCGTCATTTCATCGACGACGTGCGCGGCCTGGCGGGCAGCCTGTACGGGCGCCGCATGTACGAGACCATGCGGTATTGGGACGGAGACCATTTTGAATGGGATGCGCCGGAACGGGAATACGCAGCGGCGTGGCAAAGCAAACCGAAGTGGGTGGTGTCGAGGACGTTAAAGTCCGTCGGTCCGAACGCTTCTCTGATCGAGGGCGACCTCGCAGCGGCCATACGTGGGCTGAAGGCTCAGCATGAAGGGGAGATTGAAGTTGCCGGGCCGGAGTTGGCCCACAGTCTAACGGAGCTCGGTCTCGTTGATGAGTATCGACTCTATCTCCATCCAGTCGTGCTGGGTCACGGCAAGCCGTTCTTCGCCGGTCCACGGCCGCAGCTGCGCCTCGTGGCAAGCGATCGAATTGGCGAGAAGGTGATCAGGTTGACCTACGTTCCAGCTTAGTTGTGCGGTTGACCCAGCGGCCTAAAAGGCACGTTACTTTAACAGGGATTCTCCGGCTGTTGCGGCAGTCTGAGGATCCCTTATTCTTTAAAATTTGTTCAGTTAAGCGAAATGACATAGTTATTTATGGAATTGACGATTGACCTAACTGGTACGATAGCAGAACGAACAGGCCGTCGGTAAGATCTGCGGCCTGTTAGCCTAACAGTCAGGTTCGATGTAGCTTCTATGGCCCAATTAGTCCAATGAAGGGCGGATCTTCCGCAACGCAAGCCGCCAACCCGCGGCGGCCATTGTCCATGTTGCGTAACCGATTGCACTGCCGAGGACGTTCAAAATGAGATCGTCCACGTCGAAGATCCCGCGCCGCGTACCAAGCTGGGTCAGTTCGATGGCCAAGCTGACCAGTAATGACCAGACGAAAATAGTAGAGAACCGTCGTACCTTGGCGATCAGGATCGGAAGAAGGAAACCAAGCGGAACGAAAAGCAGCACGTTGCCGAAGAGATTAAAGAACCAAGTATCGAAATTGTAATGCTCGTAACCATTAGCGTACTGCAGGATGCTGCGGAACGGGATCAAGTTGGGGTGAGGTGCCCATTGGGTCCAGTAACTGTATTGCATAGAACGGGAACGGTTCAAAAACAGTTCGTAAACAACGACCAATACATATGCCGCGAAGACGCACCACGCTAAGGCTTGCAGCCATTTACGATTCGGTGATACTGCCCTGTTCATCAAGTCTCCAACAAGCCCCGATTCACCGAAATCCGCGATAGCCAGCTTAATTGCATGCTCATCTTGCGCCCCGTCAGCGACATAGCTCTTCCGCAATTGCTCCAGATGATCGAGGAACTCTTCGTACAGGTCCCGCTTAGTTCCCTCCGAGACTTCAACGTTCTGAAGAATTTGCTTTAAATACGTGTCAAAAGGATTCATGCATAGCCCACCTTTCTGCACGATTGAATCAGTGCGTGTACTTGATCCCAAGCGATTAGCTTGGTGGTCAGTTCCGTCCGTCCGGCTTCCGTAAGCACGTAGAATTTCCTACGGCCGCTTGCTTCGTTGTCGACCCAATAGGAACGAAGCAACTCCTTATTCTCGAGTCTTTTGAGTGCAGGATAGAGCGTCCCTTGACTCATTTGGTATGTATCGCGGCTCAATTCCTTTAACTGTTGGACAATCTCGTAACCGTAAGTATCCTTCCGCGCGATAATGGAGAGTAGTAGGATATCGATGCTGCCTTTCAAAATCTCTTTGTCCATGTCGTTCACCTCTATATACATTGTATAACGACATATGTCGCTATACAAGGCGTTGATTAATTTTTTTGTTTAAATTCGGCATTACGCTAACGGATACGATAGCACAATGCCGAAGGGTTCCCGCGCGGCAGCCTTCGCTTTGCTAAATATGTGGTATTATGAGAGGCGGGATGGTCCCATAAGGAGGATATTACATAAGCTCTACGAAAGCCTGCGCCAAATCGGTGAAAATGAATTAAAGATGTTATTTTACAATTTATTGAATACAGTAGAGCGCACATTTTAAAAATATTCATAATTTATGGAGGGAAACCATGACGAACACACAAACGTTACAAGCCCTGTTCCAGCCTTTTACCTCGGGTAAGCTATCTCTGTCCAACCGTACGGTAATGGCGCCTATGACGCGTCAAAAATCGCCGAACGGCGTTCCGGGACCGGACGTCGCCGCTTATTATCGCCGCAGAGCAGAGCATGGAGTGGGACTCATCGTAACGGAAGGCACCGTCATTAACCATGCAGATTCGAGCAATCAGAAGGATGTTCCGTTCTTCTACGGGGAAGAAGCCTTGAACGGATGGGCGAACGTCGTCTCCGAGGTTCATGATGCGGGAGGAACAATTGTTCCTCAAATCTGGCATATGGGCGCTCGCGGAAGCGTGAACGACTACTCCGAAGAGGAAATCGTCGGAATCGTCCGAGAATTCGCCAAAGCGGCCGCGGAAGCCAAACATCTGGGGTTTGATGGCATTGAGCTACACGGCGCCCACGGTTATTTAATCGACCAATTTTTTTGGGAGAAAACGAACCAGCGGACGGATCGGTACGGAGGCAACTTCATCGAGCGTACGACCTTTGCCGCAGAGGTCGTACAAGCTTGCCGCGAAGCCGTTGGTCCCGACTTCCCGATTATTCTACGCATCTCGCAATGGAAGGGAACCGATTATTCGGCGAAGCTCGTCGGGACATCGGAAGAGTTGAAGCAATTTCTCAAACCGCTGGTGAATGTCGGGGTGGATCTGTTCCACTGCTCGACGAGACGGTTCTGGGAACCGGAATTCGAAGGCTCCGAGCTGAATCTCGCGGGCTGGGTGAAGCAGCTGACTGGCAAGCCGACCATTACGGTCGGTTCCGTAGGATTGGACGGAGACGTTTCGACCTTCTTCAAGACGGGAAGCGGCGCGGGGAACGCCAGTTTGGATGGCTTGATTCCCAAACTGGAGAACCAAGAGTTCGATCTCGTCGCGATCGGCCGAGCACTGCTTGCGGATCCGGCTTGGGTCAGCAAGATCAGAGAAGGGAAGCTGGAGGAACTGATTCCTTTCACACCCCAAGCGCTCCAAACTTTGCATTAATTTCGATACCACCAGGCGAGCGTCCCTTAATATTGAAGTGGTCGATCTATAATTAAAGGAAGCATCCCCTCCGATCCATGTCGGCAGCCTAGTCTTAGTTGGAGATTGAACTATCGGGTGGGAAGTACTAAACTAACGGGTACGATAGCTCATTAAGACTGTTGGAGGAATGCAAGCTTTATTTTGCGTCCAAACCGGATTTCTCCTATACGCCAGTATTTACGGTGACCGGTTCGACAACCATGTTGATCGAGGGCGATTTCTTTATGTGGAGCCATGGCGACGCGAAGATTCCGTTCCGTCATTATCAGGGAGATATCTATGTATCCGGCACCAATGAAGCCGTCATCCGTAAGATGATGGAGGTAGCGGGCGATTTGGAGGCTGCAGTGACGGAAGGGTAAGTCCAGAGGAGCGCCGCAAACAGCGCAGAGGATCTCCCAGTACGGCGAACCAATAGAAGCATCTTATTCACAACTGGCGTTGTGCATGAGGTGCTTTTTTTGCTGCAATCGTAGCTAGACTGCGCAGATACATATTATTTACAAGTTGGAGACAAGATGGCGATTTCCATTCTTTATAGTAGACAGGTAGAAATGAAAACGAACATGGAAGGTGTGCGTGATGAGAAGACCAGGATTAGGAAGCGCAAAGAACGGTATCGGAATCGCGGTTGGACTCTGCTTGATGCTCCTGTCCGCCTGCAACGGCAATAACGGTTCGGGTGAGAGTACGTCTACGGAGAACATTGATGTGTCGCAGAAGAATACGGGGACGGCAGGCAATTCTTCGTCCAGCGCCGACCACACGACTATTGTGTTCTCGTCCTTCTTTCCGGATAAGCAGTTTGAAGAAGCGAAGACCAAGTATGAAGCGCTGCATCCGAATATCGAAATCAAGCTCGAGAGCGTACTGACCGATGATGAGCATTTGGAAGCCGATCTGGAGAAATGGGTGACCGCCACGAATACGGCCATGCTGGCAGGCAAAGGGCCCGATATCCTCATTACGGACCAGCTATCGCTCGAAGATTACGTCAAGCATGGATTGCTGGAAGATCTCGATGAGTCGATGACGCAGGATACGTCCTTCAACAAGACGGATTATTTCACCAATGTTCTGGATAATTCGAAGACCGGGGAAGGACTATACGGACTGCCGCTCAACTTCTGGCTCTGGGGCATGTTGGGTGACGAGGACGCGATCAAGAAGGCAGGGGTGACGACGATCGATGACCGGTCCTGGACATGGGACGACTTCACCGGGATTGCCCGGCAGCTGTCGCAGAAGGGCGATTATCCCACCGTCCTGAATGGCACACCGGAATCGATGCTGGCGCAATTGGTCTCTGATAATTACACCCGGTTCGTCGACGCAGAGAGCCGCAAGGCGAATTTCGAGTCGGTTTCGTTTAACGGGCTTCTGCAGCAGGTCAAATCGATGGCTGCTGGCGGCATCATTGGCGATGGACGCCCTTATTTCTTTCAGACACCGATTAATTCTCCCTCGAGTTACTTCGTCTCGCTTCACTCGCTTCTGGCGAAGAACGTGAAGCTGTACGTGATGCCGCATGCAGCGGATTCGACAGTTGGGGGTTATTTCCTGAAGAATCATACGATTGGCTTGAATGCGCGCTCCGGCGCGAAGCAGCAGGCATGGGACTTCATCAAGTTCCTGATGTCTGACAAGCTCGAGACTCCGACAAGTGGTTTTCCTATTAACAAGAATGTCTATGCCCGGCAGATTCAACAATTGAAAGCACAAGGAACGATACCGACCAGCAAAGAAGGGCCGACACAGGGCGCGTCTCTTCAAGTCGACGAAGCGCTGCTTGATCAACTGGAGGGCTATGTGACGGGGGCGAATCACGCTGCCAAGAGTTTCAAAGAACCGACCACGCTCAACACGATCATCATGGATGAGTCCAAGGCTTATTTTAGCGGACAAAAATCGGCGGAGGACGTTGCGAAGCTGATTCAGAACAAGATGACGACTTATCTCAACGAATAGCTCGATGAGGCCACTTGCGTTTGCCAATTGGATGGTTATAACCGCAGCCGATTGACGGGTATAAATGCGCGGCAGGTTCATTATAATGAAGCCGGATGATGAGAATGACAGGGTTAATCGTGATTGTCGTAATCGTGTTATTAGCCGGCTTGGTAGGTACGATCATGATCGGGGAATCGAAGGACAACAATAACTGCTCAGCTCAACAGCTCCCGTTTAGTCGATTGTTCGATCGTTTCGCCCGGCTGACGCGATCCGGCAGGTGGGGTCCATGCAATAATCTTGTATAGCAAGTTAGATAAAAAATTCTGATTTTATGAACTTTCAATAAAGTAAGGTAGTGTACAGTCGAGGGCATCATTGGTTGGGGTCCAACTACTCACCAGGCGGATACTTACGCTTTGTCCAAGATGATACTTATATCGAGAGACCGATGTGGGAAAATGTCAAAATGGATGATGATTGCTGTGACGAGATGATGAAATGATTGAACTAACGGGTACGATAGCGCAGGGTAGCGTGCCGCGGCAGCTACTCCTTTTTGTTGAACTTTTGGCAGAAGAGTGCGGAAGGAACTTTTCGAATTTCCTTGAAAAAGTCTAAGATAAATTTTTAGAAGATCAAGGTGATTATCTCGAACGTAGTGACGGAATAAAAACTTGACTTAGAGTCAACTCTAACCGATATAATACAAGCCAACTACCAATTCCAATAGAGGAGAGTTGCAAATGCTGAACGTACGTGTGGTTGTAACCGAATATGGCGGACCGGAAACGTTAAAAATCGTGGAGGAGCCGCTGCGCCAGCCGCAGAGGGACGAGGTTCTCGTCCACGTGTATAGCGCAGGAGTCGCTCTTGCCGATATTATGCGAAGAGAGGGCAAATATCCCGGCACACCAACGCCCCCTTTTACACCGGGATACGACGCGGTGGGCATTGTCGATGAGCTCGGAGACGACGTACGGCATGTTCAGAAAGGGGACAAGGTTGCCGTATTTTACAACGGTACTGGCGGATACGCGTCCTTTGTTTACGCGAAAGCCGACGAGTTTTACCCGGTACCAGAGCAAATTGACACCGCGGCAGCGGCGGCGGTCATTTTGAATTATGTTACTGCATATCAAATGCTGCATCGTCTCGCAAAGGTTTCTGAAGGGGAACGAATTTTGATTCATGGCGCTAGTGGAGGCACGGGTACTGCGTTGCTCGAGCTTGGCCGGCTTGCGGGCGTCGAAATGTTCGGCACCGCTTCGGCTGCCAAGCACGAAGTCGTCACCCGATACGGGGCGGTACCGATTGACTACAGGAGCGAGGATTTTGTGCAAATCGTGCGTGGACGGGCACCAGAAGGCGTGGATGCCGTATTCGATCCGATCGGGGGAAGCAACTGGGAGAGGTCATTCCAAACGCTTAGCGATGGCGGACGTTTCGTGGGTTACGGGTACACGTCGGTTCTTGGACAGAACGATTCGAGCGATTGGGTCAACGATTGGACGAACCTGTCGGCCAACAGAACGACGCCCAGGGGAAATCCCATCTATCTGTATTCCGCCACAACTCTGAAGAAGGAGCGGCCGGAATGGTTTCGCGAGGACTTGGCACGCGTGTTTGAATTGCTTGCCGAGGGGCGAATCAATCCGATCATCGCCGCGCGGATCCCACTGCATGAAGTGGCGCGGGCGCATAAGTTGCTTGAAACATCCCAAATAGCTGGTAAAATCGTTCTTACCAACAATTAAACATAATGAAGGTGGTGCATGCGATTTGTACTCGATCGGAGAGATCGCGAGACTGTCGGGCATAACGGCTTTTACACTTCGTTACTATGAGAAAATCGGCCTGCTGCCTAAACCTCGGCGTCAGCGCGGGAAGGAGATCGGAATCCGGCAGTACGACGATGCGGATTTGCGGTTAATCCGGTTTATTCACACCTTGAAGCAGGCCGGAATGAAGCTGGATGACATCGCGGATTTTACGCAGGACGGCTGCCTGCTCACGGCGCAGGAAGAGGTCGATTTCGATATCGGTGGCACGCTGCATAAACGGATCGAGATTTTGGATCGACACATCGATGAGCTGGACCGGCGAATGAAGCAGTTGGAAGCCGTGAAGGTGATCGCACTTGAGAAAAGAATATTCTACTCCAACATATTGGACGCAAAGTAGAGTAAGGTGGGAGGGGCGAGGGTAAAGGATAAGCAGCATGCTATCCGGGCTATATCGTGTTCCGAATATATCATATAATTTAACTGTTAAGCATCTTCAACCTACGGAGTTGTGAGCGGCGGATGCGATCGTAATCTGTACGCCGGAATATGCTCGTGGAGTGCCAGGTTTTCTCAAGAACGCACTGGATTGGGTCGTATCTTCGGGTGAGTTCATGAACACTTACTGTAGTCATAAGCGCTTCTCCACATTCGGATAGTGGCGCAGTTGTACAATTAAGGATGATGAGTGCAGTTATCCCGGAAGAAGTATCCTTTGCCGTTCCACTCATCAGTAAGATGACCGGGTCGAATGGTATCGTGCATGGACATTAATACCTTGTTATTGAGCTCACTTGGTTCGGGCGCTACCTCAAGCCATTCATGCGAATTAATTAGCAAAACGATTGCAATGGATTGGCATGCCAGTCGGTGATTGAACTAATGGGTACGATAGTTCAACAAGGGGAGGACCATTATAGTTCTCTCTTTGTCATAAGGTGAACCAAAAAAGCCCCATTCACGGGGCTCGATAAAATAGGTATTACTAAGATAACGGACTAGAGCTTAATAAACTTCAAGCAAGATTGGAAGCCTTTTCTCACCAGGATAGTTGAATTAACCTAAACAAAAGGGACAACCCGTCATTTCCTTCAAGTACACAACATATTATTACTGTACTAGACTGTGAGGAGGACTTGGCGTGAGATTGCTGATTCTGGTGGTGGGTATAGTTTTACTAACTCTGCTGTGGACAAACCCAGATAGCTCGGATTTTGAAAAGTGGGTTCATAAACAAGAGCTTATTCTTTTCAAAAAAGCAGCCCCCAAGAGCCTGTTGAGTTTAGGAGCGCGAATTATCTTCTGTTCTCAATTCATCAAATAGTGATCTTTAGGCAGCAGAATGAGTTTGAAACTGAGTACGGCACCTACATGGGAATAGGAATCCTCGGAATGATATTCTCCACTTCAACCCATGATGATGGAAAGAAGTCTCCTTTGTTTAAGGTCGGTTCATACTGAACTAACGGGTACGATAGCTCAATAAGACTTGACGAAACGGCAGCCGGCATAAAGGCTGTCGTTTTCTCAACTAACGGGCAGAATAACGCAACTTTCGTTAGAAAATAACGTCCTAAATATTGGGAATAGTAAGTGTCACTTCCAATTAGGGTAGGAGGTACTGTATGAAGAAATTTTATTTATTATGTTTATCATCAATAATTGTTTTATCGGGTTGTAAAGCAAGTAACGAACCTCCACCATCTTTAAACCTTTCGTCCATGCATTCTGTTGAAGAAGGTAAATATTATCTTGCTGCGTTTGGAACCAATGAAGAACAAGATAGTGAATTTCAACAAGTGTTTGATCAGAATATCAAAAATTTATCTGGTTACTATCAAAAAGGAACACCAAATAATGTTGAGCTACAAACCTTAAATATTCATGAATTACCCACGTATATTATATTCGATACAGAAAAAGAAGTATTTCGAACAGATAAGTTGAATGAGCTTAATCAATATCTTCACGATGCGGATAATAAGTAATGGTTTTCCAATTCAAAACGCAAGTTAAAACAGATAAGTGATACAAAGAATCGGAGCATTGATTACGCTAACGGGTACGATAGCGCAATAGTTATGACTGGAGCAGGTCTTCAACAACCTGCTCCTTTTTGTCGAAGGGCAGGATAGTTTAACTCACTTCGCGAATATCCTAAAAATGGATAGTTCACAAGATTCGTAAATAAGACGTTAATATTCAATTGGGGCAAAAGCCAGGAGGGAACTATGCAAAGAAGAACTGTTGGTGTCGTTTTGTTATGTATATCTGCCTTTCTTTATGGAGTACGGTATTTATCAGCGGCCATATTTGGATCAAGTGTTTCTTCATGGAACAGTGAATTATTTAGTGCAATGTTAGAGTACGTAGGTGATGGCCCATTAATCATGAGTTGGATAGCCTTAATTGCTGGAATTGGATATTTAATTATTGCTGAATTTCAAACATCCATTGCAAAGAATATTAAGATAATAAAGGATAACTGGAATGATTTTGATAGTAAGAACGATAAGGAAAGGAATGAAGAAGTTGAGTAAGAATACATCGACATCATCTAACACTATATCACGGGGCATACGATTATTAAGCTATACCAGCTAATAGGTTGTCAATATTTAATTATTAATGGACCAATCGAAGGATGCTATACTGGTAAAAGGGAATGACAAATAACCGTCCCATAGATTTTGGGAAGGTTTTCCTCAATGTCTAAGTATTTCTTTTTTAGTCTAAGCGGAAAGTTTCTTTCTTGGTTAAGATTGCATATATCCAGTGGATCCGATTATTTGCACAAGCGATCACAGCTACTTTAAACAATTTG
>NZ_JBWDNQ010000020.1:0-102864 GCF_056269285.1 Paenibacillus sp. JT31N11
CGGATAAGAGCCGTAAAATCATCGTATCGGTATGCCCGCGCAGCAGGTCGGATGTGATTTTGTTCTCGCTCATGCGATCACCTCCATACCTGTATAATACGACATACTACTTTGTCTGTCAAGGTAATATTTTAAATTAGGTACTTTGCTTGAAAAGTAAGGGTTCCACATATTAGTCATGCATAATAGGTAAAACCCTTTATTTTATTTTAGGTCTTGATAATTCTCAGTCTAATGTTTATTACTTTAACAGTAAGGCAAAAAATTAACCGTAATTTAACCAGGCTTGAGCTATCATGATCAAATTGAAATGCGGGAGATGATGGAACTGAAAGTATTGGTTGTCGAGGATGACTTATCGATGCAAAAAGCAATCGGCACGGGGCTGAGAAAATTCGGATACGCGGTGGATGCCGCACCGGACGGAGAAAAAGCCTTACAGCTCGCCCAGGTCAATGAGTACGATGCGATAGTGCTTGATTTGAATCTGCCGAAAATAGATGGTATTGATGTTCTGACGGAAATTCGCAAGAACAACCAGGAAATCAAGGTGCTCATCCTGTCCGCGCGTTCCGAGGTGGAGGACAAGATCGCGGGGCTCGACACCGGCGCCAACGATTATATGGCGAAGCCGTTTCACTTCAAGGAGCTTGAAGCGAGGCTTCGCGCGCTGCTTCGCCGAAAATTCATCCTGACGGATACGCGAATCGCACATGGAGATCTACAAATCGATACCGCGATAAAGCAGGTATACGTTCGAAATCAGTTGATTGACTTAACCAAGAAAGAATACGGCATTCTCGAGTATCTGATGATGCATAAGGATAAAATCGTAGGCGCGGAAGAGATAATCGAGCACGTGTGGGACAGTCAAACCGACTTATTTTCCAACTCCTTTAAGGTACACATCAATTCGCTCAAGAAGAAGCTTGCCCTCCACCTTGGGAAACAGGAAATCGTCAAAAACGCAAGAGGGCTCGGCTATTTCATCGCGGAGGTGCAGTATGGCCCGGTTTAACCATCTTCCGCTGCGGCTGCGGCTGACCCTATTAATGGCGCTAATATTGATCATTGCTTCGATCGTGCTGATGATGACTTCGATCTATGCCGCACGAAAGATCTATAAGACTGACGTCCCAATGCTTAAAACGGCAGCGATTGAAAGGAATAAACAGATTTACATTGCTGACCGGCAATCTCATGGTCATGAGCGACATTGCTGCCTATATCCTGTCGGTATGTGCAGCGTTGGCTTCATTAGCTTGGCTGATTATTCAGATTCGGCGTGGCAAGGTTACGCTTCGCCAAATCGCCGGCGGCTCGGGCTGGCTGCTCGGTACGATGGTCGTGATGGGCTTGCTGAGCTGGGGGATCGTCTCATTATGTACCCAAACGATGGGGCTCGGCGAATCAACAAACAATGATGCGGTTTATCTTTGCATAGCCTTGGCGCATGGCTTGGGCGCTCTCGCAATATGGTTCTTCCGGATGCAAAAACGATCGCTTGCCGAAGGGATAGCAAGTGTGCTGCCGATTCAAGTGCTGCTGATCGTCGGAACCACGGTCTTGTTCTATGAAATCAGTTACCTGTTTACGTTACCGACGCTGGTGATGATGATTGTCGCAGTATTGGATCGCTATCCGATTGGCCGGATGATTGCATCGACTGTGCTCGGCGCAGGAATATTGCTGCTGTATGTACCGGTATGCTGGCTGGTCTATGTGATGTTTATGCTGCCTGCTGCACCGGTGGTTGTCGCTTTGAGTGTCGTTCCGGTTTCTATTGTAGCCGTAATTTTTGCAGCGAAGTACAGATTATCCGCTGTGTTGTTGTCACAAGAGAGAAAGGAAACTGTCCCCCGTTTATGAATATGATGATTTTGGGCATGATAACTCAGTAGTGATGCACTAAAACACCTGCAGCGGCAAGCCGTATAGTAACCTTGACTTTGAAAATTATAAAAAGTATTATTACAAATAACTTGAATATTCTGAAAAAAAGCTAAGATGAGAAAGAGTACCCTGGTGATGTCTTTTGCAGAGAGCCCCGGTTGCTGAAAAGGGGTAAAGAATAACCTTGGGAATATGGTCTCGGAGCTGCGCATCGAAGCCTCATGTGGTTGTAGGTTGCGCCGGAACCCGCACCCGTTACCGTGCTAGGGTATAAACGCAAACGCGTCGTACTTGAAGAGGTTAATGCCGCAAGGCATTGATAAAATTGGGTGGAACCACGTGAGCACAACTCTCGTCCCTTCGGGATGAGGGTTTTTTTGTTTGTCAAAAAAGGAGGAGTCTTAATGACAAATATTTTTATTGGCGGAGCATGGCCGTATGCGAACGGTTCATTGCATCTGGGACGGTTGGCAAGCTTACTCCCAGGAGATGTACTGGCACGTTATTTTCGTTCGAAGGGAGAAAACGTGTTGTACGTTTCGGGCAGCGACTGCCATGGCACACCGGTCGCCGTTCAGGCCCTTCAAGAGGGTGTCTCCCCAGGGGATATTGCGGATCGATATCACCTGGAGTTTGCCGAGTGCTTTAAGCAGCTGGGGTTTACTTATGATTTGTACACGCGTACTGACCAGGTTTTTCACCATCAAGTGGTTCAAGAAATGTTCTTGCAACTATTGAAAAATGGATATTTATACAAAAAGACAATACAGCAGACTTATTGTGAAACCGATCAACGCTTCTTGCCGGATCGATACGTTGAGGGTACTTGCCCTGTTTGCGGGAACCGTGCCAGAGGTGATCAATGTGATTATTGTTCGACTTTGTTAGATCCTGCAGACCTGTCAGACAAGACTTGCAAGATTTGTGGGAACCCCCCTATTGAGCGTCCAACAGAGCATTATTACTTTGCGCTCTCACGATTCCAGGCTGAATTGAGCGAGTATGCAAAACAAGCCCAAGGATGGAAAGAAAATGCTGTACAGTTAACTGGACGATACTTAAAAGAAGGTCTTCAAGATCGTGCTGTAACCCGGGACTTGACTTGGGGTGTTGATGTTCCGGTTGACGGGTTCGAAGAAAAAAAAATCTACGTTTGGATCGAGGCGGTCAGCGGCTACTTATCGGCAAGCAAGCAGTGGGCTGCTGAGACAGGCGGCAGCTGGGAATCATTCTGGAAGGAAGGGAAGGAGAATATAACCGCTTATTATGTACATGGGAAAGATAATATTCCTTTCCATACAGTGGTCTGGCCGGCACTGCTCCTGGGAGTAGGGGGTCTCCATTTGCCGGATCGGATTATTTCATGTGAGTACATGACCCTGGAAGGGAAAAAGTTTTCGACAAGCAGTAATTGGGCGGTATGGGTACCGGATATTATGCGTCGCTATCAACCAGATTCCATTCGTTATTTTTTGATCGCAAACGGTCCTGAGAACCGGGATACTGATTTTTCCTGGAGGGAGTTCATCTACAGCCATAATGGGGAATTGCTTGGCGCATTTGGAAACTTTGTTAATCGTACATTGGCTTTTATCGACAAGTCCTTTGAAGGATGCGTTCCAGAAGGTAATCTTAGTGAAGAATGGAAGAAAGTAATGGAGGAGTTGTATCTTGAGTCCGGGGCCTTAATCGAAGAAGGTCGTCTAAAGGAAGCCATTGATCTGATTTTTACTTGCGTTCGCCAAGCAAACAAATTCTTTGATGAACAAAAGCCATGGGCACAGATTAAGGAAAACCGGGAAGCGTGTGGTTATACACTGAATATATGCGTGCAAATTATAGTGAATCTGTCCAATCTGCTGCACCCGTTCATCCCCTTCT
Source organism: Paenibacillus sp. JT31N11 (assembly GCF_056269285.1). Classification (NCBI taxonomy): domain Bacteria; kingdom Bacillati; phylum Bacillota; class Bacilli; order Caryophanales; family Paenibacillaceae; genus Paenibacillus; species Paenibacillus sp. JT31N11. The sequence goes on from NZ_JBWDNQ010000020.1 coordinate 3,775, forward strand.
CTTGTGAAGAAATAAGAAAGTTCCTGACACTGAAACAACCGGTTTGGAGATTGACAACAGTTCCAGCCAACCGAAAAATCCAAAACCTGAAGTTATTGTTCCAGCGTATTGACATTAGTCAGATTGAAGAAGAAACAAGTTTATTGGAAAAACAAAAATTGTAGTTGTCATCCACCCGAATAGAAGAGCTTTGCGGCCGCGCTCCAATAAATCGCCCTGTCCTCCCATCAAGGACAAGGCGATTATTTGATACCGAATGGCTATCTTCCATGTCAGCCAAGGAGAATCGGCTTCTCCCTTCCTCTCTTCTTCCCTACGGGAAACGAGCCATAGCCTGCTTGTCCTGTTCGACATCAGTCTCGGGATCCCATTGATCCCGCATATCAACCAGATGCAGCTTCATCAGCTCCCTGGCCTGCTGGGGATTGTGCTGTACAATCGCCTGTGCGATCAGGTAATGGTAGGACGAGGCTTTCTCATGCATGCCGGGAATCCGCATCGTATGGCGCCGGCTGTCCAGCAGCACATCCCCGACCATATGAATCATATTGATCAGAATTTCATTACGCGAAGCTTTGGCAATGAGATCATGGAACTCAATATCCTCCTTGAGAAAAGGCTTGCCGGCCTTCACCTTGCGCTGCATCGCTTCGGCGCTTTTCAAGATGGCATCCCTGTCCTCCGGGGCGGCTTTCTCTGCCGCAAGAGCTGCGAGCTCCGGTTCGATAACCAGACGCGCTTCCGTCAGCTGCATCCACGAAGCCCGTTCCATCGCCGCCAGATAGCGGTTCGGATTGCCGGGAATCTGCTCGCTGATGAAGGTTCCTCTTCCCTGCTCAACGGTCAGAATCTTCTGCTTGCCGAGTATCCGCACCGCTTCGCGGACAGAGGAAATCCCCACCTGAAGCTCCTCCGAAATATCCTCCAATGTGGGAATGCGCTCGCCCGGCTTCCATATTCCCTCTTCAATCCGCCGTTTGATTTCGTCATATACCACTTCATAAATCAGCTTCTTCTTCATCTTTCACGCTCTTTCATGGCTTCATCTCGTTCAATCCGTTCATAAATACCATACCGTTCAAATAGCGCCGAGCAAGCGAATGGAAGCAGGACGTATGCACGGAGATCAGCGCGACATGGAGCGCATTTTGCAAGGCTTCCTTCTGTGCATCGGTGAAAGACTCCTTGCGGGATACGAATTCCCGGGAGAGTTCATGGATCATTTGGTCCCATTTGTACACCATATCGTTCCGGCCGCCTTCATATGTCCGGTAACGCTCGTCCAGCTCCTCGAAGAGTTCGGCATAAGCGGCATAGAAATCCAGCGGAGCAATCAGCTGCGGATGATGTTCATTAGCCCCCTGAACAGGGAACACAATCTCGAACAGCTTGCGGATCGCTTCGTAATCCAGGGCAGATCTCAAATCCTCGATAATGAAAAACAGGGAAGCCTGCTGAAGGGAGTATTTCTTCCCCTCCTCAGCCAAACCAATAAAGTCCTTAAAATCCCGCTTCACCCAGTTCTGTACCGATGTGACGGAAAAATGGGTGTACTCAATTTGCGATCCCAGGGATACGATATCATGAAGAGACAGAGCCGGGTTCATATCCGACTTGATCATCCGCTCGATTACGGGAGGAAGCGTTGTGGAGACGAAAGCCGTCATGGAGATCCCCTGGGCCTTCTCCCTCTGATAATGGGCAATCCATGTCTCCTGTAGAATAGTCAGCGGCGAACGCGCAGATTGTTTATTTATCGAAAGAAGAAGCTCAGCCATCTCCTTGCGGGTAAAAGATAATGTTTCCATACTAACACCTCAACCATTCGAATCGTTCTTCTAAAGCTCATCATAAAACTCGCGTACGGTTGTGTCAAAGTGAATTAATGGAGGAATGACCCTTGTTATATGACAATCCCGGAGGTTATCTGACCCATATCAGCAGATATGAGCCATTCATGACTTTGTAGTTTGTACGGAAACCCTGTAAAATAAGTTCATAAGAACTACTAATATGAATTGTTCAAAACGAAGGAAGGTTGTTATGGCTCTGAATTTCTTATTGATCGCTTTATTGATTATTCTCACCGCATTCTTCGTGGCTACCGAATTCGCGATCATTAAGCTGCGCGGAAGCCGGGTCGATCAGATGGTGCTTGAGGGTAAGAAGAACGCTCTGGCTGTGCAAAAAGTAACAAGCCACCTGGACGCCTACTTGTCCGCCTGCCAGCTCGGTATTACCATTACCGCTCTGGGTCTTGGCTGGCTCGGTGAGCCTACGGTAGAGAAGCTGCTCCATCCCCTATTCGACCGGCTGGCTGTCGGTGACGGCCTCAGCCACGTACTCTCCATGATTATTGCGCTTGCGGTTATGACCTATCTGCATGTCGTCATCGGCGAACTCGCGCCCAAGACACTCGCGATTCAAAAAGCGGAGCAGATCACGGTTGTCGTGGCGCCGCTTATCATTTTTTTCCATAAAGTGATGTATCCTTTCATTTGGCTGCTGAACGGCTCAGCTAACGGATTGGTCCGCTTATTCGGCATGAAGCCGGCCAGTGAGCATGAAGAAGCCCATTCGGAAGAAGAAATCCGCATCATTCTCTCGGACAGCTATCAGAGCGGTAAAATCAACAAAGCGGAATTCGGTTATGTGAACCGGATTTTCGCCTTCGACGAGCTGCTGGCCCGGGAAATTATGATACCGCGCACCGACATGGTCTGCTTATATGCCAACAAGACGCTTTCCGAGAATCTCGCAATTATTAAGAAAGAACAATATACCCGTTTTCCCGTTGCCATGGACAATAAGGATCATATTATCGGAACCATCAATACCAAACAGTTTTTCCTGAAATATGACAATAATCCATCCTTTGATTTCAGCACGCTGCTTCAACCCGTCATGTCGATTCCCGAGGTCATGCCCGTGGATACCCTGCTTAAGAAAATGCAAAAAGAGCGCGTCCATATCGCCATGCTGGTGGATGAATACGGAGGAACCTCGGGATTGATTACAATTGAAGATATCATTGAAGAGATCGTGGGCGAAATCCGCGATGAATTCGACAGCGACGAGAAGAAGGAAATTGAGACTCTGGGCGAGAACCGCTTCCTGGTAGAGGGTGTGGTGCTCATAACCGAGATCAACCAGCTGCTCGGAACCGATCTTGAGCATGACGATGTCGATTCCATTGGCGGCTGGTTGTACAGCAGGCAGCCGGAGCTCAAAGAGAATGTGGAGTGGCGTTTCGGCGAGCTGAGCTTCATCATCCGGGAGAAGGTAAAGAACCGGATTATGAGAATCGAGATTCATCATCACCGGGCTTATCATCATCCGGAGCTTGTGGAAGAGGCCTCGCTTTAGAATCCCCTAGAGGATTGGAATAAACCAGCCCGTCCATCATTGATGGGCGGGCTGGTTAGATTCAACATCAAGATGCTCAAAATGGTTCATGCCTATTCAAAAGCAGAGTGCTCTTGAGGAAGATATAGAAAGAGTTTAACGTGCTAAAGCATGTTCTCAAACTCCTGTGGAGAATGGCACAGGAAGTCAGGACCCGCTCCCCGCAGAAGAGCTTCAGAATCAAATCCCCACGTTACAGCCGCAACCTTGACACCTATTTTCTTGCAGGCTTGAATGTCTCTGAGCTCATCCCCGATATACAGCATGTTTTCCCGATTGATCCGGTACTTGCCGGCCACGCTTGCGATAGCCCTGTCTTTTCCGAATAAATTCGAAGCGGAATGAATGAATTCAAACAGATGCAGGCGGTGAAGGTCCAGAAAGGCCTGGATATTTTCCCGTGTATTGGACGATAGCAGACCAAGCGAGTATCCCTTCTGCTTCAAGCTGTAAAGGACGCCAATCATTCCTTCAACCGGTTGGAGCAGAACCACAGCTTTTCTGTACTCCCTCTTTCCCTCCAGCATCAAAGCCGGCAGCTTATATAAAGGCACATGAAGTGCCCGCATGCGATCAGGAAGCGACAAACCGGACAGCTCCGCAATTTTACTGTCTTCGATTTTATCTCCGCCGTATTTCCCGGAAAGTTCGTTAAAAAGCTCAACCGCCAACATTTTGGATTGGACAATGGTTCCATCAAAGTCAAAAATCAAGCCCTGTTCATTCGATAAGCATCGTGATGTGCCCATTTTTTTGGGATATCGCCTCAAAATATTCCACAACGACCTCGCGGAATTCCAGAGCCGCCCGAGAAATGTACCGGCTCTTGTTCCATAATAAAGCGATCTCCCGTACCAATTCGTGATTCTCTACTTGGAGATAATGGATATGTTCCCGCGAATTCCTTGCCGTGCTTGGTATGAAGGCTATTCCAATTTCGGCTTCTACAAGAGCGCTTAGCCTTGCAGGTTCATCACCCTCGTATACATACTTAGGTTCAAATCCAACCGCTTGGCATAGGGAGTCCACGAAATCGCGAGCGCCATAGCCTTTCTTTACACCGACAAACCATTCATTTCTTAGCTCTGTCAAAGATACGCTGCTTCGGTTTGCCAGTCGATGCCCTTTTGGAACCGCTACGAGGATTGGGTCGATGTACACGATTTGACATTCAATATCATCCTCATGTATAGGAGGTGAAGTTAAGCAAAAATCGACCTCTCCTCTATGTAGAAGCGTAATCATATTCTGCGCGCTAAGCATTTGCACATGAAATTGGACATTAGGCCGCTTTTTCCGAAACTCCCGAAGGATATTTGGCAACGGACTTGCGGTGGTCACCGCCAACTCGAGTGTGCCATGTTCCGGGCTGGACAAATCGCTAATCTCCTGCTTCCCCTGCTCCAATTCAAACAAAGCCCTTTCCGCCCGGCGAAGGAATCTGCTTCCGAACTCATTCAATCGCAGCTTCCTCCCTGTCCGGTCGAATAGAGGAACCCCCAGATCCTCCTCCAGGCGTTGAATCGTTTTGCTTAGCGACGATTGAGTAACGTGCAGACTTCGTGCAGCTTCAGTCACATGCTCCAGTCGAGCTACCGCGAGAAAATATTGCAATTGAAGAAGTTCCATTTTTCACTCCTCCCTTTCATTCCTCTGAGTAAATGAAATCATAACATAAAATGCGTTGGAGTAAATATCCGAATTCAAGTACGATGATATTAATACAGCTTAGGGGGACCAAAAATGAATGTTCGCAGCAGGTGGTTGTTGATTTCCGTTGGACTGGGGGTACTATTGAACCCGTTAAATTCTTCGATGATTTCTGTTGCGATTCCCAGATTGCAAAATGTGTTCCAACTTGATTTTACCGTTGTTTCCTGGGTTATTTTCACTTTCTACATTTCAAGTGCTGTCGCTCAGCCTGTCATGGGAAAGGCTAGCGATTTATTCGGCCACAAGAAGATATTTCTTGCCGGTCTTGTTGTATCCTTCATTTCATCCCTACTCGCTCCTTTATCGCCAAATTTTGGATGGATTATCGTGTCCCGCATTGTGCAAGCGATTGGAACCAGTATGATGGTTGCGGTTGGAATGGCTATTGTACGAATTCATATTAAGGAGAAACAAGCGGCCGCGCTGTCCGTTTTGTCGATTTTCCTGTCCGGAGCGGCAGCAATCGGCCCTTTTGTTGGCGGGGTCTTGATTCAGCGGTGGGACTGGACTGTTATTTTTATTGTCAATATCCCATTCGTGGCGGCGAGCTTTTTGTTAGCCTGGCGGACGATCCCCAAGGATGAGACACCAACACCCGCTGCACGAGGCATGTCCTTGCGTAAATGGTTTGATTTGATTGATGCCTTGGGGATCCTGCTTTTTACAGTGGCTCTGGTCGCCCTGCTCGTCGGATTGCTTTCAGCAAAATCTTCTGGGCATGTTTCGTTAGGGCATATCATTGTCGGGGGGATAGGACTTGCTGCACTGGGGGCTTTCGTGCGACATGAGTTGAAAACGACATCACCCTTTATTCCTTTGCGCACATTCGCTAAATATCCTGCGATGATTTGGGTCAATGTGCAATTCATGCTTGTCAATGTGCTGTTTTACGCTGTCTTTTTTGGGGTTCCGTCTTACTTGCAGATGGTTCGTCATGCCAGCGAGTTCGATACAGGGATTCTCATGCTAACCTTAGGCTTGTGCTCGATCGTTATTTCTCCAATCGCAGGACGATGGATAGATAAATCAGGACCAAGGCCAGCCTTGCTGGTATCTGCACTATTGATGGCATTCGGTTCAGCGTGGATCGTGACCTTGAATCAAACTTCACCGATTATCAGTGTGAGCCTGGCGTTAGCCGCATTTGGCATTAGCAACGGTATGAACGCTGTAGGTATGCAGGAGATTTTGTTTAAAAGCGCTCCAAAAGAAATGATCGGTGTAGCATCCGGACTATTCAATACATCGAGATATCTGGGTACCATTTTATCTTCATTGTTGACAAGCTTCGTTATGGGGGAGCAGTTCAGCGCTGGAGGTTTTCAACTGCTAGGGGTTATCCTCACGGTTATTGCATTGGCCTTGATAGTTATGAGTCTGCGGGGCCGGGAGTCCGGACAATTGAAAGAGTCAAATGTAAACAAGTAAACAAAAAAAAGAAAGGTAATGACAAAATGCTGGCAGGCCCCCTATTCATTGGAGGGTTCAAATGTTTTGACGACTTCATACATCCCCGGATCAAACGCAGCTATAGTCAATGCTTCCTGAAGATAAGGAAGTGGTTTAGGGTCATTTCGCATAGCTTGGTAATCTTCCGCACTTCTCCATTGAGCATACATTGTAACTTTATTCCCATCTGTGCTTCGATGGAGACTGCAAGAAATAAATCCGGCAGCGTGTCGAACGGAGACTTCTGTTGCACGGGTAAGTAACTCGACCAGACGTTCCTGATTTTCGGGATCAACTGTGAACACATTGATCAGGGTAACAACGCGATTATGCATTGATATATGAGTCATAATTAACTCCTTTATTAATATTTTCGTAAACTTATGCTAAGGGATGCTTCTGCTCTGCTAATCTTTAGCTCCATGTCGCCATTTTATACATTCTAGTCCGTCTAAAAGATTCTGTAACAGGATGTCAATAAGATGCCCGTTCGCTGTTCCCGGCAAGTTTTAATTTGAATCCGAACAGCCCAACTTACACTTCATACGAACTGATTATGGAAGAAGCCCATACAATACATGGTCAAATGTCTATTACCATCATAAATGGAGGACAACAAATATGGGTATTCACGGAGGCTTCGGAGATTTTGGGCAAGGAGGTTTAGGAAACCCGTATGGCTTTGGAGGTTTTGGAAGCCCCTTCTTTCATCCATTCTTTTTCCGCCAGCCTTATATGAAAATATCTTACCCCATGTCTCCTGGGCGGCCAATCCTACCTTACGTAGGATTCTCCCGCCACGTGTATCCGGAGCAACCAATGTCACATTGGCGACCGAGTATGCCGACAAAGCTATCCTTGCCTACAGATAAGAACGCCATTCGGGGTCCGTTTTATGTGAATGTTCCGGAAGCGGAACTTACCGAATTGCGCAGGCGCATATACGCGACAAAATGGCCTGATCGGGAAACGGTCGCGGATGCATCTCAAGGTGTGCAGCTCGCGACGATTCAGGAACTCGCGCGCTATTGGGCGTCGGATTACGATTGGCGCAAGTGCGAGGCGAAGCTGAACGCCCTGCCGCAGTTCATCACCGAGATCGACGGGCTGGACATTCACTTCATTCACGTTCGCTCGAAGCATAAAGATGCTTTGCCGCTCATCATCACGCATGGATGGCCAGGCTCGATCATCGAGATGCTGAAGATTGTCGATCCGCTTACCAATCCCACGGCACATGGCGCGAAGGCATCGGACGCTTTCCATCTGGTAATTCCATCGATACCCGGCTACGGGTTTTCAGGCAAGCCGACTACGACCGGCTGGGGTCCCGTCCGCATCGCACAAGCCTGGACAAAGCTGATGAAGCGACTGGGATACACGAAGTATGTGGCACAGGGCGGCGACTGGGGTGCGATTATCACGGATTTGATGGGTGTACAGGCGCCTCCGGGACTGGTAGGCATTCACTCCAATATGCCTGGCGTAGTTCCGCCCGATATTGATAAGGCGCTCCAGTCCGGCAACCCGCTGCCCTCCAGTCTCTCAGATGACGAGAGGCGCGCGTCCCAGCAGCTGGACTTCGTATACAAGCACATCGGCTATGCCCAGATGATGGGTACGCGCCCGCAGACGCTGACTGGACTTGCGGATTCGCCCGTCGGCTTGGCAGCCTTTATGCTTGACCATGATGCGCGTAGTCTGGAGCTGATCTCTCAAGCCTTTGCCGGACACCCCGGAGGTCTTACGCGAGACGATGTCCTCGACAACATCACGCTCTACTGGCTGACGAACACCGCGATTTCTTCGGCTCGTCTCTATTGGGAAAACAAGTTCTCCTTCTTCGCCGTCAAGGGCGTCTCCATCCCGGTTGCCGTGAGCGTCTTTCCTTACGAGCTCTATCAGGCCCCGCGGAGTTGGACGGAGCAGGCGTATCCCAAACTCATGTATTTCAACAAGCTCGACAAGGGCGGACACTTCGCGGCGTGGGAGCAGCCACAGCTTTTTGCTGCAGAACTCCGCGCGGGATTCAAGTCGCTACGCTAATCGGAGTCAGGTGGAATACGCGCGCACGGGTGCTCGTCGTCCCACGCCACACGCGACATCGATTTGAATTCCGATTGGAGAGTTGGCAAAATGCGGTCTCTTTTGCCGCTATGAAGAAACATAGGGGCGGGTTCAACAAAAAAACAGCGGCAGCTTCGGACATAATCGAGTCCAAAACTGGCGCTGTTCTTTAACTTAAGCATGCAAGCGGATTTCCCGTGCCTCATCTGCCATTAGCGTCATCTCATCGCCGGCAAACTCCCCCAGGTTCTGGTGCTGCCAGGCTTCCGGTCCGGCCACATTCTGAACCCATGAGGCATACCAGCGGCCCAACATCCTCAGTATCATGGGCTGCAGCAGCACGAATATCAGGCCAACGCCCCCGGCAATCCATGAGCGCTGAGCCGACGACAAATCAATGTTCAAGCGGTCCATCATCCATGCATCGGGGAATAAATTGAAATCGAACAATCGGATACTCACCTCATAAGCGAGCGGGGACAGCATAACTGCGAATGCCGTTACAGGCAGCACGATTGCGGTCGTGAACGCCGCTATGCCGATAGGGAGCTGAAGGATGCTGTAGACGATGCCCCGATAAGATTGTCCCTCTCTGAATGGAGACAGCAGCGCCAGCCAGCCCTTCTGCCCGGAAACAGGCTCCGTCACTGCGGGAGCGGAATGATGATCGGCCTTGTTGAGCCAGGCTTTCGTGTAGCTGGCTTCCTCTTTCATGAAGCGGCGGCACAGGACCAGTGTCGCCGACAAAAGCGGCAGGCCAATCAAAATGACCAATAGCGGCAGGCCCACTGACAGACCGACAATTGCGACTACAAATGCCGCAATTCCTTTCGGGAGTGCCATGACGAGCATTTTCCAAGCCTTGACGGCGCTTTGCTTTTTCATTGTCATAACCACGCTTTCTCGTTTCGTTGCTTCCATTGTAGCCCCGAGAGCCAGCTGTGAGCATCCGCTTGCGGATGGAAAGTAGACCAGACCTAAGTCCAGTTCCGCATCTGCAAACTGCCTCCTCCATTATTTGTCAGCTAGTTCATTTCCCCCGGTACTGCATTGGCGCAACCCCCTTGATCGATTTAAAGATTTCCTGGAATATTGAATATCTTCATAGCCCACGGGGATGCGGTGCAAAACAACAAGGAGCCCAAGAATTCCTGGACTCCTCGCCTTAACTCACCGCCTGGGTGAATTCTATTTGGTTGCCTCCGAAATATGCCAGCAAACACCGGATAGATCAATTAAGTTGATTTCACGTTTTCCCCATGGATAGATTGTCGGCTCTTTTATTTTAACAGGATAATTGTTCTCGCGGACAACTGCTTGTATATGCGTCCACCAGCCATCAAGATCCTCGACAATCAGCTCTACCATGAAATTCTCCTGAAACTCCTGATTATGGAAATTCTGCAGAAAAAATTCCTGTTCCCCCATCCGGAAGATGCTCAATCCGTCATCGGAGTACACTTTCTCGAAACCAAGATCCTCAAAAAATCGCTGCGCAAGCGTATAATCCTGGCCTGATGGAATGAATGGACGAAGTTTAACGGCTTTCACGGTCATCCCTCCTGAATTTGAATGAATCTCAGCAGCGCTCGTTAACCTACAAGCGTTTGGCTGGCATCGGCAGGAACAGCATGGCGATCGGCGTATTGCTTCCTGCTGCAATCGTAAACACGATTTCAACCGATTCCTCGGAATCGCCCGTCCGGTACAGCGCAACGGCTTGACCGTTGTCCTTCAGCGCGCCGTCGTTAGCCGCCTGGACGACCTGGCCATTGACGATAAAGGCTCCGGTATATATGCCGCCACGTGGATTAAGCGCAATCAGGGTATGGGGGGCCACATGCTGCAGCCGCATCTTGTACAGAACGCCAAAATTGCCGGTATTCAGCTCAAGCTGACCCGTAATTTCGTCAATTCCATCCGTATAGGTGTCCATCTTACGGTCGCCGAGCATAATGACCTCCGGCTCTTCGCCCAATGTATCGGACATCTCGATAGCCCGGTTCGCTTTGTTGAACGTACCGCGAACATGAACATCGTTGCGCTTCAGAATACTCAAGTTTGGTATCTCTTGAATCGGGTCCTTGGAGGATGCCACGACCACCACGCGGTAGGTCAGCTCTTTGTCCGCATACAAATCTGCGTAAGCGGTGAAGACATCGCTTTGCTTCAAGGGAATCCTGGATATTTCCGGAAGCAGGGTGACGGATTGCCCCGGCTTGATCGTTGTTGTTGTCGGCGCCGGCCGGGCAACCAGTGAATTCATATAGCGCAGGACCGCCATCTTGCCGGATTTATCCACATAGGGATCCGGTCCGCCAATACCGACCGATCCTGTGCTTACGGTAACCGACGAGCTGTTATTATTGGTCGCGACAAGATAAATCTTCACCGGATAACCGATTTTGTTAATGTTATGAAACATGAAGCGAACCTGCCCCGTCAACTGCGAAACATAGGCTATTCCTTCTCCCTCAAGAACCTCGGGGCTGTTGCTGCGGACAAACTGGGATCCTTCATCCTGAATTTTGTAGGGCAATGAAGGGTAATCCAGAACGTTTTTGCTCTCCATGGGGAACTTGACGCCTGGCTCCGCAAACAGCTTATAGTATTCATCCTGCGTATAGAGCACTTCATCCGTGACATTGATCGTCTGTGTCACAGAATGGGTCAGTCCCTTGGCATCCTGCACTTCCAATGTGACGGTCTTAAGCCCGGGCTCGAAAAACACGTCATCATCGCCGGTCCAGGTTCTGCGGACGATTTCATTGCTGTCATCTGTGCTTAGATCCGTATAGTTGATTTTCTCGCCAAGCCGATACTCCTGCTTATCCGTCGTGAAGCTTGCGACCGGAGGCATATTCTGCGGCTGAACCTCAACCGTGACCGAGTACGGCTCGCTCCACAAGCCATTCACATCCTGAACCTGCCTTGTAATCGTATAGGAACCGGCAGCAGGGAAAACATCCATTCTTCCGGTGTAAAAGTCCTGCACGTAGGGCTGGCCGCTTGGGTTCGTGGACTTGTCGATATAGTTCACTGTCGTCTCCCCAGCGATGATTTCACCCGGCTCGACGGCAAAATCCGCCGTTGGCTGCTTGAGCACATTCCAGGAAAGCGTAATTTGCTTGCCGCTTAAGACCAATGTGCTCTCAGCCAGATTCGACCATGTCCGAACCGGAACCATCAGGGAACCGTTCAGGATATAGGGAGCAATGGCAATCTTGACAGGCAGGCCGTCTCCGTAGACAATCGTGCTGCCGATTTTGAAGATAAGATCGTGATAATCGTTAGCAGCCGTAATTTCTTTGGTGGCCGCGTTATAGGAGACCTTGTAACCGTAAAGCGCAGAGATCGAGCTCAGTGTGATGAATGTTGTGCCATTTTGTACTGTAACCGGCTGGGCCGAATTCATGGTGACGCCATTATGAACCATAACCTTGCTGTTCATTTGAAGGATAACCGTATCCGACATTTCTCCTGCAGCCGATACGGTTGAATGGGAGACGTTCGCAAACGGCATGATCAGGAAAGATAAAATAAGCAGCCACCTTATTGATTTAAACGTTTTCATTTTTTATCTCCTTCAATTCTCTGAATTACGGATCCACCCGGGCAAAAGACACCAGCAAGCTTCCATGACATGTTTAACGCTTGCTGTCAGGTAAAAGTTGCGTAAGAAATGGAACAGCTTCCATTTTTATGATCATCATGAAGCGATTACTTGTATGAGAAACGCCATAAGAACTTAATCTCATTGAATAAGCTGCTGCCGCGGCGAATCATGATAGTAACTTGTTTGGTTAGTCCGCCCGTCGAATAAATGACTATTTATGATTACTGGTTGAGCGGCTTCTTCTAACTATTACAACACAAGAGCTAATCAATAAGGTTAGCAGCACTCCAATAGTAAATGTGAAGAAGTTAAAAAACAGGACATTTGTATATTGATTTAACCAGCCCCACCTGTAAATCACAGAATCAGGGCTTTCGGGTCCTCCCCCTAAATTCTGAATGAGTGCTTGGGCCAAATGATATTCCCCATAGATGCATATGCAGATCAACAGAAGGAAAGCCACGGGCCAGACAACCATGTTTTTTCGATCACGACAACAGAATTGACTGACTTTATAAATGAAAACCAACATGAATAAGTAAACGGGGACAGCAGGATAAACAAAAATCAATCCCAAATTACCATTGCCTGAAACGCCGTCTCCTTTATATGTAAAGGTAAAAAGATCGACCAAAAAAAATAACAAAATAGCCAGGAACAGCGAAGCAAACAGTATCTTCAACTCGACTTTGAATTGTCTTTGCATATATAAACCACCGCCTTCAGGGATAGTCGATTCTTGAGACGATTTTGATGTAGAAAAGTTGCGGTAATTCCCATAAATTAGGACCACGTCTGTCCCTGTCATGTATATACTTGGATATTTGAGTATATCCGACTTCACTTGGATCCGTTATTATTCAATCTTGTGAGGAAGAGGTCCACACCAAATAAACGAAATCATGGAGGAAAACAAATCGTGAAAAATGTACGTAAAACAATCAAAAAGTCCGGAATTGCTTTGGCCGCTGTCGCAATGTTGAGCATTCCGGCAGCCGCAAGTGCCGCAGCTGATTCGTCGTCTGCCTTAAGAGGAGGAGAAGGAGTTGGCCCGATCCTGACAATTCCGCATGTGCCCATTAACATTCAGTTTCATCTCGGTGATGTCAGGCTCCTTGTTTCCCCGGAAACAAGAAATCTTCCTGTTAACTTCCAGCAAAATATTACTTCGATAACGGTGATCCCAACAATCGGCTCTGCGGGGGATTTTAAAGCGGAGATCATCAATAACGGGACACAAATTCGTTTTACAAAAAATACCTTTGCAAGATACGCAAGCGCAAAAATCGTTCTGACCACTTCCAATAACCTTACCGGCTATTACAACATCACGGAAGAAACGCTTTATTAAGCCATTCTTGCTCATTTATCTCAACCCAGGCCGGCAGCGATTAATTTCGTTGCCCGGCCTTTTTTCTTTATACCAATAATTGGATAGAAACAAACGTCCTGCGGCTGCGTTTATACATTGCAAAAGAAAACTCTGGAAGAGGAGTCTGAACATGAAGATTAGAAATTGCTTCCTTACAGGCGCTGCATCAGCGCTTATGAGTATGATGCTGGTCCATGCAGGACCGGTCCATGCCGAGACGAATCCGCCGCCTTCTGTATTTCTGGATGGGCATCCGCTGTCCTTTCAGACTGCGCCGGTTATTGAAGGGGGCTACAGTTTCGTTCCCATGCGCTCAATTTTCGAGGCTGAGGGCGCAAAAATTTCCTGGGATACGAGTACGCAAACGGTTACTGCGAATAAAGACGGAGCCATCCTTACATACAAAATTGGAGAAAAAACCGCTTATAAAAATCAAGTAAGGCTGGAGCTGCCCGTATCCGGCAAAATTATCGACGGATCTACCATGGTTCCCCTTCGATTTATTAGCGAAACGCTGGGGAATCTCGTTAAATGGCATGAATATTCACGTTCAATTACGATTTCATCCGTACATGATTATGAAACCACGATCGAATACGGCGTCAACCTGCGCGTCTCTCCCGGGAAAGATACGGATTCCCCCCTCATCCGAATGCTTTCGAAAAACGAGAGAATCCACGTCATCCGGGAAATAGACGCCGATTGGCTGGAAGTGCAGGCCCAGGATAATACAGTCGGTTTCATTTCGGCCAAACCGCTGTATACCGATTATACGAGCCCGGCGCTAGCCGATAAGCAAGCGGATGAGCTGCTCGCCTTCGGATCCAAATTTCTGGGGACCCCTTACGAGTTCGGTGCCGTCTCCGGCCAGACCGACACGTTCGATTGCTCCTCTTTCGTCCGGTATGTTTTCAGCGAAGCATTATCCATCGATCTGCCGCGAGTCTCCTACGACCAGGCTCTGGAGGGAACCAAGGTCGGAATTGACGAGCTGCGCAAAGGCGATCTTCTGTTCTTCAGTGCCCGCGGGCTCGATATCGGGCATGTAGGCATCTATGCGGGAGACGGCCGTGTTCTTCATACTTATTCGAAAGACCAGGGCGTTCACTTCGAGGATTTCGATGAAAAGTGGAAGAAACGTTTTGTCACGGCCAGGAGATTATTCTAAACGCTTTCCTGGCAAGAAGAAACGCTTGATTACGCCATCAGAACCTGTAAATTAACTATGGCCGGGAAACGGGTAAAATCGTTTCCCGGCCTTTTTGGTTTCCGTTGCATGCCAGTATTTCTGCCCCACAGGTAAAGCCAAGGGAAGGGCCTGCCGTGCGGCAAGCCCTTGGAAATTCAACGATCATATCCGTTCATATACCATGGGATATCGTCCCTCAGGGGTTTTACAGGTGCCGGAAGCCGCTTGTTGTTTTATTCAAATGCTTTTCCCGGTATTGGCCCGGTGTTATGCCCTCCAGTTTGCGGAAATAGCGAATAAAGTTGGCTGGCGTGTTGTATTTCAGCTTTTCGGCGATTTCCGCTATCTTCATATCCGTTTCGGTCAGCCACTGCTGCGCCATTCTCATGCGGTATTCCGCCAAATAATCGCTGAAATTAACGCCCGTTTCCTTGCGGAATACCTTGCTCAAATAATTCGGGCTGTAGTTCATCCGCTTGGCGCAAACCTCCAGCGTAAGATCGGTGTCGAAGCCGGTTTCGATAATGTGGACGATTCCGCTGGAAATGCTCTGATACTGCTCCTCGCGCCGCTGCTCGAGATGCTGAAGCAGCGGACCCATCACCTCATGCCGGAACCACAGCTCCACCTCCTTGACCGTCCTCAATTGAAACAGATGAATGAACGGGACTGCTCCGTCATGTTCAACCGGCCGGGATGCACCCCGGCTTCCTTGACAGCCTGCAGCATCTGCAGCAGCAGACGAACAAATGACATGAAATATTCCTCATGCGTCCGGTCATCGACGGCGATTGCCTCGATCAATCGGGGCAGCAGCCCGAAAGCCTGTTCCCGGTCCGCAAGCTTGAGCGCGTCAAGCAGCTCTCGTTCGAGGGCATCGGGATAATGCTGCGGCAAGCCCTGCTCCGGCTGCACGTCGCCGATGAACAGAATGGATTCCGCGCCCAGCTTCATCCGGTATTTGAGCGCAGTAAGAGCTTCCCCGTAAGCATGCCGGATTTGCTTGATATCGGCAAAGACCCGGCTAAATCCGATGCTGATCTTCAGCCCCAGGAAGCTGTCGATCGTCTTCATGATTTGCTGCGCCAGCGAGTCGAGCTGATCCTTGAACCGCAGAGGGTCGGATTCCGTGCCGCCCAGCAGCGTGATCTGGGATTCTCCCATCACCACGGGCGGCAGTCTCCGCTCCGCCGCAACCAGCTCTGCTACGATGTTGTTGACGGCAAACAACAGCAGGTCCCGGTCCTGCTCGCGATAACGCGTATCCGACAGCGTATCGATCTGGACCGCCATCACGCACATGCCGCTCCAGTTCAAGGGATCGCCGAACAGCAGCAGCCTGTCGCGGATTTCCGTCTTGGTCATATCGCTCTGAAACAGCTTGAATACAAAATATTCCTTCACATTGCGGGATTGTCCCTGTACCTCCTGCAGCAGACGGGATTCCTGCTGCAGCAGTCCGCGAAACCGTTCATTGATCAGGACGAATTCATCACTTGTCGCAGTTGTCCTGTCTGTATCCGGCGAATTCCGCACAATTTCGTACAGGTTCCGGATCGGCCGGTACATTTTTCTGGAGCCGAGATACGAAATGAGCAGAGCGGCGGCCAATATGCCCAAACACAGGTACAAGGTGAACCAGCCGATATCCCGTGCCTCCTTGTTGAGCTCGTCGATCGAAACGATAGACGTATATACCCAGCCGTTGTAGGACGATTTGCGGTAGCTTACCCCTACCCGCTCCTGTCCGATGCGGGACTTATAGAACCCGTACTCCGCTCCCGGCACATCCGGTTCCCCGCCGAGGGGCGGCTCCTCCAGCTGATTGTCCGGCAGGCCGCCGTCATTGCCGGAGATCAGATGGCGTTCTTCGTCCATCACCAGCACCTTGCCGAGCTTCGTATCGCTGCTGATCAGCTTGTTTACCTCGTAAGCCGGAACGGAGAATATAAGCAGTCCCGTAGGGTTCGCGGAATAAGCGGGAATCTTTTTGATCAGCCTGACGGTCGTCGGACCGGCTATCCAGAAGGAGGTTCTCGGATCGCGGACCCAGCTCCCGTAACCCTTCAGCTCCTCCGCGGACATCCCGGACAGCCCCGTGCCGTCGACCGACCAGCCGCTCGCCAGACTGATCAGCTGCATGCTCATCATGCCGAGCTCATTGCTTTGCTGCTTGCTCATCGACTCAAGCAGTTCCTTCACCGTGCGGACCCCGCTGCTATTACTGTGCAGCTCTCCCCGCAGGGCGGACGTTACGACCGTTTGATTCATAAATTGGATGGCCGAATAATCGACGAGACGGAGCATCTGCTCGATCTGCGATTCTGTCTGCTGCAGCTGCTGCTGATTGCTCTCGTATACTTTCGTCTGCACGGTTTCAGACGCTTTGAAATAGGAAAAAGCCCCCAGTACAATGACCGGGAACGTCCCTAGCAGCAAGCTGAACCATAAGAGCCTGGACAAAAAAGAAGATGCATACAATTTCATAAATGAAGCCTCCGCCGCTCATGTCTGACGGTCTTTCCCGAGCATTCTTGCCTGCAAGGCCGCAATACCGCGGGAATGTCGGCACATGCGGCGCCTCCCGACCGGACGGGTCCGATGCAGGAGGCGCCTTGGCGGAAAGCCGCGACGTTATTATTTTTGCACGCTATTGTAGGCCTGGGTAAATTCGTCGATGATCTTGTCGCCGCCTTGTTTGCGCCATTCTTCCGTCGCTTTGGCGAAGCCGGCTTCATCGATATCGCCCATGATGAATTTGACGCGGGCATCGTTGATCACCTTGACCAGCTCTGCGCCGATCTCCGAATTAGTCGGGGAGATAAACGGCTCGATCACGCTTGGCACTGCATTCGGCACATTGTCCTTATACAGCTGCTTCACTTTCTTCATTACGTCCGATTCGGTCGGAAACGTCAGGTCCGAAGGCGCGATGCGGAGCTGGCTCAGCGTATCGACCTGATCCTTCCACAGCTGTTCGTTCGTAAACACCGGATTTCCGTTCTCCGTTTTATAATGTACGCCTTCCACCCCGAATGCAAACAGCTTCAAGACTTCTGGATCCATGTTTTTGTCGAAATACGTCAGGATCTGCTTCAGATCCTCTTCCGTCTTGACGCTGGATTTCGGGAACATGAATACGCCGGAATAGCCGGAGTTCGCAGGCAGCTTGTCGCCGCTTGGCCCCTCGAGCCCGAGCACGAAATCAATCTTGGCCTCCGGATTCAGCTTGAACAGATCCGAATGCTTGGCGTTCGCGTCGTCGATGCTGGAAATATACAACCCCGCTTTGCCCTGATTGATGTTGTCCTGAAGCTTCGTCCCCTTGACCGCGCCAAAATCCTGGTTGAGCAGCTTCTCCTCGTACATTTTTCTGAGCAGCTTAAGCGCTTCCATATATTCGTCCGTCATAAAGTCCGGCGTAACCTTGCCGTCCTTGACGCCCCACTGGTTGAAGCCGCCCATCGCCGTCTCGATCACGACGGTCGTATCCGTCATCAGGTTGTCGTCCGACAGCGACAGGCCGAACGTGTCATTCTTGCCGTTCTTGTCCGGATCGTCCAGAGTAAAGGCCTTCGCAATCGTATACAAGTCGTCGACCTTCTCCGGCTGCTGGAGCCCCAGATTGTCGAGCCAGTCCTGACGGAAAATAACTCCTTTGCGCGCCAGCGGGCGGTCGCGGTAGATGCCGTAAATTTTGCCGTCGACGGAAATATTGTTGGCGATCTGGTCGTTCCAGTATTTCTGCAAGTTAGGATAATCCTTGATATACGGGCCGATCTCCCAGAAGGCCCCGGAGCGGACCGCATTGATGATGGCCGCATTCTTATTGTCCAGCACAACCATCACCTGCGGGAGATTGCCGGAAGCAAGCATCACATTCAGCTTGTCGTTATACGTCGTGCCGGGAATGAACGTCACATCCAGCTTAACGCCCAGTTTCTCCTGCAGCGCCTTGAAGGCGGCGTTGGAATCGTCCGTCGTCGGCGGCTGAGCGGAATAGAACGGCGACATCATGCTGATCCCGACCGGCTGCGGAGCGGGTTCTCCGGTTGGTGCGGCAGCGTTGTTGCCGCTGTTTCCTGCTTCTCCACCGCAAGCGCTAAGCAAGGACAGAGCCGCAATTGCGGCTACGCCTGCGCTTGCCATTTTCATTTTCAACCTTCTCGTCATTCTCATTGAACACCCTCCGTTATTGTAATTATATAAGAAGAACCGGCTGCCGCCGACCACCGGCGGCGGTGCAGTTCGTTTCTTCCCTGAAACCTTATAGAAATTTATAGACCTGAAACTTGCAGATTCGATAAGGGAAGAAGAACTGGCTGCCGCCGACCACCGACGGCGGTGCAGTTCGTTTCTTCCCGCTGCATATAAGACAGCCCGCATATGCTCAGAGGCCGGTTATCCTTTTACCGAACCGAGCAATACACCCTTGGCAAAATGCTTCTGCAGCAGCGGATAAAGCAGAAGGACCGGCAGCGCCGCCACCACGATAACCGAATATTTGATGCTCTCCGGCGGAACGACGACCTCCGACAACGCCCCGGCGTCGCCGAAGCCGCCCGCCGACAGCATGACGATCTGCCGCAGCCACACCTGAATCGGCCACATATTCGAATCGTTGATATAAATAACAGCGCTGAAGAACGAATTCCAGTGCCCTACGGCATAAAACAGCGCGAAGGTGGCCATCGCCGGCAGCGACAGCGGCAGCACGATAGAGAATAGAATGCGCAGCTCGTTGCAGCCGTCGATTTTGGCCGATTCCTCCAGCCCTTCGGGAAGCTGCTGGAAGAAGTTGCGCAGCAGGATCAGATTGAACGCGCTGATCGCGGACGGAATCCAGAGCGACCAATACGTATCCAGCATGCTGAAGCTTTTGACGACGAGGTACGTCGGAATGATGCCCCCGTTGAAGAGCATCGTAAATACGACAAGCAGCATGATCTTGCTTCGCCCGCGCAGCGTTTTTTTGGAGAGCGGATAGGCCATCAGCGTCGTCATCAGAAGGTTGATGAAGGTTCCGACGACGGTGATGAGCACGGTGTTCAGCAAGCTTTGGTAAATGACTTTTGTGGCAAAAATAAACCGGTACGCATCCCATGAAATATTCGTCGGAATAAACACGATTTTTTTGACGAGCAGCTCCTCCGAGCTGACCAGCGAACCGGATATGACAAACAGAAACGGCAGAACGGTAATAAGGCCGATAACCGCCAGCAGTGTATAATTGGCCGCGTCGAACGCTCTGCCGCCCCATGTGCGATTCCCCAAGCTAATACACCCCTTCCTCGCCGAATTTCTTCACCAGCGTATTGGCTGACAGAACGAGAATGAGGCTGACGACCGATTTGAACAATCCGACTGTGGTGCTGTAGCTGAACTGCGCATTGAGCAGGCCGGACGTATAGGCATACGTATCGAACACTTCCGCCACGTCGCGGTTTCCGGAATTCAGCATAAGGAAAATTTGCTCGAAGCCCGAATCGAGAAAGCTGCCCAGCCGCAGAATAAGGAGAATCACGATCGTCGTCTTGAGCGCAGGCAGCGTGATATGCCATAATTGCTGCCAGCGGTTGGCACCGTCGATGCGTGCAGCTTCGTACTGCTGCAGGTCGACGCCAGCCAGCGCTGCCAGGAAAATAACCGTCCCCCAGCCCATTTCCTTCCAGATGACCTGCGAGGTGATCATTGTGCGGAACCAGTCGGGGCTCAGCAGGAAGTTGATTTTGTCCCCGCCGATGGAAGCGAGCGCTTCGTTGACGATCCCTCCTTCCGTAGTCAGCATCGTGTACGTCAACCCGGCCACGACGACCCATGAAATAAAATGCGGAACGTAAATGACCGTCTGCACAATCCGCTTGTACGCCTGCTTCCGCACCTCGTTCAGCATAAGCGCCAATATAATAGGCAGCGGGAAGAAGAAGAGCAGATTGTACACCGCCAGCACCAGTGTATTGCGGAACAGCATCCAGAAGGCCGGATCGGCGAAGAAGCGCTGGAAATGCTTCAAGCCGACCCATTGGCTGTGAAGAATGCCCGCGAACGGCTGATAGTCCTGAAATGCAATAACGACGCCAAGCATCGGCAGATACTTGAACAACACAAAAAATAAGAGGCCGGGAAGCAGCATGGCATACAGCAGTTTCTCCTTGCCAATATCCAGCAACAGCTGCCTGAAATATCCCCGTTCGGACGGTTGCGGCCAGATTGCGCTGCCGTCCGCCCGGTTCCCCGGCTTTGAAGCCGCCGCCCTTCTCATCTTGAACCCACCTTTCCCTGAAAACGTTGACACCCCCATCGTAATGCCGGGCTTCCGTTTCCGTCGATAATCATTATGTTCCCAGTTGCCCGCATGAAAGGCAAAAGCGGTATATAACGGGCAAAAATATTCATTTTCTGCCACTTGCTTATCATCTTCTATTCAGTCCCGCATGGGATGACGATTAAAGCGGGCATGCCTTCATAGACTGTTATCCCGTCGCAGACGATCTCGCAATGAGCCGGCTTCATATGGATGTCGATGCGGCGTCCCCTGTGCACATATCCCGTGATGGAAACCCGTCCCTCGGAGGGCGGCTGCGGAAATACCTTAAGCGATCCGTCCGGTGCGGGCTGCAGACCCGCCATCCCGAACAAAATGGCTTCGGCGCCGGATAGGCCGGCGATGACGTTCGCCCGTTTATGAGCCGGCACCGCCGGACGGTCGCAATAATGCTCCTGGGGGAAATACGGCAAATGTTGACCCATCCATAGCAATCTCCTTAAGACATCCCAAGCCTTCGCGGATTCGCCGGCTTCCCATAAGATAAGGGCAAGCATGGATGCTTCTCCCGTGTAGCAGCCTCCACCCGACCAATCCGGATCGTTCAACTCATAATGCAGCGGATCTTCCGCCGATATGCTGCTTACTCCATAAGGAGCGAGAAACGCGCCTTCCCGCAGATGCGACAGCAGAGCATCCTTCATCGATTCGGTGCACACGCCCATCCGCAGGGCATCGTATGCCTGGATCGTGTACACCCGTTCCTGATGCCCGTCCGGGTAGACGCAATTGAACCACCCCGCCTCTTCATCCCACAGATGATCCCGTATCGACTGCCGGATCCGCTCCGCCTTGTTCCGCCATAACGCCGCTTGTTCGACCGCGGCTTGTGCGGTCGGCGCGTTCCCTTGAGCTTCTTCCTCCCCGGCTTCCATCTGCCCGGCATTCCGGCCTGGACGGGCATTTTCGCCGCTGCCCCGAACATCCGGATGTTCGGCCAGGTCCGCCAGCAGATCATAGCACCAGGCCCGCTCGGCGTTGGGACTTGCGACGATATGCTCATGCGCGGCGCTTCTCATTTCCAGCAAATTATGCTGGCTGCCGTAATCGAGCAGCTCCCAGCGGGCAGGAAACCTCTCCTCCTCGCTCAGCAGCAGCCTGTGCATCGTCCCGTACAGCTGTCGTCCTTCGCCGTTCTGCTGCATATTGCTCCACACCAGATTAAAGAACGACCACATATTGTAGGAATAGGGCACGTCCTTGCCGGCTCCGCTTGGCGAAAATCTCGAATGGCTCTCGATGCCGCTATTGGCCATAAGCGTCGCCAGCTCAATCATTTTGCCGCTGCCGATCATCATGGCAAGCATTCTTCCCGCGTAGCCGCCCGTATCCCACGGATAGCAGCAAACTCCCGCTCCCTCCATGCCGGATACAACCGGGAAAGGCGTCATGGCGAAATCCGGATGCTCCCACATGCAGACCAATCCGCTGACAAGGGAACGGTTATAATATTCGTCCAGCCCGGGAATATCGCTTTCCAGACGGGGCACGGAGCCGCACATCCGTTCAATACGCTCCCGCCACACATCTTCCGTCCGTTTCTCCCAATCCGCCAAGCTTCCATGCGGACATTCCTCGCCGCAACGCGTCAGCACAACGGACAAGCGGTATACCGCTTCCTCACCCGGAGCCAGCAGGGATGACCGCTCGTCATCCTGAAGCAGCGTCAGCCGCGCTTCCTCATTCTTCCAAATACCAGGGGCAATCATCTGCGCCGATTCTCCCGGCTCAGGGTGCCCATAATCCCAGTCGTCCAGCGGCTGGAAGCGGAGGCGCCCCGGCGTCAGACGAGGCTTAACGCCAACTGGCATGCTCCGGTCCGTGCGGTTGACGATTGTCGCGCTCAGCACAAACCCGGTGCTGTCCGCCAGCGGTACGAGACTGCTCCGGACAAATAAGGAGATGAGCCGGCCTTCGTGCATATAATGATACGTGCCTCGGCGCGTAATCCGGTCCGGCCGCCACTCGCCCCCTGCGTACAGCAGCCCGCAGTCCCCCTTCCCCAAATTCCCGGTATCGCTTACCGCATGCCCGTCGGCCTCGATATCCAGCAGCAGCTGAACGTCGCGCGCCGCGAACGGCGGGAAGAACAAGCCTTTCACGCCTGCCGCAGTATTGGCAAGGGGAGCGACCGTGCCTCGGCCGCTTCCCACCCAGATATGATGGGCTGGTGCGAGGCTCGCCCGCAAATCGAAAGCAAAGTCATCCAATTGAAAATTCATCGTTTCACCGGTCCTTACACTGCAGTTTGCATTGTCCGCTTGAACATGTTCATGGCGCGGACATTGCCCTCCTTAATCGTAAGGACGGTTCCGGTTCAGGTCGATATTCATTTCCGGGGCAGTTTGGGCGTTCCTCGGAGGGATGAGGCTTTTGAAGGCGCATCGTATTCAATTTCTTTTGCGGAGCATTCATTTCCGGCCTGTGAAGCGGGGGTTGAAATCAGGCGTGAACGTTATGCGGGCCTGCACCGCGCTGAACATGTCATGCCGCTGCCCTTTCGGCATCAAACCTCCTTCTCAAAAATTGTTCTAGACAAATTATGATCCAGATTCCCCCATACGCTCACCAAAACCCCTATTTCCCTTGAAAACAGGCACTTCATCCGGAGAAAAGGAAAAATTTATATAGACAAATTAACCGAAGCTTTACATGCAGTTAGCATTCGTCGCACTTTTCTTTATTCCCTACTAACATTCGGCACTTATGCTGAATACAGGTGATCATCCTAAGTTGTGGCCATGGCAAGGAGTGAATGGAGTCCATTATGACAAATCGTTATTCAGATATCTGCGCTACTCTCATCCGGGAAATTGATCAGGGACTCTTCAATGAAGGCGAGAGACTGCCGACGGAGAAGGAGCTGTGCAGCCGGTTCGAGGTAAGCCGGGAAACGATCCGCAGATCACTCAAGCAATTGATCGAGCTTGGGCGGATTCACGGCATCCAGGGTTCGGGTTATTATGTGCGGCGTCAGGGCCAGCATATGAAAAGCACCATCAACCGCTTTTCCAGCATCACCGAGCTGATTCGGAACGCGAATTTGACCGAAGGCGATCTGGAGGTTCAGATTTTCAAACGCAAGCCCGATGCGCAAGAAATTCAACTGCTGGATCTGAACAGCCAGGACGTTGTATTTGTCATCGACCGGATTCGAACGGCCAACCGCGAGCCGGTGGTCTATTCCAAAAACATCCTTCCCCAAAGTATTGTGGGAGCCGATTTTCCGGAGAAGTTCGAGCCCGGCTCATTGACCAAATGCCTCAGTCAGAAGTATGGCATTACGATCTCGGAGGCGCTGATGGAAATATGCGCCGTGACGGACGAGGACATGCTCCCGTATCGTCTGAAGATGAGCAATTCCCCCCTGCTGAAATTCATTCAGGTGCATTACGATGCGAAGGGGGCGCCGGTCTTTCTCTCGTACGACTTTATGCGCAACGATATGATCCGTTTTTTTGTCAGGCGTACCTGAGATTCGGCTTCGCGATTTCATCGCCTGAGCATCCGATTGTCCAAAATTCATTTGTCGAGGAGAATGCTACGTGAAAATCCAGCCCATGCTTCAATGGAAGTACACTGCCGCAATTATTGCCGTACTGACTCTGCTGCTTTCCGGATGCGGACAGGCCGTTCAGGAAACAGCCAACAATACGAAACAGGTGGAAAGCGGCCAGAACCCCAATACGGCCTCGGATATCGATACAGGCGGCACGAAGGAGAACATCGTTCAGACGACCGGGGATGTGGAAATCGTGCCGATCGAAGTCATGACACCCGACTCCTCCGCTCCGGCCCGGGCGAACAATTTCATTAAAGCTGCCGATATGCTCAATGCCCAGCTGGAAAAGGAAAACGCCAAGCAGCGGGTCAAGGTCAACGCCGTCGTTAAGCCGCTGGCAGACGAGGATTTCAAGCAAAATTTCATCTTTGCCTCCAAATCGGGCAATGCCTCCGATATCTATGCGACCACCTTTTCCAATATCGGCTGGATGGCGGACGGGGATTATCTGCTGAATCTCGACGGAATTGAGAAAGAAGACGTCTTCAAAAACCAGATTGCCGGCTACTGGGATGCGGTGACCTGGGATAAGAGCGTCTGGGGCGTCATTCAGGATACGGAAGCCCGCCCGGTCTATTTCTGGAAGCCTGCGCTGAAGAAGCTTGGCTGGACGGACGAGCAGATCGCGGAGCTGCCGGGCAAGGTCGAGAAGGGCGAATTCACGATGGACGACATGGACAAGATCGCCAAGGACGCCGTCGACCAGAAGATTGTCCAGAACGGGTTTGTGCCGACTACCGGCCAGAGCGACCTGGCTCTCCTCTTCTACAGTCACAATGTGGAGATGTATGACCAGGAGAAGGCTGAATATGTGCTGGATAAAGCCCATATGACCGATACGCTGCAGTGGATCAAACAGCTGCTCGATTCCAAGGTGCTGCCTGCAGCTGCGCTCGCAGCTCCCAAGGACGACAACCTGAAGGCGATGATCAACGGAGAATCGATGTTCATGGTCGCCGGCGTCTGGGATGAAGCGAAATGGAGAACGCGCGGCATGGAGAAAACGCAGGGGAATGTTTCGACGGACTTCATTATGCAAAATATCGGCGTTATGCTGATGCCTCCTACGGAGAAAGGCGGCAAGCCCGTCACCGTATCCGGACCATGGACATACGTCGTCAGCAAGCAAACGAAGTACCCCGAGCTGGCCAAACGCCTGCTGACCTATGTCAGCGCGCCGGAGCTGCAGAAGGAGCATGACGAGCAAAGCTCGCATCTTCCGTTCACGAAGGAGGGTCAGGAGCAGATCAAAGACAACGTATGGCTGAATGCCAACAGCTATTTGATCAACTATTCGAAATTCATTCCGAATGATCCCGATCAGCCCAAATTCGCAAAAATTTATACGGATGCCATCAAAAACATCGCTTCAGGCAAAAGCCCCGAAGAAACGGTGAAGTGGATGGAAGAGCAAATGAAGCTGAATCTTGACAAATTTACGGTAAAGTGATGTGGTCGGCATGAAAGCTATGCATAACGATACCAAACCGCAATTCCCCCAGCAGGAAGCTGGGGGATTGCGCGGCAAGCTGCGGGAATACGGCATCTCGGGAATGATGCTGAGTCCGTTTTTGTTTAATCAATTCGTCCTGTTTGCCGCGACGGCTGTCATCGTCATCCTGATCGCCTTCACCTCGATGGACTCGGCGCTTCGCTTTGATTTCAGCGGGCTGACGAATTTCCGCAAAGCGCTGATCGACCCCAAGGTCGGGCTCATTATCGCCAATACGGTCCTGTTCGTCATATCGACGCTGGTCATACAGATCGCCTGGGGATTTGTCATTGCGGTAACGACCACCCATTATGTGCGCAATCAGACGGTCGGTTCCCTGTTCAGAACGATCTGGCTGCTTCCCCGCGTATCGCCGGGCGTGGTCGAGGCGCTGCTCTGGACATGGATTCTAAGCCCCAGCAAGTACGGTGTGCTTAATACGATTATGCATGCCTGGTACGGCTGGGAGCCTGTAGCCTGGCTGGATAAATACCCGATGCTGATCAATATTCTGCTGTCGGGAGTCATGGGTTCTACGCTGTCCATGATCGTATTCTCTTCTGCGCTGCAGGCCGTGGACAAATCCTACTTCTATGTTGCCCGCGTGGATGGAGCCACCGAATGGAGCATTCTATGGAAGCTGATCGTTCCTTTCCTCCGGTGGCCGCTTACCTTTCTTGCGGTATGGCAGGGGCTCGGCCTGCTCACCAGCTACGAATCCATCCTGCTGCTGACCGACGGCGGGCCGGCCAACCGCTCGGAGACCTGGGCGCTCTACGCGTTCCATACGGCATTCTTCACATTGGATTTTGGCTATGGCTCGGCAATCTCGCTGTTCATACTGCCCATCATTGTCATAGCCATGGTGGTGTCGTACCGGTTGTTCGGCTTCCGCAAATTAATGGGAGGCGCCCGCTGACGGGCGACGAAAGGAGGCTTTATACATCATGCCAGGCAAAACGGTTGAAGCCGGTACACTGCCGGTTCGTCCGGTTCGATCGGAGAGCTTTACGCCGCCGGTCCGGATCGGACGCATCAGGGGACTGCCCAATCTATTATCGATCGTCCTGTTGACCATTGTGACGGTACCGCTGCTGTTTATTTATGTATGGCTTATTCTGATTTCATTCGGCGGCGAGATGGTCAACGGCATTATGCCGCATGGCTTTACCTTTCAGAACTGGAGCTTCCTCTGGTCGGAGCTTAAGGTTGACGGCATGGTTTATCCGAGCATCTGGGGCATTTTTGCCAATACGCTGATCATTGCCGTCGGCTCCTCCGTGCTGGAGGTGTCTGCCGGCCTGATGGCGGGCTATGTCATTTCCCGGGCCAATTTCCCGGGGAAGAACGGACTGCTGCACTCCACGATGCTTACTCACGCCTTCCCTGCCGTGACGTCGCTGATCGCTTCCTTCTATATTCTCAACGAGCTGGGGCTGATCAATACGCTCGGCGGCATCATTCTGCTGAAGGGCTTTGCCGGACTCGGCATGTCGACCTGGATTATCAAGGGCTTCTTCGACGATGTGCCCAAGGAGCTCGAATGGGCCTCCAGCGTAGACGGCAGCAGCCGGATCAAGACATTCATGGCAGTCTATCTGCCGCTCGTCTGGCCGGGAATCGTGGCGGTCTCCCTGTTTGCTTTTCTGAGCGGCTGGGGCGAATATATCATGGTTTCGGTTTTCTTGTTTGACGACAATATCAACACGCTTTCGCTGATCGTCCGGAGTCTGTTCTCGGAGACGTCCACGGCAAGCTATGGCGTCGTGATGGCAGTGGGCAGCTTCTATATGCTGCCATGCCTGATTCTGTATTTCTTCTCCCAGCGCGCGCTGATGAGAATGAAAATGTAAAGGAGGCTTCGTCATGCGCATTGAACTGCAGCATGTTTCCAAACGCTACGAAGCGGAAGCGCCGTCCGTCAAGGACCTGAGCCTGTCGGTGCAGGACGGCGAGCTGATGACGATTCTGGGCCCGAGCGGCTGCGGCAAGTCCACCACGCTGCTGATGATTGCGGGCATCTTCCCGCCTACGCAGGGAGATATCCTGTTCGACGGGCACCGGGTGAACAACGTGCTGCCGAAGGATCGGCGAATCGGCATGGTGTTTCAGAATTCCGCGCTGTATCCGAATATGAATGTTCTGAAAAATATCGAATTTCCGCTGAAAAATATGGGTGTTGCCCGCAGAGAAAGAGTGCAGCGGTCCGAAGAGGCGGCGCGGATGGTGCAGATGAGCGATTATCTGCGGCGCAAGCCGGGCCAGCTCTCCGGCGGACAGCGCCAGCGGGTCGCCATTGCCCGGGCGGTTGTGAAACGGCCGGGGCTGCTGCTGCTCGATGAGCCCTTGTCCAGCCTGGACGCCAATCTGCGGGGAAATATGCGCGAAGAAATCAGGCGGCTGCAGAAGGAACTGGGCATTACGACCATTATGGTCACGCATGATCAGGAAGAGGCACTCTCCATGTCCGACAAAATTGCCGTGATGAACGCCGGGGAACTGCAGCAGATCGGCACTCCGCTTCAGCTGTACAACGCTCCTGCAAACTGGTTCGTCGCCAATTTTCTCGGCATGCCCGCAATGAATGAATTGATGTGCAGCTGGCGCGCCGACGGCTGCCTGCAGATAGCAGATACAGGCCAGACTATTCCCGTGAATGGCGGGTCCGGGCTCAGCGCTCTGCATCAGGGTCAACAGATGCGGCTTGCCTTCCGTCCCCATCAGGTCTCGCTGATCACGGCAACCGACCAATTCAGGGAAACCGATTTAAGAGGCAGAGTCGCTTCGGTTGAATTTACCGGAAGAGAGCGCCTCGTTCATATCCGGATTGGCGATACAGTCATAAAGGTGTATGCCGATATGGCCGAATCTCTTGATGAGCATCAGGAAATCGCCATTCGGCTGGACGCCGATTACTACCTGTTCGACCGGGAATCGGGCGAGAACCTTCGGCTGCCCGCCGCGGGCGGACAGCCGAAAATAAGTGAAACGGGAGACATGCCTTTTGTTAAACAAGCAGCCTATTCCCTCTAATCAACAAACCGGGCAGCGCATACCGATCCGCTGGATCGTCTCCGATCTGGATGGTACGCTGCTTGATTCCAAACAGCAGATTCCTCCCGAGCTTGTCCGGCGCATCGCCTGCTTCACCCAATCGGGCGGACGCTTCACGTTCGCTACAGGAAGAACCTTGAGCGCGGCCATGCCGTTTATCTCGTTGCTTCAGGTGACATCACCTGTTATTTTGTTCAACGGCGCCCGCATCTATGATCCGGTCTCGGGCACCTATCTGACGGAGCACTATCTGGAACCTCCCGCAGTCCGCCATGTTATGCGCATGTACGAGGAGGCCGGTACCGCCGGACAACTCGATCTGCTGCTGTTTCACCAGGAGGGCATATTCTGTACAGCTATGTCGGAGCAGGTAAAGCAGCAGATGCGCAAGGATGGCGTCGTCATTGAGACGGCTTCGCCGCTGTGGATGGAGTCCATCTCCGGCAAAGTCACCAAGCTTATGCTGCTTGGGCCAGAAGCCGAAATTATCAGCTTTCAAAAAGCCGCATCCGCAATCCCGCTTAATACCGTCCAGTCCGAGCGGCAGCTGCTTGAGGTGCTGCCTTCCGGGATCAACAAGAGCATCGCCTTGTCGGCGATGATTCGTCTGGTCGGAGCGGAAGCGGACGGCTTCGCTGCTGTCGGAGATAATCTGAACGACCTGGAGATGATCGGCTCGGTCCGCAACGGGTTTGCCGTCGCGAACGCCAATCCCGTCGTCAAGGCCGCCGCCGCGCATGTGCTTGCCCGCAGCAACGAGAAATCGGCGCTGCTTGATGTCATTGATTTTGCGGAGTCCACCTGGCCGTCCGGGCATGGATGGCCGGGTACCTGACGAAACAATTAAAAGGAGATGCGACAACGATGATGACCCCTACCAATCATGCGATTTTATCCGAAAACGAGCTGCCGCCGGGAACGATATTCCCCAGCTCCGCACCGCGCTACCCCAACATCTGGGTTCTGGTGCATGAGTCGCTGGCAGCCAATTACAGGGCTGCGATTACTCTGGTTATGCAGCTGCTTGAAGAATGCACCGACATGTACAATGATTTCGGCTATGCGCATACAGGCGAGGGCTGCGACGCGTTTGCCCGCAGACGGGGCCTTCAGCCCGTTCATTTGGGTCCGGACGGTGCAAGAAGCCACGATCACTGCGTGCATCTGAGGTTTTATTACTCCCCGCTTTACGCGGGAAATCCGGTCGAGACTGCTGAGGGCCGCTATTATCAAGTGGCTGCCAGCGTGCACTATGAGGTTGACCGTCCCAAGAAGTTCCATCCGTATGTCGACGAATGCCCGTATTGCGGATGCACAGGCGAATATGAGGCCTATATGGGCGGCACCATCAAGGATAAGAACGAGAAGGTTCACGATCCGCTTGGCGTGGAGCTCGTTCTATACGGCACTATCCGGGGCGAAGCCATTGTCGCCTACGACGGGTTGAACCGCCTGGACGACAAGTATGACGTCCGCATAAGCGAAATCGTTCCGGGTCCGGACCGGTCGGATATCACGACCGCCAAGGTCGGCGTTGTTTTTCTGGCTCCCCGCAAATAACGGTTCCAAGGAAATGATGGAGGAAATGAGATGAGCAAGCTTCGTTATGGAATTATCGGGATCGGCAACATGGGATCCGGTCATATCAAACTGCTGCAGGCCGGTAAAATTAAAGGCGCCATACTGACAGCCGTATGCGACTTGTTCGAGTCCAAACGCGAATTGGCCCGAAAGCATCTGCCGGATGTGAAGGTTTTTGAAGATTCTACCGCAATGATCGATTCCGGACTCGTGGATGCGGTTATCGTGGCCACTCCGCATTACGATCATCCTTCGGAAGCGATCAAGGCTTTTGGCAAAGGCATGCATGTTCTGATCGAAAAGCCTGCAGGCGTCTATGTCAAACAGGTGCGTGAAATGAACGAAACTGCCGCGAAGAGCGGCACCAAGTTCGGTATCGTCTACAACCAGCGGATGAATCCGCTCTATCAGAAGCTCCGCGAATTGATCTCCTCCGGAGAGCTCGGGGAAATCCGCCGGACCAACTGGATTATTACGAACTGGTACCGCTCGCAGGCTTATTACGATTCCGGAACCTGGCGCGCGACCTGGGGCGGCGAGGGCGGCGGCGTTCTGATCAATCAATGCCCTCATCAGCTTGATCTGTGGCAGTGGACCATCGGCATGATGCCGACGCGGATTCGCGCATTCTGCCAGATGGGCAAGCACCGCGACATCGAGGTGGAGAATGATGTGACCGCCTACGCGGAATATGAGAATGGCGCTACAGGCGTCTTTATTACTTCAACGTCGGAGGCTCCGGGCACCAATCGGCTGGAGGTGTCGGGCGACCGCGGCAAAATCGTCATCGAGGACGGAAAAATGACCTTCTGGCGGCTTCGTGAATCGGAGACCGAATTCAATAAACGCAATACCAGCTCCTTCGGTTCGCCGGAGGTCTGGAAGTTCGAAATTCCTTCTCAAGGTCCGAGCCCGGAGCATGCCGGCATTCTTCAGAATTTCACGGATGCGGTGCTGCATGGAGCGCAGCTGGTTGCCCCCGGCGAGGAAGGAATTGCCGGGCTTACGATTTCCAATGCCATGCATCTGTCCACCTGGCTGGACGGCTGGGTCGATCTGCCATTTGACGAGAATCTGCATGAGGCCGAGCTGAATAAACGTATCGCGGAGTCCAGCTTCCAGAAGCAGGCCAGTGCGGAGACAGCAGACAAGCCTTCCGATCTTTAGCGCAACGCTTTAACCATCTATCGTCGTTTAATTGCGCTGCTCCTTTCCGCCCCGATGGACAAATTGAAACCGAGGAGTGTTTTCCATTATGAAAAAAAGCCAAATAGCCGCCCAATTATATACAGTGCGTAATTTCACGAAAACTGCCGAGGATCTGGATGCTTCCCTCAAAAAGATCAAGGAGATCGGTTATGAGGCGGTGCAGGTATCCGGTATTGGCCCCATTGAGCCGGAGGCTGTCCGGGAAATGTGCCAGCGGCACGGATTGACGATTTGCGCAACGCATGTTCCATTTGACTGGCTGCTTCATGATCTGGAGTCCGTTATGAAGGTTCACCAATCCTGGGGCTGCCGCTACGTCGGAATTGGATCGATGCCTGCCGAATTCAGAACCGGCCTGGCAGGCTATCAGGATATGGCCCGTACTCTGTCCGGTATCGGCGCGAAGCTGTCCGAGGCGGGACTTGAGCTTATTTATCATAATCATAAGTTTGAATTTGAGAAATTTGAAGGCAAGCCTGGTCTGGAGTGGCTGCTGGATGCATCGGATGCTGCGCATGTCGGATTTGAACTGGACACGTACTGGGTTCAAGCAGGAGGCGCCGATCCCGTGAAATGGGTCCGCAAGGTTGAGGGGCGGATGAAGGTCGTACATTTGAAGGATATGGCGATCGTGGACGACACGCAGGTGTTTGCAGAGATTGGCGAAGGAAATATGGACTGGCCAGCCGTTATCGAGGCATGCCGGGAGACTGGCGTAGAGTGGTATGTTGTAGAACAGGATAAATGTCCGGGAGACCCTTTCGAAAGCCTGGCGGTCAGCTATCGCACCCTCAGCAGTTGGGCTGACTAACACCCGATATATTTCATTTTCAAGCCCGAAAATGCTGATTCATAATAAAATTCGATCACCTTGATAACAGAACTTTATCAGCCGCGGGGTATTAACATGATAAGATAACAGTAATGCTACAGATCGGAAGTGTTTACTCATGACGTTCTCCTGGAAGCGCAATCTGTTGGTCTTATGGGTCGGCTCCTTCTTCGTCAGCACCGCTTACTCCGTTTCGATCCCCTTCCTTCCTATTTTCCTGCACGATCAGTTGGGCGTGCAGGATCACCTTGAAACCTGGACCGGCGTTACCTTTGCCATCACCTTTCTCGCCGCCGCGCTAATTGCCCCTTTCTGGGGATCGCTTGCCGACCGCTATGGGCGGAAGCCGATGATGATTCGTGCGGGCATTTGCCTGACCGCCACCTATCTGCTCTATTTTCTCGTGCAGAATCCCTACGAGCTGATCGCCGTGCGTATTCTGGAAGGTCTGTTGGCGGGATATATTCCGGCTACCGTCGCCCTGGTCGCAACCAACACGCCGGAAAATCATGCGGGCTACGCGCTCGGTATTTTGTCCACCTCTACCGCTGCGGGAGGCATCATCGGTCCTCTTGCCGGTGGTCTGGTCAGCCAGTGGGTCGGCAATCGCGAAGCGTTCATAGTCTCGTCTGGGCTTGTCTTCATTGCCTTCTTCATCGCTATCATCTGGGTGAAGGAGGTTAAAATAACGCCGTCCACCACGCGGCGGAAAATATCCGCAGACTTGAAGGAAGGCGCGTCGAACCGCGGACTGATGGTCCTTTTGGGCATAACGCTGGCTGTCTCCACGTCCGTGATGATCATCGAGCCGCTGTTGACGGCGTATGTGCTGAAGCTGGGAGCCTCCGAAGGGTCGGCCACGCTCAGCTCAGGCATTATCTTCTCATCGGTTGGTATCGCGACGTTAATCGCCGCTCCGATATGGGGCAAAATCGGGGGAAGGATCGGCTACGGGAAGGTTCTCCTCATCGGATTGGCGGGCGGAGGCATCGGCAATTTGCTGCAAATCGCGTTTCATGACCTGGTCAGCTTCGGGGTTTTACGCTTCGTCTACGGCTTCTTTTTCGCCGCCGTCTACCCTGCGATCAGCGCATCCATCGTCCGTGCGACGGATTCCGGCTTTCGCGGCCGCGCCTTCAGCCTCAATCAATCGGCTACCCAGATGGGATTGATGCTCGGTCCGGTGACCGGCGGATTATTAGCCAATTTGATCTCCATTCCTGCCGTTTTTCTGATCAATGGCACCTGCATGCTGATCATTGCCGTACTGGTCAGGAACCGAACATTCTCCTTCAAGCCGGCAATCCCCGGCAGTGCCGATGCCGATGCTGCCGTCAACAAAAGCAAGGCCGTGACATAACCGCCGCGGCCTTGCTTTATTTTAATCCGCCTGCCCTTGGAGAATCGGCAGACGGATAACGAAGGAAGTGCCTTTGCCGGGATTGCTCAGCACCTCGACGCTGCCTTCGTGCTCATCGAGAATCCATTTGGCTATGGATAATCCAAGACCCGTACCGGGCGTAACCCCTCTTGAGGTATCGGCACGATAAAACCGTTCAAATACATGGGGGATCTCGTGAGCAGCCATCCCGATGCCGCTATCGCTGATCGTGAAGACAATATGGTCCGCTGTCGCGGAGGTTTGGAGTTCAACCCAGCCTTCCAGGGTGAATTTAAATGCATTGTCAAGAAACAGGAACAGCAATTGTTGAAGATAATCCTTATCGCCTGCAAGATAAAGACCCTCCAGCACCTCCATATTTTCTACCCTGAAATGCACCGATTTGGGGATTAATTGCGCTTTTCTTACGACGGCTTCTACAATTGGCTTGACTTCAAAGCTGTTTTTTTGTATTTGCTGGCCCGCATCCGCTCTTGCAAGGAGCAGAAGATCATTAAACAATCTCCTCATTCGGTTTGCTTCATCTACGATGTCATTAAGCGCCTCCACAGACAGCTCCATCTCATTTTTGTCCGTCAGGCGGTTTGACGTTCCATTGTAAGCCGTCCATATTTTCTGAAGAAACTCGGCATTTCCGCTAATCGTCGTGAGCGGAGT
The DNA here is from genome assembly GCF_056269285.1 of Paenibacillus sp. JT31N11. Lineage (NCBI taxonomy): Bacteria > Bacillati > Bacillota > Bacilli > Caryophanales > Paenibacillaceae > Paenibacillus > Paenibacillus sp. JT31N11. Next base: position 38,700 of record NZ_JBWDNQ010000020.1, read on the forward strand.
TCTCAATTCATGGGAGGCATTTGCCACAAAGCGGCGCTGATTTACATATAATCTGTCCAATTCGGCGTAATTCGTCTGAATGCGTTCAAGCATTCCGTTAATCGTTTTGCTTAACAGACTGACTTCATCTGCGGCGTTCTGAAATTGTACTCTTTTGCCCAAATCTTCGCTGCTTTGGATTTGCTGCGTCTCTTCTATTAAACTGTAGATGGGTTTCAGGGACCGCCTGGCTGACAGCCACCCGATGTACGAAGCCACGACTACAACCAGGAGCGAGAGGGAAACGAGAAGAAACCGCAAAATCGATAAAAATTTGCTTATAACGCCTATATTATAGGCCGACTGTATGACCCCAACTACGTGATCGTCAAGCATCAATGGATCATTATATATGAGGAAGAGCGAATGCTGGACTTTTGTAGTGACATAATAGCCCTGCTTCTTCTCGTCAAGCATCTTATGGGAAAAGGGCAGCTCGACCGTTCCCAGGTTTATTGACCTTGCTTGAGCGCCATTGATCAGATTGACCGCCTGGATATACATACCCGTCTGTACCGTATCGAATTTATCCAACCGGATGGATAGATCCCAGCCAGAAGGGTCGACCTCCAGTTTATATTGGGCGTTTTCCTGAAAAGCATTGGTTTGAGCCTTAAGCGACGACTTCAGATCGTTAAAGATATAAAGCTGTAAGAAGCTGTATAAGGCAACGCCAAACAGGAGCAAAGTGGAAGCCAGGATGCATGAGTATAATAAAGTCAACCTCAAGCGGATTGTCATAAAGTCCTCCGATTGCTTTTCCTTTATTATCCATCCCCCAACTTAAAGCAGCCTTAACAGAACATAAAAAAAGAGGAGCCGCTCCGAAGCAGCTCCTCCATTCCATACATGCACCATATACTGCTCAACCGGCTCCCATGTCCATTTCGGCTTTGACCGGCAGGCCCGCTTGCGCGTGCTCCGGTGCTTTCTGGTTCATGATCGGCATCATGACCAATGCGCCGAGAAGGAACAGCAAGCCTGAGCCGGTATAGATCGATACCAGCGAGAACGCATCCTTCAACACGCCGGCAAAAGACATGGAGACGACCATCATGCCGACGAACATAGGATTCAGCACCCCATTCACCCGGCCGACAATGGAGGCGTGCGACCATTTCAGGATCATCGTGCTGATCCCGATATGAATGCAGGGGAAAACGAGCCCGTTCAGAAATTGCACAGCAAGCGTGATTGGCACGCTCGTCGAATACCCGACAATGACCGTGCATAAGGCCCCAACCAGCATGCCGATGGCAAGCAGAAGCTGCGGTGCGACACGCTTCGCGAAAACAGCTACGATCCCGCCTCCGATCAGCATGGCGACACCATTGACCATCAGAAGGTATTGCAGAAATTCCTTATCCCTGCCGAGTCGCTCCGTGACGATGAACAGATTGAGCGCCTGGGCAACGCCCACGGCAAGACCGGCCAGTACGAACGCCAGTCCGAGCATCCGAAGCACCTGACTCTGCCAGACATAACGGAAGCCCTCGACGAATTCTTTGCGGAACTGACCTTTTACGGCCACTGCCCGCGGCTCCGACTTATCCTGGGGCAGGCGGAACAGGACGAGAGCGGAAAGCAAAAAGACCACGCCCATAACGGCTATTGATGTTTCCAGTCCAAACGTGCTGTAAGTAAAGGTACCAATCATCGGCCCAAGCACCATGAAGATTGCCATCAGAGACTGGAACAATGCCATCCCTTGCTGCAGCTGCTCTTCCGGCACATGCTGCTTGAACAGCCGCATGCCTGATGGCTGCGAGAACTGCGAGAGAATGGCCGAGATAAATGCGACCAGGTAAACGGATTGCCAGGATCCGAAATGAATGGTCAGCAGCACGACGAACACCGATACCGCAGACAACGTGTCGCACCAGATCATGGTCAACCTCGGCTTCCAGCGGTCGGCGAACGTGCCTCCGATGAACGAAAATACGAAAATAGGCGCGAACTCCGCTATGCTGATCAGCGATATCGCGTACGGATCGTTGTTCGTTCTATCCGCAACGTACAGGAGAATCGCGAAATTACGTACCCAAATGCCGAGCTGCAGCAGCACATTGGATAATAGAATCGTCTGCAGGAAACGATTGCCGAGAAGACTCGGCGCGGCAGCGCCTTTCTGTTGTGTATCCAAACTTATTAACCTCCTCATTCATTCATATCCTAAAATATATTGGAAACTCATCCAGGGATCTTGTGAATTTTTCCACATATGGTTATTTTACAGCTCACTTTTTCCCCATCCCTAATTATACGTTCCTTCTGCCTGTTTTCCTCCTTCCAGGGACTGATTTAATTAAATACTTTGTCATTATTTACACCGTATCCAATTGCTCCGAAAGCGATGTCCAATGATCCTCGATCCAATGTATTTCTTCGATAAACCGGCCAAGCAGCCCGCGCAGCCCGCTTTCCGCGCGAACCTCCGTACGGAGCCACCAGAGGGATTCGATCAGGTAAAGCATGCGCATCCCCCGGGTGAGTGTGCCTTGCGGCACTTCCAATTGTTCACGGTACCCGTCCATAAACGCCCGGGCTGCCTCCAACCGCATCCGGCCGTCCAGCAAAGCCCCCGACAGGACCGCGCGGGCCACATCGATTTCCTGGTACGCCATCGACATGCGGTCAAAATCGACAATACCGGCCAATCCCTGCTCATTCAGCACCATGTTATCCACCCACAAATCCCAATGCAGCCATCCCGTCGTGCTTGATTCAAACATGCGAAAATCCATTGACCATACAATGGCCTGTGACCGCCTGAGCCACTCCATCACAGTCTTATCTTCCGCCGCCTGCGCCTTTTCCCAGTTGTCCTGCCATTCTCTCAGATAGGCGTCCTTGTCCGGCTTCCAGGCAGGCTTGTCCAACGGCGGTACGGACCGCAGCCACTTATGCATTCGCCCGGCCGCCGCGCCTAATTCAAACATTTGAGCGGCATTCAGGCACCCGGCTTGAGCCGTGTACCCGTCCACCCAATCCAGCACCGTATAAAACAAGCCCGAAGGCGTTTCCTGTATGAACTGCCCGTTGAAAAGGTAAACCCCTGGACATGGTATTCCGGCGGCGCTCAGCCCGTTCTGCAGCTGGAGCGTCTTCTCGATTGCGCTTCTTCTCTCGGGACGCGCATGCAGCTTGTAGCGCTCCGGGTGATAATACTTGACAAATACCGGTCCCTGGTCCGTCATCATCTTCCACTTAACGTTGAGCCAGCCCTTATCGATCGGCGCCGCTTCCCTTACCGATAGTCCAAACCGATTCTTAAGATGAACCGCGATTTCCGCTGCCCAGTTCTCTTCCACATCTTGAGTCATAGGGTGCAAACCTGTCCTTTCAACGAAATTCATCCCATGCCAAGCGAATCGCTTGTGGACCTGCGCTCGTATAACGCTCAATCCCGACCAAATGAAATCCGTCCTTGCGCACCCATTCCGGTTTTCTCATTTCCCGTCCCCCTGCCCGAGCTTATCGTCCTAATCGTCATAGCCAGTAAATATACGAATATACATTCGCCTTTATTTTGTTAATTCCTGTTATCATCCGGAGATAAAGGAAATTTTATCCGCTCATCTCCCCATACCGGTCTGTGGACTGGCTCAAATTGACTGGCGGCATTGCATGAAGCTATAATACTCAACAAAACAAATAGAAGGACGGTGTCCCTCCTTTGATTACGGGAACGAAAGTTGAATTGCGGCCTGTGTCGCTGGAAGACTTTAAACGAACATACGAATGGCGCAACGATGAGGAAACCGCGAAATTAGAGTCAGGAACCAGCCTGTTTCGCTTTAGCCATATTCCCTCCGAGCAATTGGAAGGCTCTTATGAGAAAGCAATACTAAATCTGGACAAGCGTGAAGAGGGGAAATTCAGTATCTATACACGAGGGGAGCATCCGAAGCATATCGGCTTGATTGTTTACAGGGAATTGAACATTATCTCCCGGCGCTGTACGGTAGGCATCGGAATAGGCGATAAAGAATATTGGAACAACGGCTACGGATCGGATGCCTTGAAGGCGCTCATCCGCTATTTGTTCCAGACCATGAATCTCAATCGTGTGCAGCTCGATACCTGGAGTGGAAATATGCGTGCAATCCGCTCCTATGAAAAATGCGGTTTTGTTGTCGAAGGGCGTTTGCGTAATGATGCCTTTATTGATGGGAAATACTACGATACCGTTATCATGGGGCTGTTAAAAGAAGATTTTAAATACTGATGTTGCTTGGCGCCTGCAAGCGCTGTTGACAAATCGGGGAGGGCTGCCAAATGGCAGCCCTTCATCTTTTATATTGGAGGATAGCTGCTAAGTCTATATGCTCCCGGCAGCAAAATGGTTGCGTTCTCCTGTCCCGCTAATATTTTCTGCGGAGTATCAGCCAATAAACAAAACCAACAACGACCGTTAAAGACATTAACGTTGTCATACAAACCCGCAGCAACTCATAATCCAACGCTCTCCAGCCTGTATACAAAATGATGAGGGACAGACCGCCAAGCAGGAAAACAAATAAGAAGCTGAAAAGCTTATATCCTAAAAGTGCTGCACGCTCGTCCTTTCCCTCTCTGACAACTAAAATAATAAGCCCTACAAATATAAAAAAAGCGATTCCAGCCAAACCGTTGGTCAGCGTTATTATCGTATCCATCATGAATCTCCTCCATTATAGTTTGCATATTGAAACACTTCGGTTATTTCCGCCCCAAGGGCATTTGCGATTTCAAAAGCCAATGTCAAGGACGGGGTATACTTTTTATTCTCAATCGATATGATGGTCTGCCTGCTTACGCCAGCCTTTTCAGCCAAATCTTTTTGGGTCATTTTGCGTTCGGATCTTAAAACGGCAATCCGGTTGGTTAATTGCCGGCTTTGTTCCCCCATTTCCAGTCCCATCTCCTTTCTTCGAGTTAAGTTTGCTTTACTTATTGTAAAACAAACTTTACCTAATGTAAAGCCTGCTTTACACTAAATTGCATTTTAAAACCACCTGTTTTCAGGTGGTTCAGGTTTTTCATCTTTTTCATTAACTGCCCGCATTCGGAGAAGGCTGTCATCCGCCACAATTGAGCTATTTCTCCTCGAATGGAAATTCATCCGTGAGCCCGATACGGATTATATCTATCGTCTCCCAGCCCAGAGCATAGGCCGGAGAATCCGCAGACAATCGGAATTCCATTCCGTCTTCGCTTTCAAGCAGCTGAGGATCGGCTTCCAACGTATGGGCATCGAATTTGCCTCCCATCACCTTCCGCCATGCCTCCCAGGGCACCGGTGAACGGCCCATCTTGTCGTCGCCGTAGATTCCCGTAACTGTCGGCTCCTGCCCGCCCCTGTAAAAGATATTATAATCCGCCTCCAGCAGGCGGCTGTCGTCCCAATTCACAAAATGATACAGCTGCTCCCCGGAATCACAGGCAATGTTGCGCACTAGGGCAATATCCCGGTTCGCTTCCCCCGCCATCTCCTGCGTGCCGAACGCCGCCCTGGCATCGTTGCGGACAAGCAGGTTATTCTCGATGCGGCTGCCGATGCCTTTGGCGAATATCACAAACCACAGCACGCCGCTGCCCGCGCTGAAGAGATCATGTATGACATTATGAGCGATCAAATAATCATCCGAGGCGTCGTCCAGATAAATGCAAAATCCGAAGGAAAAATAAATCCCGCTGTGGTGGAACCGATTCCCGATTATCCGGTTGCCTCTTCCGGCCCCCCATGACTCGAACATGCCGCCATCCTGGCTGTCCTTCATCACATCGGAGATATCGTTCCAGGCTATGAGATTATTGCGGGCATGGAGGAAATCCCAATGATTGTCCCACGTTACTTCCTCGTTGTAGTAACTGCCCTCCATCAATTGATAACGGAGCCCTTTGACCGATATGCCGTAGCGGGGCATGTCATGGATGCGGTTATGGACAATACAATTGTCTCCGCTCTGGTACAATTGGATGCCCGAGCCGTGTCCGACCAGTTCTCCGCAGCTGCGTATCCAGTTGTTCCGGATGCTGTTAAGCTTGTTCGTGTACGACTCTCCGGTATTCTTGAACGGCCCGCCTCCCGGCTCGGCTCCAATCAGATAAATGCCATTATGTCCGATATGCCCGATCAGATTCCCCTCGATGCGGTTGCTCCGGCAGCTTCCGTTCAGCATAACCCCGCTGAAGCCGGAATGCCGCAGACGGCAACCGAGAACGGCGATATGCTCGGCATTTTCCATATAAACAAGCCCTTCCCTCGCTTCCGGATGCTCGCAATTGTTATGGGGCATACGATACTCATCCGTAAAATCCGACCCTTCAATCGTCAAGCCTTCGAATATCAGGTTCCTTGCAGGGGCTTGACAGGAGCTTCCCTTAATCTCCAGGACCCGCTTCACCGATGGAACAACAATCCGCTGATCTTCGATCGGCAGCTTCCTGGGATAATAATATAGCTCCCCCGCCTGTTCATCGAAGTGGAATTCGCCCGGCTCGGTCAGCAGCTCAAGCGCACCCTGGAGCCGGTAGCGGGAGCCGCGGTCGATCCCCCAGGGCGCCGGCTCCTTCAGCGAAATAACGGCTTCATCCCAGTCAACTGCCGCTACGGACTTCGTCTCCGTGAACCAGTTCCATTCCCCTTCTCCCGGCCAGATATGCACCTGCGCGCTGCTGCAATCGATCCGTTCAGGCAGATCCTCCGGGTGAAACGAGAAATCGCCGCCGCCTTTGCCCCTGCCATTGCCCGCTGCAGCATAATAGCCGGCTTTGGGACTTCGGGCCTTATGCGATCGGACTCCGTTCTCGAACAAGGTATGAAAGGAATGTCCGGTTCCCAGATGGATGCGGTAGATTCCTTCCCTGTAGCGTGACCACCCTTCCGCTAAAATCCGGCCTCCGACCAGAACCGGATGCTCTCCGCTTACATTGCAGTAAGTAATGGTACATCCGCCGCTGCCGGAATCCCGCTCATCGAAATGAAGAGGGCTGATAAGCTCGTAATCGCCTCCGCCGACCCACACGACGGCATTTCCCGTTAAGCTGCCATTCTGTGCTCTTGAACGAAGCTCGTCGCTGGCCCTTTCAATGCTGTGGAATGGCTTATCCTTCGTGCCGGCATTGCCGTCGTCTCCATGAAGTACGGATACATATAACTCGTTAGCTCCGTCAGTCATCGCTGTTCCCCTCTCCCTTAAGCGGACTCCCATAACGGGATTCACCGCAAGCCGCCTGGCTGCCAATCAGACTCCCTCATGCTCCACGTTATCATCAATCGTCCGAATATATGCATGCTGCTGCCATCATGACATGTTTAAGCGGTTCAATCATAGAATACGATCTTCGAAAAGATGTACAATTCCCATGTACAATATTCGAATCCCTGCATATTTTCCGTCTTCCCGCGATATTGTTAATCCTTCCGATGACAGCCGGCTGGAAAGCGGTTACAATATATTTCGTACGGTAAGGGGGCAGATAGTTAATGAAGATATTTGAATTTTACAGATCCAAAAAATACCTGCAGCGGGTCATGTTCTCCATTATGATCTCGATGGTTATCGTACTGACGGCCCTGTCTGTAACCAATACTTATATCCTGGAGCGATCGGTGAAGAACATCCAGGAGGAGTCCAATCTGAAGGTGCTCTCGCAAATTCAATATAATTTATCGTATATGAATGAGATCATTACCCATCTGTCTAATTTTGTTTACCGCGACAATCTGCTGATCTCCCTTATGTTCAATGATGGCCTGCCCAAGATGGACATGATCCGCAGCTACCGGCAGATGACCAATATTCTGGAGAGCTCCTCCTTCCTGCATTCCATGGTCGTCTATAATCACTCGCAATCGGAGCTGTACGGCACGACAAGCACCTTCCTGCTGGATGGCGGAATCATGAAAGCCAAAATCCGCAATTGGCTGCTCGATACCAGCCATACGCTCCCGACCTCCCGGTTGATTCCCATGAGCCTGGAGACGGAGAACGGCCAGATCGATACCTTCGCCTTCATTGTGACCGATTCCCTGAAGCCCTTCGCAAGCTCCCAATCCGCAATTATCCTGTTCATCAAATCCGACTGGGTATTCGATAGTCTGAAGAAAATGAACATCGTGAGCAGCCGCGAGCAGGGCCAGATTTATATCAAGGCTCAGGATGGCCGCTTATATTCGTCGAATCATAATGAAACCTCCTCCCCCGGGGAGAACCAGACGCAAATCGGACAGCTGCTCAGCCGGGACATGGAAACCTCCAGGCAATCGTCCGGTTTCGTTATCGGAGATATCGGCGGGAGCAAGAGCATGGTTACCTATCTGGATGACAGCATCCGCGGCTGGACCATTCTCTATGTGCAGTCCTACGGCAAATTGATGGAGGAAGTCACGAGCACCCGGGTCAAATCGCTGGTCATAGCCGGTATTTTTCTCCTCCTGTCCATTGGCTTGTCGATCTGGCTGTCCTATAAGCTGTATCATCCTATCGAGAATATGCTCCAGCGGATTCATCTTCACACCACGGGCGGGCGGCAGTCCAAGCACCGCTCCCGGGATGAACTTCACTTGATGAGCGACCAATATTTGCGTCTTTCGGAGAAGCTTCAGGAGATCAGCTCCGAGCAGATTGTGAGTAAATATTATATCCGCAAATTTCTGACCGACTCCCAGATGTTCTCCCATAACGATATGCAGCATCTGATCGAGAAGCATGAGCTGAATATCTCGTTGAAGGATGAGCTCCTCGTCTGCGTGCTGAGAATCGACCGGTACGCCGCTTATGACCGGAATACAAAAGGGGAAAACAAGAAGCTTTACAGCTTCGCCATGGTCAACATTGCGCAGGAAATCATGTCCGGGGTTTATCCGTGCGAAGCCGTAGAGGTACGGGGAGATCATGTAGTCCTGATCGTGTCCAGAAGCGAAAGTGATATTGAAGCCATCTTCAAGCGCGTCACGCCGCTGCTCCGCGATATTCAGCAGACGGTCAAGCAGTACTATAATCTCTCCTTATCCTGCGGGATCAGTGAAGTTATCTCGCAGTTCCCATTCATCTCGGCGGCTTACAACCAGGCGCTGCAGCTGAGCTCATACAGTATTGTAAAGGGGAGCGGCTCCATCATCACCTCCGGGGATATCCGCGAGAATCTTGCCGGAACGCAGAGGTCCCTGCCGGATACGATCGAGAAGAAGCTGTCCGAAGCCTTGAAGAAAGGACAGATGACCGCGGTCGGCAACGAGCTGGAGAAGGCCTTCTCTCTGATTGCGGCCTTCCCGTATGACGATATGCTCCGGGCGGTGTCCAATCTGGGCTGGATTATCAAGAACGCGACTACGGATATTATGAATAATCGCGTTGCCGCGATTAATGTGGATATGGACTATATTCAACAAATTCCCCAGGAGAGTGAAACACTGGAGGAAATGTACATCTCCCTCCTGTCCATATGCGCCAAAATATGCGAGGGCCAGAAGCCCTCCAATATGGAACGAAATGAGATGGTGCTTGAGACCATCAAGGAATTAATCGAGCAGAAATACGCCGATATCAATTTGAGCCAGCAGTCCATCGCCTCCACGGTCAAGCTGACCTCGGCCTATATCGGCAAGCTCTTCAAGGACAGCTTCAAAATATCCATCACCGAATACATGAACGACGTGCGGCTGCGGCATGCACAGATACTGCTGCAGAACGACAGCTTTACGATTGCGGAAGTGATGGAGAAATGCGGCTACGCCAACCAGAGTTACTTCTTCCGTTTGTTCAAAGGGAAGTTCGGCAGTACACCCAAAGAATACCGGATGAAAAAATCAATCTCCTGATTCGCCATCAGAGATGTCCCTCAGCCCTCTTGTCCTGCGCTCCCAGCGGACAGAGGGCTTTATTTATTCAGGGAGAACTGCCGGTCGCGGAGCACCCGCAGTTTGGTTAAAGCTTGATTTTCAAGGAAAATCCATGAATTCGAATATTGTACACTCCCGCCGTATAGCTTTTCGAAGATCTTATTATATATCCGACATACCCGGCCATGCCATGATGGGAGCATGAACGGCATGAGCGACAGCTTAAACGACAGATGGAGGAGATTTACGATGGAGAAGACGCCGCCCGCCAGATGGCGATGGTTCACGAACGAATGGAAGCATCTGAAGAAGAACCGGGAGCTGCTGCTGCTGGCGCTGCCTGGCATTTTGTTCAAATTCGTCATTGCTTACATTCCCATGATCGGACTGATTCTGGCCTTCAAATTTTACAGGTATGACCAGGGGATATTCGGCAGCAAATGGGTGGGGCTCAAAAATTTCGAATTTCTCTTCAAAGCCCAGGATGCCTGGAGGATTATCCGCAATACTCTGCTCTACAACATCTCATACATCATATTGGGAACCGTGGTCGCCCTGCTTTTCGCCCTGCTGCTTAATGAATTGTCGGGGCGGATGATCAAGATTTACCAGACGACGATGTTCCTGCCCTTCTTCATCTCCATGGTTCTGGTCGGCTATATCGCCAATGCCTTCCTGGATACGAAGAATGGCTACCTTAATACGGTACTCGAATCCCTGGGACTGTCCACGCATAACTGGTACCTGGAAACCACGCCGTGGATCTTCATCCTGCCGCTGGTCGCCGTCTGGAAGGGTGTCGGCTTCTCGACACTGGTGTATTACGCGGGCATTACCGGCATCAACACCGATTATTATGAAGCCGCCCGGCTCGATGGCGCATCCCGCGTTCAGATGATGCTGCGCATTACGCTGCCGCTGCTGAAGCCGCTCATTATTATTTTGTTTATTTTGGGGCTGGGCAATATTTTCCGGGGCGACTTCGGATTGCATTATTTCGTGCCCAATAACGCCGGACCTAATTTTCCGACCACGGATGTCATCGACACCTACGTCTACCGGGCGCTCACCAAGCTCGGGGATATTAACTCTGGAGCGGCTGTTGGCTTCCTGCAATCGGTGGTGGGGCTGATCACGGTCGTAACCGCCAATTATTTTGTCCGCCGCATCGATAAAGACAATGCGTTGTTTTAGAAGGAGCATCGACCGATATGACAAATTCAAAAACCATTAACCTGTCCAACGTCGTCATCAACAGCTTTTTCATCGTGGTCTGCTTCCTCATTGCGGTGCCCTTCGCTCTGGTCGTCGCCGTATCGATCACCTCCGAGCAAAGCCTTATCCAGCATGGCTATCAATTTATTCCCAGGCAGCTCAGCCTGGAAGCCTTCCGGATTTCCTTCGAGCAGCCGGAGGTTCTGATCAAGGGCTACGGCGTGACCATTCTCGTAACCGTTGTGGGTACGGTATTATCGCTCCTGATGACCGCCATGACCGCCTATCCCATGTCACGACGCGATTTCCGCTACAACCGGCCGATGACCTTCTACATCTTCTTCACCATGCTGTTCAGCGGCGGACTTATTCCGTACTACATCCTGATTACCCAGTATCTCCATCTCAAGAATACACTGGGTTCCCTGATTATTCCCCTGCTGCTGAATCCCTTCAACATTCTCATTATGAAGGGCTTCCTGGATAAGATCTCCAAGGAGATCATCGAATCGGCCAAGGTGGACGGCGCCGGCGAATACCGGATTTTCTTCCGGATCATCCTTCCGCTGTCGACGCCGGCGCTTGCCACCCTGGGCCTGTTCATTGCTTTCGCTTATTGGAACGATTGGTATTATGCCCTGCTGTTCATCGACAACGATACGTATATCCCGCTGCAGCTGCTGCTCGTCCGCATCCTGTCGCAGATCGAGTTTCTGGCAAATTCCCCGCTCGCGGAGGCGGCCAGCAAGCTGCAGTATGCCAACTTCCCGACCTTGTCCGTGAGGATGGCGATGGCGATTCTCGCAGGCGGGCCGATGCTGGTAATCTTCCCGTTCTTCCAGAAGTATTTTGTGAAAGGAATTGCGGTCGGTTCGCTTAAGGGTTAGGGACACAGAATGCCGAATGTGGCTCGGACAGCCGTCAGCAGCGCCACACCGCACGCCGGGAGCTGCAAGCGGTGCGAGATAAGGACAATACAGCTGTCGGCGCGGTGAATCCGGTACTTGAAGGGGGTGATCGGGGCAAGCAATGGCAGGTTATATTTCTGTAGCAGCAAGCGGTTGCTTTCTGCTATGCTCCAAGAAGAAACGCTTCCCCCAGAGCTATAGAGAAAGCGGAAAAAGCAATCTTTCCAATAAGCGAACGATAACAAATGGAGGGTTTACAGATGAAAAATAAAAAAAGATCAATGGCCGCACAGCTCGTCGCATTGCTTCTATGCCTCACCGTTCTGGCCGCATGCGGAAATAACAACAATTCCGGCGGGACAAATGGCGCCAATACGCCGGATACGCCCAAAAATAGCGCCAATACTCCCAATAACGCGGGCACGACAGCGGAGAAGGATGAAGAACCCGCGGCCCCTGCGCTTGATGAAGCCAAGCTGACCTTCTATTATCCGGTATCCAGCGCCCCGGGCAAGGACCAGAAGCTGGTCAACGATGAAATCAACAAATATCTCAAAGAGAAAATCAACGCGACCGTCGAGTTGAAACCGCTCACTTTTGACGAATACGAGCCCAAACTCAACGCCATCATGGCAGCGGGCGAAGAATTCGATATTGCCTGGAGCGCAAGAGGCTGGCTCTTGAATTACCAGCCGAATATTGATAAAGGCGCCTTCCTGGAGCTGACCGATGACATGATCTCCAACTATGCACCGGAAGCCCGCGCCAACATCCCGGATAAATTCTGGCCGGATCTGAAGGCGAATGACGGCAAGGTATATGGATTCCCCGTCTATCAAATTGCCGCCAAGCAAAAAAGTCTCGTCATCCAGAAGCGTTACGCCGATAAATACCTGGACCTAGATGTAAACACCATTCATTCCTACAAGGATTTTGAGCCCTTCTTCAAAGCCGTGAAGGAAAATGAGCCGGATGTGATCCCGATGGGCATGGCCCAAAACTCATGGGGCCTGTACGTGGATCCCAATGTTATATTCAGCGATGGCTTGGGAGTCATGTATGCGAAAGACGACGCGACCTATAAAGCGATTCCGACGCTGCAATCCATTGAGGACAAGAAAGATTTCTATGCGACCATGCACGACTGGTACCAGGCCGGCTACATCAACGAGGATGCTCCGATTCTCGGAAATATCAATGATCTGAAGAAAAAAGGCAATGTTGCGGCTGTTCTCGATTTCGTGACGAAGCCCGGCGGGGAAGTCGATGAGATGAACAATAACGGCGGCAATGAGGTCGTCCGCGTCCCGCTCTCCGAATCCTACTTTACCGGAGTGGCCAGCGCAATGCATATTGTGAGCAAAACCTCCAAAAATCCGGAACGCGCCTTGATGCTGATCAATTTGCTTAATACTGATAAATATCTCTATAATCTGATCTGCAACGGTATCGAAGGCACGCACTATACCAAGAAGGACGATGCTTACATCGAGCCGATTAAGGATTCCGGCTATGCGCCCAATGTCGATTGGGTGTTCGGCAATCAATTCAACGCTTATCTGAAAGTGCCCCAGGCTCCGGATGTGTGGGAGAAAACAATCGCTCTGAACGAAAGCGCGCTGGTGCCTGCCTCCTACGGATTCACCCGCAATGAAGATGCCATCAAATCGGAGGTTGCCAATACGGTCGCGGTCAATAACGAATACCAGGTCGCCATCGAAACCGGAGCGGTCGATCCGGCCAAGGAAGTGCCGGAGTATATCAATAAGCTGAAAGCATCGGGCCAGGAAAAAATTGATCTGGAAACCGATAAACAGTGGGAAGCGTTTCTGACGGATAAAGGTCTTAAGTAAGGTTAATCATTCACGTGCTAAATTGTACGGTGGAAAAAAAACGCGCTGCGCATGCGGAAACGTCTTACAATAGCCGCAAGTGACAACGCGTCTCGATCAGGCACATTGGCAGCCTGAAATGACTTCTGCTTTAAACTTTTCATGAATAGACAATTGAATACTGGATAAACATAACAAAGCCACCCGGGTGTTAACCGGTTGGCTTTGTTATGATTAATAAGACTGGCAATTTCATGCAGATTACGCTCCGTAACCGCCATCGATGTTCAATACAGTACCCGTAACGTAAGAAGCTTCCGGGCTAGCCAGGAAGACAATGCCGGCAGCGATTTCTTCCGGCCGAGCGAAACGGCCGAGAGCTGTAGTCGCATTGAAGTGGGAAGCAAACGGGCCGTCGGCAGGATTCATCTCCGTATCGACAAATCCGGCCTGCAGAACATTGACTGTAATGCCTTTCGCTGCCAAGTCGCGGGCTGCGCCCCGGCTGTAACCGGCGATTGCGGATTTTGTGGCCGTGTAGTCGGCAAGACCGGAGAAACCTGTACGTGTACCGACGCCTGAACCCACGCTGATGATACGGCCGCCTTCACCCATCACTTTAATCGCGGCGCGGATCGCGGCAACTGGACTGTTGAAGTTAATGTTCAATTGACGATCGAAGTCCGCCACATTATTCTCCGGATTATCGATCGGAGCGAATACGGTAACCCCGGCGTTGTTGACAAGGATATCGAGTCTGCCGAACCTTTCGACAACTGCCTTCACAAGCTCTTCAGCAGAAGAAGGATCAGCTTGATCCGCTTTAAACGCGGCCGCCCGAACCCCTTTCGCTTGCAGTTCACGTACAACGGCTTCAGCTTGTCCAGCTGATTTACCGTAGCTGATTGCTACATCTGCGCCTTGATCAGCCAGCGCTCGAGCAGCAGCTGCTCCAATACCGCGAGTACCCCCTGTTACGATAGCAACTTTACCCGTAAGTTTGTCTGACATCCTTAACCACTCCCTCAATCTAATTTTGTAGTGCTCGCTAAATATATAGCATGAGGTCTGGTTTTGTCAAACTGGAAATATATCCACTCACAAGAGGGAAGATTTTAAAGTAGGTTGAGCATAACGGGTACGAATTATACATTCTTGACTCCTGTGGCCTGACCATTCAATATAGAGGATGAACTCATGGAATGACTTTGGTACTATATCGATAAGAAAAAGAAACGGAGGGGAACATCTATGGCAAGAGGACGTCCCCGTTCCTTCGATACCGAAACTGCTCTGGATTGTGCACTTCATTTGTTTTGGCAAAAAGGGTATGAAGGAACGTCTGTGGCAGATTTGACAGAAGCTATGGGGATTAACACTCCAAGCTTATATGCTGCTTTTGGCAATAAAGAGGAATTGTTTCTTAAAATTCTTGACCGGTATGCCGAAGGTCCGGCAGCTTATATGCGTGAAGCTTTCGAACAGCCGACAGCACGCAAGGTTGTGGAAAGTCTGCTGTATGGAGCCGCAGAAGCTACTACGAACCCTGCTACACCTCTGGGCTGCTTAACCGTGCAGGGTGCGCTTTCCTCTGGAGAGACTGGCGACGCTATCCGGCAGGAGTTAAACGCTCGCCGTGCGGGCGGCGAAAATGCGCTTCGCGAGCGCTTTGAACAAGCGAAAAAGAATGGTGAAATTCCAGCCGAAGTTGACGCTGAGGAACTGGCAAGCTTCTATGCAACAGTGTTCCAGGGAATGGCCGTTCAGGCCGGTGCCGGGGCAAGCCATGAAAAATTGCAAAAAATTACAGCAAATGCGCTTCGTCTTTGGCCATCTTAAACAGGACGAATGCCAAGCATTTTAGAACGATTCCATTGATCCTCAATTACAATAAACAAGGTCAGCCAATAAACATGGCTGGCCTTATTTGTTCATTGGCGGATGTATCTTGACTTATTGCCGCTAATGTCCATCATTTCCGTTTAATGATGAACGCAGTGGCGGGATGAAACGAGTTTGGAAAGATCTTGCTTGGAATAATGTTTGACATTTCATTCTGAGTCCTATATATTTAGTGAACGTTACAGAATTACTCACTCGCATAAAAGGAGGCATCAATGTAAATGTCAACAACATCTGCTTCGCAAAGTATTCCTTTGTCTACGGTAATGCGCGAACGACGTGCCGTCCGAACTTATGACCCGACAATCAAAATTTCAAGGGATGAAATCAGGGAACTATTAGGAGAAGCCATTCAAGCTCCATCCGGTACTAATTTGCAATCCTGGCGTTTTCTGGTCATCGACTCACAACCGTTGAAAGAGAAGCTGCTTCCGATTGCCTTAAATCAAAAGCAGGTTGTCGAAGCTGCCGCTGTCATTGCTGTACTGGGTGATCTGGAGAACTTTAAATACACGGATACGATTTATGATCGTACGGTTCAAGCCGGATATATGACGGAGAGCGCAAAAGAAAGGAAAGTCAGAAATACATTAAACATGTATGAGGGGTTTTCTTACGAACTCAAAAGCAAATATGCCTATATTGACGGAGGCCTTGTATCCATGCAATTGATGCTTGCTGCCAAAGCAAGGGGCTACGATACTGTGCCAATGGCTGGTTATGATCTGAATAAATTCAAAGAAGCTTTCGGAATTGGCGAGCGTTACGTTTCTGTCTTGCTGATTGCGATCGGGAAAGCTGCGAAAGAAGGAATTCCATCGATTCGATTGACAGTAGATGAAGTCACAAGCTGGAATGAAATGTCTTTCCCCTCCTAATAAGCGGTCCAAAGAATGAGGCAATCGATGGGATCCCGATACGGGATAGAGCACCTTCAGAACCACTATTGATGTGGTGAGCCGAAGGTGCTTAACGCTAGCTGCCTGTTACCCTGAGCTTGCCATTACTCTCTTCAACCTCGATGAAAATCGGCCTCTCAAGAGGCGTTTTGTTCGGGGTATGGATCGTCAGCATCAGCTTGCCTTCGAAGGTGCGGAAAAGCATGCCGTGTCCGCCGTCATTGCTGTAGATAGGCTCCGGTTCGTTCATCCATGGTCCCGTCACCTTGCCGGAAGCCGAAACGGCGATCCCGAGCGCATAGCTGCGATGGATAAAGCTCGCCCACAGCATAAAGAGCCTGCCGTCTTCGCCTTTGAACAGGTACGGGCCATCTGTCACATAATTATCGCCCACCAGCACCTTGTCGGACGCAAGCGGTGTCGTCCAGTGAGCTTCCGAAGCGCTGAACAGCAGGACATGATCACCCTGCGCCTGCTTCAAATTATCGCTAAGCCGGACCGCGCACACCTGTCCATCGGTGATCTGCTGCCATTCATGGCAGAAGACCATCCATGGCTGCCCCTCTTCATCGATGTGCAGGGAACCATCGAGCGAGCTCCAATCGCTTGGCGTTACCGGTCCGTCGCTATGCGGATGGAAGGGTCCCATCATGCTGTCGGCGGCAAGAACCGCCGTTCCGAGCAGTTGATTATCCCTGCGCCGGAAGGTGGCGAACATATAATAACGGCCCTGATAGCTGTATACCTCAGGCGCCCAGAAATTATTGTCCGCGAAGAAATCGCCCGGCGGGCGGAAGACCGGAAACGGCCCTTCCCACATCTCCAGATCCCGGCTCACATAAACGTCAAAGCCTGTACCCTTGCCCCAAATATTCTTGTCGGTGCTGCCATACATATAATAAGTCCCTGCCGGTTCAACCGGCACAATGAACGGGTCCCGGATTTGAATATCCTCCGTCTTAAGCACGCTCTCCACTCCTTTGTTCTGTCTTCTTATCTGTAGGTCGGCATAACAACGCCGATATCCGACACGCTTGCAAATCCGCTGTCCGTGAACTCAAGCCTCTCGTTGCCTTTTACCGCAATCGAATAATCCCGCCCCTTATAGGTGAGCGTCCCTTCAACCGTTCTTACGCTCATTCCGATGACGGCCTTCAGCCTGCCCTCACGATCCGTCACGAGCCTGATCCCGAATGGAAAACGGATATACGCTTCACCGCTGCGGTAAGCGGTGCAGCCGCTGCGGGCATTGAGAAGTTCAAACTCCGTCCCGTCAATCGTCCGCGAATAGGCCGTTTCGTTTGCGATTTCAGCGCCGTGGTCAAGCGGATAAGGCACCAGTCCGGTGAACCAAATGTCTCCGTCCGGATTTGGCAGAATGCCGCAGAGCCGCTCCACATAATCCAGCATGCACAGAATGGCCGGGGAATAGGTCTGGGTGAAGCCTTCTTCTCCGGTCCACGGGCTGAGCGCCTGGGAGAAGCGCTTCATATTGGACATGGCCGCCAGAATCGGGTAAAGCACCCAGGTCAGCTCCACATAACGCTGATGATGCTCGAAGGCATGCGCCGTGCGGATCAGGCTCAGAAAATTGGACGGGCCGCCCCAGCTGTTATAGCTGGAGAACGGATCAAATCTCGGATCGTCCATCGCAATCGAAGTGAACGGGTATTTAGCGAAGAATTTGCTTGAATTGAGCAGGTACCGCCGCAGAGCAGTATCGAACAGCTCCCTGTCTCCTACCTCGCAGGCCAGAACCCGCAGCAGAACATCCGACTGCACACGGACAAATTGATCATTATTGTCCAGATCATAGAAGAATGCATCCGTCTCGTCATAGCAATACTTAAACAAGCTCGCTTTGCTTTGCTCTGCTTGGCTGATCCAATCCGCAGCGGATGATTCTCCCAGCTCCTGTGCAATCCGCGCGAGATACATGCGCTGGCAGTAGACATTGGCCGTCAGATCCGGCGCCAACAGAGGCAGCGTCGGCGAATCGGGATTATACTGCCTCGGATCGTCCAGATGCGGCGTATCGGGAATATGCCAGAAGCGCGGGGACAGATCATGCCCGGTGTCAAAGGTCGAGAAAGCCTCCACGCAGCCGGTTCCCCGGGTATTCCGGTAAACGGCGAGCCACTTGTCATAGCGCTGCATGGCGCCGAACATTTTGCCCAGAAACTGCTTATTGCGTCCATGAAGCAGGTAATGATTCCAGACGCTTCTGGCCAGCGGCGTCACCAGCTGAATCTGTCTGTAGGCCGGGCCTTGGCCCGTAACCTTATAAGGCATCAAGCCATCCTCCAGCTGATAATCGGCGAACAGCTGATAGGTTGATTCCGATACGGATGGGATAAATCGCGACAACAGCTCCGCATTGATGGTTCCCGTGCTCTCCAGCCAGCAGCCCAAATATATGCCGCCCTCATGCAGAACGGGATCAGCCCCGCCGGTTGGCACAATACAGTCCATAAGCTTGCGCAGAGCGGAGTAATAGACATCCTCGAAGCCTTGCGACGATGCGGCGAATTTCACGCCGCTGCGGGTCCATTCCTCCATTACCGGTTGATCCGATGCCTTGCCAAGCTCCCCTGCCCGCTCCTTGGGACTGGTTGTGCGAAGCCGTTCCAGCAGCAACTCATTGTCCACGATCCAACACCTCATTTCTTTCATTGATTTGTCCGGCTTTTTCACCGGTCTCCATAAAAAGAAAAGGCTGCAGCGCAGCAGCCCTTATCTTCTTATTATTCCGTGTTGCTGTTGAAAATTTTAACGACGCCGGTATAGAAGTCATTCACGGCTTCCTCGACCTTTTTCCGGCCGAAGCCGATCTCCAGCATAGTGGAATCCGCAAGCTTGGAATATTCCGTGAAGCCAGGAGGGTTATAGCTGACCTTAACCTGCTCCTCTGCAGCCGTTACGGAAACCTTGCTCGTATAGTCATACACGATTTGATCGATCGGCGTAGCATCCTTCGAGAGCAGATCGCGCATTTTCGACGTAACCGGCACGCCGCGGTCATTGCCCAGAATGGCAGCCGCATCAGGATCATTGATCCAGAAATCCATCAGCTTCGCCACTTCCTCAGGGTGCTTGGTTTTGGCATAGCCGGACATCCCCTGGCTGGATTCGAATACGATCGCTCTGCCCTTGTCGCCTTTTGGAACCTGCAGCAGCGTCAGCGGATCCTGGATCAAATTCTGATGGGCCGCAAATTGGTTAGAGGGAATCAGACCCATGGCAACCTTGCCGGTAACAATCAAGGATTTACTGGTATCGCCCGGAGGATTGGATACATGAAGCTCCGCCGGCACAACGCCGCCTGTCTGATGAGCCTTGTTCCAGAAAGAGAACCAGCCTTCGGCATCCTTCTCCTCAAAGCCGAGCGTGCCGGCTTCCATATCGTACAGCTGCTTGCCTTTTTGCTTCAAAGCGATGTCCATGCCGTCAACGGTGAAATCATACGTGCCGTAATATCCCTTGCCCAGCTTATCCGACAGCTCTTTGCTGATTGCGATATATTGATCCCAGGTCCAATCATCCGTTGGAACCGGCATTCCGGCTTTCTTGAACATTTCGGTATTGACGACCACACCGCGGGCATTCGCCCCTGCCGAGATATGGATAAGCTTGCCGTTAATCGTGCCGTACTCCACCATCGCTTTATCCATGTCGTCCAGGTTCAGCTGCTTGCCGACATAGGGCTGAAGATCGAGCAGCACATTCTTGTTGGCATAATCCACGACATTGCCGCCGAGGAAGAATACGTCCGGTGCCGTTCCCGATGCGAGCTGGGTATTGAGCTTGTCGAAGTAACCGGAGGATGGGGAGAATTCGCCGACAACCTTAATGCCGGGATTCTTCTCTTCAAACTTGCGGAGCGCCTCATTGGTACGGTCGGCACGCTTCTGGTCGCCCCACCACATGATGCGCAGCTCGACCTGCTTGCCTGCAGCAGCTCCGTTGTCTGCCGCATTGTCCTCACCTGTATTCGCGGCATTTCCGGTATTTCCGGTGTTACCCGCATTCCCCGTGTTGGGACCGCCTCCCGTACCGCCGGAGCAGGCCGTCAGCACGACCACCAGCAGCGCAAGCATCAATACCGATAATTGCTTCTTCATTTTGTTTTTCCCCCTTCATTTGTTTAACGCTTACATTTTCATCGTAATGCAAGTTCCGGAATGAATACATGCTATTTCGTTGGCTCTTGGCATCTATTATATTTGGGTTTATTTCAGACCGGTCGTCGCGATCCCATCGACAAAATGGCGCTGGAATGACAGGAATATGGTCATGATCGGAATTAAGGAGAGCACCGACATCGCCAGCAGCGCGCCCCAATCCGATGATCCGGACGGGTCAAACATGGAGCGGATACCGAGCTGAACGGTAAACAGCTTGACCTGGTTCAAATAGATCATCTGGCTGAAGAAGTCATCCCATGTCCAGATGAAGGTGAAGATCGCGGTTGTGATGAGCGCCGGCACCAGCAGCGGCAGAATGATTTTGAAATAAATCTGTGCCGGACCGCAGCCGTCGATGGTCGCGCTCTCATCCAGCTCAGCGGGAATGCCCCGGATGAATTGAATCATGAGCAGGATGAAGAAGGAATCCGTTGCCAGCCATTTTGGAACAATCAGCGGGAAGAACGTATTAATCCATTCAAATTGATTATACAAAACATATTGAGGTACAAGTGTAACATGATAGGGAAGCATGATGGTTACGAGCATCA
Source organism: Paenibacillus sp. JT31N11 (assembly GCF_056269285.1). Classification (NCBI taxonomy): domain Bacteria; kingdom Bacillati; phylum Bacillota; class Bacilli; order Caryophanales; family Paenibacillaceae; genus Paenibacillus; species Paenibacillus sp. JT31N11. The sequence continues at coordinate 60,059 of NZ_JBWDNQ010000020.1, forward strand.
GACTGAACCAGAGACGCTTGCCCTTGAAGTGAAGCCGGCCGAATGCAAAGGCAGCCAGCGAGCAGGTAACGACGTTGCCCAAGACCGACAGGACGGATATAATCGCCGAATTGGCGAAAAACCGACCGAACGAAATCCCCTGCAGACCTTTCCACCCGTTGATGTAATTATCCAGTGTGAACTGCTTGGGCCAGATGCCGGGGTCAGAAAAGATCAGCTGATTAGGCTTGAAGGAGCTGCTCAGCAGCCACAGCACGGGATACATCATAATCAGTCCCAGCGCAATGATCAGAACATGCCGGCTCATGCTTCCATATATTTTTTTCATTGCCATATGTGATCACCTCCTATTTTCCCTTATCGTCTCCATAAAATACCCAATACTTCGAGGTCACGAATACGATTGCCGTGAATGCCCCGATAATGACCAGCATGATCCAGGCCAGTGCCGAAGCATAACCCATTTCGAAGAACGAAAAGCCTTTCAGGTATAGATAAAGCGTGTAATACAATGTCGAGTCGATCGGACCTCCCCGTCCGTCCCCGATCACATAACCAGGCGTGAACACCTGGAAGGAATTGATGAGCCCCATCACCAGATTAAAGAAAATAACCGGCGAGAGCATGGGCAGCGTGATCTGGAAGAACTGCCGGGTCTTGCCCGCGCCATCCACCTCGGACGCTTCGTACAAATCACCGGGAATCTGCTTCAGGCCGGCCATAAAGATGACCATCGCCGATCCGAACTGCCATACCGAGAGCGTAATAATCGTGTACATGATCGTATCCGGATTGGATATCCAGGAAGGTCCCTGAATCCCGAACCAGCCGAGAAAATGATTGAACAGCCCGTCTCCTTCGAAGATTCGCCTCCATACAATCGCAATGGCCACACTGCCGCCAAGCAGCGAAGGAATGTAGTAGACGGTCCGGTAAATGCCCAATGCCCGGATTCCTTTGTTGAGCGCCATTGCGACCAGAAGAGCAAAAATCAGCTTGAGCGGCACCGAGAAGAGCACATACTTGAAGGTCAGCGATAAGGAGTTGTAGAAAGAATCGTCTTTCGTGAAAATTTCCTGATAGTTCCCGAATCCCAGCCACCTGGGAGGCGTGAGCAGATTGAACTTGGTCAAGGACAAAAACAAGGAGCCCAGCATGGGACCAAGCGTGAGACAGAAGAAGCCGATCAGCCATGGGAGCAAAAATAGATATGCGGTCCTGTTCTGACGCCAAAGGGCTGATTTACGAGTTTTTTGCATGAAAAAAGCCTCCTCCTTGCGCAACATGGATCGAACGGGCGATCCGATGATTCAAGCATACGGATTATGGCTTCGGGATTGAATTCTAATTCTTCGGCATATCGCTATCGTTTTTTTCAGGTTGCTGCCGCAGCACAAGAAAAAGCCCTGAACGTTGGATTGTCCGGGGCTGCTTGCTCTGTTCCATATTTTCGCTTCGCGGTCAACGATGGTGAACCTGCTCTTCAGTCACATCTGCGCTTAATCCTGAACGCTTCATCATATCTTGAAAGTGATCCATTTTGTATTTCATGATTTCTAAAGTAGCGTTCATTTCCGCCAATTCCGACTCTATTCTGAGTTTGTGCTCACAGAGCACGCTGTAGCAGCTTGAGTATTTTTGATCGGATGCCATCGTCATATACCGTTCAATTTCCTTCAGCGGCATATGAGTCCGTTTTAGATGGGTAATGAAGACGAAACGGTCGAGATCTCGCTTGTCGTATTCCCGCTGCCCGTTTTCCTTGCGCTTTGCAGGCGGCAGCAGCCCGATTTTCTCATAATAACGGATCGTGTCGTAACTGAGACCCGTATTTTTGGAAATATCTGCGATTGTAAATGTAGGCTCCTCCATCACTGGGCCCCCTCCTTTGCCTATTGACGCTTCCGGCTAACTTGTTCGTTTTCCCATCTGCATCTTACCCCATGGAGCTTACTCCATGTCAAGTTATTATATATTCTCCAATGGCGGTTAATTTGAGTCCACTCGCCTCTAGGACGACAGTTTATCTACTTGAGAATTCCATTATTCCCACTGAGCAAAACAAATGCCAGAGTTACCAACTTTTCTTATATTTGATTAATGTGTAGTCCGGGAACATTTCGTTACTTGTTATTTTGATTTAAGAAGTAAATGGAATTTCTTCTTTCGTTATGATTTCAATGATGTAATTAATAATTTCTCCGTTGTATCCAGTATATGGTTTGATTTTGAAAGTTCCTGCAACATCAGTTGATTCAACAGATGAACTATTCACAAAGGGTTCACTATCAACGCTTATAGAAATCACTTAAATAATCCTCCAGTTTAAATGCTTCATTTGAGAATTCTTGATTTATGACCATGCGTACTTTAAAAATCACATTACCTAATGGGCTTCTTGACTCAGAATACCCACGAGCATGATCTCTATATTCCGGATAAGTTCGATAGGGCAGATAAAGCTTCTGCAGTTTGGCTACCTGCTCTTCTAAAGACTGATTACGTTGCTCCAACGTACGGTTCTCACTCACACTATCACCATACACGAAACTGGATGTAACGAATAATGAAACTGCAACAATTGCAATCCAAAAAGACTTCTTCTTTAACACCATCAAAACGATCACTTCCCTCAAAATTTGTCGGAAGCCGGCCGGCTATCTATACGTGAATGCCATTATTCACTACTCTTGATAATTAGACTAAGGTCCTTTTCTTTTCTTGGAAATTGTCGTAAAATTTTCTTTCTTTTCATTCGACATAAAAAAAGCCACTCTGATGAGAGTGACCCCTAATAGCGCGAAGAATCGCAGAATTCCTTGCTCTGATTTTCACGAAGAAGAAAGGAATTACGAATGACCAAAACGTTAACGTTCTCAGCAACCTCAAAGAATACTACGGGTCCCCAATTAGAACAACAGGCTCATCCCTCTCAATCCTTACCCCTATTGGCAATCCGGAACTCCGAAGGAGAAATCCCATACATCCGCTTGAATTTGGAGCTGAAGTAGCTTGCATTGGAGAACCCGGTCAACTCGGCAATATCCCATAAGCCGAGCGTTGTCTCCTTCAGCAGTCTGACAGCCTGCTCCATGCGCACCTCCGTCACATACTGGATGAAGCTTATGCCTACTTTGGATTTGAACAGCTCGGAGAAATAAGAACGGTTGTAATTAAAGCGTTCCGCCAGCATGTTCAGATTAAGCTCGACCATATAATTCTGATGGATGAATTGTTGGGCGGCCTGCACGACGGAGAACTCCGCATCCTCCGAATCCGCCTGGGTCTTGTGGATTTTGCTGCCTAATGCGACGAGAAAGCTCTCCGCCTTCTCCACCGTATCGAACTCCAGTACACGGTCGGGCCTGATCCACAGCTGCTCCCTGCCCGCAAGCTCAACGCCCGCAGAGTGAGCCAGAGCATCCAGCAGAAAATAAAATTGAACAATCAATTTGACGAAACGCGCCTGGGATTGCCTGAAGGCCTCCGCCAGCTCCTTGTGGATGGTTTCCTCAAAAGCGCCCAGCTCTCCATTGATGATATACCGGTGAATCACCTTCGACATATCCTCGGTCAGCACCGCCTTCGCATCACCCTGCTCTTCGGATTTGCGGTCCATCCGGTTCTCCGAGAGATTCCACTCCAGCAGGGAAGACATGCAGCCCTCCTTCCAGGACTGGAAACCCGTAACCGGCTGCCCGATGCCAATCGTCGGATCAAACGCCAGCTGCTCCGCAATGCATGCGCGTAAAGCAGCCGCGAACACGGCAATTCCATGCTCGTCATCGGGCAGGATGAAATGCATCAGGCCCGGATAATTGGCATCGCGAAATACCTGAGGCTGTTCCGAAGCCAGATACGTCTGGGCGAATTCCCGGCAGACCATTTCGAAGGGCATATGAAATTTATCCGGGGTGCGAAGCTGCGCATCATTATGCACCGACCGCTCCCGAAGGCCTGCCGTCAGGAAGCGCACGCGCCTCTCATCCCAGTCGTCCAGCCCAAAGCGTCTGGAACGCTCGATCACATCGCCCTTCCGCTTCAGCTCCTCCTTGACAATATAGAGGATAAAATGCTCCTTCATTTCCTTAAAATACTGGGAAAGCCGCCACTGGACCAGCTTCTGCTCATCTTCCTCCTTGCGCTCGTCATCCAGCTCGCCGATTACACGCGTAAGCGCCGTCAGCAGTTCTTCCCTGGATACCGGCTTCAGCAGATAATCCCGGGCCTGATTCTTCAGGGCCGCCTTGGCGTAATGAAAATCCTCGTAGCCTGTCACGACAATGACCTTAAGGGCGGGATACTGCTTGCTGCAGGCCTCCAGCAGGGAAACCCCGTTCATGACCGGCATATTCATATCGGCAATCATAATATCGATCTCTTCCTGCCGAAGCTTCTCCAGCGCTTCAGCTCCATTGGCGGCCTCCGCCGCGACTGTGGCATTCAGACTGTTCCAATCCACCTTAAGCTGCAGGCCAAGTCTGATGTCCGGTTCATCATCCACGATCAATGCTCGATACATCCGGGTTTCCCTCCTGTGCAGGCAAAATTAAGGTAATGGTCGTTCCTTGCCCATAATAAGATTCAATGTTGAAGCTGAATAGAGCTCCATAATAAAGGCGGCAGCGGATCAGCACATTCCTCAGGCCGATCTGACTGGTTTCGTTGTTGAGCACATGATCAAGCTGCACCGAGGCGGATTCCGCCTGCAGCCGCTGGATGATTTCCGGCGGGATACCCGGCCCGTTATCAGCAACAGAGAGCGCAAGCTGCATGCCCTCCCTGCGGATTCCGATGCGGACAGCGGCGCCGTTCCGGTGCTGGAAGCCGTATTTGACGGCATTTTCCACCAGGGGCTGCAGAATAAACTTGATGACCTGCAAATCATCCAGCTTCCCCTCCTTAATCATGTTAATTTCCAACCGCTCGCGGAATCGAATCTGCAGGATCGACGTGTAGTAGTTCAGATACGTCAGCTCTTCCGTGAGCGATATCGTATCATGGTTTACTTTGAGCGAATAACGCATCATTTTGCCCAGCGACTCAATGACATGAACTGTGTCGTCGGTGCGCTTCTGCATGGACAGACTGGTCAAAAGCTCCAGCGTGTTGAAGATAAAATGCGGGTTGATCTGCATCAGCAGCGCCTTGTACTCCGCCTGCTGCCGGAGCAGCTTGAGCTCGAACTCCGTCTTGATATGATCCCTGAGCCGCCTGACCATATTGCGGAAGGCTTCGGTCACGAAGCCGACCTCATTGCGGATGCTCTTCTCCGGCGGTATCCGGTTCTCCGCCATGTCGAAATCGCCTGATTGAATGGAACGCATGGCCGCAGCCAGCCGGGAGAGCGGCTTCGTTATGCCAACGGACAGCCAGGTTGCCACCAGAATGGCCGCAATACATAATAAAGTCGTAAAAACGATAATATAAGTCCGGAGCTTCGTCAGTTTGGCATACAGCTCGCCCTCGGGAACGAAGCCAACCAGCATCCAGTCGTAGCGCTCCAGCTTTTTATAAACGAGCACATCAGTAGATCCGGACTTGTTGTGCAAATAAACCACGCCCTGAATCGACGGCATCTTGCGGATGTTCTCTACCTGGGCAATCGTCTCTTGATGCGTGTAATATTCATCCTGGGATAAAATAGGCTTTCCTTCCGCATCCAGCAGAAAAATTGTACCGCTTTCACCAAGATGAATGCCGTTTAAGGGCTCCAGCAAGAAGTCCGACTTTACATTGACTTTCATGAGGCTCTTCGAGAGCGAGGGCTCGAAGGTGCCGATCGGCAGCAGCAGACTGACGACCTGATAAGGCTTGATGCTGGTCTGCTCATCCGGGTCGTTATGAGCCGACACCCACTGCACGCTGTGATTCTTGAAATTCTGATACCAGTCCGTGGACATGAACGTGCTGTCCTTCACCACCTGATTATCCGCGCTGATCCGAAGCCCCCCCTGCCGGTAAACCGATACAGAGGATACGCTTGTATAGCTGTTGATGGTCTTGGTCAGAAACTTGCTCAAATCGATATTGTACAGCATCTTCTCGCCTTCGCTCAGATTCTTGTCCGCCATCGCATCATTCCAGTTCTTCGTTGTGTCGCTGTTAAACACGATAGAGGACAAATCATAGGTTTGCACCAGCGCCATATGGATAAAAGAACCATACTCGTCCATCTTCTCCCGGGCGGAGGATTCAATATAAGACCGGATAATAGAACGCGATTGATTGAACAGCAGCACCGACATCGTTCCTGCGGAGAACACAAGCAGCAGGACAAAGATGGCGATCAGCCGGTTCTTTAAGGAATAAAACAATCCCTTCAGCCCCTCTGTAAACCCGAATAAGCCTTATAATACCCATTCGGGCACAATCAAGCAATCCTCTTTAGGAACGGACAGGTGAATTGTTCATGTTAAACAGGCTCAGTATCGGCTTTGGATACCGTGATTGACACGAAACTAAATGGTGTCATATAATGATAAAGCGAAACCTAATAGTTTCCTATTTTTAAATAACACTATTGGAGGATTTCTCATGAATAACAATGCACAAGGATCACTGCCGGATATCCGGCAAACGCATGTATTTAACGCGCCTATTCAGAAGGTATGGGATGCCGTTGCCACATCGGAGGGAATCGCGGCCTGGTTTATGCCTAATGACTTCAAGCCCGAGGAAGGTTATGAATTTCATCTGGAGGCAGGGCCATTCGGGAGCTCTCCCTGCAAAGTAACGGAGATCGATCCTCCGAACCGCCTGTCCTTCCTGTGGGGCAAGGACTGGACGCTGACCTTCGAGCTGGCCGATCTCGCAGGCAAGACGGAAATCACCCTGATCCACAGCGGCTGGGATGTGGACAAGGTTACCGAATTCGGCCAGTCCCATACGCAGATCCGCGAGAACATGGCTCAGGGCTGGGCGGGTATTACTGCCGCATTGGGCAAATATGTCGAAGCGTGATGCGGCCGCATCCGCCCCGAAGCATGATGTATTCCAGGCGATCGCCGATCCTACCCGCCGCAGTCTGCTGATGCTGCTCGACGGGAAGGAAATGCCCGTCACCAGCATTTCCGGACATTATCCCATGTCCCGGACTGCGGTATCCAAGCATCTTCGCATCCTGACGGATGCCGGCCTGCTCCGCGAGCGGAAGGTTGGCCGCGAGACCCGCTACCGGCTCGATCCCGAGCCCCTGCTGGAGCTGAAGCGATGGCTTGCCTATTACGAGCGGTACTGGGACAACAAGATGTCCGCGCTCCGTCGTTATGTGGAGGAAGATACTGCGCAGGGCGGCCTTCCGCTTCCGGGAGAATCTCAGAGCGGGGAATAACGGAAGGGCCGTTCTCCTTCGAAGGGCTGCATCTTCTCAAAGAATGCCTGAATTCCTGCAAAATCACAGGAGTTCAGGCATTCTTTTTGAATATGGGCAAATAACGATCCACTGCAGCGGCGGCCAGTCCCGCAAATTCCCCGGCAGCACCGGTTATATGGGTATCATCAAGTGCCGAATAATAATCGGCTCTGTTCCTGCTAAACCTGATACTGCCTGATGAAATCAATCGCCTTGCGGATATCGGCTTCCGGGTTTTCCACTTCACGCTCGACGGTCAGATAACCCTTGTAGCCTATCTCGTCCAGAGCGGCAAAATAGGCCTTGAAGTCTACCTGCCCTTCACCGAGCGCGACCTCGCGGAAGTACTCCCCGGAGGAAACCAGCTTCGATACTTCCTTCAAATCCCATGGCTCATACCCCAGCGGCACATACACATATCGTGAATCAAATTCCTTGTACCGGATGCCGTCCTTTACATGCGTATGCACGATATAATCCTTAAGAATCCTCACCCCTTCGACCGCATCATACCCATTCACCATCACCAGATTGGCGGGGTCATAGTTGACGGCTACGCCGCGGGAACCGAGCGAATCCAGAAATCGTTTAAGATTCGCTGGCGATTCCGGTCCCGTCTCAATGGCAAAATACGCATTCAGGCTGTTGGCATACCCGTTCAACTCCGCGCATGCCTTCTGCATTTCCTCGTAAACCTCGCTGTCCGCATCTTCGGGAACAGGACCGATATGCGTTGTGACGATATTCGTTCCGAGCTCGACAGCCAGGTCAAGAATACGCTTGGATTTCTCGATTTTCATGGGATTGACGATCTTGTCCTGGAAGCCGTGGCCCCCCATCTCCCCGCACAGCGCACTGATCTCCATCCCGTGAGAAGCAAAATAATCACACAGCTCCCTGCGGTCAGCCGGCTTCAGATTCGCCGGGTCCATTTCCCCTTCCACCGCATAAATCTGCACGCCGTCCGCTCCAATCTCCTTTGCCCGAAGCAAACCCTTTCGAACGCCTAATCCAAAGCTGTCGACAATGACACCAAGCTTATTGTTTGCTAACATACTGCTCATTCCTCCCGGTTTTGTTTCAGAATGGCCTGCCGATGTTCCTGCTCCTTGCCTATCCAATCTTCACGCTGCTCACTCGTAATAGCCCCTGTCCTGAAGCTGATTCAAGGGAAGCCGCAAAAAAATCGTTGTACCCTGATCGATTTTACTGACAATATCGATTTGGGCCTCATTCCCGTAATAGACCTTAATCATGCTGAATACATACTGCAGCCCGATTCCGTAACCCAGGCTGCCGCCGCCCTTCGCGGGGCTTAACAGCAGGTTTACCTGCTCTTCGGTCATCCCGGCGCCGCTGTCGGATACATTGATATAGAGGTAGCTGCTATCCGCATGAATGCGGACTTCTATGGCGCCTTCTCCCGTTTCTTCGCCCATTCCATGATATAAGGCATTTTCCAATAAGGGCTGTAATATAAAACGGGGCACATAGGCATGATGAATGCCTTCCTCGATAGCGATCCTGACATCAAAGGTGCAGTCGTACCGTATACCCTGCAGCGCAATGTAATCCTGCATCGCCTTGATCTCGTCCTGCAGCAGAACAAAGCTGCCTTCCTTGCCCAGGTTATGATGAAGAATCCGCGTAAATATGGAAATCAAACGATAGATTTCCTCCTGATTATTCATGCGTGCAATCCATTGGATCGTGTTCAAGGTATTGTGAATAAAGTGGGGATTGATCTGATACAGCAGCTTCTCCACTTCCAGACGGGCCTTGTCCCTTTCCTTGCCCTCAATCTCCTTGAACAATACAAGCACATGATCCCGCGAGCTCTGAAACTCTCTCAGCAGGGAATCAAATTCGACGATGCCCGTCATCTTGATGATGGCCGGCGAATGATCCTCATTCGTAATCGTCAGCTGCATTTGTATTTTTTTTAGCGGCCGGTATACGATGCGCCATACAAGGGAGGCAAGCAGCACGCTCAAAGCCAGGCACAGCAGACCGGTTCCCATATAGGTGTAGAGCCATTTGCGAAATTCAATATTAAAGGCATGACGCTCAATGGCGACCCCCAGTGTCCAGCCTTGCTCACTGGTCTTATTGAACAGGATGGTGGAATGAAGCGCGTTATCCGTTACGGCCGTTCCAAGCGGATACTTCATTTCGTCGTCGCTATAGACGATGATGCCATCCTCATTGGTCAGATAATTGACAACGGGCATCCCGTATTTGGCTTTGGCCAGTATTTTTTCAAACAAGGACAGATTGGTCTCCACATAAATATAAATGGGCTTCTGATCCGAATTGGTCACATCAACCGGACGCAAAAAAGAAAACACCTGATTATCCCCGAATGTATAGGCTGTTTGATGAGGGCCATAAAATTCTCCCCCTTTAGTCCGCGCAAGCAGCGTCTGGTTGAAGAGATATTCCTGATTTACAGCCATAGTCTCAAAATTTACCGTTCCGTTCTCGGAAAAATAATAAAGCATCAAGCCTAAATCCTTATTGGTAAAATTAATCAGGTTCATGCTCGCGCGGATTTCCTGCTGGCTGCGAAACTTCGCTACGATACTGGGGTTGGACAGCATCGCATACAGGTCCTGGCCTACGCTGCCCTCCGCTGACAGCTGCAAGGAGGCGTATTCCATATTGCTCAGCGTATTCTCCAGAGAGATCGATATATTTTCAAGCGTGTTGTTAATCCCGCTCTCGATTTTGTTGCGATAAATATTCTGGATCGACAGATAGGATACGATTCCCAAAAGCAACAGCGGAATGAGCGTATAGAGAAACAGTATCGTAATCAGCCTATTCTTCAGCGAATGCCGCTTGACCTGACTCCCTCCGCCCTTCATCATGCGTCCCCGCTCTTCAGGAGATTCTTGCGGTAGTCGGTCGGATATTGTCCCGTGTGATCGCGAAACAATTTGCTGAAATATTTCTCATCCTTATAACCCACTTCCGAAGCGACCGCATACATGGGAATGCTGGTGAGCGCGAGAAGCTTCCCCGCTTTAGCCATTCGGAGTTCCTTCAAGTATTTGCCGAACGGCTTCCCCGTCAGTATCTGGAAGCATTCGCTGAAATACCCGCTGCTCATGAAGACTAAAGCGGCCAGTTCGTCACGGCTGACAGAAACATGCTGCTGCATGTAACCGATCGCCTTCACGATACTGACGATCACTTCGAAGGAGTAGGGAAAGGCCTGCATGCCTTTCAGCAAATCATTGCGTATGGCCTCAAGGAAACGCACATGATCATCCCAAAAAAACAAAGCATAGCATTCTTTCATGTATTCCCGGTGGATTCCCTCAGGGAAAATCTCCTGCCATGGGCAAATGGATGAATAAATGATGTTGAGAAGACGAGTCCGGTCGGGAATAGACTGCTTGCTGTCCTGGAGCAGCTTTTCAAAGACCGCATCCTGATAAACCCAGTGCAGGGCCTCCCATTCCTGGTAAACAGACGATTCCATCCCTTCATTTCTGTCGCCCCTATGAAAATCCAGTAACTGCTGCTGGGATATTTCATAAACCGTCTGGTTGACGGAGCCTTCAAAGAATAAGGTGGCGGAGACAGCTGCCTGAAGCGGCTTTTTATGCTGAAGCAGAGGGTTGTCCTTCATATCCGTGACGATGACCAGGCGTAATTCTGTTGAACCCAAGAGGTTCTGATGGAGCTGCTTCAATTGGCTTTCTTCCCAATCCAGGCTAAGCCACATTCCAACGCCAACAGCCAAGAAACGGTGCGTACCGGATTCTTCGGGTAGGCCCTGTGAGGGGGAAACCGAGAGATCGACCAGAATACCGCCAACCTTTTTCTCCCGGACCGGGGCTATCGCCCTGTGTGCTTCTTCCATGCGAATTCTGCCGGTAATGCGGGAGAGTACCTCCTCCACGCTTTCCTTCTCCAGCTGCGTCTTCACGATATAATCGATGGCACCGACACGCATGGATTCCTGAATATGCTCAAATTCCTGATGGCAGGTCAGCACAACGCTCCAGACGCTCGGGTATTGCAGCTTGACTCTTCTCATCAATTCGAGCCCACCCATAACGGGCATCGTCAAATCGGCAATAAGCAAATGGACCTCATGGTTCCTCAAATAGGCCAAAGCCGCTTTTCCATTGCTTGCCTCACCTACAATCTCAATGCCAAAGCGAGCCCACGGGGTCGTGGTGATAAGGCCCTTTCTGACTAATTTCTCGTCATCCACAATTAATGCCTTGATCATGGCTGGCTCTCACTCCTTTATGCAAATGCCCGTGAAATAGGTCGAATGGGTTGTTCTAGCTATCATAGCCACAGTCGCATTTATTTTCAAGGAGCCGCAAACTCACTCTTTTACCGAGCCCATTACAATTCCATGGACAAAATAACGCTGCAAAAAGGGATATATGATCAGAATCGGCACCATCGCCACGACCAGCTTCGCCGCATTCAGGGTTCTCTCGGAAGTATTCATAACCTTGATCAACTGTTCGGTGGTTAAGCTTTTTATCAGCTCGGGATCGATCCTGACGACCAGCTGTTGAATATAGGTCTGGAGCGGATATTGCTCCGGCCGGTTCATGAAGATCAAGCCATCCAGAAAAGCATTCCAATGGTTAACGATGCTGAACAACGAAACGGTGGCCAGCGAAGGCAGCGCGAGCGGCAGGTAGATCAGGATAAGCGTTTTCCAGGGGCCGGATCCATCGACCACCGCGGCCTCCTCCAATTCCTTGGGCAGGCTGCGGAAGAAATTCATCACCAGAATGACGTTGAGCACCGGCACCGCTGTCGGGAGAACCAGGGCCCAAATGCTGTTCTGCAGGCCCAATGAGGTGACAACGATGAATAATGGAATAAGCCCGGCAGTAAACAGCATGCACACAACCAGAAACCACATATAGATATTGCGCCCGGGAAACAGTTTCGGCTGCTTGGACAGCGGATAGGCCATCAGCACCGTAACGGCAAAATTGATCGCCCCGCCCAGGAGCACCCGCTTAACGGAAACGCCGAAGGCCGTAAAAAATTTCTCATCTCCCAGCACGATCTGGTAGGAGCTCAGATTAAACCCGACAGGAAAGAAACGAACAAGCCCCGCATTAGCCGATGCTTTCTCACTGAAGGAAAGCACTACCGTGTACCAGGTCGGGTATAGACTCAGCAGGGTGACGACAGCCAGAAAGAGAAGGATTCCCGCGTCGACAAGCCGAACGGATAACGTTTGTGATCTTACCATGATCGATTCCCTTCCAACTAGAATATTCGGTATTTGGCAAATCTGGCGGCTAACAGATACGAAACAATGATGAGAATAATGCTGACGACCGATTTCAGCAGCCCAACGGCGGTCGCAAGACCGTACTGCTGCTCCAGAAGACCGATTCGATAGACATACGTGTCGATGATATCGCTTGAAGAATAAACAAGCGGATTATATAAATTAAATACCTGGTCAAAGCCCGCATTCAATATATTTCCCAAGCTTAGGGTGGATAGCAGCACAATGGTCGGGGCAATACCCGGCAGGGTGATATGGAGCAGCCGCTGCATGCGTCCCGCGCCGTCAATAGCTACAGCCTCGTACAAAGCCGGATTAATGGCCGTAAGTGCGGCCAAATAAACGATCGTATTAAATCCGAATTCCTTCCATACATCGCTTCCAACCAGAATACCGCGGAACCAGCTATTGTCGGCCAGGAAGATCCTGCCCTCGAAGCCAAACAAGCCAAACAGCTGATTGACGACGCCATCCAGTGAAAAGATGGATGCCAGCACGCCCGACAAAATGACCCAGGACATAAAATGCGGCAGGTAAACAATCGTCTGCACCCAGCGCTTGAACCAGCTGAGGCGTACCTCATGAAGCAAAAGAGCAAACACAATCGGGACGATCAGATTGGCAATCGTCTTGAGAACGGCAATAATCAGGGTATTCATAAATACACTGCGGATATCCTTCAGATGAAACATGAAATCAAAATTATCAAAGCCTGACCATTCCTGTTTCCAGACCGATTTGCCCGGTATGAAGTCCTGAAAAGCAATGGCAATGCCAAGCATGGGAAGAACGCTGAAAATAATCAGCAGAATCATGCCGGGAAGCAGCATCGCATGATAATGAAGATAGGTCTTTTTGTTTTTCATCGCTAACCACCGTCATCCAAATTTTGTGTAAAAAAGGCGCCGATCCCGGACCTGACGCCTTTTTGAGAAATTTTATTGCTTGGCGGCCTCCTGGACCTCTTTGACAATGTCGTCTCCGCCTGCGCTCTTCCAATCGGCTACATATTGATCAAAGGAATCGAGAGGCGCCTCGCCCACAATAATTTTCAGGAAAGCTTCATTCTCCATTTTTTGCAGAATGGCCCATTTCTTCTCCATCGTCTTCGTTGTGCCGAAGAACTCGCTGCGGGCGATATTGATATCGCTTCCTTCGACTACCGCAGAGCCGACATACCTTGCGGTCGCTTCACTCCAGGCGCTAAGATCCTTCTTCGGCGATTCCTCATTGATTTTCCAGGCTTCATACCACTTCTGCACTTCGCCGCTGGCCTCCGACTCACCCTTGGAGTCGATCAGCTCTTTCAGCTTCAAGTAACCTTGATACACGATATCTTCATAGTCGACACCCAGCGAAAAGGGAAGGGCGCTGGAATCAACCACAATGCCTTTGTACAGATCGGCAGCATCAGGATCCACGTTTTTTCCAATGGCCAGCATCTCGTTCAGCACCTTCACAACCGCTTCGGGATGCTTGTAATCCTTGTTCACCACAATGAAATTAGTCGATGGATTCTGATCGTAAGTGTTGAACTTTCCGGCTTCGTCAAGCGGCGAGGTAAGAGCAACCCATTCCGCCTTGGAATCATTCTTGACGGAATCCTTCAAGGCGCCGTATGGAAACCACCAGGGCGCGAAAGCAATTCCCACCTGTCCTGCTGCGACCAGCTCGTTCGGGTCCTTGCGGACGATAAACTCTTTGTCAATCAGACCATCCGCATACAGCTGATGAAGCTTGTCCAGCGCCGCCTTCATCTCTGGAAAGTTCGAGCTGTAACCGATCTGACCCGATGCATCCTTCATCCATTGACCCTTGTAGGCATGGAGGGCGCCGAGAATCGGATCAAATCCGTGATTGGTGTTCAGCCCTGCCAATACGGGCACGCCTGTGAAGCCATACGTATCTTTCTTGCCGTTGCCATCCGGATCGTTCTCTACGAAGGCTTTGGCAACCGCAATCAGATCATCCAGTGTCTTGGGAGGCTGAAGGCCTTCTTTCTCCAGCCAGTCCGCTCTGATCCAGGTCAGGTTGAATTCGCCGCCAATATTGGTGGAGGGAAGCGCCATCAGCTTGCCGTCGAAGGTTGCTTTGGACAACACCCGATCATCATAGGAATCATAGACTTCTTTGACCAGCGGACTGGCGGTCGTTTCATAAGCGCTGGTCAAATCAGCAATCTGCTCCGTTTCCACGAGCTGCTTCAGCTGCTGCTCATTGACGGAAAACATGTCCGGCAAATCGCGTGTGGAGATGGCAAGCGATATTTTCTGCTGGTAGGCTTCAGGCGTTTCGACCAGCCAATCATTCTCGACCTTGATATTGAATTTTTTCTCCATAAATTGGTAATAAGCATTGTCGTCGAAGGTTTCTCCGGCAGGCAGCCCGGAATTTTTGGAATTGATCACTTTGGCTACCGAGAACGTTACAGGCTCCTTGTAGGCGGTGAAAGGTCCCGCGCTTGCTTCGTCCGCCTGCGAATTTCCTGCGTTTTTGTCTGTATCCGCATTATTGTTGCTGCCGCAAGCCGTTGTTGCCACCATCATTACTGCAATAAATAAAACAACCCATTTTCGATTCAACCTGATTGCCCCCTTAGTTAATTTATGCGTATTTAAAGGTTTCCTAACGTTAGTATAGAGGCTGGAGGGAAGGACCCGGGAGAGAATCTCGTCACACCAGGGGGGAATTTCAACCGTTTCTTTGCCCGGTGAGGGGATGTTAGCAGGAGCAGCTAGTATCGAAAATAATCGGGCAAGAAGACACTGTCAGGGAATAATGGGGTTCCCTGACGGTTCTTTTTGTTCGTCAAAGCAGCTATTGCGTTGTCCCAATAACCATTCTCGTCAAAAATTATTCGCTTCAGTACCCTCTGCTCCATACCTCTAATCACAAAAATCGCAAAGAGGATGAAGTCCTGCTTCACCCTCACAAGAAAGGTCTGCCTGAGCTCCTGTAAGCCATAGGAGTTCAGGCAGACCTTTTGATTTTTACAGCACTGGCTCTGAAGAAATTGCAATTATGCTTATATTCCCCTCGCCTTGCCTGCCTTGGCACCTGCT
Organism: Paenibacillus sp. JT31N11; assembly: GCF_056269285.1. NCBI lineage: Bacteria > Bacillati > Bacillota > Bacilli > Caryophanales > Paenibacillaceae > Paenibacillus > Paenibacillus sp. JT31N11. The sequence continues at coordinate 75,759 of NZ_JBWDNQ010000020.1, forward strand.
TCAGTATAGGAAAAGCAAGTGGATCGCAAGGTCATAACGGATAATGGCAAGCCACCTGTCTCTCCCCGTCTGCAGACTGGAGGAGAGGCTCCTCCACTCTGCAGCGATCCCGGGCAATGGGACAACGCGGGTGAAAACGGCAGCCCGAAGGCGGATTGGCGGGAGACGGCACATCCCCCTGCAGAATAATCCGTTCGTTCTTGCGGTGCAGCACAGCCTGAGGAATAGCGGAAAGCAGCACGGACGTATAAGGATGCAGCGGATGCGCAAACAGCGCATCCGTCGGGGCCACCTCCACCATTTTCCCCAAATACATGACACCGACGCGATTGGATATATGGCGCACCACATTAAGTCCATGGGCAATAAACAAATAAGTCAGCCCCAGCTCCTTCTGCAGCTTCATCATCAGGTTCAGCACTTGAGACTGTACGGAAACATCCAGTGCGGATACCGCTTCGTCCGCTATGATGAATTTGGGATTCAGCGCGATTGCGCGGGCAATGCCGATACGTTGGCGCTGTCCGCCTGAGAACTCATGCGGGTACCGGTTGCGCCGGCTGACATCCAGCCCAACCAGCTCCATCAGCTGCACGACCCGGTCATCCTTCTCCCTGGACGACATTTTCCGGTGAATGCGCAGAGGCTCGCCTATGAGATCCCTAACCAGAAAGCGCGGATTCAAGGAGCTGTACGGATCTTGAAAAATAATCTGCATTCCCTCGCGGAGCCGGCGAAGATCCTGGCTGCCTACCTCATGAATGTTCTGACCGTCAAACCGGATCTCCCCGCCGGTTGCCTTCTTCAGCTTCAACAAAACCCGGGCCAATGTGGATTTTCCGCAGCCCGATTCTCCGACCAAACCGAATGTCTCGCCGGGCCGGATGCCGAAGGAAACGTCATCGACCGCCTTCACATGGCCAACTACGCGATTCAGCAGCCCGGTCCTGATGGGATAATACATCTTCACATGCTTGGCTTCCACCAAATACGGCTGGTTCATGGAAGGCCCACCTCCGTCCCGGTTCCATTCACAGCTTCCGTCGTCTGCTGCTCTTCTGCGGCAGTGGCCGACTGAGTGGCTCCAACCGTATCGCGGAGCCAGCAGGCGGCCTTATGTCCGGTCGCAGATTCCAGCAGAGGAGGCTCCTTTTCCCGGCAAGTCTCCATCACATACGGACAGCGGGAGTGAAAACGGCAGCCGGAAGGCAGCTTGCTGATGGGAGGAATGGCACCCTTAATCGTATATAATTCTTCTCCGCGATTCCCATCCATGCCAGGGATGGATCGCAGAAGTCCCATCGTATAGGGGTGGCGGGGATGCCCGAAAATCTCCTCTACCGTCCCCTCTTCCACAACGGTTCCCGCATACATGACCGCAATCCGGTCCGCGACTTCAGCCGCCACTCCCATATCATGAGTGATGAGCAGCATCGACATCCGGAATTCCCGCTTTAATTGGAGAAGCAGCTCCAGAATCTGGGCCTGCACCGTCACATCAAGCGCCGTCGTCGGCTCATCCGCGATCAGCAATTGCGGATTGCAGGAGAGCGCCATGGCAATGACGACCCGCTGGCACATCCCGCCGGACATTTCATAGGGATACTGTTTCGCACGTATTTCAGGAGCGGGAATGCCCACCAGCCGAAGCATCTCCACACTTCTATGCCATGCTTCCTTCCGGTTTAAATGCTTATGAACCTGAAGAACCTCCGCAATTTGGTCCCCTACCGTGAAGACGGGATTCAGCGCGGACATCGGATCCTGGAATATCATGGCGATTAAGCTGCCGCGAATCCGCAGCATTTCGCTCTGCCTTTTCTGTGCCAGATCCTCTCCGTTAAATAGGATCTGACCGTCCATGATTACCCCGCCGGCATAATCGACGAGCCGTACAACAGAGAGCGCGGTGACGCTTTTCCCGCTGCCCGATTCGCCTACCACGCAGAGAGTCTGCCCTTTATCCAAAGTGAGCGAGACGCGGTCCGTTGCCTTGACCATGCCCTGGTCCGACAGAAAACCGGTTGTCAAATTCCGGATTTCAAGTATTGTTTCCGCCATTGGTCCAGCCTCCTTCGCGGGATCGTGGTCTTCCTGGGGTCCAGCCCGTCGCGGATTCCATCCCCGATAAAATTCACGGACAGCACGACTAACAGGATGCACAGGCCGGGATATACAGCTTGTATAGGATCAACAAGCATAAATTCCTGCGCGTTGCTGAGCATCAGCCCCCAGCTCGTGTCCGGCGTCTGAACGCCCAGGCCCAGGTAGGATAAGGCCGATTCGCTCAGGATGGCTCCGCCTACCATCAGCGTGGCCGTCACAATGATCGGAGCGGACGCATTGCGAAGAAGATGGCGGAAAATAATGCCCCAGCTGGTCACGCCGGTCGCCCTTGCCGCCTCCACATACTGCATCTCCCGCAGCTGGAGATAGTTGCCCCGGACAAGCCGCGCCACCCCCATCCAGCTGGTGAAGGCCAATACCATGATCATGTAGGACATTTTCGAACCAAAAACGGCCAGAATCAAGATATTGAGAAACAGCGAGGGAATGGAATTCATGACGTCTACCAGACGCATGGCTATCGTATCCACCCAGCCGCCAAAATACCCGGATACCGCTCCAATCAGCGTACCGATCACGACGGACACGAAAGCAACGGCAAATCCGACAGAAAGCGAGATTCGGCTGCTGTATAACAAACGGGAGAATATGTCCCTTCCCAGCTCGTCCGTCCCCAGCAGATGATTGTCCGTACCGGCCGGCAGGTTAGGGAACATCATGTCAATCCGGGTAGGATCATAAGGAGCGATCCATTTGGCCAGGAAAGCCGCCAGGATAAACAGAAGCAGTACCGCAAGCCCCGTAACGGCAAACGGATTATGCAGAAATTTCTTCCAAGCCGCCCTCCATGGCCCCGGGGGGCGCGCTTCCACCAAGGCATCTTGAAGATCTGCCGGCGGTCTTGGCTCCGGATTCCAGTTTCCTTGCGGGAGAGGCTTCCCGTGCTCCACTTCAATCATAATGAGGCTCCTCCCTCCCGTCCCAGTTGGACCCTCGGATCTACCAGCGCATAGAGGATATCCGCAGCAAGATTGCCGATAACGACGATGACCGATACGATCAGCGTGATGGACATCAGCACGGAGTATTCCCTTGCCACCGCCATCTCGACAAACAGCCGGCCCATTCCGGGCCAATTGAACACACTTTCCGTCAGCACGGCGCCCCCGACCAGAATGGGCAGATCGAGTCCGAGGACTGTAATAATCGGAATCAGAGCATTCCGCAAGGCATGGCGGAAAATGACTCTGCGTTCTTTCAATCCCTTCGCCCTTGCCGTACGGATATAATCCTGATTCAGGACCTCCAGCATGCTGGACCGGGCATACTTGGAGTAGGAGGCCAGAAATCCAAGCGCGAGTACGGTCACGGGAAGTACAAGGTGAAGGAGCAAATTGCCGAGATTGCCTTCCATCCCCATCGTCCACATATCGGACAAGGGCAGCCAATTCAGCTTAACGGCGAAATACTCCTGCAGCAGAATCCCAAACCAGAACGTCGGCATGGCGAAACCGATATACGAGATGAAGGAAGCTGTGTGATCGGACAGTCCATATTCGACCGTGCTGTTATAAATCCCCCATGGAATGGCAATCAACAAGGAAATAAACCATGCCGAGCCCATCAGTACCATTGTGTTGAGCACGGTCGGCCACAGAATATCGCCGACTGGAATATGATTTTTGAAGGTGTGCCCGAGATCCCCCTGCAGCAAATTCCCAAGCCATATAAAAAATTGGACGGGAACGGAGCGGTCAAGCCCCAGATTATGCGCCTGAATTTTTGCCGCTTCCGGCGACATTCCGGGACCGAGAAACACCTGGGTCGGTCCGCCCGGCGCCGCATGGATCATGGCGAAGGTCAGCACCGAGATCAAGAACAGCACAAGGACGGATTGCAGCAAGCGGCGTATTAAATACTCAGTCATTGAAGCGTCCCCCGATTCCTGTACAAGGGAAGGCATCATATTACCTTCCCCTGTCATTTTGGCTGCTTGGCTTGGTTACTTTTTGTCAGACCACCAATTGATGGCGTGGAACAGGTACCCGTAAGCCAGGGAAGATTCAGGACGATCCTCCTCATCCCAATGAACGGTAGTGGAATCTACGCCTTGGGGAAGACCGTATTGATACAGGAACACATAAGGCAGGTCGGTGGAGATTTCTTTGCCGATTTCGTGATAAATACTTGTCCGCTCGGCTTGGTCGACCGTCAGCTGCCCTTTCACCCACAACTCATCCAGCTTCTCATTTTTGTACCACCCGCTGTTTTGTCCGGCAGGCGGGAAATACTTGGACGAGAAAATGCTCTCCGCGTCCGGGTCGGGATTGGACAGCGACCATGACAGGAGAACGGCCGGGAACTTGCCTGGCGTAACATTCTGGTCGATCCAGGTGGCAAAATCGATGCCTTTGGGCTTGACTTCAATCCCGACATCCTTCAGGTTCTGCTGAATGACTGCCGCCACCTGCTCACGACGGCTGTTGCCCGCATTATATTGCAGCTCGAAGGAGAAGCGGTGCCCATCTTTTTCCAGTATCCCGTCTTTCCCGGCCGCCCAGCCATCCTCTGCCAGCAGACTCTTCGCCTTCTCTGCATCATACGTGTAGTTAACCGCCTCATCGCCTGGATCTGCCCATGACCCGGGCAGGAATGGCGAGTTCATCAGTCCTCCGGATCCCTTCAGTACATTGTCTACCATACCTTGACGATTAATGGCGTAGGCGATGGCCTGCCGGGTTTTTTGCCCTTTGAACGGGGAATAGTTGTCCGGGAAATTCTCGTCTTTAAAGTTAAATGACACGTATTCATACGTCGGACCCGGCTCCAGGATGATGCTCAGGTTGTCATGTTCCTTGACCGCATCGATTTGAGTGACCGGGACGGCCTGCGTCATTTGGACATCGCCCTTGATCAGGGCTTGAACCTCTGTATTTTGATCCGCATAGATCTTGTAAATGATCTTGGCTATATGCGGCTTCTTTTCTCCCCAGTAATCCGGATTTGCTTCAAGGGTAATATATTGGCCTTGTTTCCACTCGGTCCACTTCCACGGGCCGCTGGTGACCGTTTTGGCGGGATCGACTCCGTAAGGATTCGTCTTGAGATCCTTGAGGGGGACATCTTTGAGTATGTGTGCGGGAAGAATGGAGATAAATAGCGAGAATTGAAAAGGAGCATAGACCTGCTTCAATTTAATATCGACCGTCTGATCATCTACTTTAGTAACGGATTCAATCTTATCGTACATGCTGATTCCCGGTGATGCCGCTTCCGGATTGCGAAGCGTATCGTAGGTATATACGATATCGTCGGCGGTAATCGGCTGTCCGTCGCTCCATTTGGCCGTTGTTTTCAATTTGACTGTATATGTTTTTCCATCCTCGCTGATTTTCGGCAGCTCCGCACCGATCGACCAAGGCTCAACCGCCAGATTGGCATTGCGGTCCAGATCGTACAGCTTGGCAAAGATCAGGGTTTCGATATCTCCGGAGGATGTATCATTAATGTACAACGGATTTATGGAAACAACATCGGAGAACGTGCTGATTGTCAACGTTCCTCCTTCTACAGGCGCACCAGGAGTTTCTGAGCTGTCAGCCGGGGCGGCTGGTTCGTCAGTTGTATTGTTTGCGGGGGCCGTAGTGGACGGTTCTGTTGTTTCGGAGTTCGCCGGGCTGTTGGAATCGGTGCATCCCGCCAGCAGAATACCAATAAGCGCGATAATGGACAAGCAGGACATCCATGCGGTAACTTTCTTCATAAATTAAACCTCCTCATAGTAAATAAACTCCCGGCTTACGCCGAGGCTAATTGGAGCCATTCCGCTCCTTAATAAATAAAAAATAAAGACTACATATACCTAACATAAAGAAAAATAAACCTATCATTTATGTAACATTAAATATCACCTTTCCTTCCCGATACATAATGTATCATATAAAATAGACGCTGTACATAAATTTCCAATCAAAAATACGCCATATTATGCAATTAAATTTGTCCTATTCATAAAACCACTTGTCATCTGTCATAAGATTAGTATATAAAACATTAAGATATGTTATTTTAACTGACATTCTGGTTGAATCGTTTGATTTTTAAGTAAGCGCTTACCATTTTGTTAACAATGCTTCCAACAAAATCTTGCTGAGCTATCTATTTTACTATCCGCCACCTTTCATCCCTATAGATTTTTTTAACCAGGTTAGCTGATAATCTCTCCCTTACCTCTTGTAAAATGGTTTACTTTCCTGAAATATACCAAATTTAACGAACGTTTACCATACAAATAATTTAATTTTCTAAATAATCTAAAAATAACTGATTTAACTTCAGTCATTCGCCCAATCCGTTCATTTATGGCAGCTTCCAATTGCAGATCATCAGCAAATGACCGCCCTGCAGCTCGGCGTTCAGGCTTCCATTCATCTTCTCCATCAGACTTCGCGCAATGGATAAGCCAAGGCCTGTTCCCTTGCCCGATCTTGTCTGATCCGCTGTGTAGAACCGGTCGAATAAAACATTCAGATCGCTGCCGGTCAGATGTCTGGCCTCATTGGCAATGGTCAATACGGCCGTACCCTGGCGCATCTCGAGAATAATCCTGACCTGACCGCTCGTATGTTTAATGGTATTAAGGAGCAGGTTCTCAGCAACTCTCCTGACGGCCGATTCGTCCGCATACAGGATGATATCGGACTCCGGCAGCTGAAGATCCGGCGTTATATGATATTCATTGAACTGGTCGTACAAGCCCGTGACGATATCCGGGAGCAGAATGTTTAATCTCAGCCGTTCATGCTTCATCGGATAATCCGGGGATTCAATAACCGACAGCTCAAAAAAATCATTCAACAGCACCTGCAGACGCTTCGTTCTGTTTTTGACGATGCCTACATATTCCTGCTTTTCCTCTCCGGTTATTTCATCCGACTCCAACAGCTGAATATAACCGAAAATCGACGTAAGCGGTGTCCGGATATCATGTGAAATATTGGCCACCGCCTGCCTCAGCTCATTCTCGGTACGCCTTCGCTGCGCGTCCGCCTCCACGACGAGATCCGACTGCCGGTTAATCTCCGCCGCGAGGGTTTCAATATGCCGATCGAAGAACGTCAAATCCAGTTTTTTTCCTGTCCGCCCATCATTGTATGCTTTGAGCTTGCTTGTCATTCTTTTCATTTCCCGCTTCACAAGCCAAAGGCGGATTAAACAGGCAGCCGCCGCGATAACCGAGATGATCGTGATATAGAGCATGCCCTTCATCCGCCTTCCGCCTGCTATTTGATTTCTTTTCTCCGGTAAACCAGAACGCCAAGCGCCCCGAATGCCGCAATCGTCAGGACGGGGACCAGCAGGATCTCCAGCAGCTCACCGCTCCCGAAATGAAATTTTGTGATTTCGAGCAGCAGCTTGAACACCGAATAGTCATAGATGGTGCCCAGGAAATGAACAAATTGGCCCAAACCGGGGAGAATGGAATCGATCATCAGAAATAAAAATATCAGGAAACCGACCGTCTTGCCGCTGTCCGTGAAGATCGTCGCGAACAATGCGGCTATAGCGCCAAAAGCAGCCGCATAAAGAAGCATCAATCCTATGGTGCCCGGGATATAACCGGCGGCAGCTTCCGCTGGCAGCTCACCGAAGCCGGACAACACAGTGGTGATCAATGTGCTGACAACCGGGAAAATGATGGAGATGACCAGAGTCCCGACCGTGAAGCCAAACAGCTTGGCTATAAAAATCCGGATCCGGCTGCTGCCCGACGATGCGATGGTTTTCATGACACCGGTCGAGTATTCGCTGGAGATGAAGAATCCAGCCAGAATGGCCGTTCCGAATTTGATGATATAGGTATTTCCAGCCATGCTCTCCAGAAAGAAATCCGCTCCGTGAACGATTCCCCCGTCTGATTGATTATCGATGTAGATAATAATCGGGTAAGCTGCCGCGATGAAGAGCAGCAGGTAAACCAGCATCCGGAAGGCACGGTCTTTGCGCAGCTTGAACAATTCCGCCATAATCAGGTTGCTCATGTCCGCGCACCCCCGATCCGCTTCGTGAAGAAGCTCTCCAGATCCTCGCCCATCGGCATGAACTCTTCTATTTCCAGACCCGAAGCCGCAAGTGCGGTCGAGATTTTCCCGGGATGTTCGAGAAGCGCGTACAACCGGATAACACCGCCAGGCATCACTTCAAAATCCGTCGTCGCAAGCTTGTTCTGAATAACCGAGGCCGCCTTGGCCGGGTCATTCACCTTAATGTGCACATACTGCTGGCATTTCTCGTTCAATTCCTTCGCCGTCAGCTGTTCCAGCAGCTGCCCGTGATGAATAATCCCATAATGGCTGGCCAGCAGATACAGCTCGCTGAGAATATGACTGGAAATCAGAATCGTGATGCCTCTTTCACTGTTCAACCGTTTGAGCAGCTCCCTCATTTCAACCACGCCCATAGGGTCCAGACCATTGGTCGGCTCGTCAAGAATAAGGAACTCCGGGTCGCCCAGAAGCGCAATCGCCAGACCCAGCCGCTGCTTCATCCCCAGCGAGAAATTTTTCGCTTTTTTCCTGCCGGTACCCTCAAGCCCGACAATTTCAAGCGTTTTCCGCACATTTTCTTTGCCCGGAATGCCCCGCAGCAGCCGGTTCGCTTCGACATTCTCATGCGCCGTCATTTGGGGGAACAACGCCGGACTTTCAATGATCGACCCGATCCGCTTGCGCGCGGCCACAAGCCTGCTTCCGCCGGTCTCCCCGAACAGCTCGAGCGTGCCTTCAGTGGGGAAAGCAAGCCCTGCCACGATGCGGATCAGCGTCGATTTGCCAGCTCCGTTCTGGCCGATAAAACCGTATATGGACCCTTTCCTGATCGACAGGTTCACTTTGTCCAAGGCATTGCTGCCCTTGAAGCTCTTGGTCAAATTATGGGTTTGCAGCAGATACTGACTCATTCCTCCTGGCCTCCTCTTATGTGATAGCTCAAGTATAGAAACGAAAACATAAGAGGAGCTAAAGACAATCCTTAAGAAAGTCTTAAGCTGCTTAATGGATAAGCCACTCAGGGCTTAAGCCGGTATCCCATTCCCCATACCGTCTCGATAAATTCTTCGTTCGGACTTGCTTTTGCCAGCTTGCTCCGCAGATTGCTCATATGGACGTTAATCGTATTATCATCGCCGAAAAACTCTTCTCCCCATACGCTTTCATACACGTTCGCCTTGGTAAATACCTTCTTGGGCGAGGACATGAGGAGGGCCAGTATCTCATATTCCCTTGCCGTCAATGACAGCAGCTCAGCGCCTAAAGTGACCGATTTTGCTTCCGGATCAAGAATAATCGACTTATAGGCCAGTTGACGGCTTCGTGCATCCGACGTTGAATCGCGCCTGTATCTGCGCAGATGGGAGTCAATCCGGGCCGATACCTCCTCGATGTCGAAGGGCTTCGTAATATAATCGTCCGCGCCGGTCCGCAGCATGGCAACCTTCGTCCGCTGCTCCTCCTTGGCCGAAATCACGATTACCGGCATAGGGCCAAGCTCATGAATCCGGGCCAGCAGCTCCTCGCCGCTCATGCCGGGGAGCATCAGATCAAGCAGCACCATATGCCATGGCTGCTTGTCCAGATAGAGCAGAGCTTCGGTTCCGGAGTAGGCCGGCTGGGGCAGATAACCGCTTTTTCTTATAATATTGCACAGCAGCTGGTTGATGTCGTTATCATCCTCCACCACCAGGATTTGTATCATTTTGTCCATAGGAATCAGTTCACCTTTAGAGGGAGAGATTGTTGGAGACGTCCTTCAAGCACAGGGAAGCAAGTTTTCTCTTGATCCCTTTACTAATCAAAGGAGGTAAAAAATACATCATTGAGAATCGTTTTTGCTTTTTTCAGGCTGCGGGTATCCAGTTGTTTAAGCATGTTTACGATCGCATTCATTTCCTCGTCTTCCTCTGACTCATGCCGGGTCGTCGAGCGTGTTTTCTCAAGCTCTGATTCCCCGGGTTCCGAATTTACCCACGATGCCTGCAGGGTGTCCTCGAAGCCCCGGATAAGAAATATCAATTCAGCCTCGTCATATTTCCGGAGAAATCGGGTTATCCCTATATTCATCTGCTTATGCAGGGCTTGATGAAGTTGAAATATTTCTTTGCCCAAGGGAGTCGTGTGGAAGAGCACTTCTTTCTTATTATCCAGAAGATATTCCGTGCGGATAATTTGCTGCTGCACTAATTTTCTGGTGATCTTGGACACGCTGCCTTTGGGGATTCCAAACTGTCTGGAAATGGAAGCTCCATTCACCGGCTCAAGATGTCCAATGGCATCGATTACGTGAAGCATCATGACCGTGGATTCCTGGAGGAAATCAATGATCGCGGGATTGTCGCAGTTCCGGATCAACCACTCCTTTTCTTCGTCATCCTCCGATTGAAACCGCTTATGCAATTTGGGAATTGTCTCGATTAATTTCTTTATTAGAATGTCCTTGTCAGGCAGATGACCGGCAGAATGGAACATAGAAGGTCTCCTCGCAAGCTTTTCTTATGCCCAGTTTAACAAACAGCCAGGAATAAATAAAGTTTCCCGGAAACAATATTGACAGAAAGGAAATATAAACGTATTATTGTTTCCGTGATACAATTTTATATTCTGGAAACAATAATTCAAAGAGGAGATTTCTATATGAATGTCGTCATTATCTTCGATCATCCGTACGGAGCGTCCGCATCCGAGAATATTCCCCATCGCAGAAGCTATTCCGCGGCTCTCTTGGCCGCCGTTATGCGGGGCCTTGCTGCCAAGGGCCACAAAATTGATCTTATCGATTTGTCTACAGACGGATTTAATCCCGTCATGTCTGCCGAAGAGCTTGCCTCCTGGCGGCAAAAGAAGACCACAGACCCCTTCGCTGCCGATTACCAGCGGCGTCTTATTGCCGCGGATCATATTGTCTTCATCTTTCCGGTCTGGTGGGAGACGATGCCGGCTCTCACCAAAGGATTCCTCGATAAGGTATTCGTAGAGGGCACGATCTATAAGGAAACCAAACCGGGAAGACCATTCCACAGCCTGCTTCCAAATGTTAAAGGAGTTTCCCTCTTGACCGTAATGAGCACTCCCGACTTTATCTACCGGTGGTTGTTCGGAAATCCCGTTACCAAGATTCTATTCCGGGGTACTTTCCGCAAAATAGGTATCCGCAAGCTTCGCTGGTACAACTATACGGGCATGAAAAACCGCAGCCCGGAGACGAGGCGGCAGTATCTGCTAAAAACAGAGCAGCGGTTCGCTCAATTGTAATTCATTTTAACAAGAGATGCCTGTCGGGCGCCTTCCCTTGACAGAGGAAGAAGTTTTTTTCACCATAGCAGTTTCCCGGGTCCCGGCAGCTTCCTCCTGTTACCCTATCTTAAAGAAAACTTTATGCAAGCAAGCATTAACACTATAAAGTACTCCGCGAAAACAAAAAAACTACCCTCCGTATAGACTGGAGGATAGCTGTGAAGCAGAATTCAGGCTGATCTTCTCAATTTCATAAATTGCAGACAAGCGACAATAAGCAATTCGCTTAACGCCATGGCAATCAACAGGATACCTACGGAAAAGATCGCAATAAATCCTGTAAACAACAGTAAAGCGGCAGAGGTCATATAACCGGGAATGTATTTCCTGATTGACGAGAACAGCCCGACGACGGCACCGAGCACAATCAGAAACCAATAAAAGACTGCAGGAATGGCCGTAATGATTCTCTCATCCTGAACATAGTAAACCAGAAAAACGAGGAGAAAAAAAAGAAAGACCCCATTTACCGAAATGAGAAAATTCGGGGAAACAGGATCACTCTCCTCTTTGCTCCGGACGGAAATAAACATGGAGGTCAGGACGAGAAGTAAAGAGGCAACAGGAAGCATCCACACAAAGATCATCCTTTCGTAAGGTGCCTTGGTAACACATATGCTGCAGCACTGGAATTCTATACCATTAGTGTAACACGAATATGTCATTATTTCCGATAAGAAAAACAATTTTTACAGGTCTATGGCGGCAAACCAGGCTTCTCACAGAGCTTATTGGCATCAATTGAAATAAAGGGCAGGCGTTCCCCGTGGAAACGGCCTGCCCTCTCAATATCCTTTATCGTTAGATGCCGGTGAAAATCCGGCAGCATGGCACCACAGTTATGTACCAGCCGGGCCGGTATCACTTACAAAACCGTACTCCCGCCTTTTCACTTCCTCCCAGCGCTGCTTCTCGATCGCCTTAAGGCCGATTTCACCGGCGTCGCGGGGGTTCACGACGAACAGGCCGTCATCGTCGCCGACGACCAAATCTCCGGGCTGCACACTTACGCCGGCTACGCTGACCGTTGTGTTGACCTCGCCTTCAAGCTCCATTGCGCGCGTCGTCTTGGCGCTGATGCCCCTGGAATAGACGGGGAAGCCGAGCTTCGTAATGGCGCGCACATCGGTGACGCAGCCGGATACGACCACGCCGGCAATTTGCTTGGCCATGGCCGCATAGGTTCTGAATTCCCCCCAGCACGCCCGGTCGTCATCGCCGGACATGTCGACGACCAGAACGTCGCCCGGTCTGGCTAGCTCCAGCGCGTGTCGAATCGCGGTGGAATCCAGATGCGGAATACGCACCGTGACCGCATTGCCCAGAAGTTGAATTGGCCGAAACAAGGGCTGCAGTCCATGGATGAAACCAAAATCGGTAAAGTGTCCGATGGTGGACGGACTGACCGCCTCATACATTTCCAACAGCTCCGGGGTTACGCCCTGGACCCTCGGTTCGATACGGAACATGAATACACATCCTTTCTTGACAATCCATCTTGTAAAACTCCCTCACCGTGTTCGCCGTCATAATCTCGCCGGACTGGACGAATCGGAACCGATCAGCTGACTGGTCTTATCCAGCAGCAAATCATGGGACAGCGACGTATAGCAGGTGTAGAGATGCCTGGTGTTGTAAATATCATAAACATTCCCGCCGCGCACAGCTTTGAGCTCCTTCCAGCGCCTGCTGGCAAACAGCGCCTCTGCCTGCCGGCGGATCGCCTCATCCATTTTCCGGGTGCCGTCATGCTTATGGCTGGTCAACAGAATCCGATCCGCGTCATATCCCGCAAGCTCCTCCGGAGTTATTTCCCTGTAGTGCCTGATCTCGGCTACGCCCTGGGGCATATTCAACTGCAAATCCCCATACAGCACCGTGCCCAGATTGCGCTGGCCGTAAATGCAGAGGGAATCCTCCCCGATACCGACGATCAGCATCGTTTCGTCGCCGACTATGCGGCGCACCTGCTTGCGGGTTCTCTCTGCCTTGTAATCGTAGCGCTCCAGCCACTCCTCCGCTTCCTTCTCCTTGCCCACAATTCTTGCGACTGATTGAAAATGGATCCGCCAGTCCTGGAAGAACGGCAGGGTGATAGTAGGAGCGATCTGGTCAAATATTTTCTCTTTTTGCGATTTCTCAAAATCCCGAAATTCGCAGGTAACGATCAAATCCGGCTGGGCTGTCATCAGCTTCTCCAGATCCGGCTTATAGCCGCCAATAGCGATCGTATTGCGGAACTGGGTCGTCACGGGATATCCGTTATTGATCACAGCGGCGTAGGGTTCAATGCCGAGCGCCACGAGGTGGCCTGTCAATAAGTGCTTCAGCGAGGCTATTTTCTCCGAATATCTGATCTTGTTCACATACGCGGAGGGCGAGCGTCCCGTCGCCGCTTTGAATTTGCGGCTGAAATAAAATTCATCGCTGAAACCGACGCTGTGGGCAATCGTCCGGAAGGAATCGCGGGAAAGCACCAGCGACTGCTTCGCCTGATTGATACGGATGTCCGTGAGATATTCCATCGGACTTTTGCCGACCTTCTTCTTGAACGCGCGCGAATAATAATCCGCGCTCATCCCGGCCATAACCGCGAGTTTATTGCGGGTAATCCCCTCATGGTAATGCTGTTCCATATAATCGAGCGTCAGATCCAATGTCCGGTTCGGGCTAGGACTTTGCTCGCGCAGCGTGTCCTTGAACAAGACGCAGATCATTTCCTGGAAGAGAATATTGGCCTTCATCCGGTCCCAGGAATCCTTGCTGCGCAGCTTGCGCTCTATCTCCCCGGCCTTATCGGACAGAAATTCAAAAATAGCAATAGCCAGCTCAATCGGACCGTCCAGCGCCACAGGCACGAAACGATTCTCCGCAGCCTGCACCGCGCGAAACCGTATTTGATAATAATCCGTGCTCCGCCCCGGGTCGACGACCAGCTTCAGGCTCGCGCCGGGAGCCGCAAGAAATACCTTCTGCCGGTGCAAAGCGCAGATTTGACCGTCGACGATAATCTCCCCTGCTGCTTCCTTGAACAGCAGCAGGGTATGCATGGAGGCTTCACGCTGAAAAAAAGATTGCCCCGCACTGATATGCTCTATCTCTTCCAGCTTGTATAAATAGGAGGCGAACAATTCGAAACGGTCGTGATCCTTTTTCATGATTTAAGCCTCACACTCCACTAATTGAGAATAATTCTCAATTTAACGAGAATTATTCTCATTATATAGAAGAGGTGCCGATTTATCCAGATGATGAAAAGGATTTTGCACAATTCCTTTCCCCGAAGGCATGCTGCCGGGAACGCCTTCCTGTTCCAGCAGCGGCTTCACGATAAGCTTGAGCGGCCAATCGTGGCGGGCAAATAAAATCTCTTCCATTTGTGAGCGGACCTCCACCTGGAACGGGAGAGACCCCATGGCTGCTTTCAGACTCTCCTGCAGCGTATGCCACAACGCTCTTTCTTCCACGGAATAGATGGCGGTCAGCATATCGATAATGGAATACAAATTGACCTGGATACCCAATGTCTGCATGTAAAACAGCAGCTTCTCCGGCGTTTCGTTATACAGGCTGTTGGAGTAGCCCGGTCTGATCCGGTATTCCGGATCGCCAATACCCTGCGCTGCAAGCCACGGCAGATGAAGACGGACGGAGTCGTGATCGCGGAGCAGCATCCCTTCGATTCTCCCGTCCTTCCAGACCAGGACACTGTTCTGCCCATGGATCTCCGGAAGCAGGCCGATCCGGTACAAGCGCAAATTGATATCGAAGAAGGCATCGCATACTTCCCCGAACAGCTTCCTGACGGAAGCCTCATTGGCCTCCAGGCCGCGGACCTTCATCCAGACATCGAAGAAATGCCGGTCAGCGCCAGTCATCCGCGCCGCCAGCGCAGACATCGGCACCAGACGCACTCCGGAATCGGCGGCAAGCTCCGGCGGATAGGTCCGGATCATGGCCCCCAGATGCCGCGGGGGATCGTCGAACAGACTTCCGCCTTGGGGCATATACCCCCACCACTTGGTCTCCTCGCACAGGAACAGCCGTTTCCCCAGCACATCGTCGCGCTCCTTCGCCTGCGACAGCAGCCCCTGTCCCCGCTCCCCGTTCATCAGCTTGACGGCCGGAAGATAGCGGGAAGCGCCCAATGAAAATACGCTGAGCGGGAGTTTAACATAGTGATGGCCTCCGTCCTTCGGCGCCAGCGACCTGACAGAGGAGGTCGCCTGGAATATGCCCGCTTCAGCATCCAGCGGGATACAGCTGCCCGTTTCAAATGCCGGCGAAAGCTGCTGCGGAAGGATACTCATTTGCCAGGGATGAACGGGAAGGGCGATGAACATTTCCGGCGGCAGCCCCCTTTGGGCCATTTCCCGGTATACAAGACCGCGTTCCACCTCTGAGAGCAGCAGCTCTGCGGGAGTGGCCGCAGGATCACCGGCCGAGGCACCCGAACCGGCCACGATGCACTCCCGTCTTACGGCGATCCAGCGCATGGGGATATCCCCGCCGAATTCCGCGATATACCGGCGGTAATCCTCCTGGGCAAGGCCCGTCTTGGCTTTGGCCACGGGATGGAACGGCCTGTCCCGCAGCGAAGCATACCGCTCCAGCTGCTGGAAGAAGGCCGCCGGGGACAGGCTCAGCAGATCCTGCCCCGGAATGCTGCTGCCCAGGGACCATGAGAGCTGGCGGACGGTTTCCTCAAGCAGCTGCAGAAAACGGCCCACGCCTGCCTGCTCCCGCTTGTCCTTCTCCAGACACAGCCTTACGACCAGCTCCATCAGCCGAACGGGCTTCAGGCGCTCTATGGCTGCTCCGGAACCATCCGCATCCGTCCCAATTCGGTACACTCCGCCCGCCTTGACATAACGGTAGGGCTGAACGACTGCGGCCCGGATCGGAAAGAAGACATATTCGCCCCTTTCTCTGCCGGTCCACCACCGGTACATCAGCGGATCATCCGGTCCCGCCTGCGCTGTTGCCGCCGGCATCCCGGCGGCATTACCGGCGACCGCCTCCCACTGCCTGCGGGAGAGCGCCTCCGCGTCCGCTTGCTCCCAGAAGCCTTCCGCCAGCAGACTGTTGATCAGATCGGTCATTACCTGCTCCTCGGCATCATTTGCCTCCTTGACGTCTGTATCCAATGCCTTCTCCTCTGTGCTTGTCGATTTCATTCGCTTATCTTTCCCCCTTCATATTCATTGTCAAGATACAGCCTCCCGGGATGGGGATGGCTGAGAAAATCATGATGCGAGATCGTCCAGCCATACGCTCCGGCAATCGTGAACAGCAGGACATCCCCGATCCGCAATCGCTCCACCGGAACATCCCCGGCAAGTATATCCTTAGGCGTACACAGCTCCCCGGCAATCGTTACCTTGCTACGCACCAGCTCAGGCCTTGCAAAAGGATAATCCCAGCGTTCCGCCGGAACTACTTTAAAGGGATGATTATGCTTCCATGACGCCGGCAGCCGGAAATGATGCGTTCCGCCCCGGATTATGCCATAATGCTTGCCGTGGCTGGTTTTCAAATCAATAACCTCGGCCGCATAATAACCGCATTCCGCAACCATGTAACGGCCGGGCTCGAACAGCAGCCGTACGCCCGGAATGCGGTGTGCGTCCAGCACCCCCCGAAGCTCGCTCATGAACGTCTCCCATGCAAAATGGCGGAAGGGCTCGGTATAGGAAACCCCGAAGCCGCCGCCAGCATTGACATACTTGATTGACAGCCCAAACTGCCCGATCCAGCCCTTGACCCGCTGCAAATAGGTGGCAACGAGCCTTGCATGCAGCACCGCATCCAGGTTATTGGATATCGAATGCATATGGAAGCCTTCCAGCTTCACATGCGGCAGCGTCCTCAGCAGCGCGATCGCTTCAGGCACCTGCGCTTCGTCCATGCCGAACTGCGTGGCGCGGCCAGCCATCGTCACGGTCGCCAGCGGAACCTCCTCATGCAGATTGATCCGCAGCAGTACCGACACCGTCTGCCCCCTCCGCTCCGCAATCCAGGCAATCCGGCGCAGCTCATGCAGGCTTTCCGCATGGATCAGCATCACGCCGCGCTCCATTGCCTCCTCAAGCTCCGCGTCCTTCTTCCCCGGTCCACCGAACAGCACCGGAATATCCGCGGAAACCTCGCGGATCATGCGGACCTCACCGATCGAGGCCGCCTCGAAGCCGTTCACCACAGGCGCCAGACATTCCAGAATCCGGCGGTCGGGATTGGCTTTAATGGCATAAAACAAGCTGGCCTCCTGCTGCGGAATATCCCGGACCATTCCCTGCACATGCCTGCGCAGCGCGTTCAAATCGTAGATAAAGGAGCATACAGGGCCGCTCCCTCCATGAATCAGCTCTCTGAGGCCGGCTTCCACCCCGCTGTCCAATACCGCATTGCTCATGATTTCTCCCCCTGTCCAATCGGGTCCCTGCTGCTGGTTTTGATCCCGTTCAGCCTTGATTGCAGCGCCCGGAAAGCAATGCCCCGCTCATCCCCCAATACAAACGCCGATGCTCCACTATCCCGCCAATACTCGTAATCCCCGTCAGCCCGGGGAATGGCGCAGTAGGCAACGCCCTGATCCCGGGCAGCACGCAAAATCCGGTTCAGTCCTTCTCTCACTTCCCGGGCGCCGGTCTGCCAGGGAACGCCGAGGGATTGCGACAGATCGGCCGCACCCTCCAGCACCATATCGATGCCGGGAACAGCCAGAATTTCCAATGCGCGCTCAACGCCCTCACGGCTTTCAATCATGGGAACAAGCATAATCTCCCCGTTCGCGCGGCGCATATAATCGACGAGATCAACCTTGCCGAACATGCCGGGTCTGCCGCTGTTCATGCTGCGGCTGCCTTCGGGGCAGTATTTGGCAGCCCGAACGAGCCGCTCCGCCTGTTCGGCGCTCTCCATATGCGGCACGACAATTCCCTGCGCTCCGCTGTCCAGCACCTGCAGAATCAGCTTCGGGTGTACCTCGGGAACTCGCACCAAGGCGGTAATTCCGGCCGATTCCGCAGCCCGTATCATATTTTCCAGCGTCTCCGGATTGACCATGACATGCTCCATATCGATAATGACAAAATCAAATCCGGCATAGCCGATCATTTCCACCGCAACCGGAGCCGGAATGGAAGCGAACAAGCCGAATGCCTGTTCACCCGCGCGCAATTTGGCCTTTAACCGGTTGGACCTCAGCATGAGGACGGCCTGAAAGGGTAAAGCGGGTTGCGGCCCCCTCTGAACCGGAATTCCCCATCGCCGAACAGCCGTCTTTTGGTCAGCTCTTCGATCTGCACCGTTTCTTCGAATAGGTCAAACAAGCGGTATCTTTCCTTGTGCTGCGGATGCTTTTGCTGGTAGTCGACAATGATTTTTGCCGTTGCCGCCCAGAAGCGGTCCTCCCCCAGCTGATAGTGCTCCTCCAGAAACATCGCAAGCTCCGACAAGCAGATGAAGAAGAAAGCATCGTAGGAGAAATCCCTGACATCCGCAGGGCTGGTGGTCTTAATGAAGGAATTGGGATTGACCAATGCATGGCTCGCCGGCTCCGGGTTCAGATCGGGACAACGCTCCGGCTCAGTCAGATGCGAGACCGAGAAGCGGACGCCATCGTGAAAATCCTTCAGCGCCACCCGCTGCGGCAGTCCCTGCTTATGGAGAAGAATGATATTCTGTCCATGCGATTCCATGCCGATGCCGTGTGCGTAGAGCATATGAATGACTGGAGAAACGGCAGCCCGGAGCATCTGCATCGTCCAGTTCTCCACGCCGTAGGCCCGGATCCAGGGATCGATCAACGGCACGCCGGACGGCTCCACATGGCACAGCCCGTTGAAAGGAACGGCATCCTCATCCTTTTGCAAATAATGATGGAGGCTCTCTCTCCATACCGCGCCAAGCGTGCCGTAAGCCTTGTTCCGGTTATGCTCAGGCAGCCGCCCATAATCGTAGGTGACGCCCAGCACTTCCCGCAAAATAACGAAATTCAGCTGTCTGGCATAAGCGTCGTTCTGAATCAGGCCATGCAGCCAATCGGTAATAAGCGGGCCATTCAGCACCGTGTGGCCTGCCATGATGCGGCTGGTGGACGTGTTGGTAATACTCAGCGACAGCTTGAGATAGGCTCTGCTCCTGGATGTAAAGTTGGCGAGCGTCCGGATCGACTGCTGCGGGCGGTAGAGGTCGCTGCTTTCCCCCAGCATGATGATCTCCTGCCCGGCCAACGCTCTGTGAAACTGCGGAATAATGATATTCGCCCACTGCCAGGGGTGGACGGGCATGAAGTAATAATCCTCCGCCTGTCTTCCTTGACCGGCAATTATGGAGCTAAAAAGGGCATATTGCTCGCCGCCCAGTTCCTGCCCGATATATTCCCCGTAGCCGATATCCTCCGAATGGGCCATGCGGCTGCTGCTGCGGGCGACGGCAATCCAGACGGGCCTGTGCAGCCTCTTGAATTCAGGGCCATAAGCAGCATTATCGCCAAGCGTAAAGCCGATTCTGGATTTGTAGCACGGATGATAGGGATGGCCGTCCTTGATGTTTCCCTCCAGCTCGTCATAGCTTTGCTGCTCCCCCTCAAGCTTCATGACCGGTTCAAAAGCCTGGGCCTGCACATCCTTCAGCAGCGTCTGCGCAAGCTCCTCCATGAAACGCTCCAGCCGCTCTCCCTGCTGAACCTGCGCAAGCACCTCGGTGACGAACAGACCGAGCTGCGCATTCATGGCTGCACCTTCCCCTGGCACCCGTCTTACCGGAACGCTCTCCAGCCGGACCCGCCCGAAGCTGGCCATGCGCCGGCCTTGCGCTTCATATGCCACAAGCTCGCCTTCCTCTGTTCTGCCCGGAAGCCTGAACACGCTCCGGCTGCCTTCTGCGGGCAGGCCGCTGCTGTCGCTGGCCGCAATTTCCTCATAGATCACAATCTCTTCATAAATCAGAGCCTGGATCAATTGGCGGATAATCCGCTGCTCGACATGAAGCAGGTGCCCGGAGCCCAATGCCCGAACCAGATCTCCCCCCGCTGCATCATGCAATTTATCTATCGTTTCGGTTGATATCATGCCTGCACCCCGCTTATATTCATTGGATTCGGTATCGGGACAAACAGGGGGCGTTCCCCCCTGGACTTGAAACAGCTCGTAAAATTAGCTTTGGCCGGCAGATGGGGACTGAGCAGCAGATCGTTCAGATAGTAAAGCAGTTCCCGGCTTGCCGTCTGCTTCTCCTGCTGCAGCAGCTCCTGCACAATTCCCCAATAACGCCGTTCATCGGCCTGCCCGTAAGCGGCAAGGGTATGAATAAGCGAGCCAAGATGATTCACGAAATAATAATATTTGGTTCTCATCCAGGCCTCGGATTGTTCATACAGCACAGGACTCTCCTCCGGGATAAGTGTCCCGATCCACCCTGCCTCCGCTGCCCTGGCGCGGTGAATGCTTACGCCTTCGAGATCCCGCACGTAGTAGCAAGCCGGCATCCCGTCCACTATCGCAAGCAGCGAATTTTGCAAATGCGCCTCAAAGCTGATGCCCTGATCCGCAAGCAGCCGGAGCAGCGGCAGCATCGATATCCGCAAGCAGGCTTCCAGCCATAATCCCAGATCAGGCAGCTGTCCATGCCCGGTCTGCCGGATGGCGGCGATCAGCATGGGCTCGGCTTCGCCGGGACAGGTCTCAAGCAGCGCTGCCATAACATAGGTATGCGACTGCTGAAGCTCCATCGGGCGGTAGAGGACGTTGAAGCCCGCTTCCGCTTGCGCGCGCATCGCGGCTCCCTGCTCCGATCGTTCGAACAGGGACTCATCGAGCAGCACGCTGCTGTATCCGGTTTCCGTCAGCACCTTGAAGCCGTCCGACTCTATCCTCCCGCGGATAGAACGAATCACCCGCGCGGCGTCCATCGTCCGCATGCACTGCTCCTGTGTATTGTCCCGGACCAGATTGGTAATCCGGACATGTAGAGGCAGCTTGAAGCCTCTGCCGCTGTTCTTATCCCATACTGTTCTTACCGATGAAGTCGGATATACGGCAGGGCCCAGCACGCCAAAATCAATTAAATCTCCCCGCTGCATCAAATGCTCCGCAAACGGCTGCCGGAGCAAATATTTGGCCTGCCAGGGATGCATGGGCAGCAGCCTGTACCTGTCCCATTCCGCGCCCAGCCACTGCCTGGCATGAAGAATCACCGCCGGGTCCACCATCTCCTCTTCCCCGGCAAGCCGCTGCTCCCGAACATAATTGCAACGCAGTGCTATATAGTTCAGCTGGAAGGAAGCGCCCATCTCAGGGCTGAAATACAGAAGCTCATCATCTCCGAAGCCTTCCGAGCTTTTCGGGAAAGGATGGAAGGGATGGCCCAGAAGCAGCGACTGCTCGGAGCGGATGAAATCCCATTTTGCTGCCGCTGTCTGCTCGGCTGGCGTATGCTTCATCGCATATTCGATATAGATTGTCATTTTGTGAATGCTGTTATCAATCCGCGCCTTCATCTGTCCGCGCTCCGGCCCTAAGGCATCACGGCTCATTTCGTCCAGCAATAAGGCCATCAGGCTTTTGGCATCGAGGCTTCTGGATGTACGATCCCCGTGCACCTCATAGAAAGACGAGCCGTAGACATGCTGCCCCATAACGGAGAAGTACGTCAAATAGCCCCTGATTCCCTTCCCCAATACGGGAAGTCGTATGATCATTTCTTCGACGGCCTGTCTGCTGCCTTGCTGTTCCGGCACCGGTTCCGCTATCCGCGGATCATAGGCGCCGGTCTCCCTCAAATAGCTGTTCAGCAGCACGCGTACCGCCGTCCGTTCCGCCAGCTCCTCGCTGACCGATGAGGCGGATGCGGCACCGGACGCGGCAGCTGAGGCAAGTGTTGAGTATTGCGGCATTATTGGTGCTCTCCCTTCCTGTCAGGTTTTCGTTGTGGATACGGCAGAGTGCTTCTCCTCCGCAGCGGCAGGCTTTCTCATGAAGAAGGCGGCCGGCAGGGTCAGAAAAACAAGAATGCTGAGCGCAATAAATCCCTCATTAATCGCCTGCAGCGTGCCTTCCACGGGTGAATAGCCGCTGGTCAGCAGCTGCGCCTTGCGCACCTCGTAATAGATTGACACCAGCACGATCCCGAGTGAAGACACCATTCTTCTCGACACATTATTGATCGCCGAGCCCTGCGATACCAGATGATCCGGAATCGCGCTCAGGCCTGCCGTCGTGATTGGCATATTGGACAAGCCCAGCCCCACGCCCCGCAGCAGCATGAGCACAAACACCACCCAAATCGGTGAACTCAGCTTCAGCATCCCGAGCATTGCCGTCGCGGCGCATGTTGTCGCGAGGCCAGCGAGCGCAATGCCTCTGGGCCCCTTGAGGTCGAGCCGTCTGCCTCCGACGTTGACGAACAGGCCGGTTGTAATCGCCGACGGCAGAAAAACAAGACCGGTCATAATGGAGTCATACCCGTACACATTTTGCACAAGCAGAGGAATCAGGAAAATGCCTGCGAACATGGCGAGCGCCTGGACGCATGCCACAATCACGCTGAGGCTGTACATCGGCACCTTGAATATCCGTATATTCAAGAGCGGCTGCTGCTGGCTGAGCTCGATGCGGACAAACAGGATCAGCAGGCACACTCCGGCAGCCAGCAGTGTCAGCTGGAAGGGAGCCGTCAAATCCGCCAGATCGGAAATCCTCCCAAGCGCCAGCAGGACAGCGCCTACGCCCAGAGTGACGGCGGCAAAGCCGAGCCGGTCGAACGTGCGCGACGGGTCAGGCGGCTTTTGCTTCAAATAACGCATTCCCAGCAGCAGGCCAAGCAGGCCCGTCGGCACATTCATCAGAAAAAGCCACTGCCAGCTGCCAAATCCAAGCGCTATTCCGCCGACTGTCGGTCCAATCACCGGAGCGACCATGACGGCGATGCCCCAGACACCCGTCACCCTGCCCCGTTCCTCTTTGGGGGAAGCCTCGAAAATCATCGCGAGCGACAAGGGAATCATCAGCCCGCCCGCTATCCCCTGCATCCCCCGGGATATAATGACGGGAAGAAGTCCCCAGGATAATGTCCCCAGCAGCGAGCCGGCCACGAATAAACCCAGCCCCAGCAGATAAATTCTTTTTTTGCCGAACCGGTCTCCCAGATAGCCCGTGAGCGGCATCGTGATGCCCATGGCGAGGAGGAAGATCGTAATAATCCAGCTGGCTGATACGGCATTAATATGGAAAACCTCCATAAATTCGGGTATCGCCGGATTCAGAGAGCTGTTGTTCAGAATAACCGTGAAGGTTCCAAGCAGAACAGCGAGCAGAACCTTCCCCTGTTCAGATTTCAGGCTGATTCCCATTCTATCCGCTCCCGCTCATTCCACAGAGAGAGCCGCAGAGGCTTCCAGAACGGCTTCCCCAAAGATGCGGGTAATGTCGTCGATCTGCTCCTCCGTTACGATCAGCGGCGGCAGGAAGCGCATAACCGAGGAATGCCTGCCTCCCACCTCCAGGATCAGGCCCCGCTTGAGGCATTCCTGCTGAATGCGGCTTGCCAGCCTCGGATAGGCCGGATAATGGCCCAGCTGGTCTAGCCCGCCGTTCTCGTTGACCACTTCCACGCCGACCATCAATCCTCTTCCGCGGACATCGCCGATACAGGCGGCCTGCTCCTTCAGCCCGTTCAACCGGCTCATCAGCTGCTTGCCCCGTTCTTCCGCTTTGGCCGGTATGTCGTTTTCCTTGACATATTTCAGCGTAGCCAGCCCTGCCGCCATGGCCATCTGGTTGCCACGGAAGGTTCCGATATGTGCCCCCGGCTTCCATACATCCAGCTGATCATTGTAAATCATCACCGACAGCGGCAGGCTTCCGCCAATCGCTTTGGAGAGAACCAGCACATCCGGAATGATGCCCGCGTGTTCAAAAGCAAACAGCTTCCCCGTTCTCCCGATTCCGGTCTGCACCTCGTCTATAATGAGCGGAATATTATGCTCCCTGGTAATCCGGCGCATCTCGCGGATCCATTCGACCGGCGCCGGGATCGAGCCTCCTTCTCCCTGCACCACTTCAAAAATCATCGCGCATGGAGCCAAAATTCCGCTTTCCGGATCGTTCAGCAAATTCTCGATGTAGCGGCTGCTGAGCAGATGGGTCTGATCGCCGCCGGCCCCGAACGGGCACCGGTAGGCATAGGGATACGGCAGAAAATGAACATCCGGCATCAGGCCCTGCACCTTCTCCTTCTGTCCCGGCGTGCCGCTCAGGCTCATGGTCGCATGCGTCGAACCATGGTATCCGCCCTGGAAGGACAGGATGCTGCGTCTGCCGGTTGCGGTCTTCACCAGCTTGATTGCCGCTTCAATGGCATCCCCGCCGGTTGGTCCGCAGAACTGAATGCGCGCGGACCGGGCGAATTCCTCCGGCAGGCTGGCAAACAGCTCGTCCACAAAATGCTCCTTCAGCGGTGTCGTCAGATCCAGTGTATGAAGCGGCCTCTTGTTGTCGATCAGCTGTCTGATCGCCTCGATGACGACCGGGTGATTGTGGCCAAGCGCCAGCGTCCCGGCTCCGGCAAGGCAATCGTAATAGACTTTGCCGTCCATATCCTTGATGTGGATGCCCTCCGCTTCAAGAATGGCAATCGGAAGCCTCCGGGGGTAGGACCGGGCGCTGGATTCGCGGGCCTCCTGACTTTCCAGATACATTTTGTTTTTCGATTGTTCCATAACGGATGCTTCAACCATCATAATCTCTCCTTCCAATTTGTGTGATTCTTAGAATTAGGCGCAAAGCTTCAGCAGCTGTAAATTTTGATATTGATTATCATTATCAATGTTGTTCTGACACGACTCCCCTCCGGAATTGATTTATCCTGCTTTCTTCATTCAATTGAGATTCATTCTCATTACCTATTATATGGGATATATCTCCATTAGCCATGGACATTTAAGACCTCTATTTGGACAATAGCAGACTATAGAAGGCCCGATTTATTTCTAAAGCCCCGCGTTTCAGGCAGTTGGGAGAATACGGGGACCATTAAAATTACCCCGCCCTGAACGCAAAAATAAAGCTGATACGAAATCAGCTTTGGCCGTTATTCTGTCATTTGGTTGTGATGAGGCTATAGCGGTTTTTGGAAGGACAAGGTGAATGTTGTCTCAAATTCCGTTGAACTGAACATAATGTCCCCGTTGTTGCGAAGCATGATTTCTTTGCAGATGGCCAGGCCAAGACCTGTCCCGTATTCTTTATTCGTTACAAAGGGCAGGAACATTTCACTTTTCATTTTCTCCGGTATTTCAGGACCATTATTCCAGATAATCATATAAAAATGATCAGCATCCTCACTGCATACGATACTTATTTCTTTGCCGTGCTCCATCGCAATCAGTGCATCGATCGCATTATTGATAATATTCGATAATACCTGCTGGATGGCCGTTTTCTGAACATTGAAGATGAAGTCATTCTCATACGTGGTGGTGAAGCTGATATCTTCACTGATGATTCGGGGATTTAATAAAGAAAGGGTTGTTGCGACTACCGCGGAAACGGGGAAGTCCATCATCTCTTCTTCGATTTTGCGATTTCTCGAGAAGCTTAAGAATCCTGTAATTTGCATATTTATCGATTCAAATTCATTTTCGATAATGCCGATATAGTGACCTATTTTATTCGATATTTCCGTTGAGATATTCGACCGGATTAATTTCAGGAAACCCCGGATAGCTGTCAAAGGGTTCCTTATTTCATGAGCCATGCTGGATGCCATCTTCCCGATCAGCTGAATCCGGTCCTCATGAATTTCGTTGATTTTGGCGTCCTTGTCTGTGATGATTTTCTTGGAAAGCTGCCAAAACTCTTCACATACTTTCTTATCGAAGGCATCCTGTCTGGTCAGCAGCAAAATAATAAGCTCCAATGCAGCATTGGAACCGTCATAAGTATATAAAATTTCGATAATCGCGTTTCTCCAGCAGTGGGAGCTGATCAGAACATGGGAGATGGGAAGGTCCTCGTGAATGGATTTCCTGCACCACTCCGGGATCGTATCGAATAAAGCATGGTTTTCAATAGGATGCTCAAGCTCCGTACTGAATTGAAAAAATAAATTCACCTGCGTATTCAGATCGGAAAAAGAATAAAAATCCGGACAATTCTCGTGGATGGAACCAAACCAGTTGGAAAATAATTTTTCCTTTTGCTCGAAGAGATAGGCTAACTCCTTCTCAAAACTCATGTTAAACCCTTCTCCCGCCCGTATAATCACCTTTTTTTTCATTATATCAGACTGCATAACTATGAAGTACCCAAATGTTGCATAATCTTACAGTTTATTTCCGAGAGATTAAAAATAGTGCAAATGGACAAGCTTTTCCGGCAAGAAGAAAGGATTGTTGCCATCCGTTGGCAGAACAGCAAGCATCTCCTTACCTCGTCCTATAAAGCGTGAAACTTAATGACGCTAAAAGTTTAAAACAGGGCTCCCACGTTTTGTTTGCCAGGGAAAAGGAAATGCTAATCCGTAAGAAGAATTTGACATGCGCCAATCTCTTTGACGGCCCCGTCATTCGGTGGCGCAGCAAGTTTCTTCCCTCAGAAATATAAGCAAAGTATGGAGGAGTCTTATACTTTCTTATATTTCAAGAAGAAACGGCTGTCGCCGTCATTCGGTGGCGCAGAAAGTTTCTTCCC
>NZ_JBWDNQ010000068.1:0-1120 GCF_056269285.1 Paenibacillus sp. JT31N11
CAGGGCGTATAGCCCCCTTTGCTCTTGAACCGCCGGAACGAGAGTGCTTATTCCGCAGAATTTGTTTTTTAATTGTCAACTATATTTGAAATGATGGTTTGCGCGTTCATTGATTCTTCAGCCCTTTCCTCTTCAATCCGAATTCATCTTTAAGAAAAATCCAATTACCGTCGATTTACCTGTAATCCTTAAGTTCGATCCCGTTGGACGCTTTCTCAATCGTTTTAGTAATCATTTTAAACATGGCAGTCATCACAAAGGGTACGCGAAGCATTAAGTCTTGCATCATAATCTTAAAACTCGAGCTTGCGACCATACTTTCTGCTGCAGTGCGGCCGATTTTTTGGTTCTTCTCTACAAACACTCGCATCACTTGTTCATAAGCGGAAAATGCTTTTAGGAAATCGCCATTCGCGGATTTTAGCTCACCAGCCAATACATATGCTCCGACAAGTGCAAGGCTAGTGCCTTGCCCAGATAGCGGAGACGGGCCGTAAGCGGCATCGCCTAAAAGCGCGACACAGCCATTGGACCATGTCGGCATTTGAATTTGGCAGATTTCATCAAAGTAAAAATCATCGGCCTCCATCATTGCATGAAGCAGCCGCTGGGTATCCCAGCCATCGGCACTTCCAAATGTCTCGGCTACAAGCCGTTTTTGCGTTTCTAAATCGTGCCGGTCGTATTGCAGCGGAGCCGATTTGAAGATGAACATTCCCTTCGCTTCGGTATTTCTTCGTGCGCTATACATCCCCACCGTTTTGCCCGGTGTCGCAAAAAACTGCTGGATGCTTTTCAAGTTACGATAGTTGGCCATGGTAAAAATTGAAATATAACATCCCAGCGTTCGCTTAAATTGCGATTCATCACCGAATGTCAGCTTGCGAACATTGGAGTGAAGACCATCCGCCCCGATTACAGCATCAAATGTTTGTGGCTGGCCATAGGCAAATTGGACCCTGGCCCCCTCCTTCGTCTCTTCAATTGCAGTGATCGAATCTCCCCACCTGTAACGGATCGTATCTTTGGTCAAATTGTACAAAATATCCGTTAGATCGTCACGCATGATCTCGATGTCCAGTCCTTGTTCGTTTCCCAGACTCGCTTCGCTTATACGCCC
>NZ_JBWDNQ010000040.1:0-11358 GCF_056269285.1 Paenibacillus sp. JT31N11
ACCTTCCCAAAATCTAAGGGACGGTTATTTGCCATTCCCTTTTACCAGTATAACATCCCTCGTTTGGCTCATTAATAATTAAATATTGACAACCTATTAGCTGGTATAGCGCAATAAGATATTTTGAATAAAATCCCTTATTGCAAATGCAATTTGTTCAGGCTGTTCTTCTGCAGAAAAATGTCCGCAATTTTCAACTATCCTGGCATTGATATTTTGCAGGCCGTTTTCTCTAAATCCTGCAAGATATTTTTCAATATTTGCGTGTTCATCCGATCCTCGCAAGTAAAGCACCGGCGTTGTCACCATAACATTTTTTGACGCGGCATTATCCTTTTCGTCCTCAAGGAAACTTCTATATAAATCGAACCCTGCTTTCAATGCGTCTAACCGGGAATAGGCTTCGACATATGATTTCCTGCGGGCATCACTCATTCTCTTGCCTTTCCCGGCGAGTACATCATAGAAGTAAGAGAAATAAGGAAGTTCTTTGCCTGAAATCAGTGTCTCCGGCAATACAGGTACATTATGAAATGCAAAATGCCAAATGTAAGGGTTGCTTTT
Source organism: Paenibacillus sp. JT31N11 (assembly GCF_056269285.1). Lineage (NCBI taxonomy): Bacteria > Bacillati > Bacillota > Bacilli > Caryophanales > Paenibacillaceae > Paenibacillus > Paenibacillus sp. JT31N11. The sequence continues at coordinate 565 of NZ_JBWDNQ010000040.1, forward strand.
CACCTCGTTCCACGGATCAACACCAGGAATGGCGACATTCATAATCACCGCGCGTGAAAGCCTGTCAGGGAAGCTTTTTAAAAATGCATACGTCACCTGGCCTCCAGCATCACAACCAACTAAAGTGACATCCTGCAAATTCATATGATCCATAATCCCCCGTACATACTCGGCTATATTGCGTTTGCTATATGACTTTAAAGGAATTACTGAATTCCCAATACCGGGAATGTCGATTGCGAGAACATGGTACTCTTCGGCAAGCTTCTTCATCACGAATTCAAATTCTAACCAGCAAGTTGGCCAACCGTGAATAAAAAACACAGTCGGTTTTGATAGGGGACCGGCTTCGACCACATGGATCGGGACCTCTTTGATTATAATATTCCTGTGGGTAAACAAACTTCTCACTCCTTATATATTGTTTGATCACCTCACGATTTTAACATACGAATATGACAACTGTTGTCAGTGGATATTATCATTGAGTGCAACGATTTATTCCAACAGTTAATCGCTTATTTGTAATCTGCCAGTTAGCGTAGCGAAGGGCTGCCGCGGCGGCAGCCCTTCGGCATTGTGCTATCGTACCCGTTAGCACAATAAAGATTTGTTGTTCTTTTTAATAATAGTAATTAGCTTTGAGTATTTTTACGATTTCTACTGGCAGTTCTCTAAAAGCCAATTCTAGCCAAGAAATTACCGTTTCATCAAACTTACGCCATGATTTTAAGAATGGCAGTGCAGATCTGAAGATTTCCTCGTTATTAAACGCTAATATACTTACTTCGTAATTCCTATCCCCCCATATAGCCCATTTCATGGAAGGGCTAAACCAAACAACCGTAAATGAGTTGTTGGAAATTGAATCTGCTGGCCAATTCTCTGGTCCTAATTCAAGTGCATTCCAATACTTGTTACTTTCAATATTCTTCGGAAACTTAATCCAATTAAAGTAACCGAACTCTTTGAAGTAGTATTCCATTGGCTTAGGGTCTAAAACGGCGGTTACTATATATTCGTCCTTTGATACTGACGCCAATTGTTGAAGTGTCCCCCAATCACTCATTGCATCATCAAATTGATTAAATAGATAGCAACCAAATTCTTTACGAAAAACTTGATTTGGCAAATCACAATCTTGGTTACAGACTTTACTTAAAAGTTCCTTGTATTTATAAAAGTCTTCTATGTTTCTTATATGGAACATTCATTCTCACCCCATTTTACATGATACATATAATTCAGGATTACCATATTTATGAATCAGAATGAGCATCATTTATTCGTTATTTATTGAATTATTCTGCCCGTTAACACAACGAAGCGATGGATCGGCTCCATCGCTTTTTTCTGCACTATCGTACCCCGTTAGCTCAACGAATCAATGAAAATCGTTAGCGGAGTGAGGCCCGCCTTGCAGCTGATTCTGCACGCCAGCGTTTGTTTATCGGGCATTCTGTACTCACCGTCCTAGAATGTCCATATGCTCACGGCCGTCACCCTCTGTTTTGGAGGACGTTTCCATTATAAGATTGGGAAATTCATTCAGCCATTCATATCGTAATCATTTTTTGCACGAAACAACTGTCTCAACTTCAGTTTAGAAAGGATTGCGATACATAATTGAATGAAAAAAATGGAAACCTACCTTTATCATTGCTTTTTAAAGGAGGAAGAAGATCAAATGCGCCCCATCACCGCGGTTCAGGTAGCCGCAATTGTGACTAGTTCTACGATTGGAGTAGGCGTTCTCGCAGCTCCCCTTATGGCTGTTCGCGTAGCAGATACTGGTGCTCCACTTGTCACATTGCTCGGAACACTGGTCGCATTATTCGGGTTGCTCCTTGTAACGGTACTCGGCGTCCGTTTTCCCGACCAATCGATCATCCAGTACAGCGAAGATATTATTGGAAGAGGCATCGCATTTGTGGCCAGTTTGGGCATTTTCTCCTTCTTTAGCATATTAATGGCACTCATCTCCCGCGAATTCGGGGAAATAGTCATCACCTCCATATTGAAAAGGACTCCATTGGAAGTGACCGTCCTTGCGATGCTGCTGCTTGCGGCTGTGTTCGCCAGAACGGATATCGTGACGTTCGCCAGTATCCATCTTTTTTACCTGCCTTTTATTATGGTGCCAAGCCTGACCATTACATTGTTGGCTCTGAAAAACTCCCGTACCCTGAACCTGCTGCCTGTATGGGGAAATGAGCATCATGAGCTGTTCTTCGGAATGTTAACGATTGCTGCCTTGTTTCAAGGCTCCTTCATCATCACGATGGTCATCCCGTTCATGAAAAAACCAAACAAAGCCTATTTATCAATGATTTGGGGCTGGTTTATGCCGAGCTTATTATATTTACTCATTGTTATTTCCGCTGTGGCCGTATTTGGACCTGAGGAAATTAAATTATTGATGTGGCCGACACTGGAATTGGCGAAAACAACCGCACTCCCAGCTAACATTTTGGAACGGCTTGATGCAGCGATTCTGGCGGTATGGGTGACCAATGTGTTCACGACACTGCTGTCGATTTTTTACCTTACGATTAAATCGATAACCCAAATGTTTCATTTGCAGGATCATAAAATGTTCGCTTTTTTCTTGCTGCCTTTTATCTTTCTGATTGCCATGCTGCCGCAAAGCGTGCTTCAAATGTATGAGTTCGTCGAATTCTTCGGAAAGATAGGGTTGTTTATTACGATCTGCTACCCTATCTTGCTGCTGCTCATTGCGGTAATTCGTAAAAAGCGGGGTAAGCCGGTCGCCAGCAATGAAAGTAGCGGCAGCCGCAGCAGCTAGGACTGTCAGGATCTTTCATCCCGTTCTAACCTGGACATATATTGCGCATCTCCTTCCCCCACATAAGGAGTCTAACTATGGAGTAGCGTTGGATGGTCCATTTTCGAAGCTTCGAGTTGTTTGCATCAGCACCAAAAAAAGTCTAAACCTTTGGAAACGAAGTCTTAGAATTTTTTGCTGTCTGTATAAATAATATACCAAAAATGCACAAAATCCCCCGTTAATTCAATGAAAAAGGGAACAGTTGCCGACCACTGCGAATGTCCCTAGTCCTTGCACTATCGTACCCGTTAGGTTGAAGATGCTTAACAGTTAACTTATATGATATATCCGGAACTCGATAGAGCCCGGATAGCATGCTGCTTATCCTTTACCCTCGCCCCTCCCACCTTACTCTACTTTGCGTCCAATATGTTGGAGTAGAATGTTCTTTTCTCAAGTGCGATCACCTTCACGGCTTCCAACTGCTTCATTCGCCGGTCCAGCTCATCGATGTGTCGATCCAAAATCTCGATCCGTTTATGCAGCGTGCCACCGGTATCGAAATCGGCCTCTCCCTGCGCCGTGAGCAGGCAGCCGTCCTGCGTAAAATCCGCGATGTCATCCAGCTTCATTCCAGCCTGCTTCAAGGTGTGAATAAACCGGATTAACCGCAAATCCGCATCGTCGTACTGCCGGATTCCGATCTCCTTTCCGCGCTGACGCCGAGGTTTAGGCAGCAGGCCGATTTTCTCGTAGTAACGAAGTGTAAAAGCCGTTATGCCCGACAGTCTCGCGATCTCTCCGATCGAGTACAAATCGCATGCACCACCTTCATTATGTTTAATTGTTGGTAAGAACGATTTTACCAGCTATTTGGGATGTTTCAAGCAACTTATGCGCCCGCGCCACTTCATGCAGTGGGATCCGCGCGGCGATGATCGGATTGATTCGCCCCTCGGCAAGCAATTCAAACACGCGTGCCAAGTCCTCGCGAAACCATTCCGGCCGCTCCTTCTTCAGAGTTGTGGCGGAATACAGATAGATGGGATTTCCCCTGGGCGTCGTTCTGTTGGCCGACAGGTTCGTCCAATCGTTGACCCAATCGCTCGAATCGTTCTGTCCAAGAACCGACGTGTACCCGTAACCCACGAAACGTCCGCCCTCGCTAAGCGTTTGGAATGACCTCTCCCAGTTGCTTCCCCCGATCGGATCGAATACGGCATCCACGCCTTCTGGTGCCCGTCCACGCACGATTTGCACAAAATCCTCGCTCCTGTAGTCAATCGGTACCGCCCCGTATCGGGTGACGACTTCGTGCTTGGCAGCCGAAGCGGTGCCGAACATTTCGACACCCGCAAGCCGGCCAAGCTCGAGCAACGCAGTACCCGTGCCTCCGCTAGCGCCGTGTATCAAAATTCGTTCCCCTTCAGAAACGTTTGCGAGACGATGCAGCATTTGATATGCAGTAACATAATTCAAAATGACCGCCGCCGCTGCTGCGGTGTCAATTTGCTCTGGTACCGGGTAAAACTCGTCGGCTTTCGCGTAAACAAAGGACGCGTATCCACCAGTACCGTTGTAAAATACGGCAACCTTGTCCCCTTTCTGAACATGCCGTACGTCGTCTCCGAGCTCATCGACAATGCCAACCGCGTCGTATCCTGGTGTAAAAGGGGGCGTTGGTGTGCCGGGATATTTGCCCTCTCTTCGCATAATATCGGCAAGAGCGACTCCCGCGCTATGCACGTGGACGAGAACCTCGTCCCTCTGCGGCTGGCGCAGCGGCTCCTCCACGATTTTTAACGTTTCCGGTCCGCCATATTCGGTTACAACCACACGTACGTTCAGCATTTTGCAACTCTCCTTTATTGGAATTGGTAGTTGGCTTGTATTATATCGGTTAGAGTTGACTCTAAGTCAAGTTTTTATTCCGTCACTACGTTCGAGATAATCACCTTGATCTTCTAAAAATTTATCTTAGACTTTTTCAACGAAATTCAAAAAATTCCTTCCGCACTCTTTTGCCAAAAGTTCAACAAAAAGGAGTAGCTGCCGCGGCACGCTACCCTGCGCTATCGTACCCGTTACTTTAATGACCTGGTTGTTGCGCTATCGTACTCGTTAGTTGAACGACTAACATAATACGTTATACGACTATAGGGGGTAGATCCACTTTTCATTAAAGACAGTTACTTGAAATTCACTTATGTCTTATCCAAACCAATCAGGCAATGCTTCTCCTTTAATGCAGTGATCAAACCACGTAAGAATTCGGTTTAAATAATCTTGTTGATATTTCTGATCCCAACCTCCACCGTGACCAGCATTAGTATAGCAAACTAATCTTGTTTCAACATTAAGTCCATATAATCCATTAAAAAGACTTTTAGCCCAACTGTCCCAATTTGCACCTTCCCACCCCGATCGCTAATGTGAGTTAACAGCTGAAGTAATTCACGGATAGCAGCTAGCTGATTATAATCAGGCGTATTAGAATCGAAACCTATAAGAAGGTAATCCGTTGAGACTTGAAAAAAATTGGACAACGTAATCAAACTCTCGCCGCCCGGGAAACTTATGTCTTTCTCCTATCGATTCATAGTTAGATATTCTTTCAATGCTTTGATTTTGTCCAGCTGATTGCTTAACCTTCATCGTAAGAGCGCCCCCTTGATAGTGTTGGGTTATTAGTCCTTTCGACAAACCCATCATACAGAGGCGCTCCTTTTTTGACAAAGGCCAAATCTTAGGCCCTACAGGAATGTTTAGCCACTTTCGTGAGCCAACCCCATTAGCGCTGTAAGACAAGAGCGCCGATCCATTGGATCGGCGCTTGCCCGTTTACAGTTGTTGTTCACTTACTTATTGCGGTGCTGCTGCAGACACACCGTTCAGCCAATCCGCGATATCCGAGATAACTTGATCCGGAATATTGCCAGGTATGGCGTACTCAGCGCCTGTTGATGGCTGGTCAACGGATACGAAGAAGTGATTCAGCTTCGGATATAATTTGTAGGATACGTCCGTTCGTCCGGCCAGCGCCTTTTTCCAGCCATCCAACTGGTCGGGACCGACCTGGGCATCGTTCTTCCCCTGCATGATCAACATAGGCGTTTCCTGATCCTTGGCGAGCTCTCCAGCGTAATAATTGCGGAAATCGAACCACCAGACCGGATTTTGCACGACGAAATTTTTGGGAATATTGGCGACGGAATATTGTGGATCCTTCAGCAGTGCCATCTGCTGTTCCCATATTTGTACCTGCTGTTCCAGCGCATCGGTCGGTTGTCCCGCCTGCTTGGCGCGTTCCGCCGCTTGTTGGTACTGAGTAAGGAGTAGGTCCTCCAACGGTTCCGAGGGGCCAGCCATGACGATTGCGCCGGCGATGGAGTCAGTACTGTCCTGCTGCACGATGCGCGGAACGAGCATTCCGCCCTGGCTGTGGCCCAGCACGAATATTTGTGCGGCATTCACTTCAGGTTGCTGCTGCAGGACCTTTACCGCCGCCAACGCATCGTCCACCGATTCATCCTTTACGGTAAACTGCGGATTCAGCGCGCTTTTAAGCGTATGCTCATAGGTCCGTTTATCAAATCTTAGCACGGCAATATGTTGGGCCGCCAGACCGGCCGCCAGATCACGGAACGGCTTGTAAGCGCCGGTCGACTCATCCCGATCCCCCGGGCCGGAGCCATGCACGAGAACTACAGCGGTGAAAGGCCCTTCCCCTTTCGGAAGGGTTAACGTACCTGGCAGCGAATGCTCCCTTTCGCCGACAACGACTTGCCGCTCCACGTATTGCGCCGGGTTATCGTAGGATGGTTTCTGATAAGCGCCGGATGGCAAATAGGGCAAATACAAATCATCGATTTTCCCGGTGTCGTCGAAACGGACGATGATACCGAAAGGCGTCTGCTGCGGTGTAGCGTAACCGAGCATCGCATTATTATGCACCGCTGTCTCCTCTTGATCGAGCATAAGCAATTGAGCCGGAGAGCCGTATACGGAAGTATTGCCGACCCAGTACGTCTGCAGAAATTGCTCCGGTAGCTGCTGCTGCAATCGCTCGTTCATCATCGCTCTCGCATCTTCAAACTGTCCTGTCTGCAGCAAGTGTACGAAATAGCTGCCACACGTCTTGACATCTTCCAATCCAACGAGGAGACCGTCTTGCGGATCCCAGTCCACGTCAACGTCGAATGCTTGTCTGATCATGCTCAGCGATACGAGCATTTGGCCGCCCGACAATCCCGCCTTGCTGTCCATCGTCCGCGCTTGCCTATTCACAAGGGCGGTATCAGCGCCAATCGTGATCGCAAGCTCCACCTGGCCACGAGTGACGACCGCTTGCCGATTGTCCGCATTCCAATTCACGACCGCGCCGATCGATTCCGCAACTGTCCTCAACGGCACCTTCTCTGTTTCGTCATCCCCCCCTGCACCCGTAGCCCAAGCCTGCAAAGGCAGCAAAGTTAAAAGTACCAACGTTGCTCCCGCAGTACGCCATTTTTTTGTCCGTCCCATTGTCGCCATCCATGGTCACCTCAGATTGATTAATAGTTTGATTGTTATATACAGAGTATAACAGATAGAACATAAAATCAAGAAAAAAAACCGTTCCGTCAAGAAATGAGCCTGCATCATTGACAAAATTTTGTCCAACGCTCCGCTTATCTTATGTATTGAAAAAACCAGCCCCCTCAAAGGACTGGTTCGCCGAGGCCATCATTGACCCGTTACTTTAATTTAATGTTTGTTGTTCTCTCCAGAGACACTGTTTGAATTACTAATTAATAAAGAATCGGAACAAGCCAATATGGCTGCAGGTAGAAGGCGAGTACCCCGATCGTTAGATAAGGTGCAAGCGGAATAGTTCCAACCTTCTTGTTGTTTCAAGATATGATTATCATCAAAACATTTGTTTATACCGGCGTCCGCGTTGATGAGCTTGTTAATATAAAAATAGATGAAATTGACTTTACTTATTGCCAGATACGTATCAATGAAGGAAAAGGCAAAAAAGATCGCATCGTTCCCTTCCCAGTTCCCTTCAAGGAAATGCTCGCGATGCACGTTCAAAATCAAAAAAAGAAAAACGCTCAATATCTATTCGAATCCTCATGGAAGAAGAAATATACGGATAGAGGAGGAATACGGAAAATAATTGTACGGTATGCTGAAGTCGCTAATTTGCCTCATCCTCTATCCCCCCACAAGCTCCGCCATTTTTAATTCACATGGCTTAAGCGGCAGGGTATTGATGATTCGCTCATACAACCTTACTCTGGCCACGAAAGCCGTAAATCATTAGAAATATATTCAAAGCTCTCCATTAAAGATGCCCAAGAGAGTTACGATGGCGTAATGAGTAAATTTCCAATATAATAGACCGCCCTGTAGCTACTTGTCTTAAATAGAACAGGCGCAAGCTGCAGTTGCTCCGGCCCGCGACTGCTGGTTTGCACGGAAAAAAGCCGCTTTTCTTCATGACAGACAATCTTGCATTCGGCTAACAGTAGCCGCTCGCCCGATATTGCCACAAAAAGATACACAGAAGGTATCTTCTGTGTATCCTTTTTAAAACAAGTAGCTGTGCAGGTCACCCAAGCCGTGAACTATTAAACTATCCTCCCATTCACAACGAGACTGCCGATCAATCCTGCGGTAGCCTTTACTTAAAAAAAAGGAGCAATTGCCGCGGCGGTTGCTCCACACTAACGTACCCAGTTAGTTTAATCATTTCATCATCTCACCACAGCAATCATCATCCATTTTGACATTTTCCCACATCGGTCTCGATATAAGTATCATCTTGGACAAAGCGTAAGTTTCCGCCTGGTGAGTAGTTGGACCCCAACGAATCGGATGCCCTAGACTGTACACTACCTTACTTTATTGGAAGTTCATAAAATCAGAATTTTTTATCTAACTTGCTATACAAGATTATTGTCATGACTAAATGCAATAAAACCAGTACCTCGAACAAAATAAACATCCACAAATATATCTTCACACGATAAATAACCCATATGACAAGAAACATTGCCCCAAGTGCGATAAAAAGCCAAAAGAATATTCGACTAACTACATTCCCAATTTCCACTCGCATAAGCGCATCTCGTTCATCAACCGGAATATTTTTGTAAGTCGCTTTCAGTTCAGGCTTAATATGAGTGAGTATAGCACCGATAACTCCAAAAATAACAAGAATCCCGCAAACCCCATAGGTAACTGTATGCGCAATGTTAAATCCTGTGATCCAAAATACACTTCCGAAGACAATTACAACGATGGCCACGAACACAGATTGCAAAATTTTTAACGTTTTTTTGTCGTATTTCATTTTATTAATTCTCCATTCTATTTAAATTCTCCGGCAACTTAAACAGTTCCTCAATAGTAACGTGAAAAACCAGTGAAAGCTTATACGCCAACAATATCGAAGGCTTAAACTGCCCTTTCTCAATCGAGATAATGGTTCGTGGGGACACACCTACCAGGATAGCGAGTTGCTCTTGAGTCATTTTAAAAGCTTTTCGATATTCTTTAACCAGATTCTCCATAAAAAATTATCTCCTAAACATAAATATGAAGTATACTTCACGTGAAGTATACTTCATGTTCATTGTATTGTCAATCTGTCACTTTGAAATATGGCAACCTAAGAAACCACTCCATTGTCGGGAGTGGCTTTGTCTTAATATACTGATGTAAATTTCGTCGTCAAACTGTACTTTGTGTTTATATCTGTGACTCGTATCAAAAATTGATAAGTTTAATTTCGTTATTCTGCCCGTTCGTAGCGGCATTTTCTGTACATAACTTATCTTATGTATTGAAAAAACCAGCCCCTCAAAGGACTGGTTCGCCGCGGCCATCATTCAACTATCGTACCCGTTAGCGTAATCTTCTCTTCAGAAACTTACCGTCAAAATCAAAAACTACAGTCCACCCTTGATCGAGCGCCTGACAAATAAAATATTCAACGTCACTAGGTCTAACAATTTTCATATTCAGATGTTCTGTATTAGGGAAGTTTACCCAAGCGCTGTCGATATCTGATTCAACATAAACCTCAAGGCGCATCCCTCTAGTGATTTCATGTTCGGCTATCATGATGATATATCCGCTTCCTGGGGAAACAGTCCATATATAATTGTCATCTCTGACCGATATTCTTCTAGAACTCTTTTTGTTTATTGTCATTCGTTTCTCCCTTAATTTAAAGTATCATTTCAGCAAGATGTGACTCTGTAACTACTATGGAATGAAAGGTGTTGTCAATAAAAGTAATTCCATCTACCTTCGCTCCCGAAAAGTCTGTGCCATCTAGTAAGTTACCAACTAATACCGCATTGTTAAAAATACAATTAGAAAAAATACATGCTTTTAGATTTGATTTGATAAACCTCGTGTTTTCAAAACTCGAACCAGTAAAATTTACCGAGAATAGGCACTCCTCAAAGTTAAGGTTTGAAAAATCAACTTCAGTTAGCTCCCCGTCTTCAACACAAAGCTTTGAGAATGACCGTTGTCCCTGTTGAAGCATTTCCAAAAATCCAACCGCTGTAACTTCGCTATCCATTTTCACACCTCAAATAGTTATTTGATGATTTATGTTCTACACTGCGACCACACAAACCTGCCCGTTACTTCAACGAAAAAGGAACAGTTTCCTGCCGCGGCGATCTGTTCCTGGTCTCTGCACTATCGTACCCGTTAGCGGACTGATGATTCGCGCTGTCGTGCCGCTGGGCGCACACGAGGGGCAACCATGTGGCAGCCCATTTGGTTATCTATCGTGCACAGTTAGCTTAACTATCGGAAATTTTCAGTTCCCCTTTTATGAATGTTTCCATCTCACTTAAGTAAGGGGAGTTATAAACGATCCCATCCTTATTCACCAGGACGTACATCGGATATGATTTTATGCCCAACTTTTTTAGATTTTTATTCAAGCGCTTATTTTCAGAATGAGCAGCCATTTCCGTTACGTTATCCAGAAT